>CAWBMD010000004.1:0-42658 GCA_963789865.1 uncultured Chloroflexia bacterium
CGGCGGCGGCGACGGATTCGTCGTTCGCCTGCATCCGCGTCACCGCGTGGAGTGGACTGACGTCCGGGGCGCCGAGCTCCGTGAACACCTCACGGTAGCGCTCCCCGGCCTCCGTGCCGAAAGAGGAGGCGGTCGAGATGACGGCGATCCTCGCCTGAGGCCCACCGGCGAGCGCCACGAAGCGGCCGAGGATGACCCGGTCGCGGACCTTGTCCTCGGCACCGCCGATCACGATCGCGGTTCCCTGCGGCATGGTGCGGGGAGTATATCGGCCGTGCTCAACGCCCCCGCCGCACGGCGGCCGGGCGTGCCCGGCGCGTCCGGCGCGCGGCCGCGCGAGAATGGACGCGACATGCCAGCGCCGCGCCGGTCCCGATGAGCACCGCGCCCGCGATCCTGCGCCGCCCGGCGAGGCGCGCCGGGGTCGTCCGCCGCGCGCTGCGTCGCGAGGCCACTCGGATCAGGGAGCCGCGCCGGCTCGCCGCGATGCTGATCGTGGCCGTCCTGTTCGCGATCGCGCTGGCCGGGATGGCGGCCCGGGGAGACACGGCCGGGGCGGATGCGCAGGCCTACTGGGCCGCCGTGCGGATCTGGCTCGAGGGCGGCGACCCGTACCACCCGCTCGGGCCGTTCCTGCCCTACGTCTACTCCCCGTGGATGCTGCCGCTGTTCGTCCCGTGGGCGCTCCTGCCGTGGGACGTTGCCTGGTTCGCCTGGCGCGGCGGGACGATCCTCCTGCTCCTCTGGTCGATCCGCTGGGCGTACACCCGGCGCCCGCTTCCGACGGCGGTCCTCCTCTTGATCCTGTGGTTCTCGATCGGGGCGAACCTTGACACTGGGAACATCAACCTGCTCCTGGCGCTCGCGCTGTTCGGAGCGCAGTTCACGAGCGGGCGCGTCGGCGGCCTGATCTGGGGCCTCGCGACGTGGATGAAGTGGGTCCCAGCCGTGCTGTGGCTCGTGCTGCCGCCACGCGCGCGCGGCTGGGGCCTGGTGTTCCTCGCGCTCTCGATGCTGCTGTCCCTGGTGATGCTCCCGCTGACGATCATCCAGCTCCAGGTCCTCTTCGGGTTCGGCGACCGCCCGCTGCGGGCCGACTACCTCGTCTTCATCTGGTCCGCGGTGCCGTGGTGGTGGCGGCTCACCGACCCGTTCGCGTTCCTCCGGCCAACCTGGTGGCGGGACAACGCGGCGCTCTGGCGGGGCGGGACCCGGCGAGTTCCTGGCGGCGTTGCGGGCGGACCCTCGCGGCACGACGACGCGGACCCGGGGTCGCCTCAGGGTGTGGGGTCGCGAGTTCCTCGGCCTGGAAGGTGCCACCCGCACCGAAGCTTCCGGCTGAGCCGACGGAGCCAGGGGCGAGCGCGCTGCGGACGGGTGCTCTGCCGCTACCCCGTCGCTTACCCCTGGCCCGTGATCTCGCGCTCGTACTCCGGGAAGTAGCGGCCGATCAGCGGCAGGTCGAAGCGGCCCAGGATGGACTCCTTCGGCTCACGGGCGAGGAGGAAGGCGAAGGAACGGCGGACGAGGTCCCCGGGATCCGGGGCGCCGGGCGAGAGGCGGGCGAGGTCCGCAGCCGAGACCCTCACGACGTGGGCCGTCGCCGCCCCGGGCCCGTCCACGGTCACGTTGCAGGTCCAGCCGCCGGGGGCAGGCTCGCAGCGGACGTCGACCACGTCTCCGGGGTTCGCATGCATGTCCCGACCATGCCACGAATAATCAACGGACGGTGCCCGGGGATCGGCACCGTCCGTGTTGAGACGCCAGAGGGTGGGGCCGGTGACGGCACCGACCCCTGGGGCTTACGCCTCGGCCATCGAGGCCTCGCCATCGGCGGGCTTGCCCAGCCGCATCATGAACCGCACGAAGACCGCGACGCCCGTGAGGGCGAACAGCCCGAGGCTCGCCCACAGGATGAACCGTGCCACCGCCAGGTTCCCGATGCTGATCATGGCGTTCGGCAGGTCGCCGAGGTACTTCTGGTCGGCGGCCTCCATGCCGTAGACCTGCGGGACGATGTACAGCGCCGACGCGATGACGAGGAGGACGCTGAACAGCCGGAAGGCCGCCGGGTCGTCATCCACGTCCCGGATCAGCTTGACGACGGTCGCCCAGAACAGGACGAGCGCTGCAATCGGCGCCGTGATCGGCAGCCCCGTGCTGAGATACAGGTTGGGCATGAAGAAGATGGTGGACAGGCCCAGCGTGATGACGAGAAGCGCGTCCCGGAACAGGACGTAGCTCAGCCACCACACGTCGCCGCCGAAGCGGAGCGTCAGGCCCTGCAGGAACCGCAGGACGTACGGCCGTGCGAAGTGCAGCGAGAGCGTGAACGCCCAGAGAATGGGCAGGACTGCGGCAACGGACAGGACCAGCCAGCCCGAGGCGCCGGTCGTGAGCGCGGTTGCGAGATCGTCGGCGTTCATCGAGTCCTCCTACGCGGCCGTCGGCCGGCTGGTCGTCTGCCGGAGGTTGTAGCCCACGGCCACCAGGCCCATGATCCCGATCGCGACCGCAGAGATGTAGCTGATCGGAAGGGCGATGTCGGGGTTCGTCGATGTGACGAGGAGCCGGGAGAACTGGTCAGTGAGGTGCCCCGTCAGCAGGGTCATCTGGGAGCCGAAGAAGTACGGGGTGATGTAGAGCGCCGCCCCGAGCCCGATCAGCAGGACCTGGGCCCGCATGCCGTTCAGGTCGGCATCGCCCTTGCTCATCAGCTTGATCAGCAGGGCGG
Source organism: uncultured Chloroflexia bacterium (assembly GCA_963789865.1). GTDB lineage: Bacteria > Chloroflexota > Limnocylindria > Limnocylindrales > CSP1-4 > CAIXZV01. The sequence continues at coordinate 2,735 of CAWBMD010000004.1, forward strand.
CGAACGCGCAGACCGCCGCGAGGCTGCCGGTGATCGGCAGCGCCTGGCCGGTGACGACGTCCGGGTAGAAGAAGATGAAGCTGCCCAGGAACACCTGGAGCAGGATCAGGTCGCGCAGCGCGACATAGATGATCCACCACAGGTCGGCACCGAGCCGCAGCGTGAACTTGCCGGTGGCCCGGACCATGTACGGCCGTGCCAGGTGGAGCGCGACGGAGAGGATCCACAGGATGACGAGCGCCGCGGCGATCGTCCCTTCGATAAATCCCTCCCCGGCGTCAAAGAAGCCGGAGACCTGGTCGGCGGTCACTGAACACCTCCCTGCGAGGGCTGGTCGGCGGTGGTGACCGCCGGGATGGGGATGGGACGCGTTCGGCTGTCCGCCGGTCCGCGACCGGCCTGGACGCTGACCGACGGGCACCCGTAGACGGCGTCGCATCGGAAGCAGCGGGACGCCTCGGCGTGGGCTGCCGCCTCCGTGAAGCCGGGTGCCGTCGCCGAGAACGAGGTCGTGTCGACGACGGGGAGCGCTGCGTGGACGCGGGGCCGGACCGAGATATCGAGGCTGAGCTTCGGCTCCGCGGGGGTGACGTACCGGACGGAGGCAAAGATCTCGGCCTCGCCGTCCCTCGCCCCCGCGAGGTACTCGTGGATGGACGCGGCGGCGCGCCGGCCCGCGGCCACGGCCTCGATGATGGTCTTGGGACCGGAGACGACGTCGCCGCCGGCGAAGATCCCCGCGCGGCCAGTGGCGAGGGTGCGCGGGTCGGCGACGATGCCGGCCCAGCCGCTGACCTCGATCCCGGCGCCCTCGGGAAGGATCGACGGGTCGGGTTCCTCGCCGATGGCGACGAGGATGGCCGCTGCGGGCAGCTCTCCCTTGGCGCCCGTGGGCGCCCAGGACGACCGTCCGCCGGAGCCGGTCTCGCCGGTTGGCCGCATCTCGTCGACGCGGATCGCGACCACCATGCCGTCGCGGCCGACGACCTCGGTGGGTGCCATGCCGTCCGCGATGACGACGCCCTCGCGGACGGCGGCCTCGATCTCCTCCTCCTGCGCCGGCATGTCCTTGCGACCTCGGCGGTAGACGATGGTGACCGTCGCCGCGCCGCTGCGCTTGGCCGAGCGGGCCGCGTCCATCGCGGTGCTGCCCCCACCCACGACGATCACGTCGCCCGACAGGTGCGGGTGCTCGCCGAGGTTGACCTCCTTGAGGAACCGGGTCGCCGGGATGACGCCCCGCAGGTCGTCGCCGGGAACGCCCAGGCGACGGCTCTTGGACGCGCCGGTCGCGAGGAAGATCGCCTTGAAGCCCTCCCGCTCGAGGTCAGGCAGGCCGAAGTCGCGCCCCATCGCCGTATCCAGCCGCAGCTCCACGCCGAGGCCGAGGATGCGCTCGATCTCCTGCTGGAGGACCTCGCGCGGCAGCCGGTACTCGGGGATGCCGATCGCCATCATGCCGCCGGGGACGGGCATCGCCTCGAGGACGGTGACGCCGTAGCCCAGGCGGGCGAGGTAGTAGGCCGCAGACATGCCCGCCGGGCCGCCACCCACGATGGCGACCTTCTCGGCGCGCCGGACGGTGGGAGGCGCGACGGCCGGCAGCGTGCCGTGCTCGGCCGCGAAGCGCTTGAGCGTCCTGATGGCAATTGGCTCGTCCAGCACGCCGCGACGGCAGGAGGACTCGCAGGGGGCCGTGCAGATCCAGCCGCACACGGACGGGAAGGGGTTGACCTCGGCGGCGACGGCATACGCCTCGTCGAACTTCCCGGCCCCGATCAGGCCGACATAGCGACCGGCGTCCGTGCCCGCGGGGCAGGCCTCCTGACAGGGCGCGATCGGGTTCTTCGGCGCGTCCTCCACCATCGTGGTCCAGACCTGCCACGGCTTCGGCCGCGAGCGGGTCTTCCACGTGAACAGGTCGCCCCACGGGGAGCCGTGCTTCGGCTTCAGCGCCTCGCGGGTCACCTCGGACAGCGGCAGCCACGTGTTGGGTTCCGCGGCCACGGGCCGCTCGATCGGACCCTGGCGCGCCGCGATGGGCACAACGCCTTCGACCGTGATGAGGGACATCACGTCCGGGGGGCATTCCCGGATGCAGATGCCGCACCCGATGCACTCCCCGACCTGGAGCGGACGCTCCATCATGAAGTCGAGCGGTCGCCCCGGGCCGGGGCCCGTCTCGATGCCCGGCCGCTGCGGCCGGGTCATGTCGAGTGCCTCGACCGGGCAGACGTCCATGCAGATGCCGCACGTGATGCAGCCCTGCTGGTTGATGTCGATTCGATAGCCCATTCGCCGCCTCCTTGACGCATGGATGAGCATCGGGGCACCGGGCGAGGTGGGCCACGCCCGATCGGGTGGGCGGCGTGCCCATCCGTTCGGGTGGGAGTGCGGGGCCGAAGGGCCCGGGCCGGATGGCCCGCGAAACTGGCTCAGCCCCTCGTCATCAGGCGTCCGGCAGGAGGCCCTCGCGGACCGCAGTGGCGACCATCTCCGCGCGGCTCTGGGCGTGGAGCTTGTCCAGGATGTTGCGGAGGTGGAACTTCACGGTGTTCTCGGAGATCCCGAGCTCGGCGGCCATCTCCTTGTTCCGGCGCCCGGCAACCACGAGGCGCAGCACGTCGAGCTCGCGCTCGGTCAGCCGGTCCGGGTCCCTCGGCCCGGACGATGCCGCCTGGGCCGTGGGGACCGCCGGGCGCGCGAGCTCGGTCAGCATACGGGCAGCGATCGCCGGCGTGATCGCGGCCTCGCCCCGGGCGACCGCCTCCAGCATGCCGCGCAGCTCCGCTGCCTCGAGGTTCTTCAGGAGGTACCCGCGGGCGCCCGCCTTGATGGCGGCGAACAGGTCGTCGATGTCCTCGCTGGCCGTGAGCATCACGATGGCCACGTCCGGCATCGCCGCCGCGATCTCGCGGGTCGCGCCAAGCCCTCCGCCGCCCGGCATGGCGACGTCCATCAGCACGATGTCCGGCCGGAGCCGCGTCGCGAGCCCCACCGCGGCCGTGCCGTCGGACGCCTGTCCGACCACGTCGTGTCCCCACGCGGCGAGCAGGGACGCGAGACCGTCCCGGAACAGGGCGTGATCATCGGCGAGGAGGATCCGCATCGCTAATGAGCCCCGACGGTGGCGCCCGCAGGGCGAATGTGCCCGGCCAACGGCAGGTGCAGGGCGACGAGCACACCGCCGCGCCAGCCCGGCCGGACGTCGAGCGTCGCGCCGATGGCGGTCGCCCGCTCGCGCATCGATCGGAGGCCATACCGGGCGACATCGCCGGTGACCGCATGCGGTCCGAACCCACGACCGTCGTCGTCGATCTGGACGATCAGCTGGTCCCCGGCCACGGACATCGACATCCGCACCCGCCGGGCCGAGGCGTGCTTGCGCACGTTGGTCAGTGCCTCCTGCACGATGCGGTAGACCTGTGCCTCGGCCTCCGCATCGAGCCGGAGGTCGCGGGTCTGATCGGTGATGTCGAGGTCCAGCGCAAACGGGGCGTCCGCGGCCACCCTCTGTGCGTACGCCTGGGCGGCGGCACCCAGGCCCTGGCCGGGCTCGATCGGGCTCCGCAGCCCCAGGATCGCCTCGCGCACGTCCACGTAGACGGCGCGCGCCGCCGCGCCCAGCTCCGCGACCTGGACCCGAGCCTCGTCCACGTTGCCTCGCGCGAGGTGCCCGTCGATCGCCTGTGACTTCGTGTTGACGTAGCCGAGGACCTGGGCGATCCCGTCGTGCAGCTCGCGGGCGATCCGCTCACGCTCCTCGACGACCGCGAGCTCGCGGAGCCGGTCCTCGAGGCGGGCGTGCTCGAGAGCGATGGTCGCCTGGTTGGCCAGCGACGCGAGCGTCTCCACCTGGTCGGCATCGAACCCGCGAGCCAGGGCCCCGCCGACGGCGAGCAACCCGATCGTCTGGTCCCTGCGCTGCAGGGGCGCCGAGAGCCGGACGACCGCCTGTGAGGGATCGACGAAGGGCAGGATCGCATCGGCGGGGTTCGCTGCGATTGCGCCCGGGCCGGCGCCCGCGCGGCCGGGCACCGGCACCTCGGAGGCCAGCCTGACAAGTCCTGCCGGGGACCGAAACGCTCCCGGGCGACCGGCGGCGGCGCGCACGTCGAGCCGGCCGTCCGGCCCCTCGAGGAGCAGGAGCGCGACGTCAACCGCCAGCAGCTCACGCGCATGGGTCACGACCGCGTCCAGGACATCATCGACGTCCGAGAGCGCCGCGATCGCCATGCTCACCCGGTTCAATGCCCGGGCCGACGCGCTGCGCGCCTCCAGCTCCTCATTGCGGGACCGGAGCGCCAGCGACAGCGCGTCGATCCTCCCGAATGTCGCCGCGCCCACGACGATCCCGACGATCAGCACAGCCAGCGCGACGGTCACCGCCGACCACGGGACCGGGAGCAGCTCGTCGAGAACCGTGTCGCTGGAGAGCGCGATCGCGGCGACGACGAGGGGCGGGACGAGCACCACGGCCCAACGCACCCGGAGGGACGGGGCGGCCGGAGCGGCGAGGCGGAGGCGGACGAGACGAGTCAGGAACGGCTCCAGAGCTGGCGGCACCGGGGATTGGTGCCGCGACCGGATCGCGGGGAGCATAGCCCGCCGGCGGGTCCGCGACCGCGGATCGTGGGCCTGCAGCTCACCTGATCGGCCGCACGGGCGCCGGCCGCACGGGCGCCGGCCGCACGGGCGCCGGCCGCGAGGACATTCGCTCCCCGGGTGCCGCCGTCCTCAAGGCGTACCCGCGATACCCCTGCACGAACCCGGCGGCCAGGAGCGCCTCCGCGTATGGCGACTCCCCGACCGGTGCTCCGTCCACCTTTGCGAGCACCAGCTCCCGCACGCGCCCGTCCGACACCAGGTCCCCGAGAGACCGGAGGGCGGACGCCAGCGCGACCGCGTCGTCTGCAGCGGGAAGCACCTGGATCGACGTTCCGCCGCGGTCGAGGTAGACCACCGCCGCCCCGTCCACCAGCGCCACGTACGCCCCCGCGGCCCGCTGGAAGACACGACGATCGCCTTCGCCGCGGCGCGGCCAGGGCAGTGCGGCCCCATACGGGTTCGCCGGGTCCGCCGCGGCCAGGAGATGCACCACGCGTCCATGGTCGCCCGCCGCCTCGCCCGGCTGGTCCCGGAGCGCCCGCAACCGGTCCACGGCCCCCGGCAGCGCGAACTGCGCGGCACCCAGCCCGTCAACGAAGTAGCCCCGCCGGATCCGCCCCGCCTCCTCCATCGCCCGCAGCACGGGATAGACCGCGCTGAAGCCGCCGTCAACGGCCTCGCCCGCGACGGCCTCGCGCGTCAGGACCCCGTGCCGCTCAAGCAGGACGAGCGCCTGGGCATGGACGCGCTCCGTCCGCGTGGTCGTCGCCGGCGGGACGGCCGCGTCATCCCCCGGCGGGCCGCCGCCGCCCTCCACCAGCGACCATCGCCCCGCCGCCTCGGGCGGTCCCAGCGCCGTCAGCCGTCCCGCCCGCGGACGGTGGTCCTTCGCCGGCCGCTTCCAGCGGAGCGCGCGCAGCGGCGCCACCGTGTCGTTGGTGACCTCGCCCGCCCACACCAGGTCCCAGAGCGCGTCGAGGACCTCGCGGTCCGAGCGTCCGCGGGCCGCCGCGAACAGCTCCCGGTAGAAGCAGGCACCGCGGCGGCGAAGGTGTGCCCGGAGCCGCTCCTGTATCTCGCCCGACGGCCGCTCCACGCCGTCCGGCAGGCCCGATGGCCGCAGCAGCTCCCGCCCGGGCCGGTAGAGGACCACCCGGCCGTCGTCCCGGCCGAGGCTCCCCCGCCCCACCCACGCGACCTCGCCCATCGCGCCGAGCTCGTCCAGGAGCCGGGGCTGGTACCCGGGGATCCGCGCGGGGAGCACGTCCCGCTCCAGCACGGACGCGGGGATCGGCAGGCCGGCCAGCTGGTCCACGACCTCCGCGAGTCGTTCCAGCGCCGCTGAGCCGCGGAACGGGGATCCGCCACTCCCCGTCGCCGAGGGCGACGTGGCGATGCCGTGCCACGCGGGCAGGAACCGCGCCAGGGTGACGGGATCGACCGGTTCCACCTCGCGGCGCAGCCTGGCGAGGGACCGGCGCCGCAGGAGGCGGAGCACCTCGGGGTCGCAGTACTCGCGCTCGGCACCGCCGGGCCGGAACTCGCCGGACAGGAGCGTTCCGGCGGCCACGAGCCGACGGAGGGCGTCGTCCACCGCGCCACTCGGCAGGCCCCAGCGCCGGGCCGGCTCGGCGCCCAGGAACGGCCCGTGGGTCCGTGCGAACCGCGCCAGCAGCCCGTCCAGCGCCGCCGACACGGGCGCGAGGAACGCCCCCGGCACACCGGGTGGCGCGGACACGCCCACCCCGTCCCGGTACCGCGCGACGTCCTCCATCGCGATCCACCGCTCCTCCCCGGCGATCCGCGCCCTCACCGCGCGCCGGGTTCCAGCCAGCTCGGCCAGGTGGATCGATGCCTCCACGCGGCCCCCGGCGGTCCGCGCGCCCGCCTCGTCCGGGGAGAGGTCTCCCAGGCGTCGCAGCAGGTCGTGTACCTGGTCCGGGTCCCTGGCCTGCCGCTCCTCGACGAGCGCCTGGAGGCTGAGCTCGAGATCGGCCAGCGAATCCGGGTCCAGCAGCTCCCGCAGCTCCTCCTGTCCCAGGAGCTCCCGCAGCAGGTCCCGGTCCAGGGTGAGCGCCTGCGCCCGGCGCTCGGCCAGGGGCGCGTCGCCGTCGTACATGTAGGCGGCCACGTAGTCGAACAGGAGCGAGCCGGCGAAGGCCGATGCCCGCGCGGTCTCGACGCTGTGGACGGCCAGCTCCCGCCGCTGGACCCCGCCCAGGATGTCACGCAGCGCGGGCAGGTCGAACACGTCCGCCAGGCATTCGCGGTACGTCTCCACGAGGATCGGGAAGCTGCCGTACCGGCTCGCCACGGCCAGCAGGTCCGCCGACCGCTGGCGCTGCTGCCACAGAGGGGTCCGGGTCCCGGGACGACGCCTCGGCAGGAGCAGGGCGCGGGCCGCATTCTCCCGGAACCGGCTGGCGAACAGGCTCGACTGCCCGACCCGTCCGACGACCAGGTCCTCGACGTCCTCGGGGTCGGGAAAGAGGAGCTGCTCCACGCCGTCGAGCGAGCCGTCGCCCTCGGGCAGGCGGATGGCGATCCCGTCGTCTGACCAGATGGTCTGGACCTCGAGGCCGAGACGCTCCTGGATCCGGGCCTCCAGGGCCATGCACCACGGGGCGTGGACCCGGCCCCCGAACGGGGTCAGGATGACCAGGCGCCAGTCGCCGACCTCGTCCCGGAACCGTTCGATGACGATGCGGCGATCCGTGGGGAGGGCGCCCGCGGCATCGCGCTCGTCCTCGATGTAGGCGAGGAGGTTCTCGGCGGCGCGGTCGTCCAGGTCGTGCTCGTGCCGCAGGCGCTGGGCCGCCTTCGCCCGGCCCTTCGTGCCCTTTGCCAGGTCGGCTTCCACCCCGCGCACGAAGGCGCCGATCTGCCGGCCGAGCTCCACCGGGCGCCCGACGGCGTCGCCGTGCCAGAACGGGAGCTTGCCGGGGATGCCCGGTGCGGGCGTGACCGTGACGCGGTTGGGCGAGATGTCCGCGACCCGCCAGCTGCTGGCACCGAGGACGACCACGTCGCCGTGCATGCCCGCGCGAAGCTCGTACACCATCTCCTCGTCGAGCTCGCCGACCCTCCGTCCCGGCGTGCCCGCCTCGCCTTCCAGGAAGACGGGGTAGAGGCCGCGGTCCGGGATCGTGCCGCCACTCGTGATCGCGACGACGCGCGCGTCGCGCCTGGCCTCGACGGCGTCGGCCAGCCGGTCCCAGGTGATCCGCGGCTTCAGCTCGGCGAACTCGTCCGACGGGTAGGCGCCGGCGAGCATGCCGAGGACGCCCTCGAGGGCCTCCCGGGTGAGGGTCTCGAACGGTGCCGCTCGGCGGACGACGGCGAGGAGCTCGTCGACGGTGAAGCGCTCGCCCAGGGTCATGGCCACCAGCTGTTGGGCCAGGACGTCCAGCGGGTTCCGCGGCAGCGTCGTCGATTCGATCGTGCCGTCGTGCATGCCCTTGACGACCACGGCAGTCTCGAGGAGGTCGCCGCGGTACTTGGGGAAGATGACGCCCTTGCTCGGCTCGCCCACCCGGTGGCCGGCGCGACCGATGCGCTGGAGGCCGCGGGCCACCGACGTCGGGCTCTCGACCTGGATGACGAGGTCAACGGCACCCATGTCGATGCCGAGCTCGAGGCTGCTGGTTGCCACGAGGGCGGGCAGGCGGCCTGCCTTCAGCTCCTCCTCGATATGCAGGCGCTGCTCCCTGGCGATCGACCCGTGGTGCGCGCGGACCAGCTCCTCCCCTGCCAGCTCGTTGAGGCGCTGGGCGAGCCGCTCCGCCAGGCGGCGGCTGTTGACGAACACGATCGTGCTGCGGTGCTCGCGGATGAGCTCCAGGATCCGGGGGTGGATGGCGGGCCAGATGCTGGACCGGGTCTCGCCCCCGATGACCGGGCCACCGGCCTCGTCGACCCGGTGCATGACCTCGCCGAGCCGCGCCATGTCGTCGACGGGCACCACGACCTGGAGCTCCAGGGGCTTGCGTGTCCCGGCATCCACGATGGCGACGTCGCGCCCCTCGCCGGTGCCACCGAGGAACCGCGCGATGGTCTCGAGGGGACGCTGGGTGGCGGAGAGGCCGATGCGCTGGAGCGGCGGAGCCTGTTCGGCACCGGAGACGGACACAACGGCCGAGGCGCCGGGGACGGACTCCGCGCCCAAGGCGGCCGGCGTCCGGAGGCGCTCCAGCCGCTCGAGGCTCAGGGCGAGGTGTGCGCCCCGCTTGGTCCCGGCAATCGCATGCACCTCGTCCACGATCACCTGCTCGACGCCGCGCAGGACCTCGCGGGCCTGGCTGGTGAGCAGGAGGTACAGGCTCTCGGGCGTGGTGACCAGGATGTCGGGCGGGTGCTTCACGATGTTCCGGCGCTCGGCGGCCGGGGTATCGCCGGTTCGGGACGCGATGGTGATGCGCGGGGGCTCGTCGCCCAGTCGCTGGGCCGCGAGCGCGATCCCGGCGAGGGGCGCCCGCAGGTTGCGCTCCACGTCGTAGGTGAGCGCCTTGAGCGGGCTGACGTACAGCACCCGCACGGAGCCGGGGTCACCCCGGGCCGGCGCCGGCCGCGGGTGTCCGACGAGACGGTCGAGGCACCAGAGGAACGCGGCGAGGGTCTTGCCGCTGCCGGTCGGCGCGTGGATCAGCGTGCTGCGACCGGCGCTGATCGCCGCCCAGCCCTCCGCCTGCGCCTGGGTGGGCGCCTCGAACGTCGCCTCGAACCAGGCCCGGACGGCGGGCCCGAAGGGCGCGAGCGGATCGACAACGGGCGCGGCCACGGGAAGCCGAGTATAGGCCGGGAGCAGCGTTTGGTACAGATGTTCGTTTCAGGAGTGCCGGCCAGCCCGGTTGTCCGGGGCCGGTGAAGCCGAACCGGCGGACCCAGGGTGGGGCCCGCCGGTTCGAGTACCTCAGGCAGTCGGCCGGCGGAGGGGGAGGAGAACTCCGTCCGACTGCGGTGACGTCCTGCTGGTCGGACGGAAGGTCCGGATTCCGGACCGATCGCCGACGAGACGAAGTGTCGATCCCCGGGCGGGCGCCGCGCGCGTGCCGCTCAGCCCGCGCTTCGGGGACGCTGCAGGACCAATGGCAGGTGGCGGTCCCGCGCTCTCCGGGACCGTGCGGCCCAGCAGTACGGGACCCCCAGTACGCGGGCCTCAGCGCGGCGCCAACCGCGCGACGATCGCAAGCCGGTCGTCGCGGGCACGGTCCGGCGACGGTGGGCGGACCACGAAACCCGCCCCTTCGAGCAGCCGACGCGCAACGGCGACCCGCGCCTCCACGGGCTCAGGCGCCACCACGTCCCGTTCGGCCGCACCGATCTCCGCCTCGAGGGCCACCCCGGCGCCCCGGCCGTCAACGAGCGTTCGAAGCAGCGCCCGGGCCAGGCCGGCCCCCCGCCAGTCGGGGGCGACCCCCAGCGCCAGCAGCGACTCCACGGTCCCTGTGCCCATCGCCGCAGCCGGCGAGACGACCGCGGTCCCCACGACCACGTCGTCGGCCACGGCCGCCACGACCCGTGCGCCGCCCGCCAGAGCGGCCGCCAGGAGAGACCGCGCGTCGTCCGGATCGAACGGCGATACGGTCCTCGGGGCGATTCGAAGACGGCCGAGATCTCCTGCCGCGAGCAGGCGAAGCGTCGGCGTGTGACCGGGCGTGGCCGCCACGCTCGCCCCCGGGAGGGCGGCGCCAGCGGCGAGGGCGGGCCGCCACCAGCCCCGGTCCTCCGCTTCACGGACCAGCCGCGGGAGCACCGTCGCCCGGGCGCGGGCAAGCATCGCCATCGACCGCTCGCCGGCCGCTTCCTGGGTGCCGCTCACCGGCATCCCGGCATTCGGCGCATCGAGGAAGGCCGACGGCATCCCCGGCGTCCCGAAGTCGCCGGCGGCCGTCTCCCACCGCGATCTCCAGCCCGCCGGCGTCTCGTCCGGGATATCGCGGTGCGCACCCGCCAGCCATGTCAGCGCCCACGCCCGCGGCACCACCCGGTACGCGTCGTAGCCGCCGCCCCCCGTCGCAAGCCAGCGGCCGCCCGCCCACCTGTGTGCGACCGCGTCGACGAGCCGCGCCGCCTCCCCCATCGCTGCCGTCGTGACCCGCAGGTGCGCGAGTGGATCCCACGGATGGGAGTCCGCCCCGTGCTGGCTCACCACCACGTCGGGCCCGAACACCGAGGCGAGCGCCGGCAGCAGCGACCGGACCGCCGCCAGCCAGGCCCCATCGCCGGTGGACGGCTCCAGCGGCAGGTTGACCGACGTGCCCGCCGCACTCCCCTCGCCCAGCTCGTCGATGAAGCCCGTCTGCGGGAACAGGTAGTGGCCGCTCTCGTGGACCGAGACGGTCAGGACCCCCGGGTCGCGAAGGAACGCCGCCTGCACGCCGTCGCCATGGTGCACGTCGAGGTCCACGTACAGCACCCGCAGGCCGTCCGCACGGGCCCTGGCGACTGCCAGCGCGACATCGTTGTAGACGCAGAACCCCCATGCCTTCGACGCCATCGCGTGGTGGAGGCCACCGCCCGGGTGGAACGCGTGGTCGGTCTCACCGCGAAGGATCGCCTTCATCGCCTCCAGCGAGCCGCCGGCGACGGTCGCCGCGGCCTCGTGCATCCCCCGAAAGGCAGGGTTGTCGGACAGGCCGATGCCCATCGCGCCCGGCCGCGCCGGGTCCGCGGCGAACGCCTTCACGGCCTCGATATACGCGGGCAGGTGGATGCGCAGCAGGGCTTCGTCCACGGCGGGAATCGGAGCCAGGCCCGGGCTCGCGCCGACCGCTCGCAGCAGGTCGATGCCCGGGCCGAACCGCAGCGGGGTGAGGGGATGCCGCGGCCCGAAGTCATAGGCGAGCGACCGGGGCCCGAAGACGAGGAGCGGGCCCGTGGTGGAGCTGCTGGACATGATGGGCACGATACCGCCATGGGACGTGCCCAATCGACCCCACGGCCGGACAGGCTCGGCGTCGGTCCTGGGGCGTGGCGCTCCGGGACCCGCGGGACGAACAGGTCGAGGATGCGCTCCGCAACCGGACCGACGACGTCACCCGGGGCGAACGGGCCGCCGAACCAGCAAGGTGGCGAGCTTCGACGCGGACCCGGACGGCCCTGCGCCTGATCATCCCCGCCGCCCGGCGCCCGAACCCCTTGACGCCGCGCGGGCCCGCGCCGCGCTGGCCCACAGGTTCGAGACGACGGGTCGCTGGCCCGCGGGTCGCGCTGCTACCATCCCGGCATGGACATGCTCGTCGTCCTCATCATCGTCCTGATCGTCGTCGTCGTCTGGCGCGGCCCCAAGACGCTGCCGCTCCTGGGCCGGGCCTTCGGGCAGGGCGTCAAGGAGGCGCGCAAGGAGATCGAGGACATCAAGTCCGACAGCGCCGGCCCCGGCGACGAGGACCACACGACTCCCTAGCCGCAGACCCGCGCAGTCGGGCCGCCGCACCCGCGACCAGGGCGTAGCCGCTCGCGCGCGACAGGGCGCCTCGTTCGCTCGTCACGGCCCGGCGTCAGGTCCCCGCGAGCAGGGCGTCCAGCGCCTCGGGCTCGTGCACGGGCTGGCGGCAGGAGAAATCCCGGCAGACGAAGGCGGTCGGCCGGCCGTGCAGCGCGAACCTCAGGCGCACCAGCGGGACGGCGGACGTCGAGGGCGCTGCGGTGACCGCCAGGACGCGGAACGGGATGTACCCGCGGCTCGCGGTGCGGACCAGTTGGAGGGTGCGCGGGTCGTCCGCGTCGCCGATGACCGCGACCTCCGTGATCCCGGCGTGGGCGAGCTCCAGCGCCGAGAGCCACTGCGCGAACGCCGTTGGATGCTGGGCGAGGAGCGGCCCGACCGTGCCGATCGCCCGCTCCGCCGCGGCGCGGTACCGCGGCTCTGCGGTGAGCGCCGTCAACCGCAGCAGGACCGTGGCGGCCATGGCGTTCCCGGACGGAACGGCGTTGTCCTGCAGGTCCCGGGGCCGCAGCACGAGCCGTTCGCCGTCGTCCGCCGTGTCGAAGAAGCCGCCGGACGGGTCCGCGAAGTGGGCGAGCATGACCTCCGCCAGCGTGACGGCCTCGGTGAACCACCGCTCGTCGCCGGTCGCCTCGTACAGGGCGAGGAGCCCCTCCGCCATGTCGGCATGGTCTTCCAGCACGCCGTCCGCCGTCGCACGTCCGTCCGTCCACGAGCGCCGGAGCCGACCGTCCGGCTTGCGGAGGCCGGCGAGCACGGCCTCGGCCGCGCCCGTCGCGGCATCCCGGTACCGCGCGGCATCGCCGGCCAGGGCCGCGTCGCCCGCGGCGCCCATCGCTCTGGCCGCATCCGCGAGGGCGCCGATCGCCAGGCCGTTCCAGGCCGCCAGCACCTTGCCGTCCCTGGCGGGCTGTGGTCGCAGTGACCGCCGCTCCAGGAGCGCGGCGCGCGACGCCGCGAGTCGTCCCGCCACCGCATCTGCCGCCTGCCCGAAACGCTCCGCCAGCTCGCGATCGTCGCGAACGCGCGCGAGGATGGTCCGGCCTTCCCAGTTGCCGGCATCCGACACCCCGTAGGCGGCCGAGAACAGCGCGGCCTCGGGCCCCAGCGCCTCGCGGACCTCGGCCGCGCTCCAGGTGAACGTGCCGCCCTCGGCGCCGTCGGTGTCCGCGTCCTGGCTGGCGGCAAACCCGCCCTCCGTCGTCCGCAGCTCCCGCAGCAGGTAGTCGAGCGTGCCCGTGGCTGTGGCGAGGTAGCCGGCGTCACCGGTCAGCGCCCACGCGTGCACGTAGACGCGCGCGAGCTGGGCGTTGTCGTAGAGCATCTGCTCGAAGTGCGGCACCAGCCATGCAGCGTCCGTCGAGTAGCGGTGGAACCCGCCGCCGAGCTGGTCGCGGACGCCGCCCGCGGCCATCGCGTCCAGGCTCCGCCGCGCGATCGCCAGCGGGCGCGGGTCGCCGGTCGCCGCGTGCCGGCGCAGGAGCGCCTCGATCGTCATCGCCTGGGGGAACTTCGGAGCCCGCCCCCAACCGCCGTTGACGGGGTCGAACGCGGCGTCGATGGCCGAAGCGGCGCGCACCAGGACCTCAACGCCCGGCATGGCGTCCATCGTGGTTCCCGCCCGCTGGCCGTCCGCCAGAGCGTCGACCAGCAGCGCGCCCGTCCGCTCGATCTCGTCGCGCTGCTCCGTCCAGGCCAGGCGGATCGCCTCCAGGACCTGGCGGAACGACGGCAGGCCATGGCGTGGGGTATCCGGGTAGTACGTGCCGCCATGGAACGGGCGACCGTCCGGGGCCAGGAAGACGCTCATCGGCCAGCCGCCCTGGCCCGTCAGCGCCTGGACGGCGCCCATGTAGAGCTGGTCCAGGTCGGGACGCTCCTCGCGGTCCACCTTGATCGGGACGAAGCTGGCGTTCAGGACTGCGGCCGTCGCCTCGTCCTCGAACGACTCGCGCTCCATCACGTGACACCAGTGGCAGGCCGCATACCCGATCGACAGGAAGATCGGCCTGTCCAGCAGGCGTGCCCGCGCCAGCGCCTCCTCGCCCCACGGATACCAGTCCACCGGGTTCCGGGCATGCTGGAGCAGGTACGGGCTGGTCTCGCCCGCGAGGTGGTTGCGGAGCCCGGTATCCGACTCGGCCTCGGCCATGGCGTGATGGTAGACGCCCGAGGCCGTCGATATCGGGACGACCGCCGCGCCAGACGGTCGGGTGCCGGGTCCCGGGCCGGATCAACGAGCACACGAGCACACGGGCCCACTCGCGGGGGTGCCGAGTATCACTTGCAGTCGCAGATGAGGGGCGTAGCCTATCCTCTCTCGACCGCCTGCCAACCATGTTGCCAGGAGCAAGATCGCTGAACCGGATCCTTCGTGCGACGGCCGTCGCGCTGCTCGCATCGGTCCTTGGTGTCGCAGGGGCCATCGCCCCGGTGGCCGCTGCCGCGCGCGTCCCGAAGGTCGTGCTCATCGTCGGGCCCTCGGGCGTGGTGACCGCGTCCTACCGGAGGCTGGCCGACCAGGCCGGCGCCGTTGCCGCGAGCGCAGGTGCCGAGGTCGTGAAGGTGTACTCCCCGAACGCCACCTGGGACGCCGTCCGGGGGGCGCTGGCCGGCGCATCGATCGTGGTCTACCTCGGTCACGGCAACGGCTGGCCGAGCCGGTATCGCGACACGCTGTATCCACCAACGCAGGACGGGTTCGGGCTCAACCCGGTGGCCGGTGCGGACGACGATGCCCACCAGTATTTCGGCGAGGCGTCGGTCAAGCGGCTGCAGCTTGCCCCGAACGCCGTCGTGGTGCTCAGCCACCTCTGCTACGCGAGCGGGAACACGGAGCCGGGGCTGGCGGAGGGCACGCGTGATCAGTCCATCCAGCGCGTCGACAACTACGCCGCCGGGTTCCTCCGGGCCGGAGCCGCGGCCGTGGTGGCGGAGGCGCACATGGGACCCGCCTACTACGTCGCGGCGCTGCTCCGCGGGCGGGTCAGCATCGAGACCACGTGGCAGGCCGCGCCATCGGCAAACGGGAACACCTTCACGGTCGCCAGCAACCGGAGCCCGGGGTTCATCGAGCGCCTTGACCCCGACAACGCCAGCGGCGGCTACTACCGGTCGCTGGTGTCGCGCGGCGTGACCGCGGATGAGCTCCGCGCCGGTTCGACGGGGACCGGCGGCGGGACGATCCGCGGGTCGGCCGTCGAGCCGTCTCTCGTGGGACACGGGCTGTCCTTCGGAAAACCCGAGTTCGCGTCTCTGCCGATCGCCGCCACCAGCACCCGCCTCACCCTGCCGGTGTCGTCCGGAGCTGCAGGCCAGATCCCCTCCAAGGCCAGGGCCGGGGTGCGCTGGGACCCGATCCTGCTGGACGGGCCGTCAGGGTCCGCCGCGAGCCCAGCGCCTGCGTCCAGCCCCACGCCGAGCGCTTCCCCGCCTCCCACGTCCAGTCCGACACCCGCGCCGACACCACCGCCAACGACGATACCGTTGCCGACGTCCGCGTCGAGCGCTTCCCCGCCTCCCACACCAGCGACGGACCCCGGGGGTCTGCCGGCGGCATTGCCGGTCGCGCCGCCGGTGGACCTCGTCGTGCCCGAGCAGCTCGGTGCCGTCGTGGACGTCGTGCCGATTGTCCGGACGCAAGCTGGGCTGCGGATCCAGGTCACGTATCCCACCGTTCCCGGTCTCTACCGCCTGGTGGTGACCCTCCACGCTCCGTCGGGCATGGCCTATGACGCAGCCACCCAGGCGTTGCTCGTGCCGGTGATCGTGCGCGTGGGCGGACCGGTCGCGGCCGCGTACGGCGCTCCGTCATCTGTCGCGGTCCCGGCCGGTTCGGTCACCGACGTCGCCGTCCGCGTGGTGAACGCCGGCTCCGAGCGCTGGGACAGGGTCGTGCCTCGGGGGCCGTTGAGGGTGGGCGGCGAGCCGGGCCTCGACCGGCTGACCACGCTCCACGCCCGCCTGGTGGCGACCTGGGTCTCGGCCGACGGGCTCGCCGTCCCGAGCGCAGTCTCGGTGGTCCTCGGTGACGCCGCATCCACGCCCGGCGGGATATCGAGCGTGACCGTCCCGTTGGCGGCGCCCTCCGTCCCGGGCTCGTACCTGGTGCTGCTGGACGTGCTCTCGCCGTCCCGCGGACCGCTGTCGGCCCTGGGGAGCGCGCCCGCGATCATCCGCGTGACCGTGGGCCGAGCTCCGTCACCGGCGCCCATCGTGGGGCCGGTCGGCCCGATCCAACCGGAGTAGGGTCCCGCCGGGATGTCGATCGCGGAACGTCTCACGGTCGATGGCGGCGGCTCCACCCCGCCCGGGTGGATCGTCGGCCCGGATGTCATCGGCGAGGCTCCCGGCTTCCTGCCGAGCGTCCATGGGCTGCGCTTCGCGAACGTCTTCCCGCCGGGACCGACGCTGCGGCTCGGGCCCATCGACCCGCGCGTCGTGGGGTTCGGCGATGCGTCCGCGGGCCTGTGCGGAGGCATGGCCCTGACGGTGCGGGACCTGTACGAGGTCGGCCAGCCTGCGCCGGCCGGCGACGAGCCGCCCGCCTACGGCAGTCCGCGGTTCCGGTCGCTCGTCCGCCGCCAGGTCCAGTCGCTGGACTGGTTGCGCGTCCCGCTGCGGTACTTCGACCTGCAAGCCCTCCGCCCCGACCCCCCGGCCGGCCTGGCAGCGGCCCTCCGCCGCGAACCGCCGCGCGTGGTGGCGATCCTCGACGAGTGGCCGCGCATCCGGGCCGAGATCGACCAGGGTCACCCCAGTGTCGTCGGCCTGGTCCGGACGGCCGGCGGCTCACCCTGGAACCTGACCCGGAACCACCAGGTCCTCGCGTTTGCCTACGCCGCCGGTGACCGCTTCGTCACCCTCAGCGTCTACGACCCCAACCACCCCTCCCGCGACGACATCGAGCTCCGGGCCACGATCTCGGCCGACCACGGTGCCCCGTGGCGCGATCGGATCCAGCTGGCCCAGTCGTCGGGCGAGCCCCTGCTGGGGTTCTTCCGCCAGCCGTACCCGGGTCGCGGGCCCGTCCGCGTGTGGCGTCCCGGATGACAGGGTTCGAGCACCCGATGGATCGGGTCGCCGAGCTCGGTGGACGGCCGGGCGTGGTCCGCTTCCTGGAGCTGGACGCCCATCGCTTCGTCATGATCGATGGCGATGGGCCCGCCGGCGAGGCGGCGTTCACGCCACGGATGCCGGGCCTGTACGCGACGGCGTGGACGCTGCGCTTCGCGCTCAGGCACCGTGGCGTGGTCACGAAGGTGGGGCCGCTCGAGGGACTCTGGTGGACCAGCGACGGGACCACCGATCTCGACCGGATCTTCGGTGACGCCGACCGCGGGACGTGGCGGTGGACGCTGATGATCGCCCTGCCCGACGACGCGCTCGCCGACGAGATCGAGGCCGCGCTGGCGGCCGGGCGCGCGAAGCTCGAGGAGCCGTTCGCCCGGAGCCTGCGCGTGGAGGCGTTCAGCGAGGGCCGGGTCGCGCAGGTCCTGCACCTGGGGAGCTACGCAGCAGAGCGGCCGACGATCGAGGCGCTCCACGCGGCGATCGGGGCGTCGGGCCTCCGGCCGGCGGGCCGCCACCACGAGATCTATCTCGGCGACCCTCGTCGCGGTGCCCCGGACAAGGTGCGAACCCTCCTGAGGCAACCGGTCGTCCCGGCGGGCTGATGCCAGGCCGCCAGGACGCGCCCAGGTGCGCGGCCCGCGGCATCAGAGCAGCGGCAACACCTGCCGGTCGGCCTGGAGGCCGGCCCAGAGATCACCTGCGGCGGCGGCGCGCGCAGGCAGCGACCGGATCGTCCAGCGGTCGGGACGCAGGTCCGGGTCGTCGAGCTCCTCCCAGCGGATCGGGGCCGACACGGGAGCCCCGGGGCGCGGACGGACCGCGTACGGAGCGACCAGCGTCTTGATCGGTGCGTTCTGCGTGTAATCAAGGCGCGCCCTCCCACCTCGCTCCGACTTCGACCACTCCCAGGACACGATGTCCGGGACCGTCGCCCCGATCGCCCGCGACAGCTTCTCCACCCAGGCGCTGGTCTCGGTGTAGGTGTAGCGGCCGCGCTCGACCGGGATCCAGGCCTGGATCCCGCGACTGCCCGTGAGCTTGGGGTACGCCCGGACGCCGAGGTGCTCGAGCGCCGTCCGGTAGAGGCGGGCGAGCAGCAGCGTCTCGTCCCAGGTCGTCCGCGGGCCCGGGTCGATGTCGATCAGGGCGAAGGTCGGGGCCCACGGATCCTCCACCGTGGACGTCCAGGCATGGATCTCGAACGCCGCCTGGTTGCCCAGCCAGCAGAGCGTCGCCGCGCCGTCGGCCACGAGGTGGTCGTTCGGGGCCCGGTCCTCGCGCTCGCGGAAGCCGGTCTCGTGCCAGATCGTGAGCCAGCGGGGCGCCGACGCGGGGATGTCCTTCTGCCAGAAGCCCGGCGCGCCGGCGCCGTTCGGGAACCGCTGGAGGTTGAGCGGCCGGTCCGCGAGGTGCGGGAGCATCGACGGGGGCGATGCGGGCGAAGTAGGCGATGAGGTCCCGTTTCGTGGCCGGAGGATCGTCCACGTCACCCAGGGCGGGGAACAGCACCTTGTCGAGGTTGGTGAGCCGGAGGTCCTGGCCGGCGACACGCCAGGTGCCGTCACCACGCATGGCGGCGAGCGCCTCGAGCTCGGCGGGCGTCACCATCCACGAGGCGTCCGACGCCGGGGTTCGTGCGGATGGGCGTGCGGCCGGCGTGACGGATGCCGCGGACACGACGGGCGCGGCCTCGCCGGTGGGGGCCCTCGGCGGCAATGGCGTGGAGGCCGTGCGATCGACCGCCGCCGGATCGATCGCGCGCTCTCGAACGACCTCGAGCGGGTCCCGGCCTGCCTCCAGGCCCTTGAACGCGGTCTGCCGGACGTGTCCGTCACGAGTCCACCCGCCGATCTCCGCGCGGATCACCAGCTCCGGTCGCGCCCAGCGCACGCCGGCCAGGTCGCCGCCCCACCGCCCCCTGTGATCCGGCGGCGGCGCCGGATCGAACGGCGGCAGGTTCACCTCCAGCACCTCGAGGCGGGATCGGAGCTCGGCGCGCGTGCGGGCCGTGAGACCGGAGCCCACCTTGCCGGCAAACCGCAGCCGGTCACCCTCGTAGACCCCGACGACGACCGCCCCGAGCTCCTTGGCTGTGCCTTCGCCGGGCGTCCAGCCGCCGACCACCAGCTCCTGCTCGGGACGGGCCTTGAGCTTCAGCCACGACGTGGAACGCCGGCCGGCCTCGTACCGTGATCGACGCAGCTTGGCGACGATCCCCTCGAGCTGCTGGGCCCTGGCGGCCTCGAAGAACGCGACACCCTCCGTCTCGATGTGCTTCGCGTACCGGACGAGAGCGGTGGGCCGTAACACCAGGTCAAGCAGCTCCTTGCGCTGCTCCAGCGGGACGTCCACCAGCGATCGCCCGTCGAGATAGAGCAGATCGAAGACCTGGTAGACGAGCGGCGCCGGATGGCCGGTCCTGGCCGAGCCGATCCGCTCCTGGAGCAGGCCGAAATCGGGCCGTCCCGCCTCGTCGAGTGCGACCACCTCGCCATCCACGATCGCCTCGCGCGCATCGATCCAGGTCGGCGGGGTCAGCAGCCGCGGGAAGTAGGTCTCCGCGTTGTTGCCGTTCCGCGTGAACATGGCGACTGCCCCGTCCCGTACGACGGCCTCGACACGGTAGCCGTCCCACTTGACCTCGAACAGCCAGTCCTCGTCCCGGAACGGCTTCGTCGCCAGCGTGGCCTTCATCGGCTCGATGTAGCGAGGCATCGGCGTCGCACGGGCGGCGGAGAGGTCGATGTCCGCCCCCGTCGCCGGCCCGGCCGCGGTGAAGGCCGCGGGTGCGTCCGCCTTGACCTCGTCGTTGGTACGACCGGTCTTGACACTGTCCGGGTGGTCCTCCGCGCTCCAGCCGGCTGCAGCGTGCTCGTCACGCTTGTGGATCAGCAGCCACTGCTCGCCCTCGTCGTCCTCGAACGCGGTCCGCGGCGCCGTCCCGGGGCGCCGGCTGGTCCGGACGATCGTGAACCGGCCGTTGAGCTTCTCGCCCCGGACCCGGAGCTTGAGCTCGCCGGCCGCGATCGCCGCCGCGGGGTCCGGCGTCTCCGCCTCCGGCTCCCACGTGCCCCAGTCCCAGACGATGACGTCGCCGGCGCCGTACTGGCGGGGCGGGATCACGCCCTCGAAGTCGAAATACTCCACCGGATGATCCTCCACGTGGACCGCCATCCGTCGGGCGTCGGGGTCCAGCGTCGGGCCCTTGGGGACGGCCCACGACACGAGGACGCCGTCGATCTCCAGGCGGACGTCGTAGTGGAGGCGGGACGCACGGTGCCGCTGGACGACGAACCGGCGACGGGCACCGAGAGCCGCCTCGGGTGTCGAGGACGCGGGCGAGCCCGGCGGAGCCGACACTCCCGGGGGCGCAGGTTCCGGCGTCTTGGTGAAGTCGCGCTTGCGGCGGTACTCCTCGAGCGGCATGAACGGAGTATGCCGCGCCGGGTCCCGGACACCGCTCATCGCGCGAAGCGGTCGCCCGGTCACCCGTCCCATCGAGCGGCCCGCGTGCGTGTGGCTCGCCGTCGTGTTGGGGCTGTTCACCGCTCTCGGCGCGCTCCCGCGGGCTACCGGCTGATCACCGACACCACCGGCGCGTCTGTCGGGTTCCCGGCGGGGTGGATCGAGGCGCCACCGATCGGGAGCAACCTCGTGCCCGGGCTCAGACTGGTGCTGGTGAACGCCGTCCGCATGCTGGTGAACGCCGTCCGCATGCTGGTGAACGCCGTCCGCATGCTGGTGCTCGCCGCGCTGTCCGTGATGCGCCACCCCGCCGCCCCGTGGCTGACGGGCGTGATGGCCGGGCAACGGCCCTGTCAGGCGCTCTTGCGGCGCCGGGCGGGGCGGGTCTCGAGAACCTCCGCCTCCGGCTCGGCGGCCTCCGGGGCTGGCCCGACCGACGACTCGGCCGCCTTCGTCCCGGACTTCGCCGAGGCTGCCTTCGACGCCCGCGCCTGCTTGGCCTCGGCCACCGAGACCGGCGCGGGTGAGTCCTTTGCCCGGCTGTCGGTCGCGGCCTTGACGCTCGCCTCGAGCAGCTTCATCAGGTCCACGATGTTCGTGCTCTCGGCAGCCGGCTGGGGCTCCGCGATCTCGACGCCGGCGACCTTGGCCTCGATCACCTTGAGCAGCGCCTCGCGATACTCGTCCTTGTAGCTGGCGGGGTCGAAGGCCTCGGTCATCGCCTCGATCAGCTGCTCCGCCATCCGGATCTCTGCCGGCTTGAACTCGAACTCCTCGTCGGGCAGGTCGAGCTCCTTTGTGGAGCGGATCTCGTCCGGCCAGTGGAGGGTCGTGAGCAGCATGGTGTCCTCGAAGGGATCCAGGGCCGCAAGCGCCTCGCGGTCGCGGATCACCACCTTGCAGATGGCGGTCAGGCCGCGCTCCGCCAGGACCTGCCTGAGCAGGTAGAACGCCTTGCGCCCGATCTTGTCGGGCTCGATGTAGTACGCCTGCTTGGTGAACTGGGCATGCTGGCGGGCCGTGTCGTCGCGGGGGGCGAACTGCTCGATCTCGATCGAGCGGACCGTCTTGAGGGGGACCTTCTCGAGATCCTCGTCGGTGATCACCACGTACTGGTCGGGTGCGTACTCATAGCCCTTCACGGTGTCGCCCCGGGAGATGACCACCTCGTCCGCCGGGCACCAGACCTTCATCTGGATGCGCGACAGGTCCGGAGCGTGGAGCATGTTGAAACGGATCGCGTAGTCCGACTCGGTCGCCGTGTAGAGCTTCACCGGGATCGTGACCAGGCCGAACTGGATCGCGCCCTTCCACATCGAGCGTGCCATTGCCGCTGCTCCGTCCTCCCCCGTTCCCGTCCGCCGGCGACTCGCGGGGCCGCCCACCCCGTTCGGGAGCGTGACTCTACCACCGCACCGCAAGGGTCGACCGCGACGGGGCCCGGCGCCGACGGGCCCGGAGCTGGCACGGTCGCCGGGGCGCCTACCGGATGACGAGGAATGCGTCCACGTCCACCCGCGGACGGCCTGCGGTCGCGAGATTGACGATCCGCACCACGTGCGGACCGGGAGCCGTCCACGCCCTCGAGAAGGCGATCCGGCGCGCGGCAAGCGTCGAGCGGTATGTGTCCACGGTCCGGGCCAGGGATCCATCGACCCAGATCTGCGCCTTGCCGCGTCCGCGGCCGTACGGCATCACGATGGCGATCCCCCGCCCCGTGAACGCGTACCGGATCGAGGCGCCGCGGGACCGGGTGAACAGGGTTGAGCTGCCCGACATGCGGCTGGACACGTACCGGTGCCACGTCCCGACGCGGACGATCGAGCCGCTGCGGTCCTGCGCGACCCGCGAGATCACCGGCGAGAGCTCCGTCCAGGGGCTGAGGTTGCCGGCGGCGTCCGCGGCCCGGACCCGGATCGCATAGGCCTGCCCCACACGCATCGTCCGCCTCACGGACCGCGCGCCGGAGCCCACCGTCGTGACGCTTCCCCAGGACCCGGCGGCCGCCTTCACCTGGACCTGGTAGGTGGCGATGGCGCTGGTGTGATCCGTTGCGGCAGGCCAGCTGATGGTCGCCGCGTAGGAGCTCGTGTTGAACGTGCTGCCGCCCAGGGGGGTCAGGCGTGGCGCCGGCATGGTCGGGACATCTCCGTCCACGTGGAGCGTGACGTCGACCGAACGGGTGATGTCGCCGACCGCGCCGCGCACGCGGATCGTGTACGTGCCGCTTGCCACGGATGGGGGCACGACCACGGTCAGGGCCGCAGTCGTCGCGTCCGGACCGACGACGGGCGTGGACAGCGCGGCCCCGAACCCGGCCGGCGCGTCCACGCTCAGCGCGACGTCCACGGTGACGTCCTCGGCACGGACGACGTAGATCGGAACCTGGCGCGTTGCACCCAGCGGCAGCGGTCGCGCGGGCGAGGTCGCGTCCACCGTCCAGTCGCCGAGGGCGACGATCCGCGCGACGTCCAGCAGCGGTTCGTGGACCCCGTCTGGATCGGTGGCGGTGTTCCAGTCCTGGGTGCCGGCGGCCCGCAGCGCCGCCCTGACCTGGGACGGCGTGGCCAGCGGACGGGACGACTTGTAGAGCGCAACGGCGCCGGTGACGAGCGGGGCGGCCATCGAGGTGCCCGAGAGGGTCCCATAGCGGTTCCCCGGGAGCGTGGACAGGATGCACTTCCCCGGGGCGATCAGGTCCACGTCGCCCCCGTAGTTGGAGAAGTCGGCGAACGTGTCGTCCCGGTCGTAGGTGCCCCAGGAGTAGCAGGCGTTGCCGCCGAGGCCCCCGGGCAGCCCGTCCGTGTCCGCGAGGGCGGACACGGTGATGACCTCGTCGTAGCTGGCGGGGATGAGGCGCGCAGCGTTGAACGAGTTGTTGCCGGCCGCCGCAACGACCGTCACGCCGGACGCGACGAGCCGGCAGATCGCCTGGTGGATGAGGTCCCGATTCGTGAGGCCGCAGTTGTGGTCGTCGGAACCGGTCTTGGCCACGGACATGTTCGCGGCCTCGAACAGCGGCCTGGTTGGGTCCGTGGGATCCCGCTGGGCGGCGATCCAGTCGAGACCGCACACGTACCAGGACACCAGCCCGTCACCGGCCGAGTTGAGGATTCGGACGGCCCAGAGCCGGACGCCCGGCGCCACGCCCACCACGCCGATCCCGTTGTCCAGGGCTCCCACGATGCCGGCGACGTGGGTCCCGTGCCCGTTGTCGTCACCCCACGCGTCGGGGTTCGACGTGGAGCAGTTGTGGCCGCCGACCACGTTGAGGTCCGGGTGTGTCCGGTCGATCCCCGTGTCCACGATGGCGACGTCCGCGTCCACCCGCTCGTCCGAGCCGTTGATCCCGGCAATCGGGCTGCGTGGACCGAACACGCGTCGCACACCCCGTGGTGTGGTCTGGCCGGTCATCGATACGACGGCGTCCGGCACCACCTCGGCGACGTCCGGGTCCGCACGAAGGGCCGCCAGCTGGACACCGGTCAGCTTCGCGGAGTAGCCGCGCACCGCGCTGCGGAACGTGCGATCACGGGTGATGCCCAGGCGCCCGGCGCGGGCAGTCGCCCTCGTGGCGGCGCCCCCATCCCGCAGGACGACGATCCAGCGGTCCGTGGCATCGAGGCGGCCCGAGGCAGCCCGGGCGGGATCGCTGTCCGAGACGGAACCAGGGGTGAGCGCCGCCGTCGGGGCCACGGCCGAGGCGGGGCCGGCCGGGAGAGCGAGGGCGAGGGCAACGGCGAAGAAGACGGCGCGTCGCATGCAGGCTCCGGGATGTTGGATGGGCAGCCGGACGCCATGATCGCCCGGCGCGGCACCAGCGTCCACCCGCGTCGGGTTCGCGACAAGGGCCAAGTCGTACCTGCCGATGGTCCGGGCGGCAAGGTGCGGCCGTCGGTGGGCTGCCGCGCAGCTCGTTCAGGTCGCGTCGCGTCCTGGTTCCCGTCAGGCGGACGCGGCCTCCCGGGACAGCCTGAGCTCAGCCTCAGCCTCCGCGACGCGGGCGAGGATGCCCGTGCGCAGGCTGTCCAGCCCGGTCGCGACGGTCCTGGCCGCATTGGACACCGAGGTGAGCTGCACCTTGAGCGAGCGGATGGCGTCAAGCTGCTCCCGGACGCCGGCCAGGGCCCGGCCGATGGCGGCGGCGTCCACGTCCACCTCGCGCTCCTTGAGCTGGGCGAAGGCGAAGAGCCGCGCGAGACGGACGGCCGCCTCCAGGCACGCGGCGTCGGGTGCCTCCGGATCCACCACCACGTGGACGTCGTCACCGACGAGCGCGAACGGCGCCACCCCGCTCGGTGCGTGGGCCGGTGTCCAGACGGCGATCGCCACGGCGGCGCCGCGGTTCTGGCGCGCCTCGCGCAGCTCCTCGCGCATCGCGCGGTGGGACATGGAGCGGTCCTTGGCCTCGATCACCACCCGCACGTCCGCGCCCCGCGTGAGCCGTGGGTCCAGCGTCAGCACGAAGTCCCCCTTCTTGGAGCCCAGCATGGCGCCCGTCTCGGTCCCAGTGCGATCGAGCAGGTCTGCCGACCCGCGGGCGAGATCCCCCAGCATCCCGTGGAGGAGCACCTCGAAGTCCCCTCCCTTCGCTGTCGACCGCGCACGCTCGTCCGCGCGCGCCTTCGATGCGGCCTCGATCGCCGTGAGACGCTCGTGGACGCCCTTGAACCCCTCCGTGATCTCCTGCCGGAACTGGTGGAGCGGAGAGCCCAGCCGGGTCGGGTCCAGCAGGACGGCGACCTTGGAGCGGTCCCCATCGAAGTACTGCCCGAGCAGACTGCCGATGCGCCCGATGGCGGAGTCTCGCTTGGTCTCGTCGAACAGGTCCGTGACGAACTTCTGGAGCGCCCCACGGTCCCCGAGGAACTTCTCGAGCGTGCGCGGCAGGCGTCCGTCCCCGTCCGCGAAGTTCGCGCGGAGGACGTCCTCCACGGCCTTCGCCGCCTGCTCGTTCACGGCCGTGGTCTGGGCGACCAGCTTCTCGAACTCGCGCCGGACGATGTCCGTGTCCATGGACGTCGCGGCGTCCTGCAGGGCCAGGAGGCCGATGCGCAGCGCACGCTCCACGAGGGCCGGCCGCTCCCCGGCGTCACGTTCGGCGAGCGATGCCGCCAGGGACGCATCGGACAGCACGAGACGCTGGACGATGATCCGGTCACCTTCGACCACGATGGCGGCGCCGGGTCCGGGGAGAGAGGACAGCGATGGGCTGGAGGTCGGCAGCGGGAGGAGTCGGGCTTCCATGACCCGCATCCTGGACCCGGCCTGTGACAGCTCCGGTGTCACAGGCCACCGGGGCCTCGCAACGACCTTCCGCGGGCACAGCGGAGGGTAGGCTCCGACGGGGCACCGGCGAGCGCGCGGGATCGGCCCGGCTGCCCGCCACGGCGCAGGCGTCAGCCTGCCGCCGTGGCCCTCTCGCAACGCTGAGGGCGGACGGTGCGCGCCGCCATGCCGGGGCGGGGCGCCGAGGCAGCCCCGGGGTCCACGTCCACGGCGATCCCCCGCGCCCACGCTCGCACCCGCTCCACATCCACCGGCGCAAGCTCGGCCATGGGATCGGCGCCGGGTTCGGGAACGGGCGTCCCGAACTCTGCGCTGCCCCGGGCTCCGATCGAGCGGGCGACCCTGGCCACGGCGCAATCTCCGGTCCCCGAGGGCCCGCCCCCGCTCTCGGCCCGTCCCCGGCCGATGGGACCCGCGCCGAAGAGCCACACGGCCCGCGTCTTCAGGACGGTCCCATGGCGAACGAGAAAACCGCCGCCGTCGGACCCTCGGCGCGGGAGGAAGACGCCGCTGCCGAGGACGACCGCGTCGTACGTGGTCACGTCCGAGATATCGCCGGCGGGGCTGGTGTCGACGACCATGCCGGCGTCGCGGAGCACGGCCGCGATCACATCTGCGATCACGGCGGTGGATCCGGCACGACTGGCGAAGGCGACGAGCACACGCTTTGCGCTCACGACGTTCTCCCGATTGCGATGCGCGGATCGTCGGCCCCGCGATCGGCACCGGGGAGGGCCGTCGGGCCCCACCTGCAGGGTCCGGTCCGGGCCGGGATCCGTGCGCCTCGGCATGGGCCGTGTGGGCCCGGCGTCGCCCGCCGGGCGGGACCAGGCAGGCCCGCACCTCTCCTCGATCCCGGTAAGGTGGACGCCATGCACGTTCGCCTCGCCACCCCTGACGACGGCCCGGCCTGTGCCGCCGTCTACGCCCCGTACGTCACCGGCACGGCGATCTCGTTCGAGGTGGCCCCTCCGGACGGGTCGGAGATCGCGGGCCGGATCGAACGCACGATCGACCGGACACCGTGGGTGGTGGTGGAGGTGGACGGCATCGTCCGCGCCTACGCGTATGCGGGCCGGTTCCGCGATCGGCCGGCCTACGACTGGGTCGCCGAGACGACCGTCTACGTGGATCGGGAGTTCCAGGGACTCGGCCTGGGCGGGGCCGCGATGCGGGCGGTGCTGGCGATCCTCCGTCTGCAGGGGTTCCACATGGCCATCGCCGGCGTCACGCCGCCCAACCCGGGCTCGGTGGGTCTCCACCGGCGACTCGGGTTCGAACGGATCGGGCTGTTCGAGGAGGTCGGCTGGAAGGACGGCCGCTGGCACGGAGTCGAGTTCTTCGGCCTCGCGCTGTCGCCGCCCGAGCCGGCGCCCCGGCCGATCCGGTCGCTGCCGGAGCTCGCGGCGTCCGAGGAGGTGAACCGGGCGCTGGCCGAGTCGACGGCCTGAACGGCCGCGGGATCAGCGTTCGCTTGGCCTGCGACCGACCACCCACCACGCCGCAGGGAACACCACCGCGGCGACGACCAGCTTGACGATGTCGATGAGGATGAACGGGACGAACCCGGTGACGATCGCGTCGCCCAGCGACATGCCGGTCGTGACGGCGAGCCACGGCACGCCGACGAGGTAGATCGCCAGCGTGCCGAGCGCGGTCGCGCCGACGGCGCCGCCGAGCCGGCGATCCCAGCCGAGCTCCGCAAGGCGGCCCACCAGGGCCGCAGCCAGGACGAACCCGACCAGGTAGCCGCCCGTGGCGCCAAGGATCACGTGCAGGCCGCCCTTGCCCTCGGCGAAGAACGGGAGACCCACGATGCCGATCGCGACGTAGAGTGCCGCGGCCAGGCCGCCGCGCCGCAGGCCGAGGGCGCCACCGACAACGAGGATCCCGAGGGTCTGGAGCGTGTAGGGGACGGGGTTGCCCGGGATGACGACGTATACGCGCGCGGTGAGGAAGATCAGGAAGGCACCGCTGATCACCAGTGCCACATTGCGCAGCCGCGGCGAGACGCGCTCGCCCACGCGGACCGGGACGAGGAAGTCGGCAATCGTGACGCCCTTCTCCGTGGCGGGGACACGGGTCAGTGACGGGATCGCGTAGGTCATCAACTTCCCTCGGGCGCTGTCCGCAGCTGGGCGGCGTCGTGCGCAGTCTACTGCCCGGGTGAGGTGACGACCAGCCGCCCCTCCGCGGACCCGGGCCCGGACCTGCGCCCCGGGCCCTACTCTCCGCGCAGCGCGCTGACGATCGACCGCCGGCCCGCGATCCGGGCGGGCTGGGTCGCCGCGAGCATCGCGAGCGCGACGCCGAGGAGCACGGCGACGGCGATGGTCGGGCCCGGCAGCCGGAACCCGTCCAGCTGGCCGCTCGCGGTGAAGACCAGCAGGGCCCCGATCGCGATGCCGGCCAGCGATCCCACCAGGGCGCCGATGGCGCCCAGGATCCCGGCCTCAACCAGCACGCTCCGCCAGACCTGGCGCCGGCTCATCCCGACCGCACGGAGCATCGCGAGCTCGCGCACGCGCTCCCAGACGTCCATCGACAGTGTGTTGACGATCCCGAGGACCGCGATCACGATCGACGCCAGGGCCAGGAGGTCGAGCAGCCCGAACACGCGGTCGAGAGCCGCACCAACGGCCCCTGCAACCTCCGACAGCGACGCAACGGTCAGCGCCCGCTCCCGGGCGATCTCGGCGACGGCAGCGGAGGCATCCGCCTCACGGCCAGGCATGTAGCGGACCGCGAAGTTGTCCGCGCCCCGGATGCCGAACCGGTCCACCGCATCCGACCAGCCGACGAGGACCGCCTCGCCCGTCTGGCCCGGGAAGGACCGGTCCACGATCCCGGCAACAGTGAGGTCCACGAGGCCGGTCGCCGTCGCGACGGCAATCACGTCGCCGACGCCGACACCCATCGCCTGCGCCCGGGAGCGAGGCAGGATCACGGCACCACCCCCGTCGATCGCCTTGAGCGCTCCAGCGCGATCGCCCGCAGTGAACGTCAGCCGACCGTCCGTCTCGAAGTCGTGGCCGTTGATCGCCATCGCGTCGAGGCGCGTCCCGGCGAAGGCAAGGCCGAATGCCCCCAGGGGAGTCGCGAGTCGCACGCCATCGACGGCCGCCAGCTGGACCTCGACCCCGTCCGGGCCCGTCGGCTCGGGTGCGATCGCCGTCAGCATGACATCACCCGGGACCACGTCCGTGATCCACGATGTCGCGGCGACGCGAGCGTTCGCTGCCGCCGTGCCGAGCCCGACGACCATGGCCAGCCCGATCACGAGGGCGCCCACCGTCAGCGTGGTCCGGCTGCGGTCGCGGCTGATCGCAGCCCGGGCAAGGCGCTCCTCCAGGCGGAAGACCATGGCGAACGGGACCCCGACGATCCGCCCGAGCGGACCCAGCAGCGCCGGCGTCAGGAGCACGGCGAGCAGGAGGATGAGGTAGACGGCCACGGTCCGGATTGGCCCCCGGAGCCCTGCGGTTCCGGGAGGAAGCAGGGCGAGCGCCAGGACACCGACCAGTACGACCACGACGATCAGCCAGCCCGTGTGCGCCCGGGCCGTGGCGGCCGGGTCGGACCGGACCCGGAGGGCCGTGACAGGGCTGACGGCGGCGGCACGCCGGGCCGGCTCGACCGATGCGACGAGCGTGATCGCCACGCCGGAGACGAAGGCCGCCGCCAGCACGGTGGGCGAGAGCGCCGGGCCGTCCACGTTGGCGGTGCCGGCCGCTCGGAGCCAGGCATCGGCGACCTGTGCAAGCAGGGCTCCGAGGGCCAAGCCGGCCGCGGACCCCGCGAAACCCAGGACCAGCGCCTGCGCCATCACCACGCGCACGACCTGCCCCCGACCGGCCCCGGCGGCGCGCAGCAGCGCCAGCTCCCGGATCCTCTCCACCACGGTCATTGCGAGCGTGTTGAGGATCATGAAGGCGGCGGCAAACAGGGCGATCGCGGCCATCAGGGCCATGGTCGCCCGGAGGTCGGCCGTGGATGCGCGCATCGCGTCGCCGAGGTCACCCGGGGTCGACAGCACGTACGGCTCCGCCAGCGAGGCAGCGCCGATGGAGGCGGCGACGGTCGTCGCGTCGGCGCCGGCGGCAAGCACCATGTCCACGCGGGTGATCCCCGACGGGAGCCCGGTGCCGGAGCTGGCGCCGGAGCCTGCGGTGTCGTTGAGGCGGGCGGCGGTGCCGATCGGCAGCACGATCGTCCGACCCGGGCCGTCGATCGCCGGGCCGTCGCCGGCGAGGACGCCGATCACGGAGACGTGGACGGGCGCGCCGGCACCGAGGATCTCGAGCTGGCTCCCGACGTCGAGCCCCTCGGCCGTCGCGAGCCGCTCGGTGATGAGGGCAGCATCCTCGTCAGGACCGGCGAGGGCGGTGCCCCTGGCCAGCGTGAGGTCGTGGACGCGCGGCTCCCGGTCCGGGTCGATCCCCAGCACGGTGACGGGCTCGGTGGTCGTCGGGTGGCCGGGCTGGGACCCGATGAAGCTGCGCCGCTCGATCGTCGGAGCAGTGAGCGCCACGCCGGGCACCGCGTCGAGAGCCGTCGCGGTCGCGGACGAGAGGCCGCTTTCCGCGAACGCCGACACGCGCAGGTCCGCGCGCCCGACGATGGACCGCACGGTCCTCTCGATCGACGCGTCCATGCCCGCGGTCACGGCGAGCGCGGTGACGAGGACCGCAACGCCGATGGCGACGCCGATGATGGAGAGGACGCTGCGTCCCGGCCGCGCGACGAGGCTGCGCCACGCGTACGGCACGAGTCCTCGCACGGCGGCGCCTACAGGCCGAGCTGGGCGAGGCGCGCGATGAGCGGGGCCGCGGCGTGGTCGTCGCGCCGGCCCAGCACGATCTGGTCCTGGATCCGCCCGTCGCCGATCACCAGGACGCGGTCGGCATACGCGGCGGTCTTCGCGTCGTGGGTGACCAGGACGATGGTCTGGCCGCGGTCCACGCACGTGCGCCACAGGGCCTCGAGGATGTCCAGGCCGGTCCGGAAGTCGAGGTTGCCGGTCGGCTCGTCGGCGAACAGGAGCGCCGGACGCGTCACGATCGCGCGTGCGACCGCGACCCGCTGCTGCTCACCAGCCGACAGCTGCTCGGGCCTGTGGCGCTCCTTGCCGGTGAGATCGACGAGCTCGATCGCGTCTTTCACGCGGGCCGCCAGGTCGCCGCCCCGCGGGTCCTGTCCCGCGATCGTGAACGGCAGACCGACGTTCTCCACGACGTTGAGCAGCGGCACCAGGTTGAACGACTGGAAGACGAAGCCGGTCCGCTCGCGTCGGAGGCGGGTGGCCTGCTCGTCTGAGAGCCGGCCGATTGGCTCGCCCTCCAGGAGCACCTCGCCGGCCGTCGGGCGGTCCAGACCGCCCAGGAGCTGGAGCAGCGTGCTCTTCCCCGAGCCCGACGGGCCCATCAGGGCGACGAACTCGCCCGGCAGGACCTCCAGGCTCACGCCACGCACGGCCTCGACCACCTCGCCCGTCATGCGGTACTGCTTGGTCAGGGCGCGCGCCTCCAGGATGGGTTGGGCGGTCCCGGACGTCGGCCGGTCGGCGGGGGCGGCGGGCGGCACGGACGGCAGCGATGTCATGCGGCTCGGGACTCCGGTACGAGGAGGGTGGTCCATACCGTACCGGTGCGGTCCGGTGCGGTCCCCCGCTCGATGGTCCTACCCGGCAGCGGGACCTGCGTGCCGCGCGCGACGACGAGCGGCGGGAGCCGGCGGCATTCCCCGGGAACCGGTCACCAGCCGAAGAACTGCGCCGTCAGCGTTCCGAGGATCGAGTCCACGATCCCCTTGTCCGCCGGCCGGTCCACGATCCGGAGCTGGGCGGTCGGGACCACCCCTTCGCGGGGCCGCCCGGATTCTCGTGGTTCCACCGTTGGCGGCGGTGCGGGAGTGGGCTCGAGGGTGCGGTCGGTCCGCGCCGTCGGCAGGGGCGTCGGTCCCGGCGTCACGACCGGCGAGACCGTGGGCGCTGGCGTGGGCTCGGGTGTCGGTGTCGAGGTGGGCGTCGTGCGCAGCGTGGGCCGGGGAGTCGATTGTCGGGTCGGTCTCGGCGTGGGATGCGGGGTCGGACGGACCGTCGGGCGCGGGGTTGGATGCGGGGTTGGATGCGCGGTCGGCTTGGGGGTCGGCTTGGGGGTCGGCTTGGGGGTCGGCTTCGGGGTCGAGCCACACGATTGCGCGAACAGCGCCGTCCACATGAACTTGTCCCCGGTGGTCTTGTAGGCGCCCACCGCGACGACGTCCCAGGTCTTGCCCAGGATGTTCGCCCGGTGTCCGGACGAGTTCATGAACTGGTCGAAGATCCAGTTGGTCGCGTCCGCCTCGCTCGCTCCCGGCCAGACCACCGTGCCGATGTTCTCGCCGGCGACCTTGAAGCAGTAGCCGTACTTGTTCTGCATGTACCAGAACACGTTGTGGCTGGTGCCCTTGATCGTGTGCGAGAAGTAGTTCCGGTCGATCATGTCCTTGCTCCGCCAGCGGGCGATCGTCCGGAGCGCGGTGGACAGCTTGAGGGACTTGAGTCCCGCAGAAGCCCGGGCCTGGTTCTGCGCTGAGATGAGCTGCGATTCGGAGCTGCCGCTGTAGGTGTTCGGGTCCCACGCGAAGGCCGCCGGGGCGGCCAGGAGACCGGCGGATGTCAACCCGAACACCAGGGACAGCACCAGGGCCACCCGCCGGGCGCGGACCCAGGAGGCAGACAGGGCGAGGAGCGGTCGGCGCGGGACGGGGGTCAGGGTCATGCGGGCGTGCGTCTCGTGCGTGGTGGGTCCGGCGAGCCGGCTGCTGCGCCATCGTCGGCCCACCCCACCGGGGTGTCCGTCGCGCAATGGTCCCGACCGGACCCATCCCTCGTACCAGTTGCCCGACCCAGCCGCACCGGACCGCACCGGACCGCACCGCGTGGGGCGGCGGCGAGCGCAGGAGCCCGTCTGCAGAAATTGGCCGGCGTCCGATCGGTCCCCGAAACGTTGAGCCCTCCGGCCCTGCCCATGTGGGCATGGTGGGGCGAATCTTGCGCACCACGAAGCGGCGACGCCCGCGCACCGGCCCGGAGAGAAGCGCGAATGACCCGAGGGAGAAGATCCATGACGACGCCCGAAACGCCGGCGAGCCCCGAGACCGCCGAGCTGCGGTTCGGCGACCAGGTGATCCTGCTGCCGGTCGAGCGGGGTGTGGAAGGGTATCCGGCGATCAACATCGGCTCCCTCCTGCGAGAGGGCCGGGTGACGGCGCTCGACTACGGGTTCGCCAGCACGGCGTCGGCACGCAGCGCCATCACCTATCTCGACGGGGACGCCGGCGTCCTGCGCTATCGCGGGTACCCCATCGAGCAGCTCGCCGACCGGTCGACGTTCCTCGAGACGGCGTGGCTGCTGATCTTCGGGGAGCTGCCAACCGAGCACCAGCTGGCCGAATGGTCCACGCACGTGACCCGCCACACGCTGCTCCACGAGGAGTTCAAGCGGTTCTTCGACGGCTTCCCGATGCATGCCCACCCCATGGGCATCCTCACCTCCGCTGTGGCGGCCCTGTCGACGTTCTACCAGTCGTCCTCGGATCCGCATGACGCCGAGGGCGTCGAGATGACCACCATCCGATTGATCGCGAAGATGCCGACCCTCGCTGCGTTCGCGCACAAGAAGTCGATCGGCCAGCCGTTTGTCTACCCGGACAACAGCCTCGACTACGAGAGCAACTTCCTGCGGATGATGTTCTCCGTCCCCACGGAGCCGTATGTCATCGACCCCGACGCAGCGCGGGCGCTACGGATCCTGCTCATCCTCCACGCGGATCACGAGCAGAACTGCTCCACCTCGACCGTCAGGATGGCCGGCTCGAGCCTCGCCAACCTGTACGCATCGATCTCCGCCGGCATCGCGGCCCTCTGGGGTCCGCTCCATGGCGGCGCGAACCAGGAGGTCCTGGAGATGCTCCAGAACATCGCCGACAGCGGCGGTGACGTCGCCCCGTTCATCGACCGGGCGCGGGACTCCAGCGACCCATTCCGGCTGATGGGATTCGGGCACAGGGTCTACAAGAACCACGACCCCAGAGCCCAGATCATCAAGGAGGCGGCCGACCGGGTGCTGGCCAAGCATGGGTCAAGGGACCAGCTGCTCGACATCGCCCTGGAGCTGGAGCACGTCGCCCTCAGCGACCCCTACTTCGTGTCCAAGCGGCTGTACCCCAACGTCGACTTCTACAGCGGCCTGATCTACCGGGCGCTGGGCTTCCCCGCGAACATGTTCACCGTGCTGTTCGCCATCGGCCGCCTGCCGGGCTGGATCGCCCAGTGGCGCGAGATGCTCCACGACCCGGACTCGCGGATCGGCCGGCCCCGCCAGCTCTACGTCGGATCCCCGGAGCGCTCGTACCTGCCGCTGTCGGATCGGTAGCGCCTATCCGGCGGCGGCCGGCCGATGGTGGCCACCTCGTCGCGATGGGTGTGGAACACTGCGCGTCGCACATGGCGGCGGCCGCGAGCTCGAAACGACGTCGCGCACGCGTGCGGCACGCGGGCACCGACGTCATCCCGGGTATCTGGGAGCGAGGTTCAGCGTGCCGCGCCGCCGACTGGACCTCGACCGACCGCCGGACGTGGACCCGGGCCCCACACATCCCGGGCTGTCGGAACTGCCGATTGAGTGCTCGCCAGCGAGACTGGTTGGGGCTTGCCGCAGGGCGGCGTGGCCTGCTCGGGGCATCATCGTCGGGGCCCGCGCCGTGAGCTGGCAAATCAGCGGCATCGGCCGATCGGTCAATGCCTGCCAGGGCTCGATCGCGACCTGGACGTACCTGGGGTCGATCTCCATTGCGAGGCAGCGCCGGCTCCATCGCCGGCGGCGCTGGCCGAGGGTCTCGGCCACCCTGAGCGTCGTGCCCGAGCCGCGGAAGGGCTCGCAGACCGCCTCACCCGGGCGCAGGTGGTCGGGATCGGGATTCCCCCCGACGACGTCGAGATCCTCACAGGCGGCCGCCTGGCTCGCGACGTCAATGCTCGCGCCTCGGCTTCGTCGCCTGGTCGTCTTCGGACTCGTGGCAGCACGTTCGTCGAATGGATCAGTGCAGCTGTCGTTCCCAGCCTCGGGGCACGCGGCCGGCTGGTCCCGGCACCGGCTGATCGAGCGGGTGGTGATCTGGAGGAGTCAAGCCGGGACCGTCGAGGTACTTCTCCCTCGCGTAGTCCCAGAACCAGTCCTCACCGGGCTCGTAGCTCCGGATGACCGGGTGGCTCATCTCGGCGGCGTGGTGGCTGGCATGCTGGGATGGCGACGAGTCGCAACAGCCGATGTGACCGCAATGCGCGCAACGGCGAAGGTGGAACCACCAACCGCCGGATGCCAGGCACTCGACGCAGCCCGAGCCGCTCGGGGATACCGCTGGATTGATCTCGAACTCGTCCGTCATCGATCATGCCTTCCCAAATGCCAGCTCCTCGTCGCACAAGGATTGTCGGAGGCTCGGCCTCTCGCCGCGGATGAGGTCATCGGAGCCTCGGCGGAATGGATCGGATCGTGCCCGGTCGGATCATGACGTTGTCCTCGAGCGAGGGGGAAACGTGGTCCCAGCCGACAAACCTGATCTGCGACGACACCCGTCGGCGGCCGGGCGTTCACGTGCGAGGGATGACGGTCAGGACGCGGATGATGTAGATCAGGAACTGCTTCATGTAGTTGGCCAGGAAGATCCGCGTGGACTCGTCTGTGACCACTCCGTCTCCCGGGAAGATCTCCGGGGAGTAGCGGATGTACGCCTCGGGTGCCGTCATCTGCCGGGCGTTGCAGAAGCTGAGCACGCCGCGCAGGCTCTGTTGGGCCATCGCCGTGCCGATCTGCCCGCTGGACGCCCCGATCACCGCGGCCGGGATCTGGTCGAAGGAGTTCTGGCCCCACGGCCGCGAGGCCCAGTCGATCGCATTCTTCAGCGCTCCGGGGATCGAGCGGTTGTACTCCGGGGTGACGAACAGGATGGCGTCGGACCCGGCGATCGCCGCCTTCAGCGCCCTGGCCTCGGGCGGGAAGTCCGCGTCGTAGTCCGGGCTGTACAGGGGCAGGTTCCCGATCGGGATCTCGGTGAACTCCAGATCCTCGGGAGCGAGTCGGATCAGCGCCTTCGAAAGCTCGCGGTTGATCGACGTCGAGGAGAGGCTCCCGACGAAGTAGCCGACCTTGTACGTGGTCATCGATGCCCTTCCTTGACGCGTTCACCCGTCGAAGCGGCGCAGAGCGGCTTCAATATGCGGGCGACAGAACTGGGGACTCCTGTCACGACCAATCATGGTTGCGTCGTCAACCCAAGCATCATCGTGTGGCGATCTCGTTCGTCGAGTCGGGAGGGCAGCCACAGATCGCTCCCCGCCTACCCAGCCAGGAAGTCCAGCACCTCCCGGTCGAAGGTGTCGGGCTGTTCCCACATCGGGTTGTGCGCGGCTCCGGTCACGACCACGAGCCGCGAGCCCGGGATGGAAGCGACGATCCGCTGGCCGATCGTGAGCGGACAGATCCTGTCGTGCTCGCCCCAGATCACGAGCGTCGGTGCCGCGATCCTGGGCAGCTTGGCTTCCCAGTCGGCGCGCACCAGCTGGATCGACGCGCTGGCGAGACGGACGGGACCTGAGCGCAGGCCGTCCCGCACCACCAGCGGCAGCAGACTGGGCGCCGTCCAGCGGAGCGTGACCGCCGGACCGCTCACCGTCTGGACGGCGCTGCGGCGGAGGGACAGGAAGGCGGCATCGACGAGGACCAGCCGGTCGACGCGTTCCGGCTGGTCGGCTGCGAGGCCGCCCGCGATCAGCCCGCCCATGGAGTGCCCGATCACGCTCGCGCGTTCGATCCCCAGCCGATCCATCGTCGCGGCGACCA
Organism: uncultured Chloroflexia bacterium; assembly: GCA_963789865.1. Lineage (GTDB taxonomy): Bacteria > Chloroflexota > Limnocylindria > Limnocylindrales > CSP1-4 > CAIXZV01. Next base: position 39,500 of record CAWBMD010000004.1, read on the forward strand.
CGCCGGCAGCCTCGTCGAGGATGAGCCGCTGGCCGCGCGGCGACGTGCCGAAGCCCGGCAGGTCGATCGCGAGGACGCGGAACGAACGCGAGAGGCCCGGGATGTTGCGCGTCCACCAGCGGGCGGATCCCGCCAGGCCGTGCAGCAGGATGAGCGGGGGGCCGTCCCCCACGTCCTCTGCGACGACGGCCGGGCCGCTCGTCCGGTTCGTTCCCCGAGCCCGCGCAGACACCCCCCGGTCACGGCTCACGGCTCGACGGGGGTCTCGAAGACGCGGACGCTGCCCTTCGCCGATGGGTCAGCCGTGATCGGCCGGCCCTCGAGGAAGCTGCGCACGATGTTGGCGAGCTGGTCGGGGTGCGAGAAGTTGATCGCGTGAGCCGCCCCTTCGATGACCGCCGCGGTGACGTGTGGGAGCTCGACCGCCCGCGTGGCGACGACCACCTCGCTCACGAGCGGGTCGCGCGACCCGATCACGACCAGCGTCGGGAGCACGAGCTCCTTGAGCCTCCGCAGCGTCGGGTAGTGGAGCATCGACCAGAGCAGGTTGACGGAGGGGATCACCCCGTACCGGGCATAGTCGGCCAGGGCGATCGGGAACATGCGCGGTGGTTCGCGGAGCCCTGCCAGCGCCATCTGCGCGACCCCCCGGTAGATCGGCAGGTTGTAGAGGCCGCCGGCCGGTGAGACCCAGACGATCGTCTCGATGCGGTCGCTGTGGTCGTCCAGGAGCGACGCGATGATCGGGCAGCCGAGCGAGTTGCCGAGCAGCACGGCCCGATCGATGCCCTGCTGGTCCATGAACCGCACGACCGCCTCGCCGAGCTGGTCGATCGTCAGCGGGTGCGCCGGGTGGTGGCTCCGTCCGAAGCCGGGCAGGTCGGGAACGAACGTCCGGTACTCCGACGCCAGGCGCGACGCCGTCGGCAGCAGGTAGCGACCCGAGATGGCGAAACCGTGGACGTGGATGATCGTGCGGGCGCCCTCCGGCGGCAGGCGTCACGTTCGTCCGGTACAGCATCGGCAGGCCGTCGAAGATCGTCCACACGTCCTTGAGCGTCCCGGGGTCGGAACCCATGTCCGTCGCTCCTGTTGGTGGCGGGCCATCCAATGCCCGGCGGTGACCACCCGGGCACCATAGCGCGTCTTTCGATTTCGCCGCTCGCGCCCGATTCCTCATGCCGGGAGCCGGGCAACACCCGACGCGCTCCTGGACCTCAACCACGCCCGGCCATGGTGCACCGAGCAGCATCTCATGCGCTCGGATGCGTCTTCGTCTGGCAAGTACCCGTTGCCCGCGACCCGAGGCTACCGGACCGCGCGGACGTCATACCGTTGAGCACCGACCTCCAGGGCCGCTGCCGCGAGGGCACCCACGACGGCCATGACGGCGGGCGCGCCTGCGGCGGATGCCCGCGTCGCGACGAACACCGTCCGCTGGATGACGGCGCCGCGGACCTGGCGGGTGACTCCACCGCCCATCAGCGCGGTGGCAAGGACCGGCAGGAACGTGACCGCACGGCCCGATGCGGCCAGCGTGCCGAGGATCGCCGCATCGTCCGAGCGATGCCGGATGTCGGGGGCAAAGCCGCCGAAGCGATTGCAGGCTGTCTCGACGAGCGCGGCATGCCCAGTCCCGGGACGCCCTGCCGCCCAGACTCGATCACGGAGGACGGCGAGGTCGACCGGGCCGCCACCGGCCGCCAGCGGGTCGTCGGCCCGCAGGGCGAGCAGCACGTCCTCGTGGAACAGGTCCCGCCGGTCGATCTCGCGGGCTCGCGGGACCACGACCTGGTCGTACTCGACGCCCACCGCCACATCGACGGTGCGCGAGCCCAGCTCCTCGAGCGCCGGGAGCGTCTCGAGGTGCTGCACCGCCACCTGGACCTCCGGTGCGTCCTCGGCCAGCGTGCTCAGGAGCGGTGGCAGCAGCGCGAGCGCCGGGGTCTGGACGAAGGAGATCCGAACCAGCCCGCGCGGCACAGCGCCGCCGATGGTGGCGAGGTCCGCGAGGGCCGCCTCCTCCGCCGCCAGTGATCGCTCGGCGTAGCCTGCCAGCCGGACGCCGGCCTCGGTCAGCTCGATGCCGCGGCCCACGTGACGCAGCAGCGGCAGCCCGACCTCGCGCTCGAGCTCCCGAAGCTGGACGGACACGGACGACGGGCTGTAGGCGAGCGCATCGGCCACCCCCGTCACGGTCCCGCGACGCGAGAGCTCGAGCAGGAGGCGGAGGCGTCGAAGTTCCACGATTCGGATTATCGCACGCCACATGTTCGTGTTCCTTCGCTGGACGCGAACGATCTCATGCCCGATCCTCGGGGCATGTGGCTGCTCCCTGCCCTCGCCGCCCCGGTCGTGATGCTCGTGGCACTGCTCGTCCAGCGCCGTCTGGGGGCGGAGGCTGCGGGCATGATCGGCGCTCTGCCGCTCACGCTGCCGATCGCCGCCCTCGCGGTCGCCTCCTCGCTCGGCGGCGCGGCGGCGGCGACCTTCGCCCTGACGGCAGCGACCCACGTGCCGGCCCAGGTCGTTTTCGCGGTGGTGTTCGCCGCGGTCATGCGCCGGTTCGGATCACTGCGGGGGCTCGCGGCCGGGGCGGTCACGTTCGGTGTTGCGTCTTGGCTCCTGTCGTCCGTGGAGCCCTCGGTCGCGGCCGTCATGGCCGTGCCAGCGTTGCTCCTCGGCCCGCGGCTGCTCCCGTCGGGTCGAGCCCGAATCGCCGAGGGAGTCGGCCCCGGCATCGCGTTCACGTGCATTGCGGCCGGCGTCATCGTCGCCTCGGTGCTCGCGGTCGCGCACAGCACGGGCCCCGTCGCCGGGGGCGTGGTCGCCGCGTTCCCGGCGTTCACCACGATCCTGACCATCGCGGTCGCCCGGGCTGATGGCCGGCAGGCGGGCAGTGGTGTCCTGGGCGGGATGATCCGCGGCCTACCCGCATACTTCGCGTTCACGCTCGCAGTCGCTGCGCTGGCAGGCCAGGTCGTGATCGGGATTGCAGTGGCGGTCGGCCTCGTGCTCGGCCTGATCACCGCATGGGTGTCCTGGACGGCAATGCCGCGGACTGGTCGCGGCGCGGCCCCGGCACGACCTCGGGCATCGACGACTCCCCCGCGCCCCTGGCGGACCCTGCTTCCGGCCGCCGCCAGCCACGGCTCCGCC
>CAWBMD010000005.1:0-216778 GCA_963789865.1 uncultured Chloroflexia bacterium
GTCTGTGAAGTCGCGTAGAAGTGTCCTAGAAACGCGCTACCCGGCTGGGCACGTGGCTGGGCCGTGGCGATATCAGGCGCTTGTTGGGTTCCGGCCAGCACACAGGTGGGCACGCATCCACCGGCGCGACCACGCGGCCGCGCCGGCCCCCAGCTATTTGCACTGCGCCATTAATGCAATCCATGCCAAACCTGCAATCGCAATCGTGCCGGTCAGTGCAACTCGACAGCCGAGGGGTCATCGGAAGGTCACCACCGAGGTCCACCAAACGGAGGCCACTGGACGGTCAAGGTCACCACACTGACCGACAACCTGCCCCCTACTGAGGGACCCTCCGGTGACACCTGACAGTTGAGAAGTCAACGACGGCCAGAACGTGGCCATGCGAGAATGTGTTGCAGGCGGCCGCGGTCGCATCTCTCTTTCGATGCACCCCATGGCAGAAGCGCTAGCGTGAGACGCGTCGATGGTGACGGCTCGCAGAATGTGGGTGGTCCTGCTGGCCGGGGCACTCGTTGCTGGCGCTTGCGGGGGTGCGGCGACGCCTCCGCCCACGGCGACCACGGCACCAACGGCTGCGATGACGATGACGCCGAGCGCCACCCCGAGCGCCGCTCCGAGCCCCACCCCCGCCGCGACGCCGACCGTCAGGCCGACGGCCGCGCGGACGGCGACGCCCCTGAAGGGGTTTGCCTCGACCGGGCCGATGGCGATCCCTCGATGGGGGCATACCGCGACGTTGCTGCCCGACGGCAAGGTCCTGATCGCCGGCGGCCGAGGCGCCACCGGTCCGACAGCGTCGGCGGAGCTGTACGAGCCGAGCACCGGGACATTCACGCCAACCGGATCCATGACAAGGGCCCGCGTGAGCCACACCGCTACCTTGCTCGCCAATGGCAAGGTCCTGGTCGCCGGCGGCGAATTCGACCAGAGCTCCAGTGTCGACAACCTAGCGTCGGCGGAGCTGTACGACCCGACCGCGGGCTCGTTCAGCTCGACTGGGTCCATGTCGAGCCCTCGATCCGGGCACAGCGCGACATTGCTGGCAAGCGGCAAGGTCCTGATCGCCGGCGGCGAGACGGCCTACCTGCAAGGCTTCCTCGGCTCGGCGGAGCTGTACGACCCAGACACGGGCGCGTTCATCCCGACCGGGTCCATGACCGGACCTCGATCCGGACAGACCGCGACCCTGCTGTCGAGCGGCAAGGTCCTGGTCACCGGAGGCATAGCCGGGACCCAGAGCGTCGTGGCTTCAGCCGAGCTGTACGACCCGGCCACCGGCTCGTTCGGCCCGACCGGGTCGATGTCGAGCTCGCGGTGGGCCCATACCGCGACGCTGCTGGCGAACGGCAAGGTCCTGGTGGTCGGCGGTACCACGTTCAACACCGCGGGCACCTACCTCGCGTCGGCCGACCTGTACGACCCGGCCGAGGGGGCGTTTGGCTCCACCGGGTCGCTGCCGACCCCTCTGCTCGAGCACGCCGCGACCTTGCTGGACAGCGGCAAGGTCCTGATCACCGGAGGGTGGGACAACCCGGACGGGCCGGTCCCGACGGCGGCCCGGCTCTATGACCCGGCTGCGGGCTCGTTCGGCCCTGCCGGGTCCATGACGACTGCGCGGGCTAACCACACGGCGACGTTGCTGGCCAGCGGCCAGGTCCTGATCGCGGGAGGCGCCGTCGGGGACACGGGTCCGGCGGCGGAGGTCTACACCCCGTGAACGACGAAGGGCCAAGCGAGCGTCACCGGGGCGAGCCGCCGATGCCCTCCTGGATCAGCGACCCTCCCGTGGCCCCTCGACAGCCGTGTTGTGCGTCGTCAGGCTGAGGGTCAGTGGATCGTTGACCTGACGGTCAGGATGCGCTGCCCCGGTTGTCTCGCGCAGGGCCACCCTCCGGTCGAACGCTGGCCCTCGAGGTGCCCGGTGAACTCGTCCCGGGACATCAGCCGGTCGTCGACGGTCTCGCGTTCCGCCGCGATGTGGCCACGACACCACTCAATTCCCGTGCCAGCCAATTCTGGGACTGACGGCACACAAGCTGGGATCAGACGGCCAGATCGGTGGGACGGCGTCAGGAACATGTCCGGGACAGTGCCAACGCGTTCGGCGCGATCGCGTTGGCCTTCGTCGCGCTGACCCGCGGCCACCTCGGGTAGGACGAAGACGTGGCCCGGCAGCTCAACGACCCTGGAGCGACGGCGTAGCGACCGGGCTCGCGGCCTCGGTTCGACTCACCTGAACGGGTTCACGTTCCGCGGTCCGGCGGGAATTCGGGATCAGTGGATGTCCAGCTCGGTCCCAGCTGCGGATCCGGGCCCCTCAAGCGATCGGACACGCTCGAGGTACGCCTGCGACTTCGTGATCTCGGTGGACAGGGCGTCGACCGTCTTCTGCATCGAGTCGAGCGCCCCGACCCGGAAGCTGTCGATCTCGTCCATCGTTGCGTAGATGTTCTGGAACGCCCCCTGCAGCTTGGTGATGTCGACGGTCGAGGAGGCAGCCTGGGTGTTGACGTCCGTCGACTGCTGGTGGAGCAGCTCGCCGGTCGTCGCGATCAGGTTCGAGGTGGTCGCGTTGAGGGCAGTGATCTGGTCGAGGACGAGCTTCTGGTCCGCCAGCGCCTGGGCCACGATCACCGCGGTGCGCAGGGCGGCAACGGTGGTGGTGGTCGCCCGTTGGACGCCCCGGATGAGCTCGAGGTTGTTGCGGCGGATGATGTCGAGCGCGAGGTAGCCCTGGATGCTCACCGCGAGCTGGGTCAGCAGATCCTGGTTCTTCTGCCGCACCGGAAACAGCATGTCCTCCTTGAGGACGCGTGCCCGGTCGGGGTCGGTCGCCTCGAGAGATGCGATCTTCGCCGTGAGCTCGGCATCGAGGCTCTGGGCCAGGTAGCTGTACTGGCGCAGACGGCCCATGCTCGTCCAGAGGTTGGCCTTCTCCTGCTCGATCGACGCGTTGTCGCGCTGGAGCTCGTCCTGCCCCTGGAACAGGGCGGTGACGATGGCATCGATGTGCTGCTGGCTGGACCGGTACTTGTCGAAGTAGTCCCTCAGCCGGCTCCGCGTGCCGAAGGGGAGGATCCCGAGCAGCTTGCGCGGGCTGAACAGGTCGCCCTGCGTGGACGGGTCGAGGTCCTCCATCTGGTGCCGAAGGTCCAACAGCGACCGGCTCACCCCCGAGGTCTGCGTCAGGCCGCCGTTCTGCATGGCAGCCATTGGCTTGTCGAGCAGCCGGTTGGACACGGATGCGGCAGACCGGATGTCGTCGTCGCCCAGCTTCCCGATGTCCCGCATCCGGTCGGCGAACGCCTGGCTGTGGATGTCGAGCGACATGACGGCGTCGAGGTACCCGGACACCATGTCGTCGAGCTTCGTGCGGTCCGCGTCCGAGATGGGGACCGCCCCGGCCGCCTGGGTCGGCACGACCGGCGTCACGGGGGCCGGCGCCTCCAGGACGAGCGTCGTGGTCGCGGACGGGGGGTCCGCCGGATGGGGTTCGGCACTCGTCCCCGTCGCGGACGCCGGCAGTTCGAGTGGCTGGTCGGTCATGACTGGCTCCTGTTGTGCGCTCGGATCAGACGCGCTCGCGCGTCTGGCCTGCCGCTCCGTCCATTGTCGCCGACGTTCCGGGGGTGTGAACCGGCTCCGGTGCAGCGGCCAGCCCCGGGTCCGGTCCGTTGCCGGCGAGCTCGGCGAGCCGTGCCTGGAACGGGTCCGGGCGAAGGACGTCGCCGAGGAACCGCGCGTGGGTGAGCAGCCCGCCCGCCTCGCGCTGGTACGTCCGGGTTGCCATCTGGTCGAGGCGGCTCTCGATCAGCGCCAGCTGCTCGTCCAGAACCTGCCGGGCGGATCGTCCGTCGAGCACCGGCTCCGAGGCACGGTCCGGCGGCAGCGCTATGTAGTGCTCGAGGGCGCCCGGCAGGTAGTCGATGCAGATCTGTCGCAGCAGCCACGTCTCGTGGTCGGTCAGGTCCAACGGCGCTTCGGTTGGGGGGAGCGCGAGGGCCGCGCTGTCGCGGATGCGCTGGAGCGTGGCCACGTCGGTCTCATCCACGAGCCCGCGCACGTTCGCGACGAGGCGGTCGAGTCTGGCCACGACCTCGGAGCGGGTCCGCGGGTCGCCGTCCTCGACCAGCCGTGGCCGACCGGCGGGCGGCGCCGCCGTCACGGCCGTCCCCGGGAGGGACGAGGCATCGCGGACACCCTGGGCAAGCTGCTTCGTCGCATCACCTGCCGCCAGCTCCGTCCCGGGGAGGGTCGCGCGCGCGAGCTCGAGCTGGATCCGGGTCGCCTTGCTCCCCTGGTCGAACATCTCGAGCTGGTTCCCGAGCCAGCCGCCGGAAATGAGGATCGCGACCGGCACGCCAAGGCCCAGCCAGCCGAACCCGCCGATCAGCGTCATCACGAGCGCCGCGATCCCGGCAAGGATGAACCCGACGCCCCGGGCGACCGATGCCCGCGACGACCCTGGATCCACGCGGTCAGCCAGTCTCAACGCCTCTTGACGCGTCGGCGGTGAGACGTCCACTCGACCGCCAGCGCGGACGATGACGACGGCGTGCTCGAGCTCCCGCATCCGGGCTTTCGCCACGAGCCTCGCCTGCGCCTCGTCGGCCGCGGCGGACACCGCTGTCAGCGCGGCCGTCGCGGCGTCGCCTGCTACGTCCATCAGTTGCCGCGTTCCCGTCCGGTGGCTGCCCGCCCGCTCCTGCGCCTCGCGCACACGTCGCGCGGCACGGTCGGCCCGCCGGGAAGCCCGATCCGCTCGCTCCTGGGCCTTGCGGACCTTCTCGCGCGTCTCGAACGGCTCGGCGTACCAGTCTCGCGGCCGCTCGGGGGGCGCGGGGGGCAACGGCGCTGGCGTGTCCTGGGTTGATCCGCTCGGTGCGCGGGGTGGCTGCATTGTCACCGTATCAAGGTGCGCCATCTCGGGCATCGGCGCAACCGCGCCACCGGGAGGGTTCTGGGATTCGTTCAGACGAAATCTTGAGACCTCACACAACGGGTCGCGGCAAGGTCACCAATAGGGGTCGCCGTCTGGTCACTCCGCCCTTCAGCACTCGTGGGGCTTCGGTCTACGGGCCGGCCCGGGCGACATCATCCGTGCGAAGCGAGCCAGCTGAGCCATAGCGCGGGTAGCTGAAGAGCCGGTGACTCGCCGCGGGGAGCTCCGGATGATGTCGAATGTGCCGGTCGACACGTCCGTCAAGGTCAGCGCAGACCGGTGCGACACCGCGACGGTGGGCTCGAGATCGTACGCGCGGCGACCACCTGCGGACACTCGGGCCGGTAGAAGCCGACCGCCGTCCTCGAAGCCACATCGCTGGCCAGGGCCGCTCTTGACGACCGTGTCGGAGTGGAGATCGTGGACCGGTCCTCACGCCCGACTTGGCGATACGACCGAGCGAGCGGCCCCGCGGCCCGACAGTCGTCGATGAAATCATGCCCATGGAGGCGCGGTTCGCCACGGGCCGGAGATCCGGCCCGTGGCGAGGATCGCCAGCGTCAGCCACGCCCTCGGCGCGGTACATGGAACGCAGTGGGTGCTTGACAACCCGTTGAATACAACTGTATGGTTGTATCACATGGACGCCACGTTCAACGCCGACCACGTCTTCGCCGCACTGGCCGATGCCACCCGGCGTGACATCGTCCTGCGTGCTCTGAGCGGCAGCGAGGGCGTGGCCGAGCTTGCCGGGCACTACCCGATGAGCTTCGCCGCGGTGCAGAAGCACGTCGCTGTGCTCGAGCGGGCAGGCCTGGTCACCAAGGAGCGCACCGGCCGCCGCAAGGTCGTGCACACCAGCATCGAGGCGCTCCGACTCGCGCGCGGCCTGCTCGACGAGTACGAGGCGCTGTGGCGCGGCCGCATCGACCGCATGACGGACCTGATCACGTACAGCAAGGAGAAGGAGATCGACGCATGACTGTCACCGCCGTCCGCAAGGACCCTGTCGCCCTGACGATGACCCTCACCGCCGAGTTCGACGCCCCGCCCGAGCGGGTGTGGGACCTGTGGGCGGATCCGCGCCAGCTCGAGCGCTGGTGGGGTCCTCCCACCTACCCGGCCACCTTCACGGCCCACGACCTGGCGCCCGGCAGCCGCGTCGAGTACCACATGACGGGCCCGAGCGGCGACCAGCCGCACGGCTACTGGGACGTCGTCGAGGCCGATCCACCGCGCCGGCTCGTCTTCATCGATGGATTCGCGCACGCCGACGGGACGCCGGACGACGACTTCCCCCGCAACGAGGGGCGCGTGACGATCGAGCCGATCGGCTGCCGGGCGCACGCGGATGTCGATCGAGAGCCGCTTCCCGAGCACCGAAGCGATGCAGCAGGTGCTTGCCATGGGCATGGAGGAGGGACTCACGCAGGCGGTCGGCCAGATCGATGCGATCCTGGCCGAGGATGCTGTCACGACCGCATAAGACACGTCCACTGAGAGGAGCGTCCCGATGACCACGATGACTGCGCCTGCCACCCACACGCTGGACGTGGACGGCGCCACCCTGACCTTCGATGTCCGGAAGGCATCATCCCCTGCTCCGCTACTGTTCCTGATCGGCTCGCCGATGGGTGCCGGCGGGTTCGCCACGCTGGCGAGCCACTTTCCCGACCGCACGGTGGTGACCTACGACCCGCGGGGCGTCGAACGCAGCACGAAGGCCGATCCGGCCAGCCCGTCCTCCCCCGACGAGCACGCCGACGACCTGCATCGGCTGATCGCCGAGCTCGGCCCGGGCCCGGTCGACCTCTTCGCCAGCAGCGGCGGCGCGGTGAATGCGCTCGCCCTCGTGGCGATGCACCCGGAGCAGGTTCGGATCCTCGTCGCGCACGAGCCGCCGCTCGCGTCGATCCTGCCCGACCGCGAGGGCGCTCTCGCGGCCTGCCGCGCGGTCCATGAGGCGTACGAGCGCGGCGGATTCGGAATCGGCATGGCGCGGTTCATCCTCGCCGTGGGTCACCAGGGGCCGATGACCCCGGAGTTCGCCGCACAGCCCGACCCGGATCCCGCGATGTTCGGGCTACCCACCGCGGACGACGGCAACCGCACCGATCCGCTGCTGGGCCAGAACGTCGTCTCGTGCACGAGCTACGAGCCGGACTTCGCGGCGCTGCGGGCGGCCCCGACCAGGATCGTGCTGGGCGCCGGCGTGGAGTCGGCGGGCCAGATGGCCCACCGCGGCGCGCTCGCCGTCGCCGAGCGGCTCGGAACGGAGCTCGTGATCTTCCCGAGCGACCACGGTGGCTTCCTCGGCGGCGAGTACGGCGGGCGCGGTGACCCGGACGCGTTCGCCGCGACGCTGCGAGAGGTTCTCGCCGAAACCTGAGACTCGACCCGCCAGGTCTCCGATCGACGGTGGCCCGCCGTCCTGGCGGGCCTCGACCGCGAGGCGTCGGAGGCCACTGCGGCAGACTCGCGCTGTCCCGCCTACACGCCCCGCGCGAACCAGTCGAGCACGCGCATCGCGCGGAGCGTGTTCCACCGGCTCGGCTCGCCGTCGCCGTCCTCCATCAGGAAGTGGGCCTCGCCCTCGCGGACGTTCTGGAGCGGCCACCGGCCATCGGGACTCCGATTGCCCTCGACGACCCCGATCGCCTCGGCGACGCGCTCGTCGGGCGTGACCGCCGGCGTCGCGCAGGTAGTCGAGGCCGCGCAGGACGTCGTAGTGGTACCAGTGCGGGAACGAGAACCGGAGCCAGCTCGGGTCGATCACCTCGCCGGTCGTCTTCCGACGGAACAGCCGGCGCTCGAGCAGGTACTCCTCGCCGCGGCCGCGGGCCTCCCCTACCCTGGCCGAGCCGCCGATCGCCCGCTCGTGCTCGAGCAGGCCCTCGAGGACGTTGATCGTCGTCTCGACCGACGACACCGTCGCGCCGTTCTCGACCTCGCAGTTCCAGCCGCCGTCGGGAAGCTGCTCGCCGAGGAGCCGGTCGACGAGCGGCGACATGTCCACGCCGAAGTACGAGCCGGTCGCGACGACGTTGCCGTTGATGCACGGCTCGACCTCGCCCTCGAAGAACCGGTTGTCGGCCCACGGCGTCTCGAACGCGTCGTCCCTCCAGGTGACCTGCTCGCGGACGAGGCCGACGGCCTGCCGGGCCTGCTCGGCTCTCGGGATCGAGCCCCAGCCGCCGCAGGAGCTCCAGGACGTGAAACGTGTCCGTCCAGTCGTGCGACCAGGCCCGGCCACCCCACCGGCCGTCCGGCGCCTGGAGCGCGAGCAACCGGGCGCCCCAGCCCTCGGTCGCGACCCGCGACCGCTCGGCGGCGACGATGTCCGCCGGCTCGTGCGCCAGGTCGCGCATGCACCTGCCAGCGGATCGAGGGATCGGAGTCGAGCAGCCAGTCGATGACGGTCATGTCCCTCCCTCGTGCCTCCGGACCTTCGCACCAGGATGGGCACGGCGCGCGGCACGGCGCGGCCCGACCGGAGTCGAGCCGCGCCGAAGAACGCAGATGAGGCCCGGCGGGCCGAGGCTCAGTGCCCGCGCCTCCCGGTCGAGACCGCATTGCGGAGGTCGCTGACGAGGCTGTCACGTGGCGTGACCGTGCCCCGTGCCGCCACGGGCTGGAGCCCGAACTGGTGCTCGATCGTGGCCATGATGGAAGTCGTGTCGTAGACCGTGTGGTCGACGCCCGACGACGTGAAGCTGCGGGCGATCAGGAGGGCCGGGATCCGGGTGCCCGGACCGAACTGGTCGTGCGCGCCCGACGTGCCGAGGCCGGGAGGCGGGACGTGGTCCCACTGCCCGCCGAACTCGTCGTAGGTCACGACGATCAGGGTGTTCCCGGCCTGGGGGCCGGTCTCGACCGCCTTGATCAGGTCGACGAGGTGGTCGCTCCCGTTCGACTCGCTCGAATAGCCGGGGTGCTCGTTCTCGTTGCCGAGCGGCTTCACGAAGCTCACCTGGGGCAGCGTGCCGTTCTTGGCCGCTGTCATGAACTCGACCTCGTCCCGGAGGTGCGCGGCCCGGTCGGCCGTCCCGGGTGCGTAACGGGTGAAGTAGTTGAACGGCTGGTGGTGGAACTGGAACGACGAATTCGGGACAGTACGGGTACTGCTTGTCCGCAGTCGAGACGTTCGGGTTCGTGCAGGTCCCGACCGTGGAGCCGTTCGTCCACCCCGGTCCGCCGACGAGGCCAGCGGCATTGTCCCAGCCACCGGCGTACCAGGCCCAGCTGACGCCGGCGTCGCTCATCCGGTCGCCGATGTTGAGCGCCGTGGTCGTGTCGTCGGTCGCCGGCTCCGGGGCACCGAAGCTGCCCTGCGGCTCCCACGGCGGCTGAAGGGTGTTGACCGCCCAGTCGCCGCACGCGAGGCCTGCGATCGTCGTGCCCTGACCACAGGCCTGAGTCACATTGCCGTCGACGACGGCGCCGGTCGGCTTGAGCAGTGGATAGGCGTGCGGGATGCCCGACGGATCGAGCACCGCGTGCTGGCCGGCCGGTGCGCTCGGCCAGAGGAGGGGCTGGGCGCCGATCAGGTACTGGTGGTTGAGGTAGGAGCCTCCGAACGCCCCCTGGAAGAACTGGTCGGCGATCACGTAACGCGGTGCGCCGTTCGCGTGGAGATACCGGTAGATCGGGAGCGCGGTCGTGTCGTAGTAGCCCATCGCCGTCCCGACCGAGTCGCTGCCGGTCACGTAGCGGTTCTGCGCGCCGCCGTTGAGCTGGTACTGCTCCTGGTAGAACTTGTGCACGAGGTCACGGGTGCACCCGCCCGCCAGGCCGTAGGTCGTCGCGGTCGCGGGGTTCACGGCCCCGTTCATGATCCCGTTGCCGAAGCTGAACTCCTGGTTCGGGCGCGGGCAGGTCGTCGCGTCCGCAGGGATGTAGGGATCGAACGCGAACGGCGCGTTGAGGAAGTGGCTGGTGTAGGTGGTCATGGAGGCATCCGGGAACGTCACGGTCTCCGGGTTGCAGGCAGCCCGCTTCGAGAGCGTGTTCGCCGGGAACGCGGGGCTGGCGCTGCCCGCGAAGTCGGTGTTCAGGTTGACGTCGAGCTGCTTGAGGCAGGTGTACGGGACGCCCGTCTGCGCGACCTGCGTCGTATGGGCGGCGCTGGCGTCGCCAAGGCCGATCGGGTGCTGGCCGTTGACGTCGCCCCACAGTCCGTAGAGGTTGTCAAAGCTGTGGTTCTCCTCGTAGATCACGACGAGATGCTTGTAGGTGCCGAGCGGGCCTGACTTGGCGGCTGCCGCCGGGCCGGCTGCAACCAGGCTGATGGACAAGAGGGCCGCACTCGCCAGTGCGGCGCGCCGTCGCCATCGATGCTCCACGGGATCCTCCTCCGGGGACGGGGATTGGATTTGCGAAAGATACATCCGGGTCGGACCCGTGTGGAGTGGACGGGCAGCCACAGCGGCCTCCCCCACCACACCCCCGCAGACGGCTCCCAATAGGGGGGCCGGTCGCCAGCGCGAATCGATTTGGTCTCGCGCCGATCCCGGGCAGGGTGTCGCGACCGACCGTCAACGGTCGGCGGGCCGCAGATCAACCCTCGCGCTCAGGGTTACCCCTTCGGCTGCACCACGGCCAGGACGTTTCGGCTGGGATCGACGAACCAGGCCGCCCACGAGTGGCCCATGTCCGCGATGCCGTCTGTGGTCACCGGGTCCGGGGCTTCGTATTCCTCTACCCGGACCCCGCGGGCACGGAGGTCGGCGAGCGCGGCGTGGATGTCGGGCACGCGCCACGCCATCTGCGTCTGCGTGTCGGCGGTCCCGACCGCGCTGCGCGTGACCGCGAACTGCGTGCCGCCGCCGCTGCGGAAGACGAGGCGCTCGTCCTTGTCCTCGCGGACGAGCTCGAGCCCGAGCGTGTCGCGGTAGAAGCTCCGGCTCGTGTCGAGATCGAGGGAGAGCAGGATCGGGAACACCGGGTGGTCGCCGAGCATCGGACGCTCCTTCAGCGGGCTGGTGGGCGCAGCCTACCGCGCGCCCGCGCCTTCCGCTCCCGGAAACCTCAAGCCCGTGACGTCGGTGAAGCCCGGCTCCTTGACCACCCTCCCATCGCGAGAGGGTCGTCCACGTGCCCGCCTGGCCTCCGTGATCGATTTAGCCCGAGCGCATGACGGAACCGTCAAGGCGATAGAAGACCCACGCGCCATGCATCGCCTGCTGCGTGGCGTCGGCGGCGCGGTCGCCATCACGGAGGATCCGGCAGGCGATCGCGTACAGCCGGTCGACGGTCGGTCCCGCCAGCTCCGCGAACGCATCCGCGTCTCCGAGCCTCGCCCGCTCGACCAGGTCCCGCTGCATCGGTTCCAGCCCCGGTGCGAGCCGTCTTGGACGCCCACTACAGATGAGCAGGGAACGGCACCGGATGATTCAATCCTCGTCCACGGACGGGAGATAGAGCCGTTGGGCGGGATGCCGAGCGATGTGCGTGACACCAAACCGCCCCGGCGTGACTCAGGAGGGTGAAGGCGTCCATGCGCCCTCGCGGTCCGGAAGGGCCGGAGCGGACATCCGTCAAAGGAGCTGGCGACTTGCCGAAGCGAAGCCCCGTCCCTCGCCGCGTCCAGGCGCACGGCAGGATCCGCCTCCCTGCTGAGGATCGCGTCTGCCCGGCCGCGATCGTGATCCCGTGACACCCGGCGACCGCTCCGGGTTCCAACGACCATCCCTCGTGCCGCCGATCACTCCGGGGCCGGCCGATGCGCGCGCGAGCGCGGGCGTCGAGTCACGTCAGGCGCGACTGATGGCTGCGGGCCGCGGATTCGCGTCGGTCACCGGCGTGGTCGCGACGCTCGGGCTCGTCGTCGTCCTCGCGCCCTCGCTGACCGAGGGCTATGCCGGGGGCACCGCGCCATCCGCGACGGACGTCCGGTCTGTCCCACCGCTCGGCGCCGCCGACGTCGTCGAAACACCGGCGCCTTCTCCGATCAAGGTCGACAGGGTGCTCAAGGCGACACCGACGCCCACGCATGCCCGGAAGACGACGGCCACCGCGAAGCCGAGCGCGACCCGTCGCACCGTGGCGGCCGCGCCGAACGCGACACCGAAGCCGGCACCCAGGCCCCGACCGAAGCCCACTCCAGTCACGACGGCCGCAAGCGGCAAGCCGTGATCGAGGGTCACGCGCGTCGGCGCGCGATGGGCGGCTGGATCTCCGCGGTGGTCGGCGGGGCCGGTGACGCGGCAGCGGTGTCGATCCTGGACCGGATTGCCGCCTGGAGCCGGATGCTCTGGCACAGGGATCCGGAATCGGACCTGGCGCGACTCAACGCGAACACCGCCGCGTCCGTGCGCGTGGGCCCGACACTGGCAGCGGCGCTTCACGCCGCCGCCGCGGCCCGCAGGCTCTCCGGCGGCATCGTGGACGCCGGCGTGCTCGAAGCCCGTCGGCGGGTCGAGGCAGGCGAGCCCGCGGTGCCCGCAGGCCGCTGGTCGATCACCGGCGACGTGGCGGTCCGCCCCGCCGGGATCGGGCTCGACCTCTCGGGTGTCGCCAAGGGCTGGCTGGCGCAGCGTGCCCTCTCCCTGCCCTCCGCCGTCCGGCTGCCGGTCGCCCTCGTGGAGTGCGACGGCGACATCGCCGTGCGGTCGGACGGGTCCATCCCCTTCGTGATCCAGATCGAGGATCCCCGTGACGCTGACCCGGCGACGCTCGCGCCGATCGCCACGATCTCGCTGCCGGCCGGGATGCCGGTCATGCTGGGCATCGCGACGTCGGGGACCTACCGCCACGCCTGGAACGGGCGCGGGCACATCGTCGATCCTGCCACCGGCGAGCCCGCGCACGCGGGCATCGTCACCGCCACGGTCATCGCACCCGATGCGATCGCGGCCGAGGCGCTCGCCAAGGTCGTGGTGCTGCGTGGTGCCGCGGCCGCCCCGATGCTCGCCGACGCGGGGGCGACTGCCATCGCGCTCACCGACCGGGACACCCAGCTCCGCTTCCCCGGGATCGAGCGATGGATCGCGTGATGCCGGCGCCCGCGCCGCCGACCTGCCGGCTCAGCCGCCGAACGTCACGTCCTTCGTCGCAGTGACGGCGGCGGTGCGGCCGGGTGCGTCCTGGTACCGCCAGTAGATGTTGGTATGCGCGATGACCCTGTCCGGGGTCGGAGCGCCCCACGCGCTCTGATCCTCCGTCGTGTGCGCGTCGCCGACGAGCGTCACGTCGTAGCCACGGGTGAAGGCGCCATGGATCGTGGACCGGATGCAGGCGTCCGTCTGCGCGCCGGCCACCACCAGGCGTCCGACGCCGGCTCCCGCAAGCACCTCCTCCAGGTCGGTGGCCTCGAAGGAGTCACCGAACGTCTTGTGCACCAGTGGCTCCGACTCCCGGCGGGCGAGCTCCGGGACGTACTCCCAGGCCTCACTCCCCTTCGGCAGGTGCTCGTCGGAGTGCTGGACCCAGACGACGAGGACGCCATCACGGCGCGCCCTGTCGACGAGCGTGCCGACGTTGGCGACGACCACGTCGCGCTGCCAGGCATCGGCCACGACGCCATTCTGGACGTCGATCACCACCAGGGCGGTGTTGGGTCGGTCCGACAGCGTGGTCATGTCGATCTCCATCGAGGCTGATGACTGATCCTGATGCGCTGATCGTAGCGAACCACCGCCACACAATCACGGGGCCCGGCTTCGCTGACGCGGACGGCGAGGTACCTTCGGGGGATTCCGGCCGGGCCGGCTCGTTCCATACCCTCCCCCGTGATGACGCTGCCGCCGCGCCCGCTGCACTTCGTCCTGCAGCGGTCATTCGAGGAGATCTTCGAGCCCGACTCGGTCTCCGAGGCCCCGCTCGTGAGGTTCTCGGCTTACGCCTCTCATTACCGCATCTTCGGCTGGGTGCGTCTCCGCGCGGACCGGTTGACCGACCTCCTCAACGCCCACGACGAGCTGCTGCTGAAGGACGTGGAGATCGAGGACCTCGACGACGGCACCCGGTACGCGTGCGAGATGATCCAGGTGGCCACGCGCGAGCTCGTGGCCGTGCAGGCCGCGGGTCCGCGCGGCGATGAGGCCCTCCGACACCGGACGCGAGCGCATGCCATCGTGATCCGGACTGGCTCCTACCTCGTCGCCGGCCACCTCCACGCCGAACCGGGCACCGATCCCATCGAGAGCATTCGTCGTCGGGCCGCGATGGTCCCGCTGACCGATGCCTGGCTCGAGTACTGGTCGGATGGCACGCCGCGGCGGCACGGCGTCGGGACGATCGTCGTCAACAGGGAGGCGGCCGATTCCATCCGGCTCGTCACCGACGACGACCTGGCCGATGGGCTCCTGCAGCTGCCATCGATGCCGTAGGCCGCGGCCGTCGCATCCGAGTAACGGCGGTGAGGCCTCGTCGCCATCAACGGCGTGGATCGGGATCATGGCGGTGGGACACGCTGCCTGACGAAGCTCTCGTTCTCACGATCCGGGGGCGCCGGTCCGCATCGAACCCCTGTGCAGATCGAGTTGATGCCGTTACGATCCGCCGATCCGGTGAGACGAGACTGACCGACGGCCGTCCAACGCTCGAGCAGATCTCGCGCCCCGACTGGAGTGTCCGATGCACCAGCGTCCTCCCGTCCAGCAGGTTGCCTGGGGACTCCTTGGGGCCGCGGCTGCCGCCTGGTTTGCGATATGGATGCTGTTCTTCCCCCAGTACATCCCGGAGTACTTCGCGTGGGCCGTGCACCCACGCGCGGCGCAGGTGTTCATCGGGGCCGCCTACATCTTCAGGACGTTCTTCTTCCTGAATGCCGCCCGCGAGGGCAACTGGTTCCGCCTGCGGTGGATCGTGTACGGGAACCTCGTGTTCACCGGGACGCTCCTGTTCGGCACGTACTGGCACCTCTCGGAGTTCCACTGGAACCCCTTGCAGACGCCGCTCGCCCACATCTGGATCGTCCTGTACATCTTCGAGCCGATCACGATGCTGTACCTGGTCCCGCGCGGCATGTTGCACGCGACCGCTCCCCTGTCCGGCGGCTCGATCCGCCCCGCGCTCAGGCGGTTCCTGATCTTCACCACCGGCATCCTGCTGATGAACGGCTGCTGATCGTGGGCAACCCCGAGTTCGCGGTGAAGCGCTGGCCGTGGGAGCTGAACCCGCTCGATGCCCGGATCGTGGGCGCTTGGTTCCTCGGCTGGTCCGTCTGGTGCGGCACGATGGCCTTCGCCGTCGACTGGGACGAGATCAAGCGCGCCTGCCAGCTGTTCATCCTCAACGGCGCGGTCCTGTTCGTCGCGGCCGTCGTCTTCCGCGACGAGTTCCTGCCCGGGCGTGGGACGGCTATCGGCTACACCGGCGGCCTGCTGCTCCTGACGCTCGTCATGACGGGCCTGTACCTGCTGCAGGAGCGTGCGCGCCCGCCTGGCGCGACCACCAGACCCTGACCGCGGCCGCCACGTCCGCGGGGGCGTCCTCGTCGATGTACTGGCCCGTGCGCTGGAGGTGGACCACCTCCGCCGCCGGGTAGAGCGTCTGCCAGCGGGCCAGCTCGGCGTCGCCGAAGCCCGGGTCGGAGTCCGGCCAGATGATCAGGGCCGGGATCCCTGCCAGGCGCGGCAGGTTCGCCTCGACCTCTCGAAGGTAGGTCGTGCCCGGCCGTGATCTCGCGCGGGAGGACGCGCATGATGTGGCGCCGATCCCGCGGGAACGGGCCCTGCATAGGCGGCCCGCTCGGTCGCCGGTGAGCCGTCCACGCTTGAGGTTCAGGGGCAGGTACAGCCGGAGCATCAGGTCCAGGCGCTCCACCGTCAGCGCGCCGAGCGGACCGCCCATCAGCGCCGAGAACAGGCGGACACGGAGCCGGTCGTCGGGCCAGGCCCAGGTGTTGCCGATGACGAGCGCGCGGACCAGCTCCGGCCGACGCCCGGCGCAGCCCGAGGCCGATCGGCCCGCCCCAGGCGTAGCCGAAGACCAGCAGGTCGGTCAGGCCGAGCTGGTCGACGAGCGCCTCGATCACGGTCGAGTGCGACCGCGGCCGGAAGTCGTACCCGGGCGCCTCGCGTGAGAGGCCGAAGCCCGGGTAGTCCGGAGCGATGCAGCGGAACGACCCTCGCAGGGAGGGATCGACGTCGCGCCAGCCGAAGGACCAGCTCGGGTTGCCGTTGAGCAGCAGGAGCGGCGGGCCCGTGCCCTCGTCGAGGTAGTGGACGAGGTGCCCGTCGATCTCGGCCCAGTGGTCATCGAACGGGTAGAGGTCGCCCGGGACCCAGGCCGGCCGGGTCGGCATCACGTCACTCCGCCTCCATGCGCAGGCTCACCAACGCCGCCGACCTTGGGCCATGCGCATCCCGGCGTCAACTGGCAAGCTGGCGTGTGGCATCGGCAACCCCGGCGTCGACACGTCGTCCTGCGCTGCGGGCCTCCGGATCGCGCTACGCTCACGGTCATGGATACCTTCGGAATCGGCATCGTCGGCACCGGCAACATCGCGGGCGGATACGCACGCGATATCCTGACCCACCCCGAGCTCCGGCTGGTCGCCGCAACGGACCTCGATCCCGTGCGCCTGGCCGCCTTCGCCGCGCGAGCAGGGCTGCCGGGCTCACGCGTCCCTGGACGACCTGCTGGCCGACCCGGACGTGGACATCGTGGTCAACCTGACCGTCCACCATGCCCACCACGAGGTCACCCGGCGCGCCCTGGAGGCCGGGCGCCACGTGTACAGCGAGAAGCCGCTGGCCCTCAGGTCGGGCGAGGCCCGGGAGCTCCTGGCGCTTGCCGACGGACGAGGTCTCCGCCTGGGCTGCTCGCCGTCGACGTTCCTGGGCGAGGCCCAGCAGACCGCGGCCGCGTGGATCCGGGACGGGCGCCTGGGAACGGTCCGCGCGATCTACGCCGACGTCAGCTGGGGCCGCATCGAGACATGGCACCCGGCTCCTGCGGCATTCTTCGATGTCGGCGTGATGGTGGACGTCGCGGTCTACCCGTTGACCCTGGCCACGTCGATCATCGGGCCGGCCCGCTCGGTGCGTGCCTGGGGCTGGAACGTGATGCCGGACCGCGTGGCGCTGGACGGCACGCCGTTCCGGATCGGCAGTCCCGACCTGATCGTGGCGGCCGTCGAGCTGGAGGGCGGCGCCGTCCTCCGGCTCACGGCGAGCTTCTACGTGGGGCGCCCGGTCAGGCAGCAGGGCGCCCTGGAGTTTCACGGCGACGCCGCCTCGCTCGCCCTGGGCAGCTTCCAGGAGTTCAATGCGGCGGTTGAGGTCGGCCCCTACGACGGTGCCTACGTGCAGGTGCCGCTGGTCCGGCCGCCGTTCGCCGGCATCGCGTGGGCCCGCGGGCTGGCGGACATGGCCGCCGCGATCGCCGAGGGGCGGCCGCACCGGATCGCCGCGGAACAGGCCGCCCACGTGGTGGACATCCTGGAGGCGGCGTCGGCCTCCATGGCCGCGGACGGGCGGCGGGTCGAGGTGACCTCCACGATCTCCGCCCCACCGCTGATGCCGTGGGCGTCGCTCACGCCCTGACCCGTCGGCAGCCTACGACCGGCTGATCTCGCGGACGTTGTCGAACAGCGTCAGGACGGCGAGACCGACGATCGCCGCGAAGACGATCGGCGTTGTGAACTCGTAGAACAGGATGAGCGCGCTCACCCCGGCAAGGACGAGCGTCGACCGCAGCAGCAGGACCGTCAGCCTGCGCCGGAAGGCCGACTCGAGCACCGCGTAGACCGCGATCGCGAGCAGGAGTGCCCCGTACCAGGGGACAGGCGTCAGCCATGGTACGGCCACGGTGGCGACCAGGAGCACGCTGATGCTGATGGCGGACCAGATCTCGATGAGCCGTCCGTAGCGGGTCATCTCTGGTGGGACAGGGTGATGATCATCGTGGAGGTGCGCGCGCGGGTCGCCGAAGTCGCCAGCGCGGAGTCGTTCCAGCTCGCGCCTGCTGGCCCGGATCGATTCGGACAGGACGCCTTCCTGCGTGCGGCCCTTGTTGACCTCTGACTCGCGCTTGGCCAGCTCGGCCGCCCGACCCGCGTGGATCGCGGCGAAGCTCTGGTCCTTGGACAGGGCCCGGACCTCCAGGTCCAGGCCGTCGAGGCTTGCCGCGTGGGCGTCGTTCTCGGCCCGCAGCGCCACCAGGGCGGCCTCCAGCTCCGCCAGGCGGGCCTCGAGCGCCGCTGGCATCCGGAACGGCGGCGCCGCCTTGGCCAGGCCGGCCCAGCCGATCGGGTCGTTCCACGACTGGCGGATCGTGCCGGAGCGGGTGTACTTCGGCCCGGCCGGAGCCCTCTCACCGGCGAAGCGGTCGAACGTGTCGAGCCCCATGAGGCCCCGGTAGCCGTCGACCCACGGGACCGAATCGTCGATCAGGACGGGCGTCCACAGCTCGCCGCCCTCGCCGCCCACCTGGAGGCCATCGCCTCGCGCGTAGTCGATGAACGGGATGCTCAGCGCGCGATCCAGCGAGGCCGCCAGGTCGCCCGGATCCGGTTGCCGCAGCGTGTCGCGCCAGAGCGATCGGAGCGCATCGAGGAACCCGTGGAGGCGGCGTGCGCCGGGGATTGGCGCCGCCGTCATGTACTCGCCGGCCTCGAAGTAGGCCGCGTGGGAGCCCGCCCCCGCGTGGATCACCGGGTGATCCCCCACCTTCACCAGGTACGGGTCGTCCCATCGTCGTCGCAGCTGATCGCCCGAGTAGTCGTGGGCCGCACAGGCGAACCAGACGGGCCTCGGCCCGTCCGGGGCATCCTCGAGGAAGACGTACGCCTGCTCCAGGTCCGACTCGTGGTCGTTCGCCCCCGAGAAGGTGGAACGCCAGTCGTTCATGAAGTAGAAGTACATGTAGTGGAGCACGATCCAGCCCTCGGACCGGAGGACGCGCCCGTGGTAGACGTACCGCGGGTCAACCTTGCGGACCGCCTCGTACTTCTGCGAGGCCGCTGCGGTCGTGCCGCCGGGGACGGTGCCCCGGAGCAGGAGCGACGCGGTGAAGCCGGTGTCCACGAGCCGGGCGAAGATGCCGACACGTGCGAGGCGGCTCGGGGCGTGGAACTCGGGACGCTCCGGGCGACGGTTCCAGCGCGCGAGATCGAGCCCGCCGAGCGGCTGCTGGCCCAGCCGCAGGGAGAGGGTCTCCCCGGGAGGAGCGACGAACGAGACAAGGCGCTCCTCGGTCAGCTCGCCATAGGGCACGAGGAGTCGCCGGTCGCGCTCGGACCCCCCCACGAACAGGTCGCACTCGGGGATGTACGAGGAGACCGCGGCCGGGAAGAAGAGCTCGCCCTGCGTGTAGCGGACCACCGGCTCATACGCCTGCAGGAGATCGAGATCGGAAGCACTCCCGATCCCGTCCCCTCGCCTCTCGCCGTCGATCACGGGCGGTCGTCCGCTTCCACCGCGAGGACAACCGGCTCAGGCTCGGCCGGTGGCACGAGGTAGATCTCCTTGACCTCGCGCTGGTTGAGGTAGAAGGCCGACACGACGAAGATCGCCATGTTGACGAAGTTCGGGTCCGCCCAGATCCATAAGGCGATCTGCAGGAGCAGCCCGACGCCGGTCAGCAGCATGATGGCGTACCAGCCGAATCGGTGGAACCGCCACAGAGCGACGGCTCCGGCGAGCGCCAGGAGCCCCAGGCCGACGAACAGGTCGTCGAGGAGGGGGGCCTTGTTCCCGAAGAGGGCCACGAGGCTTCCGCCCCGCGGGCCGAGGAACCCTCCCACGGCCGCCAGGTTGGCGCCAACGTTGGCCAGCTGGAACAGCACGAGGAGGACGACCCCGAAGGGCCTCGTCCGCCGGCCGACGATCGGTCCGGTCGGGCCTTCCGTCGTTGCGGCCTCGGTCACGGTAGTGCTCCTGCAACTCGACGAACGGAGTGTAGTCGCCGGACTGGCCTCGGTGCCTGACTGGCGCACGCACCGGTCCCTCGTGCCACTGGACGCGAGTTCGAGTTTGACGATCACGCCCGACCGACCTCATGCTTCACGCATGCCCGGGCTCCACCCTCTCTCGATCCCCGCCCGACCCATGGTCGCCGACGGTGCCATGGGGACGGCCCTGTTCGCGGCGGGGATGCCCGCCGGGGCGGCGCCCGAGGCCTGGCTGCTGACCGTGGCCGGCGCCGCAGCCATCACGGAGGTGCACCGCGGTCATGTCCTGGCGGGTGCCCGCATCCTCCTGACCTCGACCTTCGGCGCCAATCCTTTTCGCCTGGCCGGATCCGTCCTTGAGGGGCGCAGCGGCGAGGTCTGCCGGGCGGCCGTGGCGGCTGCCCGTGCGGCCCGTGGCGCGGCGGCCGGGCCGGCGATGATCGTCGCCGGCAGCCTGGGGCCCACGGGCGGCCTGCTGGCACCGTATGGCCCCCTGGACCCGGGTGCCGTCCGGGCGGCGTACGCAGAGGAGGCCGCGTCGCTCGTCGCGGCGGGCGTGGACGTGCTGTGGGTCGAGACGATGATGGACCTGCGCGAGGCCGTCGCCGCCGTGGATGGTGCACGCGATGCGGCGCCCGAGGTCCCGGTGATCGCCACGCTGGTGTTCTCGCGGGGACGGACGATGTTCGGCGACACGCCGGCCGATGCCGCGGCCACCCTCGCCGGGCACGGAGTCTCGGGCGTGGGTGCCAACTGCGGCGACGGGTTCGCCTCTGTGGAGGAGGTCATCCCGGCGCTGGCTGCGGCGGCGCCCGGTCTGCACGTGATCGCCAAGGCCAACGCCGGGGTCCCGATACGGCAATCGGACGGGCGGACCGTCTACCCGGGAACGGCCATCGAGGCGGGGGCGTACGCCCGACGGGTCGCCGACGCCGGCGCGACCATCGTCGGCGGCTGCTGCGGCACGACAGCGGACCACGTCGCGGCCATCGCGGCCGCACTCGCGTAGTCTGGACAGCCGTCGCCGGTCTCCCCGGGCAGGACCACGCCCGCCCTGGCGCCCGGACCGTCGCTAGCCTCGCTTCCGCGGCTTCTCGCCGTCCTCCGTCGCCTGGGCCTCCTCCGCCCGGTGCGCGGCCAGATCCCGCTTCGCCTTGCGGTCGAAGAAGGGGATCACGAACGGCATCATGCACAGGCCGGCGATGAACAATGGGATGAACAGCACGAGGACGCCGTTCGCCTGGTCGGGCAGCAGGGCCGTGACCAGTGTCACGCCCAGCCCATAGCCCAGCAACCCCACCGGCAGCGAGAGCGCGAACAGGATGTTGGGCAGATACCGCATGGGATCAGGGCAGCTGGCCCGCAACCGGTGGTGCGGCCTCATACGTCTTCGGGATGGAGCCCGCGTAGTCCACGCCGCCCTCGACGAAGGTGATCTTCTGCATGTCGAGCCCCGTCACCTGGGGAAGGCGCGTCGCGAGGTACCCGTTGATGGCGTCCTCGGCCTTCGTCTGGAGGAAGCCCGGGACGCCGAAGGCACCGAACTTCAGCGAGTCGAAGTGGACGGTGGCCGCCTGCGGACCGGTCACGTCGAGGTGCCACGTTGCGTCGACCGGTCCCGAGAACGGGTAGCCCCAGGGGGCGAAGTCGACCACCGCGCTCGTCTCGACGTAGCCATCGTGGAACCGGATGTGGACGTCGCTGATCCCGGGGGCAGGCTGGCTGACCTCCGGGAGCGCCATCACCGTGGCCTCGGAGACGGTCTGGTCGAGCGGCACCGATCCCGAGAACGTGTGCTTCGACGCGAGGGTGTAGTTCTCCGGGGCCGAGGGAGTCTCGATCCCCAGCTGCTTCTTGAGGGCGGCGTACGAGGCGGCATCGGCTGGCTGGCCGCCCAGGTCCGCCGCCTTGTCCATCCCGAGGGCCGACGACAGGATCGGGACGTGGACGGCGCCCGTGCACGAGGCGACCAGGACACCCAGGACGATCAGGACCAGGATCGCGACAAGCAGCTTGCGCACGCGACGTTCCTCCACGCGATCCCGTTGTCCGCGGACCGCCGACGGGGACGCAGCCATCTTACCGGCGGATCCGGCCCCTGACGCAGTGTCGGGACGGAGCTCCCTGCAGATCCGTTCAGGCGACGGCGACGGGGCGTTCCACGGCGGCGTCCGGTCGGAGCCTGCGGTCGATGAGGACCCTCACCACGTACGTGATCTCGAGGTCCGCACCGTCGAACGAGGGGGCCGTGTCGAGCGGCAGCGCCAGCGAGACCCCGCCGTTCCCCGCCCGGAGCTCGTCCGAGGTCGTTGCCTCCACCGCGATGATGCCCTCGGCGCCGTTGGGCGCGTTCGTCCGCCGGTGCAGCTCGATGCGGGCCGGACCGCCCGGGGCGCCGGGCCACGCGGCACGGACGCCGATCGCTGATCCCGGCGAGGCCGGCAGGGGCGTCGTCACAGAGATGCTCGCCCCGTCGACATCGACGGTGTCCAGCATCGCCGTCCCTCCCTGCCTGCCGACGCCGGCGCGGATCAGGTCCGGGTGCTGTGCGATGGGCACCAGCACCGCGACGAAGGCGTCATCGCCCATGGCCACGTCCCAGCGTGCCTCGAGCGCCCACGCCACGATGGCCTCGCCCAGGTGCGCGCTCGGCGGTCCAAGCGGCGGCGCCGGCACCCGGAACGTCGTCTCGAACACCTGGCCAGGGGCGAGGGACGCGGGGATCGCCGGGTCCGCGAACGCGTCCTCCACGAAGAGGCGCCCGTTGGCCTCGACCCAGTTCTCGGTCGTGGTCGTGTTCTCGCCGGTCCTGTGGGTCTCGCTCTTGCGCTCCTCGACCAGGCGGAGACCCACGAGGCGCAGCGCGGCCTTCCTCGCCGACACCGCCTCCACCCCGGTCAGGCGCAACGTTCCCTCGATCCCCTCCCCCACCCGCACCGGACCGGCGAGGCGGAATTCACCGGCGATCCTGCCCGACGACTGTTTGATGAGGTCCTCGGCGCGGACCCCATGGAGTGGGTGCGAGCCCTCGTAGCCGGCCAGCCGCGTGCCGTTGGCGGCATCGAAGGGTTCGGGGCAGTGACCCTGGTGCATCGGGAAGCCGAAGGCTCCGCTGCCGCTGCCGAACGAGATCGAGACCATGCCGCCCTCCAGGTGCCGAAGCGCGGGTGTGCCCGCGCCAACGACCTTGAGCCATGCTCACGGTCGCGTCAACGATCCCGTGCGTCTGGCCACGAGCGACTCGGCCGGCCCGCGTTCGCCCGGCCCTGGTCAGCGCCGGGACAGGGCCCGCCGGATGTTCCTGAGCGCCTCGTCGAGCACCCGCCCCACGCCGTCCGCGTCGACACCGTCCCGCGTGTGCAGCCTGATCGTCACCTGGCAGGTGCTGGCGGTGCCTGCACCCACGACGACCGAGCCCGCGTACTCCGTGCCGGGGAGGCCCCACTCCACGCGCCGGGCCGCCCTGTCCACGAAGAACCGTGCCTCGTCCGCCTCCTGCCGCTCTCGCGGATCCATCTCCGCCGATTCGTCGCCATCGACTGCGATCGTCTCGACGTGCGCCATCGTGGGCACGTAGTCCGGGATCCGCTCCGGGTCCGCGAAGAAGGCGAATGCCGCGTCCTCCCCCACGCCCAACGTGGTGGTCCGCTCAAAATCGGCCATGTCCGTCAGTCCTCGTTGTCGGTGAAGAGCGTCTTCGCGTGGCGGCCTGCCGAGGAGCATGCCAGGGAGCCGGGTCGCCCGCGCCGCACCATGATGCCGTGGAAGCGGGCGCGGACGGATCTCCCGATGATCCGACCGGAGCGGCTACCTCCCGGCCATCGCAGGCCCGCCGAAACGCGATGTCCGGAAGGCCCAGACCTCGCTCCCTGGGTCACTCCATGCGCGCGGCGGGAGTCCGGCTTTCCGACAGCACGTGTCGAGCATCGCGGTGCGGTCCATGCCGTGCACCGTGGCGACCTCGGGGAGGAGGAGGCCGCGACGCCCGCTGCGCTTGACGACGATGCCGTCCGTTCCCAGCCGGAACGAGAGGGGGTCCTCCAGGCGGAGCAGTGGGCCGAGGATCGAGATCTCGACGTCGGTCGCCGGCAGCTCCTCCGGGTCCAGGCGCCCGAACCGCGGGTCGTCCCGTGCAGCCCAGCGAGCCGCCTGGACGACGGAATCCCAGGCCGGCGCCTCGGGATCCATGGCGCCCATGCACCCGCGGAGCTCGCCTCGCTGCTCCAGCGTCACGAACGCGGCCCCGCGGCGCTCCGGCAACGGCCGTCGGCCGAGCTCCTCCTCAAGTCTCGCGGGGAGACAGGCCCCGGCGGCCACCGCCACCGCGACCCGCGCCAGCTCCAGCAGGCGCTCCTGCTCGGCAGGGTTGACGTCAACCGCGCGGGGGAGGCGCGCCGAAACGCTGGCGGCCGAACCACCGTGAAGCGACGAGCCGGTGAGATTGGGAGCCCGCATGGCGATCGCGCCTCCAGTGCGCACGGATCATCGGTCCCACGAACGGCATCCACCAAGGGCGCAACCGCCACAATTCCGGACCGGCCGGCACTGTGGAACCCGGGACGATCGAGAGCAGACTGAGAGCGGAGTCGTCGATGTCACCGCTCGCCCCTTCCCATGTCGGTGCAGTCCCCACCATCCTCGCGACGTCGCAGCCGGATGGGTCGGTTCGCTGTGGCGTCTGCGCTCACCGCTGCCTCGTCCGGCGGGGACGACACGGCATCTGCGGCGTCCGTGAGAACCGGGACGGGCGGCTGTGGTGCGACGCCTACGGCTTGGTCGCCGCGGCCGGGGTGGACCCGATCGAGAAGAAGCCGCTGTTCCACGTGGATCCGGGGACGCTCGCGTACTCCATCTCCGCGACTGGATGCCCGTTCCATTGCACGTTCTGCCAGAACTGGGAGATCGCGCAGGGGCCGCGTCTCGGGCTCGATATCCCGCTGCGCCCGATGCCGCCCGCGCGCATCGTCGCCGAGGCGAGGAAGGCAGGAGCCGGCTCCGTGGCGTATACGTACATCGAGCCGACGGTCTTCCTTGAATACGCCCTGGACACGGGACGCCTCGCGCGGGAGGCCGGGCTCCGGAACCTGTTCATCACGGACGGATACGCCACTCCCGAGGCGGTGGCCCTGCTCGCCGACGTCCTCGATGCAGCGAACGTGGATCTCAAGAGCTTCGACGACTCCTTCTACCGCCGGCTGTGCGGTGGCCGTCTCGCGCACGTCCTGGCGGCCATGGTCGCCCTCCGGGTCGCCGGCGTGTGGCTGGAGATCACGACGCTCGTCATCCCCGGTCACAACGACCGTGACGATGAGCTCGGGGCCCTCACCCGCTGGATCGTCGAGAACCTGGGGGCCGGAACGCCGTGGCACGTGAGCCGGTTCTTCCCGGCATACCGGATGACGACCGTCCCCGCCACACCGTACGCGACCCTGCAGCGGGCGGCCGACATCGGGCGGGCCGCGGGCCTGCACCACGTCTACGTGGGCAACGCCCCGGAGCTCCACCTCGAGGACACGCGCTGTCCCGGGTGCGGCATCCTGCTCGTGGAGCGGCGCGGCTACCGCAGTCGCTCGTTGCTCGGTGCAGGGGGAGCCTGCCCGGGGTGCGGGCGCCCCGCGGAGGGGCGATGGCCGCCGACCGGCAGTTCCGCCTCGGGTGTGTCGGCCACCCGGGGACTCGGACGATGACCGGGATCCGCCCACCGGGCGCCGGCCGGGCCCGGTCACTGGTTCGGCCGGCGGCGGTGGCTGGCATGTTCTACCCGGCGCTCCGGGGCGAGCTCCGGGACCTCGTCGACGGCCTGTTCGCCGCTGCATCACGACTCCCGGACGTGCGGGCGGACACGGCGTCCTCCCGCAGCCTGCCGACAGGCATCCTCGTCCCTCACGCTGGGCTCGCGTACTCGGGGATCGTGGCGGCCGCCGGGTGGAGCCGACTCCGATCGCGTCGTGACGACGCCCACGACACAGGCGGAGCCCGTGACGACGTCGACGGGACCGGACCCGTGGGGCCCCTCACCGTCGTCCTGCTCGGGACGAACCACCGGGCTGGCTGGCTCGGCGGCGTGGCCGCATGGGACGTGGGGGCATGGTCGACGCCCGTTGGCGAGGTCGCCGTGGACGACCCGCTGGCGGCGGCCATCGTGAACCTTGGACCACCGTTCCTCGCGGACCGGAGGGCGCACGGGGGCGAGCACTCGATCGAGGTCCAGCTGCCGCTCCTCCAGGCGGTTGATCCGTCGGCCCGGATCGTGCCGCTCGCCGTCTCGGCTGGCAACGGCGCCCGGGCGATCACCGCCGGAGCCCGCCTGGGAGGGTTGCTCGCCGCGCACCGTGCCACGGGGGCGAGGATCGTGCTCGTGATCAGCACGGACATGGCGCACTACCCTGCCGCCGGTGACTGCGAGCGCGCGACCGGCGTCCTGCTGCCGCCGATCCTCACCGTGGACCCGCTCGGTCTCGCGCGGCGGGAGGAGGCGCTGCGGGACGCAGGCATCGCAGGCCTCGCCTGCGGCATGTGCGGGATCGATCCCGCCGTGCTGGGACTCGCGGCGATGCAGGCGTTGGGCGCGACCAGGGGCGGCATCCTCGCCACCGCAACCTCGGCCGACGCGGGTGGGCCGGCGGACCGGACCGTGGGATACCTCGCAGCCCGGTTCGACGCCTGAGCGCGCCGAGACCGTCGAGCACATGCCCATCTGGACCTTGACGGGCGAGGCCACGCTGCGATCATCGCGTGGAGACCCCGGCGGGGTCGGGGCCACAGCCGTGAGGAGCGCCCGATGAACGTCGTCGCCGTCGTCCTCGCCGGGGGTGCCGGTGAACGTCTCTCCGTCCTCTCCGACCACCGCGCCAAGCCGGCCGTCCCGTTCGGCGGCAAGTACCGGATCATCGACTTCGCCCTGTCGAACTGCGTCAACTCCGGGATCGACCGTGTGCTGGTGCTGACCCAGTACAGCCCCCGCTCGCTCATCGACCACATCGGCCAAGGTCGCTCGTGGGATCTCGACCGCTCGTTCGGTGCCGGCATCCGGGTCCTCCAGCCCTATCTCTCCCGGACCGACAAGGTGGGCTGGTATGCGGGTACCGCTGATGCGGTGCGGCGGAACGCGACGGCGATCGCCGAGGAGCACCCGGACCTCGTGCTCGTCCTCGCGGGCGACCATGTCTACAAGATGGACTACCGGCCGTTCATCGAGACGCACCTGGCGAAGCGCGCCGACCTCACGGTGGCCGTGCTCACGGTGCCCCCCGACGAGGCAACCCGGATGGGGATCTGCCTGACCGACGATGACGACCGGATCGTCGACTGGGAGGAGAAGCCCGCCCGGCCGCGCGGGGACCTCGCATCGATGGGGGTCTACGTCTTCTCGCCCGAGGCGCTCCGGCGTTGGGTGACACCGACCCGGCATGACTTCGGCAAGGACGTGGTCCCGGCGATGATCAGGGCCGGCCGGCGGGTGTTCGCCCACCGCTTCGAGGGCTACTGGCGAGACGTGGGCACGGTCGAGGCATTCTGGAAGGCGAACCTGGACCTCGTCGGGCTTGTCCCGCCGCTCGACCTGTTCGACCAGAGCTGGCTCATCCACACCAGGTCGGAGGAGCGATCACCGGCGAAGAGCGGCCCCGATGCCGTCTTCCGCCACTCGCTCGCCAGCCACGGCTGCATCATCAACGGAAGCGTCGTCAACAGCGTGCTGTCGCCCGGCGTCAAGGTCTATGACGGCGCCGTCGTCCGGGACTCGGTCATCATGCTGGACGCGGAGATCGGTGCCGGCGCCGTGGTGAACGGGTCCATCATCGACAAGCACGTGAAGGTCGGCGCGGGTGCGGTGGTCGGCCACGGCGAGGATCGCTGGGTCGTCAACGGGGAGGAGCCGGACCGCCTGACAACCGGCATCACCGTGGTCGGAAAGCGTGCGGGGATCCCCGCTGGCGCCCGACTCGGGCGCAACGTCCGGGTGGACGCCGATGTCGTGCCGGGAGACTTCACGTCACTCGATATTCGCTCGGGCGAGACGGTGCATCACCCGGACGGGACACCGGCGGAGCTGGACGGTCGCCGGGCTCGCTCCGCTTCGGCCTCCCCGACCCGCAAGACTCGATGACGCCGACCGGCGGACGCCCGAACGGATCGCCGCCGCGGTCGGTATCCTGCGGGTTCATGAACGACGTCCGGGTCTGCGCCACCTGCAAGTCCGTCATCCGCCATCGCGATGCCGTGACCGTCATGCCCGTCACCGGACGGATCCAATTGAAGCGCACCGCCCGGGGCCGCGAGATCCGGGTGGCCGTCGTTGGCTGAGCCCGCAGCGGCCCAGGCTCGACGGCCCGGCCCGCGTCTGGCCTTTGCCGCGGCGTTCGTGGTCGGCGTCGTGGCGGTGCTCGGCGCTTCCGTTGCTGCCCTGGCCGCGTGGGATGCGAGCTACGAAGGACGGATCCTCCCCGGCGTCCGGGTCGGCGCTGTGGATCTCTCCGGGCTCGACCGGGCTGCCGCAGGCCAGGTCCTCGGGGCCGCGTTCCCCTACGACCAGGGCAGGCTCGTGCTTCGCACGCCCGACGGCGACATCCCGGTCCCCTTCGCGGCCTTCGGCCGCCGGGTCGAGATCGAGGCGCTGGTCGAGGAGGCGATCCGGGCCGGCCGCAACGGAGGCCTGGCCGAGCGGGCAATGGGACAGGTCCGCCAGGCGATGTCGGGAACCGTGATCGAGCCGCGCCTGTCGCTCGACGAATTCAGCGCTGGGCACGGCGATCACCGGGGCCGTGAAGACCCTGGATCGGGCACCAGTCGACGCCACGATCTCGATCACGCCGGATGGTCCGGTGACCACGCCGGCGTCCGCGGGCCGCACCGCCGACCCGGCGCCGGTCGTGGCGGCCGCCTTCGCGGCGGCATCGCGCGATGGACGCGCCCGCCGAGATCCTGGTCCCGGTGGCCGTCGCTGCCGTCCCGCCGGTCACGCCGGACGTCGCGGCCGCGATCGCGAAGGCCCGCGTCCAGCGGCTGGCCCAGGACGTCGTGGTCGCCTGGGGCAAGAAGAAGTGGACCATCCCGGCAGCAACGGTGCTCGGCTGGGTCCGGCTCCAGGGTGGGGCCGACGGGGCGGTCACGCCGGTGGTCGAGGTCACCGGGGCCGAGGGCAACCTCGCCGGCGCAGCCAAGGCAGTCAAGAAGAAGGCGGCGTCCGCGGCCTTCCTCAAGACCCGCGGCGGCAAGACCTTCGGGGTGGTTCCCGGCAAGGACGGGCGCGCGCTGGACGTGGACGTCACGATCGCCCGGATCGCAGACGAGCTCCAGTCCCGGGCGGACGGCAACCCGGCCACCCCGGTGCAGGTGGCCACCATGCCGGTCGCTCCCGCGATGACGACCGAGCAGGCCGCCGGATCCGCGCCCGTGATGACGAAGCTCGGGACCTGGACGACCTGGTTCCCCATCAGCGAACGCAACTTCTTCGGGGCGAACATCTGGCGCCCGGCCCAGATCATCAACGGGACCGTGCTCAAGCCCGGCCAGCGCTTCGAGTGGTGGAGCGCGATCGGGCCGGTCACCGCCGCTCGCGGGTTCGGGCCGGGCGGCGTCATCAGGGGCAGCTTCACGGATCCCACCGGCGCGACGGGTGGCGGCATGTGCTCGAGCTCCACGACGCTGTTCAACGCCGCGCTCCGCGCCGGCCTGCAGATCAACGCCCGGTCGAATTACAAGTACTACATCAACCGCTACCCCATCGGCCTGGACGCCACGGTCTCGAAGATGGGCGGCGCGACCCAGACGATGTCCTTCACGAACGACACGACCCATCAGCTCTACATCCGGGGCATCCGGACACGCGGCGGCGGACGAGGCTACGTCACCTACGAGATCTGGGGCGTCTCCGACGGGCGCTCGGTGTCGATCGGGCGACCGTCGGTGACGACGGTCCAGAAGGCAACGACCAGCCAGGTGCTCGTCGACACGCTCCGCCACGGCGTGCGGCAGCAGGTCGAGTACCCGTCCAACGAGATGTACGTCGCCGTGACACGGATCGTCCGCAACGCGGCCGGCAAGGTGATGCACAACGAGACGTTCCGGACGCACTACGTGCTCTGGAACGGCCGGATCGAGGTCGGCCGCTAGGGCCCGCCGGGCTCCCTCGCCGTGAGGGCGACCGCCCGCATGCGGCCGTCATAACGGACGATCGGGACCGTCGAGGTCCGGTCCTCCTCGGCGCAGAAGGCGATGTCCGCGCGGTGCGCCGATCCGGCGCAGGGTCGCCCCGCCGTCGGAAGCCTCCATGGCATCGAGCAGCGACGGCCAGCTCTGGCGCAGGCGGACGGCCGCCGTGGCGGCATCGGTCAGCACGGCGTCTGTCCCGGTCCGGGCCGCGGCCTCGGACAGCCGGCCCGCGATCAGCCCCGCGGCGACCGCATCGTCGAGCACGAAGCTTCCCTCGCGACCGGCGCACACGATCCGCACCGTCCCACTCCCCTCTCCGGCCATGGCGAGGGCGCGTGCGGCCCTGGCGACCGCGGTGGCGTTGCGGATGCAGCCGACGAGCACGGGCTCGACGCGCCGCAGCCCGTTGATGACGGCCGTTCCGTTCGTGGTGGAGAGCACCACGCTGCGGCCCCGCAGGTCCACGCCAGCCAGCTCAGCCGGCGAGTTGTCGAGGTCGAAATCCGGCGGCTTCACCGCACTGACCTCGCCCGCCAGGAGGCACCCCGTCTCGCGGGCAACGACGCGTGCCGTGTCCGGGTCACCCGCGAGGAAGACGTTCCCGCAGCCGGCGTCGATCAGCGTGGTGATGGTGGTGCTGGCCCGGATCTGGTCGATGACGATGAGGATGCCGGGGTCCGCCGGATCGACGAGCTGGGGCTGGAGCGCAACATCGACGAGCATCGCGCGAGCCTCAGACACCGGTCTCGGCCGGCAGCCGCCCCGCGCGAACCGCGGCCACGAGGGCCGCATGGTCCCGCTCGGCCTGGTCCGCATAGGCCACGCTGAAGCTGGCCAGCGCCCGGTCGAAGGCATCTCCGCGCCCGAGATAGCCGGCAATCTCGGCGACGTTGCCGGACCGGGCATGGGCGCGCGCGAGCGCCCATGCGCACACCTGTGCATACAGCTCCATGCCCGGTGGACGGAGCCCGGCGATGTCGATCCCGTACTTCATGTCGTGGAGCTGGCGCACGTAGAACTCGGTATCGGAGGCGGGCGAGCGCGTCCAACCGAGGAAGATGTCCGACACTGCCTGCATGATCCGCTGACCGCTGACCACGCGCTCGCCCTGGTGCCGGATCCGCTTGCCGCGGACGAACGGGGCGATCACCGACGGGCGTGCCTCCTTGATCTGGAGGAACAGCGGACCGCCTGCGGGACCCCGGAAGAGCGCGATGTAGCAGCGCGTCCCGACGCTCCCGACGCCGACGACCTTCAGGGCCACGTCGACGAGCCGGTGCTTCTCGACGATGATCCGGCGATCCGGCGCCAGGGACCTGAGGTAGTCACGGTAGACGTTCGGGATTGCCTGGCGCAGCGGATCTTCGGCATCGATCCGCTGGAGCAGCGGTGGCCGGTGGCGGATCAGCCAGCCACCGTCGGGACCGGGCTCGGACAGCTTGCCCAGCGCGGCCAGGTGGTCCTTGCGGCGCGCCGTCTCGAGCCCCTCGGCCAGGGTCGTCGCGATCGTCGCCCGCCGCCGGGCGCGCTCGACCCGCGCGAGGATCTCCTGGATGGGGATCGCGGCGTACCAGACATCCAGCGCCCGCATGCCCGCGTACCGGCGGATCCAGCCGCGGTACTCCCGACCGACGTGCTCCGCGATATCGCGCGCCGTCGACTCGTTGTACCCGTTGGCCCTCGAGGCCACGACGAAGCTGGCGGCGAGTCGCTTGACGTCCCACTCCCA
The DNA here is from genome assembly GCA_963789865.1 of uncultured Chloroflexia bacterium. Lineage (GTDB taxonomy): Bacteria > Chloroflexota > Limnocylindria > Limnocylindrales > CSP1-4 > CAIXZV01. The sequence goes on from CAWBMD010000005.1 coordinate 31,666, forward strand.
CGGGCCCGGATGCGTCTCGTCGAAGTCGTTCAGGTCGAAGACGAGGCGCCGCTCCGGGCTCGCGTAGACGCCGAAGTTCGAGAGGTGGGCGTCGCCGCAGAGCTGGACGGCGGAGCCCATGCTCGGGGTCGATGCGAGGTCGCCTGCCATGACCGCGGCCGAGCCCCGGTAGAACGTGAGCGGCGACTCGATCATCCGCCCGATGCGGATGGGCACCAGGTCCGCCAGCCGGCCCTCGTTGGACGCGCCGACGGTGTCCACGGGGTCCGTCCGGCCCGCGGGCGCCGTCCAGCCGCCGTGGCTGCTGCGGGGCGTTCGACTGCGCAGCTCCCGCCCCCGCGCCATGGAGGCCGCGGCAGGGCTGTCGGGCGGCAGCGTCGCATTGGGATCGTTGAGCATCGCGCGGCCTCAGCGGGCAGATCGGGACGGATAGGTGGCGTGAGTCTAGCGTTCGGCACCGGGGACCTGCGCAGCCGCTCCCTGCGGCTACGCATCCGCCTCGAGGTACGCGAGCACCGCGAGGACCCGGCGGTGGTCGCCCCTCGACTCGGGCAGCTCCAGCTTGCTCATGATGCTGGTGATGTGCTTCTCCGCGGCTCCCTCGGTGATGCTCAGCGCCTCCGCGATCCCGGCGTTGGTGCGGCCCTCCGCCATCGCCGCCAGGACCTCGTGCTCGCGGGGCGTCAGCTCGGCCAGCCGGTCGTCGCGTCGCCGGCGAACCATCAGCTGCGCGACGACCTCCGGATCCAGGGCGGTCCCCCCGGCAGCGACCCGCCGCAGTGCGTCCATGAAGTCGCGGATGTCGGCGACGCGATCCTTGAGCAGGTAGCCGACGCCGCCCGCGCGGTCCGCGAGGAGCTCGCGTGGCGTACTGGCGCTCGACGTACTGGCTCAGGACGAGCACCGGCGAGCCGGGGACGAGCCTGCGTGCCTCGATGGCGGCGCGGAGTCCCTCGTCGCGCTGGGTCGGCGGCATCCGGACGTCCACCACCGACACATCCGGGCGGTGCTCCACCACCGCCGCCACAAGCGACGGTCCATCGCCCACCCGTGCGACCACCACGCCGCCGGACTCCTCGATCAGGTGCGCGAGGCCCTCGCGGAGCAGGACAGAGTCGTCGGCGATCACGACGCGGAGGGGCGGGCGGTTCACAGCCCGATCATGCCCGATGTGCCGCTCCACCACCGGGCCCCCGCGCGCGGGGGGTAGGGCTAGCCCCACCCGGAAGACGCCCACTGCCCTGCTGGGCCGCCTGACCGGGGTCCGCCATCATCGTGGTCAGACCGCGGCTCATCGCGGGATCACGGATGGTAGGGTCGGCGCGATGACGGCATACACGGCTCCAGGCGAACCCGGCCAGGGCTCCGGCTCGATGGATGCGGTCCGCGCCTTCGCCTGGTCGCCGTTCTCGCTGAAGACCTGGCGTGCCGTCCTGGCGATCGGCCTGGGACTGTTCGTCTCCGTGGCCGCGGTCGGCGTCCTCAGCACCCTCTTCTCGATCGGCGGCTCGTTGCTGTTCGTGATCGTGGGGATCCCGTTCATCGGCCTCGGCATCGAGGCCGGCCGGCTGTTCGCCCGCGTGGAGCGCTGGCGCATGTCGATGGTCGACGGACGGGTGCTCACCCCTCATCCCTATCGCACGTTCGACCACGACCCTCGGGCGCCGTGGGGACCGTGGCTCCGGCAGTGGGCCGAGGCCGAGTTCCTGGATGGCAGCCGCTGGCTGGACGTGCTCTACGTCCTGGTCGCCATGCCGCTCACGTTCATCGAGTTCATCGTCGCGGTCACGCTCTGGTCGACCTCCGTCGCGTTCATCACGGCGCCGCTGGTGGTGTTCGGGGCGCGTGCGGCGGGCGTGCGCGTCTTCCTCGGCCCCCTCGCCGGGCACGTCGACCCGACGGTCGTCGGGGTGATCCTGTTCATCGTCGGCATGCTGCTGCTGCCGGTGGCGGCCTCGGTGAGCCGGGGCCTCATCGTCCTTCACCGGGCGGTCGTGCAGGGGCTGCTGTGCGTTGATCCGTCCGAGGCGCTGCGCCGCGACGTGGAACGCCTGCGCGACACGCGGTCCGCCGCCCTGGAGGTCGAGGCCAGCGAGCTGCGGCGGATCGAGAGGGACCTGCACGACGGGGCCCAGCAGCGCCTCGTGATGCTCGCCATCGACCTCGGTCTCGCGGAGGAGCGCATCGACACGGATCCCGCCGCCGCCAAGGGCCTGGTTGCCGATGCACGGGAGCAGGCTCGCCAGGCGCTCGCAGAGCTCCGGGAGGTGGTCCGCGGCGTCGCCCCGTCGATCCTGATCGACCGCGGGCTTGTCGCTGCGCTCGGCGCCGTCGCCGGGCGCTGTCCCGTGCCAACGTACGTCGACAGCGCACTCGGGCAGGGAGAGCGCCTCCCCCATGCCGTCGAGCGCGCAGCCTACTACGTCGTTGCGGAGGCGCTCGCCAACGTCGCCAAGCACAGCGGCGCCACGCGCTGCAGCGTGTTCCTCCGTGGACAGGGCGACTGGCTGTTCCTCGAGGTCCGCGACGACGGCCGGGGCGGCGCGACGCTGACGCCCGGCGGCGGGCTGGCCGGGCTCCGGGACCGCATCCAGGCTCTCGACGGCACTCTCGAGGTCGTGAGCCCCCCGGGTGGCCCGACCAGCATCCGGATCGCGATCCCCGTCGCCGGGCGGGTCGGCTGGCAGGCAGCCGGACCGCCAGGGGGACCAGGTCCCGCGGGCGGCCCAGCCCCTCGCTGATGCGGGCCGCGCCATCGCGCCCCGTCGGCGCCGGCGCCCCACGGCGCCCCGAGGCGGCCTTCCATCGCGGGCGCTGTCGAGCTCCCGGCGGCTTCAGGCGGGAAGGGTCTCGGCGAACTGCAGGCGGTACAGGCGGGCGTAGAGACCCTCGAGGGCCAGCAGCTCCTCGTGGGTACCCAGCTCCACGAGCCAGCCGTCGTCCAGGACGGCGATGCGGTGGGCCGCCCGGATCGTGGACAGGCGATGCGCCACGATGATCGTCGTCCGTCCGACCTTGAGCCGGTCGAGGGCCTCCTGGACGAGCCTCTCGGACTCGTTGTCGAGCGAGCTCGTCGCCTCGTCCAGGAGCAGGATCGGCGGATCCTTGAGGATCGCCCGGGCGATGGCCACGCGCTGGCGCTGGCCGCCGGAGAGACGCGAGCCCCTGTCCCCCACCAGGGTGTCGTAGCCGTCCGGGAGAGCCATGATGAACTCGTGGGCGTTGGCCGAGCTGGCCGCCGCGACGATCTCGTCCTGGGTGGCCGCGAGGCGGCCGTAGCGGATGTTGTCGCGGACGGTGCCACCGAACAGCGTGGCTTCCTGCGGCACGAGGCCGATCCGCTCGCGGAGGCTCGCGGTGGTGACGCTCCGCACGTCACGGCCGTCGATGCGGATCGTGCCCGCGGTGGTGTCCCAGAGCCGCGGCACGAGGCTCACGAGCGTGGTCTTGCCGGCGCCCGAGGGACCGACCAGCGCGAGGACCTCGCCGGCGGCGACGCTCAGGCTGACATCCCGCAGGACCGGGTTCGCCCCGTCGTACGCAAAGCTGACGCCGTCAATGCCGATCGCTCCGTCCACGTGTCCGATCTCGATCGCGTCCGGGGCGTCGACGATCGTCGGCTGGGTGTCGATGAGCTCGAAGACCCGGGTCACAGCACCCGTGCCCTCGCGGAACTGGCCGTACAGGCCGGCGATGGTCGCGAGGCTGCCGCCGATGGTGATCCCATACAGCAGGAACCCTGTCAGCGTGCCGACCCCAAGGCTCCCCTCGATCACGCGGTGGCCGGTGTACCAGAGAAGGACCGCGATGGCCCCGAACCCGAGGAACCCCATGAGCGCCCCGAAGCCCGCGCGCCACAGGGCCAGGCGCGTGCCCGCCGCGACGACCCCGGCCAGGTTCCCGCCGTAGCGGGCGACCTCGAACGACTCACGCACGTAGCTCTTGACCACGCGGATGCCGGACAGCGCCTCCTCCGCGGTGACCGTGCTGTGGGCGATGGCGTCCTGGACCTCGGTGCTCACGCGCTGGAGCGGGCGGCCGAACACGATGGCGACCGCGATCAGGGCCGGAGCCAGCACGAGCACCACCGCCAGGAGCGTCGGGCTGAGCAGGAACAGGATGAAGACCGCGCCGATGAGGCCGATCAGGGACGACAGCAGGGAGGTCGTGGTCTGCGTGAGCATCGTCCGGATGAGGGTGACGTCGCTCGAGAGACGGGAGACCAGCTCCCCCACCCGGTTTCGGCCGTGGAAGTCCAGCGACAGGGTCACGAGACGCTCGAACAGCTCGCCCCGCAGGCGCGCGACCATCCGCTCGCCCACGACGCCGAGGAAGTAGCCCTGGACGAACCCGCCGAGCGATTGCGCGAGGAACAGGACGACCAGGGCAGCGATCAGCCGGTCGAGCGTCGCCGCGTCGCCGCCGGCCACGACCGAGGCGACGAGTCCCGCGACCACGAGCGGCACGAGGAGCGAGAGTCCTGATCCGATGACCAGGCCCACGAGCGCGATCGAGAACGGGCGCCATTGGGGCCGGAGGTAGCCGAACAGGCGGCGCCACGGGACCCCGCCAAGGCCACGGACGCCTCGCGCCACATCCCGGGACCGCGATGGAGCCGCGTCCGGCATGGCCGGAGGGTCGTCGGCGGAGTCGCTCGGATCCATGGCCTGATCATGGCATGGCGCGCAGGACCGGTCCGGGGTCACCGGCAGTCAGCGCGGGCACGCCGGCCTGGTTCCCGCAGGCGACAGGGCCCGACAACAGTGCCGTCACCGCCTGGCCGACCGCCATCGCGGGTCAGGTCGGGCCATCCTCGTGAGCGCGATCGGGGCGAAGGTGATGGTGCGTCCGGACCTCAACGGTGCCGCCGCCCGGAGGTTCCGCCACGGGCCCAGCCGACGAGGTCCGGGGTCAGGCGTGGAACACCTGCAGGGCGGCCCGCTCCTCCTCGATCGAGTCGCGCTCGGCGGACGACAGCGGACGGAACGGATCCACGACGACGGCGCCATCGCGGAGGCTCCAGCCGGCGACCACGCGACCGTCCACGAGCACCGTGCCCACGGAGAAGGGCTGGCGGGTGTTGAAGACACGTGCCCGGTGCTCCTCGGCCAGCAGGCCCGTCCGCCGGGCGTGGACCAGGAGCAGGGCGTCCCAGTGCGGCAGGAACCGGACCGGGGCTGCAATCTCCGGATCCGGGAGCGGGGCGCCGGCGAGGTCGAGGAGCTCGCGACCGAGCTCGTCGGCATAGCGGACGAGGTCGAGGGACGCTTCAGCCAGGCGCAGCTCCCCCACGCCGACACCGGCCCACGTGGAGATGGCCTTCCAGGGTGCCGGGCCGAACGCCCGGAGGTATGCACGGACCAGGTGGGCAACACCCCCCTCTTCCGTGGCGTCGCACGGGCCGATCCACGTTTCCGCGAGTCCCAGCCGGTCGGCACGACGTCGCTCCCAGGTGCCCGACGGCGGCACGCGGACAAGGTCCAGCCAGGCCCCGACGTGGCCCGCGAACCCGGCCGCGGCGTCGCCCAGGTCCCTGACGTCCTGGGGGCCGGCGACGAGGCGTTCGCGGAGTGACGCCGCCGCGGCGAGCTGCGACGCCTCGTCCGTCCCGGTTCCGACGCGGAGGCTCCAGGCCCTTCGCGCGGCCCGGATGCCCACCGCGTACCGCCAGTACTCCCGGGCGGTGACCAGGTGGATGGTCGCCCGAAGGAGCGTCCCCTGGACCACCGTCCGCGTCTCGAGGGCGGAAGTCAGGTCCACGCGGGCGAACCCCGCGACGCGGCTCCACAGCCCCACGTACCCGGACGGGGCGTACTGGGCCTGCAGGCCGCCGACGAGGTCGAGGGCGTCTTCGACCGCCAGGTCAGCGCGCTCGAGCAGCAGCTGCCGGGCGAGCGCGGCCCTGTTGAGCTGGCGGGCGGAGAGGACGCGCATCGCGCGATCCTACCGGGTCCCGGGGCGGATCCGCGGGCGTGTCGCAGCTGACGGGAGAGACTCGCCGGCGACGAACCGCTTCATCAGCGCGGTGTAGGCGGGCAGGCCTCGTTCGTAGCCGATGGCCCAGAACCCGGCCCCGGCGAAGCCATTGAGGTTGGCCAGCTCCAGCTTCGGCGCGAGCGTTGCCGGCGAGTCAACGTACACGGCCGTCCACGATGATTCCGGGGACGGGGTCGCGGAACCGGGTGCGGGCGAACCTGGTGCGGGCGTGCCGCCGACCGCCCCCGGTGATTGCGAGCCGGGTGACGGCGTGCCGGGTAACGGCGAGCCAGCTAGCGTCGAGCCGGGTGCCGATTGCTCGGATGACGGTGCGCCGGTGCTCCCGTCGGATCCGAAGGCGTATACCTCCACCATCTCCTGCTCGTCTCGGACCGGCACGATCGACGGGTCCGTGAGCACGTCGAGATGGCGGCGCAGGATCCAGGCGGCGCCCCGGCCGGTCTCGGGGGCACCCACCGCGGGTCCGGCCACCGGCCAGCTCATGCCGTACAGCGGCAATCCGAGCAGGGTCCGCTCGGGTGGCACGCCGGCGGCCGCGTACAGGTCGATCGACCAGGCGAGGTCGCGCTCCCCGTCGCGGCTGTGCAGCGGCGACGTCGCCCCCGGCGCGGAGCCGGCGACCGCGTAGTCGTAGCCCATGAGGAACACCCGGTCGGTCCCCGCGGTCGACAGCCGCTGCGGCCATCGCGGCCCCGAGCACACCCCCGGAGGTGGCCACCGTCACGCGATCGCCAGGGTCCGCCGCGACCACCGCGTCCCGGAGCCGGCCCACGAACGACGTCGTACTCGCCGACGGACAGCGGGTCGAGCCCCTCGACGTCCACGTTGATGCCGTCGAGCCCGAGGCGGCCGACCAGGGCGACCAGCGACGTGATCGTGGCGTCCTGGCGGACCCTGTTCGCGAAGAGCGACCGGTTGCGCGGCCCGCCGAAGCTCGTGAACACGAGCTCGACCCGGACGCCGCGGGCGTGCGCCTCCCGGATGATCTGCGTCCCGGGGTCCCCGGTGATCCGCTTGTAGCCGGCCTGGCCGGTGTTCAGCGTGCCCTTGGCGGTGTCGGTCACGCTGAACAGGGCGAGCGTCGTCAGCGGCGTCGTTGCGAGGTGGCCCGCAATCGTGCCGTCCATCTCCCAGTACGGCAGGAAGCCGTACAGCTCGTGGCCGGGGGACGGACGCGGCGTGGCCGAGGGACCATCGGACCCGGCCGGCGCGTCGGGTCCGCCCGTGGCCGCCGCAGACGCCACGCTCGCGCTTGGGGCAGGCTGCGGCGCCGGCCCACATGCCACCAGGAGCGTCGCGCCCAGGGCCAGGGCGAGCAGGTTGCGCTCGGCAGCCCGCCGGCGGCTCGTCAACTTCACCGACCCAGCGTGAGGCCCATTGCCGTGCCGGTCAAACGCTCCCGACCCGGGTTGCGGAATCTTCGCCTCCGCGGGGTTGACCTGCCGCTGACTGAGCGGCAACATGCTTGGCAGGGAAGGAGGTGCTCGATGAGCATGCTTCACCTCGATGACACGGCGCGGACCGGTGCGACCGCATCGGGTGCCTTGGAGCGGAGGGCTCTCGTCCTCTGGCCCAGGCTCGACCCCGCGGCTCTCCACCGCTGCGGGCACGATCCCCGCCGGATCGCAGCCCTCGTCTCCCGACGCACCTCGATGCCGACCGAAGCTATCGTGCAGGTGTTGACGATGCCCGCGATCGAGGACTGCGAGATCGAAACCTGGTTCGGCTGATCTCCTGCTGATCTCCTGCTGATCTCCGGACCTTCGTCCCGGCCCGAGTCCTTACAATCGCCGGGATGCCGCCGTCTCCCCCGCTTCCGACAACCGCTGAGGCGACCGTGATCCCCGCTGTCCAGCGTCCGTCGGTGGGCAGCAACCGCCGGCACCTGGCGATCGTGCTCGGCGTTGCCCTCGTTGCACTTGGGGCGGACATCGTGGCCGCGTGGCTGTCGGGCAGCCTCGCCCTCGTGGCGGACGCGGCCCACAGGGTGACGGACGTGATCGGGATCACCATTGCGTTCGCGGCCGCGACGATCGCCGCGCGTCCGGCGTCCCACGACCGGTCCTTCGGCTACGCACGCGCGGAGGTCCTCGCAGCATGCGTCAACGCGGGGCTCCTGGTCGCCCTCGGCGTCTTCATCGCCTACGAGGCCGTGATCCGGCTCATGGAGCCCGAGACCCCGGAGCCCGGCCCCATGATCGTGGCCGCGGTCATCGGCCTTGTCGGCTCCGGCACCGCGGCATTCGTCCTGCGCAAGGAGCATCACGGGTTCGCCGCCCGCGGAGCGTTCCTGGATGTGCTCGGCGACGCGATCGGGTCGGTCGCGGCGATCGTCGCGGGGATCCTGGTCCTGTTCACGGGCTGGCCCCTCGCCGACCCCCTGGCGTCGCTGGCCGTCGTCTGTCTCGTCGTGCCACGAGCCCTGCTCCTCCTGCGCGATGCGATGCTCGTCCTGATGGAGTCCGTGCCTCCGGGACTCTCGCTCCCGGCGGTCCGCAGCCGGATCATGGCGGTGCAGGGCGTCGCAGCCGTGCACGACCTCCACGCCTGGCAGATCACCGCCGGGCTGCCGATGATCACCGCCCACGTGACGATCGTCGACGGGGCCGACCCGCACGCGATCCTGCACGCCGTCGACATCTGCCTGGCCGACGACTTCGGCGTCGAGCACAGCACGATCCAGGTGGAGCACATCTCGCGCCCCATGGAGTCGGACGCGCACGCCTGATCGCCTGATCGCCTGATCAATAAGCCCTCGATCGGCCCCTGGCCCGGATCAGGCAGCAGTCGCCGACCTCAGACCGCGATTGCCGCCGTGCCCCGGCGGTCGCGTCGCACGCCGGTGGCGTCCGGTCAGCCGCGGGCCAGCGCCCGGAGCCCGGACGCCATGACCACCACGAACACCACGACGGCGGCGAGGACGATCCCGACCGCGATCGTCGGTGGCAGGGCGATCGTGGCCGCCTGCTCGCCACCCCATCGCGTGACGGCCATCACGGTGCCCGCGATCGTCGCGAGGACCGCCACCGCGGTCGCGGCGAGGTCCACTGGTCGCAGGTCGACTCGCCGGTACGACGTCCTCGGCCCGGCGCCCAGGCCGCGAGCCTCCAGGCTGAGGACGAGCGTCGAGAGACGGTCGAAGGAGCCGGAGACGACGGGAACCAGGGTCGGGACGAGAGCGCCGATCCCGGTCGCGCGCAGGCCCCGCGAGCGTTGCGCCTGGAGCACCACCCCGAGCTCATGTCGGAGCTGCGGGATGAGCTGCAGCGACAGCATCGCCATCAGCGACACCTCGTAGGGGAGGCGCAGCCGGCGCAGCGTCGCGAACAGGTCGGAGGGGTGTGTCGTCGCCAGCATCGCGACCCCGACGGTCTCCATCGCGAGCAGGCGGGCAACGAGCGCCAGGGCGTGCGACATGCCCTCCTGGTACACCGTCAGTGGCCCGAGGCTCGCGACCGGGGTGCACACCGTCCGGCAGGCGACCGGGGCAAGCGCCTGCAGGACGATCAGGGAGGCGGCGACGGGCGCGAGCGCGATCACGGTCCGTGCTGCGGCGCGGCCGACGCGAGCCGATGCCGCGAGGAGGAACCCGAGGGTCGCGATGACGGCCAGGACGACAGGGTCCCAGGTCGCGAGGACCACGACGACGCAGCCGGCGAGCCAGGCGAGCTTCGGCAGCGGGCTGGCCCGGTGGAGCCAGGAGCGCCCCGGGACGTAGCCCAGCAGCGCATCGGCGCCCATTCCCGTCACGGCGGCCTCTCGCGTGACGATCGCGCCACCGCGAGCTCCCCGACCAGCTCCGCCACGTCCAGCACCGCGGGAAGGCCGTGGCGCTGCGGCAGCGCGAGGCCGAGCCGCGTGACCTGCGGAGCCAGGAGCCCCCCGGCTTCCAGCATGCCCTCGTCCGCGAAGACCGACCTGGGTGCGCCGGCCGCGACGATCCGCCCGGCCCCCATAACCACGATCCGGTCCGAGACGGCTGCCAGCAGTCGCATGTCGTGGGAGATGCAGATCACCGCCACGCCGTCGGCGCGGAGGTCGCCCACGATGCCCGCCACGACGGCCGTCACGCGGTGGTCCTGCCCGGTCGTGGGCTCGTCCAGCACCAGCACGCGCGGCTCCATCGCCAGGACCGACGCGAGCGCGACGAGCCGCCGGCGCGGCGCCGGCAGCTCAAAGGGCGACAGGGCAAGCACGTCGCCCAGGCCCAGGCGCGCGGTCACGCGCGCCACGCGCTCCCGAACCTCCGGGTCCGGCAGCCCGAGGTTCCGCGGCCCGAATGCAAGCTCCTCCGTGACGGTCCTCGCAAACAGCTGCGCGCGCGGGTGCTGGAACACCAGGCCCACGGTTCTGGCGAGCTCGTGGACCTCGTGCTGGCGCGTGTCGAGGCCGTCGACCGTGACGGTCCCTGACACCGGGCGGAGGAGCCCGTTGAGGAGCCGCGCCAGCGTGGACTTCCCCGCTCCGTTCGCGCCCGCGATCCCGACGACGCTGCCCGGGCCGACGTCCAGGGTGACCCCGTCCACGGCGACCGCTCCCCCGGGGTAGCGGTAGCTCGCCTCCCGGAGGACGATGACCGCTCCTGCGCCGGTCACGGGACCTCCGCCAGCCAGCGGATGGCGTCGTCGAGGGTCACGGGCAGGGACCCTCCGGCCTCGCCGGCGAGCGCCGCCGCGACCGCCGTGACATCCGGCACCCGGACCCCGGCCTCACGCATGACCGATACCGCGCCGAACACCGTCGCGGGCGAGCCAACAGCGACCAGCATCCCCTCGTGCAGCACGAGGATCCGGTCGGCGCGCTCGGCCAGGAGCTCCACGTCATGCTCCACGACCACGATCGCAGTGCCATCCCCCACGGCGGCCTCGTGGAGCAGGTCGAAGACCGCGGCGCGTGATCGGGCGTCGAGCCCGCACGTCGGCTCGTCCAGGACCAGGACCTGGGGGCGGATCGCGAGCGCGCAGGCGAGGGCAAGACGCTGCTGCTCGCCGCCCGAGAGACTCAGCGGTGGGCGGTCCTGCATGCCGCCGAGCCCGACCCGGGCGAGGATGTCGTCCACCCTGACCACCATCTCGGCGTACGGGACGGCCATCGACTCGAGGCCCAGAGCCACCTCCTCGCCCACGGTTCCCTGGCTGAGCTGCGCGCCGGGCTCGTCGAACACGATCCCGACCGTCGACGCGAGCCTGCGGACCGGCGTCCGCAGGGCATCCGCCCCGTTCACGGTCACGGAGCCGGCGACGTTCGCCGGGACCAGCTGTGGAACGATGCCGTTGAGGCATCGGCTCAATGTGGACTTCCCCGCCCCGTTCAGCCCCACCAGGCCCACCAGCTCGCCCTGCCAGAGGTCGAAGCTGATGCCCGCCAGGGCATCCGACTGTGCCGACCCGTAGCGCACGCGCAAGTCGCGGACGGACAGCACCGGCGCCATCGGGTTTCCGGTGCGGGCCCGGCTCCCGTCCCGGCGCGGGATCACGGTCATGCGTCAGGCGGGCGGCTGGAGGACGACGACGACGAGCGCGAGTGCCACGCCAACCAGGATCCCGACCAGGGCCGCGACCAGCCGCCGGGTGCCCGGTTGCTCGGGGAGGACCGCGCGCGCCGCCACCGCCGCTGGCAGCGCCGCGGTGAGCGCCAGGCCCGTGTACGCGGAGATGACCTTGTCCGGGACCGAGGACAGGACGCTGGACACCAGCGTGGCGCGCTCCAGCCCGAAGCTGGCGAGCGCGGCCGTGATCAGGTCAGACGGATGGCCGGTGGCCCCGCCGTACAGATACAGCACGATCGGCGTGGCCAGGACGCCGGTCACGACACCGACGACGACGGCCAGCAGGAAGAACAGCACGTCGCTGCGCCCCAGGCCCAGTGACCGGATGCCGTAGCCCCAGAGCAGGGCGGCCGCCATGTTGACGGGGGCGAACATGAGGTTCGAGACGCCGTTGGGCACGACCCCGACTGCGTTGGTGAGCAGGCCCGTGAGTGCGCCCCACCATGGACCGAGGAGCACGGCCGCCAGGAACGTCCCGATCGTGTCGAGATAGATCGGCAGCCGCAGGAGGCTCGCGGCCCAGTTGGCCACGAAGTTGATGGCGACCGCGAGCGGGACCAGCGTGATGACGAGCGCGGCGGGCGGTCTGCCCCCGCGTGTCGTGTCCGTCCAGGCCGCCATGCCGCGTGAGCGCCTCCCTGTCCGACGGTCATTCGTCGTCCCGTGGACACTGTACGGGACGGTTGGTACGGCCGTTCAGCGGCCCCCTTCGGACTCGACCTCGTCCGGGCGCAGTGGCCGGAAGCGGAGAGCGGACCATGTCCCATCGACCGCCACCTGCGTGATCGGCCGCAGCCCGTACGGCGCGATGAGCCGCCACAGCGAGTCCCGGTTGATGTCCGCGCGCCCTCCCTTCGGGTAGACGACCCAGAGGACCGCCCGCGACGCCAGGTCCTCGAGGTTGGCGTCGAGCGTGGCACGGATCGTGGCCGCGTCGTCGGCGATGGCGATGGCGACGTCGGCCTCCGCGAGAACCTCCACCAGCGTGACGTCCCCGGGGACCGGCCCCAACAGCGATGCCCGGGACGCGTCCGACACCCACACGGCGGTGCCCGGTTTGATGAGCAACTTCGAGGCCGTCGTCTTCTCGCTCATGTCCGGTTCCTCCGTCGGCATCAGGCCGTGCCCGTGCACCGATCGCGCCGAGCCGTGAGACGGCCGTTGGTCGTAGGCTACGGCGAAGCACCACGCATCCGCATCCCGGGAGACGACCCATGACCGAGCGCTGCGTCCTCCTCATCGGCACCCCGAAGGGAGCGTTCCTCCTGGAGGCCGGCACCGATCGCCATGACTGGCGGTTGCGGGGACCCGTGGGCCAGGGCTGGCCCATCCACGACATCTCGGTCGAGCCGGGCACCAACGCCCTGCTCGCGGGAGGCGGCAGCCCCTGGTGGGGCGCCGCCGTCCTCCGGAGCGAGGACCTCGGGGAGACCTGGACCGCACTCCAGCGAGGGCCTCAGCTATGGGGACGACGGGCCGAAGATCACCACGGTCTGGAACGTCACCGCCAGCGGAGACGCGATCTACGCTGGCGTCGAGCCGGCCGGCCTGTTCCGCAGCGTCGACAGGGGGCGAACCTGGACGCACGTCTCCGGGCTCACCGGTCACCCGTCGCGTCCGCAGTGGGTCCCCGGCGCCGGGGGCCTGATCCTACACACCATCGTCCCCCACCCCAGCGACCCGGACCGGATGTGGGTGGGGATCTCCTCCGTCGGCGTGTTCGAGACCCGTGATGGCGGTGCCACATGGTCGACCCGCAACCGTGGCGTGCGAGCCGATTTCCACCCCGAGAAGTACCCGGAGTTCGGGCAGTGCGTCCACAAGCTGGTCCAGGCCTCCGACGGGTCCGAGCGCCTGTACCAACAGAACCATTGCGGTGTCTACCGGTCCAATGACGGGGGTATCTCCTGGGACGAGATCACCGAGGGCCTCCCCACGCAGTTCGGCTTCGTGATGGCCGCCCACCCGCGGGACCCGGAGACCGTGTGGACCATCCCGCTGACCGAGCCCGAGTCGGGCCGGCTGATGCCGGGCGCCAGCGCCGCGGTCTGGCGCACCCACGACGGAGGCGGGACGTGGATCCGCGCCGGCGAGGGGCTGCCCCAGGTCGATGCCCATATCGGCGTGCTGCGGGAGGCCATGGCGGTGGACCGTCTCGACCCCGTGGGCGTCTACTTCGGCACCAGCACCGGACAGCTGTACGCCAGCGCGGACGAGGGCCGGTCCTGGTCACGGATCGCGGAGAACCTGCCGCCGATCTGGTCAGTGGAGGCCCTGGTCGTTGGGTGAGCAGGACCCGCGCCCGGCGGTCGTCCACCTGCCGCGGTCGCTCGTCGCGCTGTTCCCGGACTGCCCCCGGCGGATCGAGGCGACGGGACCGACGGTCGCGGCGGTGATCGCGGACGTGGACCACCGGATCCCCGGCCTGGCGAATCGGGTGCTGGACGCTGGCCCCAGCCTGCGCCGCCACCTCAACGTCTTCGTCGCCGGCGAGCGCGCCGGCCTCGACACGCCGGTCCCGCCAGGTGCGGAGGTCCACATCATCCCGGCGGTCTCAGGAGGCTGAGGCCCCTCCCCGGGATCAGCGGAAGCACACCGCTGGTCGCTCAGGGGCGCTCGCGGCCCAGCAGGCCCGCCGCGGCGTCGACGGACGCCCGCTGCTCGTCGGTCTGGAGATGCGCCCGGTCGTGGCTCGACGCATGGGCGAAGCGCCCGAGCAGCTCAGCGAGGTCCCGGAGGCGTTCCAGCTGCCGTTCCTCCACATCGCCCCATGACCCTGACGCCGGGCGGCGCGCCAGCAGGGCGAGCAGGTGGTGCAGGCAGAACGGCGCGGCCTCGATTGCCGTGGCCCAGGCAGGATCGGCGACCTGGGCCGCCAGTCCGTCGAGGAGGCCGTCCGCATTCCGCGCGATCCGCACGCAGGCAGGACAGGCCGGTGCGCGTGCGGCATCAGCCAGGCGTCTCGACCGGCTCCGCCCCCGGGCGACGTGCGCGGCCTCCAGGTCCCGCAGGCGCGTGAGCAGGGTCGCCCGCAGCAGGATGGCCGCCCCCAGGGTGCCCGACCTGCGCCTGTCGCTCGCGAGGATGGCACGCGAATGCGTCGCGCAGAACCCGCGAGCGGCATCCAGCGTCGCGCGGAACCCGACGTCGTTGACGCTCTCCGCGAGGAGCGACTCGAGATAGGCGGCCTCGCCGCGATCGAGCTCACGGCAGATCGGGCACCCGGGACGCTCGAATGCATCGGCGAGGTGGATGTCGGCGCCGGAGCGGGCGGGAAGGCGGGACATCCCGTCATGGTCGCCTGTTCTCGGGAAGCCTGCCGGGCGTCGGCGGTGGGGTGGTCCAGGCGGTTCGGCGGTGTTCGCGGCAGTGCCGGAAGACCCGACGACGGGCGGGTCCGCGGCGACCCTGGCGCTGTCGGTCGCGGCGACGGACCCGGCTGGCGGCAGGACCGTGACCGTTCGTCCCGGGTCCCCCAGCGCCAGGCGAAACGATCCGTGCTCTCGGGAACCAACAACACACAGTACTGGTGGGGGTGTACTGGTGGGGGTTGCGCACCCGTCGGATAATGGTGTCCTCTCGTCCTTCCCCCGCGGAGGGCGTCCCGGAGGTAGCCGGTGAAGGCGATGCGAACGGCCATGTGGCCAGGCTCGCGACGGCGCAGGACCCAGTCGCGCCGGTTGACGGCGAGCGAAGACGCATCGCGCGGTGCCCTGAACCCGGTGACGCGTCCCCGCGCGGGCAATCTCTCGGATGAATCCCGCGCCGGCAGGCCCGGGCGGTCGGGGGCGTGAGCCCGACCGCCTCCGCTCGCGGGGCCGGTCGTTCGCCCGGCCCCCGAAGCAACCCATGCCGGGCCGCCGTCCGAGGGGATGGCGGCCCTTCCGATTCCCGGGACGGCGCGGCCATCGTACGGCCGCGGGCGTTGGCGCATGGCCGCGAGTACCGTCACGTTCCTCGACGCCCGCCCGGCGCTAGACTCGGCGCCATGACCATGAGCCACGACCAACCCGAAGACATCTCCGACGTCCGGCCGGCGACGCCTGGGGAGGCTTCCGACGTCCGAGCCATGCACGCGGCCAATCGCGCCGCCTGGGACCAGGCGGCGGAGCGGTACGAGGGCTGGTTCGAGGAGTCGGTCGCGCAGATCCGGGGAGGAGGCTCCAACCTGTTCCCGCTGGAACATGCCCTGATCGGCGACCTCCGGGGCAGTTGCCGACGCGCGATCCACCTCCAGTGCGCGGGCGGGCGGGACAGCCTTTCGCTCTGGAACCTGGGTGCGGCGGAGGTCGTCGGGATCGACTTCAGCCCCCGCATGCTGGACCTCGCCCGCAGGTTGACCGAGGCCACCGGCGCGCCGGCAACCTGGGTTGAGGCCGATGTGCTGGACGTTCCCCACGACCTCGATGGGACGGCTGACCTGCTGTACACGGGTCGAGGGTCGCTCATCTGGCTCCAGGACCTCGATGCGTGGGCCGCCGTGCTGCGGCGCCTGCTCGCGCCCGAGGGACGCCTGGTGCTCTTCGAGGGACACCCGGCCGAGTGGCTGTTCACCGCTGACGAGGACGGGAACTGGGCACTCACCGATTACGACTACTTCGCGGGACCGGAGGCGTCCCGGGGCTGGGCGCCGGCCTACATCGACCGCCTGTCCATCCCCGACGGCGAGCAGCACTGGAAGTTCGCGCGGGCGTGGACCATGGGCGAGATCATCACCGCGCTGGTCCGATCCGGTCTGCGTCTCGACGAGGTCGCCGAGTACCCGGTGGACTGGTGGGCCGGCCACAGGGACGTGAGTCCCGTGGAACGCGGCCGACTTCCGCTGTCCTTCTCGGTGACCGCGACGCGCGGCGCCTGACCCTGACCCGCGGAGCGTCCCGCGCTGGCTCGTCCGCGCGGTTGACGATGCACCGGTCCCGCGCGACCATCGCCGCATGCACGAGGATCGGGACCCCGCCCGCGGCGGGGAGCCAATGGAGCCGCTGGACGCCCGCGAGGCCGCGAGGGTGCGTCGTCGCGACCACGATCTCGACGCCCGGCGACGGGACCTGATGCGCCCGGGCATGGGCAAGGTCTTCAAGCAGGTCACCGACTCGTGGTCGGAGAAGCGTCCGCGAGAACGAAAGCACGCTCGGCAGACGACCAAGGACGGCCACTGACGACGAGCTGCTCGGCGGAACCGGGTCAGCGAGGAGCGACTGCGGTTCCGGCAGGGGGCTGCGCTGCCCCGCGATCTCTCGTCGAGCGCTCCCCGAAGCGGCCCGGCAGACGCGCCAGGACTGCGAACAGCACTGCGGTCACGCCGAGAACCGCACCGGTGATGGAGGGGAAGTCGCCCGGCGACTTCGTCAGCTCCCACAGGAGCATTGGGGCGAACGCGATGATGGCGGTCAGGACACGTGCGCGCGGAGAGCGGCGGGCGACGTATTCGATGCCGACCAGGACCAGCAGCAGGCCTGGCAGGACGTAGATCCAGCGGACGACGAAGAAGACAGCCGCGAACACCACCAGCGGCATCCCATCGACTGTGTCGGGTGGGGTCCACCCAGTGATGATCACCTCTGCCGCCACGGCCCCCATGGACACGACCCCGTACGCCAGCAACACCAGGAGCGCATTGGCGAGGACCCGGACGGTCCCGGCGCGCCAGCCATAGGGACCGTGATGCGGACTACCCACGGCTGACCGTCCTCCTCATGGCGTCCAGGTCGACTCTACCCTCGTCGTCGGGCGGGGACCACTGGTCAGACAGACGCGCGGCCGAGCGCGTCCGTTTCGCGTCGCGGCCAGCGCCACCCTGGCGCGACCCGCGTGTTCCCCCGCGCAGGGCGAGGATGCGAGATCGGGATGTTGCGGGCAGTGCCCCATCTCGGCCCGAGCCCTCGCCTTGCGCGAGATCCAGGACCTCGATCTCGCGGTCGGACGGGGAAGCGCGGCGCGGCCCTCGTCACCTCTGCTAGCGTCGGGGGGAATGCACGGCCCCGAGCCCGCTCCCTCCTACCGCGCTCTGTTCGCGATCCCCACGCTCGGCCGGATCCTCCTGGGCATGACGCTCAGCCGGATCGGCGGCAGCATGCTGGGCGTCGCGATGGTCCTGTTCACGCTCCAGGAGTTCCATTCACCGGCGCTGGCCGGCCTTGTCACCTTCGCCAGCGTCGCCCCCGGACTGTTCGTCAGCCCGATCGTGGGGGCGCTGCTGGACCGTCACGGACGGGCGCGCCTGATCATCCTTGACCAGCTGGTCGGGGCGGGCGCCCTGGCCCTGATCGCGATCCTGGCACTCACGGGCGCCCTCACTCCGACGGTGCTCGTGCTGGTCACGGGCGTCGCCGGCCTCACCGCCCCGCTGAGCTCCGTCGGCCTGCGGAGCCTCTTCCCTCTGATCGTGCCGAGGCGCCTCTGGGAACGCGTCAACGCCCTCGACTCCAACAGCTACGTCGTCGCCACCCTCGTCGGCCCGCCCGCGGCCGGGCTGATGGTGGAGGTCGCGGGTGGCCCGCAGGCGCTGATCGTCATCGCCCTCCTGTTCGCGATCTCGGCCGTGGTGTTCGTCGGCATCGCGGATCCGGCCACGGCGACGGCCTCCACCGGCAAGCTGCTCGTCGACGCCTGGCAGGGTCTCCGCTACACGCTCCGCAACCCGACCCTGCGCGCGCTTGGCATCTCGCTCGCGATCGTCAACCTCGGCTGGGGGATCGTCTCGATCGTGCTGCCCGTCATGATCCTGGGCGAGATGGGGTTCGGACCCGTGGTCGTGGGGGTGGTGTTCGCCGTGTCCGGCATCACCGGCGGGATCGGGGCCCTGATCGCCGGCCGCTGGCGGACCCAGGGTCGCGAGCGGCCGATGCTCATCTGGCCGATGGCAGGCATGGCGGTCTCCACCGCCGCCCTGCTGCTGTCCCCTACCCTGCCGGTCCTCGTGGTCGTCATGGCGATCCAGGGGCTGCTGAACGGACCCCTTGACGTTGCATTGTTCACGCTGCGCCAGCGCCGGACCGATCCTGCCTGGATGGGTCGCGCGTTCGCGATCTCCATGGCGATGAACTTCCTGGGCTACCCGTTCGGGGCGGCCCTCGGCGGCACGCTCGTCGGCATCGGGACGGATCTGGCGATCGCCGTCGCCGTCGCCGTCACCGCGCTCGGCGCGCTTCTCGCGTGGGCGCTCCTGCCGAGGACGCCCCCGTCGCCCTGACGCCCGTCAGCGTGGGCCGATCCCCGTGAACTCGCCGTCCGTCCGGCGGAACATCCGCCGGACCTCGATCACGCTGGCGGCATCGATGGGGCCGTAGACGTGCGGATAGCGTCGTTCCGGGTCGTCGAAACGCCAGGGGCTGCCCGTCCGGTCCAGGTCCAGGGTCAGGAGCAGGAAGTCCCGCGGGTCCTCGCGATAGAAGCGGTTGGCAACGACCACCATCTCCGGGTCGCCGTCCGTGCAGTGGATGAAGCCGTCCTCCGCGTAGGCGGCTGGAAGGTACGGCGACCCCGGGTCGCGCGTCTCCCAGGCCGCCTCCGGGACCAGGTGCAGGGTTGGCCGGGTCAAAGGGCCCTTTCCGTCGCAGGCTGGTCCACGCTTGCCCAGCGTCGATCCATGACCAGCTGGATGACCGTCGGACCGGATGCCGCGAGGGCGGTCCGGAGCGCGGGTTCGAAGGCAGCGTCCGACTCGACCCGCACGCCTCGCGCGCCGCACGCCCGCGCCGCGGCGGCGAAGTCCACCGGCCCGAGGTCGGTGCCGGGTGCGGTGGGGCTCCCCTGCAGGTCCTGGTGACCGCGGATCATCCCGTAGCGCTCGTTGTCGAACACGACCGCGACGACGTGGGCACCCTCGCGCACCGCCGTCTCGACCTCGGCCAGAGTCATGCCCATGCCGCCATCCCCCACAAGCGCCACGACGCGTCGCTCGCGATGGACGAGGGCCGCCGCCAGGGCCGCGGGAAACGCGTAGCCCATGGCTCCCGAGGTCGGGCCGAGGAAGGTGCCGGGCCGGCGAAACCGGAACCCGCGGGCGGCCCAGCCGGCGAATGCTCCCGCGTCCGTGGTCAGGATCGCGTCCTCGGGCAGCAGGCGCCGGAGGTCGGCGATGATCCGTCCCGGGTGGATCCCCGGCCCGGACCACGTCGCGTCGTCCACGACGGTGGACGCCTCCCAGGCGTCCCGGTCGAACGCGTTGTTGCGGTCGCGGGCAAGGAGCGGCTCCGCGAGCAGGACGCCGTCCTTGAGGCGCGCGACGGCGGCGCGCAGGAACGCACGCGCATCGGCGTTGACGGAACGCACCGGGGCCGGGGTGTCACCCAGGGCTCCCGTCCGCGGCTCGAGGTCCACGTGCATCCAGGGCTGGCCCGCACCAGGAACCGTGTACTCGAACGTCGTGGGCTGGCTGAGGCGCGATCCCAGCACGAGGATGGCATCCGCGGCCGCGAGGCGGGCACGCACCGGTGCCGGGCTTCCGAAGCCGGCCATCCCAAGGTACAGCGGGTGGTCGTTTGGGATGACGTCACCGCGCCGCCAGCTGGCGATCACGGGGACATGGAGGAGCTCGGCAAACCGCACGAGATCGTTCGAGCACCGGGCCCGAAGGATGCCGGCCCCGGCCAGGATCACCGGGCGCTCCGCCGATGCCAGGAAGTGGAGCACCGCGCGAATGTCCGAGGGCGACGGCCCTTCCGGGTGCGGCCGTACGACGGGTGCGCGCGTCCCCTCGGGGATCGGGAGCGCGAGGACGTCCTCCGGAAGGGCGATCAGAGCGGGCCCGGGCCTACCCTCGAGGACGGCGTGCAGGGCCGTCTCGAGGGTCCCGGCCGCGGTGGCCGGGTCGTCGATCTCGCCTGCCCACTTCGCCAGGCTCCCGATGCCGCGGACGAGGTCCGACTCCTGGAACGCCTCGCGGCCACGGTGACGCCGCTCGACCTGGCCGACCAGTGCGAACATCGGCGTCGAGTCCGCGGTCGCCGTGTGGATGCCGATGGCGAGGTTGGACGCACCGACGATGCGCGTGCCGAGACAGACTGCCGGCCTACCCGTCAGCTGGCCATAGGCCTCGGCAGCGAAGGCGGCGGCACCCTCGTGGCGCGTGGCGACGATACGGATGCCCGCGGCCTCGAGGGCGTCCAACGCCGGCAGGAAGCTCTCGCCGGGCACCGTGAACGCGAGGCGCACCCCAGCGCCGCGCAGCGTCGCAGCGATGAGCTCGGCAACGGTCCTCGGCTCCGCGATGGGGGTCTCCGGCTGCGATCCCGCCTCCGCCCCCGCGCCATGCTCCGGCTCGGTCGGCAGCCCGGCGCCCGATACCGGTTCCTCCAGGGTCGCGGTCTCTGACGGTGGGGCCTCCTCCGCCTCGGCCGTCTCGATTCCGACGGCGGGCTCGGCCGCGTCTCTCTCGGCGAAGGGCTCCGGTTCGGCGGAGTCAACCCGCGTCGGACCCTCGTCGATTGCGGCCACCGCCTCGTCGGCGGGCTCCGCCTGGACGTCGGGCTCCGGCTGGACGTCGGGCTCCGGCTGGATCACGGGCCCCGGCCCGGCTTCGTCCGCGAGGGCGTCGATGGCCATCTCCGGTTCGGCCGATGCAGCCTCGGTGGCGGCTGCCTCCGGCTGGGGGTCCTGGTCGAGGTGGGACTGCATCGCGACCTCCTGTGGCCGGCCGGGACGGCGGTCCGTCAGGGGCCGGGGCGTGCGAACGGGTGGACGGCGAACGAGCCGCCCTAGCGCGGGGTGATCGTGGTGGCTGACGCCATCATGGCGGCAAGCATGCCTGCGATCACGACGACTGCGACAATCGTCATGATCAGTCGAGCATGGCGGGCTCCGGGCATCCTGGACCCTCTCCTAGCGGTAGTTGTCGAACTGGAGCGGGACGGCCTCGTCGAGCTCACGCAGCCGGACGATGACCTTCTGCAGCTCGTCCCTGCTCTTGCCGGCCACGCGGATCGCGTCGCCCTGGATGCGCGGCTGGACCTTGGGGAACTCGTCCCGGATCAGCTTGACCAGCTTTCGCGCCAGGTCATCGGGCAGGCCGCGCCGGAGGGTGATCTCCTGGCGGACCTTGTTACCGCCCGAAGGCAGGACCTCGCCCCACTCGAAGATCTTGAGCGACAGGTTCCGGCGCACGGCCTTGGACTCGATCAGGTCCCGGATCGCCCTCGCCCGCATGTCGCTGTCGGTCACCAGGACGAGGCGCTCCTTCTCCTGTGCCAGGTCGACGTACGCACCCTTGAAGTCGTAGCGCTGCTGGACCTCGCGCCGCACCTGGTCGAGCGCGTTGCGGAGCTCCTGCTCGTCGAAATCCGAGACGACGTCGAACGAGATCTCGCCCGCCATCGACCCTCCTTTCAGCCCGCGACGTGGTCGCGGGTCACGGCCCACAGTTTCAGGCGCATGATGCGCCCGTCCCCCCCAACCTCGGCGGAGAGGAACCCAGCCTGCCGGACCTTCGCCGCATCGGCCGTCCGGTTCCAGCTCGCATGCCAAGCCGCCAGCACGGTGTCTCCACTGACCCAGTGCCGCTCCACGGCAAGATCGTAGTGACGTTCCGCGTCGGCCGCCTCCAGCAAGTATGCCCTCAGATCGTTGTGCCCGACGAGCGGCGGCAGGAACGGGTCGAGGACGATCTGCGCGTCCTCGGCAAACAACGCCGTGGAGGCGTCCCCGTCGTATCGGACGCGCGCCCGGGCGAGCGCCCGGAGGAGATCGAAGGCCTCCGCATAGGTGACGGTCATCGCGCCGCCAGGTGCTCGAGGAGCAGCTCGCCGATGCGGTACGAGCGACCGCCACCCATGACCAGGACGACGTCGCCCGGTCGGACCTCGCCGGCCAGCCAGCGCGCCGTCGCCTCCACGGACCCGGGGGCAGCCACGGGGATCGACGGCGCCAGCACGGCCACGGCACGGGCGAGACCCTCCGCTGACGCGATCGTCGTGTCCAGGTCACGACCGGCCCAGATGTCGGCGACCGCAACGCCATCCGCCGCTGCCAGGACCTCCGCGAAGTCGTCCAGCATCGCCGCCGTCCGATGGAAGGTCAGCGGTTCGTAGACCGCCCAGGTCCTCCGCCCTGGTTCCCGCTGGCGGACGGCCGCGAGCGTTTCCCGGATCGCCGTCGGATGGTGCCCGTAGTCGTCGTAGACCACCACGCCGGACACCTCGCCCTTTCGCTCCAGCCGGCGTCCGACACCCCGGAATGTCGCCAGGCCGGCGGCGATGGCGGCGGCGCCCAGGCCGATCGCGGCGGCGGCACCCGCGACGCCCAGCGCGTTCGCCGCGTTGTGGCGACCGGCTGTCGGGAGCCTGATGGGCTGAGGACCCGCCAGCGGGTCAAGGCCGGACACCTCCAGCACCGTCACGTCCCGTCCGGCGGCGGTGACCCGGCCGAGCAGGGGCTCCGCCGGGCCGGCACCCGTTGCGAACTGGTCCGCGATCCCGCGCGCATATCCTCCGAGCCGCTGTGGGGCGACATCGACGAGCGCCGTGGCCACGATCCGGCCGGGCCAGTCCGCGAGGCGCGCCGCCAGCTCGGCCACGCCGGCGTCGGAGACATTCGCCACGAGCACCGGGACGCGGCCGTCCGGCCGGTATTCGCCCCAGCCGCGGACCCAGGCCTCGAACGTCGCGAGGACGGCGGCTCGATCGGCGAACACGTCCGGGTGGTCCCACTCCGCGGACGTGAGCACGGCGACCTCGGGTCGGTACGGGTCGAAGTTGCCGGCGTACTCGTCGGCCTCCACGACGAACGGCGCTCCCAGGCCGCGCCGTGCCGTCGCCGGCACGCCGATTCCGGTCAGGGCCGCCGGCAGGAGCGCACCGACGAAGGCACCCGGATCCGCGCCACCGTCCGCGAGCACGTGGACGAGCCAGCCCGACGAGGTGCTCTTCCCGTGCGTCCCCGCCACCGCCACGAGCCGCCTTCCAGCCGCCGCATCGGCGACGACCTGCTGCCATGGCTCCACGGGAACCCCGAGCTCGCGGGCCGCGCGCAGCTCCGCATGATCGGGGTCGATGGCCGTGAGCGCCTTGGTCACCGCCATGCGCGCCGGATGTGGCGTGCGCCGGACGTGAGCCGCGTCGTGTGACGGGGCAACGCGCACGCCGGCCAGCTCCAGGGCGGGCGTGTACGGGCCCGGACCGCCCGGGTCGCAGCCGTCCACGGCCGCGCCGGCCCACGCGGCGAGGAGAGACGCCGCGGATGCGCCGGCCCCGGCCGCACCGACCACGTGGATCCGCTCCCCGTCCCGGATGGGACGCGACGCCCTCGCAGCCGCGAGCCCCGCCCCGATCTCCTCGGCGCCGCGCACGGTCACGCTCCGGCCCGCGCAGAGTCCGCCCGCTCGAAGAGCATCGCCAACGCCGCTTCCGCGGAGCTCCGCTTGTTCGCAGATCGATCGCCCACCCACAGGAACCGGCGAACGTCCGGCGCCCCGAGACCCGCGACCGCCACGTAGACCAGGCCGACTGGTTTGGCCTCGCTGCCACCATCGGGGCCGGCAACGCCGGTCACCGCCACCCCGAGGTCAGTCCCGAGCGCCAGCCGGACGCCCTCTGCCATCGCGAGCGCAACCTGCGCGGAGACCGCCCCATAAGCCGCGAGGACCTCCCGGGTGACGCCCAGGGACGAGCGCTTCACGTCATCCGCATAGGCGACGATCCCGCCGCGCAGGTATGCGGAGGAGCCGGGCACCTCCGTGATCAGGTGCGCCACGAGCCCGCCGGTGCACGATTCCGCGGTGGCAACGGTCAAGCCCAGGGCCGTGCAGCGGGCGGCGAGGCGCGCGGCGAGGTCGACGAGCGGATCCGCCACGTCAGGTGCGGTTGGTCTTGACCGGAGCGGCGGGCGGCGCGAACAGCCAGGTCTCGGGGTTGCTCTTCGCCGACATGCGGCCGAGGTCCGTGCCGTTCAGCGTGAAGTAGGTGGCGCTGGACTTGCCGGTGCGCACCTCGACGGTGTTCTTCGCCGTGAACGTCA
Organism: uncultured Chloroflexia bacterium; assembly: GCA_963789865.1. Lineage (GTDB taxonomy): Bacteria > Chloroflexota > Limnocylindria > Limnocylindrales > CSP1-4 > CAIXZV01. Next base: position 56,162 of record CAWBMD010000005.1, read on the forward strand.
GGACCTTGCCCGGGCCGTAGACGGTGCCGGCCGTGCCGGTCTCGCTGGAGACGGTGCCGTCGACCCAGACCTTGAGCCATGCCCGGGACCCCTTGATCGTCACGACCAGGTTGACGCCCCGGTACTGGATCGAGACGTTCCGGGTGAGCGAGACGGCCTTGCCATCCGCGGACGTGGCGGTGACCATGATCTGCCAGCTCCCGGCCGACAGGTCGAGGGGCGTGTCGAAGCTGCCGTCCGCCGCGACGTCGACCGTGACCGGCCCGACGGTCGGCGGCGCGGTTGGTGCCGGCGAGACGGCGGCGCCGGGCGCTGATGCGCTCGCCTTGGGCGTGGGCGTGGGCGGCGCAGGTGTCGGCACCGGCGCCCCGGCCGGCGCCACGAGGTTTGCCGACACGGCGACGGTCTTCGCGTTCGTGGTGGTGCCCTTGACCGGGATGGCACCGTTCTCGAACTGGGATCCGTCCGCGGGCGAGGTGAGGTTGAGCGTCGGCGCCTCGATCACGAGGAACGGCACCGTGATGAAGATCCGCGGCGTGCTCTCGGCAGTCTTGCCCGTGTCGGGATCCACCGCGGCGATGTCGAACTGGTTGCGGCCGCGCCGCAGGTCGACATCCTTGCTCCACTTGCCTGTCGCATCGGCCGACACCCGGTACGGCTCGTCCCGTCCGGCCGCCGTGATCGTGATCGTCGCCCCCGGGATGGACGTGCCCTCCATCGTGTAGGTCGTCGTGTCCTCGGGCACGTCGATGACGAACTGGGACGGGTTCGTCACCGCGAGCGTCGGCGGCTTGGCGAACCGGACCAGCTGGATCCCCATGTAGACGCCGAAGACCACGATCAGGACCGTGAGCAGGGCTGCCACGACCACGACGGGCGAGAACGTCATGCCCTGGCGTGGCGCCGCCAGGGGCTTTGGGACGGCCAGGACGGGCTCCGCGGGGATCGCCGCGTCACCGCGTTCGTTCTTCCATTGGCGCAGGACGTCGTCGGGGTCGAGGCCGAGGTAGAGCGCGTAGTTGCGCAGGAACCCCTTCGTGTAGACGGCTCCGGGGAGCTCCCGGTAGTCACCGTGCTCGAGTGCCTGCAGGTAGCGGGCGCGGATCTTCGTGTCGCGTTCTGCCCGGGACAGGTCCACTCCCTTGCGCTCGCGCGCCGCCAGGAGCCGCTCGGGCAGGGACGGGCCCGCCTCGGTCGCGTATGCGCGATCGCCATCGCGCGCTTGCGCACGACTGCGCCGCGCGTCGTCTCGCGTGGTCATGCGTCGTCCTCGTCTTCCGCAGCAGCCGGACCGTCGTCACGACGGAGGACCACCCTGGCGTTCGACCCGTCGAACGCCCCCACGTACCCGCGCGCCTCGAGCTGGTCGATGATCCGGGCGGCGCGCGCATAACCGATTCGCAGTCGCCGCTGGAGCAGCGATGCCGAAGCGCGATCGTACTCCCGGATGACCGAAACGGCATCCATCAAAAGCCGGTCCGCATCGTCGTCCGTGACGTCCTCGACGCTCCCGGTGGACTCCTCGTCGTTGTTGATGATCGAGAGGTCGTACCGCGGATCGTCGATCTGGTCGCGCCAGAACTGGGTCACGCGCCCGATCTCCGGGTCCGACACGAACACGCCCTGGAGGCGCATGGGCCGCGGCAGGTCGCTGGGCTGGTAGAGCATGTCGCCGCGGCCGATCAGGTCCTCGGCACCCGGCGAGTCGAGGATCGTCCGGCTGTCGATCTGGCTCGCCATCGCGAACGCGATGCGGCTCGGGAAGTTGGCCTTGATCAGCCCCGTGACCACGTTGACGGACGGCCGCTGCGTGGCGAGCACCATGTGGATGCCCGTGGCGCGGGCCTTCTGGGCGAGCCGGACGATCGGGTCCTCGATGTTCTTGCCCTCGCGCATCATCAGGTCCGCGAGCTCGTCGATGATGATCACGATGTACGGCAGCCGGTCCGCCGGGTCCACCCGGGTCTCGTTGTAGGCCTTGAGGTTGCGGGCGGTGGCGCCGGCGAACTGGCGGTACCGGTGCTCCATCTGGGCGACCGCCCACTTGAGGGCTGCCTTGGCACGCTCCGGCTCGGTGATGACCGGGACCAGCAGGTGCGGCAGGCCGTTGTACCCGGCGAGCTCCACGCGCTTGAGGTCCATCAGGATCATGCGCACGTCGTCCGGCGTCGCGTTGCACAGCAGGCTGGTGATGAGCGCGTTGACCATCACGCTCTTGCCGGAGCCCGTGGCACCCGCGATCAGCAGGTGGGGCATCTTGGCGAGGTCCACGGCCTGGGCCCGGCCGGCGACGTCCCGACCCAGGGCAAAGGTCAGCCGCGTGCCGGACGCCGAGAAGTCCAGCTCCTCGAGGATCCGGCGCAACGCCACGACGTTGAACTCGGCGTTCGGGATCTCGATGCCGACCGCGCTCTTGCCCGGGATCGGCGCCTCGATCCGGATGCTCCGGGCCGCGAGCGCCATGGACAGGTCGTCCTGGAGCGCCTCGATCCGGCTGAGCTTGATGTGCGGCGCGGGCTGGACCTCGTACTGGGTGACGACGGGGCCCGCGTTCCGGCCGATGATCCGCGCCTCGATGTCGAAGCTCGCGAGCTTCTTGACGATGATCCCCTCGTTTCGCGCGTGGACGAGGTCCGCGTTCCCGGTGGCCGCCGGGGTGGGCACCTCGCCGGGGTCCAGGAGGTCGTGCGGCGGGAGGCGCCATTCGATCGCCTCGCGGGTCGGCGGCGCGTCCGCGGCGCCTGTCCCGTCCTGCGCGTCGCGGGGGACGGCACCGACGGCTGCGGCGGCGAGCACGGGAGCCGCGACTCCATTGACCGCGACGCTGCCGTTCCGCTGGGGCGCGAAGGTCGCGGACGTCGGGGTCTGTGAGGGCACCGCGCCCGGGATGCCCGCGCCCGTCGCGTCCACACCCCAGACGCCCGTCTGTCCGGGTGCGTCCGCGCCCGAGATCTTGGGGGATCTGCCGCGCCGACCTGCTTCGGCGGAGCCCACTGCGGCCGCCGACCCCGCGGCCGCTCCGGCCGGACGACCGTCGGCGGTGCGCCCGGATGTCGCTCCAGCGGCCTCGGGTGCCTTCGAGGTGCGGTCCTGCAACGTGGACCCGGCCGCGCGGGCCCCGGTGAGCAGCGGGGCGAGCAGGGCCCTGAGCGGCATGTCGAACGCGATCAGGATCCCCGTGATCATCAGTCCGACGAGGATGATGAACGCGCCGGGCGTGGTCAGCAGGGGCGCCAGCAGGCTCTCGAGGGCACGCCCGATGCGACCACCGGTGAACTCGCCACGGAAGTTCACGACCTGGATCACCCCCAGGAACGCGGCATAGGCGAGGGTGATCCCGAGCAGCGTCCTGCCCCACGGCGCGCCGGGCTCCCGGCCCGGTCCCCACTCCACGTACCACCCGGCGACCAGCAGGACCAGGGGGAACAGGACGCGCGCCGCCCCGAAGTAGGGCACGGTGAGGTTCCGCCACCAGTCGGTGAGCGACCCGCCGGGGAGCGCCAGCGCGATGAGCGACACCGCGCCCAGCATCAGCAGCACGATCCCGACGAGGGACCGCAGGACGGCCGGCGACAGCCCGAGCGACAGCCGCGGACGCGGCAGCCCGCCGCCCTGCCGGGACGCGGCCCTGGACGCGCGGCGCGAGCCCGCCGGTGTCCGGTTGGCCGGGGAGGAGCGCGGCGCGGAACGTCGCCGAGGAGCCATCCGCTAGACCTCGACCACGACCGGAAACACCATCGGACGGCGCTTGGTCTGCTCGTACAGGAAGCGGGAAAGGCTGTCCTTGATCTGGGACTTGAGGAGCGCAACCTCCGAGATCCGGTCCCCGGGAGCATCGACGGCGTCGCGGATCCGGCGGATGGCCTCCTCGATGATCGGGTCCTCCTCGTTCCCGTGGACGAAGCCACGGGTGATGATCTCCGGTCGGCCCACGACGCGCCCGGTCTGCTTGTCCACCTGGACGACGATCATGAACATGCCGTCGTTCGCCAGCGCGCGACGGTCACGCAGTACCACGTCCCCCACCTCGCCGACGGACAGGCCGTCCACGTAGACATAGCCCGCGGCGACGGGCTGGCCTCGACGGGCGCTGCCGTCCGCGAAGATCTCGATCGGCGTGCCGTTCTCGATGATGAACACGTTCTCGGGCAGGACGCCGGTCTCGATCGCGAGGCGCCCGTGCTGGACCAGCATCCGGAACTCGCCGTGCATCGGGATGAAGTGCGTCGGCTTGGTGAGCCCCAGCATCAGCTTGAGCTCCTCCTGGCTCGCGTGGCCGGAGACGTGGGCCCGCTTGATCGCGTGGTAGTAGACGTTCGCGCCGGCCTTGAACAGGTTGTCGATCGTGCGCGCGACGTACTCCTCGTTGCCCGGGATCGGGCTGGCGGACACGATGACCGTATCGCCGGGCTGGATCTCCACGAAACGGTGGTCGCGGTTGGCCATGCGCGCGAGGCCTGCCATCGGCTCGCCCTGGGCACCGGTCGTGGCGATGACGAGCTTGCCCGGGGGAATGTCCTTGATCTTGTCCTTCGCGACGATCATCGACGGCTCGTACCTGAGATAGCCGAGGTCCGTGGCGATCCGGAAGTTCTGCTCCATGGAGCGCCCGATGACGGTCACCTTGCGGCCGAGGTCGGCGGCCGCATCCAGGACCTGCTGGACCCGCGCGATGTTGCTGGCGAAGGTGGCGATGATCACGCGGCCGTCGAGCGGCTCCATGATCTCTCGGAAGGCCTCGCCGACGATCCGCTCGGACGGCGTGTAGCCCGGGTTCTCCGCCCGCGTCGAGTCCGACAGGAGGCAGATGACACCCTCCTCGCCCAGGCGGGCAAGGATGTGGAAGTCGGACAGCTTGCCGTCGACCGGCGTGTGGTCGAACTTGAAGTCGCCGGTGTGGACCACGGTCCCGACCGGGGTGCGCAGGGCGATACCCATCGCGTCCGGGATCGAGTGGCCGATCCGGAACGGGATCGCCGTGAACGGGCCAATCTCCAGCTCGTCGCCGGGCTCGAGCGCGAGCAGCGGGTTGTTGTGGAGCTTGTGCTCCTTGATCTTGTTGCCCAGGAGGCCGCGAGCGAGCGTGCTCGCATACACGGGGACGCCCGGGAACTCCGGCAGGACGTACGGCAGGCCGCCGACGTGGTCCTCGTGGGCGTGGGTGATGAGGAACGCGCGGACCTTGGAGCGGTTCTCCTTCAGGTACGTGACGTCGGGCACGACGAGGTCGATGCCGAACATCTCCTCGTCGGGGAACATGAGCCCGCAGTCGATGACGACGATGTCGTCTCCGTACTCGAACACGTACATGTTCTTGCCGATCTCCCCCACCCCGCCGAGCGGGATGATGCGGAGGGGCGTGTTGGGGTCTGCCATGGCTGTCTCGATCGTGCTTGGGTTTCAGAACAGGGTGAGCTGTGGGCCATCGTCGGCCGCGGGATCGGCGGGCACGATGGCTGGCGATGGTGTCGCGGTGGAGGACGCAGGCTCCGCGGCCGAGGCGGCCGCGCGGCGCTCCCGCGCCTGGACCAGGGTCTCCGGGACGCGCGCGACGTCCTCGAAGCTCTCGCGCTCGATGGCCGCTGTCCGGAGCGCGGCGGCCGGGTGGTACATCGCGAACACGAGGGCGTCGCGGGCGCCGGTCTCGGGGTCTGCGGGCGTCGTGGTGCCGTGGACCTGACCGATGCGGGCGCCCGGCATGAACGTCCCCATGGAGTAGCGGCCGAGCGTCACGACGACCGCCGGGTCCAGCACCGCGAGCTGCCGCCGGAGGAACGGCGCACACGCGGCGATCTCGTCCGGCTGCGGGTCGCGGTTGTCCGGCGGACGGCACTTGACCACGTTGGTGATGAACACGTCATCGCGCTGCCAGCCGATGCTGCCCAGGAGGCGGACGAGCAGGCCTCCGGCGCGTCCGACGAACGGGCGGCCCTCGCGGTCCTCGTTCATCCCCGGTCCCTCGCCGACGAAGACGACCTCCGTGTCGGGGTCGCCTTCACCGGGGACGGCACGCGTCCGTCCCTCGTGGAGTCGGCAACCGGTGCAGTCCCGGACCTCGTTCGCGATCTGCTCGAGCGCCGCCAGGCGCTCGCGGCGCCTCACCCGGGTCGTCCCCCGGACGCACCCACCGCTCGGCGCTCGCTGCCCTTCCGGATCCAGCCGCGCGCCACCAGGACCTCCGCGATCTCCACGGCGTTGGACGCCGCGCCCTTGCGCAGGTTGTCCGACACCACCCAGAACGCGAGGCCGCGGCTGTCCGCGATGGACGGGTCCTGGCGAACCCGCCCGACGAACACCAGGTCCGACCCGGCCGCGTCCATCGCGAGCGGGTAGACGTTGTTGGCCGGATCGTCCTGGACCACGACACCCTTCACGGCCGCGAACAGCTCACGCGCCCGGTCAGGGGTGATCGGGTCCCGGGTCTCGACGTGGACGGCCTCGGAATGGCTGATGAACACCGGGACGCGGACCGCCGTGCAGGAGACACGCAGGTCCGGCAGGTGGAGGATCTTGCGGCTCTCGGTGACGACCTTCCACTCCTCCTTGGTGTACCCGTTGTCGAGGAACACGTCGATGTGCGGAAGGGCGTTGAAGCCGATCACGTGCGGGTAGACGTTGGCGACCTTCTCGCGCCCCTCGGCGTGGGCCTTCACCTGCTCCTCGAGCTCGACGATGGCCTTCTGGCCGGTGCCCGCCACCGCCTGGTAGGTGTCCACGACCATCCGCTCGATGCCCACGGCATCGCGCAGCGCCATCAGCGGCGGCATGAGCTGCATCGTCGAGCAGTTGGGGTTGGCGATGATCCCTTCGTGCCAGTCCAGGTCGTCCGGGTTGACCTGGGAGACGACGAGCGGCACGGTCGGGTCCATGCGCCAGGCGCTGGAGTTGTCCACGACCACGCAGCCGCGCTTCGCGGCCTCGGGCGCCAGCACCTTGGAGGTCCCGCCCCCGGCCGAGAAGAGCGCGATGTCCACCCCCTCGAAGGCCTCCGGAGTCGCGAGCGCAACCATGTTGTCCCGGCCCGCCACCGTCATGACGCTACCGGCCGACCGCGCCGACGCGAGAAGCCGCAGCTCCGTGTAGGGGAACTGCTTCTCCGAGAGGACCTGGATCATCGTGCGGCCGACGGCACCGGTGGCTCCGACGACGGCGACGGTGAGCTTGTCTGGGCTGGTTCCGGGCACGGTCCGACCTGCTAGCGATGGGTTGTCGGGCACGCCCGGCAGTATACCAGCGGGCACCTGCCCAACCGGGCGCACCGGGCCGGGCGGTCCATCAGGCGGCCTCCGCTGCGAGCTCCGCCGCGAGCGTGCGACCGACCTCGATGGGATGCCGATGAACGCCTGCGCTGCGGGAGACCGATGGCGATCGCGATGCCAGATCAGCGCGATCCGGCGCGGCGGGAGACACGACGAAGCGCCCCGGACCCAACGACCCGGGGCATTTCGTCATACCGAAGCGTCAGCGGTCGGCATCGGGCATGGGCCGCACCATCCAGGTCTCCGGATACGCGAGGGGCTCGAAGCCGAACCCTGCGTACAGTCCGTGCGCGTCCTGGGTCGCCAACATCATCCGATTGAGCCCCTGGAGCCGCGGCTCCGCGATGATCGCCGCGATCAGCCGCTTCCCCACCCCGCGCCCGCGGACGGACTCGTCGACGAAGACGTCGCAGATCCAGGCGAAGGTCGCCTCGTCGGTGACCACCCGCGCGAACCCGACCTGCCGTCCACCGGCATACGCCCCGAAGCACAGCGAGTGCTGGAGGGACCGCTCGACCACGGAACGGCTGCGCCCGAGCGCCCAGTAGGCGCGCCGCGACAGGGCCGGAGCGAGCCAGTCGAGATCGAGCTCGGCCGGATCCGTGCTGATCCGCAGGTCGCCTTCGATATCGTCGGGTCCGGCCGTCATGGCCTGATGGTACGCGGCAGAACACAGGGGAAACCCTGCGGAGCGGACGTTCACGGGCCTATGATCTGGACAACCCGACCACCGCACTGGTGGCGCGTGCTCGTCCCGGACCGCGTCGATGTGACCGCATAGCACCGGAGGCACCGTGGAAGCCACCCGCAAGGCACCCTACTCCGTCTACAACGACGGCACGGGGCCGTACGCCATGTTCACCTGCGAGTCGTGCGGTCGCGACTACCGCGCGCAGCCGGTCCTCGTGGAGGAGGTCAAGGAGACCGTCGCCAAGTCCGCCTTTGGCGGGCTGCTTCGCAACATCCCGATCGTCGGCAACTCCGCCGCCAACCAGGTCGACAACGACCGCTATCGGAACACGCTGACCAACGACGAGCTCGAGAAGGCCTGGGCCGAGGTGAAGGTCAACTTCGCCGAGTGCCAGTCCTGCCGCCGGGTCGTGTGCATCCCCGACTTCGACATGGCCTCGGGCTTCTGCAAGGAGGACTCGCCGCGCAGCGAGGAGCTCCAGGCCCGGGATGCGCAGCAGGCCGGCGCGGCCGCCGCGAGCTTCTTCGGTGGCATCGCGAACGCGTTCGGGATCCCCGACGCGATGAAGGCCGCGGCCGCCCAGCAATCCGCTGGGGTCGCGCCCGGTGCGGCGCCGGCAGCAGCGCCCGGTGCAGCGGCAGCGCCCGGTACCGCGCAGGCCGCAGCGTGCGCCTCCTGCGGGGGGACGCTGGCGCCGGGAGCGAAGTTCTGCGCCAACTGCGGAACGCCCGTGCCCAGCAAGGCCTTCTGCACCGGCTGCGGCAAGGAGCTCGCGCCGGGCGCGAAGTTCTGCGCCAACTGCGGCCAGCCTGCGGGCGGATGACCTCGCCCGCGGGGCAACTGCTGCGGGACGCCTGAATCGGAAGCGCCCCCGGGGCCGAAGGCCCCGGGGGCGCTGTTCGTTCGGTGCCAAGGTCACCGCGGCGACTGCCCGGTTCGAGCGCGCGACCTACTTGGCCAGGTGCCGCTGCATCGCCGCCTTGCGGGACAGGTTGACGCGGCCCTGGCGGTCGATCTCGGTGACCACCACCATGACCTCGTCGCCAACGGACACGACATCCTCGACGGACGGCACGTGGTAGTCGGCGAGCTCGCCGATCCGGATGAGCCCCTCCTTGCCCGGGCAGGATCTCGACGAAGCAGCCGAACGTCATCAGCCGGGTGACCTTGCCCAGGTACAGGGCGCCGATCTCGACCTCGCGGGTGAGGCTCTCGATCCAGTTGATCGCCTTGCGCGAGTTCTCGCCCGAGACAGCCGCGATCTCCACGGTGCCGTCGTCCTCGACGTTGATCTCGGTGCCGGTCTCCTCCTGGATCTTGCGGATCATCGATCCGCCCTTGCCGATGATCTCGCGGATCTTCTCCGGGTTGATCTTGATCGTGATGATCCGCGGAGCGAACTCGGACATCTCCTCGCGCGCCGACGGCAGCACCGAGGTCATCTTGTCGAGGATGAACAGGCGGGCGGCGAGCGCCTGCTTGAGGCCCTCGCGGATGACCCGCTCGTCGATGCCCTTGACCTTGATGTCCATCTGGAGGGCGGTGATGCCCTCCGTGGTGCCCGTCACCTTGAAGTCCATGTCGCCGATCGAGTCCTCCTTGCCGAGGATGTCGGTCAGGACCACGAAGTTGCCCGTGTCGCCATCGATGCACGAGGCCCATCGCCGCGCCGGCCACCGGTGCCTTGATCGGCACGCCGGCGTCCATCAGCGCGAGCGTCGAGCCGCACGTCGAGGCCATCGACGTCGAGCCGTTGCCGGCCACGACCTCGGACACGAGGCGGATGACGTACGGGAACTCCTCCTGCGTCGGGAGCACCGGCAGGAGCGCCCGGGCGGCGAGGTTGCCGTGCCCGATGTCGCGGCGGGACGGCCCGCGCATCGGCTTGTTCTCGCCGGTGCTGTAGGGCGGGAAGTTGTAGTGGTGGAGGTACCGCTTGGAGAGCTCCGGGCTGATCGTGTCGATCCGCTGGACGTCAGAGGACGGCCCAAGGGTGGCGACGGTCAGGGCCTGGGTCTGGCCGCGGGTGAACAGGCCGGAGCCGTGCGCACGCGGCAGGAGGCCGACCTCGACCGAGATCGGGCGGATCTCGTCGGTGGCGCGGCCGTCCATGCGGATGCCCTCGCGCAGGACGAGCTCCCGGACGGCCTTCTTCTGGACCAGTCCGAACAGGCTCTTGCTCAGGCGCGCGTTGCGACGGGCCGCCTCGAGGAGCCTGGCCGACTCGTCCTTGTCGGTGCGCGTCGCGCGGACGGCCGTGGTGATGCCGTCCCTCAGGGTCTCGATCCGGCCGGGCAGGTCGTTGCCGAACCAGATCAGCAGGTTCGCAGTGGCCTCGGCGTCCGGCAGCGCCCGGTGGTTCTCGGTGAGCTCGACGCCGAAGAAGTTGGCCAACGTCCCGAGCTTGTAGTTCTCGAGATCCGGGTAGCCCTCGCGGGCGATGACGAGCGTATCCAGGTACGTGCCCTGCGCGACGCGGGTGCCGTCGCCGAGGGCCTCCTCGATGAACGCGATGTCGAAGCCGACGGAATGGCCGACGAACGGCGCGTCGCCGACGAACTCCAGCACCTTGCGCGCGGCCTCGGCCGGGCTCGGGGCGCCCTTGACGTCCTTGTCGGTGATGCCGTGCATCTGGTTGCCGACGATCGGACGACCGGGGTTCACGAGCGTGGACCACGTGTCGGTGACCTTGCCGCCCTTGACGCGGACCGCCGCGACCTCGACCAGGTCGGCCATCTTCGGGTCCGTGCCGGTCGTCTCGACGTCCACGACGACGAACTCGCCGCCCGCCTTCGCCAGGTCCGCGAACTTGAGGACGGAGTCGGTGAGCGGCTCGAGGTACGGGATGAGCTTGGGCTTGCCGACGAGCTCCCGCAGCTTGTCCTGCAGCTCGACGAGCGGCAGCAGCGACCGCTGGGCGAACAGGATCGCCTCGGCCATCACGTCCTCGGGCAGGATCTTGACCCCCGCCTCGACCATCATGATGGCGTCACGGGTGCCGGAGACGACGAGGTCCAGGTCGGATCCCGCGAGCTCGGTGTAGGTCGGGTTGAGGACGAACTCCCCGTCGATCCGGCCGACACGCACTGCGCCCACTGGACCCTGGAACGGGATCTCGCTGATGGTCAGCGCGGCGGACGCCGCGATGGTGCCGAGGACGTCCGGGTCGTTCTCCTGGTCGGTCGAGAGGACCGTGATCACGAGCTGGACGTCGTCCTTGTAGCCCTCGGGGAACAGCGGGCGGATCGGGCGGTCCGTCAGGCGCGCCGCGAGGGTCGCGGCCTCCGACATCCGGCCTTCGCGCTTGATGAAGCCGCCGGGGATCTTGCCGGCCGCGTACATCCGCTCCTCGAATTCGACGGTGAGCGGGAAGAAGTCGAGCCCGGGCCGCGGCAGGCTGCGGTTGGCCGTCCCGAGGACGAGGGTGTCGCCGTAGCGCAGGGTGACGGCGCCACCCGCAAGGCCGGCCAGCTTGCCGGTCTCGAGCGTGAGGGTTCGACCGCCGAACTCGATCTCGAGCGTGGTGGGTGTGGGCACGTGTGAACGACCTCCTTGGTCGTGACGGGATTGGAGCGACCCGCGGCGGGTGGGATCGGGCGGCGGCGAGGAGCCGGATGCGCGAGACCCCGGGGTTCCCCCGGGGTCTGAAGCGGCGAGTCCTAGCGGCGGAGTCCGAGCGAGCCGATGACGGCCCGGTAGCGCGTGGCGTCCTTCTTCACGAGATACGCGAGAAGGCGCCGGCGCTGGCCCACGAGCTTGAGGAGGCCGCGACGCGAATGATTGTCCTTCGGGAAGCGGCGGAGGTGCTCCGTCAGGTCCCGGATCCGCTCCGTCAGGAGCGCGATCTGGACCTCGGGCGATCCCGTGTCGCCGTCCTTGACGGCGTACTCCGTGATGACCTCTTGCTTCTTCTCCCGCGCGAGCGGCACTCGATCCTCCGACACGAACGATGGCATGACTGTTTCTTTCCTGTCTTTGACCGGCGGAGGATAGCAGGCCGTCGCATGATCGGGCAAACGCCCCCGGCCCCGACGCGTCCCGGTGGGACCCCAGTCAGGCCATCGTCATCGCCCGATCCGGCCGGAGGAGATACGGCGGCAGGTAGGCCGGGAGGTTCGAGAACGGCATCACATCCGGGTGGAGCCGGATCCCGAGCGCGTCCGCCATGAAGCTGCGGCGTGCCTCGATCCGCCGCCAGGCCTCCGGGTACGCGGCCGCGAACGCCTCGCGGAGGGACGCGTCCGCCAGTGCGACCCCATCCTCGATGTTGGTCGTGAACCAGGGCGAGCCCGTCGCCGGGATGATGTCCACCTGGAGGGCCATCCCGGACCGAATCACGGTCCGGGACCCGCGGAAGATCGGCGAGCCCACCCACTCGTCGAGGTGGATCTGGTGACCCGGGTTGAGGAAGATCCCGTAGAACGGGTCGCCGAGGTGGCGATCGATGATCGCGGCCAGGGCCCCGCCGGTCTGTCCCACGTGGAGCGCCTCGTACCACTCTGCGACGGCGCCGAAGTACGGCCCGACCAGGCGGTCGACGTAGTCCCTGATCCCGTCCGCCAGCTGGTCCGGTCCCTCGACGACGAACCCGGCCCGGCACGTCAGCGCGCCCCAGATCCCAAAGGCGACGGTGAACGGGTCCCCACGCTCGATCGGGCGCTCCGCGGGACTCAGGAGCCCGGCGGACGCGCGGGGTCCGGCGGTGAGCATGAGGTGGCATGACAGGGGCGTCCCGTCCCAGCCCAGGAGGCGGACCGCCGCGTCCTCGCGCAGCCCCGGCCGCAGGCCGAGGAGCAGGTTCCGGATCCCGTCGGAGGTCCGGCACGACGCGTGCTCCAGGACCGCAAGCTGGTCCACGTCGTTGATCACCCGCAGGCCGTCCGCGGCGTCGATCAGGAGCCCGTTGGCGTTGTGCACGACCCCGCCCGAACCGACCAGCCGTCGCAGCTCGTCCGCCAGGAAGGACGGGACCTCGAGCATCCCGGGGTCAGCGTACGACTTCCAGCCGAGCACGCCGACCCGCACGCCCGGTCCGATCCCCTCGCCGCCCAGGATCTCCGCCAGCGGTCGTGAGCGGTCGCGCGGCTGCGCCGGCAGGCTCAGGTCCTGGAACAGGTGCCGGCGCATCCGCAGCGGCGCCGCCCCCGCCACCCCGAAGCACTCGTTGCCCACCAGGATCGCGGGTTCGGCAGGCTGGTCGTGCACGTCCAGCACGAGGACCGCCTCCTCGAACCGCGGGTCGAACCCGGTCAGGAACGCGAGGTTCGCGCTGTGCTCGCGGTCGGCATACACCACCAGGCGGTCGTAGCCGTGCTCCGCGGCGCGCTCCCGGAGCCGTTCGACACGGGCGGCATACGCTTCCGCCGGGATCGACGGCCTGGGGCCGTGCGGGCCGAAGTCCGGCATGCCGACCTCGGCCACCCTCGCCCTCGCCATGCTCATGCCTCCCGTCGGGCGCTCACGGGTTCGCCGCCTGGAACGGCCGCACGCTCGCCGCTCCCCGCTCGACCACGATCACCTGGTCGGCCGTCGCCGGCAGCCATGGCCCCGTCTCGCCATCGGGCCAGTGGACCCGGACGTCGACCTGTGTCGCCGGGCCGAGCCCGACGTGCAGCGGAACGAGAGCGCCGCCGATGTGTCCCCCGCCAACCGTGATCTCGCGCTGCACGACGGTGTCCCCGATGCGGACGTCGACCCACGACCCGATCGCGTCCCTGTTGCCACCCGGCTGCTGGAGCCCGATGCCGAGCCAGTGGCCCATCGCCACCGGAGCGGTCGCCGTCCCGGCCCCGACATTGCGCCACACCCGAACAGGCGCGCCGAGATTGACCTCCACGAGGTCCGGGAGGCCGTCCGCGTTCAGGTCGGTCACGACGGCACCGCGCCCGCGGTCGAAGGTGACGATCCCGGCGTCGCCCGCGCCCTCGACGAACGTCCCGTCCGGCTGGCCGAGGAACAGGTTGCTCGGATCCTGCGCGGCGTAGTCCGGCATGGCGTTGACGTTCCCCTTGGACACGAACAGGTCGATGAAGCCGTCGTTGTTCACGTCCTGGAACTCCGGGTGCCAGGCCGTCGAGGGCAGTGCTTCGCCGCCGGCGAACGGCTCGGGCCGCCGTCACCCCGCGCTTGAGCGCGATGTCGCGGTAGCTCGGCTGTGCGGGGCCGGTCGCCAGGGTCTGGAGCTTGTTGTCGCCCTGGCTCGTCAGGTACACGTCCGGATAGCCGTCGCCCGTGACGTCATAGCTGGCGATGCCCATCCCCCAGATCTGCATGCTCACCCACCCCTCGTCTGCCGTGTAGAGACGCGGCGCCTCACCGGGCTGGATACGCCACAGCTGGTCCTCGCCGTCGGTGTAGTACTGGCGGTCGTTGGTCACCCGCAGGTCCCGGCGTCCCGACCTGTCCCAGTCGCTGAACAGCATCGACAGCGTGCAGTACCCGGGGGCAAGTGGCACCGCTGGGGCGTACCGAGCTTCCGCCGGCCGTGGGCCTCAGCAGGAGGCTGGCAGCACAGTCGGAGGTCAGCTTGCCCGACGAGTCGAGCTGGAGGTAGTTGCCGACCGCGAGCGTCGGGAGCGCCGCGGCGCCCTCCCAGGTCGCGCTGAAGGCCGTCGCGAAGCCGCCGCCGCCATCGAAGCCCCACGACGCGTCCGCCTGCTCGAACCGGCAGTCGCCGAGCCCGCGCAACAGGTGGGCGCCGCCGACCTGGAGGATCGCGAGGTCCACCTTCCCGTCACCGTCGACGTCGAGCGGATAGGCTCCGTTGACGCCCACGACGTCTGTCACGGGGTCGGCGACGCGCGCAAATGCGAGGGCGCCGCCCGGGGCGCTCTCGTTGCGATACAGCGCGGCCGGGTTGCCACCGCCGGCGAAGTACAGGTCCGGCCGGCCGTCGTTGTCACAGTCGAACGCCGCCACGCCGCCGCCCGTCGCGAACGTCGCATCGCCGTCGTACGCGTGGCCGATGCCCGCCGTCGCCGTCTCGTCCACGAAGCGCGGCGCCACGGCGGCGACGGTCGGCGTGACCCGGCCCCCGCGCAGGATGCCCGGTCCCACCAGAATCACCGCCCCGGCGGCCGCCACGACGATGACGAGGCCGCCGAGGACCGCGACGCGCCGGCGGGTCACGAGCCACCCCGGGGGATCACGAGCCGTGCCGACCGGTCACGAGCCCGTTGTCCCGGCGTAGTAGCGCTGGGCCAGCGCCCAGGCTGCCTTCCCGCACTCCGAGCCGAGGCGGCGGCCGGTCAGGTCGTCGGCCTCGACGTGGATGCCTCCCCACAGGCGGGACCGGCCGGCCTGGTCCGCCGCGTCGTAGTAGGTCGCCCACTGGAGGGTGATGGGGCTCGTGGGGCCCTTCTCGAACTTCAGCGATCCCGCCGGGATCGTGTAGCCGCTCTCGCCGCCGGGAAAGTACTCGCTGCCCGTGAAGCCCACCAGCACCTCGGCGGCCGCCCGGCTGAACGTGCTGTGACCAGACGCGTACGCCGGGAAGCTCGGCGTCACGAACGTCGAGGCCTGGTAGGGAACCCAGTCCGCCGCGAGGATCCACTTGACCCCGCCGATCTGGGTCTTCGGGTGGGCCGGGGGACCGGACCAGGCCAGGATCGCGATCTCGCCCTCGTGGCCGGCCAGCGCCGCGTGGCGCTGGCCGGGAGCGGTCGTCTCCCTGGTGATCAGCTCCACGAGACCCGGCACAAGCGGCAGGCCCTCCTTGTCGTAGGACGGCTGAGCCGGGTCGCTGGACTGACCCTTCCCGCCCATGTACCGGATCATCGAGATCGGCCGCGACGTGTCGTAGTGGCCCTTCAGGCCCCAGGCCGCGATCGCGGCGTCGTGCACGGCACCGTTGAGGGCGAGGTAGAGCTTGGTGTCCCACTGCAGGCGGTCCACGACCGGGCCGGTGCCGCCGATCCGGAGGTCCGGGGCGAGCTCGTCGGAGGCGAGGTTGGCGAGCACGTTCCAGTGCCCGGGCGGGGTCTCCGAGTTCGGGCCGTCCGCCCAGAACTCCGCCATGACTCGGCCGAAGTCGCCCTGGTTGACGACGTCCGGCGGGTACGGCTGTCCCGTGGCCGGGTTGACCGTATGCCCCGTTCCGTCGTTGGTGCCGAGGTCGTTGTTGCCGATCGCGCCCGGCGAGATGTCGACCGTGGCGTCGATGGTCGGATCCAGCCGGCTGCTGAGGCGGATCACCTCGACGGCCTGGTCCTTGAACTCCTGGTCGGTCGCCGGATCTCCAAGGCGGGGCGGCGCGCCCGGATCGATGGGTGTCCCGTTCGGCCCGCCCGCCGGCAGGGCGAAGCTGGTCACGTGCCCCCAGTCGGGCCCGACCGCGACCTGGACGCCGTTGGTCACCGGGATCCCGTTCTGCGAGATCATGTGCTCGATCTGGAGCGGCTGCCAGCGGTTGGGGTCCGTCATCGTGGTGCCGGGGCTGGCCACCACCAGCGGCGGGTTCACGGGCTTGTAGTCCGTCGACGCGTACCCGTTCGCCTGGTTCGAGCCATCCGCGAGACCCGCTGCGATCACCGCCGCCGCGATCCGGTTGCCGACGGCGGCCGGCGAGTCGCCCTCGGTCGTGGTGACGCCCAGCGGGTAGCACATCGCGTCCATCAGGTCCGCGAACTCCGACATCGACTGGTCCGCACCCACGCTCTTGATGTAGCGGTTCGCCAGCACGCGATAGGCCGCGTAGCTGATCGCCTCGTTGCGGGCAGCCTCGACGTTCCCCGACTTCGCCTTCTCGTGCACGAAGACCCCAGACGCCGTCGGGTCGTACGCTGCCCACGCGTCCCACATCGCGGCCGAGACGTGGTAGAGGTTCCGGGCGTGGACCGTCGGCGCCGGCAGCGCCCGCCGGATGGCGTCCAGCAGCGCCTCGTCCCAGCGCCGCGCGACCGACCATTCCGGGTGTTCCGCGATCGGGGGACAGGCGGGCGTCGTCTGCCACGGCCTCACCGCGATGACGCCAACGGCCAGGGCGGCGAGCACGACCACCCCCAGCACCAGGGCGGCGGTGCGGCGGCGGCGCACAAGGCGTCGAGGCGCCGGCGCCTCGACCTGCTCAACCATCGGATCCGTCACGACGGGGCCTCCTCACGCACGCAACGCGACCGTGCCACGCCCGCATCGAGGCCGATGCGGGCCGGTTGTGCGGCCACACTCTAGCGAGACGGCGAGCTTCGGCCAAGCCGCGGACTTGATCGGCCAAGCCGCGGACTTGACATGCCAGCACGCGTGGCCCAGTCTGGCACAAGTTTGGGAGAAAGGAACACAAACCTTTGCAGGCCGGCAGGCTGGATCTTGGACTCCGGAGCGAGACGGTGCGTCGCGCGAACCTCAGTGCGATCGTGCGCGGCCTGCACGAGGACGGCCCGCTGTCCCGCTCGGACCTCGTGATCCAGACCGGGCTCACGCGCAGCGCGATCCGGGGCCTCGTCGGCCAGCTCACCGACAGCGGGCTCGCATCCGAGGACCGCGAGGTGCGGCTCGGCACGCCGGGGCGTCCGTCGCCCCTCGTCCGCCTCAATCCCGAAGCGGCCACGGTGCTCGCCTTCGACGTCTCCGTCGATTCGCTGGCCGCCGCGGTCGTGGGCATCGGGGGCTATGTGCTCGACGAGGCGCGCATCGACCGACCGCGCGGACACTCCTCGGCTGGGGACATCGCCATGGATCTCGCCGAGCTGGCCACCAGCCTTCGCGACCGGCGGCGTGGCGGAGCGGCCGTCATCGGGATCGCGGTGGCGGTCGCCGGCGTCGTGCGCAGCCAGGACGGCGTTGTCGCGATGGCCCCGAATCTCGGCTGGACCGACGTTCCCCTCGGGGCAATCCTGTCCCGCGCCCTGGGCACGACTGTTCCCGTCTCGGTCGGCAACGAGGCCGACCTCGGCGTGCTCGCCGAGCATCGACGGGGCGCCGCGGTTGGCGTGGACGACGTCCTGTACGTGTCGGGTGAGGTCGGCGTCGGCGGCGGCCTCATCGTCGGTGGCAGCCCCTGGAACGGCGCTGCAGGTTACGCGGGAGAGATCGGGCACATGCCGGTCAACCCGGCCGGCCTGCCGTGCCGGTGCGGCTCGACAGGGTGCTGGGAGACCGAGGTCGGTGAAGGGGCGCTCCTCGTCCGGTCGGGACGGCCAAGCGACGCCGGGCGTGCCGGTGTGGACGAGATCCTGCGCGACGCCGATGCCGGCTCCCCCGCGGCGCTCCGCGCGCTGGACGACGTCGGGCGCTGGCTCGGGGTCGGGCTCGCGTGCCTCGTCAACGTCCTCAACCCGCAGCTGGTCGTCCTTGGCGGCCAGTTCTCCCGGATCTTCCCCTTCGTCACCGAGGCGATCGAGGCGGAGCTGGACCGCCTCGCGCTCCAGGCTCCGCGAGGGCTCGTCCGCCTGGTCCCCGCCTCGCTCGGCGTCGATGCCCCGCTGCTCGGTGCGGCGGAGCTCGCGTTCCAGCCCATCCTCGCCGACCCCGCCGCGTGGTTCGGATCGCGCCTCGGCTCCCTGCACCTGGCAAGCGCATGAGCCCTCACGACGACTCCCACCAAACACCGTCACGGGCCGCGTAGCGGCCGTCTATGAAAGGGGATCGCCAACGTTGTAGCCTAGCCACCGGCAATCGGCCGTTGCTCGACGTCGATCGTCGATTCGAGGAGGAAGACACACATGGGTATTCGCAGGCTCGCGACGCTCGCAGGCGTCGCCGCCATCATCGTGAGTGCCTGCTCGGGCAGCACCGCGACAACCGCACCGGCCGCCACCGCGGCCCCGGCTGCCACGGCGGCCCCGGCTGCCACTGCGGCCCCGGCCGCGACGGCCGCCCCGGCATCAGCAGCGACCACCGCCTGCAAGGTGGGCGTCTCGTGGAACAACTACCAGGAGGAGCGCTGGGCCAAGTGGGACGAGCCGGCCATCAAGGCGGCCCTGGCCGCTGGCGGCGCGACCTATGACTCGAACGACGCCAAGTCGTCTGCGACCACGCAGGCGAGCAACGTCGAGACGCTGATCGCCAACGGCGCGAAGGTCATCATCCTGCTCGCCCAGGACGGGACGGCCATCAAGCCGGCCGTCACGGCGGCCCTCAACGCCGGAGTCCCGGTCATCGCGTATGACCGGCTGATCGAGGACCCGAAGGTCTTCTACACGACCTTCGACAACGTCCTCGTCGGCAACATGCAGGCGACCGAGGTCTTCAAGGCCGCCCCGACCGGCACGTACGCCGTCATCAAGGGCAACAAGGCCGACGCCAACGCCGACTTCCTGCGGTCCGGCATGGACCAGGTCATCAAGTCCGCCGTCGACTCCGGGGCCATCAAGATCCCGGCCGGCAACGAGGTCTACACGGACAACTGGGATCCGAAGAACGCCCAGACCGAGATGGAGCAGATCCTCACCAAGAACAACAACAAGATTGACGCCGTTCTCTCCGAGAACGACGGCATGGCAGGCGGCGTCATCGCCGCGCTCGCGGCCCAGGGCCTCGCGGGCAAGGTGCCGGTCTCCGGTCAGGACGGCGACGCTGCCGCCCTCAACCGGGTCGCGCTCGGCACGCAGACGGTCGACGTCTGGAAGGACGCCCGGATGCTGGGCAAGACGGCCGGTGAGGCCGCTGTCGCCCTGTGCGCCAACCCTGACACGAGCAAGATTGCCGGCGCGGCGCCGTTCACCACGCCGGGCGGCAACACCGTCAGCGCGATCCTGCTCAAGCCGGACCCCATCACCAAGGCGAACCTGAAGGACGTCCTGGACGCGGGCTGGATCACCAAGGACGTCCTGTGCAAGGACGTCAAGGCCGGAACAGTGGACGTCTGCGGCTGAGCCGCAGCTGAACCCGGACCCAACAGCGCCCTGGACCGCGGGCTCGCCCCGGTCCAGGGCGCAACTCAATCACCCTGATCCCACCATGGAGGCGACGCGGTGACCGAGGCATCTCCGACCGTGAACAGCCCCGTCCCGGCCCGACGGACGCTGGGATCGGTGCTGGCATCCCTGGATGTCGACACCCGCATGCTCGGCATGGTGGGCGCACTCGCGGTCATCTGGGTCGGCTTCGACATCATGTCCGGCGGCACCTTCCTGACGCCCCGGAACCTGTGGAACCTGTCGGTCCAGAGCTCCGCGGTCGCCATCCTCGCGACCGGCATGGTCATGATCATCGTGTCGCGCAACATCGACCTCTCCCTCGGGTCGATGGTCGGGCTGCTCGGCTACATCATGGCGATGACCCAGGCGATCTGGATCCCGACCACGCTCGGCCTCGGGTTCGACCAGCCGTACACGTGGGTGATCGCGCTGGCGATCGGGATCGCCCTTGGCGCCCTGTTCGGCGGCCTGCAGGGATGGATCGTGGCCTACGGCGGCGTGCCCAGCTTCATCGTCACCCTGGGCGGCTTCCTCGTGTGGCGAGGCCTGATCTTCCGGTTCGACCAGGGACAGACGATCTCCCCGATGGACAAGACCTTCCAGATCATCGGCGGGGCGCCCGGGGTCGGGTCCGCGGGAGAGACGGTCAGCTGGGTTCTTGCGCTCCTGGCCTGCGGCGCCATCACCTACTCCTTCGTCGCGTCGCAACGCCGAAAGCGGGCGTACGGGTTCCCCGTGCGGCCGACCTGGGCGCTCGTCACGGTGATCGTCGCGAGCTGCGGTGCGGTCATTGCGGGCGTCTGGGTTGCCACCCACTACTTCCTGCCGCCCGCCCTCGCGACGAAGTACGCGGCGGACCACGGCATCACGGAGCCGCCCGGAGGGCTGCAGATCCCGGTCGGGATCTCGTGGCCCGTGCTCATCATGATCGGCGTGACGCATCGTGATGACGATCATCGCGAACCGGCGCCGATTCGGGCGCTACGTGTTCGCGATCGGCGGCAACCCGGACGCGGCCGAGCTCGGCGGCATCAACGTGCGCCGCACCCTCATGGGCACGTTCGCCCTGATGGGCATCCTGTGTGCGATCAGCTCCGCCTTCCTGACGGCGCGCCTGAACAGCGCGGTCACCGGTGCCGGCGTCCAGCTGGAGCTGTATGCGATCGCCGCGGCGATCATCGGCGGCACCTCGTTCGCGGGCGGCATCGGCACGATCCCGGGCGCGGTCCTCGGCGCGGTCGTGATGCAGTCGCTGCAGTCGGGCATGGCCCTCGTCGGGGTGGACTCCCCGACCCAGGACGTCATCGTCGGTGTCGTGCTCGTCGGAGCGGTCTGGCTTGACACGGCAGTCCGCCGTCGGACCTCCAAGTGACCAGCGGAGGCGAACACGTGACCATGGAGCCGGCGGCCGCGATCGTCGAGATGCGCGGGATCTCGGTCGCCTTCGGGGGCGTTCATGCCGTCAAGGACGTGACGATCGACCTGCGTCCGGGCGAGGTCGTCGGGGTTGTGGGCGGCAACGGAGCGGGCAAGTCCACGCTGATGCGTGTCCTGTCCGGCGCCCACACCGCCGACAGCGGACAGATCCTGATCGAGGGCAAGCCGGTCACGATCGGCAATCCACGCGACGCCAAGGCGTACGGGATCGAGACGATCTATCAGACGCTGGCCCTCGCGGACAACGTCGACGCGGCCGCGAACATGTTCCTGGGCCGCGAGCTGACCACCCGCTTCGGGTCGCTGGACGATTCGGCGATGGAGTCGGCCACGCGCAAGGTCATGGGCCGCCTCAACCCGAACTTCAAGAACTTCAAGACCGCCGTTCGGTCGCTCTCTGGCGGGCAGCGCCAGTCCGTCGCGATCGCCCGCGCGGTCCATTTCAACGCGCGGATCCTGATCATGGACGAGCCCACGGCAGCGCTCGGCCCTGCCGAGACAGCGCAGGTCCGGGACCTGATCCGGCAGCTGAAGGCGGACGGTATCGGGATCTTCCTCATCAGCCACGACATCCACGACGTGTTCGACCTGTCCGATCGCATCAGCGTCATGTACCACGGCGAGATCGTGGACACGGTGCGGAAGGATGGCGTCACCGCGGACGAGGTCCTGGCCATGATCATCATGGGCAAGAAGCCCGGTGAGGTGACCGAGAAGGACCTCGAGCTCCTCCACCCCTGAGACGCCCCGCGGAGCCGCGACGCGCCCCGCGCCCGCCGATCCTCGTCGCCGGTTGTCGGACGTCACATCCGGTGGAAGGACGGAGCCAGCGCCGGGTACAGGCCACGGTAGACGTCGTGGCCAGCCGCGTAACGGCCCGCGTCTGGTCCCGGCGCCGCCACCGGGGTCGCCGTCACGAGTGACGCGGCGGCCGCCTCGACCGTCGGGAACCATCCGGCCCCGACCGCGGCGAGCAACGCGGCCCCGTATGCAGCACCCTCCGTCGTGTTGACGGTCGCGATCTCGGCATCGAGGACGTCGGCAAGGATCTGCCGCCACAGCGGGCTCGCCGTGCCGCCGCCCGAGGCGCGGATCTGGTCGGGCGCCGGCATCCCGGCGGCAACCATGGCGTCGAGGCCGTCCCGGAGCCCGTAGGCGACGCCCTCGAGCACGGCCCGCGTCATGTGGCGGCGGTCGTGGGCCAGTGTGAGCCCGACGAACGCCCCCCTCGCGAGCGGGTCGGGATACGGGCTGCGCTCTCCGCTGAGGTACGGCAGGAACAGCAGCCCGCCGCTTCCGGCGGGAACGGCCGCGGCCGTTGCCACGAGGTCGTCGAACGGGACTCCGGGTGCCAGCGCGTCACGGAACCACCGCAGGCTGCCGGCCGCGGAGAGCATCACCGACATGAAGTGCCAGCGGCCGGGCACCGCGTGACAGAACGCGTGCACCCGGCCCGCCGGTTCGTAGAGCGGGGCATCGGTCGTCGCGAACACCACCCCGGACGTTCCCAGCGAGAGCGCCATCCGGCCCGGCACCACCGCGCCGACGCCCACCGCATTGGCCGCCTGGTCCCCGCCGCCCGCGACGACGGGCGTGCCGGCGCGCAGCCCGGTGGCGGCCGCCGCCCCGGTGGTGACGACGCCCGTCACCTCGGGACCCTCGAAGGTCGGCGGGAGCCAGGCGCGCGGGATCTCCAGCACCTGGAGCACCTCGTCCGACCAGTCGCGCGCCGCCAGGTCGAACAGCAGGGTGCCCGCCCCATCGGCCTTGTCGAGGGCGTGGTCGCCCGTCAGTCGCAGGCGGACGTAGTCCTTCGGGAGGAGCACATGGGCGGCCCGTGCCCAGGCCTCGGGCTCGTGGTCCCGGACCCAGACGAGCTTGGGAGCCGTGAACCCCGTGAGGGCATCGTTGCCCGTGATCCGGATGAGCCGCTCCGGCCCGAGCGCTTCGCGGATCAGGTCGCACTCCGCAGCCGTCCTCTGGTCGTTCCAGAGGATGGCTGGCCGGACCACCTGGTCGGCCTCGTCCAGCAGCACGAGGCCGTGCATCTGCCCCGTCAGGCCGACGGCCTCGATCGCCGCGGGGTCGGTCCCCGTGACGGCAATGACCTCCTGGATGGCAGCGGCGGCACCGGTCCACCAGGACTCGGGATCCTGCTCGCTCCAGAGCGGCTGCGGCTGCTCGAACGGGTACTCGCGGGACGCGATGCCGGGCACCGATCCCCGCCCGTCGACCAGGACCGCCTTGGTCGCGGTCGTCGAGACGTCAATCCCGAGGACGATCCCCGGGCCCGCCATCAGCCGGCTCGCCAGATGTGCCGGTTGACCACGTTCTCGTACAGCTCCTGGTGGCCCGAGACGGGTGCCGGGTCGATCTCTCCAGCGGTGACGCGGTCGGCGAGGTCCGCCAGCGACAGGCTTCCGCCCAGGATCGCGGACCCGAGCTCACCGCTCCACCCGGCATAGCGCTGCTCGACCATGGCTGCGAGCGTGCCTGCCTCGAGCAGGTCGGCCGCAGCCAGGAGGGCCTGTGCCAGCGTGTCGATGCCGCCGATGTGGGCGTGGAACAGGTCCGTCCGGTCGGTGGACTGGCGCCGGAGCTTGGCGTCGAAGTTGAACCCGCCGGTCGTGAACCCGCCGCCCTTCAGGATCTCGTACAGCGGCATGACCAGGTCGTCGACCGAGTTCGGGAACTGGTCGGTATCCCAGCCGTTCTGGGGATCGCCACGGTTGGCGTCGATCGAGCCGAACATCCCTGCCGCCATCGCGTAGGCCACCTCGTGGTGGAAGCTGTGACCGGCGAGCGTCGCGTGGTTGGCCTCGATGTTGGCCTTGAACGCGCCTTCGAGGCCGTGGCGGGCGAGGAAGCCGTGCACGGTCGCGGTGTCATAGTCGTACTGGTGCTTGGTCGGCTCCGCCGGCTTGGGCTCGATCAGCAGCGTGCCCTCGAAGCCGATCTTCGCCTTGTGCTCCGCCACCAGGTGCAGGAACCGGGCCAGCTGCTCGCCCTCCCGGCGCAGGTCCGTGTTGAGCAGCGAGTCGTACCCCTCTCGGCCGCCCCACAGCACGTAGTTGGTGCCGCCCAGGCGCTGGGTGACCTCGAGCATGTGCCGGACCTGCGCCGCGGCGTAGGCGAACACCTCCGGGTCGGGGTTGGTCGCCGCACCGCCCTGGTAGCGCGGGTGCGTGAACAGGTTCGCCGTGCCCCACAGGAGCTGCGCACCGGTCCGCTCCTGGTAGCCGAGGGCATCGTCCGTGAGCGCGTCGAGGTTGGCCGCAAACTCGGCGAAGGACGCACCCTCGGGTGCCACGTCCTTGTCGTGGAAGCAGTAGTAGGGCACGCCCAGCTTCGCGAGGAACTCGAACGCCGCCGCCATCCTGCTGCGCGCGGCGTCCATCGGGTCCGCGGCCGGATCGAGCCACGGGCGGTCGAGGGTGCCCGCGCCGAACATGTCGCGCCCGTCCCAGGCGAAGGAGTGCCAGAGACACACGCCGATGCGGAGGTGCTCCTCCATCCGCTTGCCGAGCACCAGCCGATCGGGGTCGTACACCCTGAACGCCAGCGGATCATCGCTGTCGGGGCCACCGAAGGAGATGCGCCCGGGCACATCCGTGAAGAAGTCTTCGCCCACGCCCGAACCTCCTCTGGTCCGCGACCGGCCGCCCACCGCGCCGCCCGCTCACCCTGCAGGGTTTGTCAGACCATAACACATACTCGACGCGATCCGGCCATCCGGAGAGACCCGCGCCCGGGCGGTCAGGCCCTGCCGAGGAACGCCACCCGCACCCACGGAGCGGGCGACGTCCCGGCGAGTCGCACGGAACCCGACTCGATGACTGCCACGTCCGGGGCGCCAGCGTGCACGGGTCCGACCGCCACGCGGTAGCTGCCGTCAGGGGGCAGGGCTGTCGGCAGGGGGAAACGCAGCAGGCTCCCCTGCCCTGTCGCCCTGGGGACGGCCGAGCCGGCCACGCAGTGCGCGCGACCGAGCAGGTGCGTCGCGAGCTCCAGGTCCCCGGTGGCGATCGCCGTCCGGACCTCCGTGCTCCGGACGGGCCGTCCGTCGAGCTCGAACGGCGGCACGACCACGACCTCGAACCCCTGTGCGCGCCCGAGCTCCGCCAGGGCTTCCGGCGTTCCGGCACGCCCGTAACCGAATGCTGCGTCCGGTGTCATCAGGAACCCGGCCAGCGGCGCCCGCTCCCGGATCATCGCGACGAAGCCGTCGTACGTCGTCTCCCGCAGGCGCTGGTCGAAATGGACGACGACCGTCGTGTCGACTCCGGCGGCCGCGAGGCGCTCGAGTCGCTCGTCGGGGTCGCAGAGCAGGGGCGGCGCGGTGCCGGTGATGATCTCGTCGGGGTGATGGTCGAAGGTCATGACCACGGGTCGGGCGCCGCGGCGGCCAGCCTCCGTCACCAGGTGCTCCAGCAGGTACCCATGCCCGAGGTGGAGCCCATCGAACACGCCGATCACGACGAAGACGGGAGCCTCTGAGCGCGGGAGGTTCTCGAGCCCCCGGGCGACATTCATCTCAGCCGGGCTCCTCGGGTGCCACCCGGCGGGTCGGACGCCCGGCCTCGGCCGGTCGCTCGGCCAGCACCTTGTGCGGGTAGAGTGCACCCGCCACGGCACGGCACACGGCGACCACCCGTCCGTCGGGCCCGACGGCCAGCACGAGCGGCGCGTCGCGCAGCGCGAGCGGCGCCTTGGGGGCCGTGATCAGCCCCTCGCCCAGGCGCCGGATCTCGTCGTCGGTGACCGGAGCGTGCGGGAGGTCCTCGAGGCCGGCATCGATCGGGCGCATCGCCCTGGTGATCCCGACCGGGCCGTCCGCCGCGTGCTCGCGCAGGACGTCGAGTGGGATTGCGTCCTCGAGCCGGAACCCTCCCGACGCGGTCCGGACGAGCGCGCCGAGGTAGGCGCCCGTCTCCAGACGCGCCCCCAGGTCCCGGGCGAGCGCGCGGACGTAGGTGCCGGCGGAGCAGAGGACGTCGACGACGGCGGTGGGGCGGGCGGGGTCTGCCTCGTCCCATTCCAGCATGGTCAGCTCGTGGATGGTCACGTCACGGGCTGCCAGCTCAACGGCCTCGCCCGCTCGTGCCATCTGGTAGGCCCGCCGGCCGTCGACCTGGACGGCGCTGTACACCGGGGGCACCTGGCGCAGCGGCCCGGTCATGCCGGCCAGGGCCGTCTCCACCGCGGCCCGGGCCACCGGAGGACCCTCGATCGCCAGGCGGTCGCCGTCGATGTCGTCGGTCGTCGAGGTCTCCCCGAAACAGATGGTGGCGCGATACCGCTTCGAGGCGCCGAGGTGGTACTCGACCAGCCGGGTCGCGCGCCCGAGGAAGATGGGCAGAACCCCCGCCGCGAAGGGGTCGAGCGTTCCGCCGTGGCCCACGCGGCGCGTGGACGAGAGGCGTCGCACGAGTCCCACGACGTCGTGCGAGGTGGGGCCGGAGGGCTTGGCGACGACCAGGACACCGTCGAGCCCCCCGCTGCGGTCGCGGGGACTCACCGCCGCACCGCGGCCGCCATCCGTTCCGCGACCCCCCGGACCAGCGCGATCGCCGCCTCGAGGGGCAGGTCCACCGTGGCACCGGCGGCCCGGGCGTGCCCGCCGCCCCCGAACGTCCCCGTCAGGACCGTCGCGTCGACGCCGCCCGGCTTCGTGCGGACGGACAGCCGCGTCGTCGCGTCCTCCTGCTCCTTGAACAGCATCGAGACCTCGGCGGGCTCAGCCTGGGCAAGCAGGTCGATGATCCCCTCCGAGTAGGGCGCGATCGCGCCGGCGGCCTCGAGGTCGCCCAGTCGCAGCGTGGACCAGACGACCAGCTGGTCCGGCGAGGTCTCGAGGCGGCCCAGCACCAGGCCGAACAGCCGGAGCTGGGGGGCGGGCTTGGTCCGATAGAGCCTGCGGGAGATGTCGGATAGCGGCGCGCCGGCCTCGACCAGCGCCGCGGACACGGCGAGCGTCCGGGGCGTGGCGTTGGGGTGCGCGAACGTGGCGGTGTCCATGACGACGCCGGCCATCAGCACCGCCGCCAGCGCCCCGCCGCCGAGGTCCAGCGGGATCCCCAGCCGCACCGCCAGCAGCGCCACGAGCTCGCAGGTCGCTGCGGCGCCCGGGTCGATCCAGTCCGCGGTGCCAGCGCCGGCGTTGGACGCGTGGTGATCCACGATCATGCGTGGCAGGGCGGCGAACAGCCCCCCGTGCCGGACCGCGACCGCTCCGACCCGTTCCTCGCTGGCGCAGTCGGCGAGGACGAGCAGGTCATACGCCTGGTCCGTGTCGGGGTCCGTGCGGAACCGGTCGATCCCGGGGAGGAACGCGTAGAGCGGTGGCACCACGTCCGTGCTGATGGCGGTCGCGCGGCTGCCGAGGGCCTCCGCCAGCATGCAGATGCCAAGCACGGCACCAAGCGTGTCCGCGTCCGGGTTCTCGTGGCTGACCGCGAGGACGTGCCGTGCGCCGCGGAGGCGTGCGACGAGATCCTCCGGAACCGCCTCGAGCGCAGAGCCGGCGAGGTCGACGGCGACCGTCATCCCTGGCCGCTCCCGGGACGAGGGCCGCCTTGCTTCGGACCGCCGCGTCGTGCGCCGCCGTGCTTCGCACCGCCGCCGTGCTTCGGACCAGCCCCGCCGTGCTTCGGACCAGCCCCGCCCCCCGGGCTGCCCCCATTCGAGCCACCCCGCGCTGCCCGGTCCACCCCCTGGCCGCGACCCTGCGGCCGTCTCGGCGATCGGGGCTTCGTGACCGGTCGCACAGGGAGCCCGAGCTCGGCGCCGCCGCCGGTGTCCCCGGTGTCCCCGGCTGCCTCGGGGGCGTCGCCCTCGTGTGGCAGCCGCCTGACCGGCGTGGGGAGCGACTCGTTGTAGGGCGTGACCTCCTGGGGATCGACGCCGGACTCCAGCTCGCCCAGGAGGTGGAGCACCCGGGTGCCGCGCTCCGCGGAATTGTCGAGCTGGATGTGCAGCGCCGGGATCCGCTTGATGCGGAGGCGCTTGCCGAGCTCGTGGCGCACGAAGCCCATCGAGGCCTGGAGGGCTCGTACGGTCTCG
The DNA here is from genome assembly GCA_963789865.1 of uncultured Chloroflexia bacterium. Lineage (GTDB taxonomy): Bacteria > Chloroflexota > Limnocylindria > Limnocylindrales > CSP1-4 > CAIXZV01. The sequence continues at coordinate 84,466 of CAWBMD010000005.1, forward strand.
ACCCGGTCGGTCCTGCCGCCGATCACGCTGACCCAGACCTTCGCGTGACGAAGATCCGGGGAGGTCTCCACGTCCGTGATCGTCGTGAACCCGATCCGCGGATCGGCGAGCTCCTTGGCGAGAAGCGCGCCGATCTCCTGGCGGAGCAGCTCGTCGACGCGGTCGGTTCGCTGGCTCATGGCCCTGCGTTCAGGCGGGGAGCGTCAGCCCCCCGCCCGGCTCCGAGCCTGGTTCGTGTAGCACTCGATGATGTCGCCCTCCACCAGGTCGTTGTACCCGGCGAGCCCGATGCCGCACTCGAAGTTGGCGGCAACCTCCCGGACATCGTCCCGGAAGCGGCGCAGCGAGTCCATCCTGTCCGTCGCCACGACCTTGCCGCCGCGCCAGACACGAACGCTGCCGGAACGGACGATGCGCCCGTCGGTGACGTAGCAGCCCGCGATGACCGTGCTCTTGCCGACCTTGAAGATCTGGCGGACCTCCGCGCGCCCCTCGATCACCTCGACGATCTCGGGCTCGAGCATGCCCTTGAGGGCGGCGTCGATGTCATCGGTCAGCTTGTAGATGATGTCGTAGAGGCGGACGTCCACGCCCTGGGCCTCGGCCTCCCGGCGAGCTGTGTCGGTGATGCCCGTGTTGAACCCGACGACGATCGCGTCCGATGCGGTCGCCAGCATGATGTCGTTGTCCGTGATGTCGCCGGCGGCCTCGAGCAGGACGTTGATCTTCACCTCGTCCGTGCTCAGCTGCTCCAGGGCGTGCGCGATCGCACCGAGCGACCCCGACACGTCCGCCTTGAGGATCATCCGCAGCTCCTTGGCCTGGCCGGCCTGGATCTGGCGGTAGAGGTCCTCGAGGGTGGCGCGGCTCGACCCGCCCGCGGCGGCGGCCTGCTCGTTCTTCCGTGTCTCGACCATCCCGCGTGCGGTCTTCTCGTCTGCGACGACGCGCAGCACGTCGCCGGCCTCGGGCGTGTCGGAGAGGCCGAGGATGACGACGGCAGAGGCGGGACCGGCCTTCGCCGTCCGCTTGCCGCCGGCGGACTCCAGCGCCTTGACCTTGCCGGCGGTGTTGCCGGCCACGACGACGTCGCCGACGCGGAGCGTGCCCGTCTGCACGATGATCGTGGCAACCGGGCCGCGACCCTTGTCGAGGCGTGCCTCGATGACCGTGCCGACGGCGGCCCGCTTCGGGTTCGCCTTGAGCTCCTGCAGGTCGGCGACCAGGAGGATGATCTCCAGGAGCTCGTCCAGGCCGACGCGCGTCTTGGCGGACACCGGGACGAGCGGCGTGTCGCCGCCGTAGTCCTCCACGAGGACGCCCGCCTCGGCAAGCTCGTTCTTGACGCGGTCCGGGTTCGCGTCCGGCTTGTCGATCTTGTTCATCGCGATCACGAGCGGGACCTTCGCCGCCTTCGCGTGGCTGATGGCCTCCAGCGTCTGGGGCATCACGCCGTCGTCCGCCGCGACGACGATCACCGCGATGTCGGTGACCTTCGCGCCGCGGGCGCGCATCGAGGTGAACGCCTCGTGGCCCGGGGTGTCCAGGAAGACGACGCGCTTGCCGTCCTTCGTGGTGATCTCGGACGCGCCGATGTGCTGGGTGATGCCGCCGCGCTCGCCGGAGGCGACGGTGGTGGAGCGGATCGCATCGAGCAGGCTCGTCTTGCCGTGGTCGACGTGACCCATGACGGTCACGATCGGCGCACGCGGGACGAGGTTCTCGTCGTCGGCGTCCTCCTCCCACAGCTGGACCTTCTCGGCCTCGGCCGGCGGTCCGCTGCCCTCCTCCTCGGTGTCCGCGGAGGACGCGTTGGGCTCGGCAACCTCGTAGCCGAGCTCCTCGGCGACGAGCGACGCGGTATCGCGGTCGATCAGCTGGTTGATGGTGGCGAAGATGCCGCTCTTGATGAGCTCGCGGATGACGTCCGCCGGGCTGACGACGAGGAGCTCGGCGAGCTCCTTGACCGTGATCGTGCCCGGCAGCTCGATCGCGTCACGCTCTGCCGGATCGACGACGGCCACGCCTGCGACGAACGGGCCGCCCGCGCGACGCGGGGGCTTGCGAGGTCCGCGCCGGCCGCGGGTACCGCTCCTACTCCTGGCCATGGGATTCTCCTCGGGGCATCGTGTCGGGTGTGAGGTCGGATCGCGAGCCGTTGGCCCGCGCGGAGGTTGTGCTGGTTGCGACTGCCAGGGCTTCGGGACCGGCCGCCAGGATCGCTGCCAGGTCGGCCGACAGGGCCGCCTTCAGAGCGTGTTCGATCGCCTTCTTGCGGCCGGCCGCGTCCCAGCAGGATGCCTCGCGGCACAGGTAGGCACCGCGACCCGGAGCCCGCCCGCTGGCGTCCACGGCCACGGAACCGTCGGGGCGCCGGACCACCCGGACGAGCTCTCGCTTCGGCCTCGTCGCGCGGCAGGCAACACAGCTCCGCTCGGGGAAGCGTCGCGCCGGAGCTGGCCGGGTCACACCGGCCGCCGCCGGGCCTACGACGACACCTCCTCTGATGCCTTCTTGCGCGGCCGCTTGACCGGTGCGGCCGGGACCTCGGCGACGGTGTCCGCCGGCACCTCGGCCGTGGCGGGCGCGGTGTCGGCTGCGGTGTCGAGGGCCGCGGCGACGGCGAACGGCTCCTCGTCGGCGGCCGCCGGCCCGGCCTGCTCGACCGGGTCCTCCACCTCGAGGCTGGCGACGTCGGCGGGTGCCACTACGGCCTCGGCGGCGGACACGTCGCTGCGAATGTCGATGCGCCAGCCCGTGAGCCGGGCGGCGAGCCGTGCGTTCTGTCCCTCGCGGCCGATGGCCAGGGAGAGCATCCGTTCCGGGACGATGACTGTCGCGATGCGGTGCTCCTCGTCGATCGTGACGCCCAGCACCTGCGCGGGTGACAGGGCGTTGGCCACGAACACGGACGCGTCCTCGTTCCACGGAATGACGTCGATCTTCTCACCCGCGAGCTCCGCGACGACGGCCTGCACACGTGCCCCACGCTGGCCCACGGTGGCACCGACCGGGTCGAGCCCATCCTGGCGGGACGAGACGGCCACCTTGGACCGGCTGCCGGCCTCGCGGGCGATCGCCTTGATCTCGACGGTCCCGGCATGGATCTCCGGGACCTCGAGCTCGAACAGCCGGCGGAGGAACCCCTTGTGCGTGCGCGAGACCATGATCTGCGGCCCGCGCGCGGAGCGGCGCACCTCGAGAACGAACGCCTTGACGGGCTGGCCGATCCGGTAGTGCTCGACGGGGCTCTGCTCGGTCGTGGCCAGGATTGCCTCGACGCCCTTGCCCACGTCCAGGATGATCGCCCGCGGCTCGACCCGGCTCACGGAGCCTGTGATCAGCTCGCCCTCGCGGCTGGCGAACTGGTCGAACACCTGGTCGCGCTCGACCTCGCGCATCCGCTGGAGGATGATCTGCTTGGCGGTCTGGGCGCCGATGCGGCCGAAGTGGTCCGCGTCCAGCTGTTCGGTCTCCAGCACGTCCCCGGCGCGCGCGTCCGGGCGCGTCGCGCGGGCCTCGTCCACCGTCACCTGGAGGGTGGGATCCTCCACCTCGTCCACGACGTAGCGGCCGCGGTAGACGCGGATCTCTCCCGTACCGGGCTCGATTCGGACGAAGATGTCCTCTTCGCCGGCCACGCGTCGGTAGGCGGCCTGGATCCCCTCCTCGACGGCGCGGATCAGCGCCTCCTGGGGAACCTGCTTCTCGGCGTTGAGCTGGAGCAGCGCACCGACGAAGTCGCGACTCATCATGCGCCTCCCTGCTGCCTGACCATGCTGCGGCCCGCCTCCGACACAAAGAAACGTGGGCTGGTCACCCACGTTCGGAGGCGGCCTCTCGCAATTGGCCGGGAGTATACACCCGGGCCCGTGGATCGCCAGATTCCGGACCCCGCCGACGCTGTCTACGCGGGTCCGCGACCCACCCCGTAGTGCCGGTCCACATACGCCTCCAGGAGGTCGGTGAACTCACCGACGATCCGGTCCCCGCGCAGCGTCCGATCCAGCTTCCCGTCCACGAAGACCGGCGCCACCGGCGCCTCGAAGGTGCCCGGGAGGCTGATCCCGATATCGGCGTGCTTGCTCTCCCCTGGGCCGTTGACCACGCAGCCCATCACGGCGACCTTCATCTCCTCGACGCCCGGATGTGTCTCGCGCCAGATCGGCATCCGTGCCTTGATGTGGTCGGTGATGTCGCGGGCCATCTCCTGGAAGAACGTGGAGGTCGTCCGGCCGCAGCCGGGACAGGCCGAGACCTGGGGCAGGAACGAGCGCAGCCCCATGGACTGGAGCACCTGTTGCGCCACCTCCACCTCGAGCTCGCGGCCAGCTCCCGGCTCCGGGGTCAGCGAGACGCGGATGGTGTCTCCGATCCCCTCGTTGAGGAGGATTGCCAGCCCGGCGGTGGAGGTCACGATCCCCTTCATCCCCATCCCGGCCTCGGTGAGTCCCAGGTGGAGTGGATAGTCGGAGCGGGGCCCGAGCCGGTGGTACGTGTCCACCAGGTCGCGGACCCCTGACACCTTGGCCGAGAGGATGATCCGGTCGTGAGCGAGTCCGACCTCCTCGGCCAGCTCGGCCGAGCGCATGGCCGACTCGATCATCGCGTCGATCATCACGTCGCGGGCGTCCCGCGGTGCGGCAAGCCTCGCGTTCGCCTCCATCAGGTCGGTCAGCAGCTGCTGGTCGAGCGATCCCCAGTTGACCCCGATGCGAACCGGCTTGTCGTGCTCGACCGCGGCCCGGACGATCGTCGTGAAGTTGACGTCGTGGTACCTGGTGCCGACGTTGCCGGGGTTGATCCGGTATTTGGCCAGCGCCGCCGCCATCGCCGGGTACTCGACCAGGAGCTTGTGGCCGTTGTAGTGGAAGTCGCCGATGACCGGCACGTCCACGCCGAGGTTGTCGCGGAGCTTCCTGATCATGGCCGGTACGGCCGCGGCCGCCGCTTCCGTGTTGACGGTCACGCGCACCAGCTGCGAGCCGGCGTGCGCGAGCCGCGCGACCTGGATCGCCGTTCCGTCCGGATCCGACGTGTCCGTGTTCGTCATCGACTGGACCACGACCGGGTGGGCCGAGCCCACGAGAACCCCGCCCACGTCCACCGAGACGGTGGGGCGGCGCAGCGGCCGCAGGGCGTCGGGCGAGGTCACGGCGTGCCGCCACCGACCTGGCGGATGACGTCGAACACGGTGACCCAGATCAGGAACGCGAACAGGACCATGAACCCGACCGCGTAGGTCAGCCGCTCGGCCCGGATGGAGATCCTCTTGCCGCCGGGAAGGGCCTTGAGGACCAGCACCAGCATCCGGCCGCCGTCGAGCGGGGGGAACGGCAGGACGTTGACCAGGGCCAGGTTCGCCGACAGGATGGCGGCGAGGTAGAGCACGTAGAGCGGCCCCAGCGTCTGCAGCGTCTGGCCGAGCTGGACCGCGATTCCCACTGGGCCGGCCGCCGGTGGAGCGGTGGTCGGGTTGGTGATGATCGATCGGCCCAGGTCCCCGAGCCCGCCCAGGATCATGCTGAAGGCCTCGACGGTGCGCCTGGCCCCGAGGCCGACCGCTTCGACGACCGAGCGATGGATGGTGCCGACCTGGGCGCCCTTGAGCCCGGTGATGCCGAGCGCTCCCTCGTTGGCCGACGCCGGGACCCTCAGCGTGACCGTGACCTCCCCGGTCGAGCCGTCCGCGTGGAGGATCCCGAGCACGACCGTCTTCCCGGCGAGCGCGTGGAGATCGTCTGTCGGGAACTGCTGGTCGAAGACCGAGTACCCCTTGCCGTTGATGCTGGTGAGGGTGTCGCCCGACTGCAGGCCGGCCGCGGCGGCCGGCGATCCCGCCACGACCTCCGAGAACCGGACGCCGAGAGCCGGCTCGCCCACCATGGCGATCCCCGTGAAGATCACGAACGCGACGAGCAGGTTCATCAGGACGCCGGCGATCAGGATCAGGAGCTTGACCGACAGCCTGGCTCGACCGAACGACCGGGGATCCCCGTTGGCGCCGCCGTCGCCGCCGTCCTCGTCCTCGAACCTGCAGAACCCGCCGATCGGCAGCCAGTTGAGCGTGTAGAGCGTGCCGGGAGGCTCCTCGGGCGTTTCGAGGATCGCCTCGAGCTGCTCCGGATCGCCCTGCGCCTGATCGAGCGCCTCCGCTCGTCGCTGCCGGTACTGCGCCACGTCCGTCGCCGATACGCCACCCTGGCCCAGGCTCCTGGCGCGCGGCGGGAACCCGACCCCGAACTCCAGGACGCGAACCCTGGCGAGGCGGGCGACCACGAAGTGGCCGAACTCGTGGGCGAGCACGAGGCCGCCCAGGACGACGATGAACAGGAGGACGGTGACGAGCGTGTCGATCAGCCCGCTCATGCGGTCACCGGGCCGGCCGCGAACGCCGCGCGGACCTCGCGATCGAGGGCAACCAGCTCGTCGACGTCCGGCGCCTGCCCGGCTCCCTCACCAAAGCGCCGCACGGCAGCCTCCAGCAGTCGGGGGATGCCCCGGAAGTCGAGCGTGCCGTCCAGGAACCGGGCGACCGCGACCTCGTCCGCCGAGATCAGGGCGGCCGCCGCGCGGCTGCCCGTGCGGCCGGCGTCGCGGGCGATCCGCAGCGCGGGGAAGCGGGCCTCGTCCGGGGCGCGGAAGTCGAGGTGCGCCGTCGCAACGAGGTCCGGGGGGGCCGTCGGCGACGGCAGGCGCAGCGGGTACGTCAGGGCGTACTGGATCGGGAGACGCATGTCGGGGGTACCCAGCTGTGCCTTCAGCGAGCCGTCGATGAACTGGACGGCCGAATGCACCACGCTCTGCGGGTGCACCACGACGTCGATCGCGTCGTACGCGACATCGTACAGCCAGTGTGCCTCGATGACCTCCAGGCCCTTGTTGGCGAGCGTCGCGGAGTCGATGGTGATCTTGGCGCCCATCGTCCAGGTCGGGTGCCGCAGGGCCCGCGCCGGGGTCACGGCCGAGAGGTCCGCCTCCGTGGCATCGAGGAAGGGGCCTCCCGAGGCGGTGAGCACGAGGCGCGCGACACCGTCCCTCGGCTCACCGACCAGGCACTGCCAGATCGCCGAGTGCTCGGAGTCGATCGGGCGAAGCCACGCGAGCGGCGTGGCCAGGGGATCGCGGGGATCCGTCTCGGCCCGCTCGCCGGCCCGGCGGCCGGCCTCCGCCATCACGAGATGACCACCCGCGACCAGCGTCTCCTTGTTGGCCGTCGCCACCACCTTGCCGGCCCGCAGGGCGGCGAGCACCGGCCGGAGCGAGACCACGCCCCCCGAGCCGATCACGACCATGTCCACGTCGTCACGGGTCGCCAGGATCTCCAGCGCGTCGTCGCCGCCGACCCGGACCGTGCCGGCGGGCAGGTCGAGGCTCGCGGCGGCGTCGGCGAGCGCGACCGCGGCCGGGCGCGTGCGTGCGGCCTGGGCCTCCAGCACCGCCGCGTTGCTGCCGGTGGCCAGGGCCACCACGCGGAACCGGTCGGCGTGCCGTTCCAGCACCTCGACGGTCTGCCTGCCGATGCTCCCCGTCGACCCGAGCAGGGCCACGCCGAGGCGGCGACCCTCAGCCGGCGAGCGCGAGGACATACAGGGCAACCACGGGGCCGGCGAACAGGAACGAGTCGATGCGGTCCAGGATGCCTCCGTGCCCGGGGATCAGGTTCCCGGAGTCCTTGCTTCCCGACGCCCGCTTGAGCATCGACTCCGCGAGGTCGCCGGCCTGCGCGGACAGGCCCAGGAGCGGCCCGAGGACGAGGCCCCCGACCCACGCCTGCCCCAGGCCGGCGAGCAGGAGGCAGGTGACGACCGTGGTGGCGACCAGGCCCCCGATGAGGCCCTCGACGGACTTCGCTGGTGAGATGTGGGTGATGAACTTGTGGCGGCCGATCTGGCGGCCCACCAGGTATGCGCCCGTGTCGTAGCTCCAGACGCCCAGGACGAGGAGCACGATCCAGCCCTGCCCGGAGCTGAGCGCCGAGAGGGTCGACCCGGCGGGGATCGCGGGTCCCGTGTTGGCGACAAAGAGGATGAACGAGATGAGGCCCACGTAGACGGCCCCGAACACCGTCGTGAACCAGACCACGAGGCCGTCACGGGGATCGGGCCGGGCCATGGCACCGACGCCCGCCAGGACGGCTCCGACCGCGACCAGCAGGATGCCCTTGTCCCCCGTCGGGCGGAACGCGGCCTCGAGGACGATCGTGACGGCGAGCGCCGTACCGAACAGCGACAGGCTCGGATACCCGGCGGCCTTGAGGAGGCGGAAGACCTCGAGGCCGGCGAGGAGCGCCACCAGGACGAGCACCGCGGCGATCGCGGGTACCCCGATGACGAGCGCGATGACGAGCGGGGGGATGAGCAGGAGCGCCGACAGCGCGCGGGTCTTCAGCATGTACCCGGCCGCTAGCGGCCGAACCGGCGCGTGCGCCGGGCGAACTCGAGGAGGGCCGCGTCGAATTCGTCCGGGCCGAAGTCCGGCCACAGGCACTCCGTGAACACCAGCTCTGCGTAGGCGGACTGCCAGATCAGGAAGTTGCTGATGCGCTGCTCCCCACCGGTGCGGATCACGAGGTCGGGGTCCGGCAACCCTCCCGTGTAGAGAGCGTCGCTGATCGTGCGCTCGTCGACCTCGTCGGATGCGAGACCGGAGGCGGCGATCCGGCGGAACGCGTCGACCAGCTCCGTCCGTCCCGCGTAGTTCCACGCGATGTTGAGGTTCAGGCTGGTGCCGTCCGACGTGCGGTCGAGGGCCTCGGAGATCGAGGTGCGGGTGTCGGCCGGCAGCTCCTCGAGCCGGCCCAGCAGCCGGATCCGGACGCCCTGGGCCCGCAGCTCGTCCGTCTCGTTCGCGATCGCCCGACCGAGGAGGTCGAACAGCCCGGCGACCTCGTCGTCTGAGCGCGCCCAGTTCTCGCGACTGAACGCATAGATCGTCAGCATCGGGACACCGCGGCGCACGGCGTGCTGGAGGAGACCGCGGATCGCCTCCACACCGGCGGCGTGGCCCTCGAAGTCTGTCTTGCCCCGTGCCCGGGCCCAGCGCCGGTTGCCGTCCATGATGATGGCGACGTGCCTCGGCAGCTCGTCTGCCGGGAGAAGCGGCGCCCCGGCCGGAGGCGCGTCGATCGCCGGCGCCCCGCTCTCACCCGCGGCTTCGTGCGCGAGCGGCGGGGCGTCGGTGGGTCTCGCCAGCGATCGATCGAGCGGCGCCTGGGCCACTAGACCTCGAGGACCTCCTGCTCCTTGATGCCGCCCAGCCGGTCGACATCCGCGATGACGCGGTCCGTGATCTTCTGGAGCTGCTCCAGCGCACGGCGGGCCTCGTCGGTCCCGACCGTGCCGTCCCGCTCTTCCTTCTTCAACTGGTCGGCCGCGTCACGGCGGAGGTTGCGGATCTCCACCCGGGCCTCTTCCATCCGCTTGTGGACGGTCTTGACGATGTCCTTGCGACGCTCCTCGGTGAGGGCCGGGATATTGAGACGGACCACGGTGCCGTCCACGTTCGGCGTCAGGCCGATGTCGCTCTTGAGGATCGCCTTCTCGATGGCGCCGAGGACGGCGCGGTCCCACGGCTGGATCACGATCTGGTGCGCCTCGGGAACGCTGATCGAGGCCACCTGGTTGAGCGGCGTCTGCGTGCCGTAATAGTCGACGTGCAGGCGCTCCACGAGGGATGTCGACGCGCGACCGGTGCGCAGGGTGTGGAAGTCGCGCTCCATCACCTCGACGGCCCGAAGCATCTTGTGCTCGGCGCCGGACAGGATCTCGCTGGTCATCCGGTGACACCTCCGGGCTTCACGGAGATGAGGGTGCCGACGCGGTCGCCGCGCGCCACCCTCGTGATGTTGTCGGGCTCGTTGAGGTCGAAAACCACGATCGGCAGGTCGTTCTCCAGGCAGAGGGACACCGCCGCCGCATCGAGCACCTTGAGCTGGTCCTTGAGCACGTCGTGGTAGCTCAGCTGCTCGTAGCGCGTCGCTGACGGGTCCTTCATCGGGTCGGCATCGTAGACGCCGTCCACCTTGGTCGCCTTGAGCAGCACTTCGGCATCGATCTCCACCGCCCGCAGGGCCGCGGCCGTATCGGTCGTGAAGTATGGATTGCCGGTGCCCGCCACGAAGATCGCCACGCGGCCCTTCTCGAGGTGTCGGACGGCCCTCCGCCGGATGTACGGCTCGGCAATCTCGTTCATCGCGATGGCGCTCATCACGCGCACCGGGATCCCGGCCCGCTCGATCGCATCCTGGAGGGCCAGGCCGTTCATCACGGTCGCCAGCATGCCGATGTAGTCGCCCGTCGCACGGTCCATGCCGCGAGCGGCAGCGGCGAGGCCGCGGAAGATGTTGCCACCACCCACGACGATCCCCACCTGGACGCCCATGGCGTGGACCTCGGCGACCTGCCGGGCGATGAACGCGCAGAACTTCGGGTCCACGCCGTACTGGCGCTCTCCAAGCAGCGCCTCGCCGGAGAGCTTGAGCAGGATCCGGCGATAGCGGAGCCGGCCGTCGGCGGAGGCAGCCTCCGGCCCCGCGCTCTCGCCCGGCCCGAAGCCGGGCTCGGTCACATCTCCTCCCCGAGCGCGAAGCGCACGAAGCGGCGGACGCGGATGTTCTCGCCGATCGTCGCGATCCTCTCCGTCACGAGATCTCGCACGGAGCGATCCTCGTCCCGGAATGGCTGCTCCAGGAGGCAGACCTCGCGGTACCACTTCCTGAGCTGCCCGTCGACGATCTTCTCGCGAACGGCCTCGGGCTTGGCCTGGACCGCCTCGTCGGCGAGCAGCGCGGCCTTCTTCGCCTCGACGACGTCGGCCGGGATCCGGTCGATGTCCACGTAGACGGGGGCCAGGCCGGCGACCTGCATCGCGACGTCCCGGACGAGCTTCTGGAACTCGTCCGTCCGCGCGACGAAGTCCGTCTCACAGTTGATCTCGATGAGGACGCCCACGCGGCCGCCGGTGTGGATATAGCTGCTGACGAGGCCCTCGCGAGCGTCGCGACCGGCCTTCTTGGCGGCTGCCGCCAGGCCCCTCTCGCGCAGTATCGCGGTGGCCTTGTCGAGGTCGCCGCCGGTCTCCTCGAGCGCGCGCTTGCAGTCCATGAAGCCCGCGCCCGTTCGCTCGCGCAGCTCCTTGACCCGTTCAGCGGGGATGTCCGCCATGGAAGTCATGCTCCTGTGGTTCCTGGGCGCGCGCTCCGGGCGTGCGCGAGACTGTTCGAATTGCAGGTCTGGCGCCGCTGCGGCGCCTGGGGCCCGGTTCACGGCGCCGTGCGGCAACCCGGGACCGGTGGCTACTCGGCCGCCGGCGCCTCTGCCACCTCGGCGGCCCTGGGGGCGCCCGGCAGGAGGTCGTCATCGAGGTCCGGGTCGAAGGACAGGGTTCCACCCGCCGCGAGCTGGGCCACCAGGTCGGCAGCCGCCGACTCGTACGCCTCGGGCTCCTGGGTGGCCTGCGGCTCCGGTGCCTCGGGCTCGGACGCCGAGTGGGCGGCTCGCTGCCGGGCGCCCTCGATCGCCGCATCCGCCACGAGCTGGCAGAGGAGGCGGATCGACCGGATCGCGTCGTCGTTGGCCGGGATGATGTAGTCCAGCTCGTCCGGGTCGACGTTGGTGTCACCGGTGCCGACGACCGGGATCTCCAGCTTGTTCGCCTCGGTGACGGCGATGCGCTCGCGGTGCGGGTCCACGATGAAGATCGCGCCGGGCTGGCGCTTCATCTTGCGGATGCCGCCGAGCGTCGCCTGGAGCTTGTTGAGCTCCTCGGTCAGGAGGGCGGCCTCCTTCTTCGGCAGGCGATCGAAGTCGCCGGCGAGCTGGCGGGCCTCGAGCTGGTCGAGCAGGCCGATCCGCTTCCGGATCGTGATGAAGTTGGTCATCATGCCGCCGAGCCAGCGCTTGGTGACGTACGGCTGGCCGGCGCGGATCGCCTCCTGCATGACCGGCTCCTGCGCCTGCTTCTTCGTGCCGACGAACAGCACGGTCTCACCACGGGCGACGGTCTCGGTGACGAACTCGAGCGCCGTGTCGAGGCGCTTGACCGTCTGGGCGAGGTCGATGATGTGGATCCCGTTGCGCTCCGCGAAGATGAACGGCTTCATCTTGGGGTTCCAGCGGCGAGTCTGGTGTCCGAAGTGGACGCCGGCCTCAAGCAACTGGCGCATCGATGCGGCGGGCACTATGACCTCCTGCGGTTCCTGCCTCCGCGGATCCCCGTCGGGGGCCGCCGGCTGGCCTGTGGCCGCTGCCGGACGGCACCGTCCCGATCGGGAACGGATCCGCGTGTGTGCTCCGGCCGGCTGGTGCCGGACGGGCGTCGTTGACCTGTCGCGGGCGTGCCGCGGCGGGCGGGAGTGTAGCACAGGGGTCTCCCGAGGACGCCCGGCCGGTGGCCGCTCGGCCTGAGGACGCCGGCCGGTGGCCGCTCGGGGCTCGGGCTCCTGGGGCTCGGCCGCTCAGGGCTCGGGCCGCTCAGGGGCGGATGCCGCGATGGTGGCGGATGGCCGGGGCCCCGTCGGCGCCCGTGTCGATCGCCACGAGGTCCACGCGCAGCGGCAGCGCCGGCAGCGGGCGCCCGTCCGGCAGCATGCCCGCGTTCAGCAGCTCCCCTGCCCCGTGGCGGAGCGCGACGCGCTTGCGGTGGTCAAGCGACTCCTCGGCCAGCCCGAAGTCCCGGCGGCCCCGACGACGCACCTCCACCACGACCAGCCACGCGGGCGGACCCGGATCCACGGCCACCACGTCCAGCTCATGCCGTCCCAGTCGCACGTTCCGGGCCAGGATCGTCCAGCCGGCCTCGGCGAGCATCGCCGCCGCCAGGTCCTCGCCGGCGTCCCCGATGCGCTGTGCCGCGGTCGTCCTGGCGCGCTTCATGGGCGACAGGTTGGCCCGGGCGACTCACTCCCGGCTTACCCGGCCGGCGCGAGCACCGCGTCCACGGGCAGCTCCCCGGGATCCTCGTCATCGAACAGGGCCAGCTGGTCGCCGGCCAGGAGGACCTGCAGCGCCTGCCAGCTGCTGCGGTGGTGCGGGGTCAGACCGTGAGCGCGGATCGCGTCACGATGCTCCCGGGTCGCGTAGCCGGCGTTGCGCTCCCACCCGTACTCCGGGTACCGGGTCGCGAGGAGGTCCATCATCCGGTCCCGGACGGTCTTCGCCACCACGGACGCACAGGCGATCGAGTAGACCAGCGCGTCGCCGTCCACGATCGCCGTGTACGGCCCGACATGCTGCTCGAAGTCCGCGATCCGGAGGCCATCGACCAGGACGTGGTCATGGCCCCCGAGCCGGGCGATCGCGCGGCGCATGGCGAGGTGCGTGGCGTGGTAGATGTTGAGCCGGTCGATGTCCGCGACCGAGGCGGCGCCGACGCCGATGGCCACCGCGCGTCGACGGATGACGGGCGCCAGTCGCTCGCGCTGCGCCGCCGACATCGTCTTGGAGTCCCTCACCCCAGGGATGCGGTGACAGTTCGGCGGCATGATCACGGCCGCGGCCACCACCGCCCCGCAGGTGGGTGCCACGCCCACCTCGTCCACGCCGGCGATGCGCGCGGCTCCCTGGCGCCACAGGGCGCGTTCCCAGCGGAGTGTGGGGACGATCACGGCCATCGCCACGAAGGGTAGCGCGGCAGGAACAGGTGCGGCCCGGGGGTCGTGCAGGGCGACCCGGATGCGAAGCGACCCCCGCTCGGAGCGGGGGTCGTCGTGGTCGCGGCGGCCGGGCGGACCCGGGTCCTTGGCCCTAGCGGCGCTCGCGGAGCGTGGTCGCGGCCTTGCCGACGCGGTCACGCAGGAAGTAGAGCTTGGCGCGGCGGACCTGCCCGTGCCGGACGACCTCGATCTTCTCGATGCGCGGGCTGTTCAGCTTGAAGGTGCGCTCGACGCCGACGCCCGAGGCGATCCGGCGGACGGTGATCGCGGACGCGATCCCGCTGTTGCGCATCCTCATCACAAGGCCCTCGAAGACCTGGATGCGCTCACGGTTGCCCTCGACCACCTTGGCCGATACCTTCACGGTGTCGCCGGGCGTGATCACCGGGAGGTCGGTACGGAGCTGGTCCTGGACGATCTCGTTGAGCACGTTCACGGGTGTTGGGTCCTTGTCGGTTCGTCGGCAGCGGGCGGCTGCGTGCTTGCTCGGGTCCTGGGACGCGACCGGTCGTCGGCACGCGCGACGGCGGAGGATACCACGGCGCGGGCGGCCCTGTCAGGCGCGCAGCCGCCTCCGGTCAGTCGAGATCGTCCTCCGCGAGCTCGGCCTCCGCTTCAGAAAGGCCGTCGAGCATCCGCCGCTCCTCCGTGTCGAGGGCCCGATCGGCAAGCAGGTCCGGGCGGCGCTCGAGAGTCCGGCGCAGCGACTCACGCAGGCGCCACTTCCGGACCTCCTCGTGGTGGCCCGAGACGAGGACCGGCGGCACCGTCACGCCGTCGAAGGATGCCGGGCGCGTGTACTGCGGGTATTCCAGGAGCCCAGCCGCGAACGACTCCTCGGCGGTGGAAGCCTCGTCGATGGCCCCCGGCAGAAGCCGGAGGACCGCGTCCACGACCACCAGCGCCGCCAGCTCGCCGCCGGTGAGCACGTAATCCCCGATCGAGATCTCGCGGTCCACCATCGAACGGATGCGCTCGTCGACACCCTCGTAGCGGGGGCACAGGAAGACCAGGTGTGAGGCAGCGGCAAGCGCGTGCGCGGTCGCCTGGCGGAATGGCTCGCCGGCGGGGTCGAGCAGGATGACGAGGAAATCGGGGCGCCTGAGCTCGGCCAGCGCCGAGGCGACGGGTTCCGGGCGCAGGACCATGCCGGCACCACCGCCGTAGGTGTAGTCATCGACGGTGCGGTGGCGGCCGAGGCCCCAGCGGCGGAGGTCGTGCACGCGCACCTGCGCCAGGCCGCGTTCGATGATGCGTCCCGGGATGCTCTCCCGCAGGGGCCCCTCGACCATGGGCGGGAAGAGCGTCAGGACCTCGATCTCGAGCGCCATCAGCCGGTCGCGGCGCCGTCGTGCGTCGCGGAACCCGCGGGTGCGGGGCCTGCGGACGGGGGGCCTGCGGGCGCGGAGCCGTCGTGGGTCGCCGGGCCTGCGGGCGCGGGACCTGCGGGCGGACTGGGTTCGGCCTCGGGCGCCGGTACGGTCGCGGGGTCCCTGACCGAGCCGCCGGCGGGCCTCGACGCGGTGGCCCGCGGTGTCCTCGGCGTGCTCGCCTCGGCCCGGCCCCTGACCGGTGTGGTCGGCCCTTTCGGCTGGCTGGGACCCTTGGGCCTGGGCTGCTTCTTCGGCCTGCGGTCGCGCGGCCGGACGTAGTCATCGTCCTCGACGGGCCGGGCGTCGAGCGCCAGGGCATCCATGTCCACGATCATCTCGCCTCGCTCGGGGGCGAGCTCGGTCACGATCCCGTGGACACCGGGGACGTCCAGCTCGCCACGGGGACCGCGGACAACGAACACCTCGGCGCCGCCGGCGCGGTAGATCTCCACGACCGTGCCCAGGTCCTCACCGGCCTGGGACCTGACGGCGAGGCCTTCCAGCTCGTGGAAGAACCACAGGCCGGGCTGGCGAGGCTCGTCCGGGGCGTCGATCTCGAGGTAGACGTCCCTGAGCCTCTCCGCGGCGTTCCGGTCCGGGATCTCGCGGAACCTGAGCCACCACCCGGGGCCGTCGGCCACGGCCGACGCCTCGGTGATCGTCAGCGTCTCCCGCGTACCCTCGAGATAGAGCGCCGCGCCCGGGACCAGGCGATCCTCCGGGCGGTCCGTGAGGAGCTCGACGCGGACGTGCCCATGCAGCCCGCGGAACCCACGGACAAGGGCGACGACGAGGCGCGCGGGCTGGGCGCCACGCAACGCCGGGCCGGCGTCGCGCGACGGGTCGGAGGGAGCCAGCGCGACCCCCTCAGACGATCTCGAGGCTGACCGGCTCGCCCGTGCGGGCGGACGTCACCTTGAGCAGCGTCCGCAGCGCCTTGGCGACGCTGCCATTGCGCCCGATGACCTTGCCCATGTCGGACTCGGCCACATGCAGCTCGATGATGGTGCCGTCCTCACCGTTGACGACCTCCACCGTGACGGAATCGGGGTCGTCCACGAGGGACTTGGCCACGTAGGCGACAAGATCGGCGGCTGCCATCGGGGGGCCTACTTGCCGCCCGGCAACACGCCGGCCTGCTTGAAGAGGCGCCTGACGGTATCGGACGGCTGCGCACCCTTGGCGAGCCAGTCCTTGGCCTTTGCCTCGTCGACGTGGAATTCAACCGGCTCGGAACGGGGGTTGTAGTGCCCGATCGTGTCGATGGCTCGGCCATCCCGAGCGGAACGGCTGTCGGCGACGACGAGCCGGTACGTCGGCTGCTTCGTCGCCCCGACGCGGGTCAGGCGGATGCGAACGGACATCTGGTGCGGTGCTCCTCCGTGGGCCGGCCCCCGTGGGCGGGGGCCCGGCGCTGCTGGTTCCTTGGTGATGACGGGGTCAGTTGCCGCTGCCGCGGATGACGAGAGTAGTCCGGTCGAGCGTCTCGCCGGGCGCGTAGGTGCCGATGACGCTGTCGAAGGCCGCGAGGTACGGCTTGACGTCCGTGGCGTAGGCGGCCTTGTCGGCCGCCGCGATCTGGGTCTCGGCGAAGCCGCGGATGCCGGCAACGTTGAGCCACAGGAGAGCCGCGTTGGCCTGGTCCACGAGCTTGAGCGACGAGACGAACTGGTCCGTCTTCGCGAGCGAGTCGCCTGTCCGGGCATCGAGCACAGCCTTGACGAAATCCGGGCCAGAGCCCAGGACGACGACCTGGTCGGTGACCGCGTAGGCGATCTCGAGGTTCCCGGGGACGGTGACCGCGCCGCCGGTGGCCGCGCCGGCAAGCGACCCGATATCCCCGAGGTCGACGACGACGATCGTCGTCCCTGCGTAGGGCACCTCCGTGACCTTGATCCCGGCCGAGCCGCCAGCCAGCTCCACGACGCCGCGCAGCTGGGTGAACAGGCGCTGTGGGGCGGCCGGATCCAGCGGCACGGCCACGATGCCGCCCGCAACCTTGTCGCCGTCGACGGTGACCGCGACGCCTGCTTCGCCCATCCAGTCCACGATGGCACCGAAGCCGCCGAGCAGGGCGAGGGTGTCGTCGACCTTCTTGACACCGTCGGCGAGCGCGGGCTGCTTCGCGAGCAGGCCCTTGGCGCTCTCCAGCGCGGAGCCGACGTCATGAGCCTCGACGAGCGCCACGGTGGTCGGCGGGAGGAGCGATGGCAGCTTCGACTCGGCGGTCTTCGCAGGACCCATGGCCGCCTGGTGCGGGGTCGCCGTATCGATGATGAACGCGCCGTCCTGGGCGCGAAGCGCGAGCGCGGCCCACGGCACCTGCAGGTTGTTCGCGAACGCGGGAAGGCTGGGCATCGCCGGCACCGCGGCTCCCGCGGCGGCCACTGCGCCCTTGAGCACGGACGCCGTATCGATGTAGGCGAAGGCCAGGCGGTCGCCCGGAACGGACGCCTCCGCGGTCTTGAACTGTGGGTTCGTTGGCAGGCCCGCGCTGCCCTTGGTGTCGATCGCGGCCTTGACCGACGTGACGTCGCCGAGCGCCATCACAGGCCCGAGGTTCGCCCACGCGGCCTGCACGCCGGCCATGGACTTGTCACCCGCGGGCGGCGTGATGGTGTTGATGGTGACGCCGTTGTAGGTCGTCGTTGCGGTGGTGGCGCCCGCGTCCCCGAGCACCTTCGAGGCCCAGGCGCCGGCCTTGGCCCCGTCCGTGACGCTCGCGAGGATGAGGCCACGGGCAGCCGAGGCATCGCCGGAGGCCGGGATCGGGCCCATGCTGACGCTGACCTGGCCACCGAACCACGGTTCGATGTCGGTCTTGTAGCTCATCTTCCCGTCGGACGCCTTGCCGACGAGCACGTCCAGGGCCTCGTTGAGCTTGGTCGGGAACGCGGCCTGGTCGTCGAAACCGGGGAACGCGGCCATGGCCTTCGCGAGCTGGGCCTTCTGGTCCCCCGGGAGATCGAGGCGGGCCTCGGCGTAGAGGATGGAGTCGGCCGGGGCCCACGAGAGCACGGCGGGATCGCCGGCGGCCCCCGTCAACATCAGCGTGGCGCCGGCGGCCGTGCCCACGACCAGCAGCGTGACCACGAGAGCGACCAGCCACTTGATCCGGCTGCGACCCGGACGCGACGACTGCACCGGCGAAACGGGCTCCGTCGGCACCGGCCCGGACACCGGGGCCGGTGGGAGGGGCGACCCGGCCGGTGCCGGCGCGACGGGGGTCGCGTCCGGGGCCGGCGGCACGTACTGCTGGGTCGGATCCTGGTCGGTCATCGAGCTACTCCCACCTAACGGCGTCCCAGCATGCCCATCGCGGCCCGTCGTCCCCCGGGCCCGGAGAGCTGCTTCATCAGTTTCTGCATTTCGCCGAACTGTTTCACGAGCCGGTTGACCTCGGGAAGCGAGGTTCCGGATCCGTTCGCGATCCGGCGGCGGCGTGACGCGTTGAGGACCCCGGGGTCCCGGCGCTCGCGGGGCGTCATGGACAGGATGATGGCCTCGGTCCGCTTCAGGTCCCCGCGGTCCACGGCCGCCTGGGCGTCCTTGGCCATCCCGCCCATGCCCGGGATCATCGACATGATCTGGCCCATGGGGCCCATCTTCTGCATCTGGCGCATGGAGTCCAGCATGTCCTCGAGAGTGAACGAGGCCTTGCGGACCTTCTCCTCGAGCTTGGCCGCCTGCTTCTCGTCGAAGGCATCCTGGGCCCGCTCGACAAGGCTGAGGATGTCGCCCATGCCGAGGATCCGGCCGGCAAGCCGGTCCGGGTGGAACACCTCCAGGGCGTCCGTCTTCTCGCCGGTGCCCAGGAACTTGACCGGGATCCCGGTGACGGCGCCGATCGAGAGGGCCGCGCCACCACGTGCATCACCGTCGATCTTGGTCAGCACCAGGCCCGTGACCGGGACCGCGCCGGCGAAGCCCTGGGCGACCGTGACTGCCTCCTGGCCGGTCATGGCGTCCACGACGAGGAGCGTCTCCACCGGCCTGACCGCCGTGGCGACGGCACGGATCTCGTCCATGAGCGCGTCGTCGATCGTCAGGCGGCCGGCCGTGTCGATGATCACCACGTCCCGACCGATCCGCTTTGCGGCCTCGATGCCGCCCCGCGCGATGTCCACGGTCGGCGTGCCGACCGGGGCGCGGTGGACGGGGATGCCAAGGCTCTTGCCAAGCGTTTCGAGCTGGTCGGCCGCCGCGGGCCGGTAGGGATCCGCGGCCACGAGCAGCGGCTGACGGCCGAGCTTCACGATGTGCTTGGCCAGCTTCGCCGCGGTTGTGGTCTTGCCCGAACCCTGCAGGCCGACCAGGGCGATGACGGCGGGGCTGCCGACCAGCCGGAACGTCCGGTCCCCCGCCGAGAGCAGGGCGGTCAGCTCCTCGTTGACGATCTTCACGACCTGCTGGCCGGCGGTCAGGCTGTCGAGGACCTCCGCGCCGACGGCGCGCTCACGCACCCGCGCCACGAAGTCCTTGACGACCTTGAAGTTGACGTCCGCCTCGAGCAGGGCCAGCCGGACCTCGCGCATCGCCGCGTCGACGTCCGCCTCGGAGACGCGGCCGCGCCCGGTCAGGCCCGAGAGGGTCTTGTGGAGGCGATCACTGAGGCTGTCGAACATGGAGCGGCGGCGACCCTGGTAGTGGTTGAGATCGGACCGACGGCCGGAGCCATGTCGGGTGGTGCGCGGGTTCTGGCGACACCGAGGCGGAGCGAGTGTACGACATGGTCCACGGTGGCGCCCATGGCCCGATGGGCGGGGTACGCTTGGCTCGGTGACCGCGGACCCGCTTCTCGACCCGATCCCGCCGACCCATGACACCGTCCCCTCCCGTGGCCTGCGCCGGAACCGGGCGTTCGTGCTCGTGTGGTCGGCGGCGACGATCTCGGTGTTCGGGTCGTTCGTGACCAGGATCGCCCTGCCGTTCGTCGCGATCGAGACGCTCCACGCCGGCCCCATCGAGATCGCGGTCCTGCGCAGCCTCGACCTCGTTGCGGCGCTCCTCGTGGGGTTCGTCGCGGGGGCATGGGTCGACCGCCTGCGCCGACGCCCGCTGATGATCTGGGCCGACACCGGGCGGGCACTGCTCCTGGGGTCCATCCCGGTGGCCGCGATCGGAGGCTGGCTTTCGCTGCCGCAGGTCCTCATCGTCTCGTCGCTCGCGGCTGTCTGCACCACCTTCTTCGACGTGGCCGACCGCGCCTACCTGCCGACGGTCGTCGGCCGGGCCGACCTCGTCAGCGCGAACGGGGCGCTGGCGGCGACCGGCAGCGCCGTGGAGTTCCTCGCCTTCGGCATCGCGGGCTTCCTGGTCCAGCTCCTCACCGCGCCCATCGCCATCGCCATCGACGCAGCGTCCTTCGTCGTGTCGGCTCTCCTCCTCGGCACGATCCGCAGGCCCGAGCCGGCGCCTCCTCCGGCCGCCGACCGGGATCCGATCGTGTCCGAGATCAGGGCAGGGTTGCGGCTGGTCGCGGGCGACCCGATCCTCCGCGGGCTCCTGTGGGGATCGCTCGGGCTGTCGGCGATGTGGGGCGTCTTCGGGGCGACATGGCTCCTGTTCACGAACGGAGACCTGGGCCTGGACCCGGCGACGATCGGCGTCGTCGCGGCGCTGGGCGGCTTCGGGTCCCTGCTGGGTGCGCTGCTCGCGGACCGGGCCGCGCGGCGGGTCGGGCTGGGAAGGCTAGTGGTCGTCTCCCTGCTGTTCGCGGCTTTGGGCAACCTGCTGATCCCGCTGGCGCCGGCCGGGCTGCCTCTCGTGGCCGTGGCGTTCCTCGTCGGCCAGCAGCTCATCGGCGACACCGCGGTCACCGTCTTCGACGTGACCGAGATCTCTATGCGCCAGGCGCGGGTCGGCGACCGGCAGCTGGGCCGCGTCAACGCCACCGTCCGGGTGGCGATGGTGCTGGCGCAGCTCTTCGGGACCGTGGCCGGCGCGCTGATGGCGGAGACGGTCGGCCTGCGCGGTGCGGCGTTCATCGCGCCCGTGTTCGCGCTCGTCGGGGCGTTGGGGCTGTACCGGTCCCCTGTGTGGCGGGTCGGGCGGCCCGCCTCCCCCGGGGCGCGCGCCTCCTAGTCGAACAGCGCCGCCACGAAGTCCTCGGGGTCGAATGGGAGCAGGTCCTCGGCCCTCTCCCCCACCCCGACGAACCGGACCGGGACGCCGATCTCCTTCTCGATCGCGAACACGATGCCGCCCTTGGCGGTCGAAATCGAGCTTCGTGAGGACCACGCCGGTGAGACCGACCGCCTGGTGGAAGGCCTTCGCCTGGGCGAGTCCGTTCTGGCCTGTGGTCGCGTCGAGGACGAAGAAGGTCTCGACCCGGGCGCCCGGCAGGCGCTTGTCGATGACGCGCCGGACCTTGGCCAGCTCCTCCATCAGGTTGGACTTCGTATGGAGGCGGCCTGCGGTGTCGGCGATCAGGATGTCGGCATGACGCGCGATCGCGGCGTCCAGCGCATCGAACACGACGGCGGCGGGATCGGCGTTGGGCGCGTGGGCCACGATCTCCGAATCCGTGCGCTGCGCCCAGATCCGCAGCTGGTCGATCGCGGCGGCGCGAAACGTGTCTGCGGCGGCGAGAACGACGCGGCGACCCTTCAAACGCTCGCGCGCGGCGAGCTTGCCGATCGTGGTGGTCTTGCCGGTGCCGTTCACCCCGACGACGAGCACGATGGCCGGCGCGCCCTCGAGCGCGGGTACCGGTTCCCAGTGCCCTGCATCGCGAGGGGCGAGGAGCCTCGCCAGCTCGTCGCGGACGGCTGCCTCCGGCGTGACGTCCCTCCGCCTGCGGGCCCGCTCGACGAGGTCCATCGAGAGCGCGGCGCCGACGTCGCCCGTGATGAGCGTCTCCTCGATCTCGTCCCAGTCCGCGCCGCCGGCGCCGCCGAAGGCGCTGCGGAGGCGGGTGCCGAACCCGGTGCGGGACTTCTCGAGCCCGGCCTCGAGCTGTTCGCGCTCGCGCTCCCGGCGGGCGGCGTCGGCCTTCTCCGGGCTGTAGTCGGCGCCCCAGGCCCACTGGGCCGTGGGCTCCGGCGCGGGGGCCCGCTCGGGCTCCGGCACGAGCTCGCCGGGCACGCTGGCCCAGGCTTCCTCGAGTGCCGCGGGCGCCTCGGGCGCGTCCGACACGTGCTCGGGCTCCGGCACGATCCCGCCGCCGGCGTCGGGGTTGACCGCGGGCGCCGCGCGGAGCGGGACGTCGACCGACATGGCCGCGTCCGGCGATCCCTGCCGCCACTCGTCGCCGATCACGTCATCGGCGTCTTCGGCCTCGTCGGCCTGTTGCGGCTGCTCCGGAGTGCGGTCCTCCGGCTGTCCGCCGCGTCGGAGGAAGCGCATCAGCCGTGCTTGCCCTCCCGGCCGTGCTCCTCGACCTCGGGCATCGGGACGATCGGGGCCGGGTCGACCTCGCCCGAGCCACCGAGCAGCGCCCCGGGTGCCTCGGCGAGATCCCACTCGAGCTCGTTCGGCTCGGGCACGGCCTCGTCGGGCGAGCCCTGCTTCCACTCGTCGCCAATCAGGTCGGGCTCGAGACCGCCCTCCGGGTAGAGCGAACGAACCATACCCTCGGGCACGTCGACCGCGTCCTCGTCGGGCTCCTGCTCGGGATCCTGGTCCTTGTGGTCGTGATGGAAGAGATGCATCAGTGCTCCTTGTCCTCTGGCTGCCCGCCCCTGTCGCCCCCGACGACCGGGCGGGCCTCAGTGCGACGGTGGTCGGCGATCGCCTGGGCCTCGTCGAGCCGCAGGCTGATGACGCGGCTCACCGAGTCGTCGCCGACGGTCACTCCGTAGAGTGCGTCGGCAACCTCGATCGTGCCACGGTTGTGGGTGATCACGATGAACTGGGTCCGCTCGGCGAGCTCCCGGAGCGCGTCCGTGAACCGGCCGACGTTGGCCTCGTCCAGGGCCGCGTCGACCTCGTCCAGCACGCAGAACGGGGCCGGCCGCACCTGGAGCATCGCGAACAGCAGCGCAACCGCCGTCAGCGTGCGCTCGCCGCCCGAGAGCATGTTCAACGCCTGCGGCTTCTTGCCCGGAGGGCGGGCGGTGATCTCGACGCCGGTTGACGACAGGTCCGCCGGATCCGTGAGCGACAGCTTGGCGAATCCTCCGCCGAACAGCTGCTGGAACCGGGCGTCGAAGGCCACCTCGAGCGCGGCGAACGTCACCCGGAACTGGGTGGCGATGAGGACCTCCAGGTCCGCGATCAGCGCCCGGGTGCGCGCGATCGCCTCGCGAAGGTCCCGGTCCTGGGCCTCGAGCGCCCCCAGCCTGTCACGGACTGCCCGGAACTCGTCGACGGCGAAGGGGTTCGCCGCACCCAGCTCGTGGAAGCGACGGCGAAGCGTGGCGAGACGGCCGGCCGAGGGCAGCTCCACCCCGGACGGGGAACCGGCCCAGCGTGGCGCGAGTATCTCCAGGGCGGCCTCCAGGGCGGCGGTCTCGGCGCCGGGCGCGTCATCGGCCATCCGGTCTGCATCGGCCCGGGTCCCCGCATCACCAATGGCCCCCCGGTCATCGGCCGCGGCTGCCCCCGCGGGCTCAGCCACCGCGCTGTCCCGGGCGGCCGCCAGCTCGAAGTCCATCGGGTCCACGCCCGCGGCTTCGGCGAGATGACGCAGTCCCACCTCGCCCAGGCCCGCGAGCTCCACGAGGAGCTGCTCGCGCAGCGCTTCCATGCCCAGGCGCGCCTCGAGCGTCGCCACATCCGCTGCGCGCGCCCGCTCGTCCGCGGTCCGGAGACGCTCGCGGGAGGCGGTCGCGGCTCGCTCTGCCTCGGCCAGGCGCGCCCGTTCCGCGCGGTCATCGGCGAGAAGCGTCTCGAGCGCATCTCGTGCCCCCGCCTCGCGGGTCGCGGCCGCCGCCAGCTCGCCGGCAACGGTGTCCCGCTCGTCGCCCACGGTTCGCTCGCGGCCGGCGAGGGCCGCCAGGTCGCGCTCGGTGACTGCGATCCGACCCTCTGCGAGCGTGAGCGACGCCTCCGCACGCGCGCGCCGGCCCTCGGCCTCGCGTCGCGTCCTCTCGTGCCCGGCCACGTCCGAAGCGAGGCGGTCTCGCCGCGTGCGCAGCTCGGCAATCCGGCTCTCCCATGCCGCGAGGGCCTCGACCTCGCCCGGAACGACCGGGTCGCCCGCTCTCGCCGTCGAAGGTGGCCTGGTCTCGAGCACCGCCAGCGCCGCTGCGGCCCGCTCCGCCTCGACGGCCAGGCGCTCGACCTGCGAGGCGTGCCACGCAGCCTCCCTCGCGGCGGCCTCCATGTCCCTGCCCGCGGCCCGCTCCACGTCCTCGGCCCGTCGCCGGCTCGCGACCGCAGCAGACTCCGCGACCCGCGCCGCCTCGAGGGCCGTTCGGGCCACGGCGCCGGAGGCGATCGACGCCCTCGTCTCCCGTTCCGCGTCATCGGCCTCGGCCCGCAGCGCCTCGACGTCCCGCTTCACGCGGTCGGCTTCGGCTCGACGCTCCAGGGGTGAGTCGCCGCGGCCGACGCGGACCGTGAGAGCGTCGACCACGGCCGATCCGTCCCTGCTCACGGCCAGCCAGCCGAGCGGCAGGACGGCCTGCAGGTCGAGCGCCGCCGCCAGGTCGGGGGCCCAGACCGTCCGCGAGAGGAGCGCCCGGACGGCGCCGTTCGGGTCCCGACGCACCGCGCCCGCCAGCCGTCCGCCGGCGACGCCCGAGAGGGCGTCGTCGAGCCTCCGCAGCTCCGCGGGAGTTCCACCGCCGGGCAGCTTCTCGGCACCCGTCAGCCGCTCCTTGACCACGACGTGGCCGCGTTCCCCCGCCAGCGACACCGCACCGTGGTGTTCCACGACGTACGCCCGGGCCAGCTCGCCCAGGGCTGCCTCGACCGCCGCACGCAGCCCCGGGTCAACCCCGAGGTCCTCGTCGACACGACGGCCGCCGATCTTTCGGGCCGCGCGGGCGATGCCCCGGTCCTCGTCCTCGGCCAGGCGGCCGTGGAGCTGTTCCAGCCGCCCTCGGGCAGCCGCCAGCATCGATCCGGCACGTGCCGCGCGTTCCGAGACGGCCCGCCGCGCCCCCTCCGCCGCGTCGGACTGCGCGCGGGCCGTCTCGCGGCCCGCCATGGCGGCGGCCTCCGCGGCGCCTGCGGACGCGAGGGAGGCCCTCGCCTGGGTCAGGGCCGCCTCGAGGCGGGCCCTGCGCCCTTCCGACTCTGCCGCCCCGGCCCGCTCGTCGGCGAGCCGGTGGCTGGCCTCCGCGCTGCGGCGGCGGGCGGTCTCTGCCTCGGAGGTCCGGGCGGCCTCCGCTCGCCTGAGCGTTGCCAGCTCGTCCCCGCGCGCCCGGCTCGCGCTGCGGAGCGAACCGAGCTCGGCCAGTGCCTCGGCCAGCGCCCGGTCTGCGTCGCCGAGCGCAGCTTCAAGCTCGATGTCCCGTTCCGGCACCGCCTCGGCGAGGATCCGTCGCTGGAGTGCGAGGTCCGCTTCCGCCGCCGCCCGCTCGTCACCGATACGCAGGCGGTCGCGGACCGTTGCCTCGATCTCGCCCTCTGCGCGAGCCTGACGCAGCGCGAGGCTCGTCACCTCGCCCCGGGCCGACTCGTGCGCGGC
This sequence comes from uncultured Chloroflexia bacterium, assembly GCA_963789865.1. Lineage (GTDB taxonomy): Bacteria > Chloroflexota > Limnocylindria > Limnocylindrales > CSP1-4 > CAIXZV01. The sequence continues at coordinate 110,072 of CAWBMD010000005.1, forward strand.
GCGCCGGTCCCGCTCAAGCTCAGCTCGCGCGGCCATCGATGCCGCGATGTCGCCCACGGCAGACTCGGCCGTCTCGAGCGCGTCGAGCGCGCGGTCCGTCTCGGATCGCAGGGCATCGCGGCGGGCCTCCGCCTCCGCCGCCCTGCCGGCGGACTCGTGCCAGCGTCCGTGGGCGGCGGCGATGAGCGCGGCGGCCAGCTCCTCGCCGGCCGTGAGCCGGGTCGCCTGCTGCTCGGCCATCTGGCCAAGGCGGCGCGCCTGCGGGCGCAGCTCGGCAAGGATGTCCTCCACCCGCGCCAGGTTGGCCTCGGCCTCCGCCAGCTGCTCCTCCGCCTTCCGGCGTCGCCGCTCGTGGCGCCGGACCCCGGCAACCTCCTCGAACAGCGGCCGACGCTCCTCCGGGCGCAGCGCCAGCGCCTGGTCGACCATGCCCTGCCCGATGAACAGGAATGCGTTGTCGGCGAGGTTCGCGCTGTCGAGCAGGTCGACCAGGTCCCTGAGACGGACGCGCTGCCGGTTGAGGAGGTAGTCGTTCTCGCCCGAGCGGTACAGCCTGCGCCCGAGCTCCACCACCGCGAACTCGAGCGGGAGCAGCCCGTCCGCGTTGTCCAGGACGATGGTGACGTCCGCCATGCCCTGGGCGCCGCGCCGCTCGGAGCCCGCCCAGATGACATCCTCGCTGCGGCGGATCCGGAGAGACCGGCCCTGCTCGCCGAGCGCCCAGCGGAGCGCGTCGGCGAGGTTGGACTTGCCCGAGCCGTTCGGCCCGACGACCGCGCTGATCCCGGGGCCGAACTCGACGAGGGTCCGCTCCGCGAATGACTTGAAGCCCTGGACCCGCAGTCCCAGGAGGCGCGCCGGCGCGGTCACGACGGGGTACCGGTGCTGTCCGGGGACGCCGCCCGGTCGGCACCGATGTCGTCGGCGTCATCGGGCACGTCGGCCTCATCGGGCACGTCGGCGTCATCGGGCACGTCGGCGTCATCGGGCACGTCGGCGTCATCGGGCACGTCGGCGTCGATCTCATCGGCGTCATCGGGCACGTCGGCGTCATCACCGCGCGGCTCGCGAGGCGGGGCTGCCTCACCCGTGGCGGCCGCGGTGCGCGAGGCGCGGGCGGCCTGACGCTCCCGGCGGATCGCATCCAGTGCCTCGGCGGCGGCAGACGTCTCTGCGACCCGCCTGGACGGGCCGGTGCCGACCCCGAGCGACCGGCCGTCCACGAGGACCTCGATCCGGAACTGCTTCTCGTGGTCCGGCCCGGCGGCCTCCAGCAGCCTGTAGACCGGCCGCTCGCCGGTGGTCCTCTGCGTGTGCTCCTGCAGGCGGCTCTTCGGGGATTTGAGCGTGGCCAGCGCGGTGTCGGCCGTGAGCTCGTCGGCGGCGAGCGCCTGGATCCAGTCCCGGGCGGTCTCCCAGCCGAGGTCGAGGTAGATGGCGCCGACGAGAGCCTCGAAGGCCGAGGCGAGCAGAGACGGGCGGACACGGCCGCCGCGCTGCGCTTCGCCCTCGCCAAGGAGAATGAAGCTGCCGAGGTCGAGCCGCGCGGCCAGGCGCGCGAGCCCGGGGGTGCTGACGATCGCCGCGCGTCGCGCAGACAGCACGCCCTCGTCGTCGGTAGGGTGCCGCCGGTACAGGGCCTCGGAGACGGCGATGCTGACCACGGCGTCGCCGAGGAACTCCAGCCGCTCGTTGTGGCCCCGCGCAGCATCAGGGTGCTCGTGCAGCCAGCTGCTGTGAACGAGCGCCTGGGCGAACTGGTCGCGGTCCCGGACCGGAAGTCCGAGACGTTCCGCCAGGGCGTCGGCCGGGTGCATCTCGCCCCGGTCGACGGGGCTAGGAGGAGTGCTCGTCGATGTAGTCGGCGGCGTCCTGCACGGTCCGGATCTTCTCGGCATCCTCGTCCGAGATCTCCGTCCCGAACTCCTCTTCGAGGCTCATGATGAGCTCGACGAGGTCAAGGGAGTCCGCGTTGAGATCGTCGACGAACGAAGCCTCGGGAGTGACCTCGGACTCATCGACCCCGAGCTGCTCCATGACGATCTTCTTCAGCCGGTCGTAGGTGCTGGCCACTGACTCTCTCCTGGTGCCGGGGGTCCCTAACGGGATGCGTTGTGTTCGCGGGCAACCCGCCCGAGAACGCCGTTCATGAGCCGTCGCATCGGTTCGCCCGAGTAGGTACGGGCGAGCTCGACCCATTCGGCTATCGCCACCCGGGCCGGCGTCGCGGGCGAGTGTAGCACTTCACACAGGGCGCAACGCAGCAGCGCGCGGTCCATCCGGGCAAGCTGGACCACCGGGTATTGCGGTGCGGCACTGGTGATCTCCGCGTCCAGCGTGTCCCTGTTCTCGATCACGCCGGCGACCAGCTCCCGGGCCAGCGAGGAGGCCTCCGCGTCCTGCTCCAGCGCCAGGTGGCGCTCCACGATGGCGTCGGCGGTTCGCTGTCCGAACTCCGCCTCGAACACGGCAGCAAGCGCGAGGCGGCGGCCGGCCCGGCGACTGCGGACGCGATCCTCGTTCAGGCGGTCCCGTCGTGGCCGGCGCGCGTCAGGCGCCGACACCGTCGACCAGCACCGTCACGCCGCCGAGCTCCAGCCCGAGCAGCCTGACCACCGCCGCACCGACGGCCTCGCGGACCTGCTCGCTGAGCGGCACCAGGCGCTGGCGGGGCCGGGCGACGAGCCACAGCGTCACGTGCACGCGTCCGTCCCTCACGCGGATCCGCACGGGCGACCCGGCGATCATGTCCCGCCAGCGCGGGCCGGCACGGCCCACGCGCAGGACCCCGGGGACCTCGAGAGCGGCCAGCCGGACCGTCTCCCGGATGACGCCGGGCCCGACCGAGAGGGTTGACATCAGACGCCTGCCTCCGGGTTGCCGGCTTCGCCGGGAGTGCCTGGTCGCTGCGTTGGCGCCGCTGCGCCCAGCGCCTCGGCGATCCGTTCCGGCACGCGCTCGCGTGCCGTCGTGGCACCCACGCGGACCGCGTGCTCGATCATGCGCCGCCGGGCGCGGCCGTGCGTGATGATCACGGAGCCCCGGACGCCCAGGAGCGGCGAGCCGCCGACAACCTCGTAGTCGAAGACGGTCCGGATCCTCTTGATCCCGGGTCGCATGAGCAGGTAGGCGAGCCGGCCGCGGATCGAGCCACTGAACTCGCCCTTGAGCAGGTCGAAGATGTAGCCGGACAGGCCCTCGAAGAACTTGATCACGACGTTGCCCAGGACGGCGTCGCACACGACGACGTCGGCCGCGAACCGTGTGAGGTCCTTGCCCTCGACGTTCCCGATGAAGTTGAGGTCCGTCTCGTCCAGGAGCTCGGTCGCGCGGACGATGCGGACGTCGCCCTTGCCCTTCTCCTCGCCGATCGAGAGCAGGGCGACCCTCGGCCGCTTCACCCCGAGGACGCGCTCGCTGAAGATCGCGCCCATCTGCGCGTACTGGGCGAGGTTCTCAGCGGTCGAATCCGGGTTGGCGCCGATGTCGAGCAGCACGAACGGGTTCTCGGTGCCGACCATCTGGATCGCGAGGGCCGGCCTGTCCACCCCCCGCAGGCGCCCGAGGCGGATGACCGCGGCAGCCATGCCGGCGCCGGTATGACCGGCCGTCACGACCGCGTCCGCCTCGCCCTTCCGGACGAGGTCCATGGCCACGAGGATCGACGCGTCCTTCTTCTCGCGCAGCGCCATCGCGGGATGCTCGTGCATCTCGACCACCTGCGAAGCGTGGGCGACGCGGACGTTGGCCGGGTGATCCACCAGCAATGCGCCGATCACCTGCTCGTCCCCGACCAGGATGATGACGTCCTCGGGATGGCTGCGTGCGTAGGCGAGGGCGCCCGGCACCACCTCGCCGGCGCCGTGATCCCCGCCCATCGCATCAACCGCGACGCGGACGCCGGGACCCGGTCCCACAGCGGCCGCCGCGGGACCGGCGATGCTCGCGGCGGGATCCTCGGTCCGGCTCACGACCCGGCTACGCGGAGTCCTCGCCTGCGGACCCGCCGGCCGGCTTCAGCTCGACGGCCTGGCGGCCGTTGTACCACCCGCAGGCCGGGCAGACCCGGTGCTGCAGCTTCGGCTCGTGGCAATGCGGGCACTCGACGAGCTTCGGCAGGGTGAGGGCGAGGTGGCTCCGGCGCTCCATCTGCCGCGCGTGAGCGACCTTTCGCTTCGGCACACCCATGTCGGTCTCTTGCTCCTCTCGCGGGCTGATCAATCCGCGGGTGGACCCCGCGCAGCGGTCTGTGGTTGTTCCGGCACCGATCGCCTCGGGCGCGCAAACGCGCAACCGCAGGTCGTGGGGCCGATCGGGGAGTCTACCCCGTCTCGGTCTCGCCGTCGACCACGAACGCCCGCAGCGCCTCCAGGCGGGGGTCCAGCGGGGCGTCATGGTCGAGATGACCGGCCTCGAGCCGCTCGCCGCATTCGGTGCACAGCCCGGGGCAGTCCGGCTCGCACACCGGGGCGATGGGCTCCTGGAGGCTGATCGCCTCCAGGACAAGCGGCCGCAGCTCCAGCTCGTGATGATCGGTGAGGCGCGGGGTCTCGGGGTCCTCGTCCTCCTCGAGCACGACGGGCGCGCCGCTCGCGAAGTCGATCGTGGGCAGGACCTCCTCCTCGATCCGGAAGCCGATGGGCGTCATGAGCGGGCGCAGGCAGCGGGCGCACTCCCCTGCCAGTGCCGTGCGGAGCCGTGCGTCGACGATCAGGCCGCGGTTGGTCCGCGAGAGGCGCAGGGACCCCGAAACCGGCTCCGTCGCGACGAGGCCCTCGCCCGGGTCCACCTCGACATCGACGAGCTCGTACTCGCGCACAGCGCCGGGGACCTCCGCCAGGAGGCCCGACACGGCGAACGTCAGTGGATCGCCGTTCGCGTCCACCGGGTGGAGGTTGCGGGGATCGTGGACGGTCATCGCCGTCCGGCCGGAGGGGCCCCCTGTTCCGTGTTGTCGATCTCGTCCGCGAGGTCGGGAGCGTAGAGAGGCTCCTCGCCTTCAGCCACCGCTGGCGCGAGGTACGACGCGCGGCGTTCGTCGAGGGTCGCAATCCCGCGCTGGATGCCGTGCAGGGTGCGGGTGACCTCCGCCTCGAGAGCGGCCAGCACGCCCGCCGCGTACTCGTCGGCGCCGCCGCGGACCTGGGTCGCCTCGTCGTCCGCCTCGGCGATGATCCGCTGGCTCTCCTCCAGCGCGGCCTCGGTGAGGCCACGCTCCCCGATCAGGAACGCGGCCTGCTCCTGGGCGCGCGCAACGATACGCTCGGCCTCTTCCTGGGCCTTCTCGATGATCCGCTCGCCCTCGGCGTTGATCCGCTTGGCGGCGCGGACCTCCTCGGGCACGGCCACCCGCAACTCATCGATGAGGTTGAGTGCGGCATCGCGGTCCACGATCGCGTTCCGGGTCATGGGCAGCGCCCTGCCGTTCGCGATCAGCGACTCGAGACGCTCGACGAGAAAGATGATGTCCAGCGGACGGCTCCCGTGCGCTCGCCGCCCCGGCGGGGCGCCACCCCGGATTATGGCATGCGCCCGCCGGCGGGGACGGGGCGTGCCGGCAGGGCATCACGCATGGCGGCGGCCGCCGCGGGGGGCAGCATCGACGACACGTCGCCGCCGAACAGGGCGATCTCCTTGACCAGGCTGGAGCTCACGTACGAGTGCTCGAGCGAGGTCATGAAGAACACCGTGTCCACCTCCGGCGCGAGCTGGTGGTTGTTGTGGGCAAGCTGCAGCTCGGTCTCGAAGTCGGCGATGGCGCGCAGGCCCCGAACCAGGAAACCCGATCCGACGGTCCGGCAGAACTCCACGGTGAGGCCGTCGAAGGTGCGCACCTCCACGCGGTCGGCCAGCAGCGGATCGGCAGCGACCGCCCGGCTGATGACCTCGACACGGGTGGCGGCGTCCAGCAGCGGGGTCTTGCGCGGGTTGGCGAGGACGGCGACGATCACCCGGTCGAAGACGTGGGCGGCGCGCCGGACGACGTCCAGGTGGCCGTTCGTGATCGGGTCGAACGAGCCCGGATAGACCGCGATCTTCACGCCTCGTCCGCCTCCTCGTTGCCGGGGGTCGCCCCCGCACCGTCCGGCGACCGCCGCCGGTAGAACGTCAGGGCCGTCTCCCCGAAGCGGCGCTCACGCTCGGATGCTAGCAGCCCCACCCGTGGGGCCGGCTGGTCGCGCCAGAAGTGCTTGGCCACGACGAGGCCATCCGGCCGCACGTGCGGACCGACCAGCTCCAGGGCCCGGACGAGGGCCTCCGTCTCCGCGTACGGTGGGTCCACCACCACCAGGTCGAACGGGCCGTCGGCCGCGGCGCCCGCCGGGTCGGCCAGCCAGGCGATGGCGTCGCGCCGGACGACCCGTGCCGCACCCTCGAGGCGGGTCCGCCGCAGGTTCTCGGCCAGGATCCGAGCCGCGCCGGCGTCCCTCTCCACGAACGTGGCCCGGGCCGCGCCGCGCGAGAGCGCCTCGATGCCCCCGGCGCCGCTGCCGGCGAACAGGTCCAGCACCACGGCGTCCTCCAGCTCCGGCCCAAGGACCGCGAACAGCGTCTGCTTCACCCGGTCGGTGAGCGGGCGCGTACCAGGTCCGGGGGCCGCGAGCCGCGTGCCCTTGGCGCTCCCCCCGATCACCCGTCCGGCGTCGGCCATCGTCCGTGTCCCGCTACGCCGCGCCGGCGGGGTCGCCCGCGTAGACGCGCCGCAGCCAGCCGGTCTCGAGCTCCACGCGGAGGGTCTGAGGTTCCGAGGGCGGTTCACCGTTCTCGCCCACGAGCTCTTCGGCATAGCCGCGGGCCCGGGCGGCGAGGTCCCGGTGCGCTGGATTTGCCAGCGTCGCGACCCTGAGGCGCGGCAGCCCGCTCTGCGCCAGGCCCAGGACGTCACCCTCGCGCCGCAGCTCGAAGTCGCGCTCCGCCAGCTCGAAGCCGTCCGTCGTTGACGCCACGGCCAGGAGCCGCTCGTGCTCGGTGGTTCCGTCGGCGGCCTCGCTGACGAGGACGCAGAAGGACGCCGCCGTGCCCCGGCCCACCCGGCCGCGCAGCTGGTGGAGCTGGGCGAGCCCGAACCGTTCCGCGCCCTCGACGACCATGATCGTGGCCTCCATGACATCCACGCCAACCTCGACCACCGTCGTTCCGACCAGCACGTCGAGATCCCCGTCGCGGAACCTGGCCATCTCCCGGTCGCGGTCCGCGGGCTTGAGGCGCCCGTGGACGAGCCCGACGCGCAACGGGGCGAGGAACGACGTCAGGCGCTCGAACTCCGCCTCGGCGGCGGCGGCCCATGCGGTCTCCAGGTCCTCGTCCGGCAGGTCGTCGTCGCCGTCGAATCCGGCCTCGTCCCCGGTGTCCCCGCCAGCCTTCGCCGACGGCCCGATCCGGGGCACGACGACGAACGTCCGGCGGCCCTCGGCTGCCTCGTCCCGCACCAGGTTCCACGTCCTGCCGAGGTCCTCCGGCCGCCGGATCCCGGTCCGGATGGCGATCCGGCCCTCCGGCGCCGTCCGCAGGGTCGACACCTCGAGGTCCGCGTAGATGACCTGGCCCAGAGTCCGCGGGATCGGCGTCGCGGTCATCAGCAGCACGTGGGGAGCGCCGCGGACGGCCTTCGCCTCGAGCGCGCCACGCTGCTCCACGCCGAACCGGTGCTGCTCGTCCACCACCGCCAGCGCCAGGTCGGCGAAGGAGACCGCATCCTGGAGAAGGGCATGGGTCCCCACGACGACCGGCGCCTGGCCTGTCTCGATCGCCTCGATCGCGTTCCTGCGGGCTGGGGCCGACAGGGATCCCGTGAGCAGGATCACCGGCACGCCCAGGTCCTCGAGCAGCGATGCCACCGTCGCGAGGTGCTGGCGGGCGAGGAGGTCCGTTGGGGCCAGCAGCGCGGCCTGGCGTCCGGCCAGCGCCGCGGCGGCCAGGGCCCACGCCGCCACCGCCGTCTTGCCGGAGCCCACGTCGCCCTGGACCAGCCGGAGCATCGGAACCGGCCGCGCGAGGTCCGCGCGGATCTCGTCGATCGCAACGGACTGGTCGCGGGTGAGCTCGACCGTCCGGTCGAGCCGGCGCGACAGGGAGCCGGCAAGGGCCGCGCGGATGCGCGCGTCACCGACCGCGCCCACCGGCACCGCCTCCGTTCGAGCACGGCCGCGCGCCCGGCGCCGGGCGACCATGCCCACCTGGAGCGCCAGGAGCTCGTCGAATGCCAGCCTGCCGAGTGCGGCATCGCGCGCCTCGAAGGTCGTCGGGTAATGGGCCGCCTCGAGCGCGAGGGCGATGCCGGGAAGCGATTCCGCCGCCTGCACCGCCGGCGGAAGGTACTCCGGGTAGGCGTACCCGGCCAGGTCGAGCGCCTGGCGGACGGCCACGCGGAGACGGGTCGCCGTGAGCCCGCGCGTGAGACGGTAGACGGGCACGATCCTGCCCGCATGGAGCAGGTTCGCCGCATCCGCCGGCTGGAACTCCGGACCCTCGAACACGACCCCGAACCCCCGGTGCCTGACCTTCCCCGAGAGGAGCAGGACGTCACCCGGGCGAACCCGGCGCTCGATGTAGCGCCGGCCGAACCATGTCGCGTCTGCGGTCCCGGTCTCGTCGGCCAGCTGCGCCGTCGTCACCTGGACGTTCCTCCGCCAGGTCTTCTGCACGTTGATCGCGGTCACCCGCGCCCGGGCCGAGACGACGGTGCCGTCCGCGACCCCGGACAGGTCTCCCAGCGACCGGAGCTCGCGGAGGTCGTCGTAGCGCCGCGGCAGGTGGAACAGCAGGTCCCGGACCGTCTCGAGACCCAGGTGCCGGCCCGTCCGGCGCAACACCGCTGCGGCGCCGAGACCCGACTGACCCAGTCCCAGGTCGAGGCACGCCACGGGATCGTCCGGGACGGGCGCCGTCGGCCTCGTGCGGAGCGAACGACCCCCGCGTGCCGGCGCGGTCCGCCTGCTCTCGCTCACTCGGCGGAGATCAGGTACCGGTAGTGCGGCTGGCCGCCGTGCTTGACCTCGGCAGCCTCGAGCCCCGGGAAGGCCTCGTGCATCCGCCGCGACAGCCGCTCCGCCTCGTCCAGCCTGGAGTCCTCGCCGTAGTAGATCGTGATCAGCGAGAAGCCCGGCTCGAGGCGGCCGAGGGCTGCAAGGACCGCCCGCTCGCTGTCGTTGTCCACGGCGAGCAGCCCGTCGTCCGGGTCCAGGACGATGACCTGTCCCTTCTTCACCTTGTGACCCGAGACCGTGGCATCGCGCACCGCCTCCGTCACCTGCATGGTCTGGACGTCCCGGCCGGCCTCGGTCATGCGGCCCGCATTCTGCTCCGCGGACCTGAGGTGATCCAGCTCGAACAGCGCCGCCACGCCTTCCGCGCAGTTGCGGGTGGGCACGACGTGGACCGGCCGCTCGGTCATGGACGCCACCTGCCGGGCCGCCAGCACCACGTTGGGGTTGTTGGGGAGGATGAGAAGCTCGTCGGCCTGGGTGGCCCGGACCGCGTCCAGCAGCTCACCGGTTGACGGGTTGGCGCTCTGGCCGCCCCGGACGACGCGGAAGGCGCCGTACTCCCGGAAGGCCGTCGCGGTATCGACCAGGATCGCCGCCATCCCGTCGGACGGGGCCACCGCCACGACGCCGAGCCCGAACCTGGTCGCCGGCACCGGGTCGTCGAACGATCGGGCGGACGGACCCGGCACCGCGATCGCGACCGGTGCCGGTGCGGTTCCCACCCCCGGCGACCCGACGGCGCGGCCGATGAATGCCGCCGCCTTCGCCTCCCGGACCTCGGTCACCTGACCGTCCAGGTTCTCGATCGTGATCCGCGACATCGTCCCCAGCGCGAGCCCGTGCTCGATCACGAGGTGTGGGCGGTCGTTGTGGACATGCACCTTGGCCGTGTGGGCGTCACCGGCGACAAGGATCGACTCGCCGAGGGTCTCGAGGTGCGCCCGGATTGCCGCGATGTCGAGCGGCCGACCGGGCCGCGCCCGGAGCAGGTAGACGGTCTCGTACCCGAAAGCCGTTTCTTCGCCCTGCGACGGGGTCGCCCCGAGATCCGGCCTGACCCGCGTGGACGTCGCAGCGGACTCGTCGGCCCTGCCCGTCGGGCGTCCCCGCGCCGCCTCGAGCGCACCCTGGAACAGGCGGAAGAGGCCCTGCCCGCCGGCATCCACCACGTGGGCCTCGCGAAGGACCGGCAGCAGCGACGGCGTCTTGGCCACCGCCCGTTCGGCCGCTTCGAGGGTGGCCGTGAGGACGCTCTCCACGTTGTTGTCGCGCTCGGCGGTGGCGACGGCGGCGGCGCTCGCCTCGCGGATGACCGTCAGGATGGTCCCCTCGACCGGTTTGGCGACGGCCCTGTACGCCTGCTTGGTGCCCGCGTCGAGCGCGTGCGCGAGGTCCAGCCCGTTGAAGCGGCGCTTCCCCGCGAGGCCGAGGGCCATGCCCTGCAGGATCTGGCTGGTGATGACGCCAGAGTTCCCGCGCGCGCCCATCAGCGCTCCGTAGCTGGCCGCCTGGGCGATGCGCTCCGCATCGGCGTCGGGTCCCGCCTTGTCGGCCTCCTCGAGCGCGGCGCGAACCGTGGCGAACATGTTCGTTCCGGTGTCCCCGTCCGGCACCGGGAAGACGTTGAGCGAGTTGATCTCGTCGACATTCGCCTCCAGGCTGGCGACGGCGCTGCGCAACGCGGCGAGGAAACCGGCACCGTCGCAGGAGCGGCGCGCCATCAGGCGACGTCCGTCCCGCTGTCGGCGAGGTCGCCCGGTCGGGGCTCGCCGCCGCGGGCCGGGTCGGGCGTCGGGGCGAGACCGTGCTCGTGGTGGAGCTTCCCGATCCGGATCGTCACGCGGTCCGGCTCGCGCTCCAGGGCGTGGCGCAGCGCATAGCGGACCGATGCCTCCACCTGGCGGGCGACCTCCGCGATCGGCAGGCCGTAGGCGACGGTGAGTCGCAGGTCGATCGCGAGCTCCGGCTCGATCTCGAGATGCAGGCCGGGGTGGGCAAGGCTCAACCGCTCGAGCAGGCGGCCCACGGGTCCTCCGCGGGCGAAGCCCGACACGCCGTACACGGAGAGCACGGCCGTGCGCACGAGCTCCCGGATGGCGCGCTTCGAGACGAGCGAGCGGCCGGGCACGGGATCGGCTGTCACGCGGGCGACGTCCTCCTCGCGGGTGCGGCATCCGGCGTTCGCGGGACGCGACGATCGCTCCGGGAGCGGCCGGAAGCGTGTGCTACGATACCACCCCGCTCGCGCCGGACCCGTCCGGCGTGTGCCCGTGTCCGGCCCAATTCCGAGGATCGAACCACGCCATGTCCCGCGCTTGCGTCATCTGCGGCAAGGCATCGATGGGCGGCTTCAACCCCCAGTCTTCGGGGATGAACCGCGTCCGTGCTCATCGCCGCTACCAGCCGAACCTCCAGGTCACGACGATGCCCGCGAAGAACGGCGGCACCGAGAAGGTGCTCGCCTGCACGCGCTGCCGTCGCACGATGACCAAGAGCGCCCGCTAGCTCCGAACCCCGGGTCCCAGCCGGAAGCCGGTCGCGATCGCCGCGACCGGTTCTTCGTGTGCGGGACCTAGTGAACCTGTCGGGATGGGCGCGTCAGGAATGGCTCGATGCCGCTCGCGGGAACGCAGTCCGACGAGATCGAGACGGACGTCGGGTCTCGTCGCTGGTCCCGCCGGCCGGAGGCCGCCGCGCCGCGCTCCGTCCCCCGTCAGGCGCCCCGGTCCGACGTGTCGAGCCAGATCGTGAACGGCCCGTCGTTCACCAGCTCCACGGCCATCTCCGCACCGAACTCGCCCAGCTGGGTCCGGATCCCCTCGACCTCCATGCTCGCGGCCACCCGCAGCCACAGGACCTTGGCGAGCGCAGGGGTCGCCGCGTCCGTGAAGCCGGGCCGCCGGCCACGCCGCGTGTCGGCGTAGAGCGTGAACTGGCTCACGACCAGGGCCTCGCCGTCCACGTCGAGCAGGGAGCGGTTGGTCCGTCCCTCCTCGTCCCGGAAGATGCGCAGCTCGCAGATCCGCCGGGCCAGGGCATCGGCGGTTGCCTCATCGTCGCCATGACCGACACCCAGGAGCACGAGCAGTCCGGGCCCGATCGAACCGACGGCGGCGCCGTCCACCCGGACCTCCGCCCGGCTCACCCGCTGCAGCAGCGCCCGCATGCGCCGGCTCGTCAGGCCTGGGTTGTTGCGGCGCGGGCCGCCCCGGCGAGCGACCGGATCCGTTCGACCTCGGCCGCCATGTCCGCCGCCCGGTAGAGCGCCGATCCGGCCACGATGACGTCCGTCCCGGCCCGGCCGATGATCTCGCATGTCTCGGCCCGACCGCCGCCGTCGACGTGGACCTCGTTCGCGCCGGCCGGGTCCAGCCAGGCCCTCGCCGCCGCGAGCTTCGCCATGGCGACGTCGCGCAGGAACGACTGGCCGCCGAACCCGGGCTCCACGGTCATCACGAGGACGATGTCGAGCATCTCCCGGTAGGGGTCGAGGGCTGCAAGCGGCGTCCCGGGCTTCACCGAGAGGCCGGCCGACCGCCCCGCCTCGCGGATGCGCGCCAGGGCCGGACCCACCTGCGGAGCGGCGACCTCCACGTGGAACGTGATCGAATCACAGCCGGCGTCCAGGAACTGCTCCGTCCACCGGCCGGGCTCCGCGATCATCAGGTGGGCGTCGAACGGGAGGACGGTCACCCGGCGCACGGCCTCGATGGTCTTCCAGCCGAACGTGAGGTTGGGGACGAAGTGGCCGTCCATCACGTCCAGGTGGATCCGGTCCACTCCGGCCACGTCCGCCCGGCGGATCTCGTCGCCCAGGGCGCCCAGGTCGCTGTCGAGGATGCTGGCGGCGATCAGCACGCCCGCCGGCCGTCGCCCGGTCATCGTCACTCCTCCCCCACCCCAGCCGGCGCCGGCTCCTGGCTCCGTTCGCCGCGGAGGGCGGCCGCGCTCTCGCTGACCAACCGCTCGCGCCGCCGCTGGACCACCAGGGGGGCCACCTGGCCGGCGTGCTCCGCAGCGAGCTGGCCGCAGGCCGCACCGATCTCGGTGCCGCGGTTGAAGCGGATCGTGGTGGCGATGCCCGACGCCGTGAGCCGGGCCGCGAAACGCTCCACTGCCGACAGCGGGGTCCCGGTCCACGGCGTGTGGGCCACCTGGTTCATCGGGATCAGGTTGACATGCGCGTGTTCGCCACGCAGCAGCTGCGCCATCGCATCCGCGTCGACGTCCGTGTCGTTGATCCCGTTGATCATCGTCACCTCGTAGGTGACCCGGCGTCCCGTCGTCGCGGCGTGATCGCGGGCGGCCTCCACCACCTCCTCCACCGGCCACCGCCGGTTGAGCGGCACCAGGACGTCGCGCAGCGCGTTCCGGGCGGCATGGAGGCTCACGGCGAGCGTGAACTGCGGTCCGAGCTCTGTCAGGCGCCGGATCCCGGGCACAACGCCGGACGTGGACACGGCAATGTGGCGCGCGCCGAGGCCGAAACGCCCCGGATCGTTGAGCGCCGCGATCGACTCGAGCACTCGGTCAAGGTTGAGCAGGGGCTCGCCCATGCCCATGTACACGACGTTGGTGAGGCGCCTGCCGTCCACGGCCAGCCGGCGGGCGGCGTGGCGGACCTGGTCCACGATCTCCGCCGTCTCGAGGTCGCGCTCCATCCCCAGCTCGCCCGTGGCACAGAACGGGCACCCGACCGCGCAGCCCGCCTGCGACGAGATGCACAGCGTATGGCGCTCCCGGCTGTCCGCCCTGGCCGGGTAGTGCATGAGCACCGACTCGACGAGGAGCCCGTCGGACAGGCGGTGGACGGCCTTCTCGGTCAGGCCGCCATCCGTGACGCGAACCTCGGTCTCGGTCATGGTGTCGAAACGGAATGCGCCGTCGAGATCCGGCCGGAGCGCGCTGGGGAGCGTCCGGATCTCGTCGAAGCTCTCCTGCCGACCCCGCCACGCCGCATCCTGGACCTGGCGGGCACGGTACGTGGGCTGCCCGTGCCCGATGAACCAGGCCGCGAGCTCCTCCGGGAGGAGGCCCGTCACGCCAGGGCGCTCGTCACGGGGACGGGTCGCGGACGGGGCGGGCCGCAGTCCGTAGGCGGGGAGGCCGGTCGGCCGGAGTTCGGTCATCGCCGTCGATGATGACACGGGTGACCCTCAGGCCGGCCCGCGCAGGCCCCGGAGGTAGTCGGCGCCGGACATCGGGCGCCTGCCGGGCGGGGTCACGGACTCGAGGACGAGCCGCCCGTCCGCAGTGGCGAGCGCCGGCCGATCGCCGTGGCGGGCAAGGTTGCCCATCACGTCGCCCGGCTCCGACGGGGCGACCGAGGCGGCGCCGACCACGAGCCGCCCACCGTCCGACACCAGCCCACCGTCCGACACCAGGAAGGAGCCCGGCCAGGGCAGGTAGGCGCGGACCTGGCGTTCGAGGGCCGCAGCGCCGAGGGCAGGGTCGAGGCGGCCGTCCTCGCGTCGGAGCGGGCGGGTGAGCGTCACGCCCTCCGCCGGCTGAGGACGCTCCGTGAGCGTGCCGGCCAGCCACCCGTCGAGCGAGGCGAGCAGGAGGTCCGCGCCGAGCATTGCGAGCCGGGCCTCGAGGACCGGGGCGGTCTCATCCCCCGCGAGCGGAACCGGCAGCTGCGCCACCAGCGGTCCAGTGTCCAGGCCCGTGTCCATGCGCATCAGCGTGACGGCCGTTGCGCCGTCGCCGGCAAGGATCGCGGCCGGCACCGGCGAGGCGCCGCGCCAGCGCGGGAGTGCGGACGGGTGCAGGTTGAGGGCGCCGTGTCGCAGGTCCAGCAGTGCCGGCGGAACGATCTGACCGTAGTCGGCGAGCACCGCGAGGCCGGGCCTGAGCGCCATCACCGCGGCGATCGCGTCGGGGGTCCGGAGCCGGACGGGCGTGAGCACGGGAGAGAGTCCGATCTCGACCGCCAGCGCCCCGATGGGCGTGGGGGTGAGCGCCTGGCGCCGGCCGACCGGCCGGGGCGGGGCAGTCACGACCCCCACGATCTCGACCAAGGGGTACGCCGCGAGGTGCCGTAGCACCGGCGCGCCGAAGGAGCCGCTGCCGAGGAAGACCGTGCGGGCGCGCTCGCCGCCCGACGGCCCGCCCGTCACGCGAGCGCCCGCTGTGCCCCGCGGACCTCGCCGTCATCGCTCTCGCCGTCGTCGCCCTGGCCCACGGGGATCAGCTCGTCCATGGTGTCCAGGTAGTCGATGTAGAGCTTGCCGTCGAGGTGGTCCAGCTCGTGCTGGAGCGCGCGACCGAGCAGGCCCGAGCCCGCGACCTTGAACTTCTTGCCGACCCGGTTCTGGGCGACCACCCAGACCTTCTCCTTCCGCGTGACATAGGCCACGTACCCCGGGATTGACAGGCATCCCTCGAGGTCGCGGTCCTCACCGTCCGCGCGGACGATCTTCGGGTTGACCAGCTCGTAGAGGCGACTCTCCACCTCGATGACGCAGGCGCGCTGCGCCTCGCCGAGCTGCGGGGCCGCCAGGCCCACGCCAGGCGCCGCACGCATCGTCGCCGTGAGGTCGTCGAGGAGCGCGTGGAGGTACTTGCCGAAGCTGTCCACGGTCTCGCCCTTCAGGCGGAGCCGCGGATCACCGAGCAGGACGATAGGTCGAACGGTCATGGTCGGAGTATACGAAACAACCGCCCGGACCTCGGCGACCGGGCGGTTGTCCGTCCGTGACCTGATCGCGTCAGGCGGTGGGGCCCTCGTCTCCCATGGGAGCGGCGTCCGGGACGGTCTCCGCGGCGGGCTTCCGCCGGGGCTTCCGCGGGAGCTTCCGCCGCCGGTGCGCCGGCCGCGTCCGGGTGGTCCAGGGCGCGCAGCTCCGCGGCAACGGACTGGGCCCGCTCGGCAAAGCGCTGGCCGACGTCGGTCGTCACGTCGGCGGCCTTGTGCGCGATCGGGCCGGCCTTGACGGCGGCCACGGCGGCCAGCTCCGCCGCCTTCGCGCCAACCTGCCGGGCGACGGGGGCGGCCTGCGTCGCGATGTCCTGGATCATCGCCTCGAGTTGCGTGAGCCACTCGCGGGCCTTCCCGCCCGCGCCCGCCTCCGTGCCGTCGTTGGGGGCGTCCGGGATGGGCTCGTCGGCCACCGGCTCCCCGGCGGGCGGGGTGGTGTCCTGGGGTTGCTCGGTCATGGTCGGCCTCCTTGTGGTCGGCTGGTCGTGTACCAGCCTATTGTGCCCGTGGCGGCGGATCGCGCACCTGCCGTCGGTCCCGACCCGGTGGCGCGCGACGGACGCGCGACGTGGCGGCGCACCTACAGCAGGCTCTCGGGGTCGACGTCGACGCTCCACGGGGACCCCGGCGGCGGTTCCAGGAGGCGCACTGGGTCGGGACCGCGCAGGACGACGTGGTAGCGCCACCGGTCCGCGCGGCGGGCGACGTACGCCGGCGCGGGCCCGACGACCTGGACAGCCAGCGCCTGCTCCGCCGCACGCGTCCGGAGCCTCCCGGCCATGGCGATGGCCTCGCGCTCCGCCGCCTCACGGTCCTCCAGCCCCACCGTGAGCTTCACGAGGCGCCCGAAAGGCGGGGAACCGAACCGCTCGCGGAGGGCCAGCTCCTCGTCGTAGAAGGCGGCCGCGTCGCGCTCCACCACGGCGCGGATGGCACGGTGCTCCGGACGGTAGGTCTGGACGATGGCGAGTCCCGGCCTGTCCCCGCGACCGGCGCGTCCCACCGCCTGGGCCAGCAGCTGGTACGTCCTCTCCGACGCCCGTTCATCGGGGAGGTTGAGGGCGATGTCGGCCGACACGACCCCCACCAGCGTCACCTCCGGGATGTCGAGGCCCTTGGTCACGAGGCTGGTCCCCACCAGCACGTCCAGCCGCCCGCTCGTGAAGTCGTCCAGGACCCGGTCGGCGGCACCCTTGCGCTCGACCACGTCGCGGTCCAGGCGGGCGACCCGTAGCGCCGGGAAGCGGGCACGGAGCTCCCGCTCCACGCGCTCCGTGCCACCGCCCAGGTACCGGATCCTCGGCGATGCACAGGCCGGGCACCGCGAGGCGGGCGGCCAGGCGCGACCGCAGTGATGGCAGCGGAGCGTCGCGCCGGCCTGGTGGTAGACGAGCGGCCGGTCACAGTCCGGGCACGCCTGGACGTGGCCGCAATCACGGCACACGACCACGGACGCCGTCCCGCGCCTGTTGATGACGAGGATCGCCCTGTCCCCCGCGGACGTGTCCAGCTCCCCGATCGCCCCCACCAGCGTGTCGGAGAGCAGGCCCCGGTTGCCGGCGGCAAGCTCCGCGCGCAGGTCCACGGCGACCACCAGCGGCTCGGTGCCGGAGGGTCGCACCTGGAGCGCCGCCCGCCGGTATCGCCCAGCCCGCGCATGGCCCACCGACTCGACGGACGGCGTCGCGCTTCCCAGCACGACCGCGGCACCCGCGATGCCGCCCAGGGCCAGGGCCGCGTCCCGGGCCTGGAACCTCGGGGTCCGGTCGCTCTTGTAGGCCGCGTCGTGCTCCTCGTCAATGATGACGAGGCCCACGTCCGAGAGCGGCGCGAGCAGCGCGGTGCGAGTCCCCACGACCAGGTCCACGTCACCGGCACGGATCCGTCGCCATTCGTCGGCGCGCTCCCCCTCCCCGAGGCCGGAGTGCATGACGGCGATCCGGACGGGGAGCTCGGCGCGGAGGCGGTCGACGATGGGCGTGGCGAGGGCGATCTCGGGCACGAGCAGGAGTGCCGCCCGCCCGTCCGCCAGGGAGGCCGTGATCGCCTCGACGTAGATCGCGGTCTTGCCGCCCCCCGTGACCCCGTCGAGGAGGATCGGTGTCGCATCGCGGCGGGCGATGGCGTCGAGAACCAGGCGGACCGCGACATCCTGGTCCGCAGTGAGGGGGGACCCGGCCGGCCGGGCGCCGCGGAGTCCGACGGGACGGCCCGCGAGCGGCCGGCGCGGGCGCTCACGAGCCTCGACCCGCAGCAGGCCGCGGCGGACGAGGCCCGCGATGGCCGCCGCGCCGTGGTGCTCCGCCGGCCCGGCCGCCGGGGCGCCTGCCGCAACCGGGTCGGATCCGTCGTCCCGACCGGTGTCCGCGGCCACCGAAGGAGAGGCGCTCACCGGGCCCGGGGCCGCGGCCGGGTCGCCGGCGAGCTCCGCGAGCGCGGCCCTCTGCCGCGGCCCGAGCGGCCGGCCGGGGAGGCGGTCACCCGCCGCGAGGATCGCCGCCACCCGGGCGCCGTCCTCCGTCAGCCACAGTCGCCGCTCGTAACGGGGACCGACCGCGGCCCCCAGGAGCGTCCAGGTGAGCTCGACGAGACCCACGTCCTCGAGCGAGCGCAGGCGCCGCAGCAGACCTGCCCGGCCTTCCGGGGCGCCCAGGTCCCTGACCAGCCGCGCACGGCCCGCCAGCTGATCGATGAGGTCGAGCTCGACCGGCGGCAGGCCGGGATCCGGGAGCGCAAGGCGCCCCTCTCCCGCCGGGGTCACCTCGGCCACGAGCTCCACCTTCTCGAGGAGGCCCGGGGGGAGCATCGCCCGGATGACGACCGCCAGCGGCGCCAGGTAGCGCCCGGCGATCCAGCCGGCAAGTGCGAGGGACAGCGGCGGCAGCAGCGGCCCGTCGCTCCTGATCCGCGCCGCCACTGCCCGGATCCCGCCCCGCTCCGGCGCGGTACCCGGGCCCATCACGATCCCGATCGACTGCCGGGCGCCGCGATCCCCCCGCCCGAATGGGACGAGCACGGCCTCGCCCGGCGCCAGCGGTGCGAGCTCGGGCGGGACGGCGTAGGTGTAGGTGCGCTGACCCGGCCCGGCGGGCGCGTCGACCGCCACCTCGACCAGCTCCTGGCCGTCCGGCGGCGTCCCGAGGTCGGGCTCGAACAGCGGCGCCATGGGATCAGGTGATGCGGATCCGCCGGTCGCCGTTGCGCCGCTTCTCCTGCTCGATGATCGCCTCGATCTCCGCGGCGGTGCGCTCGATCTCGCCCGTCTCGTTCACCACGACGCGGTCGTAGTCGCCCTGGCGCGCAAGCTCGATGGCCGCGTTCCGCTGCCGGATCTCCAGCTCGTCGGCCGTCTCCGTGGCACGCGAGCGGAGCCTCTGGAACAGCGCCTCGAGCGAGGGCGGGACGATGAACACCAGGAGAGCCTCGGGGACCCGCTGCTTGACCACGCTGGCGCCCTGCACGTCGATCTTGAGGATCACGTCGTGGCCCATCGTCAGGGCATCGGCGACCTCGCGACGCGGGGTCCCATACCAGTTGCCGTGGACCTCGTTCGCCTCCAGCAGCTCGCCCGACACGCGAAGAGCGTGGAACGCCTCGGGTGTGAGGAACTGGTACGACACGCCGGGGGTCTCGCCCGGGCGCGGGGAGCGCGTGGTGCAGGTGACGACGTAGTGGTAGTCGGGCTCACGAGGCCGCGCCGCCAGCGCCTCGATGATCGTGTCCTTGCCCACCCCCGACGGTCCGCTGATGATCACCAGCAGCGCCCCGGGCGCGCCGAGCAGCACCTCCGGGTCCTTCACGACGCCCCTCCTCCCGGTCGGCGGCCGACCGAGGCCTCGCTCGCGCGAAGGCCCTCGAGCACCGCGTCGAGCGAGGCCGGCAGCGGCGCCTCGACCCGCACGAGCCTGGCCGATGTCGGCGAGACCAGCTCCAGCCGCCACGCGTGGAGGAACAGCCGCTCCAGTCCCTCCGGGCCCTTCCGCGAGGTCCCCGTTCCGTACACGACGTCGCCTGCCACCGGGTGTCCGAGGGCGTCGAGGTGCACGCGGATCTGGTGGGTGCGCCCGGTGACGAGGTCGAGCTCCAACAGCGTCCAGGCGGCGAAGCGCTCCTTGACGCGATAGCCGGTGACGGACGGTCGCCCGTTGGACACCACGGCCATCCGCTTCCGGTCCTTCGGGTCACGCCCGATCGGCGCCTCGATCCGCCCGACCGCCGCGGACACCTGGCCCTGGACCAGGGCCAGGTATGTCTTCCTGACGCGGCGGGCCTTGAGCTGGGCCATCACGCCTGCCTGGGCGGCGTCGTTGCGGGCCACGATCAGGAGCCCGGAGGTGTCCCGGTCCAGCCGGTGGACGATCCCCGGCCGGGCGACCCCGGCGATCCCGCCATAGTGGTCGTCACGGGCCAGCAGTGCGTTCACCAGCGTCCCGCGCCAGTGCCCGGGCGCGGGATGCACCACGAGGCCGGCGGGCTTGTCCACGATCAGGATGTCGTCATCCTCGTAGACCACGTGGATCTCGATCGTCGCGTCCGGCTCCAGGTGGTACGGGATCTCCGGCGGCGGGACCTCGAGGGTGACGGCGCCGCCGCGGACCTCCGAGTTCGCCCGGAGGAGGCGGCCGGTGTCGTCCACGAGGCGGCCATCGGAGATGAGCTTCTGGACGTAGGACCTGGAGAGACCCGTCCGGTCCGCCACGAACCGGTCGACGCGACGGACGGTCTCGCCCTCCGGGATCAGCAGGCGGCGCGGGCCCGGCGGGATCGACGGAGCCCGGACCTCCGGGTCGATGACGCTGTCGCCGTCGTCCTCGATGTTCCCGACGTCCAGCTCATCGTCCTCGGCAAGCTCCATGGCCGGAGGCTCCGGGGCGTTCTCCGTCGGGTCAGTCATCGGCCTCCCACTCACCCACCTTCGGGAACACGGCCATCACCATGAGGAGGAGGATCGCTGTCGTGATCGCGGCATCTCCGATGTTGTAGGTCCAGAAGCGCCAGGCGCCGACGCCCATGTCGATCCAGTCGACCACGGCACCGTAATGGACGCGGTCGATCAGGTTGCCGAGGGCGCCGCCCAGCAGCAACCCGAGCGCGATGGTGGTCACCAGGCCTCGTCCGACCCGCGCGTGGTACAGGACGATCAGGCCGACGACGGCGGCCGACACGATGGCGAACGCGGGTGCCGACTGGGGCAGCATCCCGAACAGGATGCCGGAGTTGGTCCAGTACACGATCCGCAGCCAGCTCCCGAGGACGTCAACGGACTGGGATGGCGCGAGGTTGCCGGTCAGCGCGGCCTTGGTGACCTGATCGAGGACGAGCACGCCGATGGCGAGAGCCGCGAACAGGACCCAGCGTCGTGCCGACGGGCCGTGCCAGGCGGCGGAGGGGACCTCGACGCCCTCGACCCCGTCGTCGTCAGCCAGGTCGTCGTCGTCGACCAGCGCATCGCCGGTCGGGGCGTCATCGGGCATGGTGCCAGCGGGGGTCGTCACGGCCGGACCACGTCGCCGGCCCGCCGCAGCCCGATCCGGACCTCACCGGACTCGAGCTTCACGGAGACGGCCGCGACACCGGCCGGGGGCGGGTCGCGACGGATCTCGTCCACGAGCGTGTCGGCCGCGACGGACGCGAGGTGCGCCTCCACCTCGGCCGCGAGGCCCTCGATCCAGAGCACGATCCGGTCGTCGAGGTCCAGCTCGGCCTCCTTGCGGAGGTCCTGCACGGCACGCTGCAGCTCGCGCGCATCACCCTCGGCGCGGAGCTCCGGCGTGACAGTCGTGTCGATGACCGCCACCAGCCCGTCGTCGTCGGCGACCGCCGTCCCGGGCCGGGGCGTGGCCTGGATCTCGACCTCGTCTGGAGCAAGGGTCTCTCCGGCCAGCGTCACGGAACCATCCGCGTTGATCTGGAACCGGCCTTCTCGGGCAGCCGTCATCAGGTCTGGGATGCGGGCGCCCAGGCGGCGCCCGACCCGGGGCAGGAGCACCTTCACCCCGCGGTCGACGAGCGCCGATCCGTCGCCGATCAGCTCCACGACCTTCACGTTGGCCTCCGCACGGACGAGCTCCAGGAGCGCGCCCATCTCGTCCAGGGCGCGACCGGGCAGCGCCAGCGACAGCCGTGCCAGGGGCTGCCGCGCCTTGAGCCCGGCACCACCCCGCAGCGTCCGCGACAGGTCCACGGCGCGCCGGGCGACCGCCATCGCTTCCTCCAGCGGCTCGTCCCGGTACGGAGCCAGCTCGGGAGCGGGCCAGCGCGTCAGGTGCACGCTGTCGGGCGCGTCCGGGTCCTGCGCCGCCACCAGGTTGTGGTAGATCGAATCGGACAGGAACGGGAGGATCGGGGCCACCGTCCGGGCGAGCGCGACGAGTGCCTCGTGGAGCGTGGCGAAGGCCGCGTCCCGGTCCGCGCCGGTGCCGCGCGACATCCGCCGCCGCGACAGGCGCAGGTACCAGGTGGACAGGTCGTCGATGTAGGCGTCCAGCACGCGCGTCGCCGCCTCCACGTCGTAGTCGCGCAGGAACCCCTCGACCTGCGCGGCCACCCCGGCAGCACGGGACAGGATCCAGCGGTCCAGCGGCGGCCGCGCGGAGACGGGCGGCGCACCGGTGCCAGGAGTCCAGGCGGCGAGACGGGCGTAGGTGACGAAGAACGCGTACACGTTCCACAGGACCAGCAGGCCTCGGCGAGCCTCGTCGGCGGCGTGCCAGCCGAACAGGATGTTGTCCTCGGGGCGGGCCGACGCGTACATCCAGCGCATCACGTCCACGCCCATGCGCTCGGCGGCCTCGTCGAACTCGATGGCGTTGCCCCAGCTCTTGTGCATGGGGCGGCCGTCCTCGCCGAAGAGCGTGGCGTAGCCGAAGATCGTCCTGAACGGCTCCTCCCGGCGAAGCACCGTGCTCATGGCGAGCATCGCGTAGAACCAGTTGCGGAACTGCCCCGGGAAGCTCTCGGTGATGAAGTCGGCCGGGAACCATTTCGCCCAGTGCTCAGGGTCCTCGCGGAAGTGCAGCGTGGAGAAT
This sequence comes from uncultured Chloroflexia bacterium, assembly GCA_963789865.1. Taxonomy (GTDB): domain Bacteria; phylum Chloroflexota; class Limnocylindria; order Limnocylindrales; family CSP1-4; genus CAIXZV01. The sequence goes on from CAWBMD010000005.1 coordinate 132,787, forward strand.
GGCACGATCCCGGCGTCCAGCCACGGGTTGCCGACGTCGGCGATCCGCGCGACCGGCTCCCCGCACCCGGGGCAGGCGATCCTCACCTCGTCCACGAATGGGCGGTGCGGCGTGTGGCCCTCGAACGCGTCCCAGCCAGCGACCGCCCGCGCCTGCAGGTCCACGCGGCCGCCGATGACGTCGAACGTGCCGCAGGCCCTGCAGTCGTAGATCGGCAGGGCCAGTCCGTAGTACCGCTTCTTGGAGATCATCCAGTCGCGCATGTTCAGGAGCCAGTCCAGCTCCCGCTCGTAGCCGAAGCCCGGGATCCACCGGATCCGGTCCACGACCTCCATGATCTGGTACCGGAGCGAGGCGTCGACCTCCTCCTTCGTCAGCTGGTCGCGCGGCCGGTCGTAGACCTCGCCCATGCTGATGTACCACTCGTCGACCAGCCGGAACAGGAGCGGGGTGCCGCACCGCCAGCAGTGCGGATAGCGGTGGCGGTACGGCTCGAGGTGGTAGAAGAACCGCCGCTGCTCGAGGTAGTCGATGATCGCCTCGGTGGCGTCCGGCGCCTCGCGCCCGGCGAGCCAGCCGAACGCCGGGTAGTACCGGCCGTCCTCGTCGATGGGGCCGATGACCGGCAGGCCGATCGCTGCGCCGAGCTGGAAGTCCTCCGCGCCGCACCCGGGCGCGATGTGGACGATGCCCGTGCCCTCCTCCTCGCCGACCTCGGTCCAGGTGACCACGCGATGCTCGTAGCCTGCCTCGACGAACGCGTCCCGGACCGCGGGCAGCTCGTCGAACGGACCGGTGTAGCGCCACCCGTCCAGCTCCGAGCCCGCTCGCTCCTCCAGGACCTGGTACGGCCCGCGGAGGGCCTGCCCGAGGGTCCCCTTGCCGACCCAGTACTGGTCGTCGCCCTGGCGCACCTTGACGTACCGCAGGTCGGCCCCCACGGCAGCGGCGACGTTGGCGGCGAGCGTCCAGGGCGTGGTCGTCCAGACCAGGAGCGACTCGCCCGGCCGGTCCACCAGCGGGAAGCGGACAGTGAGCCCCGGGTCCTCGCGGTCCTGGTAGCCCTCGTTCATCTCCATCTGGGACAGGCCGGTCCCGCAGCGCGGGCACCACGGCATCGTGTCGTGGCCGCGGTAGACCCAGCCGCGCCGGTGGCACTCGGCCAGGAACCCCCAGATGAGGTCGTTGTTCTCGTTGCTGAACGTGAAGTAGCTGCCGCCCAGCTCCGGCATCCCGAGGCGGCCGACGATCATCTCGACGGTGTCGGTGACCGGTCCGTCGGGACCCTCCACCGTGATGACCTGCGCCGGATCCGCCTTCAGCAGGTCGCGCAGGCGCAGCAGCTCCTGCGGGTCGTTCCAGTCCATCCAGTAGCCGAGTCGCATGGCTCTGCTCGGTCTGGCGGGCGGCGAACGTCAGGACACGCTGCTTGCACAGGGCGACGAACTCCGCGATGCCGAAGGCCTCGATGTCGCGCTTGGACGTGAAGCCCAGGTCCCGCTCGACGTTGACCTCGACCCACAGGCCCTGGCAGTCGAAGCCGTTCTGGTACCGCTGGTCCTCGCCGAGCATCGCGTGGAACCGCTGGTACAGGTCCTTGTAGCTCCGGCCCCAGGCGTGGTGGACGCCCATCGGGTTGTTGGCCGTGATCGGGCCGTCGAGGAAGCTCCAGCGCGGGCCATCCGGCATTCTGGGCCCGCAGGCGCGCGAACGTCCGGCGATCGGCCCACTCGCGGAGCAGGGCGTGCTCCTGGGCGACGAAGTCGGGTCGGGCTGAGACGGGCTGGAACATCGGGCCTCGGTGGATCGCCGGTCGCTGGGGCGGGGCCGGACGCGGCGGGCCACCAGTCTACGGAACGACGGCCCGTCGCGCGCCCGTGTCATGGCGCCCCGCCGGACGGATCCGTCCGGCGCCACGATCGCGATGGCGGCGTATCATTCCGCGCGATGTCGACACCCCAGCGGGCACCCCGCTCGCGATCCCCGTTTGCCGCGGCCTTCCTGTCCCTGCTGTTCCCCGGCCTCGGCCACGCCTACGCGGGCGCCTACACGCGCGCCCTCGCATTCGCCGCCCTGCCGCTCCTGGCGCTCGCCCTCGGCGGGCGGGATCGTCCTGCGGGTCGACAAGGTCGGACCTGCTCGCGTTCCTGGTCAACCAGCCGGTGCTGGTCGCCCTGCTCGTCGGCAACGTCGCCCTTCTCATCTACCGGATCGTCGCCGCGGTCGACGCCTGGCAGGTCGCCCGCTTCCTCAACGCCGTGGATGCGTCCGGCGACGGGCGCCTCGGGCGGGCCCGGCTCCCGCTCAGCCCCCTGTCGATCGCCGGGCTCCTCGCCGTCCTGCTCGTGATGGCGGGCGGCCACCTCGTCGGTCGCCCGCTACAACGCGATGGCCCTCGACCTCGTGGACTGCGTCTTCTCCGACGGGTCGGCGACCCGAGCTGCGCCGCGCCCGAGGACAGCCCCTCACCGGCGTCGGCTCCGCCGACGCCGGTCCCGGCGCGGGGACGCGAGCGTGGACGCGACGGCATCCGCCGGACGTGCCGCCCATCGCCAGCGGCGCGGTCGGCACGACGCCGCACCCTACGCTGCCGCCGTGGGACGGCAAGGAGCGGCTCAACGTCCTGCTCGTCGGCAGCGACCAGCGCCCCGGTGACACGAGCTTCAACACGGACACCATGATCGTCGTGTCGATCGACCCTGGGACCGGCCAGGTCGCGATGTTCCAGGTGCCCCGCGACACGGTGGACGTGCCCGTCCCGGCCAACGCCCGCGGCGTCTGGGGGAGCGTCTACGGCGGCAAGATCAACAGCTGGTTCACCCAGAACCGGAACCGGACGGACCTGTGGCCGGGCAAGACGGCCCAGGCCCGTGGCTTCGCCGCCCTCAAGGCCATCCTGGGCGAGCTCTACGGGCTCGACATCCGCTACTACGTGATGGTCAACTTCGACGGCTTCACCAGACGTCGTCGACACCCTCGGCGGGGTCCAGGTCAACGTGCAGATCCCCGTCGCCGAGGACAAGTATCCCGTACCAACGGCGGCCACACTCGCGCGGATCTACATCCCGGCCGGGCCGCAGCACATGACCGGCACCCAGGCGCTCATCTACGCCCGGTCCCGGCACGGCAGCAACGACTTCGACCGCGGGCTGCGCCAGCAGCGCGTGGTCCTGGTCTCCCTGCGGGAGCAGATGAGCGCCCGGCGATCATCGCGAACCTGCCGTCGCTCGTCGATGCGCTCAAGACGTCGGTCAAGACGGACATCAAGACCTCGGACCTGGCCAAGCTCCTGCGCGCTGGCGGAGAGCGTTGACACCAAGAACATCCGGTCCTTCATACTTCGCGCCGCCGTACTTCGCGACGGACATGTGGGGACCCTCGCACGGCACGAACAGCAACGTCGTGATCAACGTGCCGCGCGTCCGCAAGGCCGCCGGAGCGCGTTCACGATCACGGATCCCAGCTCCTCGCGCTGCAGCAGCGCCTGGCCGGCGAGGGCGCTCTGGTCTGGGTCCTGAACGGGTCCGGCCGCAGCGGCCTGTCCTCGGAGACGGCGGACTACCTCGCCTACGACGGGCTCGAGGCGTCCGCGCCCAACCAGCGCGCGACCACGATCCCGAAGACGACGATCGTCGCCTACAACGGCGCCGAGGCCACGATGCCCGAGACGATCAAGTATCTCGAGGACGTGCTCGGGGTCACGGTCACCACGGCGACCGACCCCACGGTCACGTCGACATGATCGTGACCCTGGGCAAGAACGCACCGACGCTGCAGGCGCCGGCCGTCGGCTGACGCTGGGGCGCATGCCGGGCCGGGCGCAATGCCGGGCCGGGCGCAATGCCGGCCGGCCCCGACCGTCGCCGGACAGATCGCCCGGCACTAGCCCTCGATGGGCGTCAGCCAGCTCCGGTACTCGGGCAGGGTGCCGCGGACGGCGGCGAAGTACCGCTCGCTGATCGCCCGCGACACCGGACCGACCACGCCCGTCCCGACCGGGCGATGGTCGACCTCGACGACCGGGCTCACCTGGACGCCGGTCCCGCACAGGAACACCTCGTCGCAGACGTAGAGCTCGGAGCGGTCGATGGAGCGGACCTCGACCGGGATGCCCAGGTCGTGGGCGAGCGTGATCATCGCGCGCCGGGTCACGCCCTCGAGGATGTCGTCGGAGACCGGCGGGGTGAGCAGCACGCCGTCCCGGACCACGAACAGGTTGGCCGCCGACGCCTCCGAGGCGTGACCGCCCGGGGTCAGCACGAGGGCCTCGTCGAAGCCGTTGAGCTCCGCCTCGGACTTCTGGAACGCCATGTTGACGTAGCCGCCGACGATCTTGCCGCGCGCCGGCAGGGCCTCGTCCGCGTTCCTGCGCCAGGTCGAGGTCATGACCCGGACGCCCTTCTCGATGTCGATGTAGTTCCCGAAGGGCGTCGTGATCACGTACAGCTCGTGGTCGAGGTGGTGCAGCCGGACGCCGATGGCCTTCGTGCTCTTGTAGAACGACGGGCCGGATGTAGACGTCCTCGCGGAAGTGGTTCCGGCGAGCCGTCTCGACGATGATCGCCACCAGCTCGTCCGCGGACGGGAGGCCCTCCATGAGCAGCATCTTCGCGCTGTTGCGGATGCGCTCGGCATGCTCGCGGACGAACAGCGCGTACAGGGTCCCCTGCTCCGGGTTCCAGTAGCCCCGGATGCCCTCGAAGGTCGCGGTCCCGTACATGAACGCGTGGGTCATGATGCTGACCTTCGCGTCCCGGAGCGGGACGTAGTCGCCCTCGAAATAGGCGATCAGGTCCTCGATCGAGCGAGGCTCGGCGGGCGCCGTGTCGGGCGCCGCGGAGACGGACTGCTGCTGCGTCAGCATCGGATCGGCTCCAGGTCGCGTGCGGCGGATGCCGCGGGGGTGCCTCGGTGGGGCCCGAGTCTAGCACGCGGTCCGGACGGCCTCGCGCGGCGCGCGATGCCGGCGCCGCGGGGTCGCGCTCGCGGGCAGGGCCGCGCTCGCGACGTCCTCAGCCGATGGTCAGGACGCCGGCCAGCGCGAGGATCACGATCACGAGGTAGGCGACGTAGACCACCCCGCCGACCAGCAGCGAGCGGCCGTCGAGCCGCGCGTGACGCCACATCGGCAGGAACACCGCCGCGACGGCGACGAACGCCATCGCCGCCGACACGAAGGCGATCAGCGAGTCCTCGGTGATCCGCCAGCTGTCGGCCGGCGAAGAGGAGCGCGACGACGGTGGGGATCGCGGACTGGAAGACCATCGCGCCCGTGATGTTCCCCATGGCGAGGGTGTCCTTGCCCTGGCGGACCCAGATGAGCGAGTTGAACTTCTCGGGGAGCTCCGTGGCGATGGGGGCGATCACGAGCGCCAGCAGGATCTCGCTCACGCCCAGGGCGGACGCGAGGTGCTGCACCGCGCCGACGAACAGGCAGGCGCCGCCCACGATGCAGGCGAGCGCGAACAGGACCTGGACGTTGACGATCCGGAGCCGCGGCACCGTCGGGCTCGTGGCGGCGGCCCCGCCGGTCGAGCCGGTGGAACCGGAGCGGCGCCAGGTCGCCCGCGTCGACCTCGGCGTCGGCCTCGAAGTGGCCCTTGACGTACCAGGCGTAGATCGCGAGCAGGGCCACCGCGACCAGCGGCTTGACGAACGACAGCTCCGGCGGCAGGAAGGCCGCCCCGATCGCGAGGGCGTAGGCAACGACGAAGGTGCGGATGTCGTGGACGAGGACGACCGTGTCGACCGGCATCCGGGTGCCGGTGGGCCGGCGCCTGCGCCAGTACAGCACGCCCGCGCCGGTCACGAACATCGCGAGCGTCGCGAGCATGAACGGCGCCCCCAGGATCGCCCCGATGCCCACCGCCTCCGAGCCGTGGCCCTCCCGACCCGGCGAACAGGATCGCGATGATCGGGATCATCGTCTCCGGCAGGGCCGTGCCGACCGCCGCCAGGACCGACCCAACGGCACCCTCGGCCAGCTCCAGCTTCCGCCCGAACCACTCGATGCCGTTGGTGAACAGCTCGGCCCCGAGCAGGATGACGAGGAACGCGATCGCGAGGACGAGGACGTCCACTCAGCCCTCCAGCCCGAGGGCGGCGAGGATCGAGGCGAGGACCACCAGCAGCACGCCCAGCGACACGAGCCGCCAGGCGCCGGTCGCCCACCCGCAGGAACCCGAGCCCGGCCACGACCACCCGCCCGAGCGGGAGGCACATGACGAGGACGATGCCCGCCCACAGGAACCCCGCCGGCTCGAGGGCGAGCATCTCCGCGGGGATCTGCCGGAGGTCGAACGGCGGGAACGCCCTGTGATCGAGCGGGTCGATGCCGTCGCGCAGCATGCCCACGACGCCCACGAGCACGAGCCCCATCGCGACGATAGGTCCCGACGGTCAGCAGCCGGGCGACGACCGTCTCGATCCCCGGGGCCGCGTCCACGCCTGGCCGACGGGCCAGTCGGATCCGCTCACAGCCCCAGCGCCTTCCGGGCCATCTCGAACGCCGTGTAGAGGAGGACCACGACGAACAGCCAGCGCAGGACCCGCGCGTCCACGCGGCCGGCGATGCGGGAGCCGAAGGACGCCCCAGCGAAGACCCCGAGCACCGTCGGGCCGGTGACGTACGGGTCGATCTCGCCCCGGAGCAGGTAGATGACCGCGGACGACGTGGCCGTGATGCCGATCATCACGTTGCTGGTCGCGGTGGACACCTTGAGCGGCACGCCCATCACGAGGTTCATCACCGGCACCTTGACGATGCCGCCGCCGACGCCCAGCAGGGCCGAGACGAGCCCCGCGAACAGGGAGCCGGCGATCCCGAGCGGAAACCTCCCGACGTGGTAGCCCGGACCGGAGAGCGAGTCGGCGAACGAAGGCGGCGGCGCGTCGGCGGCGTCGGTGGAGGCCGCCCCGGCACTGCGGGCCCCGGCCGGTCGTCCCCGGTTCGAGGCCCGGCTCGGGCGGTCGAGGCCCGACTCGGGCGAATCCAGGCCCGGTCGGGGCGAATCGAACCGCGCGGGCATCGGGACGGCGTGACCGGCGCGCGAGTCGGCGCCACCGGCACGCGGCGGGTCCTTGCGCCTGGATCATCGGACACGGCGACCCACGTCAGGAGCGCGGCGAACAGGCCGGCGAGCACGCGCTCCGAGAGCATGAACGCGACGAGGCCGCCCACGAGCGCCCCCGTGGCCGTGAACAGCTCGAGCACCATGCCCAGGCGCAGGTTCGCCACGTGGCGCTGCAGGTACACGCCGGCGGACGCGCTGGACGTGACGATGACGCGACACGAGCGAGACGGCGACGGCCTCGCGCAGCGGCAGCCCGAACCCGAGGGTCAGCAGCGGCACGATGAGGACGCCGCCCCCGAGCCCCAGGAGCGATCCGAAGACGCCGGCGGCGGCGCCGCCGGCGATCAGGACCAGGCCGGCGATCACCGGAACGGCGCCGCCTGCACGGCCGCAGTCGGGCGGCCGGCGACGCGACGCGTCACCGGGTCAGGGGCGCAGGTGCTGCGGGGCGTACGGGAGCAGCGCCACGTGGCGGGCACGCTTGAGCGCGACCGACAGCTCGCGCTGGTGCGCGGCGCATGTCCCGGTCTTCCGACGCGGCTCGATCTTCGCACGCTCGGACAGGTACCGTCGGAGGCGGTTGACCTCCTTGTAGTCGATCACGACCGTCTTGTCGGCGCAGAAGGAGCACACCTTCCGGCGCCGGCGATCGCGGTAGTAGTCGTCGCGCTTCTTCATCCTGGGGGGCATGGATCAGGTCTCCTGATTGGTGGCGGGACGGACCCGCCGGGGCGGCACGCGGCCGCGGAAGGATCGTCAGAAGGGAAGGTCGTCGAGGTCGTCGTCACGGGGAGCGCACGGGCGCGTGGGTCGCACGCTCTCGCCGCCGGCCGCTGGGCCGCCGGCGACCGCGCCGCCCGCGAAGCCGCCCGACGGAGCGGCGAACGAGCCGCCGCCATCCTCGTCGCGGGCACGGGCATCGAGGCTGATGACGTTGTCCGCGGTGATCTCGAGCGAGATCCGCTTCTGGCCGTCACGAGCCTCGTACTCGCGGGTCCGGAAGCGGCCCTCGACGAACACCTTGTTGCCCTTGCGGAACTGCTCGGCGGTCCGCTCGGCGCGCTCGCCCCAGACGGTGATGCGATACCAGTCGGTCCCGTCGTCGGCCCACGCGCCGGTCTGCGCATCGCGGCTCCGGTGGCTGACCGCCACGCTGAACTCCGTCACGGGACGGCCGCTCGGCGTGTACCGCATCTCGGGATCACGCCCGAGGTTGCCGATGATCATGACCTTCGCGAACGCCATCGCCGGCTCTCCTCGTCAGTCGATCGCCGCGGGGGCGGCTTCGCTCTCGGACTCGTCGATGCGCTCGACGGCCTCCTCGTCGTCCTCGTCCTCGTCGGACGGGATGGCCGGGATCTCCGCGTCGTTGTCCTCGGCCTCGCCGGTCACGGCCGCATCGCGGCGCACCTTGACGGGCTTGATCGCCCGCGTCACGAGGTAGCGAAGGACATCCTCGGTGATCTGGAGGCTGCGCTCGAGCTCGAGGATCGCCTCGGCCGGGGCCTCGAAGACCACGATGTGGTACGAGCCCTCGCGATGGCGGTCGATGGGGTACGCCAGACGGCGTCGGCCCCAGGGCGCGACCTTGATGATCTGCCCGCCCGAGGCGACGACGTGACGCGTGGTGCGGTCGATGACCGCGGCGGCCCGCTCATCCGGCGCATCCGGCCGGAGGACGAGCATGAGTTCATAGCGGCGCACGGCCTGCTCTACTCCTTCCAATGGGATCTGCCCCGCTGACGGACATGCCGATGCGGAGCCGAAAGGACCGCGGAAGGATAGCACGCGACCCCCACACCGGCCCCGAACGATCCCCGGCAGACGCACCGGCGATGGGGATGGGCCCTCCCCGTGTATCCTCTCCGCGCGACAGTCAGACACCACGTCGGGGGACCCGTGCAGCTCTCGATCCTCGTACTCGCGACCGATCGCGTCGCCGCCGCGTGCGCTGGCGGACGCCCTCGCCGGCCCCGGCCACGCCGTCACGGTCGTGACCCGGACCGAGGAGTTCCTCGACGGCCGCGCACGGATACAGCCTCGTCATCCTCGACCAGATGCCGTCGGGCAGCACGGTCGCGTCCGTCATCGGCTCGCTGCGGGCCGACCCGTCGTCCGCGACGGTCCCTGTCCTCGCCGTCGCCCAGTCCGCCGACCTCGAGGCGCGGATCGCGCTCCTGGAGGCTGGCGCCGACGATGTCATCACCAGGCCCTTCGACCGGGCCGAGCTGAACGGCCGCGTCGAGGCCCTGGCGCTGCACTTCCAGCGCTCTGCGGATCGGGCGGTGGGCGGGGGCGTCATCGGCGGGTCCGGCGGGCGGCGCATCGTGTCGGTGTTCAGCCCCAAGGGCGGCGTCGGCACGACGACCATCGTCGCCAACCTGGGCCTGATCGCCGCCGAGACGCCACCCCGGCAAGACCCTGATCATCGACCTCGACCTGTCGTTCGGCCAGGTCGCCTCGCACCTCAACCTGCGGCCCAAGCAGACGCTCCTGGAGCTGGTCCGCGACGACGGCGCCCTCCACGAGCCACAGCTCTTCCGCACCTACCCTGTCCAGCATCCGAGCGGGGTCCACGTCCTCGCGGCTCCGCCGGTCCCCGGGTTCGCGACGCTGATCACCGGGGAGCACGTGGAGCTCGTCCTCGCGCGGGCTCTCGAGATCTACGACGTCGTGGTCGTCGACGCGGGCGCGTCGCTGGACGACCGGATGCTGGCGATCTTCAGCCGATCCGACACCGTGATCGTCCCGGTGCTGCCCGAGATCCCGGCGCTCAACGCCGTGCACCTGCTGCTCGACCAGCTGAGCGAGACGGGCGCCGTCGGCGGCAACGACCCTGTTCGTGCTCAACAACGCGTTCGCCCGCGAGCTGCTCCGGCGCTCGGACATCGAGACGGCGCTCGGCGCGACGATCGCCGCCGAGCTGCCCTACGACCCGATCGTCTACCTCAAGGCCGTCAACGAGGGAGTCCCGGTCGTCGTCAGCGCACCCAAGTCGGCGGCGGCGGAACGACTCCGCGCACTCGCGGCCATCGTGTTCGGCCAGGCACCGACGGCCTCGGCAGCGGCTGCGGCCACGCCGGTTTCGAAGGAGAAGCGCGGGCTTTTCGGCCGCGGTCGCTGAGGTCCGCCTGGCCGGCGTGGGTCGCCGGTGCCGTCCCGACGATGAGCGCTCCGCCCTGGAACCGCGACGATCGGACTCACCCGGCGGCATGCGCCGCACGGCCCGAGGCGCCTGCAACGGGGGTGTCTCTATCGATACACGGCCATCAGGGCCGAGAGAGCACCCACGGACCCGACAAGACACGTGAGCGGCAGCCAGGCATGAGACCGGAAGTCATACCCCCAGACGATCGCGGCGATGCCGACGCCGACCACCGCCTTGAGCGCGACGACCTCGCCCAGCCCGACGGCTGCGATGGCGGCCGCCATGAGCGGATTGGCCTCGACGCCATGGCCCCAGGCGAGCACGAGAGCGAGAGCGTCGAGCAATTGCGTGGCGATGATGAGTGCCGAGTAGGTCAGCAGCTGAACCGGCCGGTGAGCGAGTGGTCGGATGGCGGTCATCGTCTCGTCCCTGCAGTGCCCTGCGGCACAGCATCGGCCAATACCATCCGCATGGAAAGTCACAATTTCGGTTTCAGATTCGCAACGGAAGCTACGGACGTCGACGAGGTCGCCCCGCCCTCACGCGCCCCGCGGGCCTCCGGCCGCACCGCGAGAGTGACGTGGACCGTGCGGGTCAGGCCGGATCTCGCAATCGCGCCCGACGTGCTCATCAATCTGGTACCGAGGGCGAGGTTCGAACTCGCACGGGATCGCTCCCAGCTGTGTCTATGGGGCCTGAGGACCGTTCGCGGACGTCCGGCGCGTTCGGTTTCCCGCACGAATGGCGTTCCATTTCGGGTCCCGCCAACCGCGTCCGTCCTCCCCTATTGCGCCGGAATTGCTGCCAGCTCCGGCCATGAATGGCCCCCGGACGCCGCGCGTCCCGCCAGCTGGTCGGGCGCTCCGCGCGGAGCCGGTGGCGGATGACGAATGTGGCGAGGGTGGATTACGCGAAGCTTGCCGACCGGGTGTGGCGGCGGCGGAGGCGGGCGATGACGGCCATCGCTACCGCCACAGGGAGCCAGACGGCGGCGATGAGTGCCGCCATGAAGATCAGGGTGGGGATGAACATCCAGGAGAAGTTGGCGTTGAGGCCCTCGCCGATGGCCGTCCACGCATACAAGGCCATATAGCCCAGTCCCGCCCCGCCGAACGTCTCGGCCAAAGAGCGCGGACGCTGGTCCAGGATTGCGGACATGCCCGCGCACGCCAAGAAGATGAGGGAGCCGACTTCGGGGTAGGCGCTGGATGATCCAACGACCACCCCGACGATAGCGAGCCCACCAAACAGCGCTGGCGCCAGCCGACTCCAGGCGCGCATGCCGACGCGTGGGCTCGAGCGCTCGCTATCGATTGACATCGCATGACCCCCAGGACGCCTCATCGCGGGTCGGAACCTCGCGTCTGCCACGATGACGCGGGGGTAGCCGGATCCGTTGCACGCTGGGGCCGCACCACCGCGAGCTGGCACAGACAAGCGGCGCACAAGTGACCCCCGCTACGATGGCTGTGTGCCGCGGTCAATTCGGGGGGAAGCGGCACCGAGACGGCTCTCGGCGGTTGCAGGCCGTCGCGGCGCGTCGTTCGTTCCGGGAACGGCGGCGACGCCCGCGACAGCACGACGCTGGACCGCGCGGCCGGGCCGGTCGGCAGCGGGGCGCTGCGGTCCCCGGAGATCACCTCGGCTGCAAACAGCCCCCGTCGCCCGCTGGCCTGCCGATCGGTCAGGCGTGCTGCGGTGCCGGGGGGATCGAAGCGGTCGCTTCCGCGGCGCTCATCCAGGAGTTCCACCGAGCCCGGCCGCCAGCGGCCTCTGGCCGTGCCGATCGGTCAGGCGCGGAGCGGAGCCAAGGGGCCTCACTCGCCGGCCTGCGTCAATCCGAGTGTCGCGGATCGCATGGCGGCCCACTCCTCGTCGCTGATCTCGCCTCGGTCACGAAGCTCCAGCAGCTCTGCCAATCGCTCCCTGGTGGACATCTGACCTGGGTCACGCGCGTTGGTTTGCGGGTCGCCCGGCATCGCGAGGAAGACCAGGAGAGCGATGACGCCGACAACAGGGATGAAGGCGACCAGAAGCACGAAGCCGCTCATGTTCCTGTCGTGCAAGCGGCGCACCGTGACGGCCCACATGGCCAAGAACGTGGCAAGGGTCATGGGGAAGCCAAGAACAAGGTAGAGCTCCGGGGCGAGCACCTTGATCGCGAGTGCGATCGCAAACCCGACCACCCAAAACGCGACGACGAACGACCAGAACTCTTGTCGGCTCGACCGGCCAGAGAACACCGTCAACTTGCCCAACGGCGCCCGGGCTGACTGGATGAACGACAACGGATGCGTCTCCTCTGACCTGGTAACCCATTCGGGAGCAGGCTACTGATCCAGCCGGTGGCCGCCGATAGGCCAATCGTCACCAACTAGGACGCCCCGGTCGCCGAGCCGCGTGCTGGCCCGGCGAGCCGGGATCAACGGTGACGCCAGATAAGCCGCGCGTAGGTGGCAGCCGCTACGGTGCTCGAGTGCCGTGAACCCCTGGGGGAAGCGGCACCGCGACGCTCCCGGCGGTTGCAGGCAGTCGCGGAGCGTCGTGCTCTCGAGACGGCAGCGACGCCAGCGCTGCACGACGCTGGACCGCGCGGCCGGGGCGGTCGGCATCGGGACGCTGCCGCCTCCGGATGCCCCTCACGTCGCGGTTGTGCCGTCCTCCAGCTGGCGGGCGAGGGCCTCGATCGCCTCCACCTCGGTCGCCCCGTCGCCCCGATCGCCTCGTGCATCTTGCTCCTGAACAGGTTGCGCCCGTCGTCGGCAGTCGCGTGCCAACGGCGGGCCTCTGGGTGGAGCAACGGCGGCGAGACGCGCCAGCCAGGCAGCCGGGCGAGGGCCACGTGGACGCGATCCCAGGCGGCGAGGGCGGTCGTCGGTCACTCGGACTTTGCTGTCCCGCGCTCGCACAGCGGCCGGACCGGCTTAGCCAGCTCCCCCGGATCGCCCGGGTCCCGCTCCAGGATGCGCGCCAGCACGTCTGGCGGCAGCTCGGAGCAGTTCGCCTCACGCCACTCTGAGAGCGCCGGCGACGAACGCCAGCCGGCAGCGGGCGACGAACGGAACGTCACGGTTGCAGAGGGCGGCGGGGTCGTCGGGCATCTGCCGCAGGGAGCTGGTCAGCGGTCCCGGTAGCGCCAGTGCGGCGGCTCGTCGCGCGGCCCACGTACATTCCAAATCATCCAGGCGTGTCCAGCAAGACCTACGAGGAGCCCGGCAAAGACGATGACCCTCGGCGGGTTGGCGTCTGCGCCGAACATCATGGATGGCAAGGACACGAACGCGACGACGCCGACCAGGACCGCCAGGATGCCGACCGCGAGCACGAACCGCGTCACGCACCACGCCGCTGTGCGCTTGCCGTGCATGGGGGCATCATGGGCTCGCCGACGCGATCAGGGCAGCTGGTCGATCGCGTCCGCCGCCCAGACGTCGTCTTCGGTGATCACCAGGAACATGTACTCCTCGGTCTGGTACAGGTACGGCCGGCCGCGCAGGTGGGTGTCCTGGGTGAGCATGTCGACGGAGCCGACATGGACCTCCTTGCCGGCGATCGTCTGCGCCTGGTAGTAAGTCAGGTCGGCGGCCTCGACACCGGGCTTGAAGCCCGAGCCCCCCAACAAGAGGTACATGGCGAGCCCGATCTCGTCGTTGTTCGACGGACGGACAGCGGCGAAGACGAAGAACGGCGGGTCGGTGTCGATCGACCGTCCCGCGACCCCGTAGACGAGGTTCGCATCGTCGACCGGGTTCGGGTTGCCCGCGGTCGCGAACTGCGCGACGAACGGGTCGATGGCCGCGGTATCCACGAACAGCATCTCCAGCCAGCACCGGCCGCGGACGGACCACCGGGTCAGCGGCCGCCCGGCCACGACGGACGGAAGGATGGCTTCGATCTCGGGGGCCTGATGGGCGAAGCCGTCGCCCGGGGCCGGACACTCGGCCGTGGGGGCTCCGGTCGGGGTCGTCGACGGCGACGCGGACGGCTTCACGGCGAACGTGCGGAGGATCGCCTCCCACTCCGGCTGATGCGTCGCGACCGTCGGGGTGCCCGCCGAGAAGACGCATGTGTACACGGTCGGGCCAGCGACGAAGAGGTAGCCGATCGACGTCGCGTCGGTTCCATCCGCCGCATTCGTCCACCGCCAGCGGACCCGGACTGTCTCGCCGACCGGGAGGGTCATCCGGTCGCCAACGGGCTTGCCGATGATGCCCGGCCACTGGGCCAGAGCATCCACGTTCTGGACCTGGCCCTCCGCCAGGGCATCCGCCGCCGAGAGGCTCCCGAGGCCGACCGTGGTGCAACCGACGCCCGGGACGAAGGCTTCTTGACCGCCGACGTCGTAGGCGACGAACCCGCTCGTGGGGGTCGCCGTCTGGGCCAGGATCGCCTGCAACTTCTTCGCGTCGGCGGAATCGGACTTCGCGATGGCGGCGAGACCCGCCGCGACGTCCTTCGCGTTGCCAAACACCCACCCCTCCGGCATGTCCAGGGTGAACGGCAGGTCGGCGAAGCTGCCGGCAATGACGGCGGCCGGCCCAGAGCTCGGGCTTGGACTTGGGCTGGCGCCCGACGTCGACCCGGGCGCGGAGTCGGCGCCACAGCCGGCGAGCAGCGCGGCGACCAGGAGCGATGCAAGACTGAAGCCGGCGACGCGATACCGGCGACGATCGGCTCGGACGTGCAGCGGTCGGGCCATGGGATGCCTCTCTGGGACGCCCTACGCGGGTCGGTCTCGTCAGTGGCTCGGTGCGGTCCCGGCGACCGGGGCATGGACCGCGTGTCATCGCCTCCCCGCTCCTACCAGTGACGCGCGAGACGTCGGATCGTTACGCCCCCGGTCGCCGCTCGCCGAGCTGGCCCGCCCGGAGCCGGGATCGAACGCGAGCGCGAGGAGCCGGGGGCGTCGTGCGGAGACCAATCCGGCATGCCGGCCTTCAGGCGTCAACGACTGGGCGTGCCCGCCCGAATGTGGGCCCTGCATCAGATGAACATGGCGGAGACCATCGCGCCCGCGAGCGCCAACAGCAGCAGGACCGTACCCAGCCCGCCCGCGACACCGGTGAGCGCAGCCCCCACCCGCCACGAGCGCGATGGTCCCACCTCTGATGTCCAGAACTCCCACGCCGCCGCGAACTCAAGGGCTCCCACCAGCAGGTATCCAACGCCGATCATGACGAAGAGCCCGATGCCCGATACCAGCAGCAGCACCCCCCAACCGGCAGCGCCGACCGCAAGGAGCAGCGGACCCCACACCTCACCGAGGGCCGTTCCGACGCTCGCAATCATCACAAGGAATGCGATCACGCCGATGATCCACATCGCCCACACCCCGTTCCACCTATGCCCGATGGCTCGTCTGACCGCTATAAGACGCGTGGTGCCCGGTGTCGTGGCATCTGCGATTGGCTTGCGGGTAGCCGGCGCCCCCGGTCGCCGCTCGCCGAGCTGGCCGGCCGGAGCCGGGATCGAACGCGAGCGCGCGGAGCCGGGGCTCCGAGACGACGAGTCGGGCTTACGCCGCTGTCACGTTTGACCCATAACGCCCCCGGACGCCCAGGGCGCATCCTGCCCCCTCGGATCGGGCGAGCTCGGGCCCGGGCAACAGACGATCTGTGCGTTACTGGTGGTCCTGAAGCACGGGTTCCCCAGCGGGGCAGTCTGCGGTCAGATGAACGGGTGAACCGCAGAGCCGCCCTGACCTGTGTGAACTCGTGACATCGGACGTCCTCGAACCGGCCCCGTGGGCGTGGGAGGACCTTCCGGCGATCGGCTCGAGGTGGCATACCACGGCTGATCTCGACCTCGGTTCCGGCCGGTCTTTCCTCCGGCCGAACCGCTATGACATCCACCTCCGCCGTCCGCCTCCGCCCGTGTGCCCGCAAACACATCCCTGCTGGGACCCGGCTTCGCGACGCGGGTGTCGCAGGCTTTGAGGACCCGTGCACGAAGATCCTCCCGGCAGGGCTCTTGTTCGAGATCACCGGCGGTCCCGACGATGGCGGCATCTTCGTGGTCTATTCCACGGGACAGGACGATCCCGAGATGGCCCTCGTTCGAGCGATCGTCCCCGAAACGGGCTCCGCGTCCCCGGGACTTCCGCACACAGAGAGGCGAAGCAGGAACGTCCGTAGGACATGCCCGGGCGAGGCTCCCGGTCGCCAGTCCCTCTGATCTCCCACATCATCCCCGCGGGTGACCCCGATCGCCACTCCCTGCGAGGTCCCGGACACAGCAGGACCGCCACGACAACTGCCCATCCCGGGGCAATCGGGCGTCCTGAGCCGTTGTAGGCGGGCTTTGGGGTATCGGCGTTCCGGATCGAGTCCGATCGCGGGCTCTCAGCCACTTGATCGCGATCGCGATGAGCGACATGCCAGTGACCAGTACACCGAGATGGCCGACGATCGCGCCACCAAGGAAGAGGGCGAGGAATGGACGTTGCCATTCGCAACGGCCGCGACCGGTGCGGCTCCGGCGATCGCCGGAGCCGCATACCCTCCGGCGGCCCCGAGCGTGGCGGTCCTGACCTTGCGCCGCGTTGTGGTCGTTTCCCGGATCTCTCGCATCTCGGAACACCTCCCTCCTGTCGGTCGCTGTCCCCGACGGCCAGGGGACGCACGTCAACGATCCCGCAGGTGCCCGGACTGTCCTCCCGGACCCAGCAATGCCCCGGTCGCCGGGCATCGCGCCAGCTGGTCGGGCGCTCCGCGCGGAGTCCGGGTATGCAGAGCGTCGCCGGCACCACCTTCGCTGGCCTCCATCGGCTCGATCTGATCCGCCAGGCCAAGGTGCCGGGGTACAGGACGGGTGGAGCGCATCTGTCCCCGAAGCCTGGGTGGTAACAGGCGGGCCTGGGCGCGCGTCCAAAGGGTGCGTCCGGCAGCCGGAGTGATGCCACCATGTCGAGTCAGCGAGCGGTGCTGGGCGCGCTTGTCGCCGTGGTACTCGCCGCGTGCAGCGCAGGACCCGCCACACAGCCGACCACCATCGCCCAAGTCACACGGCCGCCCGCCACGGCGGTCCCGGCGGTGACGGCCGAGCCACCGACTGAGCCATCGACACCAAAGGCCACGCCTGCGCCGACCCCGAAGCCGACGCCCAAGCCGACGCCGGTCCCGGTGCCGCCAAAGCCGTCCGGAGTGACGTTCGGTGAGCACGAGCGCGACATCAACGACGGCAACGATACTGAGATCACCTACACCGTCACGTGGCGGGCACCGCGCACGAAGGGCGTCGAGATCAGGGTCTACGGGGTCCTCGAGTGTCTCAGCATGCCGAAGGACCCGTCCGCATCGAGCCACGGGCCATGCCTCGTTGAGCACACCACGCTGCCAGCGTCGGAGAAGGTGCTGATCGCGAAGGTGCCGGCGTCCGATGCCGTCACCAGCTGGAAGGCGCACGGCTCTTGGGGTGGGTGCGACATCGCGGAGGTGACACTCGGGCCACGCGCTGAGGCCTTCTACGCCATCGTGCTCGCCGCCTACAACGGATCAGGACCGTCGGTCTTCGCGATCGCCGAGCCTGGCCAGTGGTGGCAACCTGACCCTGGAGATACGGCCTGCTGAGACCGGGATTGGGTGTCCCGGTCGCCAGCCTGCACCACCCGGATCGTCGCGGTCGGGCTTTGCCCAGATAAGGTAAGCCGCGCGTAAGTGACCATCGCTATGGTGCCGGCATGCCGAGGTCACCCTGGCGGCGCCGCGACGCTCCAGGCGGTTGCAGGCCGTCGTGGGGCGTCGTTGCTTCCGAGGACGGCGGCGACGCCCGTGCTGCACGACGCTGGACCGATCGGCCGGGCCCGCTCGACATCGGGACGCTGCCGTCCCCCGGGCAAGGCAGCCGCGAACGCCGCCGTCCGATCCCAAGACATGCACCTCGCCGCACGGACAGGCGAACCGCCAGATCGAGCCGGCCGCCCAGGCAGAAGTCCGATCCGGCTGACCCCGGGGCCTTGCCGAGATAGCCAGCCATGACAACCCGCCTGCCTGCGATCCACTCGACTCGATCACCGTGGCCTGTTGCCTCGGCATGTCGCAATGCTTATTGGGCTAGACACGCCTTCAGAGACAAGCCCGACGCCGACCCGTACTCCTTCATGTCGAATTCGCAGTTCTGCCGCTGAGCCTTGGCCCACTCGGCGTTCAGATTGTGCTCGGCGTTCGAACAGGTGCTCGCTGCCAGGGTCGAGTTCAGCCGCTTGGCGGCGGACCTGTAGAGATCGACGTGCACCTTCTCATGGGTTGCGATGCCGCGGAGGTCGTCATTCCACCACTGGATCGTTGCCGCTGAGGTTCCCGACGGTGCGATCCAGCGCGGCAAGGTGATCGTGTACCTCAGCACGATGGCGGGGGTCTTGGTGACAGCGATCCGACACCCACCGTATCCGTCGCTGGCGGACACGAACCGGTAGGACGACGAAACCTTCGTCAGGCCCGCTGCCCGCCCGCCAAGCCACTTGTCATATGGCCCCTTGGCGTTCATCGACGTGGAGATGTCGTAGGGCGTGCTGCCCGTGACCCGGTAGGTGGTGACCTTCACGCCCGAGCCGAAGAACGACGCAGCGATGGTGGCCACCTTCGGGGGCTTCGGTGGCTTCGGCGTGGGCTTCGGCGTCGGTCGCGGCGTCGGCGTCGGCAGCGGCGCGAGCGACCCGAGTGGCTGATCGGCGCCGGCACCCACGTGGGCAACTGTCAGATCAAGCGCAAGTCCGTCCGCGATGTCCTTCGCGGTCTGGGACAGCGCGAGGACCTCGGGCAGCAGTCCGAAGGCCGCGACCGCCGCGTTCCGCTGCACCTGGGCGGAACGCACGGGGGCCGAGAGGAATCCCTTGACTGCGTTGGCGAGCGTGGCAAGCAGTGTCTCGGCCCGCTGGGCGAGGTCCGCCGTCGCGTCGCATCCACGAAGACTCTCGTCGAGGCCGTTGAAGGCGGTCAGGTTTGCCGACACGCGGCGGACGATCGTGACCGCCGCGCCTGAGTCGAAGGTAGGGGCCGTGATGATCGGCCGGAGCAACGCGAGGTCATCGGCCACCCGCTGGGAGAACGCCTCCATGACCTTCAGGCCACCCCGGCACGGGTTCGTGGTTGCCGCTGGCGCCGCCGGGGTCGCCGGAACTGGAGACTCCGGGGCAGTCGCAGTCGGCGCAGCTTGTCCAGCGCATGCCGCCACAAGCGCGAGAACCAGCGAACAAGACGCGAGTCGAACACGGCGAGCCATTCCATCGTCACCAAGCGTCCCGTGACGATCCCACCTGGCCGGGAGGGCTGGTACTGCCGTCGGTCACCAACTGCACAGGAGCGTTGTGGACCCGGTCCGGCCACACCAACGCTCACCCACTCGATCACCAGTGTGCGACCGTCCAGTGCTGGCGGCGCCGCGACGCTCCCGGTGGTGCTCGCCAAGCGCCTCGAGCAGGAACGGCCGCGAGCGATGGAGGCTAGCGCTGGAGGCAGGGGAAGTCGTGGGTGCCGTTGCCGTAAGCATCTACCGTGACAGAGAACTTCAGGGCCGCGAGCTAATGGACCGAGGCTGCGCTCTCGACGGCACCGTCTCGCTCCGTCGAGCCGTCCGGGCGTGACACGAGCAGGTCCGTCGGAGCTGTCAAGACCTGGATCCGGCGCATGTGCGTCAGGAACGGTTGGCAAGCCCTGCCGCCGCCGGGGACTCGAGCCGGTCGTCACCGTTGTCCTCCGGGACAATGGCGGCGTGCGCGATCCTCGACGAGAACGGGAACCGGTCACCGTGACGGTCCGCTGAGAACCAGACGAGGATGCCGGCGGACATCCCGTTTTCGATCCGGTAGGTCCGGGTAGCCCATCCCTCGACCAGGGCGGAATAGCTCGCCGGGTCGAGGCCCCGGAAGGATTCCTCCACCTCCGGGTCGACGATCTTGATCAGCGTCAGCGTCGTGCCGGCCTCCACGGCGGAGCGGGCGGGAGGGGCGGGGTCGTCTCCGAGTGCGAGCGTCGCACCGGGACAGCGCTCCGGAACGGGGCCAAGCGCAGCGTCGTCATCGACATCCTCGGGCTGCCCCTCGCCGTCTCGGTCGAGTCGGCGCGCCCGCACGATGTGAGCGCGGGCCGCCGGCAGCTCGACACGACCCTGCCGGCGCTCGGCACGGTCAGGGCGGTCGTCGTCGCCCGGGGCTACCGGGGCCTCGGCAAGTTGGCGAACAAGAAGGGCATCAGGCTCGACATCAAGGCCCCGCCGAAGGGCACGGTTGGCTTCACGCCCATCGCCCCGCTCTACCAGGTCGAGCACGCCTTCGCCCGGCAGGGCAGATGGCGCCGGCTGTCGCGCTGCTACGAGGGCACGCCCGAGAGCGCCCGCCCCTGGCTCGAAGTCGCCGCGCTCGGCTACCTGTTGGCGCGGCTCCGGGTGGAGCCGGCCTGAGGGATCACGGTGCCGGCGTCGGGACCGTGATGGCCGTGCAGTCGTCCGGGAGCGCGATGGCTCCAACAGCGTCACGCGCCGCAGCCAGGAGGCCAGGTCGGGCCTCGATCGTGACAGGGGCGGCCGGCTCGCCAAGGACGCCGACGAGGAGATCGACGGCCTGCTGTGCCGCGCGGACCTCGTTCATCCGCTCGACGTAGCCCGGGCTTCCGGGAGGATCGAGGTGATCTTCGAGCTGCCCGGACCACCCCGCGAGCGCCATGCCGTCCTGCCGCCGCGTATCAGCGCGTCGCGCCAGGTCAGCCGCCTGGCCATCGCCAGCCTCGATCGACGCGATCGCTGCCCCTGACAGGCCAGTCGCGTCCGCAAGCGCATGGGCTGCCTCGCACAGCTTGACCATCGACTCGCCGGGCCTGACCACGTCAGTCATCCCGCCGACGCCATCGGGGACGCGGCCACACGCCGAGACGGCCAAGATCGCCACCAACGTAACTGCCGCGAGCCGCTTGTTCATGGTCCCCCTCGATCGCCCGGCGTGGCTCCATCGTTGGCGCGCGACCGACATGCGTCAATGAGCCACCCGTCACTACGTCAATCGAAGATCACGGCCACGGTGGCGAGTTCATTCACAGGCTCTAAGTCTCGGATTCCGGGGCACGGCAGAGGCCGGAGCGGGCCAGCCGTCGGGAGGTAGGCCGTTGGCCTCCCGGAATGCCCTGGTAACGTCCTGGAGGTCCCGGACGAGCAGGTCCGCCCGGTCGTCGTCGCCAACGATCGGGTGGTCGACCGGGACGATGAGGTGGTTGGCGAGCAGCGCAGCGTGGCTCCACCTGGCCACCATCCCGGAGTGCAGGAACGGGACGCCGAGGCCGGCATCGCGCGCGGACCACACGAGCGTGGCTATGCCCTCCCAGTGGTAGCAGGGCACGATCACCTCGAGGCGGAGGACGGTCCCGCGTACGAGCCGCCCGCCGGGCCTCCCCGCGGCGACGGCCTGCACGTCGCGGGCGGGCGTGCAGGGCTTATCGCCCAACCACTTGACGACCATGGTCGGGACGACCGTCGTCGGCTCGCCGAGCGCGAGGTCCACCGCCGGGCGTCCAGAGACTGCCCGGCTTGACCGAGGCGGCGCTCCCCGGGTAGACGACCCGAGGGACGATGCCGTGCCCCGCCAGGCAGGCCGTCTGCGCCTCGAGCAGCGCCATGGTGAGCGGCTGGTGGGCGTAGGCCGTCTCCTGCGGCCAGCCCGACTAGTCGAACGGCGCGAGTGTGGACGGCAGCGGGTCAGATCCCCAGCCTCTGACTTTCGCCCCTCTTGTGTCCGCCATCGTGCGCCCAATTGCTGCCGAATTGCTGCCAACATGGTGCCGAGACCGGGATTTGAACCCGGACGACCTTTCGGTCAGCGGTGTTTAAGACCGCCGCGTCTGCCGGTTCCGCCACCTCGGCGCGTCCACTCGCGCGGACCTGCTCATCGTAGCCGTGCGGCGTGCCAGGCTGTCATGCCGCCCGGGGGCGCCAAGCCGCAGTCTTCGGTGGCACTGGCGCCATGATCCCCCGCCGCCGGCCGCCCGACACCCACTCCGGGCAGGACATGACGTCAGGCCTGACGCCAGTCTCTGGGCGGCGGGTCGGGTGGGGCGACGCGGCGGTCGATGGCGCGGCTTTTTCGCCGGCTGCCGCCTGGTCGTTCCAATTCGTACGGGGAGACGGTCTGCTCCGGGATGTCTGTCGACGTCCCCGGACCTGGATCTCACCCAGCTGGACCTTGCGCCGGCGCTCGCCGCGAGGGCGACGGCGTGTTCTTCGTGGGCGACGACGACCAGTCGATCTGCGCGTGGCGGCGGGCGGGCGCAAGCCAGACGGGTTGCCTCTGCAACGCCCCGGCGGCCTTCCTTCAGCCGGTTGAGCGCCCGGCCTACCGCACGAAGACGAGGTACGCGATGAACAGCACGGCGGCGATCACCACGACCAGGAGCAGCGCTGGCGGCACGCCCAGCACCGCCGACGTGTGGTTCAGCGCGCCGGTCAGGCTGGCGCCGATCGAGGCCCCGACGTCTGTGCTGCCGGTGCTGGCGACGTGGCCGGACCCTGCCACCTTGCTCGCCTGTCCGACTCCCTCACCGTACTCGAGCATGACGCGATCATAGGCGGCGGTGTCAATGAGATGAGAGGGAACCAAGCCACTGGTCCGCTGCGCGTCCCGCCAGCTGACCGGCCGCTTCGCATCGGAGCCGCAGGGGGCGATGACGATTGTGGAGATCGCCGCTCACGCGAAGCCTGCGTGCCGATCCTCAGGGAGACCGACCGGCGCCGCGGCGCTTCCCAGGCGGGCGATCCTGTCGGCGTCGGTCGTGCTCGTCCGTGGTCACGCGGTGAGGCGAAAGTAGTACCTCCCCTCCCAGCGGACAACCCAATCTGGCGAGCTCGTGACCTTCAGGCTGGCATGGAACCCGGCCAACCAGCCCGTGCCCTGCTGGAAGGTGCAAGACCCGGGGCCGGTTCGATGGCGGAGGCAGTGGCCGGTTGCTGTGGCGCCATCCGGAGTCACGAGGACCACCTCATCGGCCGGACTCCAGGTGGCCGCCAGCCCGCGGAACATAGCCACCGTCCCCTCCGGGATCGGTCCTGAGGACGAACTCAGGACCGTACAGTCGTCGGCAGTGGAATCCCAGGTCACCGCGATCGGCCTCGGGACTGATCGGATCGAACGCATCGAAACCCTCGGGGACAGCACAGGCGTCAGGGACATTCTAGTTGGGCGCGCAACGGTCACCGCACGGTCACCGCACGGTACGGCACGGCTGCCGCACGGCTCCCTCGCGCACAAGGAGGATCGAAGCGGCGCCCAGGTGGCGCTGCCCGCCCACGGTGACCGGCTCGGGGAGAGTGGCGAGGTCATGGCCGGGACCGGGCAGGGCCGCCGATGGGGAGAACGGAGTAGCCTTCCGGCGCTGGGGGCCGCCGCCGATCAACGCCGCCTCGGTGGATCCGGTGTGCGACCTGCTCGGATGGAGGCGTGTTCCGTGTCCTTCAGCAGCTCGCGCTGGCTGGCGCCAGCCGCCCTCTTCCTGGGTGTCACCATCGCTGCCTGCGGCAGCTCGAGCAGCGCACCCCCCGCGGGCACGGCCGCGACCCCGGTCGCCAGCACTGCGGCGACGTCGGTCGCGAGCGTGACCAGCGCCCCGCCGGCGAGCGCCGCGCCCATCTCGACCCCGACGACGACCACCGCGGCGGCGACCTGCCCGACAGCGGCCACGGTCGATGCCGCGCTCGGGACCTCGCTGCCAGAGCCAGTCGGAATCGCCACTGGCAGCGCACAGCTACCAGCCGGGGCCACGGGGGTCGCCTGCGAGTATCACGCGAACGCCTACAACGTGATCATCGAGCGGATCCTGAACATCGCGCCGTCGTCCATCACGAGGTTCACGAAGAGGTTCCCCGTCCCGCCCACTGCCGTTTCGGGGGTCGGCGACCAGGCCTACTCCTTCGCCCAGTCGCTCGGCGCGGGGAAAGTGAACGAGGGCGTCGTCGCGACCAAGGGATCGACGCTCGTATCGATCGGCGCCACCTTCACCCCCGCGACGCTGGCGCAGGTCGAGGCGCTGGTCAACAGCCTCCTGTAGCCCCCGTCCACCGACGGCGGCGCCTTGCCGCCGGGGTACGCGTGGGCGGCCAGGCCGAACGTCGTGACGGCCTTGCCCCTGGTCAGGCCGCGGAGCTCCGGATCACGGGTCAGCCGGCCGGCGGTGCCATGCCGAGGAGTTGCGCGAGGTCAGGCCGCGTGAACGGGTCGTCCTCGACGATCTTGCCGTTGGCGAGACGGTAGAAGGTGAGACCCTGGGCCGTGACCTTCTCCCCACTGGGACGGGTGACCTCGCTGGTGAAGCGGGCGACCACCACGTCCCCGTCGGCCACGAGGTCCTCGATCGTGAAGCGCATGCCGGAGACGGCAGCAGCCATCGCGCCCAGGATCCCCTTGAAGCCCGCGAGGTCGGCACCCCCCATCGCGGTGTTCACGTAGTTCGTGGCGGCCAGCTGGTCCAGCACGGCCAGGTCGTGTCCTTCGAGGACCTCGGTCATGAACCGGCGGACGACGGCCTTGTTCTCTTCAGTCGACATGGAGGACGCTCCTTGGGGAAGTGACCGGGCGGCAAGTATGGTCGGACGACCGATGTGGATCAAGAGCGGGTTGTGGGCTGACCAACCCGACCACGTGAACGGGGACCAGGACATGGCGTCAGGCAGATTCTGGCCGGGCGATACGGCGTCAGATAAGCCGCACGTAAGTCGCCGTCGCTACGCTGCAGGAGTGCCGTGAACCCTTGGGGGGAAGCGGCACGACGACGCTCCCGACGGTTGCAGGCCGTCGAGGGGCGTCGTTTGTTCGGCATGGCGACCGGTGCATGTACTGCGGGGTCAGAGCCGCGCGGGCCGTGGATCACATGATCCCGAGCATCCTGCGTGGTCCGGACGGACTCCCGAACTCCTACCTGCCTGGCGTCGCGGCAACTCATCCAAGGGCGCCCTATTGTCCAAGGGTGCCCGAACCCCGGGCCGCGTGGCTCTTCGTTCCCGTCACCGCGCCGATCGAGTCCGCCGGACCGAGTCGGTTGCGGCGGACAACGAGCACTCGTTCAGGGCTCGTCGGACGCCTTGCGCTCCCGGACGCGCACGTCCGACCCTATCGCGACGATGCCTCCGCGGTGGCGTCATGCGTCGGCGCCACGGGGGCCTCGAACACCGCGGCGGCCTCGACGTCACGGGGTGCGAACTCGCAGTCACCGGGACGGAGCAGGCAGATCCGGCGGTCGTGGTCGTAGCCAGGGCAATCAACTGACATCGGACATTCATCGACCATCACTGAACGATCCACTCGAGATCGCAATCTGTCAACCGCAGAGGTCCGCTCACACGGGGCTCGAGGCGCCCGATGCGCGTTGGGACACTGCTTTCGAGTTGGTGGACGTGGACACCGCCGCCCAGTGGAGTTGCTCCGCCGTTGCTACCGAGACGTGTGACTGACCAGCCGCCGTCACCTGAAACGACATCGGGCCAGATCTGTGGCCCGGAGCCAGGTGGGCTTGGCGGCCAGCAAACCGGGTCGCGATGATTACGACCAAACGCACGCCCATCGAGTCGCGTCTCTGGTACGGACGGCGGGAGGTTCGTGGCAGGTTTGTGGGAGGATCCGAAGATGCGGACTCGAGGAGCGAGTCGCGGTTTCGCGCTCGTGGTCATTGCGGTCGTCGCGGGCTGCTCTGGCGCAGTGGGACCGAGCCCCACTGCAGCGGGGTCGCCGATCACGGCGTCCAGGACCGCGACGCCATCGGCCGTTGGGCTCGCCACGCCGGCCTCCTCGGCGGTGTTGCCCCCCGAATCTCCGACTCCGGCCTCGCAGTCGACGGCATCCACGGTGCCGGCCGTCCTGGGTGACATCCTGTTCACGACAAAGCCGGGCGCGGTCGGCGGGTCGGACCTCATCTACGCGATGACGGCGGACGGGTCGCGCCCGCTTCGCAGGATCGCAGCCCACGGCTGGATGCCCGACCTATCACCGGACGGTAAGACGATCGCCTTCACGAGCGACCGAGCCGGCGCGAACATGGACATCTACACAATGCTTCCGGACGGATCAGGGGTCGCTCGGCTCACCGGCAACGACTTCAACAGCTTCCGACCGGTCTGGTCGCCCGACGGCACGAAGCTGATGTTCTCCGGCTTCCCTGGCGAGCTCTACGTCGTCAACCGCGACGGCACGGGCCAGATCCGGTTGTCGAGTGACGCGTCCATGGGGACCTGGTCACCCGACGGCAGGCGCATTGCCTACGTCGGCGGGCCGGACGGCAACGACGAGATCTACGTGATGAACGCCGACGGCTCGTCCCCGACACGCCTGACGAACGTCGCGGGTTCCGACAGCCTCCCGAGCTGGTCGCCCGACGGCAAGCGGATCGTGTTCGCTAGCGAGCGATCGGGAAACGGCGACATCTACGTCATGGACGCGGACGGTTCTCACGTGACCCGGCTGACCGATGACACCGCGGTCGAGGAGTGGCCCGTCTGGTCGCCCGACGGCAAGCAGATCGTCTACGGCCGCCGCGCGACCAGGGACGCACCCGGCGACATCTGGGTAATGGACGCCCACGGCACCGGCCAGCGGAACCTGACGAACAGCCCCGCGGACGAGGACTCCGGCCCGTCGTGGCGGTAGCTCGATCAAGGGTATCGGCCTCGGATCGCCTGCGAGATGATGGCGGGATCATGCGATGGCCTTCGACACCGTGACCGCCGCGGTGACGGCGTCGGACGCCGCGAGCCTCGCACTGCTCGAACGCGCACGTGCCGGCGACGCCCACGCGTTCGAGCTCCTGCTGGAGCCGCGATTCTGGCGCTTGTATCGTCTCGCGCTGTCGATCACCGCGAACGAGACCGATGCCCACGACGCCATCCAGGAAGGCTGTCTGCGCGCCTGGCGGGAGCTCCCGAAGCTCCGCGACCCGTCGCGGTTCGACGTGTGGCTATGGAGGATCGTCGTCAACGCGTGTCGTAGCCTGGTGCGGGACCGGCGGCGGGTCAACATCCACGAGATCACGATCGTCGACGATCCGGCTGCCGAGGATCGGCTCGGCAGCCGCCCCGGGCCGGCTGACGCGCTGTCCGACTCGGACCTCATCCGTCGAGCCTTCGGTCGCATCGACGTCGACAAACGGACGATTCTGATCCTGCACCACGTGGAGGAGCGTTCGATCGGCGAGATCGCCCGCATCCTGGGGATTCCCGAGGGGACGGCAAAGTGGCGCCTGCACAACGCACGTCGCGTGCTTGAGCGGGCCCTTGAGGTGGAGCGCAGATGAGCGCCCGACGATCTACGTCCCTGTCCGACGAGCAGCTTCGCGAGGCGCTCACCCGGCGGCCGGAGGCTCATCTGGTCGCCGCCGATCTCGCGGCGCTCGTCGCTACCGCGCGCTCGACCCGGCAGGGACGGACGGTGACGGCCGGTTGGATGCTCGCGGCGGCGCTGGTCGCCCTCGCGCTCATCGCGCTGATCGGGGCGTTGGCCGCCATGTCGCGACGCGCGCCTCACGCGATCGGTCAGGTCGCCGTGGACGTCGACCATGGCATCGTCGTGGTGAACGGGGATGGCTCG
This sequence comes from uncultured Chloroflexia bacterium, assembly GCA_963789865.1. Lineage (GTDB taxonomy): Bacteria > Chloroflexota > Limnocylindria > Limnocylindrales > CSP1-4 > CAIXZV01. Next base: position 160,553 of record CAWBMD010000005.1, read on the forward strand.
GCGCTCCGCCGGCTCACCAGCGGGTCGGACAGCGCGTGGCAGCCGCAGTTCTCACCGGACGGATCGCACATGGTGTTCTGGTCGGACGACCCGATCCTTCTCGGGGACACGTGTGGCGTCATCTGCCTCAGCTCGCCGCGCCGGCTGATGCTCGTCGACATGCCCGACACCGGCGCGCCGCGGACATCGCTGCTCACGACCGTGTCGAACAAGTCTGGCTGGCGCGTCTCGTGGGCGCCGGACAGTCGGCGGATCGTATTCGGCGACGTCGTGAACGGCGTGCGCGTCCTGGTTGTTGTCGACACAACCACCCATATCAGGACGCAGATCGGTCCCGCCGACCTCGATGGATGGGATCCGGCGTGGTCGCCCGACGGCCGGCACATCGCGTTCGTGCGCGGCCACGACGACCTCAAGCTCCGCGGGCTCTACGTCATGGGCACCGACGCCTCAAACGTCCGGCGCCTGACGACGATCCCCTCGCGAGGCGCGGGGTTCCTCTCGCCGGTCTGGTCTCCGACGTCGGACCGGCTCGCCTTCGCGGCCGAGACCGGCGGTCCAGACCCGTTTCAGAGGGACATCTGGGTCGTCGGGCTGGACGGTCTGCCCGAGCATGATGTCTCGAATAACGCCGCCGACGAGCAAGCTCCAGGCTGGTCACCGGACGGCGCGCAGCTCGCGTGGGTTCGCGAGACCGCGACCGGGTCATCGCAGTTTCACGTGGTCGTGGCGAACGCAGACGGAACCGGGCAGAACATGCTGCCAGAGGTCGTGGGTCCCGCCACGGCCGTCTGGTCTCCCGACGGCACGCGGATCCTAGCGGTCGAACTCGCTGCATCTTCGGCCGGCCTCGACCGCATGGTCGCGATCGATGTCGGAACGGGTGCCGAGGTCGTGCTCGTCGCGGGCCATCCAGACGGCGTCGGGAGCTGGAGGCAGGTGCCGCCCTGAGCAACGCCCGTAGCGTCCGCCAACGTCCACCGATGGCGCGAACCCAGGGGTGGGCCGATTCCTCAACTCGGGCGCGGCGAGGCCCCACCCGGCCGCCCCATTCGTGCTCAATTTGTGGAGGCGACGATCGGATTCGAACCGATGAATAAGGGTTTTGCAGACCCCCGCGTTAGGCCACTTCGCCACGTCGCCAGGTATTCGTGACGCCGGCGATCCCGATGTCAGGTTGGCTGCCCCTCGAGGATTCGAACCTCGGCTAACGGATCCAAAGTCCGCTGTCCTACCACTAGACGAAGGGGCAGCGGGACCGGGGCGTGAACTCGTATGGGGAGTGAGTGGAGCGGAAGACGGGACTCGAACCCGCGACCCTCACCTTGGCAAGGTGATGCTCTACCAACTGAGCCACTTCCGCTCGATAAGCCGACGAGGTATTGGTGCCGAGAGCCAGATTCGAACTGGCGACACCGCGATTTTCAGTCGCGTGCTCTACCAACTGAGCTATCTCGGCCCGGACCCGGGTCCCCGCGGGGGCCCGTCGGCGCGCCGCAGGATACCACGCGGTCCGGAGGGGCGGCAACCGCAGCGGAGCCCCGCCGGGCGGCCGGCGCGACCGCTCGGACGACGGCTCGGCGGAACGGCTATCCACCGACCCTGGGCACGACCGGCAGGACGGCCCCCGGGCTGGCGACCGGCGGCTGGCCCGACAGTTCACGAAGGCGGTTGATGCGGTCGAGCACGGGCGGATGCGTGGAGAACAGCGACGTCGATGATCCCGTCGCGGGCTTCACGGGGTTCTCGAAGTAGAGGTGCTGCGTCGCACGGTTGGCGACCTCGAGCGGCTCCGGGTCCAGCGCGATCTTGGCCAGGGCGCGTTCCAGGCCATACGGGTTGCGCGTCAGCTCCACGCCCGAGACGTCGGCCAGGTACTCGCGTTGCCGGCTGACGGCCATCTGGACCAGACGGGCCATGATCGGAGCCAGGATGGCCAGCACCATCGCAGTGATGAAGATGACGACCCCCAGGCCGCCCATCCCGGAGTCGGAGTCACGGCTCGACCGTCGTCCGCCACCCCAGAAGCTGTAGCGCAGGAAGAAGTCGGCCAGGAGGGCGATCGAGCCGACCATCACGCCGACCATCAGCGAGAACCGGATGTCGTAGTTGCGGACGTGCGAGAGCTCGTGGGCCATCACGCCCTGGAGCTCCTCGCGATCCAGCTTCTGGAGCAGGCCGATGGTGATCGCGACGGAGGCGTGCGCCGGGTCGCGCCCGGTCGCGAAGGCGTTGGGAGCAGTGTCGTCGATCAGGTAGACCCGCGGCATCGGCACGTTGGCGGCCAGCGCGATCTCCTGGATCACGTTGAGCAGCTGCGGCTGGTCCCGCTCCGTGACCTCCTTCGCGCCGGACACGGTCAGGACCAGCGAGTCGCCTGCGTAATACGTGATCACGGACGCCGCCACGCCGATGCCGACCGCGAGCGCGGCCGCCGGCACGGCTGCGCCAAGGGCGCGGGTCACGGAGATGCCGACAAGCATCCCCAGCAGGCCGAGGACCACGATGACGGTCAGGGCCAGCAGGATCGAGTTCCGGCGGTTGGCGCCGATCTGGTCGTAGAACGTCGCCGCCATGGGTCGACCTCAGGCTGTCGGGACGTGGCGCGCGCCGGACGTTCGGCCGGGCACCGCGTCGCGCGGCGTCAGCGCAGGCTCAGGTCGACTGCGGGGACCTCCTGCGCCTCGGGCTCGGCGTCGAAGAACTCGCGCTTGGTGAACCCGAGCGGGCCCGCGAGGAATACCGCGGGGATCGTCTGGATCGAGTTGTTGTAGTCAAGGACGGTGGCGTTGTAATGCTGGCGTGAGAAGCTGATCTGGTTCTCGGTCGTCGTCAGCTCCTCCTGCAGTTGCATCACGTTCGTGCTCGCCTTGAGGTCCGGGTAGTTCTCGACGACCGCGAACAGCGATCGGAGGGCGCCGGTGAGGTTGTTCTCCGCGGCAGCCTGCTGGGCCGGTCCCTGGGCACCGGCGGCGACGGCGCTCGCGCGGGCCTCGGTGACCTTCGTCAGGACGTCCTGCTCGAAGCCCATGTAGCCCTTCACGGCCTGGACAAGGTTCGGGATCAGGTCGTGCCGGCGCTTGAGCTGGACCTCGATCTGGGCGAACGCCTCGTCGATCCGGTTCCGCCGCTGGACGAGACCGTTGTACATCCCGGCGACGATCACGACGATGACGAGCACGATCGCGACGATCACGATCAATTCCATGCAGTCTCCTCGCAGCTGGGGCGGACGCGCTCCACCCCCGCAGCATAACCCGACCGGATTTCGTAATCACGATGCCGGCCCCACCAACTCGTGGGCCCGCGATGTATTGCGACTCATGTGTCGCCTATGTCGCGACTCAAGACAAATGGTGGGCGGTGAGGGACTCGAACCCCCGACATCCTCGGTGTAAACGAGGCGCTCTGACCAACTGAGCTAACCGCCCGGAGAGGGGCACCGGGGCCGGATACACGAACGGGCGGCCCGACCGGCCGCCCGCTGCAGGATCAGGAGAGTGGTGCCCAGGCCGGGACTTGAACCCGGATGAGTTGCCTCATACGCCCCTCAAACGTACGCGTATACCAATTCCGCCACCTGGGCCTAGTTCACTGTGCGCTGGCCGGGATCCTCTCGAGAAGGGACCGTGGTACCGAGGAAGGGACTTGAACCCATACGCCCTTGCGGGCACTAGCTCCTGAAGCTAGCGCGTCTGCCAATTTCGCCACCTCGGCGAGGATCCGGCGCGCGGACCGGGGCGCCCGAAGGCTCACCGGTCCGCGGCGAGGCGCCATGCTAGCACATCCCCAAACCGGTCGCCCGGGCCCACGATGAGCCGCGGGGTCGGGCCCGGAGACGCCGCGCTCGAGGAAGACCTCGTCCGCCCATGCGAGCGGCAGGATCGGCATGCGCTGGTGATCGCCGCCAGCAGCGCCTTCCACGCGGCGGATCGCGACTTCCGGCGTACCCGGGGTCCGTGCCGCCACGAGCAGCTTGTCCAGCGCCGGGTCCTGGTAGCCGCTCAGGTTCATCCCGGACGCCCGCACCTGCGAGGAGGCGAGGAGCGGGTACAGGTCCGGCTCCAGGCCCGTCGAGATGTCGACGACGGCCGCCGTGTAGTCGCCCGCGCGTAGCCGGGTCGCGAGCTCGGCGGCGGGCAGCTCCACGAGGCTCACCGTGAAGCCCAGGCTGCACCCAGGCGTCGCGCACGAACGCGGCCACGGCGGCGAGGCGCGGGCTCGCGCTCGCCGGCACCGTGAGCACCTCCAGCTCGTAGGGCGTCTTCGCCTTCGGCGCCGCCCACGCCCCGCCGACCTTCTTCCAGCCCGCGCCCGTGAGGGCCTTGGCGGCCGCCCGCGGGGTCGTAGGCGACCAGCGGGGCGGCCGCCGTGGCGTCGAACGCCCAGGAGGAGGGCGGCACGAGCGCATCCGCCCGTACGGCGTCGCCTGCGAGCGGACCCGCGACCAGCGCGTCGCGGTCGATCGCGGCCAGCAGGGCCCGCCGGACCGCCGCGTCTGCCGAGCTCCGGATGGGTCGGCCGCAGGTTGAGCAGCACCGACGACAGGGTCGTCGTGGGGTACCGCAGGCGCTCGAGCCCGTTCGTCCCCGCGAGGCGCGTCCGTCACGGACGGCGTGAACCCCGCCGCGCCGTCGATCTGGCCGCTCCGCAGGGCGTCGGCCATCGCCGCCTCCGTGTCGTAGAAGCGGACCTCGATCCGTTCGAGTACGGGACCGGGCGGCCGCCGTCGGGGCCGGGTACGGTGACGCCAGCGAGTCGAGGGACGGACCGGGCGTCGGGTCGACCGGGGTCGCCACGGGCCGGTGCCGCCACCAGCACGGCGTGCGTCGCGTCCAGCTCCACGAGGCTGAACGGCCCCGTCCCGACCGGGACGCGGGCGAAGTCGCTCGTCGGCGAGGTCCGCGAGACGGAACGTCGGCGAGCAGGTGAGCGGGCAGCAGCGGCTGGCAGAGCACGGCCAGGAAGCCCGGCGATCGGCGTCGTCCAGCGTGAACCGCACGGTCCGCGCGTCGACCGCCTCGGCGGTGACCTCGGCCCACGATCCGGACATGCCGCCGGCGCTGTCCGGGCTCTTGAGCGCCTCGACGGTGTAGACCACGTCGTCGGCCGTCACCGGCACGCCGTCGTGCCACGTCGCGTCCGGCCGGAGCGTGAACGGTCCAGGTGGTGCCCGTGGCGTCCGTCGTCCACGACTCGGCCAGGTCGGGCTCGTAGGCGCCCGGCCGCGCCGGGCGGACGAGGCCGGAGAAGATCAGGCCGACCAGCGTCCGGTCCGCCCGCGTCCGCGCCGTGACGGGGGTGACGGAGGCGGGCGAGCCGACGACGCCCTCGCGGTACGTCACGGGGGGCGGGAGCGTGATCTCGGGCGTGGGCTCGACCGGATCCGCCGGTCGACGGACGCGGCGCCTGCGGGAGCGCGATCGCACCGCCGATGACGACGAGGATCGAGCACCAGCGCGAGCGACGAGCGCGCCGTCCCGCGGGTCATGCGTCCTGGTCCGCTGAGGGGCCGCACGGCGGCCGCGGTCGCGATCAGCCGACGAATGCGAACGACACCAGCGCAGAACAGGACGAACAGCACCAGCAGCAGCACGGTGAACTGCCAGAGCCGGCGCTCGACGCCGCGGCGGCTGCGGTAGACGGCCGAGTCGCCGCCGAACGTCCCGGACAGGCCGGTGCCGCGAGCCTGCATCAGGATCGACGCGATCAGCGCGATGCTCAGCGATGATCTGGCCGATGGCCAGGATCGGGTTCACGGGTTGATTGACCTCCGAGGTGTACCGGAGGCGGATGGTAGCAGACAGCGACGCCCCGCCCCGTGGATCGTCTCGTGGATCCGCTCCCCGCCCCGTCGGTCAGGCCCGGTCGAGCAGCGAGCGGCCGGTCATCCCCTCCCAGCGGGGCAGCCCGGCCAGCTCGAGGATCGTCGGTGCGACGTCCGCCAGCACGCCGTCGCGCAGCGTCCGACCCTCCAGCGCCCGGCCCATGCCCAGGAGCGGCACCGGGTTGAGCGAGTGCTTGGTGACGGGCCTGCCCTCGTCGTCGATCATGTCGTCGGCGTTGCCGTGGTCCGCCGTCACGAACAGCGACCGCGCCCGGCCCGCCGGGATCGCGGCCTCGACGGCGGCGACCGCGTCGGCGATCCGGCCGAGGCACCCGTCGATCACGCCGAGGGCCGGCGACCGTGGCGTCCCAGACGCCCGTGTGGCCGACCATGTCCGGGTTGGCGAAGTTGGCGACGATGAAGTCGTAGCGGCCGGAGCCGATCGCGGCGACCAGCTCGTCGGTGACGCCCGCGGCGCTCATCTCGGGCTGGAGGTCGTAGGTGGCCACCTTGGGCGACGGCACGAGCCGTCGCTCCTCGCCGGGCCAGGCGGCCTCGACACCGCCGTTGAAGAAGTACGTCACGTGGGCGTACTTCTCGGTCTCCGCGACGTGGAACTGCGTCCAGCCGACCTCGGAGAAGGCCTGGGCGAGCGATCGCGCCTCCTCGGGCCCGAACAGCGACCTGGACCGGGCAGCCCGGACTCGTACTCGGTCATGGTGGCCACGAGCAGGTCCGACGGCGACCGTCTGCGCCGTCGGGGCCGGCGCGGTCGAACCGGTCGAACGCGGCGTCGGCGAGCGCGTGGGTGAGCTGACGCGCCCGGTCGGCCCGGAAGTTGACGTGGACGATCGGGTCGCCGTCGCGCAGCGCACCGCTCGGTGCCGTCGATGACCGTCGGGCGCGACGAACTCGTCGGTCTCGCCACGCGCGTAGGCCGCCTCGATCGCGGCCGTCGCCGAGCGCCGCGTGGAGCCCCGCGGCGTGGACGATGGCGTCGTAGCCGACGCTCGATCCGCTCCCAGCGCCGGTCGCGGTCCATGGCGTAGTAGCGGCCGCCGACCGATGCGACCCGGACGTCCGGGTGCGACGGCGGCGAGCCGGGCCTCGAGGTCCCGCATGAACCCCAGGGCGGAGCTGGGTGGCGTGTCGCGGCCGTCGAGCAGCGCGTGGATTCGGACGGACGGGACGCCCAGGCGTGCCGCCAGCTCCACGAGGGCCACGAGGTGACGGTCGTTGGCGTGGACGCCGCCCGGCCCGATGAGGCCGACGGCGTGGAGGCGGCCCGTGGTCTGCTCGCGCGCTCGCAGGCGGCCAGGAGCGCGGGCCGGGTGAAGAAGGAGCCGTCCGCGATCGCGGCGTCGATCCGCGGCAGGTCCTGGAGCACCGGACGGCCCGCCCCGAGGTTCAGGTGACCCACCTCGGAGTTGCCCATCTGGCCGGCGGGCAGGCCGACGGCATCCTCGGACGCGCGCAGCGACGCGTGCGGCCAGCGCGCGACGAGCCCGCGCCAGCGCGGCATCGGCGGCGGCGGCGATGGCGTCCTTCGCCGGGTCCGGGCCGATCCCGAACCCGTCGAGGACCACGAGGATGATGGGCCGCGGTCGGGAGCCCTCCGTCACGAGGCGAGTCCGCGCGCCGCCGCGGTGAGTGCCGGCCCGGGCGACCATCCCGGCCATCTCGTCCGGCTTGAGCGATGCGCCACCGATGAGCGCGCCGTCCACGCCGGGCTCGGCGAGGAACTCGGCGATGTTCGCGGAGGTCACGCTGCCGCCGTAGAGGACGGGCGTCGCCTCGGCGCCGCCGCCCCAGCCGAGGCCGCGAAGGCTGGCCGCGGATGGCGTCTGCCATCGCGGCGGCGTCCGCGCCCCGTGCATTCTTGCCCGTGCCGATGGCCCAGACCGGCTCGTAGGCGATGACGATGCCGGCGGCGACGAGGGCAGTCGCCATCGCGACCCAGGAGGGCCCCGCGGAGCTGCGCATCGACGACCTGGGTCTCGCGGGCGGCCTCGCGATCCGCCAGAACCTCGCCCACGCACAGGATCGGGCGCAGGCCGCCGGCGACGGAGCGATCGAGCTTCTTCCCGATGAGCTCATCTGTCTCGGCGAAGTAGGCACGGCGTTCGGAGTGGCCGAGGATGACCCACGTGGCCAGGCCGGCCAGCATCGGGACGGAGATCTCGCCCGTGTAGGCGCCCGCAAGCTCGTGGTGCACGTTCTGTGCCCCCACGCCGACGTCCTCGCCCGCCAGGGCGTCGCGAACGGCCGCGAGGCTCACGATACGGGGGGCAGATCACCCGCGTCACCCCCGGCTCCCGCGTGCGAGACGCGATGGTCTTCGCCAGGTCGCCGGCGTCGGCCGGGGTGGTGTTCATCTTCCAGTTGGCAGCGATCACGATCGGTCGAGTCATGTGCTCATCATGCCAGAGGCGCGCGCGTCGTCGCCCGGCCGACCGGCCCCCTGCCCGTCGCCGCCCGGCCCGGGCCGCGACGGCCGACCGACCCCCCTGGCCCGGCGCCGGATGGCCGGTTGCGCGCACGGCGGCCGATCCCCTCGTCATCGTGGAGCGCGAGGCGCTCGATGCGGTCCAGGGCCCTCTGGACGGCGGAACGGTGGAGGTCGAGGCGGGTCGCCAGCTCCGAGAGCGATGCCTCGGGCGTTTCGCGGCGCGCCCCCGCCACAGCTCGCACGATCCGGGGCTGCTCGCCGAGGCGCCCGTCTGCGTCCAGGGCGTCGATCGCCGCCAGCTGGCGGCCCGCCGCCGCTACGGACCGCTGGAGATTGGCGGATTCTGCGTTGATCACCCTGTTGAGATCACCCCGCATCGTCCGGGCAACGCTCCGGGCCTCGAGCTCCAGGAGCGAGGCGCTGGCCCCGATCCGCCCCAGGAACGAGGTGATCGACTCCGTGCTCTTCCAGGTCACGACGCCGTGTCCGCGCCGGACGCGCCACGAGCCGGGCAGCCCGACGGCCGCCAGGCGGTCGGCGAGGACCGGGGCCTCCTCAACCGTGACCACGAACTCGAGGTGTGCCCGGCCCACCGCCAGGCTCAGCGATCCCCGTGCCAGGAACCTGCCCCGGAGCCATGCCATCCTGCAGTGCTCGGCGGCACGCGACCAGTCGAACGGCGTGTCGGGCAGGACGAAGACGCGCCGTGCGCCTGCCCGCCGACCCGCCAGGGCACGACCGCCGAGCCGGACGGCCAGGCGCGCGACCGAGGCTTCACGCGAGGTCACCGCGGTGCCCAGGCCGGCGATCTCCGCGAGGCGGTCGCACGGACGCGAGGGATCCACGGCGGCGAGCTCGGCCCGCAGCGCCGCGACGAGGTCCCGGTCGGTCTCCGACATCCGGCCCCGCTCAGGCCGTGCGCTCGCCGCGCGACGAGGTCGGCCGCCGGTGCCGCCCGCCCTCGCGCTCCCATATCGCCATGATGGCCGCCGCCAGCCGGTCCGGCGAGTGATGGTGGGCGTTGGCCGGGTCCACGAGGTCGTCCAGGACGAGCCGCGGCGCCGAGGCCCCGGCGGGCGGCCAGCGCAGCCTCACCGGCTCCCCCACCCAGCCGGCCGGGGCGAGCGCGTTGAACCGGTTGTTGGCCAGGACGACGTCCGGCAGGTGACCCGCCTCGTGCCGGGCGAGGGCGTCGAGATGGTCCGCCAGGTCGAACCCGCCCGTTTCGCCGGGCTGCGTCGCGACGTTGCAGTTGAACACGACGAGCGCCCCCGATGCCGCGATCGCCTCCCTGATACCGGGAACCAGGAGCGCGGGAAGGAGGCTCGTGAACAGGCTCCCCGGACCGATGACGATGACCTCCGCGTCGGCGATGGCGTGGAGGGCGTCGTCGGTGGGGCTGACTCCCGCCGGCTCCACCCAGACGCGGTCCACGCTGTTGGTCCGGGCAATGAGACTCTGGCCCTCGACCTCGGTCCCGTCGGTGAGCAGGGCATGGAGCGTGACGGGGGTACCCGTGGCCGGCACGACGCGTCCGCGGACGGCGAGCACGCGGTTGATCTCACGCACGCCTTCCTCGAAGTCCCCGTGCTGCAGCTGGACGAGCGCCGCAAGCAGCAGGTTGCCCACCGCGTGACCGCCAAGACCGGCCTTCGGGGCGGCCTCCTCGGGCGACCCGTCCCCTGCCGGGGCCTTCCCGGCCCGGCTGGCAGGCCCGTCGCCCGGGAACCGGTATTGCAGCAGCCGACCCATCAGGGGTTCTGCATCGGCCAGCGCGACGACGCAGTTGCGGATGTCACCGACCGCAGGGATACCCAGCTCCGTCCGGAGGACGCCCGAGGACCCGCCGTCGTCGGCGACCGTGACCACCGCGGTCAGGTTGGAGGTGTGCTCCTTGAGCCCGCGGAGGAGCATCGACAACCCGGTCCCGCCGCCGATCGCCACGATCCGGGGGCCACGGGCGAGGAACCGCTTCTGGTAGATCACCTCCACCATGGGCTGGTCCCGGTCCCACAGGGCAAACGGGTCGACAAGCGCGCGCACGAGCCGGTACGCGCCCACGAAGAACAGTACGAGCCCCGCCGTGCCCGCGAGCAGGCCTCGCAGCTGGTATGGCAGGAACTGCAGCGTCAGGAGATTCAGGAGCGCGCCCGCCAGTCCGGCCGGCGGCGCGCCAGCGGTGACCTGCCTCAGCACGTGTGCGACACCGAGCGCCAGCACGAGGAGACCGACGAACGAGAGGAGCAGCCACCGCTTGACGCCGATCCCGGGCGTCAGCCAGCGGCGGAGGTTCACCGTTCGAGCTCCCTGTGGAACACCGAGACGGCGCCGAAGTCCCGCAGCCGCAGCCACTCGGCCAGCTCCTCGCTGATGACGATCGAGCGGTGGAACCCACCTGTGCAGCCGATGGCGATGGTCAGGCGGGTCTTGCCCTCCTCGACGTAGGCGGGGACGAGGAGGTCGAGCAGGTCGCGCAGGTGGCCGAGGAAGGCGGTCGCGATCGGTTGTCCCAGCACGTACTCGCGCACGGCGACGGTCAGCCCGCTCTGGGGCCGCAGGACCTCGACGTAGTGGGGGTTCTTCATGAACCGGACGTCGAGCACGAGGTCCGCCTCCAGTGGGACGCCGTACTTGAAGCCGAAGCTGATGAGCTGGATCGCGAGGCGGCCCGAGCTCTGGACGTCGCCAAGGCGCGCGAAGATCTGCTCCCGGAGCTCGCGCAGGGACAGGCCGCTGGTGTCGAGCACGACATCGGCCTGGGCGCGCACCAATTCCAGGAGCGCCCGCTCCAGCTCGATGGAGGCGGCGATCCCTCGCTCGTCAGCGAGCGGGTGCCGGTGCCGGGTCTCAGAGAAGCGGCGGATCAGGACCTCGTCCCGGGCCTCGAGAAACATGATGACCGGCCGGATCCCACGGCCCTCCAGCGCGCCGCGCATCGCCCCGAACGCCAGCGGGACGTCGCCCGCCCGCACGTCCAGGACGATCGCCGTTCGCCGGAACCGCACCGGGTCCGTGGCCAGCAGGTCCGCGAGCTCGCGCAGGAGCTCGCCGGGCAGGTTGTCCACCACGACATAGCCGAGGTCCTCGAACAGCTTGGCGGCAGCCGTCTTGCCGGCCCCGGAGAGTCCAGTGACGACCACGACCTCCTGGGGCGGCTCGTCGGGCAGGGACAAGCCGGGGACGGCCGGCGCTTCGCCGGGTTGCTGTTTGCCCATCATGTGGCGACCCCCCTCCGCTACTTGCCGCTGCGCCGGATGAAGAAGATGGTGCCCTCGAACAGGGCGTACATGGTCAGCCCGAGGACGGTGGGGCTGACGAGGTCGCCACCCGGGGTGATGGCCGTCGCGAAGATCGCGATGCCCAGGATGGACATGCGGCGCGCGGAGGCCAGGCGCTGCGAGGTCACGATCCCGACCCGTGACAGGCCGAACAGCAGGATCGGGAACTCCATGACGATGCCGAAGGCCAGGAACATGGTGGTCACGAAGTCGAAGTACGCCCCGGCGGTGATCAGCGCCTGGAGGTCGGGGGTCTCGAAACCGAGCAGGAATCCGGCCGCGTAGGGCAGGATCAGGAACGCGATCAGGGTCCCCAGCGCGAAGAAGCCCAGGGCGAGCGGGAGCCATGGGCGGACGATCCTGCGCTCCTTCGGCGTCAGGCCCGGCGCGACGAATCCCCATATCTGCCACAGGATCACGGGCATCGCAAGGATGATCCCGACGACCACGGAGATCTTGAGCTTGATCACGAAGGCATCCCCGAGCCCCGTGAAGAACAGCGGCTTGTTCCCCGGGATTGGGGCCTTGAGGATCGCAATGATCTGGTCGCTGAAGTAGAACCCGACGACAGACGCGAGCGCCACAACGACCAGGACACGGACCAGGCGGTTGCGAAGCTCGGCGAGGTGGTCCACGAGCGACATCTCGCCGGTCGCGGCGGCCGCCGTGGCAGGGACAGGCTCGGGCGTCGCTGGTGCCGGGAGACCGGCGTCCCGGACGGCGTCGGCTTCAGCCATCGCTTGCGGGGTCGAAGCCGACCGGTGTCAGGCGGAGGGAGTCGGCTGCTCGTCGGCGGGCGTGAGCTCTGCAGGCACTCCCCCCGCGGGCTCCGGAACCCCACCGACAGGTGCGGCGGCCTCGCTTGCAGGCGCGGCTGATGCGACGGGAACCTCGGACACCGACGCGGCGGCGGCAGGTACCGCGGCCGCGGCAATCGGTGTCGCGGCAACGGGTGCTGCGGCGATGGGTGCCGCAGGCGTCGCAGGGGCCGTTGCCGGCGCCTCCAGGCTCGTTGACTCCTTGACGTCGGCAGCGGCCTTGCGGAACTCGCGAATGCTCTTGCCGAGGGCGGCACCGACGTCGGGGAGCTTGCCGGGGCCCACGACGAGCAGAGCGATGATCAGGACGATGATGAGCTCGCCCGGTCCGATGTTGAACGGCATGACGTTCGCAATCCTCGTGGCGGGGACGTGCCTCTTCGGGGCCGGCCCGAGGCGGTCAGGTTAGCACAACGAGTTGTTTTGCCCACCCGGCGGCAGCCGCCGCCAGGCGCTCGCCGGGGTCCACCGGACCCCCGCCCGGGGCCCGTCCAAGGGCCGCCCCTGCGATCCCCCTGGACACGTTGACGAGCAGCGAGCCTGCCGGTTCCCGGCCGGCCGGACCGGCCAGTGCGGGGCCGTGGGCGAGAACCGGCGCGGCCTCTCCGCCCTGTGCGCCAACTCCCGGAACGAGGAATGCGAGCGAGGGCACGAGGGACCGGATCACGGCCAGCTCCGCCGGGACCGTGGCGCCCACGACGAGCCCGACGGTCCCGCCGGGCCCCCACGTCGAGGCACGTCGGGCAACCCGTGCCCAGAGCGGCTCCGCGGGATGGCCGTCGGCCCCGTCCGCCTCGACGGTGAGCCCCTGGATCTCCGCCGCGCCGGGGTTGGAGGTCCGGCACAGGACGTAGGCGAACCGGTCCGCACGCTCCAGCAGCGCCGCGATCGCCAGGTGGCCCAGGTATGGGTTCACGGTGAGGGCATCCGCCCCCAGGACGTCGTACAGGGCCGTCGCGTGGCGCTCGGCCGTCGAGCCGATGTCGCCGCGCTTCGCATCCGCGATGAACGGAACATCGGCCGGCACCAGGGCGCGGAGGCGCTCGAGCACCGCCATCCCAGCCGAGCCGTGAGCCTCGAAGAACGCGAGGTTGGGCTTGAGGGCAGCGGCGTATGGCAGCGACGCCTCGATGATGAGCCGGGCGAAGCGCTCCACACCCGCGAGCGTCGCCGGAAAGCCGTCCGGCAGCGCCCGCTGATCCGGATCCACGCCGACGCACAGCACGGACCCGGTCACCGAGATCCGCGCCCCGAGCCGCGCGAGATACGGGAGGGTCACGAGGCGGCAGGCGATGCCGTGGGGGCCGCCGTCGGGGCGGCAGTCGGGGCCGGGAGCTGACCGGCAGGGATGAACCAGCCGGGCCTCGACACACCGTCCAGACCGGCGCTCGTGGTCAGGTCCACCGTGTCCTTGACCGTCCACGTCGGACCGCTGCCGTCGAGCTGCGCCAGCCGGAGGTCCACGACCTGATCCTCCACGTGCAGGTAGGCGACCTGGTCGCCCTTCGGCGACCAGACCGGTGCCCAGCTCGCGCCGTCACCGGTCACGCTCAGCACCTCGGCCCCGGTCCCGGCGTCCAGGATGGACACGTCGGTCCCGAAGGCCGTCGTGTGGGTCACGGCCAGGTACCGGCCGTCCGGCGACCAGGAGGGGTGCAGGTATCCGGGACCCGTGATCGCGACGGACTTCTTCGTCGCCGGGTTGTACAGGTAGATCCGCGGAATGCCCTTGGCCCCATCACGGTCGTTGCGGACGTAGGCGAGGCGGAGACCGTCGGGGCGCCACGCGGGATCCTGGTGGCCGAGTGGCGGGACCTGCCCGAGGTTGGGGTTGGTGATCTTCTTCGTCTTGAGGTCGTAGGTCTTGATGGTGACGTCGGTGTTGTTCGGGTTGGGCAGGTCAGACGCCATGGCGATGGTGCGGCCGTCGGGCGACAGCACCGGCTCCCGGATGAACCCCATCCACTTCAGTGAGCCCGGCGGATTGATGAGCCCGTCCAGCACCACCGCCGGGTTGCCGCCGGTGACCGGCACGCTCATCATGCTGGGCACGTCCATCTGGTACGCCCTGTTCGCACCGTTGATCCTCCAGGTCCCGTTCATGGGGCGCGTGCGCACGAAGTAGATCGTGCTTCCGTCCGGCGCGAAGGACGGCATCGAGTCCCGCCCGCCCGTGGTCACCTGGGTGGCGGTCCCGTTGGACTGGGTCCAGATGTTCCCGTCCTTGGCATAGAGCAGCGTGCCCGGCACCACGAGGCCCGGCGCCTCGGTCGGGACCACCACGACGTTCGACGGGGTGGGCGTCCGGGTCACCGTCGCGGGACCGTTCGAGCTGCCGGGTCCCTGCACGCCGGACCCGGAGACGAACGGGATGTCGCCCGTCAGGAGCGACACGGTGCCCAGGCCGACCACGAGCAGGCCGACGATCGCCAGGATGGCGGCGATCGGCACCCGCCGAGCCGAGGCACCCCCGGCATCCCTCGGGCCCGCCGACCGTGCGGGCGGGCGCGTCGGGCTGGTCATGCGACACCTCCAGGGACGGGCGCCGCGATGCCCGGACCGACCGGTTGTGCACCGGGACCTCCGGCGGCACGTGCCAGGACGGCTGCGGCGCGGGGATGCGAACCGGAAGGTGCGACATCCCGCACCTCGAGCTGGAGCGTCTCAAGGCCCCCGAAGACGCGGCTGGCGAGTCGGGCGACGACATCCACCCGGTCGCCCTCAACGAGTCCGGCGGCGAGGTCCGCACGGCCGAACGCAATCCCGTCGAGCACGTCACGCTCCCGCCTCAGGACCAGCTGCGTGTGGCCCCCGTTGGCCGCCCGGACGCGTTGCACGGTCAGGCCGAGGACCGCCACGAGAGGCTCCGGGTTCCCGGTCCCGCACGGGCCAAGGCGCCCGAGGTCCCGGTACAGCGCGTAGTCCACGTAGGACGCCGGCAGGGCGAGATCCACCGCGAGCAACCGCCGAGGGTCATCCGGGACGGCCAATTCGGCAAGGGCCAGGAAGCGCGTCACGAACGTCTCCCAGAGGTCCATCGGCAGCTCGAACCCGGCCGCGGCAGCGTGGCCGCCGTGCCGGATGAGCAGGTCGTCGCAGGCGTCGAGCGCCGAGGCGAGGCTCAGCCGGCCGTCGCCGCGGCACGAGGCCCGCACGACGTCCCCGATCCTCGTCCCCACGATTGCCGGGCGACCGGTCTCGTCGGCGAGACGGCCGGCGACCAGGCCGATGATCCCGACAGGCCACGACCCGCGGATGATCGTTGCCGGGGCACCGGCTCCACCGCCGACGACCACGTCCTGCGACGGTGACGGCCCGTCCGGGAGTGGCTGCTGGCCGGACGCCTGGCCGGGATCCGCGAGGCCGATCGCGAGCCGCGCCTCGGCGATCGCCGTCCGCATGAGGTCCCGCCGCATCGTGTTGGCCGTCTCCAGGGTCGTGGCGAGGGCCGCGGCCTCGTCGGGCGTGCCGGCCAGGAGCAGGCGTGCGGCGTCGAGCGCCTCCCCCATCCGCCCGGCGGCGTTGATCCGCGGCGCGAGCACGAAGCCCACGGTCTCGAGATCCACGGCCGCCGGCGACACGCCGGCCCGGGACAGGAGGGCTGCGATCCCGGGACGCGGGGCCGAGCGCATCCGCTCGAGACCCAGGCGGGCGATCGCCCGGTTCTCGCCCAGGATCGGGGCCACGTCCGAGACCGTCCCGATCGTGGCCAGGTCCGCCATCTCCAGGGCCTCCCCCTCGACGTCGAGCAGATCGCCGAGGAGCAGCCGCGCGACGGTGAACGCCACCCCGCTGCCCGATAGCTCCGGGTCCGGGTACATGGAGTCCGCGCGGTGCGGATTGACGAGGGCCACGGCCGCCGGCAGCACCTCGGGCAGGTGATGGTGATCCGTGATGACGACATCGATGCCGTGTTCGGCGGCCGTGGCCACCTCGGCGACGCTGGTGGAGCCGGTGTCCACCGTCATGATCAACGTCACCCCGGCCCGAGTCGCCGCGGCGACCGCCGCCATGGAGATCCCGTGGCCCTCCTCAAGGCGGGACGGCACGTATGGAACCACGTCGAGGCCGAGTCGCCGGAGCGTGAGCACCAGTTGCGCGAGGCCGGACAGGCCGTCGGCATCGAAGTCCCCGAAGACCATCACGCGCTCGCCGCGCTCACGTGCCAGCCCGACCCGCGCGACCAGTGCCGCGGCGTCGGGGAGGAGATGAGGGTCGTGGAGGCCGGTCAGGGCAGGCCCGAGGAACCTGGCAAGGCCCGCCACGTCGTCCACGCCACGTCGCGCCAGGACGGCGGCGGCGAACATCCCGAGCCCGTGGTCCCGTGCCGCCGCCCGGAACTCGGGCGAGAGGCGGACCGGGTCGGGGAATACCCAGCGGTAACGTGCGTCGATCATCGCCGGGAGCATGCCACGTCCGGCTCAACCCGGACTTGTGCGAGGGTATGCCGGCTCCAGGCGAGGGACGTGGCAGGCACGTGCGGGCGATCCGGGCACCGGCCTGGACCGGGCCCCGGGATCACGTGGCGGTTCGGCGGCTCGGGCGAGCCGCGATCTCGCGCTCCCGCTTCCGATCATCCCAGTTGTGCCACACCACGAGGAGCGGACTCGCGTTGAAGATCGAGGAGTACGTGCCCGAGATGATGCCCAGGAGGAGCGCCAGGACGAACGTCCCGATCGCGTCGCCCGCGAACAGCAGCAGCGCCGTCAGGGTGATGACCACGGTGAGGCTGGTGGTGATCGACCGGCCGAACGTCTGGAGGATCGAGTGGTTCACGATGCGGTCGAACGGCTCCCCGACGTGCCGCGAGCGGTTCTCGCGGACTCGGTCGAACACGACGATCGTGTCGTGGACCGAGAACCCGATGATGGTCAGCATCGCCGTCACGAACAGGCCATCGATCTGCAGGCCGAGGAAGGTGCCGAAGATGGCAAACAGGCCGACGACGACGAGCACGTCGTGCAGGAGCGCGACGAGCGCCGTGACCCCCATCCTGAAGTCCCGGAACCGGTAGGTGATCCAGGCCATGATCCCGATCGCGCCGAACAGGATCAGGATCAGCGCCTGGGTGACGAGGTCGCTGGAGACGACGGCGCCGACGGTGGACAGCGACCGCTGCTCGGCAATCGGACCGAGGGCATCCTCGAGGGCGACCCGGATCGCGCCCAGCTTCCCGGCAGTCGGCAGGACACCCACCGCCGCGGCCGAGGCCGACGGGCTCGGCGATGCGCCCGCCGCCGCAGATGCGGACGGGGCGGGTGTTCCGCTGGGCGCCGGCGTCGCGCTCGGCGCGGACGACGCCGACGGCGCGGGTGTTCCGCTGGGCGCGGGCGATGCAGACGGGCCGGCCGAGGCCGAGGGCACGGCCGAGGCGGACGGGCCGGCCGAGGCGGACGCTGGTGCGGCGGTGGGCGGAGCTGCGATCACCGCGGGCGACGCGGAGCCGGCTGCAGAGGCCGAAGCCGACGGGGCAAACGTGGGCGGCGCGGTGGGCGTGGGCGCGGGCGCGGCCAGCGTCGCCTCGCGGGTGCGGATCTCCATGAAGTGATCGCCGGTCTCCGTGACGCTCGCCTCGAGGCCCTGCGCGGTGAAGACGTCCTTCACGGCCTGCGGGGTGACGGCCTCGTCCTTGAACCTGATCGTCCAGACCGTGCCGCCGGTGAAGTCGATAGCGAACTGCAGCCCGACCTTGCCGCCGGTGAGGGGCCCGAGGAGGATGAAGATCAGGCCCGGGATCGTGACGGCGAGGGAGAGCGCGAAGAACCAGTTGCGCTTCCCGATGACGTCGAACCAGTTGATGCGCTTCCTGCCGTTGTCAGACACGCCCGCGCGCCTCTCCCCGGAGGCCACCGCGGCCGGTGGTCGGACGGGCCAGGAACTCCTCTTCCGTGACCCCGTAGAGGCTCGCCTTGCGTGCCCACGGCTGTGCGACCACGATCCGGAGCACCGTCCGGGTGACGGTCACCGCGGTGAACATGGACACCAGCACACCGATGATCAGCACGAGCCCGAAGCCCTTGATCGTCGATGAGCCGAACATGAACAGGATCGACGCGGTGATGAGGCTCGACACGTTGGAGTCGAGGATCGAGTTCCAGGCCCGGTTGAACCCGGCCTCGATGGCCGCCGGCAGGCTCTTGCCGACCCGCAGCTCCTCCTTGGTCCGTTCGAAGATCAGGATGTTGGCGTCCACCGCCATGCCCACCGAGAGAACGAAGCCCGCGAAGCCGGCCAGCGTGAGCGTCACCGGTATGAGCCTGAACAGCGCGTAGACGACGAGCGTGTAGTAGATGAGGGCGCCGCTGGCGACGACGCCGGGCAGCCGGTAGTGGACGACCATGAAGAAGATGACCATCAGGATCGCGATGACGCCCGCCAGCAGGCTCTGGCGCAGGAACGCCTGGCCGAGGGTCGGGCTCACCGTGGTGTTGGCGAGCTCCTCGATCGGGAACGGCAGCTGGCCGAACTGCAGGATCGTGACCAGGTTCTGGGCGTCTGCCAGCGGATAGCCGCCGATGCCGCCCGAGGTGATCTGCACCTGGCCGTTCGGGATGGAGCTCTGGATGACCGGCGCCGTGATGACATTGCCGTCGAGGACGATGGCGAAGTACTGGCCGATGTGCTCCGCCGTGTACTTGGCGAACAGGTCCTTGCCAGTGGAATTCAGGGTGAAGTCGACCGTCCGCTGGCCGGTCTGGTCCGTCCCGATGCTGGCGGCCGCGACCTGGTCGCCGGAGAAGAGGGGCGGGAACGCCTTCAGGTCCAGCGCCTGGCCGGCGGTGGCGGTCGTCGTGCCCAGCGGCACGAAGTCCAGCCGGCCGGTGGTGCCGACGAGCTTCCGGATCTGGTCGGCGTTCTGGACGCCCGGCATCTCGACGACGATCCTGTCGTTGCCCTGCACGACGACCTGGGGCTCGGCCACACCGGACTTGTCGACACGGTTGACGATGATCCGGCGGAGGACGTCGAGATCGGCCTTGGACGGCGTCTTCCCCTCGGCCGGGTTCACGCGGTACTCGATCCGCAGCCCGCCCTGGAGGTCGAGACCCAGCTTCGTCTCGATATGGCCGCTGCCCGTGCCGCTGGTGCTGCTTGACAGCGCCGGGAGCGGCGCAAAGTCGATCAGGAGGGCGAGCACGCCCGATGACGACGATCAGGATCGGTCCGAGTCTACGCATCGGGGCGGGATGATACAGGGGACGGCGCGTCCGCGCCGCCCCCGCCATCGACGGCCGCTTCCGCCGTGCGCTCGCGACCCATTGCCGCGGCGCCGGGTCCGTTGCGGGTCAGGTCAGCCCACCGGTGTCGGTCCCCCACTGACGCCCGCCGGGCCCGATCTCGGCCCGCGGTAGTGCGTGAACAGGAACGCGCTGCCGAGCAGCAGGATCCCCAGGCCGGCGAGCACCAGTGCCCGGTATGCGACATCCATCGGCCGCCAGGTCGATCACGAAGACCTTCGCCGTGGCGATGCCCAGCAGGGCGAACCCTGCGTGGCGCAGCATCGGCTGGTGCCGGACGAGCCCGACGACGAGCACGGCCGGCGCCGATCGCGGTCCAGCACACGCTGAGCGCCACCTGCGCCTGGATCTTCAGCTCCTCCACGTCGGTCGCGCCCCCGACGCGGCCCTCGAAGATCGCAACGACAGCGACCGAGACGAGGTACACGGTGATGAACCCGGCCCCGACCTCCAGCCATGTCCGCCAGCGGGCGAGCCCGGCCTGCCGCGACGCCGCGAACAGGCTGCCCGCGAGGATGGCGAACGAGATCGCCCACCCGGACAGCAGGGCGGATCGGGCGTCGTACTCGGGATCGGCCACCCACAACCGGTATGGCGGAGCCACGATCCCGAAGGCGACGAGGGCGGCCCCGGTCCAGGTGCACGATGCCAACGATCAGGTACTCCCTGGCACCCCCGGGGTCCAGTCGCGCGCACAGGAACGCGACGCCCGCGAGAGCGACCCAGAGCACGACCACCCAGTCGGCGTAGACCTCGAACGGGACGACGAGGACCCCGACGACCAGGGCGGCGACCACGCCCGCCCGGCGGGCGATCACGTTCCCGCTCCACCGGGCGCCGGCAAGCGCCGCACCGGCGAGCAGCGCTGCCGCGAGGGCCGTGTCGTCGCTGAACGGAATCGCAGGCGGCGTGACGGAACCCCAGGTGACGGGGTCGAGGTAGCGCTCGACAGCGTAGACGAATCGCCGCCGACCAGGCGACGACGCCCGCGGCGGCGGCCATCGGGTCGAAGTCGAGCACGGGGACGAGCCAGGAGTACCGCTCGTCCTCCGGCAGCCGGCGCAGGGTCCGGTCGAGGATGACCCCAACCGGCAGGAGCACGGCCAACAGGCCGACGAGCCCCGTCCCCGCGACCTCGGACCCGGCAGCCCACGCGACGAGGAGGATCCCGGTCGCGGCCAGGGCCGACCTGATCCAGCGAACGCCGACGATCGCGCTCGCGGCGACCAGCCCGACCAGGGTCACGGCCAGTGACGCCCCGGACGGGTTGAGGAACGGCGTCCCTGACACGTCACCGAGCCCGCGCACCGGGTACTCGGTCACGAACATCACCAGGATCGCGAGGGCGCCCGCGACGAGCGATGCGGCCGACGCCAGCCAGCCGCCCGGAACCCATTGCGCGAGCGGCGCAAGCCCGTCGTCCACCGCCAGGCGCTCGATCAGCCGGTCGAGCAACAGGCCGGCCAATGCCAGGCCGGTGAGCGCAGCCACGAGGAACGGACCCGAGAGCTCGAACGTGACGGCGTAGGTGGCGAGGAGCACCCCGGCTCCGGCAAGGGCGGACCGGATCCAGCGGACGGGCACCAGCGCTGCCGTGACGCCAATCGCGACCAGGACCGCAGCCAGCGAGCCGGCCCCTGGGTGGCGGAACGGCGGGGAGTAGAACGGGGCCTCCCGAAGGCCGAAATCCCGCAGCGGGTATTCGACGATGACCAGGTGCGTGATGACGAGACCGGCGAGGACCATCGCCGCAGCGGCGGACCAGCGATGCCGCCGGCGCACGGCCAGCCAGGCGAGCGCGACGGACTCCGCCGCCCAGGCGAGCGGCACGACGGCCGCGCCCACCTGGACGAACGCCGCGATGGCGAGCAGGGCGACGCCCGTGCCCGCGACGAGGTTGCCGAACAGGTGCTCCACGCCCTGGCGGGACAGGAACCAGCCGCCGAGGACCAGGTGAGCGATCGACTCCACGGCGATGAACGTGCCGCGCCATACCGCGAGGTCACCACTCAGGACGACCAGGCCGCCCCAAAGGAGGAACGTGGCGTTGGCGAGCACGAGGGTCGCGCTGGACGGGCGCAGGTCGTCGCGTCGGATCCGCATCTCCTCTCCCGCGGCGGCCACGATGTTGATGAGCCAGAAGCCGGCAAGCGCGATCAATGCCTGCGCTGTCACGGGATCGCCCATCAGCCAGCTGGCAAGCTGCGGGGCGGCGAGGATGAACGCCAGCGGCGGCAGGTACGGCCAGGTGCGGAAGAGCGCGATCGCGGTCGTTCCGATGAGGGTCACGCCCACGAACAGGAGCGTGAGGGTCGTGGGCGAGGCGCCGACGACCGGTGGCGCGATCAGGGCAGCGATGAGACCGAATGCCGCCACCTCTTTCGCGTCGAAGCGGATCGCCACCGCCGCTGCGGCAGTCGCGGCGGCCAGCGCGCAGGCGAGGCCCACCTCCGGGTTCACGAGGCCGTAGAGCCGGGTTGCGGCGAACAGCGCGATGGAGATGATGCCGAGCCCGACCGCGCTCAGGACGTTGCCCATGAGCCGGTTTCGCCGGGCGAGCATGACGGCACCGCCGGCGAGCGCGGCGATGCCGACCGTCAGGCCGATCAGGACCCGCATCGGCTCGTTGATCCAGCCGCGGCTGAAGGCCAGGCTGAGGAAGAACACGGCGGCGGCCACGAGGGCGAGACCACCCACCCAGGCGAGGGCCCGGCCGGCGAAGCGCTCCTCGAGGTCCCGGAGCGACCAGCCAGGACCGGTCACGGGCGCGACGACGGCCCAAGCGGGCTTGGGTGAGACGACCGACGCGGGCGGTTCCGCCGGCGTGTGCGGCGCGGTGGGAACGGATGGATGGGACGACCGAGCGCCGACCTGCGCGTCGGGCGGCACCAGTCCAGGCGAGATGGGCTGGGGCGAAGTCCACCAGGTCGAGGCGGTCCACCGCTGGTCAGCCGCCCGTGGGGGTGCCGGCGGCGCGGCAAGAGGCCGCGGTGGGGTCGGCGGGACGGCCGGCGCCGCCACTGCCGGCGTGACGGCCGCCTCGAGCCGGGAGATCCGCCCCTCCAGGCCGTGAAGCCGCCGCTCGAGTGACTCGAGCCGGAGATCGTCGCCTTCCATCGGAGGCCCTCCCGGGACGCGCTGACCGGAAGACGCCTGCGGCCCCGAACTGTGACAGCCACCGAGCAGCGGGCTCGTCGCGGCATCCGCTCTGACCGGCGCAGAAAGCGTCAGGCCTCGAGATGGGCCTTGATGCGCTCCGCGAGGGCACGCCCGATCCCGGGCACGGCGGCGATCTGCTCCACCGGTGCCTCACGGACCCTCTTCGCGGAGCCGAACACCTTCAACAGCTCCCGCTTCCGCTTCGGACCCACCCCCGGCAGGTCGTCGAGCGCGGATCGAACGGCCTTGCGGTCCCGGAGGCTGCGGTGGTACGTGATCGCGAAGCGGTGGGCCTCGTCGCGCAGTCGCTGGACGAGGTAGAGCGCCTGGGAGGTGACCGGCAGCAGCACCGGATCCGCGCGATCGGGCAGGATCAGCTCCTCGCGCTCCTTGGCGAGGCCGGCGAGCGGCAGGTCGGCGAGGCCCATCTCCGTCAGCGCCTCGAAGGCCGCGCTGACCTGCCCGCGGCCGCCGTCGACGATGACGAGGTCCGGCATCGCCCAGCGGAGCTCCTCCTCCGTCCCCTCCTCGCCCTGTCTCACACCCCGGAAGCGCCGCCGGAGGACCTCCTGGTGGCTGGCGAAGTCGTTTGCGCCCTCCACGGTCTTGATCCGGAACCGGCGGTACTCCCCGGTTCGCGGCCGGCCCTCCTCGAACACCACCATGCTGGCGACCGACTCCGCACCCTGGAAGTTCGAGATGTCGTAGCACTCGATCCGCATCGGCGGGCCGGCCAGGCCGAGGGCGGCCGCCAGCTCCGTGAGGGCCCCGAGCGTCTTGCCCTCGTCCGCGAGCCACCGGGCGGCCTCCCGTGCCAGCGCCTCGGCCGCATTGCGCGTCGCCAGCTCCATCAGCTCGCGCTTCTCGCCCCGCTGCGGGGTGCGGAGCCGGACCTGGGTGCCGCGCTTCGCCGCCAGGAACGCCTCGAGGTCCGCGGTGTCGGCCAGCGACCGCGGGACCAGCACCTCGCGCGGAACGCTTGTGGCGCGCGCGTAGTACTGCTCCAGGAAGCTGCCCAGGACCTCGTCGTCGGCGACGTCCCGCGGCGTGTCGAGGAAGAACACGTCCCGCCCGAGCATCTTGCCGTTCCGCACGACGAACAGCTGGACCGCCGCCTGGTCGTCCTTGCGGGCCATGGCCACGAGGTCCAGCTCCGTACGGGCGAAGGCGGCCATCTTCTGGCTCTCCATCGTGCGTTCGATGGAGCGGATCTTGTCCCGGACCACCGCCGCCTTCTCGTACTGCTGCTGCTCGGCCGCGAATGCCATCTCGTGCCGGAGGCCGTCCACCAGCACCTCCGTGTTCCCCTCGAGGAACAGCTCCACCTGCGTGATGTCGGCGCGGTAGGCGGCCCTCGAGATCGCCTCCACGCAGGGGCCCTGGCAGCGCTTGATGTGGTAGAGCAGGCAGGGTCGGGGGAGCGCCCGGACGCCCTCGCGGATGTCCACGGTGCAGGTCCGGAACGGGAAGAGCCGTCGCACCAGGTTCATCGCCTCGTCCACGGAGCTGGCCGAGGCGTACGGCCCGAAGTACCGGCTGCCGTCGCTCGGGAGCTTGCGCGTCCGCTCGATCCGGGGGAAGTCGTCGCCGAGGGTGATCTTGATGTAGGGGTAGCTCTTGTCGTCCTTGAGCCGGACGTTGAACCGTGGCTTGAACCGCTTGATCAGGTTCGCCTCGAGGAGCAACGCCTCCGAGACCGAATCAACCTCCGTGACCTCGAGGTCCGTCACGCGGTCGATGACCTGGCGGATGCGGTGGGCCTCGCCGCCCGGGGCCTGTTTCTGCCAGTAGCTCCGGACTCGCTGGCGAAGGCTCTGCGCCTTGCCGACGTAGAGCACGTCTCCGCGCGCATCCTTCAGGAGGTACACGCCGGGCCGGTCCGGCAGGCTGGCGAGGGTGGCGGAGAGCTCCGGGGTCACGCCCCGATTGTGGGGCACGACCCGAGACGGTGCGCGCCCGACCTCCGCGGGCGCCGGCGGAGGTCGGGCGCCGGTCCTCATTCAGGCGCCGCAGGAGCCGCGGACGCCGGGCGTCAGCAGGCGCGGCGGTGCGGCCAGTGGTGATCCTCGACGCGGACGGTGACGCTCGCCGGGCTTGCGCCGTCGACCATGGCCGTCAGCCGCCAGCACCCGACACCAAGCTCACCGGCAGCCAGGCGGAGATGCCAGGTCCCGTGACTCCACGCGAAGGGTCCGGCGTCGGTCGTGACCTGCGTCGCCGCACCTCTCTCGCACGAGACGAGGCCCTCGACCCGCAGGGTCGGCGCGTCGATGGCGGCCGGGCCCAGCAGCTCATGACCGCCGAGGACTGCCAGTCGGACCGGGACCGTCTCCTCGCCCCGCAGGAGCAGGATCTCGCGGTCCAGCGGATGGAGGAAGACCGCCCGAAGCCGTCGGACGGTCTGTCGGCTGACGATCACATCGAAGGAGGCGCTGGCGGCGTTGCCGGAGGCGTCCGTCGCCGTGCACGTCACGGTGGTGGTCCCGACCGGGAACAGGCCCCCGCTCGCGGGCGCGCAGGCGACGACCGGGCTCGGGTCGGTGTCGTCGGTGGCGGTGGGGGCGGGCCACGAGACGGTGGCACCGGCTCCGCTCGTGACCGCGGTCAGCTTTCCCGGGACACCGGCCAGGACGGGCGCGGTGGTGTCCGTGGGCGAGGGCTCCTGCACGTCCACGACGATCCTCACCGCCGGGCTGCCCGTGACACCCTCTGCGGGCGACAACGCGAACTTGACGGTGACGATCCGATTCATCCCCTCGATGGTCGGCGCCGTGACCGCCAGGTGGACGGGCACGTCGCTCGTGACCGGCGCGGCGTCCGCGGCGCACGTCTCGCCCGCCGACGGCCACGTGGCGGGAACCGTGATCCGGCCGGGCGTCACGTCCACGGATCCGTCGTCCGGGACCGCGATCGAAGCCGCGCTGACGTCGATCACCGCGCCGGCGGCGGCGTGGACGGCACCATCGCACGCCAGCAGCAGGTCGACATCAAGGGTGAACACGCCGCCGGGCCGCACCGTCCCCACGTCCACGGTGGACTGGTTGCCGGCGGTGATCGTGTCCCCATCGGCAGCCGCGGTGTCCGCGGCCGCCAGCCCGGGGAGGACGAGCGTGAGGATTGCGGCCAGCGCGACGGCCCGGCGGATCATCCAGGGCGACATGGTTCCTCCTCACGCCCGTGCAAGGTGGTCGGGCGTCCCCTGAAGGCTGCCGTCCCGCCGCGCACGGCGGAATGGGCCCGTGGTCCCGGTCGGTGCCCCGGCGCCCCGGCCGTCTGTACCGGTGCGGGGGGTCACCGGAACGCGATGGCATGCGGCGTCGCGGCTTCCCGGCCTCGTCGACGCCCACCGATGCGGGCCGCGACGGCGGGCGTTGAGATCCCGGTAAGCGAGGATCGCGAGACTCGTCCCGATGGAGCACCTCCCCCACCCCGCCGTTTCGGACCGCCTGGCTCGTCTCGCCCCGGACCAGCGCTCGGCGGCCACCGCGCCGCCGGGTCCGGTGTTGTGCGTCGCGCCGGCCGGATCCGGCAAGACCACGACGCTCGTTGCGCGCGTCGCGTGGCTGGTCGACGAAGGAGCGGATCCCGGCTCCGTGTGCATCGTCGCGTTCAACAAGCGGGCGGCGGAGGAGCTGACCGCGCGCCTCGAGGCGGCGCTGGAGCCGCTCGGCGTGGCGCCGGGTGCCGTGCGGGTGCGGACGTTCCACGCCCTGGGGCGGGAGATCCTGCTTGACGCCGGCGTGGCCGTGGATCCTCTCGTGGACCGGGACGCCCTGCTTCGCGACCTGTTCGTGGGAATTGGGGCGGCGGACCGGGGACGGCTGGACCTCGCGTTCTCACGGCTGAAGCTGGACCTGCGGGTGACGGCGGACGAGGTGGCGGCCGATCCGGCGCCGGGACCCGTGGCCGCGCCTTCATCGCCTACGAGCGGGCGATCCGCGAGTCCGGGGGCGTCGACTTCGACGACCTCGTGGTCCGTGCGCTCGGGTCAACTCGAGGCAGACGCGACGCTGCTGGCGCGATGGCGGGTCCGGACGACGAGCCTGCTCGTCGACGAGGCCCAGGACCTCGACCGGACGCAGCTGGACCTTGCGCTGGCGCTGGCCGCGCCGGGCAACAACGTGTTCCTCGTGGGCGACGACGACCAGTCGATCTACGGGTGGCGGCTGGCCGACGTGCGGCGGGTGCTCGGCCTCGCTGCCCTGCTGCCGGGCCTCCGCCGCGTGGACCTCGAGACGAACTACCGCTGCCCGCGCCCGGTCATCGCCCGTGCCAGCCCGGCTGGTGGAGCACAACCGGGAGCGGTTCGCGAAGCGGATCCTGCGCCGGGCCGTCGGCCGTCGGGCGGCTCGTGCTGGCCCCGGATCCCGCGGACGACATCGGTGCGGGTGCGCCGGGCGATGCGGACGTGGCCCGTCGACGGGTCCTCGAGGGCGGTGCTCGCGCGCACGAACCGGGAGCTGCTGGTGGCGGTGTCGCCGCGGTGGAGCTGGACCTGCCATTCCGGGCACCGGACCTCCCGCTCCCGATCGAGGATCCGCGCCTGGACGAGATGCTGGACCGGCTCGACGCGATCGGCGCAGGGACCCCGGGCGCGGTGACTCGCCCCTGCTGCGGGCGCTCGGCAGGCTTCGGGCCGAGACTGCGGCGAGAGGACGAGGAGACCCCGTCGAGCCGTCCGAGGAACCGTCCCGTGCGGATCTCGTGACGGCTCTCCTCGGCTGGGCGGCGCCGCTCGCCGACGCGGGGCGCTGCGCGTGGCCGTCGCGAACCGCCGCGCGGCGCTGGCCCGGCTCCGCCGGGACGACGCCTCGCTCACCCTGGCCACGGCCCACGGGACGAAGGGCCTCGAATGGGACCACGTCCTGGTGCTCGCCGACGGGTTCCCCGGCCGGCGGTCCGTCTCGGATGCCGCTGAGCCGGAGCGGGCACTCGAGGAGGAACGGCGGCTCGCCTACGTCGCCTGGACCCGCGCCCGGCGCTCCCTGACGCTGCTGTTCGACCCCGAGGCGCCGTCGCGGTTCCTCGAGGAGGCGTTCGACGCGGACGAGCTCGGGGATCGGGCCGGCGGCGCGCCGGCGCGTAGACTCATGCTTCAGCCAAGGCCGACGGGAGGAGCGCATGCCCACGCGACGCGACGGAACCGAGCCGATGATCGCGCACGGAGCGGTCTACCTGCGTGCCGGCGAGCGCGAGGACATCCCGCTGTTCGTCACCTGGATGACCGACTACCGGACGACCCGCAACCTCGCCCTGACCGCGCCGATGTCGCGGGCCTCGGAGGAGCAGTGGTTCGAGCGGATGCTCGCAGACCAGGGCAACGGCGGCTACTTCTTCGTCGCCTGTCTCCTCGAGGACGACCGGCCGATCGGGACGATCGGGCTCTTCGACCTCGACCGGCGCAACGGCAGCGCCGGCCTCGGGCATCTCCATCGGCGCACCGGACGACCGGGGCCGCGGGCTCGGGACGGACATGCTCCGGGCGCTGCTCGGCTTCGGTTTCGGCATGGTGCGGCTGGAGCGGATCTGGCTGGACGTCTACGACATGAACCCGGGAGCCCGGCGCGTGTACGAGCGGGTCGGGTTCGTCCACGAGGGCATCGCTCCGGCGGGCGGTCTTCCGCGAGGGGCGGTACCTGGACGTCCACCGGATGGCGATCCTCGCCGGACGAGTGGCGGGCGCGCGGACCGGCAGTGACCCGGTCGTGAGCCGCCTGCCGACCCTCGGGCCGCGCGGCGAGGGCTGGGTCGTGCTCCAGTTCGTGCTGCTGGCGCTGGTCGCGGCTGCGGGGATGGCCGGTCCGGCCTGGGACGGGGCGGCGCGCATCGTCACGACCGTGCTGGGCGCCGCGCTCATGGCCGGCGGCCTCGTGCTGGCGTTCCGCGGGCTCGCTGGACCTGCGCGAGGCGCTGACGCCGCTCCCCCACCCGCGCGACGGCGCCTCGCTCGTCGACACCGGCGTCGTACGGCCTCGTCCGGCACCCGATCTACGGTGGGATCGTCCTCGGGGCCGCGGGCTACGGGCTGCTGACCGCGTCGCCGCTCGCGCTCGCGGGGTCGGCCGTCCTGCTCGGGTTCTTCCGGCTCAAGTCCGCGCGCGAGGAGATCTGGCTGGAGGCGCGCTACCCGGGCTACCACGGCCTACCGGGCCCGGACGCGGCGCATGATCCCGTTCGTCTACTAGCGCACCGCCGTCAGCTCCCTTCCTGCGACCTCGCGCTTCGCCAGCACCTTCAGGAGCCGGTCGATCGCGTCCAGGAACGGCTCCGTGACCTCGCCCGGGAGCATGTCCCGGATGGAGTCCTTGGGACCGTAGGCCGCGCGCGCCCGCATCGCAACGCGGCGCAGGTCGGCGATGTCGCCGTCACGCAGGTGGTCCGGCAGCGGCTCGAGGTACGCGATCCAGCGGGCGGCACCGCGCGCACGGGCGTCGTCGAGCACGCGGTCGGCCGCCCGGGCGGCCACCAGGGCGGCCTCGTCGATCACCGGGCGCTCGTGGCGGGCCGGGACCGCGCCTCGCCGCCCCTGCCGGCGCCGGCGGTCACGAGTCGGAGGGAGCCGCCGGCGCGCCCTCGCCGGCCGGGCGCGCGAGCACGAGGCCCGAGTCGCTTCCGCTCCGACCCGTTGACGAGGATCCGGAACGAGTAGTCGCCCGGGCGACGGGAACGCCAGGTTCCAGAGGTCGATGCTGAAGGTCAGGATCGCGTCCCGTCCGTCCGGCTCGCCGCGCGCGACCAGGCTGCCGGTCGCCCCCGTGACCTCGCCCCCGTCCGGATCGAGCAGGACGATGCTGCAGGTCGTGCTCGCGCTGGGTCTCGGGCGCCGTGACCAGGAGCCCGACGACCAGCGCGAGGTGCGGGTGGCGGAGCGGGAACGTGCGACCGCCGATGCGCGTGATGCCGCCTCCCAGGACGTGGAACTTCTGGCCGGGCTGGGTCTCCGCGGCGTCGGCAAGGAAGGCGTACTCGATCTCGGGCATGGCGCCATCGTAGCCCCCGGGGCCGGGGCGGGGACCCGTCGTCCGGCCGGGCATCCCAGCAGGGCTACCGCTCCCCGGCGGACCGGGCCGCCGCGACGCGCTTCCGCGACGGCACGATCTCGACGGCGGGCTCGCCGTGGCACGCCGGCGCCCAGGCCGGGCCGGCCGGCCTCGTCGGCGAACGTCACGTCGCTGAGCGGCACCAGCGGCTCGCCCCGCAGGACCCGCGCCAGGTACTCGCCCGTGGCGGACCCGGCCATCTCGGCGACCCGCTCCGGGGTCCCCTCGGCGATGACCCGGCCACCGCGGTGGCCCCCCTCCGGCCCCAGGTCCACGATCCAGTCCGCGGTCTTGATCACGTCCAGGTTGTGCTCGATGACGAGGACGGTGTTGCCGTTGTCCACGAGCCGGTGAAGGACGTGGAGGAGCTTGTCCACGTCGGCGAAGTGGAGCCCGGTCGTCGGCTCGTCAAGCAGGTACAGCGTCTTGCCGGTCGCCCGCCGCGAGAGCTCCGTGGCCAGCTTCACGCGCTGCGCCTCGCCGCCCGAGAGCGTGGTCGCCGGCTGGCCGAGGTGGACATAGCCGAGACCCACGTCGAACAGCGTCTGGAGCTTGTTCCGGATGTTCGGCACGGCGGTGAAGAAGTCGAGCGCCTCTGCGACGGTCATCTCCAGGACGTCCGAGATGGACCGGCCCTTGTAGTGGATCTCGAGGGCCTCGCGGTTGTAGCGCTTGCCCTTGCAGACCTCGCACGGCACGTACACGTCCGGGAGGAACTGCATCTCGATCTTGATGATCCCGTCGCCCTTGCAGTTCTCGCAGCGACCGCCCTTGACGTTGAAGCTGAACCGGCCGGGCAGGTAGCCGCGGACGCGGGCGTCCGGCGTCCCCGCGAACAGCTCCCGGATCGGTCCGAACAGGCCCGTGTACGTGGCCGGGTTGGAGCGGGGGGTGCGCCCGATCGGGCTCTGGTCGATCTCGATGATCTTGTCGATGTGCTGCACGCCCTCGACGGCGTCGTGCGCGCCGACGGGCTCCCGCGACCCGGTCAGATCCCGCGCGAGGGCGCGGTACAGGACCTCGTCGACGAGCGTGCTCTTGCCCGAGCCCGAGACGCCCGTCACCGCGATGAACGTGCCCAGCGGGAACCGCACGTCCACGCTCTTGAGGTTGTGCTCGCGGGCGCCACGCACCGCAAGGTACCTGCCGTTTCCCTGGCGCCTGCGGTCCGGGACGGTGATCTGCCGCTCCCCGCGGAGAAACGCACCGGTGATCGAGCGCGGCTCCGCGAGCACGGCCTCGAGCGGCCCGTTGGCGATGATCTCGCCGCCGTGCTCCCCGGCCCCGGGCCCGATGTCGATGACCCAGTCGGCGGTCCGGATCGTCTCCTCGTCGTGCTCCACGACCAGGACGGTGTTGCCGAGGTCCCGGAGACGCGTCAGCGTGGCGATCAGCTTCGCGTTGTCCCGCTGGTGCAGCCCGATGGATGGCTCGTCGAGGATGTAGAGCACGCCCATGAGCGTCGTGCCGATCTGTGTCGCCAGCCTGATCCGCTGGGCCTCACCGCCCGACAGGCTGATGCTCGCCCGGTCCAGGGTCAGGTAGTCCAGGCCGACGTCCACCAGGAAGCCGAGGCGGGCCACGATCTCCTTGAGCACCTGGCGGGCGATCGTCCGCTCCCGTTCGGTCACCCGATCCCCGAGGTCCGCCGCCCAGTCCAGCGCCTCGGTCACGGACAGCCCCGACACCTCGGAGACGTCGCGTCCGTCCACGGTGACCGCCAGGACCTCCGGGCGGAGGCGTCGGCCGCGGCACGTGGGGCACGGCTTCTGGACCATGAACTTCTCGAGCTCGGTCCGGATGTACTCCGACTCCGTCTCCCGGAACCGGCGCTCGAGGTTGGTGACCACGCCCTCGAAGGTGGCGACGTAGCTGTTCTCGCCGCGCTCGTGGCGGTACCTGACGACCACCTTCTCGTCCTTGGGCGCGTAGAGCAGGAACTCGACGGCCTCGGTCGGCAGGTCCCGGACCGGCACGTCGATCCGCCAGCCGCGGGCCGCGAACACCGCCTCCGTGATCTTCATCCGCCACGAGATCTCCGTCGGCATCTTGTTCCACGGGGCCAGGGCCCCAGCCTTGATGCTGCGGCCCTTGTCAGGGAGGACGAGCTCCGGGTCGATGACCAGTTGCGTGCCGAGCCCCGTGCAGGTGGGGCAGGCGCCGTGGGGCGAGTTGAACGAGAAGCTCCGCGGCTCCAGGTCGTCGATGGTCGTGCCGTCGTAGGGGCAGCTGTAGCGCTCGCTGTACCGCCGCTCCTCGAACTGCGCCGCCTCGCCCTCCCGCGGCACGGGCGCGATCACGACGACGCCCTCGCCAAGCCGGAGAGCCGTCTCCACGGAGTCCGCCAGCCGGGCGGCGTCCGGGTCCGGGAGCGCGACGCCAGACTCGGGGTCCACCGGCCGCCCCCGCTGGTCGAGGGCCCAGCCCTGGGGTGCCTCGGCGCGGCGCACGACGAACCGGTCCACAACCACCTCGATGGTATGGCGCTTGTACTTGTCGAGGGTTGGCGCCTCGGACAGGTCGTACTGCACGCCGTTCACGCGCACCCGGACGAAGCCCTGCTTGCGGGCTCCCTCGAAGACGCGGTCCCCCTCGGTCTTGCGGTCCTTGATCAGCGGGCCGAGCACGAGGAGGCGCGTGCCGTCCGGCAGGCCCAGCACCTGGTCCACGATCTGCTGGACCGTCTGGCGCTCGATCTCGCGGCCGCACGCGGGGCAGTGCGGGTGACCGATCCGCGCGAACAGCAGGCGGAGGTAGTCGTAGATCTCGGTGACGGTGCCGACGGTCGACCTGGGGTTGCGCGAGGCCCCCTTCTGGTCGATCGAGATGGCCGGCGACAGCCCGTCGATCTGGTCGACGTCCGGCTTCTCCATCTGGCCCAGGAACTGGCGAGCGTACGCGGACAGGCTCTCGACGTAGCGACGCTGGCCTTCCGCGTAGATCGTGTCGAACGCGAGGCTGGACTTCCCGCTGCCGGAGAGGCCGGTGATCACGACGAGGCGGTCCCGGGGGAACGCCACGTCCACGTTCTTCAGGTTGTGCTCGCGCGCACCGCGCACGACGATCTGATCCTGGGGCACGCGGAGAGTGTACCGGCTCCGCGTCAAATGGAACAGTCGTTCACACGGTCGGACGGCGACGCCTGCCTCGATTGACGGTCAGCGGCGCCGGCGCGGCCTGAACATCGCGTGGGGATCCGGCAGGAACCCCAGCTTCCGGTACCACCCCTCGACGCCTGGCGCCGAGGCGAGCGAGAACCGGACGAGGTCCCGGCCGTCGGTGAGCAGGTGCATCATCCGCTCCCCCACCCCCAGGCCCTGGTAGGCGGGGTGGACGACCACCGAGGCGATGAGCGCGTTCTGCCCGCCGTCCGTGATGGAGCGCGCGGTGCCGATCAGCCGCCTGCCGTCCCAGGCCGTCGCGAACTCCGTGGTCCCGGCTATCGCCCGCTCGAGCGACGCGGGCTCGGAGGCCCGGAGGTCCCATCCGACCGCCCGCAGCAGGCCCACGACCTCTCCCGCGGGAGGCCGACGATCCAGGACGACCGTCACCCGCTGCGCCGTGCCGTCGGCGCGGGCAAGGCGGCGTTCCAGCTCCCAGAGGTGATCGAAGCCGTGGGCCGCCAGGCGACGGAGGACCTTCGCCAGCGTCCAGGTCTCGCCGTGCCGGTCCCCCGCCTCGGCGGCGTCGTCGGCCAGAGCAAGCAGGCGCAGGTGGTCCAGCACCCAGGCCCGTGATCCCGCCAGCGCCTCCCGGGCGGGGACGCCGTCCAGCGGCCCGTCGTACCTGCCGACTCCCGGCAGTCGTCCAACCAGCCACACCTCGGCGCCCGCGAGGTGTCTCAGCACCTCCTCGGGTGTGCGCTCCCCACGGACCCGGTCGGCCGGCAGCGCCCCCCGGCCGGTCTCGAACGCGTCGAGGCGGTCGGCCATCGCGAGCAGGTCCTCGCGCGCCCACACCAGGCGGCGCGCCGCGGCGGCGGCATCCTCCTGGGTCACGCGCCGCCGGTCCGCGGGGAACGTGGCGTTCACCTCGTGGCCGTCCGCGTCCTGGCTCGCGGCGGCCTCGCCGGCGGTGTCGGCTCGCCAGATCCTGGGGATCCCGGCCTCGTCGCCATGGGCCTCCAGCCACGCGCGGACGCGCGCCGTTGCCGTCAGCGCCCCGGTGATGGCCCGCTCCCTCGTGGCGGCGACGGCGAGCACCCCGGGCACGTCCGGCACCCAGCCGGCGATCCGGTCGCCGTCGTATCCGGTCTCGATCCAGACGGCGATCGGCGCGAAGCCGTCCAGGGGCGGCGGGGGCCCGTCCCTGACGTCCTCCGTCACGTCCGGTTCCTCGGGAGGCATGCGTCGCTCAGTAGCCGCGGGTGCGGCGGTTCGGCCGCTGGCCCGTGCGGCGCCTGATGTTGGGGGTGACCGTGTGGTCCCACGTGGGCCGGTCCAGCCAGCGGGCCTGCCAGCCGG
Source organism: uncultured Chloroflexia bacterium (assembly GCA_963789865.1). Lineage (GTDB taxonomy): Bacteria > Chloroflexota > Limnocylindria > Limnocylindrales > CSP1-4 > CAIXZV01. The sequence continues at coordinate 194,825 of CAWBMD010000005.1, forward strand.
CGGCATCCTCGTCGTCGTGCTCGTCGCGAATCCCCGGGAACAGGTCGGATGCCACGTCCGAAGCGTCACCACCGTCCACGCCCGGCTCCTCGCCCGCGCCGAGCACGCGGACCTCGGTCACCTCGAAGGACGCGACACCCTTCTCGCGCTCGGCGCGATGGGCCTCGCCGCGCTCCTTCGCCGGCAGCAGCGCGTCCTTCGCCGCGCGCTCCGCGGCGCGCGCGACCATGACCGACGCGTCCTGCTCCAGGACCCGCAGCCTGATCTGCTGGATCTCGTCCCGCAGCGCTGCCGCCCGTTCGAACTCCAGCTGCTTGGCGGCCGACTTCATCTCGGCCTCCATCTTCGCGACGAGGCGCTCCACCTCGGCCTTGTCGGCGGCGGCCAGCTCCCGGCCCCGGCGCTCGGACCGTACATGACCGTGTTCTCGGCCACCGCCCGGAGCCGGTCGTTGATGTCGTGGATGCCCTTGATGATCGTGGCCGGCTCGATCCCGTGGTCCGCGTTGTAGCGGGTCTGGACGGCACGCCGGCGGTTCGTCTCGTCGATCGCGACGCGCATCGACTCCGTCACCCGGTCCGCGTACATCACCACCTCGCCGCCGGTGTTGCGGGCCGCCCGGCCGATCATCTGGATCAGCGACCAGGCGCTGCGGAGGAACCCCTCCTTGTCGGCGTCGAGGATCGCGACCAGCGTCACCTCGGGCAGGTCCAGGCCCTCGCGCAGGAGGTTGATGCCCACGAGCACGTCGTAGACGCCGAGGCGCAGGTCCCGGAGGATCGCGACGCGCTCCAGCGTGTCCACCTCGCTGTGGAGGTACTGGACCTTGATGCCCAGCTCCTTGAGGTAGTCCGCGAGGTCCTCGGCCATCTTCTTGGTCAGGGTCGTCACCAGGGATCGCTCGCCGCGCTCGACGCGGCCGCGGATCTCCTCCAGGAGGTCGTCGATCTGGCCCTCGGTGGGGCGGACCGTGATCGGCGGATCGATGATCCCGGTGGGCCGCATCAGCTGCTCCACGACCTGCTCGCTCTTCTCGTGCTCGTAGGGGCCCGGGGTCGCCGAGACGTAGATCGTCTGGTTGACGTGCGCCTCGAACTCCTCGAACGTCAGCGGCCGGTTGTCGAGTGCCGACGGAAGACGGAAGCCGAAGTCGACCAGGATCTCCTTGCGCGTGCGGTCGTTCTTGTACATGCCCACCACCTGCGGGATGGTCATGTGCGACTCGTCCACGATCAGGAGCCAGTCGGGCGGGAAGTAGTCGAGCAGCGTCCACGGCCGCGACCCGGGCTCGCGCTGCGACAGGTGTCGCGAGTAGTTCTCCACCCCGCTGCAGTAGCCCAGCTCGCGCAGCATCTCCATGTCGAAGGTGGTCCGCTGGCGGAGGCGCGCGGCCTCGAGCGCCCGGCCCTCCGCCTCCATCTGGCCGACCCGCAGCTCCATCTCCGCCTCGATGTCGAGCAACGGCCTGGCCGAGCTTGTCCCGGGGCGTCACGAAGTGCGTGGCCGGGAAGACGTTGAGCTCCTTGCGCTCGGCCAGCAGCTCGCCGGTCAGCGGGTCGAGCTCCGTGATCCGCTCCACCTCGTCGCCGAAGAACTCGACCCGGACGATGATCTCGGACGAGGCGGGCCCGATCTCCAGGGTGTCGCCGCGGACGCGGAACCTTGCCCGCGTGAGCGCCGCGTCGTTGCGCTGGTACTGCAGGTCCACGAGGTGGCGGAGGACCGCATCCCGCCGGTACTGCCCGCCGACCCGCAGCCGCAGGACGGTGGCGCCGTAGTCCACCGGCGCCCCGAGGCCGTAGATGCACGACACCGACGCGACGATGATCACGTCGCGCCGCTCGAACAGGGCGTGGGTGGCGGCGTGGCGGAGCCGGTCGATCTCCTCGTTCCGGCTGCTGTCCTTCTCGATGTACGTGTCGGAGCGCGGGAGGTACGCCTCCGGCTGGTAGTAGTCGAAGTAGCTGACGAAGTACTCGACGGCGTTGTCCGGGAAGAACTCCCGGAACTCGGAGTACAGCTGGGCGGCCAGCGTCTTGTTGTGGGCGAGGACCAGCGTCGGCTTGCCGTGCCGGACGATGGTCTGGGCCATCGTGTACGGTCTTGCCCGCTGCCCGTCACGCCCAGCAGCGTCTGGTGGCGCAGCCCGCGGCCGAGCCCGTCCACGAGGCGGTCGATGGCCTGCGGCTGGTCACCCGTCGGCTCGAACGGGGCGACGAGGCGGAAGTCCGGCACGGCCGGATCCTAGCACGAGGTCGACGGCCCGTATGGAACGTCCGTTCTAGGCGCGGGGCTGTCCCGCAGTCGGTCGCGGGCCAGCGGCCGTACCCGTTTCGGGTGGCCGTTACCGGTACCTCTAGCCACTCGCGGCACGACGGGTGCGTGGCGATCCTTGCGGGGCGTGTCCCGACGTCCGCGTCGGACCGCGACCAGCTGCAGGTGATCCCCGGCTGTGCCGCGGTCAGGAGGCGCGACGGGCGCCCGGCGAACACGGCCGGAGCGGGCGCGGCACGGAACTCGGACGGCGCGGGCGTCGACCGAGAGGCACTGGGAGGCGCGCGCATGATGGAGATGGAGTACAAGGACCCGTCCAGGAAGGGCCGCTGGATCGTGCTGCTGGGCGTGGTCCTGGCGCTCGTCGCCGGCGGCCTCGCCTTCTACCTGATCAACAACGCGCAGCAGCAGGCCGGCCAGGGCGGCATCGCCTACGCCGAGGCCGTGGTCGCGATCCGCGACATCCCGGCCCGCAAGCCCGATCGAGGCGGCTGATCTCGCGCTCCGGTCGGACATCCCGCATCGACGGCACGAATGCCGGCGGGCGATCGTCAAGACCCCGGCAGATCTCGTCGGCCGGATACTGGCCGTGGAGCGTGACGACCGGGCAGCTGGTCACGACCAACCTGCTCGCCTCCACCTCGGCGGCGTGCGGCAGTTCTCCATCCTGCAGCCCGACGAGACCGTGGCGCCGGACTCCGAGGCCTGGCGCGCCGTGTCGATCACCGTCTCCGACGACCGCGCCGTCGGCGGCATGCTGGCCGCCGGCATGACGCGTCGACGTCATCATGACCGCCCCGGTGACCGTGGTCACGCCCGTCGAGGTGCCCGCGGCGCCGGCTCGCCGGGGTCCAGCGCCGTCCAACTTCTACTCGGACCGCTCGACCAAGGTCACCTACCAGGACATGGTGATCCTCGCGCGCCAGGGCACGTACTACATCGTCAAGGCGCCGCTGGCGGTCGCCGAGGAGATCAGCCACATGCAGGCCGCCGGCACCGCACAGTTCAGCATGGCCCTGCGGCCCGGACCAGGACACGCGGATCCTCGACGTGTCGGGCCTCGGCGCGACCACGAACCGGATCATCGAGCGCTACGGCCTGCCTGATCCCGCAGAGCTACCCCAAGGTCACCGGGCCCGTCCCGTCCACGCCCCCGATCCCGACGATCACGCCGGCGCCGTCACCGGCCGCCTCACCGGTCGCATCGGCATCCCCCGGCGCGTCACCCGAGTCAGACCTGGCGCCGCCGTCGGCACCCGCGGCTACTCCGGCTGTCTCGCCCGGTCCCGGCGCCACCGCCGCAGGCTCGAAGGCACGTTCCGGCGGGCGCCGGACCGGCGCAGGCCGCCCGTCAGCCTGGTCACTGCCTCCACCGTCGCGCGTCGCTGACCCGGCGCGCCTCCCCACCGCCCGGCCGGGCCCGCCCGGCCGGGCGGCCCTCCGCCCGGCGCGCGTCACGCCTCGGCGGGCCGGCAGCGGCCGTCGGCGCCCAGCAGGGCGGCGACGACGAGCGACCGCGTCTCGGCCGCCGTCGTCCGCTCGTGTCCAGCACCCACGTCGCCGCCGGCCGCAGGCGCTCGACCAGGCCGGCCTGTGCCGCCATCCGCTGGTCAGCATCGCCGGGCGGCGTCCCGCGCGCCGATCAGCCGCTCCCGCTGGATCGTCGGGGTCGCAGGTCACGAGCCACACCTCGTCGCACAGTCGCGGCGAGGCCGCCCTCGACGAGCTTGATCGCCTCGATCGCGACCGCCGGCGCACCGGCCCGCTCGGCCGCCTCGACCGCCTCGAGGATCCGCGGCCGGACCGCAGGGTGGACGATCGCCTCGAGGTCCCGCAGCGCCGCCGGATCGGCGAACACGAACCGGCCAAGGGCCGCCCGGTCCAGGGTGCCGTCCGGAGCCGCCACGGCCGGACCGAACCGGCGCAGGATCGACGTCGTGGGCCGGATGGCCCGGCGCCGTGACCGACGCGGGCCACGCCGTCGGCATCGACGACCTCCACGCCCAGCTCCGCGAGCCAGCCGCACGACCTGCGACTTGCCGCAGCCGATGGGCCCGGTGATACCGATGCGGACGGTCGTGCGGCGGTGCGCCCGCGTCCGTCACGGCGCCTGCTCCTCAAGCTCCAGCCAGGCGTCCTCGGCCTCGGCGAGCGCCCGCTCCACGTCGGCGAGCTCGCTCGTGACGCGCCGCATCTCCACGAAGTTGGCGGCGACCGACGGGCGTGCCCATCGCCAGCTCCAGCTGGGCCTTGCGCAGGCCGAGCCGGGAGAGCTCGGCGTCGAGGACCTCGCGCCGCCGACGATACGCGTCCTTCGACAGCTTCGTCCGCGCCTTCGCGCGCGGTGCCGCGCCTGCGGGAGCCGCCGCCGTGAGGACATCGGCTGTCGCGCCCGTCCCCGACGCCCCGGCCGTCCCCGTCCCGGCGGCCGTCCCGGGCCTGACCGACCCCGCCGTCCTCACCCGTGACGCAGTCGTGGGCGCCGGCGTTGCACCCGGCCGGCCCCGGTGCTCGCGCCGCTGCGCCTCGGCCTCGACCGTCCAGCCCTCGGCGACCGCGGTCCGCCAGGCCCGGTAGCCGCCGTCGAACGGGACCGCGAGCCCGTCGCCCACCACCCACAGCCGCTCGCAGATCGTCTCGAGCAGCCGCCGGTCGTGCGAGACCACGAGGAGCGTCGCCGGGGTCTCCGCGAGGAACGCCTCGATCGCCTCGCGGGCCGCGATGTCGAGGTGGTTCGTCGGCTCGTCGAGGAGCATCAGGTTCGACGGCAGGATCCCCAGCAGCGCCAGCTCGAGGCGCGACCGCTCGCCGCCGGACAGCGAGCGGACCTCCTTGAACACGTCGTCGCCGCGGAACAGGAACCGGGCGAGGTAGCCGCGCGCCTCGCCGGGCGTGAGCGGGATCGCCTCCATGATCGCGTCGAGGACGGTGGCGCCGGGGATCGCCGCGTCGCGCAGCTGGGCGAGGTACGACGGGCTGGACCTGGTGGCCGAACGTGATCCGCGCCGTCGAGCGGCGGCAGGTCGCCGGCGATCGTGCGCAGCAGCGTCGTCTTGCCGGCGCCGTTCGGCCCCACGATGCCGATCCGGTCGCCGCGCTGTGCGGCGAGGAACGGCGCCATCGCGACGGTCGACGGGCTCCGTGGCGTCGGTGCCGTCCGGGCAGGAGGGCGCCGCGGCCCGGCAGGTAGCCGACGGCCAGGTCCTCGAGGCGGATGACGAGCTCGCCCGAGCGCACCGGGCCGCCGGCCAGCGCCGCGCCGTGGAGGCGCAGCGTCGCGGCGACGTCCGCGCGGCGCCTCGACCTTCTCCTCGCGGAGCCGCTCCAGGCGCGCCTCGTGCTCGTGCATCTTGGTGTGCTTGCGCTGGCTGCGGTACTTCTGGACGAGCTCCACCTCGCGCTCGATCTGCGTCCGGCCTGCGTCTCCGCCTCGCTTCGCCGCGCGCAGGTCGCGCTCGACGCGCTGGCGGTGGTAGCGCGCTGTAGTCGCCGCGGAACACCGTGAGGTGGCGGTCGCGGAGCTCCCAGACGCGCGTCACGGTCGCGTCGAGGAAGGCGCGGTCGTGGGAGGCGACGAGCAGCGCGCCCGAACGGCGGCGCAGGTGCTCCTCCAGCCACTCGATCGCGCCGACGTCGAGGTGGTTCGTGGGCTCGTCGAGCAGGAGCAGGTCCGGGTCCGCGATGACGAGCCGCGCGAGCGCCGCCCGGGTCTGCTGGCCGCCGGAGAGCGCCGTCGGGCGGGCGGAGCCACTCGTCGCGCGCGAAGCCGAGGCCGGACAGCGCCTCGTCGACGCGCTGGTCCAGCGTGTAGCCGCCCAGGATGTCGAAGCGGTGCTGGAGGTCCGCGTAGTCGGCGCCCGCCGCGTGGCCCGCCGTGCTCGAGGCGCTCCAGCTCGTCGGCCATCTGCTCGAGGTGGGCGGCCCCGTGGCGGACCGCCGCCCGCAGGTCCGGCGCGGCCATGAACGCCTCGTCGAAGTGCGCCTCCTGGCTGAGCAGGCCGAACGAGAGTCCGCGCCGCCGGTGGACCGTCCCGCGGTCGGCCTCGTCGCGGCCGGCGACGATCCGCAGCAGCGTCGTCTTGCCCGCGCCGTTGGGCCCGACGAGGCCGATCCGCTCGCCGGGGGCGATCGCCGCCGTGACCTGGTCGAGGATGACGAAGGTGCCGATCTCGCGGACGACGCCGTCGAGCCGGACGAGGCTCATGCGCCGGACCCGTCGTCGCCCGGGCCGCGCCCGGGCCCGGGTTCGCCCGTCCCCGCCCCGGGACAGCCCGCCCGACGGCCGCCGCCCGCCGGGCGGCGGCCGCCGCCTTCGTGCGCGCCGTCCGCTCGCGCGCCATCGCCGCCTCGTCCGGCCGTCCGACCCAGCGCGCCCTCGCCGTCGAGGTCCACCCAGCGCCGTCCCCGGCGCCCGTCCGGCCGCACGACCCGGTCGCGGCGTCATGGTCGCCAGGAGCTTCGCCGCCCCGGGCCGGTCCGCCGCCGGGAGCCGCTGGCAGAACGAGCAGAAGTGCGTGGCCCGGATGCCGATCACGATCCGCCGGATCGGGCGGCCGCAGCGCCGGCACGGCTGCCCCGTCCGCTGGTAGACGTCGAGGCGCTCCTGCATCTCGCCGTCGCCGTCGGGCGCCGTGTAGTCGTCGATCGACGATGCCGCGGCGCTCGACGGCCTCGGCCAGGATCTCGAGCACGTTGCGGTACAGCGCGCGCTCGTCGTGCGGGCGGAGGGACGCGGCGGACCGCAGCGGGTGGAGCCTCGAGCGCCAGAGCGCCTCGTCGGCGTAGATGTTGCCGACGCCGGCCACGAAGCGACTGGTCCACGAGCAGCGGCTTCAGGCGGGCGCGCCGGCCGCGGATCAGGCGCCGGAACGCGCGCAGCGTGAACCGCGGGTCCAGCGGCTCCGGCCCGATGCCGTCGAACGGGTCGTCGTCGGCCGCGTACAGCCCGACCCGGCCGAACTTGCGGATGTCGCGGAAACGGATCTCGCGGCCGTCGTCGAGCATGAGGGCGAGGCGCTCGTAGGGGTCCAGCGGGCACGTCGGCCGGCACCACGAACAGCTGGCCGGTCATCTTGAGGTGGACGGTGAGGAACGCGCCGCCGTCGAGGTGCAGGATCAGCTGCTTGCCGCGGCGGCCGACGGCCTCGATGCGCCGGCCGGTCACCCCGGCGACGAACGCCGGCGGGTCGCCGTCGCGCAGCGTCCCCGGCCAGGCCGACGCGCGCGCCGATCGACCACCGGGCCGGGCCCGCCGCCCTCGGGCAGCAGGTGGCGCCGGAGGTCGCGAGCGACGGTCTCGACCTCGGGAAGCTCAGGCATCGCGCGAGACGATAGGACACGTGCGCCGCCGGCGCGCCGCGCACGTGCGCCGCCGGCGCGCCGGCACCCGCGCCGGGGCGGATGTCAGGCACCATGGCATCGCCCATGACGCTCGCCATCACGCCCGCACGCGCCCGTTCCGCCCGCCTCGCCGTGAGCACCCTCTTCTTCGCGAATGGCGTGATCTCCGCGTCGATCCTGCCGCGCCTCCCTGCCATCAAGGACGGCCTCGGCCTGTCCAACGCGGAGCTGGGGGCGGCCGTTGCGGCGATGCCGGTCGGCGGGCTGCATCGCGGGCGGCCTCGTGGGCCTGCTGATCGCACGATTCGGGAGCGGACGAGTCGCGACCGTTGCGGGCGTGCTGGCGGCCTCGATGCTCGTGGCGGTAGGTCTGGCGAGCTCGTGGCTCATGCTCGCCGCTGGCGATGCTCGTGCTGGGCATGTTCGACGCGACGATGGACGCGTCGATGAACGCGCACGGCATCGGCCTGCAGCGACAGTACGGCCGGTCGATCCTGCAGGGCTTCCACGGCATGTGGAGTGTCGGCAGCCTGGCGGCCGCAGCCGTGGGGGCGGTCGCGGCGGGGGCCGGAGTGCCGGTCTCGATCAGCCTGGCCGTCGGCAGCGGCGGTCACGGTGATCGCCGGTGCTCTGTGCGAGCTGGAGGCTGCTCCCGGCGGAGGTGGCGGATGCGCCGCGCACGAGCACCGCCGGCACCGGGAACATCCACCTGCGCAGCGTGCCGCGCATGCTGCGAGTCCTGGTCCCCATCGCGATGCTGGGCATCCTCTGCGTCGTCATCCAGGGCTCCGCCGCGACGTGGAGCGCCATCTACCTCGCCGACGTCCTCGGGCAACCCGCCGGCATCGCCGCCGTCGGCGTTCGTGGTCTACATGGGCGCGATGGTCCTCGGCCGGCTGACGAACGACCGCTGGGTCGACCGGTGGGGCAGCACGGCCGTTGTCCGCGCCGGCGCCGTCATCGCGTCCGGGGGCCTGGTCCTCGCGATCGTCGCCGCTCCACTGGGCGCGCCGCTCCTGGCCTTCGCCGGGTTCGGCGCGGTGGGCCTTGGATCGTCGCCGATGTTCCCGGTCATGATCGGCGCCGCCGGGTCGCGGCCGGGGATCCCGGCGGGTCACGGTGTCGCGCTCGTCGCCTGGCTGGTGCGCATCGGGCTGGTTCTGGCGCCGGCCCTCGTGGGTGCCGCCGCCGACGCCTGGGGCCTGGCCGCGGCGCTGGGGATCCCGCTGGTCGCCGGTATCACGATCACCGTGGTCGCGCCGGTGCTGACGGGCGCACCCCGGCGTCACGTGCGCACCACGGTCGCAGCCGTCTGACCATCGAGCGCTGACGGCCGCGCCGTCCGACCATCGAGCCGTCTGACCTAATCGATGCCCGCGGGCGCCTCCGCTGCCTCGGCGAGCGCCGCGTCCCTCCGTGATACGGGCGTCATGCCGTCCCACGAGTCGCCCATCTTCGCCTCGACGGTCAGCGGCACCGACAGCGGCAGCGCGCCCTCCATCGCCTCGCGCAGGACCGGGATCAGCCGGTCCACCTCGTCGCGCGGCGCCTCGAGCAGCAGCTCGTCGTGGACGGACAGGAGGAGCCGGGCCGCGAACCCGCCCTCGCGCAGCGCCCGGTCCATCCGGATCATCGCGATCTTGACGATGTCGGCGGCGGTCCCCTGGATCGGCATGTTGATCGCCATCCGCTCGCCGGCGGCCCGCAGCGCGCCGTTGGACGAGCTCAGCTCCGGGATCCGGCGCCGGCGCCCCAGCAGCGTGGACACGTAGCCCAGGTCCTTGGCCGTCTCGCGGATGTGGAGCATGTAGCGGCTGATCCCGCCGTAGGCGGCGAAGTAGGAGTTGATGAACTCCTGCGCGTCCTCGCGGCTGATCCCGGCCCGCGACGACAGCCCGAAGTCGCTCATCCCGTAGGCGAGGCCGAAGTTGACCATCTTGGCCATCGACCGCTCGTCGCCGGTGACGTCCTCGGGGGCCTTGTGCAGCACGCGGGCGGCCGTCTCGCGGTGGATGTCGGCCTCGCGGGCGAAGGCGTCGGCGAGGTGCTCGTCGCCCGACACGTGGGCGATGATCCGCAGCTCGATCTGGCTGTAGTCGGCCGAGACGAGCGTGGTCGTCCGGCGAGCCCGGCCACGAACGCGTGCCGGATCCGGCGGCCGAGGGGCGTGCGGATCGGGATGTTCTGGAGGTTCGGGTCCGAGGACGACAGGCGCCCGGTCGCCGCGACGGCCTGGTGGAACAGCGTGTGGAGCCGCCCGTCGGGGCCGATCAGGTTCGGCAGCGCCTCCACGTAGGTCGAGCGCAGCTTCGTGTAGATCCGCCAGTCCAGCACCGGCTGGATGACCGGGTGGACGCCGCGCAGCTCCTCCAGGACGGTCGCGTCGGTGGAGTAGCCGGTCTTCGTCTTGCGGCCCTTGGGCAGCCCCAGCTCCACGAACAGGATCTCGCCCAGCTGCTTCGGGGATCCGATCGTGAACTGGTGGCCGACGGCCGCGTAGATCTCGGCCTCCAGCCGCTCGATCTCGGTCGCGAACTCGCGCTCGAGGGCGGCCAGCGCGTCCCGGTCCAGGGCGATCCCCGGCCGCCTCCATCCGGGCGAGGATCGGGACCAGCGGCAGCTCGATCTCGGCGAACAGGCGCTCGGCGCCCTCGTCGCGGAGCGCCTGCTCCAGCGAGGGACGGACGGCGAGGACCGAGAGCGCCTCGAGGCCGGCGATGGCGGTCGGCGGCAGGCCGGCCGCCGCGGGCGGCAGGACGAGGTCCAGCCGCTCCGCGACGACGTCGGCGATCTTCTGGGCCCGGAGCGCGGCGTTGACGAGGTAGGCGGCGATCTGGGTGTCGAACGCGACCGGGGTGGGCACGCGCGTCGGGCTCCTCGGCGAACCGCGCGGTGAGCAGCGGCTTGACCTCGTGGCCCACGAGCGGCGTGCCGAGCCGCTCGAGCAGGTGGCGCAGCGCGACCGAGGCCGCCGCCCCGTCCGCGGCGACGACACGCCCGTCGGCGCCCGCGACGGCGATCGACAGCGGCGTCCCGGCGAGCGGCCGCGGGTCGTCGACGACGAGCGCGACGCCGACGGCCTCCTGGCCGCGCAGCCACGGCTCGAGGGACGCGACGCGGGCCTCGTCCGCGACCTCGATCCGCCCCGGGTCCACGATCGCCGCGGCCAGGGCCCCGGGCAGGTCCCCGGTCGCCGCCGCGAGCGCCTCGGCCCGCGCCTCCACGGCCGGCGAGGTCGCCGCGATCGGGGCCGATGCGGCGGTGGCGATCCGCCGCGCCGCGCCCCCGCCTCCGCCACCCGAGACCACGTCGAAGTCCATCGAGAGCTGGAGTGACCCGTCGGTCGGCCGCTGCGCGGGCCGCCCGGCCGCCGCAGCCGCCCGGCGGCCCTGCCGCCCGGTCCCGCCGCGCGCCGCCACGCTCCCGCGCCCCGCACGCCCTGCGCCGCCGGGAACCCGGCGTCCTTCAGGTCGCGCATCGCCAGGACGGCGTCCTCGGGCCGCTCCCCGATCAGCGGCGGCAGCCGGTCGATCAGGGACCGGAACTCGTACTCGCGGAAGATCCGGACCACCGCCTCGCGGTCGTAGTCCCCCACCCGCCCGCGCTCCGGGTCGAGCACCACGTCCACGTCCCGGACCAGGCGCATCAGCTCGCGGCTCTCGAGGACGGTCTCGCGGTGCGTCCGCCAGCAGCGGCCGGAGCTTCTCCGGGCGTCACCTCGTCGAGGTGCTCGTACAGCGCGTCGAGCGTGCCCCACGTGGCGATCAGCTTCGAGGCCGTCTTCTCCCCCACCCCGGGGATGCCCGGGATGTTGTCGGTCGGGTCGCCCTTGAGCGCCTTGTAGTCGAGCATCTGGTCCGGCCGCAGGCCCCAGCGCTCCTCGATCTTCGCCAGGTCGTAGCTGACCGTGTTCGCGACGCCGCCGCGGAGCGAGACCATGAGCCGGGTGTGCTCGCCCACGAGCTGGAGCATGTCGAGGTCGCCGGTGAGGATCGTGACGTCCAGGTCCCGCGCCGTCGCCTGCCCCGCGAGCGTGGCGATGACGTCGTCCGCCTCGAAGCCCTCGCGCTCGTAGACCGGGAACCCCAGCGCCGCCACCACGTCGCGGACCTTCGGGATCTGCTCCCGCATGTCGTCCGGCATCCTCGTCCGGGTGCCCTTGTACTCCGCGTACCGCTCGTGCCGGAACGTGGGCTTGCCGAGGTCGAAGGCGACCGCGATGTGGTCGGGCTTCGCGTCCTGGATCGCGCGCAGGACGATGTTCGTGAAGCCGAACACCGCGGTGACCAGCTCGCCCCTGCGACGTCGTCAGGGGCTGGTCGATGAGCGCGAAGTACCCGCGGTAGATGAGGCCGTTGCCGTCGAGCAGCAGGAGGCGTTCCATCGGCCTGACCGTGCGGAGTGGGACGAGAGGCAGTGTACCCGCGCGGCGGACCGCGCCCTCGGCCGCGCCGTAGGATCCGGTCATGGCTACCCCTCGACGCGTCGGCATCCTCACCGCCGGCGGCGACAGCCCCGGCCTCAACGCCGCCATCCGCGCCTTCGGCAAGGCCGCGATCGGCACCTACGGCATGGAGGTGGTCGGGTTCCGCGACGGGTTCCGCGGCCTGGCCGAGAACCGCAAGGTCCGGCTCGAGAAGCAGGCGCTCGTCCGGGATCCTCACCGTCGGCGGCACGATCCTCGGGCACGAGCCGCGACAAGCCGCACCGGATGCTGGTGGACGGCGAGGTCCGGGACATGACCGGGGCGATCCTGGAGGTCTGCCGCACGGAGCACCTCGAGGGCCTCGTCTGCCTCGGCGGCGGCGGCACGGCGAAGAACGCGCTCCGCCTCGGCCAGGCCGGGCTCAACGTCCTCACGCTGCCCAAGACGATCGACAACGACGTGGTCGGCACCGACGCGACCTTCGGCTTCGCGACGGCGCTCGAGATCGCGACCGACGCCATCGACCGGCTGCACAGCACGGCGCACAGCCACCACCGGATCATCGTGGCCGAGATCATGGGCCACCGGGCGGGCTGGCTGACGCTGGGCGCCGGGCTGGCGGGCGGGGCGGACGTGATCCTGATCCCGGAGATCCCGTACAAGGTCTCGTCGATCGCCGCGGCCATCAGGGACCGCGTCCGCAAGGGGAGCAACTTCAGCATCGTCGCCGTGGCCGAGGGCGCGCGGAACGTGGACGACGCGCGGGCGCTGGCCGCGGCCGAGGCGCGTGCGGCCCGCGCGAAGGACCCGGTCGGCCAAGGAGACGGCCGCGGCCGAGGTCCAGCTGCTCGAGGTCCAGCACCAGGGCAACACCCTGCGACTGGCGCCGCAGCTGGAGCAGCTGACCGGGCTCGAGTCCCGCGTCTCGATCCTCGGCTACGTCCAGCGCGGCGGCACGCCCTCGCCGATCGACCGCCTGCTGGCCACGCGCCTCGGCACCGCGGCGGCCGACCTCGTCGCCGCCGGCACGTACGGGGTCATGGTCGCGGCCCGGGGCGACGCGACCGAGCCGGTCCCGCTCGCGGACGTCGCCGGCCGGCGCAAGCTCGTGCCGGCCGATCACTCCTGGGTCGCGAGCGCCCGCAACGTCGGGCACATGTCTCGGCGACTGACCGCCGCACCGGATCCGCACGGCGAACGCACAACTCCTGCACATCTCCGCGCGAGGCTGACGCAGTCAAGCACGACGGCCCGCTCCCCGGGCCGCACCGAATCGGAGATCACCAGCCATGCGCGCGTTCCTCGGCTTCCTCTTCTTCGGCCTCGTCGCCGTCGCGGCCGGCGTCGCTCGGCTTCCAGGCCGGCGTCGCCTCGTCGCGTCGCCGCCGGCACCGGCGGCGTGCCCGCGATCGTCTACCTCGGCGGCGGCTTCCCCTTCGGGGGCTTCCTGTTCTTCCTGCTCTTCGTCGGGCTGATCCTGTTCGCCTTCGGCGGGCGGCGGCGACACTGGGCCGGCCATGGCGCGATGGGCGGCAGCCGATGGGCCGCGGCCCCTGGCCGGCGGCCACGGCCCCATGGGCGACGGCGACCCCGCCGCGAGTGGGTCGCCGAGGCGCATCGCCGCCTGCACGAGGAGGAGGCGGCCCGCGCCGCGCGGCCAGCCGGGTCGACGACGGCGCGGCGCGACCCCGACCGGCGACGACCGACGGGACGCCCCCCGCCGCCTGAACTCGCGCCACCCGTGGCCACGACGCCGGGCGGGTATCCTCGCCCGGCGTCGCGCGCCCGCGCTCTCGGAGCCCCATGCGCACGATCCTCGTCGTCGAGGACGAGCCGCAGATCGCCGGTCTCGTCCGCGACTACCTCGAGCACGCCGGGTTCGCCGTCCTCACCGCGGGCGACGGCGCGGCGGGGCCTCGCGCTCGCGCGCACCCGCCGGCCCGACGCGATCGTCCTGGACCTCGGCCTGCCCCGGTCGACGGGCTGGACGTCATCCGCGCGCTCCGCCGGGACTCCACGGTCCCGATCGTCATCCTGACCGCGCGCGGCGACGAGACCGACCGGGTCACCGGCCTCGAGCTCGGCGCCGACGACTACGTGGTCAAGCCGTTCAGCCCGAAGGAGCTCGTCGCGCGGGTGCGCGCCGTCCTCCGCCGGGTCGAGGCACGCGCCAACCCCGACGAGCGGATCGTCGCCGGCGACCTGGAGCTGGACCTCGCGCGCCGGCGCGTGACCGCGGGCGGCCGGCGCGTCGACCTCACGCCCACCGAGTTCGAGCTCCTGGCCACGCTCGCGCGCGAGCCCGGCCGCGTCTGGACGCGCTCCCAGCTGCTCGACGCCGTCCACGGCTTCAGCCTCGAGACGTACGAGCGGGCGATCGACGGCCACATCCGCAACCTGCGTCGGAAGCTGGAGCCGGACGACTGCCTCGCCGCGGTACGTCCGGACGGTCCACGGCGTCGGCTACGCGCTCGCGGAGCCGGAGCACGTGAGCGAGCACCGCCCGCGGTCACGCCGCGGCCGCTGGTCGGGAGCTGGGCGCAGGAGCCGCCCAGCGCCGAAGGCGGCTGGGGACGCCACCGCGGGCGCCAGCCGGCGGTCGGGTTCTTCGGCTGCATGGTGCTCGCGCTGGTCATTCTCGTGGGCCTGGTCACGACCCTCGCGACGTGGATCGCCGGCGCGCTCCTCGGGGTCGTCGCGCCGGGTGCCGCCCCGTCCGACGCTGACGGCCGTCGCCGTCGTCGTGGTGATCCTGGCTCGCGGTCCTCGTCGGCGTCCGCGTCTTCGGCACGGCCGTCCGGCCCCTCGCCGACATCGCCGCCGCCACAGAACGCCTTGCCGATGGCGAGCCCGGCGTCCGCGTCCGGCCCGCGGTCCCCGCCCGGTCCGCGGGCTCGGCGCCTCGTTCAACGCGATGGCCGAGCGCCTCGACCGGTCCCGCGACGACCGCCGGGCGCTCCTCGCGGACGTCACCCACGAGCTCCGGACGCCGCTCACGGTCATCACCGGCGGGCTCGAGGCCATGCTCGACGGCGTCCATCCGTTCGACGAGGACCACGTCGCCCCGATCCTCGCCGAGACGCGGGTCATGGACCGACTCCTGGACGACCTGCGGACCCTCTCGCTCGCCGACGCGGGCGCGCTGACGCTGCACCGCGAGCCGGCCGACCTGCGCGCCATCGCCGACGAGGTCGTGGCCGCGAACCGGCCGCTCGCCGCTGCGCATGGCGTGACACTGGCTGCGCGGGCGTGGAACGGCTGGTCACGAGCGTCGACCCGGTCCGCGTCCGCGAGATCATCGCCAACCTCGTGGCGAACGCCATCCGCCACACGCCGGCCGGGGGCTCGGTGGTCGTCGCCGTCGAGCCTGGACGATGACGAGGCGGTCATCACGGTCCGCGACACCGGCGAGGGGATCGCTGCCGCGGACCTCGACGCGCGTCTTCGACCGCTTCCAGCGGCGCGCGGACTCGGGCGGCAGCGGCCTCGGCCTCACGATCGTGCGTGACCTGGCGACGGCCCACGGCGGGAGCGTGGAGGCCGCGAGCGACGGCGTGCCGGGGGCCGGCTCGACGTTCCGGGTCCGGCTGCCCGTCCGGGACTGACGGCGGCGGAACGTCACGAGGTTCGCCGCAGGCGAGCAGGCCGGAGCAGATCTGATGAAAAGGGGCGGGACTCGTGATGACGTTCTGCAGGTTCGGACGACCCGTCCGTGATCGCTACCTGGCTCAGGCGACGCGGCGGGAGAGAACCCGGAGGCCGGCGAGGATCAAGCCGATGACGAGCATCGCGGCGCCAAGTCCGAGCAGCAGGGTGTTGTCCGGGGATTCGACGGCCTGGCGGCGGCCGCCCGCCACGTCGATCGACCCGCCGGTCGCTCCGGGCGCTGCGGCGGGCGAGCTGGCAGGCAAGGCGACGGGCGGAGTGGCGGCGGCTGCACCCGCTCCGAACGCGGGCGAGCCTTCAGCGCCCGCCGCGGTGCTCTTGTCGTTCGCGGACGTCGACGCGCCACCAGTGGGCGCGTGGGCCCCTGCGGGGCCTGCGGTTGGGGCTGCGGCGCTCGCGCGCGGGCGCCGTGACGGGTCCCTGGACCTCCGGGGCCGGCGCGGCGGAGGCCGCTGCCATGCCGACGAGGCCGTCCCCCGACGTGGGCACAGGCGCCGCCGCGGCCGCGCTTGCCGTGACCGGCCCCGACTCGCTCCCGGCTCCCGCCGTCGCCCCGCCCGGGGGCAGGCCGTTGCCGGCGAGGAGGAGCCCGGCGAGACCCAGGGCGGCGAGACCCGAGCCCAGGGGCGCCGCGAATGCGAAGCGGGGACCCGCGAACGGGGCGAGGAGGCGGCGCCAGCCGGTGGGACGGAGCGAGGCGGCCTGCCCTGCCGTGAGACGGAAGTCCCGCGACCGGTGCGGGGCAGGCATCGCCGGGAGGGCCGCGGCGATCAGGCGCAGGTCCCCGTGGAGCGCGGCGCACGCGTCGCAGCCCGCGACGAGCGCGGACGCGGCCTCGAGCTCGGCACCCGCCGCATCACCGGCCGCGAGCGCGGCCACGAGCAGCGGGTCGTGGGTGGCGTGGGCGGTGGGATCGAGGGGAGAGGCGGGATCGGCGGGATCGGCGGGGTGCGGCATGTCTCTCCCCTGACGACGGGAGGGGCTCGCCGGTTCCGGCGTCTCGCCGGTTCCGGCGTCGGGCGCGTCGGGCCGTCAGGGCGTCCGGGCGCCAGGCGTTCGGACGGCAGACCGGCCGCCGAGCCGCAGCAGCACCAGGACGACACCTGCGACCAGGCCGGCCAGCGAGGCGAGCAGCAGGACCGGCATCCCGGGTGCCATCTCACCCGTGACCACCGTGTCCGCGGGAGCCGCCGTGCCCGCCGGACCGTTGCCCGCCGCCGGTTGTTCCGCCGGGCGGAGCATGAGCCGAGGGTCCCCGCTCGCGTCGGGCACGCCAGGGGCCGCCGTCGCGCCCTGGGTCGTCACCATCAAGCCGGGCGAGGGCGCCGCGCGGGCGGGCACAGGCGCCGCCGCGGCCGCGCTTGCCGTGACCGGCCCCGACTCGCTCCCGGCTCCCGCCGTCGCCCCGCCCGGGGGCAGGCCGTTGCCGGCAAGGAGGAGCCCGGCGAGACCCAGGGCGGCGAGACCCGAGCCCAGGGGCGCCGCGAACGCGAAGCGGGGACCCGCGAACGGGGCGAGGAGGCGGCGCCAGCCGGTGGGACGGAGCGAGGCGGCCTGCCCTGCCGTGAGACGGAAGTCCCGCGACCGGTGCGGGGCGGGCATCGCCGGGAGGGCCGCGGCGATCAGGCGCAGGTCCCGGTGGAGCGCGGCGCACGCGTCGCAGCCCGCGACGAGCGCGGACGCGGCCTCGAGCTCGGCACCCGCCGCATCACCGGCCGCGAGCGCGGCCACGAGCAGCGGGTCGTGGGTGGCGTGGGCGGTGGGATCGAGGGGAGAGGCGGGATCGGCGGGATCGGCGGGGTGCGGCATCAGCCCTCCTCCCCGCGGAACAGGCCCATCGAACCCTCGAGCCGGTCCCGCAGCGCGAGGCGCCCGCGGTGGATCCGGGATTTCACGGTGCCGAGGGACACGCCGGTGATCTCCGCGATCTCCCCGTAGTCGTAGCCCTCGACGTCGAACATGACGATCGCGTGGCGCTGGTCCGGCGTGATCGCGGCCAGCGCGGCCTGCAGGACACGACCGCGCTCGGTGTGCATCGCCGTCCGCTCCGGGTCTGCCTCGGGACCGGCGGGCGGCTGCCAGCTCTCGTCCTCGAGCTCCGGGTAGGGTTGGGAGGGGCGGCGCTTCCGCAGGCGCTGCTGGTCCATCGCGGCGTTGATCGCGATCCGGCTGAGCCACGAGCGGACGCTGCCCCCGCGGAACGCGCGCATGTTCCGGTACGCGGAGAAGAACGCCTCCTGGACGGCGTCGGACGCCTGGTCGCGGTCCGGGACCATGCGGGCGACGAGCGCGAACAGGTGGTCCTGGTAGCACTCGACGAGATCGTTGAAGGCGTCGAGGCTGCCGTCGCACGCCCGCTCCAGCAGGATCAGGTCGCGACGCTGGATCGGATCCTCGACGGCCTCCGACGGCCGGGCGTCCTGCACGACGGGCGCGGCCCTCCTGGCGGCGATGGTGAGGCGCGGCGAGTCTAGCATCGGGTCCGGGGGGAAATGCCGGTGGAGGCGACGAGGCTGGGCATCGCGGCGTGGACGCGCGGCGTGGCGATGCGGTTCCCGTCGGCTACGATGTCCGCTGCCTGGCGAAGTGGCGGAATGGCAGACGCGGCGGTCTCAAACACCGCTGGCCGCAAGGTCGTGTGGGTTCGAATCCCACCTTCGCTACCAGGATTGGCAGGAATCCACAGCCAGCAGCGAGACCGACTGCGACGATCGGGCGCCACGAGCGGAGGCCGAGGGGTTGAGCAACAAGCAGCACAGCGAGAGCAGCAAGTCCCACAACGCGCGCAAGAAGCACGACCAACAGGCCCGCCATTACGAGGAGACGACGGGCAACCCCTGGCACGAGTCGAATGGGGCGCGGATCGGGATGGCCGTCATCGCCATCATCGCGGTCGTCTCGCTGACGCTCCTGTTCGTGGGCGGCGTCATCCACTGGTAGCCGCCGAGTGGTCGCCGCGGCCGATGCGGTCCGTGGCAGGCGGCGGCTCGATCCGCGTCCGCTCGGCCAGCGCGCCTCCACCCACTGTCCCAACCGGCCCGCCCCCTTGCATCGCCTCGGCATATCCACATAATCGTGCTGCGCGGGTCCGGGCCGCGGACGCGTCCCCCGTCCCTCGGGCCCATGCGCAGAGGGCATCGATGCGTCCCCACGTTGCACGATTGGGCCCCCGGCGGCGGGTCGCCGCGTCTGGCGTGACCGCAGTCCTCCTCGCTGCGATCGCCGGTGGCTGCGCGGCGTCGGCCCAGGTCGCCACCGTCCCGCCGACGCAGACGCCACCCGCCGCGCCCGCGACGGCGACAGCGACCGCCGCCCCAACCTCGATCCCGGCCACCGCTGTCGCCGTCGATCACCCGACCGAGCTGGCGGTCGAAGGCTCCACGATCTGGGCGATCTCCGGGACCGGGCTCGCCCGGATCGACACCGCGACCAACGTCGTCACGATGGTCGCCCTGGGCTCGGGGGACGAGCTCGACAACCTCGCGGCCACGCCGACGGCTCTCTGGGTCGCGGATTTCGACGCCAGCGAGACGCTCCGGCTGGACCCGGCCAGCGGCAAGGCTCTCGGCTCGACAGCAGTCGGCACCGCGGAGGATGTCCTCCCCGTCGACGGGAAGATCTGGGTCACGAACCATCACGAGGGCAGCGTGACGCAGATCGATCCGGCGACCGGCAAGGCGATCGCGACGGTCGTCATCGGTCAGGCAGGATCGTACGGACCCCAGCAGATCGCTGAAGGTGCCGGGAGCGCCTGGATCGGCGAGGGCAACACCGGACAGGTGATCAGGCTTGACCCGTCCACGGCGAAGGTCGTGGCCAGGATCACGATGCCATCGGACTTCGACCCGTGTGGCGGCATCGCAGCCACCGACACCGCTGTCTGGATCACAGGCTGTCACGACTCGCCCGACCTGGTGCGCATCGACCCGGCGACAAACGCAGTGATCGCCGACATCGGGCTCGGCGGCTATGGCGCGGACCCGATCGTGGTCGACGGCACGGTGTGGGTTCCGGTCGGGGGCCTGGGCTTCTACCACGGCCTGGTGCGCATCGACCCGGTGACGAACACGGTCGATCGCAGGCTGCCGCTCGCGGCTCTCGTCGACGTGGGCGGCTCCGCGGTCGCGGGCGGGGAGCTCTGGGTCGCCAATGGGGTCGACACGGTGCTGCGCCTGCCGCTGTCCGAGCTGACGTCCGGTTCCTGACCGGCCTGCCTGGTCGGAGCACGGTCACGGCACACAGGCCGGCCGGGAGATGCGGCGAGCAAGGCGTGCGCCCCGTTCAGGGTAGACTCCGCCCCGTTCTGCCAATACGCCCGGAGTCCCGATGAGCCTCTTCCACCACGTGCTCGGCCTCAACGCTCCCGCCTCGCCCGACCTCCCCGTCCATCCGGACGCGCCGCTTCCGGACCTGGCCACCCCCTCCACCGAGAGCGTCCGCTTCATCTCCGTCCGCCTCACGGCCCTGCCGCCCGCCCGCGCGCGGTTCGTCGCGGCGTTCGCCTACCTCCTCGGCCGGGCCGCGAACGCGACGACCGCGGTCTCGGAGGCCGAGCGCGCCCAGATGGTCGCGATGATCGGAGAGGTCGGCGGGCTCGATGCGGACACGGCGACTCTCGTCAGCGACCTCGCCGCAACCGTGTCGGACGACTTCGGCGCGACCGAGGACTACCTCGTGACGCGCGAGTTCAAGGAGATCTCCACGATGGAGGAGCGCGAGCAGCTGCTCCGCTGCTGCTTCGTGGTCATGGCGGCCGATGACGAGATCGACGCGACCGAGTCCTGGCTCGCGAACCGCCTGGCCGAGGAGCTGGACGTCGAGCGGCCCGACCTCAACGCGATCCGCGCCGAGTTCTACGACCACCTGTCCGGCGTCCGCGAGCTTCGCCGGCTCCAGGCCAACTGAGGCCCAGTCGCCCACCTCGGTTGGTCCGGGACTCGGTAGACAGGGCCTCAGGCGAGGCGCAGGTCGATGACGCCCTCGCCGGCTCGGCGCCGGACCTCCGCGACGAGCTCCGCGTCGTAGGCGACGCCCCGCAACTCCATCGGCAGCGCGTTGCCGCCCGGCGCGGGGACATGGACGACCACCCGGGTCGCGCCCGGCCGCTCGCGCATGACTCCCTTGAACGCCTGCATGGCCGCCAGCACGCGGTCCGTGCCCACGTCGGAGGCGAAGTGGACGTTCAGCACGGCGCCCGGGGCCGCCTCCACGGGGCGTGACGGGGCCTCTCCGGCCGCCGCGGCGCGGGAGCGCTGCTCGTCGGGGAGCGGCGGCGACTCCGGGTCGTCGGCGCCTCCCGCGCCCGATGCGGATACCAGCCCGGGCGGCTCCGCGTAGGTGGCGACGGGCTCCGCGGGCCGGATCGGGGAAACGGATCCGGAGCCGAGCGGCGTTGCCCGGAACGCCGGGCGCGCTGTACCCGGGCCCGGCAGAGACCGGATCGCGCCGCGATCCGGCTCCATTGCCTCCGATGCCGCCAGTGCTGCCGTTGCCGTTCCCGCCGGGCCCTCCCCCACCCCGCCGCGCCGCGCGCTTGTCCAGCGACCCGACCTCCCTGGCGAATGCTTCCGGCCCTCGATCCGCAACAGCGTCCCAGTCCCAGACCGAGTCCGCCAGCAACGATGCCTCCTCGCCACGGTGATCGACGCGCCCCGCCACCAGCAGGATCGCGCCGTCCCGCCAGGTCCCGGCCGTCTGCTCGTACGTCTTCGGGAAGACCACCACCTCGAGGGTGCCCTGCAGGTCCTCGAGCGTGACCACGGCCATCGTCGCCTTGGCCTTCGTCATCACCGACCGGATCCCGGTGACGATGCCGCCCAGGACCACGCGCTGGCCGTCGAGCAATTCGTCCTTCAGGTCGCCGGAATACGCCGTCACGAACAGTCCCACGCGCTCCGCCACCTCGCCCATGGGGTGATCGGAGAGGTAGAGCCCCATGAGCTCCTTCTCCCACCGCAGTCGCTCGCGGACGGGGGTCTCCGGCGTTATCGGCAGCGGTCGCTCCAGCGTCACGGACTCGTCGCCCGCGATGTCGAACAGCGAGGTCTGGCCGCTGACCCGGTCGCGCTGCGCGGCCTGCCCCGCCGCGAGCGCGTCGTCCAGGCCCATCAGGATCTGCGCCGGGTGCCCGAGCATGTTGAGCGCGCCGACCTTGGCCAGCGACTCCAGCACCTTGCGGTTCACGAGGCGAAGGTCGATCCGCGTGCTGAAGTCCGTCAGCGAGCGGAACTCGCCGTCCTCCTCGCGGG
>CAWBMD010000006.1:0-164757 GCA_963789865.1 uncultured Chloroflexia bacterium
GGCCGGCCTCGCACGCGGCCCGTCTACTTGCCGGCCGGAACCGACTGGTTCGACCTCTGGACCGGCCGCTCGGTGCGCGGCGGGCAGGTCATCCAGGCGGAGGCCCCGCTCGAGCGGATTCCCGTCTTCGTCCGGGCTGGCTCGATCGTGCCGATGGGACCGGTGCGCCAGCATGCCGAGGACCTCCCGGACGCGCCCGTCGAGCTGCACGTCTACACCGGACGCGACGCCACGCTTCCGCCTCTACGAGGACGAGGACGACGGGTACGGGTACGAGTCCGGCGCCTTTGCCTCGATCGAGATCACGTGGGACGACGGCGCGCGGCGTCTCACGATCGGTGAGCGAAGCGGTCGCGTTCCCCGGAATGCAGCGGGAGCGCGAGTTCCTGGTGACTCTCCATTCATCCACGGCGCCAGACCGGAATCGGTGGCGAACCGGAGGACCGCACTCCAGACCGCTGAGGCTCCGATACGCTGGCCAGCGGATCGCCGCCCAATGGGACGATCCCACGAACCGGTGCCTCGAAGTCGCCGACGGCGCGGTCCGTCCCTGAGAGAGGAGCGCTCCGCAGTGGCAACGCGGTCGAAGATGCCGTCGACGACGATCGTCGACATTGCCGCGGCCAGCGGAGTCTCTGTCGCGACCGTGTCGCGGATCCTCAACAACAAGCCCGACGTCGCCGAGGAGACGCGCGAGCGGGTCCTGCGCGTGATGGACGAGATCGGGTTCGCCCCGCAGAGCGCCTGGCGGCAGATCCGCTCCGGGCGAACTGCCCTGATCGCGATGCACGTCCCGCAGGAGTTCAACCCGCCCGCGCACAGCCTGATCATGGCGGCCGCCCTCGGCGTGGAGGAGGCCGGGTACTCCATCAACATCATCACCCGGCCGCTGACCGATGCCGAGCTCCTGGGCATCTTCCGGGGCCGCCAGGCGGACGGGATCATCCTGCTCGAGATCCTGACCGATGACCGCCGCGCGGCCCTCCTGCGCGACCACGGCTACCCAATGGTGATGATCGGGCATCGTGCCGACAACACCGGGCTGAGCTTCGTCGACGTCGACGTCGCCGCAGGGGATCGACCTCGCGATCGAGCATCTCGTGCGGTTGGGCCACAGCCGAATCGCGTTCCTCTCCGTCGATCCGGTCGTCCAGCAGAAGACGTACGGCTTCGCGACATGGGCGTTGCAGGCATACGAGCGGGCGTGCGACCGAAACGGGCTTTCCGTGCTCGCGCGTGTCGGCGGGCCGACCATTGACGAACTGTCGGTTGCCGCTGGACGGCTGCTCGACGAGCACCCCGACATCACGGCGCTGGTGGCTCCCCAGGAGCAGTCGGTGATCGGCGCCCTCAAGGCGGCACAGGCCCGGGGCATGCGCGTTCCCGAGGTGCTGTCCGTGGTCGGCATGGTCAGTGAGCCGATGGCGGAGATCGCGACGCCGGCCCTGACCACGATCAACTTCCCGGCCGACGAGATGGGCGACGTCGCCGCGAGGATCCTCCTCGGGAGGGTCGTCGGCGGCCGGACGGCACCCGAACAAGTGCTCGTTCGGCCAACGTTGACGGTTCGCGACAGCACGCGGAAACCGCGCCACTGATCGCGCGACGAACGGGTACAACGGGCACGTGCCCGGGCTTGTCCACGAGCGTTCGCGTGTCGTCGACCGCTGCGCTGCTACCGTCCGGGATAGACGCCGAACCGCGGGCGAAGGATCTGGAGCAGGCCGCCCAACTCCCCATGCCTGAGGTCGGGTGGCCGCGGATGATCGCCTGCCGTTCCGCGATCGTCCGACCATGTGTCTTCTCGATCGACGGAAAGTGGGACGCCGGGTCCTGCACCCTTTCCCGCGGTGGGGTTTGCCGTCGGCCAGGCTCGACGGTCCGTCGTCCTTGGCCAATTTCCGCTCTCGATCGTTGACGTTGATGACTCGGACGTCGCTGACGGGTGCCGCGGACTTCAGCGTGCCTCGATGTGGGCCGTAATGGTTGCCCAGGTCGCGCTCTCAAGTCCGCCGACCACGACCGCGCGGACGCCCGACGCGGCGAGAACAGTGCTCCGTGGCTCGAAGAACCGTTTCGACATGTCGTTCGTCTGGATGGACGCGATGCAAGACTTCACCGCGAGCCTCGCTTCACGGACACGGGAGGGACTCCTGGGCGATCCGACGAGCACGATGACCGAGGAACGCTTCCTGCGCGTCGCCGGGAGCGAGCTCGACCGCGCCTACCGACTCGCCGGCTTCCTGCTGGGTGACGCCCACGAGGCCGAGGACGCGACCCAGGATGCGCTGATCCGGGCGTGGCGATCGATCGGTTCGCTCCGTGATCCGGACAGCTTTCGCCCGTGGTTCGACCGGATCCTCGTGAACCTCTGTCGCGACCGGCTCCGCAGGCGGCGCCGCATCCGCTTCATCCCGCTCGACGGGACCGCCGAGCACGTCCACGCCCGCGATCCGTTCGCCGCGGTCCTCGATCGGGACGAGGTGCTCGGGAGGCTGGACATGCTCGACTCCGACGAGCGGATCGTCGTCGTCCTCCACTACTGGGCGGACCTGACGCTCGTCGCGGTCGCCCAGCGGCTCGATTGGCCGATCGGGACGGTGAAGTCGCGCCTGCACCGGGCGCTCGACACGATGGCCGGATCGCCCGGCGGGCGACGAGCACCGTGACGGACGAGCCACCTGCCGGGCCCGGTCGGTCGATCGACCACGATCCGCCTGGAGGCCATGACGACCTCGGAGGCGACCTGCCCCAAGGCCACGAGGAGCTCGATCGTCGACTGCAGCGCGCGTTCGCCGATGCGCGCCTGCCCGGCGCGCCGGACACGCTGCGGGCGAACCTCGAGCGCCTGCCCGCGACGGCCGGCCGACCGCGGGTCGCGGCCCGATGGTCGCCGGTTCGTGGACCAGCGAGCGCCGCGGTCGTCATCGTCGCGGTGGTTCTCGTTGGCGCCGTGGTCGTGAGTCGGCTCCCGGGTCCCTCGGGTTCGGCGCCTCCGATCGGGAGCCCGGCCCGTCCGCGATCGCGTCTGCCGAGACCCCTTCGGCGACGGGCCACGTCGGGAGCCGCCCGGCAGTGATCCCGTGGGTCGACGCGACGCCGCCGCCCCAGCCGGCCAGGCCCACCCCGAGGCCCGTCCCGCCGACGACGAGGGTCTGCGGCCCTGATGACCTGACCGCGACCGCCGAGTGGCAGGGAGCGACCGGCTCGATGGCCGGCGGCATCGGTGTGACGAACGTCAGCTCGACCGCGTGCGTCGTCGATGGGCCCCCGAAGCTTGCCGTGATCAAGGCCGGGACGACGACGATGTCCACGGCGTACTCGGCTTCCCAGGTGCTCCCGGGTGGCACGATGCCGCCCGGCCCAGGTCTCCTGGAGCCGGGGGATCAGGGGAGCTGGTGGCTCTTCTGGACGAACTGGTGCGGCCAGGATCTCGTTCCGACGACCGTGGTCGTCACCCTGCCCGACGGGAGCGGCACGGTGGACGCGGTCCCGGGATCCTCGCCGTCGGGTCCCGGGATCAGCGGGACGCCGCGCTGCGACGCGCCGAGCAGCCCGTCGTCGCTGACGGTCACGGCCTTCGAGTACCAGCCGCCGGAGCCCTCGCTCGTCGAGCAGCAGCCGGCATCGATCACGATCACCGCTCCGCCGACGGCGAGCATCGGGCAGGACGTCACGTTCACCGTCGCGCTGACGAACCTGGGCGACAAGCCGGCCATCTTCGATCCGTGCCCGACCTATAGCGAAGACCTCCTCGTCGCCGGTGTCCGTCTCAAGCCACCGGCGGACCACGACTACGCCCTGAACTGTTCGGCGATCGAACGCGCCCTGGCGCCCGGAGCGACGATCGTCCTGGAGATGCGCTACCCGATCCCGAGCACCGTCCCACCCGGGCCGCGCCGAGCTCCTCTGGAGCATGGATCCGGGCGGCCCGTTCGACACGGGTGCGTTCGCGAGGGTCCCGATCGATATCGTCACGACGGTGCAGGTCGGTCCGATCGAGGTGGCCCATCCGGCCTCATGGCAGGTGGTCGCGGGCCCCCTGCCGTCCTCAACCAACCGGTGCCGCTGTTCCACCTGAACGACGTGCCGCTGACTGTCGGCCCGTGCCCGACGCCTGATCCGATGACCGGCGCGTCCCAGGGTTGTCCACAGCCGCCGACGACCCTTCCAGAGGGCGGCCTCGTTGTCACGGTCAGCCCGAACGTCGGGGGCCTCGCGGAGGCCAACCCGCCGCTGATCACCGTGGGCGGACCCGATGCCTCATGCCTGGCGATCGGTGGCGACACGCAGGTCTACTCGACGACTGCCGGAACCGTCGCCACCGCCTGTCTGCACGGCGGGTCCACCGCTCCACGCCCGCCAGAGCGATCTCGAGCGGCAGTCGGACCGGGACAAGGCGGTCGGTCGTGGAGGTTTGTCTCCTCTCGCCCCGACCAGACCTCCTCAGCGGCGGTAGTGGCCGTACTGGTACCCGGTTCCCAGGTCGTCGCGCCAGCCGTGCTGGTGCCGTCAGGTGGCGAGGGATCCGATCCGGACTTCCGGTCCGCCCATTCGAGCAGTTCCGTGGATACCGCCGAGCACCTGCGCCGACTCGTTCCCGCGCCGCGTCGGCGCTTGACCTACCTGCAGGCGGGGGGCGCGATGGCCGGGTTCACGTCCTGACACAGCTCGTCCTTCTTGATCCAGCCCGTGTCGAGAACGACATCGAGATTCTTCTTTGTGATCGGTTGCGACGTGAGCAGGATCGACGTAAGTTGATTCCCGCCCGGCGACGTCACGCGCGTCGTGCCCGGAACCTTTGCGATGTCGCGGTCCCGGCAGAGCTCGACTGCGGCCTCGGCGGCGGCCTTGCCGAGCTGGCGGTAGTCCTGCCAGACATCGACGGTCTGAACGCCACGGGCGATTGCGTTGAAGGTGACGCGCGACGGAAAGCCGCTCATGCCGCCCGCGCTGGCCACTGCAACGTTGCCGCCGAGGCCCGCCGCCGTGAGCGACTTGATGACGCCGCTCGCCATGCCATCGTCCTCGACGATCACGGCGTCGACCCTGTTGTCGTTCGACTTCAGGATCGCGTCCATCTCGCCCTCGGCCTGGAACGGATCCCAGTTGACCGTGTACGACTCGCCGACGATCTTGATCGCGCCGCTGTCGAGGGCTGGCTGGAGCACCTCGCGGATGCCGCGCCGCATCGTCTCCGCGTACGCACTGTCCGCGTCGCCCTTGATGATCACGTACTTGCCCGTGGGCCTGGCGGCGAGGATCGCCCGAGCCTCCATCCGGCCGACCTCGACCCAGTCGAACGCGACGGACAGGACGTCTGGGCTCTCGAGGATGTTGTCATAGGAGATGACGGGGATCCCGGCTTGGGTTGCCCTCTGGACGGCGGCCGGGACGCGTCCGTTGTACTGGGAGGAGCCGCTGGCGAATGGCTGAACGATGATGACGTCCATGCCCGCCGCAACGAACGCGTCGATGTCGGACTCCTGTTTCGCGACGTCCCCCTTGGCATCGGACATGGTGTAGATCGCGCCTTCTCGATCGAGCACCTGTTCAAGCGCCGGCCCGTCCCACTGCGCGTATCGTTCCGGCCCATAGTTGTCCAACGCGAACCCGACCTTGCAGCCAACCGCTGTGTGGGCGGCTGGGCTGACAGCTTGGCTGGAGGTCGGGATGGAGGTCGCCGCGGCAGATGGGGCGCCGATCGTCGGTGTCTGAGCCGCGAGGCTCGGGGCCGACGTCGAGCAGCCACCGCCGAGG
Source organism: uncultured Chloroflexia bacterium (assembly GCA_963789865.1). Lineage (GTDB taxonomy): Bacteria > Chloroflexota > Limnocylindria > Limnocylindrales > CSP1-4 > CAIXZV01. The sequence continues at coordinate 5,761 of CAWBMD010000006.1, forward strand.
AGGCACGCGCCACACGCCAGCACGAAGACCGCCGTTGACCTCGTGACACGCAGTCTCAGCGCACCGTTTGCGCCCATTGGAATCCTTCCCCGCGGAGAAGCCCGCCAGTTCCGCTCATGATGATAGACGGCGAGGCGGCCGCCCTCTCGGACCCGCAGCGAGGACCGATGCGACGCATTCCACGCCCCTCTTCGCTGCCCGGCGTCTCGAAGGCGACGAGCCGGCCCTGGCAGCCGTCGGGCGTGGTGGCCGTCGTGAAGTCCACGCCATCGGCGTCGTAGCCGAAGGTGCTGTGGAACATCGAGCCCTGTCCCAGGATCCCTCGAGTTCCATGCTCTTCAATCCGTACCGGTCGTCGTAGGGAGCGAGGTCGGCCTCGTCCGAGCGGGTATCCATCCGTTCACCGACCGCAACGGCCGGACCGCGCGGATCCTCGCCGCGACGAAGCTCGTGCGAGACGGCATGCGATCGCCCGAGCCGCTCAGCGTCGAGGCGTACCTTCGTCGAAACCGGGACGAGTACATCGACGCCTTGCACACAACGCTCGGCCCGATCTACGACCCGGACAACCACCCGGTGACAGGATGGCTCGATTGCTACACGCGGATCACGCTGGATCGGCTCGAAGCCCGCAACCGGCTTCTGGTTTCGCTCCCGACTGACATCGGGGTCCTGGTTGCCGCGCTCGCCGACGCCGGCGAGCCCTCGAGTGGGCCCCGACTCTCCTCCGAGCACGGCGCGCTCCTTGTCCGTCTCGGTCGCCGCCCCGGCGGTGAGACGCGCGAAGACCTCGCGCAGGACGGCGACGCGGTCGACGCCCGGTTACTGCGTCTGGAGGCTCGCGATGAACGCACCCGGGTCGCCGCTCGGCACGACCGGCGCGCCGTATGTCGCGGCGCGGTCGACCAGGGCCGAGATGTCGAGCTGCGCGAGGTAGGCGGCAGTCGGGTCCGAGAGCGAGGCTGCCGCGGAGGGCTGCGGCGACCCGGTCGAGGCAGGCTGCGGGGCGGACCCTGACGGGGCCGGGGTCGCGCACGCGCTGAGCAGCACCGAGGCCGCGAGAGCGGCGAGGGCGAGGCGACGTCGCACGGAGGGTCCTCGGGCCGAATCGGGGCGCAGCTTCGTCGGCGGCGGCAAGGCGGAGGATACGCGAATGGGCAGGCTTGCCCTCTGGGGATCGCAATCGCAGACCCGTCAGCAGTCGCAGACACCGCCACTCGCTCCGGCCGCGAACGGCAACCCTCGCTGTCGGGCGTGCTCGACGATGGCCGCGATGCCTGTCCCTGCTTCGCGAGGCGCAGGAGCGTAGCCTCGGTGGTGCGTCCCGGTACGACCTTCAAGACGGCCACCCGATGCTTCGACATGCGCGGCACTGTCACGCATGTCCCGACTGACCAGCCGCCTATCACGGCCACACCGGCCGGATCCCTCGAACGGCGCCTACGGCTTCGGGTCGAACATGCCGAGCTGGCGCATCATCCCGGCCGAGTCGAACTGATGCCAGTGGTCGGTGATCAGGCCGTTCCGGATCCGGAAGATGTGGATCTCGCCGATCGAGTAGGAGCGGCCGCTCGGTGGGATGCCCATGAAGGTGCCGACCTGCTTCGCCGTCGCGGTGAGGCGGACGGCGACCCGATCGTCCTCGGCGATCATGTCCTCGATCTCGAAGACGGGGTTGGACAGCGCAGACGTGGTCCGCTCGATCGCTCGCTTGAGGTCGGCATTGCCGTCGCCGGTCGACGGCCAGGTATGGCCGACGAAGTCGTCGGCGATGAGCTCGTCGACCGTTTCGAACCGGCCCTCGACGAAGATCTCCTGGATGAACCTGCGCACGAGCGCCTTGTTGTCGTTCGTCGTCATCGCATCGCCCCGTGCCTGGAGCCACCCGTCGGGGGGTGGATCCGATTTGACCGTGTCCGGGAGGCCTCGAACGAGAGTAAACCCGGCGGGTGCTCTTGACGCACCTTCGGCCGACCGGTCGAGCGCTCCGCTACTCGTCCGTTGGGTCCATGGGTGTGCGACAGCCACAGTGAACCACGAGGAGGACGCATGACGACACAGCCGTGATCGACGTGGGGTGACCACCCGCCGTCCGGCGAAGGTGTCGACCGCCGCAGCGGGGACGCCGGACACCGCGCGTCGGAGGCGGGCGGGTCCCGGCCGGTCTTCACGGTCACGCGAGGCGAGCGCTCGCGCGCTTGCGACGCTCGTCGACGCGTTCCGCGACGACCCGGTCGAGCGCTGGCTGTACCCGGACACGAGGCGTCGGTACTCCACGTTCCGGCGTTCCTGGAGGCATTCGGGGCCGAGCGATCGAGGGCGGGACGGCGTGGCGGCTCGGCGACTTCGACGCGGTCGCGCTCTGGATGGCCGGACAGCCGCGAGGAAACCATGACCACCGGCATCGTCCGGAGCGGGGCACACTCGGGAATGGGAACCACCACGTCGACCCGACGCAGGTGTGGACCAGCATGCAGACGGGCAACTCTCAGCCCGCGGCCCTCCTGACCAGCTCGGCGATCCGCTTCTCGCCCGCCGCCGTCAGGCTCGTGAGGGCGAAGGCGACCGGCCACATCTCCTCATCGTCGAGTCGTGCGTCGGGCTGGAAGCCGAGGGTCGAGTAGCGAACCTTGAACTTCTGCTTCGCCTGGAAGAAGCAGATCACCTTGCCGTCCCTCGCGTACGCCGGCATCCCGTAGAACGTCCGGGGCACGAGGAGCGGCGCGGCCGCGAGGACGAGCTCGTGGACGCGCGCCGCCATCGCCCGGTCCTCCTCGGCCATCTTGGCGATCGCTGCCTGGACGTCCGCCTCACCGGCGGCGCGCGCTTCCTCCGGGGTGAGCTTCGCCGCCTTCTTCCGCTCCCGGATGGTCTCCTCCATCGCGGCGCGCTCTTCGTCGCTGAAGACGTTGCCGGGCGTCTTCGTCGAGCCCGTCCGCTTCGTGGATGCCTTCGTGTCCGCCATGTCCGTTCGTCCTTCACTCGACGGGTCGCGGGAGCGGCGTGATCGTGCCAGCCGTCTCCATGGAGTGACTGCGACCATAGCTATTCGGGCCGGAATCTGCTTCTCCGAGCATGCTCGACTGCTCCTGAACCGAGCCCCGAGGCTCAGGCAGCAGCGGAGCCAGGATCCACACGAGCTGCGCTGTGATCACCGCTCCGACTTTCGAACGCGTCGGATGAGCTGCTCGGCGCGGAAGCCGCCGTGTGCGACCCCGGCAGCGCGGTCGCGGTCGGCCAATTCAAGCGAGGCGCCGCCCGACGTCGCGAGTGCTTGGTCACCGGCAATTCACCACGATCCTCTGCACCGCGTTGACGTCGGACGGGTCATCGTTCGGATCGGCAGGAGCCGTCTGTCGCCAGCGTCAACTGGCGACGATATGGCGAACCTCCTCCATGTAGCGGTCCGCCGCGCGTGACGCCTCTTCCGGCGTGCTGCCGTGTTGACGTGCGTCGAGGTAGGGGGCGTACCAATCCCACCAGTCGTGCTTGGGCGCGCGCTTCTCGAACGCGTCGTGATGTTCTGCAGTCTCGTGCAGGAGAAGCGCCAGGGTCGCGACGTCCACGGTGGAGTCCTCCAGCGTTCGGTCGTTGCTACCGACCGGGAAGGCGGGTCGTGATCTCCTGCAGCACCCACTCGTTGCCGTCGGGATCGGCGAAGGATGCGAAGGAGGCATACGTGGCGTGCCCCGGCGCGGGCCCCGGTCGTCGCGCGCCGAACTCGCCGGGCTCGCCGAATCGGCAGGCGAAGCCCGATTCACAGTGGTAGACGTCGCTGACCTCGATCCCGCGGTGCACGAGGTCGGCGCGAGCAGCGGCGATATCGCTCACCGCGAGGTGCGTGGCCCGGGCGCTGCCGGGCGCCGCGGTGGTGAGACCGGTGCCGAACTGGATGGAGCACGGGGAGCCGGGCGGCGTCACCTGCACCAACCGGAAGTCGCTGTCGGCGACGACGTCGGCGTCGAGGCGCCAACCCAGCCCCTGGTAGAACGCGTTGGCTCGGTCAACGTCCGAGACCGGGATCACGACAACTTCCAACCGAAAGTCCATGGTCGAACACTCCTTGCACTCGCAACGGGCGCCGTTTCGAGGCATACCACACCGAGTCAAGATCGCGCCGGAAGCGCGCCGGGCCCGCGGACGCCAGTCAGGCTTCGCAGGTCACCGCCCGCATCCGCCTTCCACCTCGTTGACAGGTTGCCTGCTCGGCAGCACGGGCACCTCGATCGCAGCCGGCAATGTCGCTGTCAGGCCGTGGGCGTGCGCCTGCGCTGGTTGCTCGAGCTCCTGGTCGCGCGCGACCTGCGGTCAGGCCGGTCCGAGATCGTCCGGCGCGACGTGGGGGTGTCGCCTTTCGAGCGTGGCGCCCTCGACGTCGACGTTCGGGATCAGGCGGTCCAGCCAGCGCGGGAGCCACCAGGCCCAGTCGCCAGCGAGGGTCATCAGCGCCGGCATGATCAGGAGCCGGACGAGGAACGCGTCGACGAGGACGCCGAACGAGAGAGCGAACCCGATCGGCCGGATGATCGCGCTGTCCGAGAGCACGAAGCCTCCGAAGACCGCCGTCATGATGATCGCGGCGGCCATCACGACCGCGCGTCCGGCCCGGACTCCCCGTACGGTCACGCGAGATGCCTCGTCTGCGGGACCTGCAAGCGCGAGCGGGTGAGGCTCCACGGCGCTAGGGGTCGCGTGGTGGTCTTCGTCGGTGACGGGGCCAGCGACCGGTACGCCGCGCACCACGCGGACTTCGTGTTCGCGAAGGGATCGCTGCTCGCCTGGGGTCGGGCGACGGGCCGCACGTTCCTCCCGTGGGTCGAGTTCGCCGAGATCAGTGAGTGGTTCGAGGATGCGCTGCTCGACGGGCGGCTACCGGCCTCACCCGGCGACCTGGACCGATGGCTGGCGGAACACGGTCACGGATGCTCGGGTTCATCTGCGGTCCGGAGCGCTGGGGCGACGGCCGCCGCGTACCCGATCCGTCGATCCACGACCCGATCGACGCCTGATGGCGCTCAGCAGGCACAGTCGCCCGCTCGTGCGATCACCACGGCCTCGGACGATCGGGACCTAACGAAACGCCGGCGTCCCCATGCCGCGCGCTCTCCTGGGGCGACAGCCCGTGTCGGGTCAACGGGCGCCGGGACCGTCACGCATTCCCCACGCGGCGACCTCCGCGATCGCCGAGGCGTGCACCATGGCACAGTCGAAGGTGCGGAATCCCGGATCGCGGCCGGCGAATGCGAGGCCCAGGTCGGTCCCGCCGAGCAGGACGGTCTCTGCGCCCTGGTCCTCGACGAGCGCACGGCCCGCGTGGAAGAAGAGCTCGCGCTGCGACTCGGTGACCGTTCCCGCCACGGCCATCGCGGCGTAGGCGTCGTGAACCCGCGGGAGCACGTCCGCCGGGGGAATGAGGATCTCTGCGTGCCGCACGGCGCCGTAGAGCCGCGTCTCCATCGCGACCCTCGTGCCGAGGATCCCGACGCGGCGAAGGCCCTGCCGCTCGATCTCGCGATCCACCTCGACGAGCAAGTCGATGACCGGCAGCGGCGACACGGGCGTGAAGGCGTCGATGCAGAAGTGGCCGGCGATCGAGGTCACGGCGACCGTGCCCGCGCCAGCCGCCTGCAGCCGGCCGGTCAGGCGTCGGTAGATCGCCACCTGGGCCCGGGCATTGCCGGACGCCTGGTTGCGCAGCAGCGTCGGCGTGTCGGCGTGCACCATCGTGAGCTCGAGGCCGACCGCGCGCGCCGCCATGGTGGCGATCAGGAACCGGTAGTAGAGGTCGGTCGCGGCCGGCCCGATGCCGACGATGAGCCCGACGTGCATGCCGTTCGTCTCCCTCAATCCGATAGGTCGACCGCCCGCACTGTAGCGTGAAGCGAGACGCGAGGCTCCAGGTCCGCATCAGCCGCCTGGGTTCCCGCCGGGCCTGGTCCCGCCCGATGGACTTAGACCTTCCTGGAGTAGGAGCGGACCGTGAGCGGCAGGAAGACCGCCACGATGATCGCGCAGCCGAGCAGCGCGTATCCGACCTGTGCGGTGACCGCGGCGTCGTTCATCAGGTCGCGCAGCGCGGTGATGACGAGCGAGACGGGGTTGAGGTGGACCACCGTCTGGAGCCAGGCCGGGAGCGTGTCGACGGGAACGAACGCATTGGACACGAACGTGAGCGGCAGCATCACCACGAGCGAGAGCGACGAGACGGACGAGGCGCTCCTCGCGATCGTGCCGATGTACATGAACACCCAGGCGAGCGACCAGCCGGTGAGCATGGCGAGGAGCACGCCGGCGACCACGCCCGGGACGCCACCGCCCGGGCGGTAGCCCATGACGATGCCCACGGCCAGGGTGAGGCTGGCCGCAAGGGCATAGCGGATGAGGTCCGCCATCATCGGGCCTGCGAGGGGCGCGATCCTCGCGATCGGCAACGACCGGAACCGGTCGAAGACGCCCCTCTCCATGTCGTCGCGGAGCTGGGTCCCGGCCGCCACGCAGGCGGTGACCGCCCCGTAGGCCACGATGCCGGGAATGAGCGTGGGCAGGTAGGCCACCGTGCCGCCGGCCACGGCGCCGCCGAACATGAACCCGAACAGGACGGTGAGCAGCACTGGCATCACCGTCACGTCGACGAGCTGCTCCGGGTTGCGCCGCATCTTGAGCAGTGCTCGCCAGGCCATCGCGGTCGTCTGGTCGAAGACGTCGGACACGGGCACGGAGGTGCGGATGATGCGGTCCGCCGGGCGCTTCCTCCCTGGGGTGGGGCTCGTGATGGCGCTCATGCTGCGTTCTCCTCCGGATCCGGGGAGGACGTCGCGCCCGGATGGCCGGTGAGAGCCATGAACACCTCGTCCAGGGTGGGTTGCTCGATGGCGGCGTTGACGATGTCCAGGCTCCCCTGCGCGGAGGGCGATCAGGACATCGGCGGCCTGGTTGGCGTCTGACAGGGAGACGCTGAACCCGGTGCCGGCGGGAGACAGGATGGGCACGTGATGCGCCACCCCGCCCGCCACCGCCGATGCAGCCCGGGCGTCGATGCCATCGGCGAGCTGCACCCGGAGGCTGGAGCCGCCCACCTGTGCCTTGAGCTCGGCCGACGTGCCTTCGGCGACCTTGCGACCCCGGTCGATGACGGCGATCCGGTCCGCGAGCTGGTCCGCCTCATCGAGGTACTGGGTGGTCAGCAGGATGGTGCAGCCGTCTGCGACCAGCGCCCGGATCGTGTCCCACATCTGACCGCGGGTGCGTGGGTCGAGACCGGTCGTCGGTTCGTCGAGGAAGATCAGGGCGGGCCTGGTCATGAGGCTCGCCGCCAGATCGAGACGGCGTCGCATGCCGCCCGAGTAGTGCATGACGTACCGGTCGGCGGCCTCGGTCAGGTCGAACTGGGCCAGGAGGTCATCCCCGATGCTGCGAGCCTCGTTCGACGACAGACCCTGCAGCCGGCCGAACAGGCGGAGGTTCTCGCGACCGGTGAGCAGGTCATCGACCGATGCGTACTGGCCGGTCACCCCGATCAGCTGTCGCACCGCGTGGGGCTGGCGCCGGACGTCGTAGCCGAAGATCGCGGCGCTACCGCTCTCGATCGGCAGGAGGGTGGCCAGCATCTGCAGCATCGTGGTCTTGCCCGCGCCGTTGGGTCCCAGCACGCCGAAGATCTCGCCTTCATGCACGACGAGGTCGATGCCGTCGACCGCACGATTCGCGCCGAAGGTCTTGACCAGGCCGCGTGCCTCCACGGCAAGGACCCCATTCGTTGCGGTCCGCTCGACGTCGATCGTCCCGGTGCTGGTGCCCGGTGATGGCCGGACGGACGCCGGCGTGTCGTCTCTCATGGTGAGACTCCAAACTTGTAGTGACTGTAAGAATAGCAGCACTCCATGTTTAGGTCTATGCTCGCTCGCGATGACCACGAACGAGGACGACGACCTCACGGTCGAGGCGATCCTGGCGACCCTCGAGGCGGCGCACGTCGCCGAGGAGCCCGTCGTCGAGGGCCTGCGCGACCGCAAGAAGCGGCGCCTCCGACAGCGGATCTCCAACGTGGCGACGGCCCTGTTCCTGGCCGAGGGCTTCGACGCTGTGAGCGTTGCCCGGATCGCCGCGGCGTGCGACGTGTCCGAGCAGACGGTGTTCAACTACTTCCCCACCAAGGAGTCGATGTTCTTCGATCGCGACGAGTCCCACGCCGAGGCGCTTGCGGAGGCCGTCCGGTCACGGAGAGCCGAGCCGCTCGACGAGGTCGTCGTCAACGCGATCGTCGACGGCATCCCGCTGGATCGGTGGCAGGACCTGGACGAAGCGACACGCGCTGCGCCTGTTTCGGCGCTTCTGCGAGGTGGCCGAGAGCTCGCCGGCGCTTCGGGCGGCGCCGTACGTCGAACTCGAGCGCTTCACGGCGACGATCGGCGCAGCGCTTGCCGAACGCATCGGCTCGGATCCCGATGATCCCGAGGTGACGCTGGTCGCGATCGTCATCGGCGGACTCGTTCGTGCCTGGGCTCGCGCCACCTTCATGCATGTCCGAACGGCGTCCTCGATGGCCGCCCTTGAAGGCGCGGTGCGTGCCGATCTCATCCGGGCGCTCCGCATCGCGACGCCGACGCTCAGCGCCTTCGACGACCTCGGTGTTCGGGCACGTCCGACTGGATTCGCTCGCTGACCCAGTGGGCCATGCCCACGAGCTCGGGCGGCGTCCGCCGGGGCCCTGAGACAGCGAGCCGGACGGCTAACCCAGCCGGGTGAGCAGCACGACGGCGATCAGCGTCCCGATCACGCCCGTCGCGGCCGCTGCTCGCGGTCCGGCGACGAACCTCGCGGCGGCGGCGCAGGCAGTGACGATCACGACCGCAGCAAGTCGGACGACGATCGGCGAGGCCACGTGGGACGGCGATTCCCGGTTGACGATGATGCCGACCGCCACGATCGCCACGATGAGCACGACCGAGACGAGCCAGAGTCTCCTGTCACCAGGATGCGTGGGCGTTGTCACGGGCATACGACCTTTCGGGGCGATCATCCCACGTCGTGAGTCCCCGTCAAGGAGGTGTCGTCATGCGGGTGGCGGTCGCCGCTGGGACGACGGGGGAAGCAGCGGAACCCAGGTGCCCTCCGGCCCGACCACGCTCGCCCGGGTGGGGGCGGGCCCGCCGGGTCACCTGCGAGCCGCGCGGAAGCCGCCGTTCTCGTCGAGGGACGGCGCCGATCGCCAGCCCACTGCGGACACGTCAGGCGATCTTGCGCCGGTAGGCCACCATGGCGAGCGCATAGGCGATGACGAGGATGCCGACGCACCAGGCGAGCGCGACCCAGATCTCGTCGCCGACCGGCTGCTGGTTGAACAGGGCCCTGATCGTGTTGACGATCGAGGTGACCGGCTGGTTCTCCGCGAAGGCACGCACGGGACCCGGCATCGAGGCAGTGGGCACAAATGCCGAGCTGATGAACACGATGAGGATGATCGGGTACGAGAAGGCTGCCGCACCATCGGTGGAGCTCGCCGACAACCCGACGATCACCGCGAGCCAGGTCAGCGCGAGCGTGAACAGGACGAGGATCCCGGCCACGGCGAGCCATGCCTGTATCCCCGCCGACGAGCGGAAGCCCATGAGGAGCGCCACCAGGACGATGACTGCGATCGAGATCGCGTTCGACAGAAGTGACGTCAGGACATGCCCCCACAGCACGGACGAGCGGGCGATCGGCATCGAGTGGAACCTCTCGAAGATGCCGCTCTGCAGGTCGTTGAACAAGTGGAAGGCGGTATAGGAGATGCCGCTGGCGATCGCGATGAGCAGGATGCCGGGCAACAGGTAGTTCACGTAGTTGTCGGTGCCGGCCTGGATGGCGCCGCCGAACACGTAGACGAACAGCAGCATGAAGGCGATCGGCATGATCGTCACCGTGATGATGGTGTCCATGCTTCGCGTGACGTGTCGCATGGAACGCCGGAGCATCACGCGCGTGTCGCTGAAGTAGCGTGCGTTCATCGCTGCACCTTCTTGTCACTTCCGACGATCGCCAGGAAGATCTCCTCCAGGGTGGGCTGCAGTTCCACGTATTCGACCTTGGCGGGCGGGACCAGCTTCCTCAGCTCCTCCAGCGTGCCGGACACGATGATCGTGCCGTCGTGCAGGATCGCGATCCGGTCGGCGAGCTTCTCCGCCTCGTCGAGGTACTGGGTCGTCAGGAGCACCGTCGTCCCGCTGTCGGCGAGGTCCTGGATCACCTGCCATACCTCGATGCGACCTTCCGGGTCGAGCCCGTTGGTCGGCTCGTCGAGGAAGATGACGCGCGGGTTGCCGATGAGGCTCATGGCGATGTCGAGGCGACGGCGCATGCCGCCCGAGTACGTCGACACCCGGCGCCCGGCCGCGTCGGCGAGGCCGAAACGTTCGAGCAGGTCGTCTGCCACCGTGCCCGCCGCCTTCACGTGCCGCAGCTCGGCGATCATGATCAGGTTCTCCCGTCCGGTGAGGATCTCGTCCACTGCCGCGAACTGACCGGTGAGGCTGATCGACTCCCGCACCGCCGCCGGCTGTGCCACGACGTCGAATCCGTCGACGCGCGCGGTGCCGCCATCCGGCTTGAGCAGGGTGCTGAGGATGCGCACGATCGTGGTCTTGCCGGCGCCGTTGGAGCCCAGCAGCGCGAAGATGCTGCCCCGAGCCACCTCGAAGTCCACGCCGCGCAGCACGTGCAGCTCCTTGAAGGACTTCTCCAGGCCCTGCACCTGGATCGCGGGAGCCTGGACGTGCGAGGTTGTCATCGATTCTCCTGTTCGTGTTCGGCGCGCTCGATGGCGTCGATGAATCGTTCGCGCTCCCGGGCTCTCCAGTGCCCCTCCGGGTAGTTCTGGACGAACGCCTCGATGAACGCCACCGGGTCCTCACCCACGACCTCCCGGATCGGGGTTCCGTTCGCTGCGCTCTGCTCGAACAGGTCGGCGAGGTCCTCGAGAATCGCACCCCCGTCTCCTCCTGGTCCCAGGTAGTTCAGGTACCGCTCCAGCGCCTCGAGCGCGGTGCGATAGTCCGGGGGAAGCTGTCTCACGCGCGCCTTGTAGCGCCGCCATTGCCCCTTCGGGCCGACAACCTTCGAGATGACCTTCGAGAAGATCGTCATCAGACGGCCCTCTCGTCGCTCGTGGTGCCTTCTCCGGCGGCACGTGCGATGGCGTTGGTCAACCGTTCCTGCTCGCGGACGACCCACTGCCCCTCCGGGTAGTTCCCGACGAACACCTCAACGAAGGCCACCGGGTCCTCCCCCACGATCGCGCGGATGAGGGTCCCGTCCGCCGCGGCCTGCTCGAACAGGTCGGCGAGGTCCTCGAGCATCTCCGCCCATCCGGCGCCGTCTCCACGCCCCAAGGTGTAGTGCTCGATCGCGTCGACCGCCGCGCGATACGGCTCCGGGAGCGCCTTGACGCGGGCCTTGTACTGGCGCCAGCGTCGCTTGCCGCCGACCAGCTTCGAGATGGACATGGTCATCTGCCTCCTTCCTGAAGCTGTGCCAGTCGTTCGGCGAGGAAGCGCCACGTCCTCCAGAACTCGTCGAGGTATTCGCGTCCCTGGTCGTTGAGCGCGTACACCTTGCGCGGCGGCCCTATCTCGGAGGGGATCCGCTCCACGTCGACGAAGCCGCGGTGCTCGATCCGGACGAGCAGCGCATAGACGGTGCCCTCGGCGATGTCCGAGAACCCCTCCACCCGCAGCCGCGCCGTGATCTCGTAGCCGTACGCTGATTGGCCGGCCAGGATTGCCAGGACGATGCCCTCCAGCGTCCCCTTGAGCATCTCCGTCATCTGCTTGCCCACGACAGCCTCAACTACTCAGCGTCACCGACTACTGGTACATAGTAACACTGGATAGCGGCGACGCAAGAGGGACCTGGTGACGCTGACCGGGCGAGTGCATCCGTTGTGCGTCGGTGACCCGCAGAGGTCAGCCGGAGCTCGAGATTCCGCCGACCGAGGTGGTCGAGTATCGTTTCCGGCCATGGGCTTCGAGTGGGCATACCGAAGCGGTGAACCACCGTGGGACATCGGGCGGCCGCAGCCGGCGATCGTGCGCCTTGCCGAGGAGGGCGCGATCGAGGGGACGGTGCTCGATGTCGGCTGCGGGACCGGCGAGAACGCCCTCTACGTCGCCTCGCAGGGTCTCGCCGTCGTCGGCGTGGATGCCGCGCCGACGGCGATCGATCGGGCACGGGCCAAGGCGGCCGAGCGCGATATCGAGGTGGAGTTCCTCGTCGCGGATGCGCTGCTGCTCGAGGGTCTCGGGCGGACGTTCGATACCGCATTCGACTGCGGCCTGTTCCACACCTTCTCGGACGCCGACCGCATCCGGTTCGAGCGGAGCCTCCATGGGACGCTCCGTGCCGGTGCCCGCTACTTCCTGCTCTGCTTCAGCGAACACCAGCCGGGCGACGCGGGTCCCCGCCGCGTGACCGAGCGCGAGATCCGCGACACGTTCGCGGACCGCTGGACGGTCGATACGATCGTCGAGGAGCGGTTCGCGGCGAGACTGGCGGACGGTGGCGCGAGCGCCTGGCTGGCATCGCTCACGCGGACCTGAGTGGGCGGGCGGGCATCTGGGACGAGCATCCCGACGCACGTCGTGGATCACGTCCGCATGCTCGTGGGGCGTCGTCTCGGGCGCCCCGTCGTCTCGGGCGCCCCGACGCCGCGGGGGCTCCGGCCCGCGCCTCGCGGGTCGTAGGTGACGACGGTCCGCTCGGGGAACCGCTCGGCCAGCGCGGCGAAGCCGTCGGCCCCCATCGGCGAGCCAACGATCAGCAGGACCGGATCGGTGGAGCTGTCGTTGGAGTGGACGTCGCAGGTGAGGACGGCGCCCGGCACGTTCAAGGTTGCGGTCGTCGACGCAGTCATCATGGCCTCCCGAGCTGATGGTGGAGTTTCGCCAGTTCAGACTCGCCCCGTCCCCAAAAGTCATCGGTCGTGGGGGCGAGGACGGGCTCGAGAGGAATGATCTTGGGCCCCCGACGCCGGCTCAACAGGCCGACGCGATACAGGAACCGGACCGGGTCGGCCGCCTCCGCTGATCGCTGCCGAGCCGCGGTGGGTATTGACAAGTCATTCGGGCGCGTGGTTCCCTGCCTGCGAACAACAACCCCGGAAGCGCCCCTACGGGAGTTGACGCGGTGCCCCTGCCGCCGTTGCTCTGTGGTCCCATTCTCCGCCGTGTCACGCCTCGGATCGTTACGGTCTGGGCCGCGTTCAGCGACGCGGGCACGGTCCGGCTGGACGTCTACCACGGCAATGTGGACGTCGGCAGCACCAAGGACAGCCTGGCTCAAACCAGCGCGGCCACCGTCGCGTCGGCGACCTCCCCAACGCTCCGCGTCGCAGCCCACCTCCATATCGCGGTCGTGGCCGCGGAGCTCGTCGAGCCGGCCCTGCCGCTCGAGTTCGGCACACTCTACTCGTACAACCTCACGTGGACGCCGGGTGCAGGGGCTGCCGGGTCGACCTCCGACCTGCGCTCGCTGGGGCTGCTCGCTGACGGCCCGGCCGGCCAGCAGGTCCTGGTCGAGACCACCGAGAAGAAGAAGGTCACGACCCAGGTGGAGTCCCTGGGCTACCAGGAAGGCTGGCTGCCGTCGTTCGCGACGGTGCCTTCCTCCCTCGACGACCTCAAGATCGTCCATGGCTCGTGCAACAAGATGCACGGGTACGGCGCGGCGCTGCTGCCCCAGGTCGACGACATCATCAAGGGCGCCCGGACGGACCCCCTCGAGCGGCCGCACCAGCTCTTCCTCACGGGCGACCAGATCTATGCCGACGAGGTCGCAGCGTCGCTGCTGCCGCAGCTCGACGCGCTCGCCCAGGAGCTGCTGGGCGACACCTACGAGGAGACGGTCGCGATCCCCGGTGCCGGCGACGTGCCGGTCAAGCAGGGACCGCTGCCTGCCGGACGGCGCCAGAAGCTCGTCGCCGCGACAGGCCGGCTGACCACCGATGCCGGGGCCAGCCATCTCATCTCGTTCGGCGAGTTCGCCTCCATGTACCTGCTCTCCTGGTCGCCGGCCTGCTGGCCGGACCGGCTCGGCGTGCTGGACTGGACGACCGATCCCGGCGGGGATGCGCACGACCTGTGGCAGAAGGCCAGCGACGACCGGACGGCGAGCACCGCCGGCGGCAAGGCCCCGCCCGAGGTCCTGAGCACGGCGCCGTGCACGAACGACGCGGTGGAGCCCCTGCTCACGCCCTTCTCCCAGGCGGACATCGACCCGAAGGTGATGACCGCCCTCAACGAGGCGCGCGAAGGATTCCTCGAGGACAAGGACATGGTCACGGAGACGGCCGGTGACATCTGGAAGGTCCGGCGTGCCCTTGCGAACGTGCCCATGTACGCCATCTGCGACGACCACGAGATCACCGACGACTGGTACATGACCGACGGCTGGCGGACCCGGGTCCTCGGCAACACGCTCGGCAAGGCGATCGTCCGCAACGGCATGACCGCGTACGTGCTGTTCCAGGCCTGGGGCAACCAGCCGAAGGAGTACGGGACCGACGGGACCCCTTTCAAGCAGATGCTGACGGCTGCCGCCGGTCTCTTCCCAGACGGGTCGTCTTCGGGGCCGGCGGCCTCCGCCGTCTCGACCATCGAGGGCCTGCTGGGCTTCGGTGGCGGTGACCCGCAACTCCGCTTCAACTACAGCGTCGACGGCGCCGCCCATCGCGTCCTCGTCATGGACAGCCGGACACGCCGCGAGTACACGACGCCCGACAGTCCGCCCGCCCTGCTGTCCCGCCAGGCACTGCTCGACCAGATCCCTGCCGGCCCCCTCCCGGCCGGCCTCGAGGTCCTTGTCCTCGTATCGCCCGCTCCCGTTCTCGGCCCGTCGCTCTTCGACGAGATCGGCCAGCCGCTCGGGGTGACCGCCCTCGACTTCCGGTACCTGACACTCTGGACCAACCGCCAGCGGACGGAGGCCGAGTACCTCACCGGCATCGACCGGTCCAAGCCCACCGGCGCGGAGTTCCTCGACATCGAGGGCTGGTCCGCGGATCCGGCCTCCCGGGAGCGCCTGCTCGCGCGACTCGCACCGTACGGCAAGGTCGTGATCCTGGCCGGCGACGTCCATTACGGCGCAACGCTGGCGATGACGTACACCACGCCCGGCAAGTCGAGCGCGAGGATCGTCAACTTCACCTCGAGCGCGCTCCACAACGCGTGGATGCCGATGGTGACCGGCCTGTTCAAGTCGACCAGCTGGGTGAACGCCCTCCAGAAGGTGGGCCTGCCCGCGGGCCAGCTGGGCTGGACGCAGGCGAGCCCGCAGATCTTCGACGCGTCGGGTGAGCACGCCGTCCAGCGCGGACGGGTCCGGCGCTCGCCCGTCCTGCTGCCGACGAAAGGGTGGAAGCAGGCCCACGCGCTGGGCCGGGCGCCCGACTGGCTGTGGAACCTCGAGCTGATCTCGGACACCCGGCCCATCGCCGACCGGTTCGAGTCGACGATCGACCGCCAGAAGGGTGCTCCGCCGGATCTCGTCGGACCGGACCTGCCGCCGTTCCCGACAGGGGCACCCATCGACGTCGTCGAACCTCCCGGGGGCCAGCAGGGCTACGGGCCCATCGCCGCCCGCCACGGGCTCTCCGTGGGCCGGATGTGGTACTCGCGCGGCCTGCTGTTCGCCAACAACGTGAGCATGGTCGAGTTCAAGCACGATGGCGGCGAGCTCACGGTGAGCCAGACGCTCTACTCCCTCCGGCCCGACGCCGAGGATGGCGAGGACCCGGCCGGCTACACGAAGCACCAGACGACGCTCGCCGCCACGCCGATCCCGACGCCCACGACGCTGGGTCCGTCATGACGGCGACGCCCGTCAACGACGCGCTGCTGGCGCTGTTCGCCGAGGTCCGCCGGGAGCTCGACGGCCTGGTCCGGCTCCTCGGCGACGACGCGGCCCGCGACGCCATGTTCAGCGACCTCGGTCTGGCGCCCGGACTGTCGGTGACGGGACCCGTGCTGGCGGCGCAGGGCAAGCTGCTGTCGGGCGCCGATCCCGAGCTGCAGGAGATGGCATCGACGATCCAGTCGGTCATCGAGGTCGTAGCCGCCATCGAGGACATCGCCCAGGCTGCCTCCGCCGCCGACCCCGGGACCCAGGTCGACGACATCCTCGGCGGCATCTTCCGGGTCTACGCCTCGCGGACGCTCCGCTTCCGGGCGCCGGCGGTGTGGGCCGTCTTCCAGCTCCTCGGGTTCGTCGTCTCCGAAGACCTCGTCATCGAGAACATCGCGCAGTTCATCGGCGACACGGGTGCCTACCTGGACGGACGGGCCGCGGCCTCGAGCGGCGAGCAGGTCATCGACAACTACTCCCTGATCCTCGGCGTGATCGGCGTCGCCGTCCTGTTCGCACCGAAGAAGATCCGCGACCTGCTCGGCCCCGAGGTGCTGTTCGGCTGGGATCCGGACCCGACGTCCACGACACCGAACGCGGACGCCGTGCTCATGCGCGCGCTGACGATCCAGTTCACGTTCAAGCAGGGGATCTCGGACAACGTCAAGACCACCGAGGGCCTGACCCTCACGAGCATCCTCGTGCCCGCCGAGCACCATCATGGCGAGGCTGGCTACTTCGGGGCGCTCGGCGGCCGGGCGAGCATCACGGTCGCGCTCGGCCAGGGCTGGGACCTCAAGTTCGAGCTGGCCGGCGCCGACGCCCTGGAGTTCTTCATCGGCGAGCACCCGGTCGTCCGCGTGCCGGTCGGCCAGAACGGGACGCCCCCGGCCCAGATCTCGCTCACCGTCACCCTCGAACGGCCCGACGACTCGGCCGGCGCCTGGAACATCGGCCCGCCCGACAAGACGCATTTCGAGATCGGCAAGGCGGCGATCGGCGCCTCGATCGGGACCGCCTCGTCGGGCGTCCTGCTCTCGACCAAGGACACGGCACTCGTCATCGCGGCCGGCGATGGTGACGGGTTCCTCCAGAAGGTCCTCCCGTCGGGCGGGATCCGCCTCGAGACGGACATCGGCCTCGGGGTGGACAGCAAGCGAGGCTTCTACATCGACGGGGGCACGAAGCTCGAGGCGACGATCCCGATCAACAAGGCGGTCTTCGGGCTCGAGATCCAGCAGATCACGGTCGGGATCCTGGCGAGTGGCGGAAACGGCGCCGCGAGCTTCGGCCTGGAGCTCGCCGGCTCGTTCGGGCTGAGCATCGGGGGCGTGCTGAGCGCCAGCGTCGACCAGATCGGGACGCAGCTCGTGCTCGACGTGCCGGCCAACGGCAAGACCACGCTCAAGCCGAAGTTCTCGCCGCCCAAGGGTCTCGGCATCGCGGTCAACGCGACCATCGTCAAGGGCGGCGGATACCTGTTCTTCGACCCGGACAAGGGCGAGTACGGCGGGGTTGGCGAGCTCAAGATCGGCCCGGTCGACGTCAAGGCGATCATCCTGCTCTCCACGAAGCTGCCCGACGGCAGCCCGGGCTTCTCGATCCTGTTCATCATCACGATCGAGTTCGATCCGGCGATCAACATCGGCTTCGGCTTCACGCTCAACGGCGTCGGCGGGCTCATCGGCATCCACCACGCCGTGGACACGGACCAGCTCCAGGCGGGCCTCAAGAACCACAGCCTCGACAACATCCTGTTCCCGTCGGACCCGGTTGCGGCCGCGCCGCGGATCCTCGCCACGATGCGGTCGGTGTTCCCCATCAACCCGGAGCGGTTCGTCTTCGGGCCCCTGCTCAAGCTCGGCTGGGGGACGCCGGTCTCCCTCATCACGCTCACGATCGGGGTCATCCTCGACCTGCCGTCGCCCGTCAGGCTGGTGATCCTCGGCCAGCTCAAGATGGCCCTCCCCACCGACGACGTGAGCCTCGTGGTGCTCAAGGCCGACATCCTCGGGATCATCGACTTCGACAAGGGCACCGTGAGCGTCGACGTCTCCCTCGTGGACTCGCGTGTCACGACCTTCACCATCAGCGGCGACCTCGCGGTCCGGATCAAGGTCGGCTCGGACGGCTACTTCATCTTCAGCGCCGGAGGCTTCCACCCGAAGTACAAGCCGGTGCCGGCGGGGCTCGGCGGCCTGCGCCGCCTGGCGATCGACATCTCCGGGAGCCCGAACCCCAGGCTGCGGCTCGAGGCCTACCTCGCGCTCACGTCGAACAGCTTCCAGATCGGCGCCCGGCTCGAGCTGTACGCCGGCGCGGGGCCCTTCTCGGTCGAGGGCTACCTGGGTTTCGACGCGCTGGTCATCTGGGACCCGAAGTTCTACTTCTCCGTCGAGATCGGCGCCGGGATCGCCCTCAAGTACAACGGGGACAGCCTCTTCGGCATCACCCTCGACCTGCTCCTCGAAGGTCCCTCGCCCTGGCACGCCAAGGGCACGGCCACGTTCAGCATCCTCTTCTGGGACGTCAGCTTCGATGTCGAGGCCACCTGGGGCGATGACGACGCGCAGCTGCCGCCGCCATCGATCGACGCCACCGTCAAGGTCACCGCGGCCCTCTCCGATGCCGGCAACTGGAGCGGCGCTCTGCCCGCCGACGGCGACCGCCTGGTCACCCTCGTAAGCCGGAACACGACCGGGGTCCTCGTCCACCCGCTCGGCCAGCTGGTCGTGAAGCAGACCGTCGCTCCCATCGGCCTGCACCTCGACCGGATCGGCAACAGCCGGGTGAGCGGCTCCGGTCTCGTCACCCTCGGGACGCCCGCATTCGCCAGGGCAGGCGGCGGGACGATCCCCGCGAGCGCCTCGACGCCGGTCACCGAGAGCTTTGCGCCGGGCCAGTTCCTCGATCTCTCCGAGGACGACAAGCTCACCCGACCGGCCTTCGAGACGATGCAGGCCGGCCTGACGATCGCGACTGCCGCCGTCCTGTTCGGAACCGCAACCGAGACGGACACGAAGTACGAGACGGTCATCGTGCACGCGCAGCAATCGCGCCCGGGCATCCGCTTCCACATGCCGCTCGCGCTGGCGACGGCCATGGCCGCCCACGGCGCGACGGCACGGGCCGCGGTGCGCTCCGACACCCGCTACGCGGCCGTCGCCAACAAGGTCAGTGTTGAATCCGGGGACCTGGTGGTCGTCGCCTCGCGGCACGATCTGACCGAGGCCGGCACCGTCCTCCCGGCCGCCACCACCTTCTCGATCGCATCCCAGGCGCTCGCCTCGTTCGTCGAGGCAAACCCCGACCACGCCGGCCGCTACCAGCTCGTCGGCACCCACGAGGCCGTGAAGCCATGAGCGACGAGCTCGCCTCCTACCAGTTCCTGCCGTACGTCCGACTGGGAATCGCCGCGTCCATCACGGCCGTGGACACGCTCGGAGCGGGTGGGCCGGGCGGCCTCGCCTCCGCCGCCGCGTTCGACGTCAGCGTGCCCGTCAACGACCAGTCGGCGACCGTCCACCTCGACGTCCACGGGCCGGGCGACGTCATCGGGATCAACCCGCGGCAGATCGTCCGGACGGACCCCCACCCGAACACGACGAACTTCGAACCCAACTACTTCCCGATCCTGGAGTTCGACCGGCCCGACTTCCCGTGGCTGTTCACGCCGGCCGCGGCAACCGGCGCCGGCGCGGACGGGAAGCTGCGGCCGTGGGTCGCGCTCGTGATCGTTCGCGAGCAGGACGGCGTGCAGGTCACCCAGACGCCGGGCACTCCCCTGCCCGTCCTGGAGATCGGGGCGCCGGCCTCACCCGCCGCCGAGCTGCCCGACCTTGCCGACTCATGGCTGTGGGCGCACGGCCAGGTGCTCGGCGGCAAGGGCGCCGACGTCGCAGGACTCGTCACCGGTGACCCGAGCATCAACGTCTCTCGGCTGATCGGTGCCAGGCGCCTCGACCCCGACACGCACTACGTCGCCTGCGTGGTGCCGACCTTCGAGGTGGGCCGCCTGGCGGGACTCGGCCAGCCCATCCCGCCCGCCGAGGCCGGCCAGCTCGCCCCCGCCTGGACCTCGGGCGGCGGGGCGCCGACATCGGTGCGTCTGCCCGTCTACTTCAGGTTCGATTTCGCCACGGGGCCGTCGGGAGACTTCGAGTACCTGGCCCGGCTGCTCGTCGCGCGCCCGGTGCCGCCGACGATCGGCAGCCGCCCGATGGACGTGAGCCGGCCGGGCGCGGGGCTTCCCGTGGTCGATCCGGCCAGCCCGAATGCCGTCCTGCGGCTGGAGGGCGCGATGCGGGCTCCCGAGTTCGTCTCATCACCCTGGACCGACCCGGAGCGGACCGCCTTCCAGGCTGCCCTCGCGACAGATCTCGACGCCCCTGCCCGCCTGGCGGCGGCGGAGGCGGCGGCGCACGGGGCCGCGAGCCCGACGGTTGGGCCGCCGCTCTACGGACAGTGGCATGCGGGCGTTGCCACGGTGCCTGCCGGCGCGCCACCCTGGCTCTCCGAGCTCAACCTCGATGCGCGGAACCGGGTCGTGGCGGGGCTGGGAACGCGCGTCATCCAGGCCGACCAGGAGGACCTGATGGCGTCTGCCTGGCAGCAGATCGGCGACGTGAATGCCGCGAACGCGGCGCTCCGCCAGGCGCAGCTCGCCCGGGCGGCCGCTGCTGCGCTCCACAGTCGGAGCCTCTCCGCCATGAGCGCCGGCGACGTCCTGCAGGTGACGAGCGGAGCGCACAGGCGGCTCACCAGCGGCACGGGCCCAGGCGCGGTGACGGTCTCCGCGGAGATCGTTCGGAGCGTGCTGCCCCTCGGGACCGCGAACACGCCGATGCGCCGAACGATGCGGACCTACGGTCCGCTTGCCAGGCGAGCCTATGGCAGCGTCCCGGCCGCCGCGGGGACGACGCTCCTGAGCCGGATGTCGCAGGGCGCGTTGACCGCCGTCGGTCCGTGGCCGGACCCCGACGGCACGCTCGCGCTGGCCGAGCCCGTGGCGGTGCTCGGCGCGGAACGGAGTGCCGAGGTCTTCAGCCAGATCGACCCATCGACGATGGTGTCCGCGAAACCGGGCGACCTGAGCGGTCTCATCGCAGCGCTGAACGGGTCCGGACGGGTCTCGATCGCGAAGCCAGTCACGGCGGCGATGATCCAGGGCGCACCAGCCGCACCAGCCTTCGACCTGGCCCAGGCGGCCACCTCGATCTCGACTCTTCGGACGATCGCCACGGTCACGCCGGTGGCCGGTTCGACGGTGTTCGTGACCGCCAGGGCGAATCCGTTCACCACCCAGGTTCATGTCAACGTTCCGCCTGACCTGCAGGTCAGCCTCCAGGGCGCGGGCCTGACGGGGGCCGGCGGCGCCCTCCAGACGCTGCCCGGCGTGGTTCTGCAACCGGCGCCGGTCGTCAACCAGCCGCTCCCCGGCGGGATCCTCCAGGCTCCTGGGGGCGTGGCACACCAGGCGACGGTGTCGCCCGCCCTGGTCGACGGTCCGGCGGCCGTCGGTCCGGCACCGTTCGTCGTGGCCCCGATCGGACCGGTCCCCGGCCCGATCGTGAGCGTCGCCGGCGGGGCGATCCACAACGTTGGCGGGATCGGCGGTGGCGGGGCGATCCACAACGTTGGCGGGATCGGCGGTGGCGGGGCGATCCACAACGTTGGCGGGATCGGCGGTGGCGGGGCGATCCACAACGTTGGCGGGATCGGCGGTGGCGGGGCGATCACGGTGGACAGCGCGGAGGCATCGGCCTTCCGGAGCGCGGCGATCGCGGCCGCCGGCCTCCTCGTCGGCGTGAGCGACGTGCCGGCCGATCCGGTCCTGCCATCCCTCGACCTGTCGATCACGCGCACCACCCTGCTCGCGGGGCTGGACCCGGAGAAGACGGTCGTCGACAGGGCGCGCGCGCGCATCCGCATCCCGTTCGAACGGCTGCCGGGCCTCGATCCGATCGAGCCGGTCATGGCCGGGCCGTCGTTCCCCCGTCCGATGTGGCAGGCCCTCCGTGACCTGTCCCAGGACTGGCTCCTGCCTGGCCTCGAGGACGTGCCGCCGAACACGGTCACGCTCGTCGAGACCAATCCCACCTTCGTTGCCTCGTTCATGGTCGGACTGAACCACGAGATGGGGCGCGAGCTCCTGTGGCGCGAGTACCCCTCGGATTCGCGCGGCACATACTTCAAGCGGTTCTGGGGCGAGCCGGACGCGGACGACATCGGCGTGATCACATCGTGGGGCGGACCCGGCGACCTCGGCAGCCGCGTGCTCGGTGGCGACAAGCCGCGCCTGGTCCTCCTCGTCCGGGGCGAGCTTCTTCGCCGCTACCCCGGAGCGGTCATCTACGCGGTGCACGCGACGGGCACCATCGACAATCCCGACCTCGACGACACCACGTGGCTTCCGCCCCTCTTCCGAGGCCTCCTCCTACCGGATGTCACGTTCATCGGCTTCGACCTGACGGTCGCCGAGGCGCGCGGCGACACCGGCGGCGCTGGATGGTGGTTCGTGATCGCCCAGCAGCCGACCGAACCGCGCTTCGGCCTCGACATGGCGGCATTCCCGCCGCCGGCCCTCGGCACCTGGAACGACCTCAGCTGGGGTCACCTCGGGGCGGATGCGACGGCACTGCGAGCGCTGACGTACGCGCCCGCGGCGCCCGGGGGGGCGCTGGGCGCGGCGGCACCAGAGGGGATCCGCTGGGGCCAGGGAGCGGGGACCCAGGCGCACATCCACTTCCAGCAGCCGGTCCGCGTCGCGATGCACGCCACGGACCTGCTCCCCGCAGCTCCCAAGTGACGAGAGGACGACGATGAGCCTCCGCGACGTCCAGGTGCAGGCAGGCCTGCTGCGTGCTGCCGTCGACAACGCCGACGCGAAGGTCGCGGCCACGTCTGCCGCCCTCGCGACCGCGAGGGCGGCAGCTTCGGACGGGTCAGGCGCGGCGCAGGCCGGGCCGGCGGAGGTCGCCGGACTCCAGGCGCGGCACGCGGACGCGTTGTCCGAGCGTGCCGCCGCGTCGTTGAACCTGCATCAGCTGCTCGCCGGCCAGCTCGCATCGGCGGTAGCGCCCGTCCCTGCGCCGGCCGCGGGCCCGGGACCGGCCGGACCCGTTCTCGGGCCGGTTGTCCATGGTCCGCTCGGGCCGCATGTGGGTCCCGCGGTCGGACCCGGCGTGGGGCCGCTCGTTGGCCCTGTGGGACCGGTGATCGGCCACGGCACCGGTCCGGTGGTCGGGCCCGTCGGCCCCGGGTTCCCGCCGCACGGCGGTCCCGTCATCGGACCCGCCGTGCCGGTTGCCGAGCAGCTCCTCGGCCAGCTCGATACAGGCGTGCCGATCACGCTGCTGCCCGTGAGGCTCGAGACCCGGTTCGGCGCCTCCGGGCAGGGCCCCGAGCTCCGCATCCGCATCTTTCCCGACGACATCCACGTTGACAGTCACGAGCCGGAGCTGACCGCGGACGAGGTCGCGGCCGGCAAGCGTTACTGGCTCGCCGTCTGGCGCGGCGGCACCGGCGGCGACGCCGCGGCACGAGCGGCCTGGGCAGAGCTCGCCCGCCGCACCGGGGTGACGCGTGCAGCGTGGATCGTCCGCTCCATGGAGCCTCCGCCGGCCGGCCGACCGGCCGACCCCGTCCCGGACGGTAGCCCCCTGCCGCAGGAGCCGGTGTTCCCAGCCCCGTCGGTCCGCGGCGAGTCGTGGAGCCGACCCGCGTGGACGACCGTGCTACCCGACCACTGGGCCGCGACGGCGTACGTTCGGGGCGCACCGATCGCCAAGGCGTGGAGCGGCGCGGTCATCCCCGACCGCCTGTCGCTCGGGCCTGACCCGACGGCCGCGGCGCCCGCGTCGGGCTCGACGTCAACCACCAGCGCCACGTCGAGCGGCCAGCCGCCCGTGGACCCCGGGCTGAGCTGGCTCATGGACTTCGCAGCGGCCGAGGCTGCCGGAATGGCGCTCCGGCTCCCGTTGCCCGCCGGGGTCGGCACGATCGATCAGCTGGTCGTCGTCGGCGTCAAGTCATCGATGGACCCCGCCGCCTCTGCAAGCCGGCTCGCCGGGCTTCTCGATGCCCACCATTACACCCACGGCCTCTCGTTCCTGCCACCCGGGACACCGACGAACAACACCCCGACCGACAAGGCCGGCTGGACGAGCAGGCCGGCACCCGAGGCGGCCTTCGACATCGAGATCGGCGGCTCCGAACCCGACGCCGACAGCAATGCCGCCGTCATGGCGGGCGCGCTCGGCCTCGACCCCGTCGTCCTGCGCCACGCGGCCCACGCCGCCGACGATGACCAGCGCCATGCCCGATCGATGAACACGGTGCTGTGGGCACCGACCTGGGGCTACTACCTGGCCGACATGATGGACCCGGGCCTTGCCCAGAACCCGGCCCTCATCGACGCGGCACGCGACCACTTCATCTCGGCGGTCCGGGGCGTCGGGCCGTTGCCGGCGATCCGCGTCGGCAACCAGCCGTACGGGTTGCTCCCGGTGACGTCACTCGACCGTTGGCAGTCGGCGGGCGAGTCCGGTGGCGCCGCCGAGCTGCAGCGGGAGCTCGTTCGCCTCCTGCAGTTGTTGCGCCCGTACTGGCAGGAGGGCACGTCGGCGGTCCCGCAGGTCGGCCCGGCCGCCGCCGACCCGGACAGGCAGATCGTGGAGGCCCTGGGCATGTCCGCGGTCTCGTCGAGCCTCCGCGTCCGCTCCGTCAAGGGCGCGACGTACTGCATGGCCGAGAACGGCTTCCTCGCGACCGACGACCCCGTGGATCCGGGCTCGAGGGAATGGCAGGGGTACCTCTCCACCGTCGTCCTGCTTGCCCTCCAGGCGCGATTCCGGCCGTACCTCGCGGACTGCCGCTACGAGCCGGACGCCGCCCCGCTGTGGCTCCCACCCGTGTCCGGGCAGCCGGATGATGCCGCCAGGACGGTCGAGGCCGCGGCCTACCTGAAGCACCTGCACGATGCACCGATCCACGACATCCAGGTGGAGGCCGGATCGAGCACCGGTCCGGCAACGCTCCTCAACGTCCTGGCCCGCCACGCGACGCTCCAGGAATACGGTGTCCAGGCGATCACCCTGCCTCCGGGCTCGGCAACCGTCGCCCCCGTCCGCGCCCTCGAGGGGGAGCTCGTCGGCATGGTCACCGCGCAGTCCGTCGCCGCAGCTCCCGCCGGTCCCGCGCCGGGAGGCCAGCAGCATGCCGGCGGAGTGTCGTCGGTCGTGGCGACCGGCGGCGACTTCGCATCGGCCCGGATGACCATCCCGCAGCATGCCAGCGCGAGCACCGTGCTCAACACGCCGATCGAGGGCGTCACCGGCACCCTCACGGCGGGCGAGTACATCGCCCGGCAGATCGCCATCGACGCGAAGCCGTTCGCCCGGCTCGCCGAGTTCCTCTCCGCGCTCGACGATCTCGTCGGCGTCGACGCCGACCAGCTTGCATTGCTCCTCGCCTCCACCCTGGACACAGCGTCGCACCGGTTCGATGCGTGGGCGACGTCCATCGCGGCCGCCCGCCTCGCGACGCTGCGGTCCCGCGATGCGACCGGGACGTACATCGGCGCCTACGGCTGGGTCGAGCACCTGGCGGCGAAGCCGGCGCTGCAACCGGTGGCAGTCAATCCGAAGGACGAGGCCGGTCCGCTCCTCCACGACCCCACGAACGCGGGCTTCGTCCATGCCCCATCGCTCCCGCACGCCGCGACCGCAGCGGTCATGCGCAGCGCGAACCTCACCCACGCCGCTCGAGGTGGCACGGACGCCCTGGCGGTCGACCTCAGCTCGGGCCGCGTCCGGACCGCGACTCGCCTGCTCGACGGCGTGCGGGGGGGCCAGCCGCTCGGTGCGTTGCTCGGCTACCAGCTCGAGCGGGCGCTCCACGAGGGCCACCCGGGCGTCGAGCTCGACGCCTGCATCGCCCCGCTCCGCGCGCTCGCCCCCCTGGTCGCCGGCAAGCTGACACCCACGGCCGACGGTGAGTCGGTCGAGGCCGTTGGCGCCCGCAACGTCGTGGACGGGCTGGCGCTCTCGCGGCTGCCGCGCTCCACGGTCGAGCAGGCGCTGGGCGCGGCGCTGGCGGCACCCGACATGGCGACCAGCTGGCCGATCGTCTCGAGGGAGCTCGACGCGCTCGACGATGCCATCGACGCGGTGTCGGACGTGCTGCTCTCCGAGAGCGTCTACCAGCTCGTCTCGGGCAATCCGCTCCGGGCAGGCCTCTCCCTCGACTCGATCAGCCGCGGCGACCACGCTCCGCCCGAGCCGGAGGTCATCCGCACGCCGCGCAGCGGCACCGCCGTGACCGAGCGGTTGCTGGTCCTGATGTCCGTCGCCACGTCCGCGGCGCCCGGCTGGCCGGCGGGGTCGACTCCTCGATCGGTCGCCGAGCCCCGTCTGGACGAATGGTGCGGCAGGATGCTCGGGCCTGCGGCGACATACCGGCTGCGGGTGGCGTACGGCGCTCCGGCGGGGACCGCGCTCGACATCTCGCTCGCAGATCTCAACCTCTGTCCGCTGGACGTCGTCATGGAGTGCGACCGCCCCGGCACGTCGGCCCTGGAGCGCAGGCTCGTCCGGCTGCTGCTGGCCTCGCCACCGAGCGGCGCGCCTGCCGGGCTGACCTCGGACACGCCCGTGACGCTGCTCGCCGACCGGGGACCGGCATGGACGCCGGACACGAAGGGCCTGCCGGAGCTCCTCGAGCTCGGGCGGACGCTCCGGGATCTTCTCGCGTCGGCGCGGCCGGTCCGGGCGATGGACGTGAGCCCCGTGGGACCGACGCCGCCGAGCGGCTGGGACGCGGCCGGCGACCTGAAGGCGCGGTCCGGCGCCGCCGTGGCCGCGCTGACAGCCGCGACGACCGACCTGCAGTCGCTGCTCGCGAGCGGGACCGCGACGGATGAGCAGCTCGAGGCCGCAGCCTGGCGGCTCACCGAGTTCGGGCTGGCGTCGCCGCCCGTCACCCTCGGTCACGACGGGCTCGTCGCCTATGCGACGAGCGTGTCCGTCGAGGCCGCGTCCCGGCTCAGGAAGGCGTCCGACCTCCTCGCCGCCGGTCGGCCCGACCCGGATGACGGCACCCTCGACCTGTCGCTCCTGGGCGCGGCCTTCGGGCCGGACTTCCGGATCGTTCCCGTGTGCAGGCCGGCGAATGCCGACGCCCTCCAGGCCTCGTTCGCCGCCGACCTCCTCGGCGGAGACAATGGCGCGCCGGCGGCATGGCTCGAACGGGCGGCCGCGGTCCGGCCGGGGGCCGGCAGGCTGCAGCTCGCGCTCCTGTACGCCCATGCCCTGGGCACGGGCGACGGGCTCGGTCTCGCGGTCGGGCAGGTGCCGTACGCTGCGCCTGCATCCGGCGACCCGGCGCCGCGCTGGGTTGGCCTTCCGTTCCAGGGGACGCCTCCGCCGGGACCGACGACCGGCCTCGTCGCCCTGACTCCGGCCGGCCTCGACGTTTCGGCTGGATTGGCCGGTCTCGTCCTGGACGACTGGGTTGAGGTCGCTCCGGCCGCCGGTGCCACGACCGGCCTGACATTCCACTTCGACGCTCCCGGTTCACGGGCGCCGCAGGCGGTCCTCCTGGCCGTGTCGCCGGACCCGGGCCGGCCGTGGGACCTCGCCACGCTCGAGGCCATCCTGGGCGAGACGATCGACCTCGCCAGGATGCGGCTTGTCGACCTCGACGCCCTGCCGTGGGCAGGGCGGTTCCTGCCGGCCACCCTGGTCGCCGACAACGCGCTGAACGAGACCCCGGGCATCCACCTGAGGGAGCTGGTCGGCGCCGCGTCCGCCATCCACGCCGCGACATTCAAGGCAATGATGGACGGAGGCGGCTGACATGGCGTCCTCGATCACCGTCTACCACCGGCTGGAGCCGCGGGCCCGGAACGGGGATCCGGACACCGGGCTGGAAGCCCGGATCGGCGACCCCCTCTGGCTCCTCGGGCGACAGTGGCAGTTCGGCGAGAGTCGGGGCGAGGACGCGGCCTCGCCTGTCGCCGTCCGTGTCCGGCTGCGCACGTCCCGGATGTCGCGCTGGCAACCCGGCCCGGTCACGCCGGCGAGCGGCGACCCACAGCCTGCCCGGGACTATGACGCGTCGGGGCTCCCGCTGGAGGCCCTGGTCGAAGCGGAGGCAGCGACGGGAGCGCTGACGCTGCGCGCTGCAGCTCGGACGGGCCTGCGGTTCGCCGAGGACCTGCGCTCAGCGGGCCTCGCCCATGTCGTCGACGCGTACCTCGCGCGATATCCGGTGCAGCTGGGTGCTGACGAGCTGGCAGACGACCCTGCGGCACCGGCGACGCTGGTGATGTTCGCGGGCCGTGTCCCGGACGGTGGGCGACT
Organism: uncultured Chloroflexia bacterium; assembly: GCA_963789865.1. Classification (GTDB taxonomy): domain Bacteria; phylum Chloroflexota; class Limnocylindria; order Limnocylindrales; family CSP1-4; genus CAIXZV01. The sequence continues at coordinate 33,999 of CAWBMD010000006.1, forward strand.
GGCAGCCGACCTTGCCGCGACCATCCCAGGGGCGTTGCCCGCGGCCCCCGCCCTCTCGCCGGCCGATGCGGCCGCCGTCCTCCCGGTCGCGACCCGCTGGCTCGACTGGTTCGTGGCCGAGGTTGGGCCGGCGGTCGACTCCGGGACGTGGCTGCCGGAGCGGATGGAGTACCGGTTCTCGGTCGCCGCTCCGGTCGACGGCGGGGAGCTCGTCCTGACCGCCAACGACTACGGCGGGGACGGGCTCGACTGGTACGACATGGACCCGGCGCCGGGTGCGGCGCTCGGGGCGACCGGCGGCGAGGTCACGGACGTCGTCCGAGCCGTCCTCCCCACGCCGGTCGGGTTCCCGGGCATGCCGGCGGAGCGCTGGTGGCAGTTCGAGGATGCCGCCGTCGACCTCGGGTCGATCGACGCCGCGCCCGACGACCTCGCCCGACTCCTGCTCGTCGAGTTCGCGACGGTCTTCGGCAACGACTGGTTCATCGTGCCCGTCGACCTCGCCTTCGGCAGCGTGACGAGCGTCGGATCGGTGGTGGTCACCGACACCTTTGGCGAGCAGATCCTGGTCTCCCCGACCGACAAGGCCGTCCAGGACGGCGGCCTCTGGCGGATGTTCGACCCCGCCGTCCCGGGCGGCTTCGGACGCCCGGGTGCCGGGGTCGACGCGCTCGTGCTGCCACCGGTGCTCGCGGCGCACCTGGAGGGCCCGCCGCTCGAGGACGTCCTCCTGCTGCGCGACGAGATGGCGAACATGGCCTGGGCCGTCGAACGGGTCGTCGAGGGATCGAGCGGTGCGCCTCTGTCTCGCTCGGAGCAATGGCAGCGTCGGATCGCCCGGGTCGCCGCGAACCAGCCTCCGCCCGAGCCGCCCCTGGCGCCGCTCGCGTACACCGTCGAGAGCACCGTGCCGGACCACTGGATCCCGCTGCTTCCGGTCCAAGTCGATGCGAGCCGCAGGGCGGTCCGACTCGTGCGCGGGGCGATGCTCCGCTACGGCGACGGCGACCCGGTGCCCGTGGCTCCGATCGGCCGCCTCCTGGAACCAGGGCTACCGCTGGCGTTGTTCGAGGAGGAGGTCCCACGTGCGGGGGCGCGCGTCACGCGGGTCCCGGTCCTCGCCCGCTGGCTCGATGGGACGACTGTCCACTGGACAGGCCGGCGCAAGCGCTCGGGTCGCGGGGAGGGATCGAGCGGCCTCCGCTTCGACTCGGCCGACCCGACCTGAACCGGCGCTCGTCCAGCTTCACACGCCGTGATGGACGAGAGCGTCGCGGGGTGACCACGCTGGCCACGCGGACGTCGCAGTTCGCCATCGGACCGGTGGACCGCGGTCGAAGACGTGGCGATCCGATCACGATCAAGGTCGCGACGGCGGATCACCGTAGTGGGGCTATCCCCACCCCCAGGATGCCTGCTGCCCGGCTGGGATCGGCGATCCCTGCGCCGTAGCGTTCACCGTGTCAACAACCGCAAGCCCATGGAACGGAAGGAACCTCTCGTGCGACGCCTGTGCGCGATCGCGGCCTCGGTCACGATCCTGCTCCTCGCCATTGCCCCCGCCGCGTTCGCGGCCGACCCCGTGCAGGTGACCGGTCACGGGACCGTCATCACGGTCAACGGGACGGTGAACGTCCCGTCCGACCAGGCCATCGGCGCCGTCGTCGTGGTGCACGGAACCGCCACGATCTCCGGGTCGGTGGACGCGGTCGTCGTGCTCGGCGGCTCAGCCACGATCACCGGCGCAACGGTGCACAACCTCGTCGTCGTCGACGGCACCGCGTCGCTCGGGCCCGGCACGACGGTGACCGGCAACGTGGCGACCCTCCACGCGACGGTCAGCCAGGATCCGGGCGCCGTCGTGATGGGCCGGACCACCTCGGTCGAGGCCAACCTCGCCATGCTGACGTTGCTGGCGATCCCCCTGCTGATCGTGTTCACCGTCGGGTTCGCGCTGGCGATGATCGCCGCCGGGCTACTCGTTGCGGCGTTCGGTGCCCGCCAGGTGCGCGACGTCGAGGCGCTGATCACGCAGCGGCCGGGCCAGACGCTCGTGGCCGGAATCGCGGGTTCCGTGGTCCTGCCGGTCATGGCCGGGCTCCTCGTGATGACCGTCATCGGCGCGCCGATCGGGCTCGCCGCGCTGTTCCTGGTCCTGCCGGTGCTCGCTGTCGGCGGCTGGCTGGTGGCCGCCATCTGGATCGGCGACTGGCTGATCGCCCGGTCCCGGGGCAGCCGCGAGGCCGGGCGGCCGTACCGTGCCGCGGTGCTCGGTGTCATCGTGCTGGCGGCAGCCGGGCTGCTGCCGTTCGTGAGCGGCCTCGCGACGCTGTTCGGGTTCGGCGCCCTCCTGCTCGGGGCGTGGCACACCCTCCGCCCCGGGATGGTCGCCCCCACGGCAACTGGACCCGGCACCTGGACGCAGCCCGCGCCCAACGCGAGCTGAGCCGGGGAAGAACCGAAGAACGGTCCGCCGCCGGTCGCGCTCGACGCCCGGCGGCGCCCGTTCGCCGATGGTGCATGCCCACTCGAGCGGCCAGGCAGGATCGGACCACGACGATGCCCATCGGCTCGGATCCTGATGATCCCGAGGTGACGCTGGTCGCGATCGTCATCGGCGGACTCGTTCGTGCCTGGGCTCGCGCCATCCTCCCGCATGTCCGAACGGCGTCCTCGACGGCCGCCCTCGAAGACCGCGGTCCGTGCCGATCTCATCCGGGCGCTCCGCATCGCGACGCCGACGATCGATGCCTTCGAAACCTCGATGTTCGGGCGCGTCCGAAAGGATTCGCGCGCTGACCCAGGTTCAGCCGAACGCGCCATCGGGGCCGCGCCACCTGCCTTCGTACTGGGGGTAGCCCTACCCGGAAGACACCGGACTCCCGGATGGTGAGCCCGGCCTGGGCCCGCTACGGTCGTGTTGATGGTATCGGCGGTCCGCTCGACGCCATCGCAACGGAAATCCCGGCCGGGACGGATTGACGATCACGTCGTCCCGGCCGCGGAGCCTCCACGCGACCGGTGCCCAGGCAGCCCCTGGTGGCCTGCCAACACGGGTTCAGCACAAGAACGCGCCTGACGGCGCGGAGGAGTCCAGTCGATGGCCGCCCGAATCCGCGCCGGCACCGCCGGCAAACCGTTCACCGTCCGCGTGGCGACGTGGAGCGCCCGTCACCGCTGGCCCGTCGTTGCCGCATGGTTCGTGATCACGATCGGGCTGTTCGCGGCGAGCGCGGCCATGGGCGGGACGAGGACGCTGTCCCAGATGGGCGGCGGTCCCGCGAGGACCGAATCGGCGATGGCGGACCAGGTCTTCGCCTCGGCCGGCACCGGAACACCGTTCGAGGACGCCTACCTCGTCATCCGGAGCAATTCGCTCAGGACGACCGATCCGGCCTACCGCGCCACGGTAGCCGACATCCTCGCCCGCCTGGCGGCCACGACCGACGCGAACGGCCAGCCGGCGCTGACGGGTCTCGTCGACCCGTACGCCGCCCCGCCTGCGGCGGGCCTGTTCTCCGCCGACGCCACGAGTGTTCGCCTCGTGGGGCAGCTCACCGGTGACGCCGCCACGGTATCCGGGAAGGCAGCGGCGCTCCGGCCGGTCATCGCGCAGATCGAGTCGTCGAACCCCGCCTTCGAGATCCACGCGCTCAACAATACCCTCATCAACGAGGACCTCAACAAGCTCGTCGGGGACGGGCTGGACGGCTCGCTGCGACTCACGCTGCCGGCGACGTTCCTCATCCTGCTCGTCGCGTTCGGTGCCGCAGTGGCCGCTGCCGTGCCGCTCCTCCTCGCGCTGACCGCCCTCCTCGGCGGCTTCGGCATCCTCGGCATCTACAGTCAGCTCGTGGCGCCCGTCGCGATGAGCTCGAGCCAGCTCGTCGTGCTCATCGGGCTTGCCGTCGGCGTCGACTACTCGCTGTTCATGATCACCCGCTTCCGGAGCGAGCGACGTGCCGGGCGCGAGAAGCTCGCGGCGATCGAGACCGCCTCGGGCACGGCGGGGCGCGCCGTCTTCTTCAGCGGGCTCGCGGTCGCGGTGGCACTCGCGGGACTGTTCCTGGTCCGCGTCCCGATCCTCGACTCGATGGCGGTCGGGATGATCGGCGTCGTCCTCGTCGCGGTCGTCGGCAGCCTCACGTTCCTGCCCGCGACCCTCGCGATCCTGGGCGATCGCGTGAACCGGGGTCGCGTCCCGCTCCTCGGCCGCGAGCGCGGCGAGGGGACGGGCGTCTGGGCGCGCATCGTGGGCGCCGTGGTCGCCCGGCCCGCGGTCCTCGGGGCCGCCGCGGTCGCCGCGCTCCTCCTCGTCGCGAGCCCGCTCGGCCACCTGCGGATGGGCGCGACCGACATCACGAGCTTCCCGCAGAGCGTCGACGGCGTCGCGGGGCTGAACGTCCTCAACGCCGAGTGGCCGCAGGGGACGACCCTCCGCCTCTCCGTCGTCGTGACCGGCGCGAACCAGCCGACGACGCAGGCGGCGATCGCATCGCTCGCATCTGCCGGACTGCGCGACGGGGGCGTCAGCGGCCCGGTCTCGATCGCACCGTCGGCCGACGCGACCGTTGCGCGGGTAGGCTTCCTGATGGCGGGCGACCAGAACGATCCCGCCAACCAGGCGACCGTCGAGCGCTTTCGGGCCCAGGTCGTCCCGGCTGCCTTCGGCGGGCTGCCCGGCGTCCACGCCTACGTCGCGGGCGACGCCGCGTACGTGCTCGATGGGAACCGCATCTTCACGAACGGGACCCCGCTCGTGCTCGTCTTCGTCCTCGGCATGAGCTTCCTGCTCCTCCTCGTCGCGTTCCGCTCCATCGTCATCCCGACCACGGCCATCGCGCTCAACCTGCTCTCGACGGCTGCCGCCTACGGGATCATGACCCTGGTCTTCCAGGACGGCTGGTTCGCGCGGACGATCGGCATCACGCCGGGCCCGGTCATCGAGAGCTTCGTGCCGCTGTTCGTGTTCACGATCGTCTACGGGCTCTCCATGGACTACCACTTCTTCATCCTCACGCGGATCAAGGAGGGGCGTGATCGCGGCCTCGACTCCCGGACCGCGGTGGCCCACGGGATCGCCGTGACATCGGGCACGATCACGAGCGCCGCGGCGATCATGGTCGTCGTGTTTGCGGTGTTCGTGACGATGAAGTTCGCCATGATCCAGCAGCTCGGGCTGGGCCTGGCGGTCGCGGTCCTCGTCGACGCGACGATCATCCGGAGCATCCTGCTGCCGGCGGTGATGACCCTGCTCGGCGACTGGAACTGGTACCTGCCGTCGTTCCTCGAGTGGCTGCCGAGGGTCACGATCGAAGCGGGGCCGGAGCCTGCGCCCGGACGATCGCCGTCCGGCGAGGACTTGCCGGTGGATGCGCCGATCTCCGCGGAGCCCGACTTCCGCGGAGAGGCGGCGGCCTGAGGCAGTCCGGTCACCTTCGCAACAAGTCGCCTCCGGGTGCGACGCGCGGCCCTCCCGCCCGTGCGGGACAGATCGGCGAGCTGCGCCCATAATCGCGGTCCTCGTGCTGGGTCGGCGTCCCCGCCACCAGGTCGTCAGGCGAACCTCCGAGGAGTTGCCATGTCGAAGTCCGTCATGACCCGCGGCGTCGTGGCGAGTGGATCTGCGGCAGCGGGACCGTTCCCCGCCGATGCCCTCGAAGCAAACCGCCAGGGGCGGCTGACCGACGCGCAGCGGCAGGGCTGGACCGGCGCGGAGCGTCGCTGGAGCGGGACCGTGAGCCTGATGGCCCTGGTCCTGGCGGTGGCCGGTGTCCTGCTCCTGGTCGGCGTCGGGCACACGCCTCTCCCGACCGTCGTCCGGCTGCTCGCCGGCGCGGCCTGCCTCGCCGGCGCGGGCGTGCTCGCCTACGTGTCGGTCCTCGGGGGTGGGCAGCTGGCGCGCGATCTTCGGGACGGCCGGGTCGAGTCCGCGGAGGGGGCGATCGCCCGGTCCCGCCAGGGGGTGAATGCCGGCGCCCAACCGGACTTCTACTACCTCGAGGTGGCGGGCCGGCGCCTCCGGTGTGGGCTGGCGGCGTACAACGCCGCACCGGAGGCCGGCATCGTCCGCGTCTACTACCTGCCTCGCAGCCGCAAGGTCGTCAACCTCGAGCGGCTGCCCGACGGGCCGCTTCCGGCTGGTGCGCTCGACGATCCATCGGTGCTTGCCAGGGAGGCTGCGCACGCACTCGGCTCGCACGACCGGACGCAGCGGGCCGAGGCGATGGCCACGTTCGCGGCCCTCGAAGATGCGTCGTCGGGGCCGGCGACGCCGCCCGCGGACCAGGGGGGCACCGGACCGCTGGCCGAGGCGATCGTCGGGGGGTGGCACGGCCTCGCGATGAACCTGACGTTCTCCGCGGATGGCACCGCGACCGGCACCCTGGCGAACGGCCTGGCTATCACCGGGCGTTGGTCGGTGGACGGCGCCGGGAACCTTCGCCTGGAGGGCATGGGCGAGAACATGGTGACCGAAGCGTGGGTCACGGGTGACGCCCTGACCCTCGTCATGGACGGGGGTCGCATGTCATTCCGCCGGGTCGGCGGCGGATAGCGGCGGCCGCCGGGCCCCGACGGACCCGTGATCCGCGCGCCTGTTCGTCGGCGGCCGCGATCGTGCGAACCGCGGTCACGCGGCGGGCGTGGATCCAGGGTCCTTGAGCCTGCGCCAGCCGCCGGCCCTGTTGTTCGCGATGATCTGCCGGAACATCGCGACGAGGGCAGGCTCATTGACTGTCTCGCCCTCGCGGAAGGCGACCGTCCGGGCGGTCGTGTTTGCGTGCCCTGCCGTGATGATCCCGTCGGGGTCGGGAACCATCGCGCCGTCGTACAGGAACACGTTGACGTGATCCCGGGCGGCCAGCAGGGCGCACACGTTGCCCTCCAAGACGAAGTACGGCTGGACGCTCCGCTTGATGGTCTCCTGCACGTCGGGGTCCGCCGCGTGGACCAGGTCCCGGACCTGGCGGCAGATCTCCCGCTGCCAGCCCGGCAGGACGTCGATATAGGCGTCGACCCGGGGGTCCTTGACGTACGGCATGGGGGTCGTCCTCGAGCGTGGCCAGGACGATCATCATCCCGCCGTGCGCAAGCCTGGCGTCGGGCCGCCGGCCGCGGGTTCCGGCAGGGCTCGGACAACGGGGCACCCGGGCCGGGCAGCCGAGGGTTGGACGAGAACCGGGTCGACGCACGCGGCGAACCCGTGCCAGAGTGGGCGGGATCGAGGCACATGCGAGAGGCGGACAGCGATGACGTGGCTGATGGATTTCGGGCGGGTGGTCCTCGGGGCATCGCGACATCGAGGGGGCGACCAGCGGCCCGCCCCATCGCCGGAGACTTGGCCCGACGTCGATCCGGGGTCCCTCCTGGAGCTCTTCCCGGGGGGCGTCCGGATCGATGATCCGGACGCCGGACGGGTCGAAGGGCGGGCGGCGCTCGAGGTATACGGGGCGTCGAGCGCGGTGTGGCTCCGGGAGCAGATCGGCGCGGGCGGCGACCATCGCCACCACCCACGGCGTCGCGCGCTCCGTCGGCGAGTTCGACCTCAGCCTGGCGGTCGCCGGCACGTCCCTCGTGCTGCCGGTCGCCGTCGTTGTCGAGCCCGACGCCGAGCGCCGGGCCGTGTGGATCCGGATCTACCACAGCCAGTGGCCGCTCCTGGGACACCACGTGCTCCGGCCGCCCCTCCTCGCCTGGGACCCGGCGGTGCATGAGTCGGACATCGTCGGCGAGTACCAGGCCGCGCTGGCTGCCGGGGACGCGGCGCGGATCACGGCCACCTTCGAGCCCGACGGCTGCTTCCGCGAACCCGCCGGCCCGCAGTTCCGCGTCTGCGGGACAGCCACCCTGCTTGGGTTCTTCGGACGCTTCTTCAGTGCCGGCGGAGGGATCCTCCTCGAACACTGCACCGTGACCGAGGATGGAGTCCGGACCGCTCTCGAGTTCAACGCCGTGCGCTGGGGCGAGACCGCGCTGTCGCCGCAGGCGGGCGTGGCGGTCTATGAACGCGGGGAGACGGGCCGGATCCGCGAGGCGCGGATCTACGACGATGTCGAGGGTCCCGTCGAAGGGTAGCCGACCATTGATGGCCGCCGAATCGGGCTCTCGGGCGTGCGACAGCGACCCGGCCCGATCAAGGTCGAGCAGGTCAGCCTGACGGCCTGGGCCTGGTCGGGTCTGAGGTAGCGCGCCCGACCTCGACGAACGAGTCGAGGGGTGCCGCAGCGTCGCCCGGCAGCGGCGTGGTTCCACGTTGCCGGCACCGACTTGATCCGACGGCCCCGATCCCCGACCATGGCTCGCGACCACCGGGTCGCGGTCGCGGTCGCGGTCACACAGCCTCAACCGAGGATGGTTCGAACGATGGACAGCGCCACCACCCGTGGCCGGACGGTCCCGTCGCGATGACCGAGGAGTCCGCGGGCATCGCCGGACGGGGCACCGTCAGCCGCTTCCGGAGCTGGTTCTGGCGGCCGCCGCGGGCGCATGGCGAGATCGACGCCGAGCGCCGCGTCAGCTTCCTCGAGCTGTTCTACGACCTCGTCTATGTCGTCGTGATCTCGCAGGCGGCGCGCCAACTTGCCGGCCACCTGTCCGTCCGCGGCTACGCGGAGTTCCTGGTCATCTTCGGCGTCATCTGGATCGCATGGGCGAACGGGACGCTGTACTACGAGCTCCACGGCCGCGAGGATGGCCGGACCCGGACCTTCGTGTTCATCCAGATGGCCATCCTCGCGCTGCTTGCCGTCTTCACGGGTGACGCGGCGGGGAAGAGCGGCACGGCCTTCGCCGTCGTGTACGTGGCGTTCCTGGCCGTGATGACCTGGCTCTGGTACGCGGTCCGCGGGCAGGACCGGCCCGAGTTCATGGCCATCACGGCGCGCTACCTGGCCGCGATGGCAGCGTCCGTGGTGGTGATCGCTGCCAGCGTCCTCCTGCCGGCCGATGGGCGACTCCTCGTGTGGGCCGCGTTCGTCATCGGGTGGCTCGCCCTGATGCTCTACTTCGGCTGGCAGTCGCGGCACAGGACGACGATGGGCATCGTCCCCACGGATTCGATGGTCGAACGGTTCGACCTGCTCGTGATCATCGTGCTGGGCGAGGTCGTCGTCGGCGTGGTGAACGGAATGTCGGCCGCGGACCACGATCCCGTGACGTTTGCGACGGGTTTCGTCGCACTGCTGGTCGGGTTCGGCCTGTGGTGGATCTTCTTCGATTTCGCCGGCCGGCGTCAGCCGCGTGCCGGCGGCCTGGCGGTCAACGCCTGGATGGAGGGGCACCTGCCGATCGCCATCGCGATCGTTGGCGCCGGCGCCGCGATGGTCGGACTCATCGAGCACGCCCATGATCCGCAGACACCGGCGGGGACCGCCTGGCTGCTTGCAGGTTCGGTGGCGATGGCGCTCCTCGCCCTCGGCGTGACGACGCGCTCCCTGGTCGACTACGAGCGCCACGCGGCGCTGTATCGACCGCTCACACTGGTGATGGTCGTGGCCGCGCTCATCGCGCTGGCGGTCGGCTGGTGGCAGCCGGCCCCGTGGCTCCTCGCCCTCGCCATGGCTGCCATCCTCGCCGTCGTCTGGCTCTTCGCCGTCGTCCGCTTCCTGGGGATCGGCGCCTGGGTGGCGCCCGGCGAACCGGGGCACGGCTCGTCCGTCAGTCCGCCACCACCCGGCTGACCTGCCAGTCGCTCAGGGGTGCGATCTCGGGCCGGTCCGGACCCCGCCGGACTGCAACGTGCCTTCTATACTTGTCATTATGCCAAGTGTACTTGACAGTCTGGCCGTCACGATCCATGATGGCGCCGATGTCACGGGAGCCATCTGACCGCCTTGTCAACCGCCTTCGGGTCGCCCGCGCCGAACACGATCTGTCGCAGGACGAGCTCGCGCGCGTGGTCGGAGTCAGCCGCCAGACGATCAGCTCGATCGAGACGGGTCAGTACTGTCCCTCGGCTCTCCTTGCATTCCGTCTCGCCCACGTGTTGGGCATTCGGGTTGATGAGCTCTTCCAGCTGGAAGGAGTGACCCGTGGAGCGCTTGATTCCGCGCGATGAACGGGAAGCGGGCGTCGATCGCGGCGGAGACCGCGTCTCATACCTGGTGCTGTCGTTCGGGATCCTCGCCATCGTGGCCTACAGGAGCATCGTTGACCGCACTGCATCCTGGGATCTCCTCGCCCTTGTCGTCCTGGGGGGCCTCGCCGGCACCGCCTACCGGGCGTGGAAGCGGGCAGTCGGCCGCGGATGGCTGCTGCTGCTCGGCGGGACCGCGGCGGTCGCCCTCGTCGTCGCAGCGATTGTGGTGATGGTCGGGAGAACCTGGTAGCGAGATCCTCTGCCCGTGGCCTGCCGGCGGCGGAACCGGGCCCGGGCTCGGCCGGTCGACCTCCGGCCGCATCGAGGCTCCGTCGTCGGTCGTTCACTTGACGATGACGGTCGCCTTCATCGATGAGTGGATCGAGCAGTGATAGGCGAACGTGCCGGCCGTGGCGAAGGTCTGGCCGAACGTGGCGCCGCTCGCGAGCCTGTCGCTCTTGAACGAGCCGTCGTCGGCTGTGACCGTGTGCTCGGTGCCGTCGGTGTTGGTCCACGTGACCGTCGTCCCCACCGCGATCGTCAATGGGGTCGGCTGGAAGCTGAAGTTGGCGATCGTCACGGCGCTGCCGGCAGCGGTCGAGGCAGCTGCGGACGGCGAGATCGATGCCGCCGATGGGGCGCCAGACGGCTGGGCCGACGGTGCCGGCGTGGCGCTCCCCGAGCAGGCGGCGATCGCCAACGCGACGGAGACCGTCATGACTGCGAGGCGGGCGTGGCGCATCGTGAACTCCCCAGGGATCGTGGTCCGATTGGCCGATCGAGCGCCGGTCGGGTCGGGAGATGCGGCGCAACGTCGGTGGGCCAGGATGAATGTGGGGGCAACTGACCCTCGAGATCAGTAGGCGGGACCCCGGCCGCTGCCCGGGCCGCATGCCGCGAGGATGGCCAGCACCAGCGGCAGCAGGACGACCAGGCGTCCGGGGAGCAGCCGGCGAGCCGCGGAGAGGGTCGAGCGAATTGCGATCATTGGTGGCAGATCCTCCACTCCCCGCTACGCCGGTGGCACGTGGCCGGTTTCAAGGGCTCACCCGCGACGACGCCGACACCGGAGCCTGGGGCGACTGCCCGGAAACCGGCTTCGGATCGTGAACGTAGCCACCGCTAACGGTGCGCGGGGCCGCGCTGCGGCCGATCGAGTCGTACCAGCCGATGGAGGACGTCCCATGATCCGTCGACTCCTTGTTTCGGGGGCCGCGCTCGGCCTCCTGCTCACGGCGGCCGGCCCGGTGGCAGCCCACGACCCAGGCCGGCACGACGGCTACGTGGTCACCATGCTCGCGAGCACCGCCACTGACCCGGACCTCGTCAACGGCTGGGGGTTGAGTCGAGGCCCGACGACTCCATGGTGGGTCGCCGACAACGGCACGGACAAGTCGACCCTGTACAACGCGACCGGTGCAAAGCTGGGCCTGGTCGTGACGATCCCGGGAGGCGCCCCGACGGGCACCGTGTTCAACGGAGGCAGCTCCTTCAATGGCGACCGGTTCCTGTTCGCCAGCGAGGCCGGGATCATCTCGGGGTGGCGAGGCGCGCTCGGCACGGCGGCAGAGATCGGAGCAGACGAGTCGGCGGGCGGCGCCGTCTACAAGGGCCTCGCGATCGGGACGGCGCATGGGGCGGACTACCTGTACGCGACCGACTTCCACAACGCACGCGTTGACATCTTCGACAGCTCCTTTGCTCGTCAGGCGTGGTCCGGCGCATTCGTCGACCCGAAGCTGCCGAAGCACTACGCGCCGTTCGGCATCCAGAACCTGAACGGGATGATCTTCGTGACCTACGCGAAGCAGCAGGCCGGCAGCAACGATGAGCGTGCGGGCCGGGGCCGGGGCGTCGTTGACGCGTTCGCAACCGACGGCACGTTCCTGGCACGGGTGGCGACCCACGGCTCTCTCAATGCGCCGTGGGGACTCGCCTGGGCTCCGGCCGACTTCGGCCGGTTCAGCGGCGACCTGATCGTCGGCAACTTCGGCGACGGCAGGCTCAATGCCTTCCGCTGGGACGGCCACCGCTGGCATCCCGACGGCAAGCTGCGCGGCGCCCATCACAAGCCGGTCGTGATCGACGGCCTGTGGGCCATCGCATTCGGTGGCGGCAGCCCGAACAACGGCCCGTCGAACACCCTGTTCTTCGCGGCTGGCCCGAACGACGAGGCCGGCGGAGCGTTCGGCACGGTCTCGCTCGCGCCCTGACGGCGCGCCTTGGCAGACATCGGACGAAGGGCCGGCCACGAGCCGGCCCTTCGTCTCGTCTCCGGGCCTCGGGCGAGCGCACGGTCGGCCTGTCGGCGAGACGCACGCCAGGGCAGCCCTCGTCCGTACGCGGTTGTCGTCCGGCGCAGGGCGCCGGTCGAGTGGCGAACCGAGCGGACACACCCCTAGCCCGCCGGCCCTCGCTGCGTAGGCGGTCCATGGCAGCGGCGCTTGCCCGGCGGACCACCGGGGCCCTGCCCGAAGAGCGAACCGGAGCCTGAGGCGATGTGGCAGCTTGGCGTCAATCCAGCGAGCCCGTGCCGGTCCGCCGAGCCCTGCGGCGCGGTACCTCCGGCTACCGCAGGGACTCGACAACCTCGACGCGCAGGTCGCGCCCCTCCCAGCGGCCGGCCTCCGGCCACCAGAACGTGAAGTCCACGGCCCCACCGGGAGCCAGTCGGTCGGAGCCCGGCACGTCGACAAGCCACACACGGAGACCCGTGTCCCGGGTATCGAGATCGGTCCACGTCTGCCGCCCGTCGGTCGAATACCGGACCCGCGCCGGGGACATCAGCTCCAGGCGCAGGGTGCGACCCGCGGGCATCGAGGCCCGTGGCGCCATGAAACGCCATATCGCCCGCGTCGCTGTCGGGGCGACGCCCCGGTAGCGCCGCCAGGCCGCCTCGGGCCGGTCGATCGAATGGCCGAGCGCGATGGAGCGGACCAGCTTCACGTACTCCGCGTGCGCCCAGGCGAGCGGCATTGCCGAGCCGCTCGGTCGCCCGGGAGCAAGGTTGCGCTCGGGAACCGCCGCCGCATCCCAAACCTGCTCCGGCAGCATCCCCCCGCCGGAGGCCATGCGCCGCATCGCTTCGAGGTATGGCCGCGCGTCGTGCCCCGCGTCCAGCTCGACGTGGCCCCGCTCGCCCACCAGGAGCGGCCAGCCGCGGCCGATCCCGGTGCCGTCGTAGGCGCTCCCATCCTCGTGCTCTCCGTAGCCGTCGCCCGTATAGCGGTGCCAGACCGGTCCGCTCGGCGTGTCAGTCCGCAGGAGGGCATCGGCGACCGCGAGGCTCGACACGATCCGCGGGTCATCGGGTAGGCGGAGACCGAACCGCACGAGCGCGAGGAAGTCCGTCCCGAACATCTCGTCGCCCCGCACCGTCGACGAGCCGCCCGGCTGGTTGCGCAGCTCCACAGGCGTCGAGATGGGCGCCCCGGCGAGCACGTCCGCAGATGCGATCCGGACGTAGTGGCCGTCGACCCCGTGCTCCCGGGCGAGCCGCGTGCCGCGGGCGTACGTCCAGTCCTCGATCGAGGCGTTCCAGTCGTCCGCGAGCTCCAGGCAGTAGGCGGCGGCCGGCTCGGGCAGGTGCCCGGCGGCGACCACGAGGGCGGCGACGACGGGCGCCAGCGTGGACGGCGTCAGCCCGGCCGTCTCCTCCCAGCGATCCTGGCTCGTGGCCGGGCCGGTCCGCGCGATGAAGCTGGCGGCGCGGGCGATCATGACGTCGAGCGCCGCCTGGGAGACGAGGGTCTGGAACACGGCGGCGTGGGGGCCCGTCCTGCCGTGCATCTCCGAGGCGCCGGTGCGGAGGGCCCCGGCAAGCAGGATCGGGTAGGCGGCCTCGTCGAGCTGCACGCCGGTCCAGTACGGGACACCGTCCACCCACTGGTTCTGCGGCCAGTGGCCGTCCGGCTCCTGCGACGCGACGAGGTAGGCGAGCGTGCGTCGGGCCGTGGCAACGGCGCCCAAGGCCACGAACGCCCCGGCCGACTCGACGAGGTCGCGCGACCAGACCAGGTGGTAGCCGCCCCGGTCATTGCGGGTGTTGCCCCACGGGATCGACATGCTGGCCACGGTCGCGCCAGGCAGGGTTCGATCCTGGTGCGATCGCAGCACCGACGCCGAGGTCAGGTACAGGTCGCGGTCCTCCTGCGGCAGATCGGCAGGAGGGTCGACGACTGTCCGGACGAAGCCGCGCCAGTTGCCGACGTACTCCTCCCAGGCACTCTGGAAGGGACCGGCCAGCGCGGCACTCGCCTCGAGCCCGGCCTCCTCGGGCCGGGCCCCGAACGCGAGGGCGATCTGGGCCACGCCTCCATCGAGCGCGAGCTCGGTGATCCCGGCCACGTTGCCGGCGCCAGTGCGGGCGTAGGTCCAGGACATCCTGCCGTTCGCCGCGAAGTCCTGCCAGCCATCCGATGCGCCCACGTAGCCGACGCCCTGGCGCAGCGGAGCCGGGTCGGATGCGAGCGCGAGGGCCCACGGCCCGTCCTGGGCGAAGAGCATCGGGCGGCCATTGTGGGAGCCGACCCATGCCCGGCCGTGGAGGCCGGTAAACCCCAGGTGGGGTGCCAGGAGCGGGTGGAGCCGCAACGGGTGGGCTGTGCGCGCGGGATCAGCCTGGTCGCGGAGATCCTCGAGCCGGGCCTCGATCCGGACGACGTCGGCGTGGTCGTCGGCGCAGATCCGGAGCGTCAGGCGGTAGGCCTCGTGCTGGTGCACCGCCGTGATCGCGGGCACGCCGGGCTCGGCATGGCGGACGTCGTGCGTGGCGTCGCGCTTGACCTCGCTCCAGAACCCCGCGTCGTCTGCGACGATGAAGCCAAGGTCACGGATCTGCGGCCGGTCGACGTGCGGCCAGTAGACCTCGTTGAGGATGCCGCGCCCGATCGTGAACCACACCCGGCTCGAGTAGTGCGACGTCCCCACGGCGTCCTTGTCGCTGCTCGACCAGGTCGGTCCGATGCCCGGCGCCCCGGGGGCGACGGAGCCGTCCAGGTCGTTCACGGGACCAGCGTGATCTCGACGCTGGCCTCGCGCTGATGCAGGTTCGCGGACGAGTGCTTCAGGATGTTCAGGACCTCCGAGCAGGCCGCCATTGTCCCGCTCCTGGCCAGAGGGGTCACACCGCCGCGCCGCGACCCGCTCCCGGTGCATCGTCGCCGGTCAGGCGCCACAGCCGTGGATAGGCGGCGTCGCTGGACTCGACGATCCGGGCGCGGGCCGCGGCTCGCCTGCGGCCGACCTGGATGGAGACGTCGGGATGGGCACCCACGTTGTGGAGCCACGCCGGAGGCTTGTCCTGCCCGTCGTTCGAGGCGACGACCACGGACCGGCCCGCGTCGTTCCCGTACACGAGAACGGCCGCCCGGGTCTTGCCCGTGCGGCGTCCGGTCGTGCGGAGGATGAGCGACGGGACGCCGATCGGCCGGTGCCCGAGCCTCCCGTCGGTGCGCTCGTAGACGGCCTGGTGGAGTCGGAGGAACGAGCTCGTGATGGATATTGCCGCAGGGTACGCTCGTTCCCGTGCGGCAGGCTCACGGCGGCGGGGCCCGGTGCGGAGCCGGACGGGCCGGCCTGCCCGGGTGGACCGGTGGAGTCTGGCCTACGCGACGCGGCAGACGAGCACCCACTCCGCGTCATCCAGGACCACTGCGACCCGGCCGATCCTCCCATCGGGGAGGCGGCACGGGTAGTCCGTCAGCGAGTGGTCGCGCCGGCCGATGCCGACGATCGCGGCTCCCAGCCGCGCCCGCAGCGACGGGACCCCGGCCCGCGTCTCGAGGAGGGCGCGATGATGGTCATGGCGCCGCGCCGCGTCGCGGTGGCGATCCTCGTCGACGGTCGCGGCCAGCGCAAAGCGTGGGTCAGACAGGTGATCAGAACGCACGTGCACGGTCCTCAGCTCTTTCGCGACCAGGCCGATTCCGAAGGCCCCGCAAGGCTCCGTTCAAGCGGCCGGGGTTGGCCGAGTGCCCATCACTCGTGCCAGACGCAGCATCGGTCCATGCCGCCCTGGGGTCATCAGTCGAATGACCGATGACCACACACGGGGCCGACCTACCCCTCGACGACCGGGGCGAGACCGGGCGCGTCGCCGGTCGCCTGGGCTCAGACGCCGACCGCCGGCAGCACGATCTCGCTCATCCCGAACCCCGGCATGACCAGGCGGCGCCCGAACCGCCGGACGTCCTCGCCGCGGAGCAGGAAGGATCGGAGCACGCCGCCACCGGACACCTCGCCGGTGAACCGGAACCCCGTCACGCGTCCGTCCGTGAGGAACACCTTGCGCAGCACGTCACCCTCGCGCCAGCGCAGCTCGTCGGCTCCCTCCATCGCGCCGACGGCCATGATCGGCAGGCCGAGGTGCTTGAGGCTGTTCATCGACTCGGCGCCCGCGTAGGCGACGTCGCCTCCGAGCATGTTGGCGGCGACGACCCTGGCCTGGTCCACGGCGTTCGGGAAGATCGCGTGCACGTACGCCTGGCCGGTCGCCCGGTCGGGCGCCTCGACGACGTCGCCGGCGGCCCAGATGCCAGGTGCGGTGGTCCGGAGGTGATCATCGACCGCGATGCCCCACTCGTGGGCGACGCCGCTCCCGGCGAGGAAGGAGACGTTGGGCTTGACGCCGGTGGCGGCGATGTACAGGTCCGCCGTGACCAGCTCCCCGTCGACCATGCGAACCCCGGCGGCCCGCCCGTCCGCTTCGACGAAACCCATCGCCTCGACCCCGAGGCGCAGCTCGACTCCCCTCCCGGTCATGGCCCGGCCGGCGATCTCGGCCGTCTCCGGGTCCAGCATGCGGGGCATGACCCAGCCGCGCCGGCCAATGATGGTGACCCGCACACCCAGGTCCGCGAGCAGGAGGGCAATCTCCATGCCGATGAACCCGGCCCCCACGATCACCGCCGTCTTCGCCTCGCCGCGCCTGACCCGGCCCACGATCTCCTCGGCCGCCGCGAGCGACTTGAAGTCGTGGACGCCCTCGAGCTCGGCGCCCTCGACCGGCGCGTGGAGGCGCGAGCCGCTGGCGATCAGCAGCTGGTCGTAGGCAAGCCTGCCGTCCCCGGCCAGGACCACCTCGCGCGACCCGTCGTCGATTGCGTTGACGCGGGCGGACGTGTGGTAGCGGATCCCGAGGCGTTCCGTGACGTCCCTGCCGCGCCAGAAGAGCGGCTCATCCCGGCCGTTGAGGAAGTGGTCGGCCATGGCCGGTGGCGAGTAGGGTGGGTATGGCTCCTGCGTGATCATCTCGAGCTCGACAGCGGGGTCCTTCGCCCGCAGGGCCTCCGCGGCCACGATCCCGGCAGGGCCGGCGCCGATGATGACGACCTTCATGGGGCGATCTCCGTCGGGGTGCGCGAGACGACGGCCGCCATGGCGCGGACGGCGGTCATGAACGGTGAGTCGGGATCGGCAAGCAGGGGATCGACGGCAGGCTCGGCTGCCAGGACGGCCTCGTCGTAGGGGAGCCAGGCGAGCGTGTCGAAACGCAGGTCACCACCGCGCCGCGCCAGGTCGTCCGCCACACGCTCGCGGTCGGCGTCGTTCCGGACCCTGTTGACCACGAGATGGACGGACGGGATGCCGAGGTCGCGGGCCAGGCGCCCCGCGGAGACGGCCACGCCGATGCCGCTGTAGGTGGGATCCGTGACGATCATCGCGTGGCCGAACCCCCGGGCGATGGCACGGCCGAAGTGCTCGACGCCGGCCTGCGTGTCCAGGACGATCGCCTCGCCGGGGCGGAGCCCGACCGCGCGGATCGCCTGGGCGAGGGTCGTGTTCTCGGGACAGAGGCAGCCGCCCCCCGCTCCGGTGAGGGTGCCCATCGCCAGGAGGCGGACGCCGTCAGGAGCCAGCTGCCCGAAGCGGTCGACCACGTCCGCGAGGTCAGGGTTGAGGCGGACGAGCGCGCCGGTCTCGCCGGGCTGGACGCCCGTCTTCTCCGCGATGTAGTCGCGATGGTGCGAGAGCGGGACGAGGTGCTCGGCCTCGTCCCGCGCCATCCCGAGGGCGGCCGCCAGGTTGAGCTGGGCGTCCGCATCCACGGCCAGCACGCGCCGGCCCTCGCGGGCGAGGAGCCTCGCGAGGGCAGCGGTCAGCGTGGTTTTGCCGACGCCGCCCTTGCCCGTCAGGACGAGGCGGATCCCCTCGTCGACCGGCACGGCGTCGCCAGCTTCCCCGGGTGCCATCGGTCAGCCGGTGGTCACCGGCACCCCGATCTCCGACGGCTCGATGTACGTCAGGCCGAGGCCCTTGCGCTTGGTCTCGATGTGCTTGCGGATCAGGATGGCAGCAGCCTCGGGGTCTGGCTCCACCGCGAACTTCGCGCCGACCACGCCGTCGAGACCGTTGGCCAGGAGGTCGACGACCTTCGGGCTCCCGAAGATCGGTGGCTGGACGCCGAGGACCGTGGTGATCCCGGACGCGACCACGTAGCAGCCGATCGCGATGGCCTTCTCCGAGTACCACTCGGGGGCGGCGCCAGCGAGCGGCAGCTGGTGGATGTCGACGCCGAGGTGCTTGGCGAGGGCCGCCGCGAGCACGAGGATCCGCGTGTTGTCCACGCAGGAGCCCATGTGCAGCACGGGCGGGATGCCCAGCGACTCGCAGACGGCGCGGAGTCCCGGCCCCGCCATCGAGGCGGAGGACGGGAGCATCTGCCCCGCCTTGCCGTTGGCCACCGCCGCGCAGCCCGTCACGAGCACGAGCACGTCGTTCTCGATGAGGCGCTTGGCGAGGCCCACGTTGCTGGTGTCGAGCGGGATCTTGGGGTTGGAGCAGCCGACGATGCCGACGGCGCCACGGATGGCACCGGACGCGATCGCGTCCACGAGGGGCTGGGCCGTGCCACCGAGCGCGCCGAGGATCGCCTCCACGCTGAAACCGGCCATCATCGGGACCGGCTCGCTGGGGATGTTCACACGCGCGCTGACCCGGTTGGGGAATGCCTCGATGCCCTGGCGGACGATCTCCCTGCCGATCGCGAGGCCCTGCGCCGGATCGAAGCTGATGTGCGTGGCGCCCGGGATCTTCGCCTTGTCGGCCGTCGTGATCACGCGCGTGTGGAAGCACTTCGCGACGTCGACGACGGACGGCATGATGCACTGGTAGTCGACGACCATCGCCTCGAGGGCGCCGGTCATCATGACCAGCTCCTGCATCAGGTGGTTGCCGGCCATCGGCACGCCGCGGCGCATCATCAGCTCGTTGCCGGTGCAGCACAGGCCCACGAGGTTGATGCCCTCGGCGCCCTTGCTCTTCGCCAGCGCAATGAGCTCGGGATCCGACGACGCCTCCACGATCACGTCGGACAGCAGCGGGTTGTGCCCGTGCAGCGCGATGTTCACGTGCGTGGCCTTGAGCGTGCCGAGGTTGACCTCGGACATGACGGGCTGCGGCGTCCCGAACAGGACGTCGGACAGCTCGGTCGCGATCATCGAGCCGCCCCAGCCGTCGGACAGGCTCGTCCGGAGGCCGTGGAGGAGCATGTTCGCGTAGTCGGAATCGACGCCCATGTGCGTCCGGTGGAGCATCTCCACGTTCTCGCGGTCGATACCGCGGGGCGTGATCTGGAGCCGCTCCCAGAGCGCCCTGCGCGCCTCGGGCACGCGGGAGACGAAGCCCAGCGCCTTCTTGCGCGAGCCGAAGTCCTCGAACATCGCGTCGGCCAGGTCCACGCCGATGTCATTGATCGGGCGATCGGCGGTCTCGATGCCCCACTCGGCGGCGAGGGCGAGAAGCTTGGGCTCGTCGGTGATGTGATAGCCGGAGGTCTCACCCTTGGCGGTCTGCTCGAAGACCTCGAGGATGTCGCGTCCATGATCGGAGTGGCTTGCCGACCCGACGGCGATCGCACGAGACAGGTTGCGGGCCACGATGAGGTCCGCGCCTGCGCCACAGACGCCGACCTGGGGTCCGGTGCCGAACGGGTCGATACGGCACGGGCCCATGGAGCAGTTGCGGCAGGACACGCCCAGCGAGCAGTAGCCGCAGTGCGGCTCCTGGGCGGCGAGGCGGTCCCAGACGGTGGGGATGCCCTCGACCCTGGCGACCTCGACCATCGCCTTGGCGTCCTCGGGAACGCTCGCGGCCTTGGGCACGTAGCCGTTCCGCTGGAGCAGGGTCATCGCACACCTCCCAGATGGGCCACGTTGGCCCCCGTGGCCCGCCACGCCGCGATGCCGTCCGCACCCGGCTCGGGCTCCGCGCCCCCGGCAGCCGCCAGGACCGTCGCGGTCTCCCGGCGCTGATCGGCGGCGATCAGCTCGTTGATGTCACCGAACCGCAGGGCGCCCGTCTTGCACGTCTCGACGCACGCCGGGACCAGGCCCTTGCGGACCCTGTCGATGCAGCCGTCGCACTTGACGGCAACCGTCCGTGCCTCGCCCGCCGCCACTTGCGGGTGGTAGGTGATGACGTCGAACGGGCAGACCATGGCGCACATCGCGCACGCGATGCACCTGCCGCCCTCGATGAGGATGGTGTCGTGCGTCGCGTCACGCGAGATGGCGCCGCTGGGACACACGCCGAGGCATGGAGCCGGGTTGCAGTGGTGGCACTTGTTCGGGTAGGCGGTGTTGGGCACCGGACCCGCCTGGACATGCACCCGCTGCCGCGGCACCGGTGTCTCGACGAGCGCCATGACGGGGTCGCGCGTCTTCGAGTGCGCGACGGCACACGCGAACTCGCACTGACCGCAGCCGATGCACCGCTGCGGGTCCACGAACACGGTGCGCAAGGCCTTCACCTCCAGCACTAGGCCTCGTGGGCCCGTGGGACATGACGGGTCGCGCGAGAGGTCGTTCCTGCCCGGCTGTTGCGCCGGCTGCGGACAGAGTGCGGGTCGGTCGCCGGATGGTGACGGCCCAAACGGACCGTTTGCGGGGGCGTCGTGGCGCTTCCCCCGCGATCGCGCCCGCCGCGACCTCCCGCGACCCGCCGCCCGAGACGCGGTTGGCGCCCCCGACACCCCGGTTTCGTGGCGGTCGCCGGCGGCCTCTGCAGCCGGGTTGTTCGATCCGCCCGGCCGACCCCGTCTGGTGGGTCGCGGGACGCAAGCGCGCCTCCGAGCGAGGTCGCGCACGAGAGGACGGCGTCGCATCGTTGCGGCGTCCGATGTCGGAGGCCACAGGGCGAGTGGTTGCGCCGGCCCGTTCGCGGCCGCAGACTCGCCCGATGCACGCGCCCGCCTCGGCCCACCGACAAGGAGATCGACATGCCTGACACCCAAGCGACCTCGTGGCGTTCGATCGTGTACGGGACGCCGGTCGTCTCGAGCGACGACGACCGCGTGGGCGAGGTGCGTGAGGTCCTCGGGTCCGACGCCGAGGACATCTTCCATGGCGTGCGGGTGCGACTCACGCAACAACGACGAGACGTGATGATCGCTGCCGACGCTGTCACCGAGATGTCCGACGCTGGCGTGCGGACAAGCCTGTCGGCGACGGAGGTCGCGGCGCTCGCGACGTACAACGAGACCGCGACATACCACCTGGCCTCGGTCGGCTGGCTGCGGAAGCACCTCGGCTGGCAGCGGGACAAGGAGAGCGACGAAGAACCAGGCTGAGCGTCGACGAGGCGCCTCACATCGAGGCGCCTCCGGTGCAGATCCTCGCCGGTCATCCACCGGCCGACAACGGACCATTCCGGACGAGAGGCGATGCGGCGCGCGGGCTCCCTGGCTCCGACCAGCCGCAGTCCCATGTGACCTGGCCATTCCGACGGGCAGATCCAGCGTGTTCGGCCGCGCGGGCGGGTGACTCGACGCCCCGACCGACCGGCCGGGCATCGAAGGAATGGAGGCTCGGTCAGCTGATGCGCCGGACCACGAACGGGTTCTCCAGCGGATGGCGATCGTCGTGGCCGATCCGGATGCGCCACGTCGCGAGGCGGACGCCGTTCATCCGGCCGCCGAACGCGATGCGGGTGGCGCACGAGGTCTTGAAGTCGAAGCCGTCGATGTGGCCGTAGTTCACGAGGCGGTAGGTGATCGTCATCCTGTCGGCGCTGAGGGTCACGCTGTCGCTCTTCTCGAGCTTGACCGGCGTGGCGTCAAGCGGCGCGCTGGCGACGATCGTGCCCGTGAAGACGACCCGGCCATGGCCCGGGTGGGTGACCCGCACATGCCAGCCGGTCGAGTCGTGCCAGACGTAGTCGCCTGCCGTGGCGCCGGCCTTGAACAGGATCGGGCGACCCTGGACGGAGCTCGGCCAGTGGCCGTCGGCGCAGGCGACGCTCGGCGTCGCGACGGACACACCGTCCGTGGATGCAACGGCGCCGGCTGGGGCGCCGGCGAGCGCAAGGACGGCCGACAGGCCCATCAGGAAAGCGATGATCCGGCGCCGACGGTTCATGTTCACGCCTCCGAACATTGGGTGACGGGGGGCCCGGGTCGCCGGGCCGGTCACCACCGTGCCGCCTCAACCTGTGGAGAGGCTGGGGGCCCGCTCGGAAGCGGCGCACAACGTACAGAGCTCGGCAGGCAGGGATCGGGGGCTCGAGGATACGACGGGGGCGCCATCTGACGACCGATGACCGCCTGGCCACGAAACTCGTCGTTCATCCACGATCCGGAACCCTGGCGCGGCCCACGAGCGCGACGCCACTGCCCCTGACCTGGAGCCCAGTCCACCCAGGACGACGGAACGGCCCCGGAACACTTCGTCGACGAGATCCACGTCCAGACTGTCGAGGAGGGCCCCGCGCTCGGGCTGCCCTCCCGGACGAAGATGGAGATCCTCGTCGCGGTCATGCTCGGGCTGTTCCTCGGGGCGCTCGGCCAGGCGATCGTGTCGGTCGCGCTGTCGAAGATGGGACCCCGGGGGCCGGAGAAGGCCGCCTCCGAGATGGTCGGTCGGTTCGTGAGTACGATGCAGGCATGTACCCGGACGCCGAGCCCCGCCTCCTTCTCGATGGGCTCGACTTCGGCGAGTCGGCGCGGTGGCACGACGGTCGGCTGTGGTTCGCGCACTGGGGACGGGGGGAAGTCGTCGCGATCGCTCCGCGTGGTCGGCCGGAGGTCGTGGCGAGGGGTCCCTCCGGCTACGGCTGGTCCATCGACTGGTTGCCTGACGGAAGCATGCTGACGACGGGTCCCACGCTCACACGCACGCCCGTCGGCGGGACCGCGTCGCAATACGGGTCGCTCGAAACCGTCGCCGAGCATGGTTGGAACGAGATCGTCGTCAGTCGCCGCGGCGACGTCTATGTCAACGGTTTCGTCTTCGCGATGGCCGAGGGAGGGGCACCGCAGCCGGGAATCATCGCTCTGGTTCGACCGGACGGGACCACGCTCGAGGTGGCGAGCGAGCTGCAGTTCCCGAACGGGATGGTGATCAGCAACGACGGATCGACGCTGATCGTCTCCGAGTCATTCGCCGGGCGTCTCACTGCGTTCGACATCACGCCCGATGGCGACCTGGCCCGGCGGCGGACCTGGGCGGACGGGGTCGCCCCCGACGGCATCTGCATGGATGCCGCGGGTGCGATCTGGTGCGGGGCCGCCGACATCCGGATGATGGGTGGCGATCCGTCGAGCGCGGCGGGAGCCGTCATCCGCGTGCTCGAGGGAGGCGAGGTGACTCATCGCGTGGAGACGGATCGTCCGGTGTTCTCCTGCGCGCTGGGTGGCCCGACCGGCACGACGTTGTACCTGCTCGCCCGGGAGTGGGACGGATTCGACCGGATCGCCGAGACGTCGGCGCGGCTCACGGGCCGCATCCTGACTCTCGAGGTCGACGTGGCTGCCCCTGCCGCTCCTCTGTCCCACCGCGAGTCCCGGGACGCACGTCGAGAGCAGAAAGGACTCTGAGCCAGGTTGACGGGCCAGTCGACGCGCCTCCCAACCCGCCTGCGGATCAGCCGGGACAGCGCAGCGACGACCAGGGTCGAGGCGGCGCCCGCAGCCATGTTCGATGCGAGCAGAGCCTGGATCGCGGTCCCGACCGCGTCGTTGCGCCGGTCACCGGCGGTCGAGGACGAGCTCCTCGAGCGGCCGGCGCTCCTTCGGGGGACGGGTGTCGGCAGGGTGGCCGAGTGGCGTGAACGCCCAGGGGACCACGCCGTCGGGCAGGCCCAGGACCTCGACGGCAGCGGCCAGGTCGAAGGAGGCGACCCAGCATGTCCCGAGACCCTCCTCCGTCGCGGCCAGGAGCAGGTGGGTCATGGCGATCGTCGCGTCGACCCCGGCTGCCGACCAGCCATCATTCGCGCGAACCCAGCCCTCGTCCGGGACGGCGCAGACGCCCAGCACCAGCGGCGCCTGCACGAACCAGTCGCGGTCGTAGATCCGCCGAAGCCCGGCCTCCCGCCCCGCGGTTTGCTCGACGACGACGCGGAAGGCCTGGCGGTTCGCCGCCGTCGGCGCCAGCCGGACGGCCTCGAGGATCCGCGCCAGCGCGGACTCTTCCACGGGCGTCCCGTCGTACGCCCGGACGCTGTACCGCTCCTTGACCAGCTTCCCGAAACCTGTCGGTGGCATCGCACTCCCCTTCAGACCCTCGGGCCCACGGCGGGCGAGGATCACGGCCCAGGACGTGGCCCGTAGCGTAACCAGCCCACCTCGGCCGCAGCATCCCGTTCTGCGATGGCGAGGCCTCCGAGCGGTCCCGCCATGCCGCCCCGCCCGGCCGGCCGAACGAACGCGGGGGCCGCGGACACCGGCAGCCCCGGATCGTCGCCGAGACGGTCCTCCAACGCCCCACGGGTCACGGCGAAGAGGCCCGGCAGCGCCCGTCAGCTCGTCGCGGCACCCGACAGGTCGTAGAGCGTCGTGCCGTCGATCGTGGTGGCCGTCCCGTTGGCAGTCACCCAGGCGGTGACGTCGGACGAGCCGGCCTGGCCCCCGCCCGTGCCGCCCTGGCCCCCGCCCGTGCCGCCCTGGCCGCCGCCCATGCCGCCCTGGCCGCCGACGATGAAGTAGCGCAGCGTCCCGGACGAGACCATTGACTTCAGCTCTGAGAGAGTGAGCGCGTTGTCGCTGCCGCTCCAACCGCCGGTCGACATCACCGGGAGTCCCGTCTGCAGCTCGAGATCGGCCGCGCTCTGCGCGCTGCTCACCGCCACGACCCACGTGGCGGTGCCCCGGTTGGCGGCGAGGTACTGGGCGAGGGTGCTGCTCGGCGACCACGTTGCCGGGCCGGCCTGGTCCCCGCCGAGCCCCGCGGACGGCCCGCGTGGCGCCCCGCCCTGCCCGCCGAAGGCAATCCCGCGCGCGCCGCCCATGCCGTTCGACGTGCCGCTCAGGAAGTCCGTTGCGCTCGCCGTCGGACCGGCAGTGACGATCGAGCCCTGCTGAGACATGGTGATGGTCTGGAGCGTGAACGCGACCGGTCCGGCAAGGATCGCGATCAGTCCGGCTCCCGCCACCGCCAGCCCGACCCTGCGTCCGGGGAGCTCCGGCACCGCGGCGAACGCCGCCGACCCGAGCCCGACCGCGATCACCACCGGCGCCAGCCAGGGCAGGAATTCGGGGCTGCGGGAGAGCAGGAGATAGGAGAGCACGGTGGTCGCCAGGATCGCGCTTGACAGGGCCAGGCCGCCGAACCGGAACCTGTCGCGGAGGCCCCAGAGGGCCACGAAGCCTGCGCCCGTCAGGGCGGCCACCGCGGGCGCGAGCACGACCGTGTAGTACTGGTGCGAGCCACCCGACATGAGACTCAGCACGAGGCCGGTCACGACCAGCCAGCCGCCCCAGAGCAGGTATCCGGCACGCGCGAGGTCGGTCCGGCGCGCCTTCGCCGTGAGCAGCAGACCGGCGACGAGCGCCATCAGCGAGAACGGCAGGAGCCAGGCGATGTTGCCGCCCAGCTCCGCGTTCAACAGGCGCAGCAGCCCAGCCGAGCCGCTGAAGTTCGCGCCGGCGTTGCTGCCGGAGGAGGCACCGAGGAGCCGGCCCAGGCCGTCGTAGCCGAAGATGAGGTCGAGGACGGAGTTCGTCGTGGACCCGCCGATGTACGGCCGCAGGTCCGCCGGCGTCAGCACGACCGCCGCGACCCAGGCGCCGGCCGTGACGAGGGTGGTGGCGCCGAAGACGACCACGCCGGCGATGCGCCGCCGGAACGACGCGTTGGCGGCGATCCCATATGCGAGCACGATCGCGGGACCCACGAGGAAGCCCTGGAGGTACTTGGTGAGGAAGGCGAGACCGGTCGCCACGCCAGCCAGGACGAGCCAGCGGTGCCCCCCGGATTCGATCGCACGCTGGGCACCGGCGGCGCTCAGGACCAGCAGGAAGGTGAGCAGGGCCTCGGGGTTGTTGAAGCGGAACATGAGGGCCGCCACGGGCGTGACCGCGAGCGCGATGCCCGCAATCGTGGCCGCCGCCGTCCCGAACTGGCGGCGAACGACGGCGAACAGAAGCAGGACCGAGCCGACGCCGAGCAGGGCCTCGGGTAGCAGGATGCTCCAGGAGCTCAGGCCGAAGAGCCGGACCGAGAGGCCCATGAGCATGGTGGACAGGGGCGGCTTGTCGACCGTGATGAAGCTGCCGGCGTCGAGGGCGCCGAAGAACCACGCCGACCAGCTCTGGGAGGCGGCCAGCGCAGCCGCCGAGTAGTAGGTGTTGGCGAACCCGTTGAGCGTGAGGTTCCAGAGGTAGAGGACCGCGGCAAGCGTCCCGACGCCACCCATGGCGAGCGACGAACGGTCGATGGCGGCGCTGCGCACGCGCGAGGCGAGGGTGGCGGGCCTGTCGAGTGGGGCGGGCTGCGGCCCGTGCCGGTGATCGGTCATGCCAGGCGAGAGCGAGGTCATGAGGGCGGTCCTTTTCGGAGCCTCGGATCCGCGAGGCGGACCCGACAATGGTGGTCATGGATCGCCCGCTCGAACCAGGGTCACGATCCGTGTCCGGCCGCCCGGGCGATGGCACGAGGATCGCTCCCAGTCCTTGTCGATCGGGTTACGAGCTCCAGCCCCGAGCACGTCCATGCGCTGCGGCCGCAGGCGGACCGCCGGGGTCGCGTCGCGGTCAGGTCTAATGGCCATCGTGTCTGACGACGACCCGGGCCCGATCCCCCTTCATCCGGCCATGAGCCAGCGCGCACGGCTTTCAGCCGGCGTCGTCGCGTGCCTGACCCTCCTCGCCATCGGCTGGACCGGGCTGCTCCTCCCGTCGCTCATCCGCTCGATCGAGAAGACCTTCGGGCAGACGGACGCCGGGATCGGCTTGGTCTACCTGGCCTACGCCCTCGCCTACGCCTCGGGGTCCTTCGGCGGGGGTCCCCTGACCGAGCGCCTCGGTCGTCGCCTCGTCCTGGGCGGCGCCGTGCTCGTCCACTGCCTGGGCGTCGCCGGCCTCGGCATGGCGCCGACATGGGCCATGTTCGTCGTCGCGGCGCTGGCGGCGGGCGCCGGGGCAGGCTGCCTCGACGGTGGGGCGAACGGCGTCGTGCTGGACGTGTACCGAGAGGGCCGGGGCCGGGCGATGAACCTGTTGCACATGTCGTTCAGCGTCGGGGCACTCGCCGCTCCCCTTGTCGTGGGGATGCTCGTGGAAGGCGGAGTCCCATGGCAGGCGGTCGCCGTCGGCACGGGCGCGGTGGTGTCGCTCCTGGCGGTGGCCTACGTCGTCGTCCCGATGCCCAGCGGGCGGCGGACAGGCGATCGTGCAGGCACGCACTCGGCGGGTGCGCCTGGCGGCTCCGACGGTCGGACGCTGCTGGCCGGCCCGCTTCTCCTGCTCGGGCTCGCGATCGCGGCGTACGTGGCGTCCGAGGTCGGCGTCTCGAACTGGCTCGTCCGGTTCCTCGAGCCGGCACCGCTGACCACGGCGACCCTGGCCCTGTCGCTCTACTGGGCGGGGCTGACCGTCGGGCGCCTCGTCTCGTCGGTCATCGCGGACAGGTTCGACCACCTGCGGTTCACCATCGCCTGCGCGCTGGCCATGGCGGTCGCGATCGCAGCCGCGGTGCTCGTACCGGTGCTGCCGCTCTCGATCGCAGCCTTCGGCGTCGCGGGAATCGCGTCGGGCCCGGTGTTCCCGATGATCATCGCGCTCGGCGGAGATCGTCACCCGGAGCGCTCGGCCGCCGTCGGTGGTTCGCTCGCCGGGATGGCCACGATCGGCTCGACCATCTACCCGCCGGCAATCGGCCTCCTGTCCGTCACCGTCGGCCTGACGGTCGCGATGTTCGGGAATGCGCTGCTGGCGACCGCGTGCGTCGTGGCGCTCGTGGCCTTCGGTCGGGCGACCCGGCGGCGAGTCTAGGGCACCGGGTCAGACGCCACCGACTGCTTCGCGATCCACGACTCCAGGACCCTGCGGTGCCGGTCCTCGAGCTTGACCAGCTTGCGCTTCGACGTGAGCAGCTCGTTGACCTCGTCGAAGCTCATCCCGTCGGCCTGCATCAGGTAGGCGGCGAGCACCGTCGCCGAGC
The DNA here is from genome assembly GCA_963789865.1 of uncultured Chloroflexia bacterium. Lineage (GTDB taxonomy): Bacteria > Chloroflexota > Limnocylindria > Limnocylindrales > CSP1-4 > CAIXZV01. Next base: position 62,454 of record CAWBMD010000006.1, read on the forward strand.
GCCCCCGTCCCTTCGCGCAGTGGACGAGCACGGTCCTGCCCTCGGCCAGCCGGTCGCCGATCCATGGCACGGCGTCGGACAGGACGTCCTCGTCGGGAACGGTCACGTCCGGCACCCGGTACTGGCGGAGCGCGACGTCATGCTGCTCGAAGAAGCCGGGCTCCGCCGTCCGCTCCGCCCGCATGTCGACCACGGCCGTGATCCCCAGCGTGAGCAGGGCGTCGAAGTCGCGCTCGTAGGTCGGCGCGCCGCCGAGCCAGAGCGCGGGCGTGATCTGCGTGAACCAGACGTGCCCCATGATCCGTTCGTAGGTGAACCGGATCGCGGGGTACAGCCGGTCGAACCCACGATGGAAGAGGCCGAGCCGCGGCGGCGGCTCAGGGGACGACAACGGTCAGGGCCCCCGGCAGCACGTCGACGGAGACCGGCGTCCGTCCGATGTACTCGCCGTCCGCCCATACCGGCTGATCGGGCTCCGCCGCGATCGTGACGGCGCGCGCCTGCCGGTAGTAGCGTCCCGCGCTCGCGGTGTGCACGTCGAGGAACCGCACCGCGGCCGCCGCCATGGAGTCGAGGTTCTGCCCGTCCAGGGCGAAGCAGTCCAGCAGCCCGTCATCGATCGCATACCGGTGCGTGATCTGGAGGCCCGTGCCCATCATCCCCGAGTTGATCACGTAGACCTTGGATCCATCGAACTCGAGGGCTTCGCCGTCGACCTGGGCCCGGTAGTGGTGGCGCTGCTTGGTGCCGGTGCGTTCGGCGATGTTGATCGCATAGGCGAAGACGCCGTACTTCTCCTTCAGCTCGCGGCTCGTCTGCTCCTCGGGCTCGATCCCCACGTACAGCCGCTGGATGAAATAGCGGTCATGGGCCTGGGGCTGCTCGACGCTGACCAGGCGGCCGACGTCGATGGAGCGGGTATTGGTGCTCGTGCACAGCAGGACCGTGGCGTCGCGCAGCGTCTTGGGCACGCCCATCTCGCGGGCGAAGCCGTTGCCGGTGCCACCCGGGAGGATGCCCATCGGAGCATTCCGTCCGGTCTCGGCGGCGGCCCGCAGGCACGCGTTCGCAACCTCGTGCTGCGTGCCGTCGCCGCCGTATCCGACCACCAGGTCGACCCCATCCGCGATGGCGGCCCGCGCCTGCTCGGTCGCGTCTCCGTACTTGTGGGTGAGGCTGATGTCCCAGGCGACGTCGTGCTCCCGGAAGACGTCGTTGAGGGTGTTCAGGATGGGCTCGTCCTTCCCGGACGCCGGGTTGATCACCACGTGCACCCGCCGGTACAGCGCATGCGTCATCGTCTTCCTCCGCCACCTCGAGGCCGGGCACCGTGCCTGCGTCCCGTCACCCGACAGACTACGGCACGCCCGCGGCAGCGGGCCGAGCGAAAGCGGTTGGAGCGAGCGCGGGCGACAGCTCACCGGCGATCTGCCGCAACCGCTCGGCCGCTTCCGGCCGGAGCCGGTAGTAGACCCAGGACGCCCGCCGCTCCGAGGTGACCCAGCCGGCTCCGCGGAGCACCTTGAGGTGGTGGCTGACGGTCGGCTGGGCGACATCGCAACACGCGGTGAAGTCGCATGCGCACACCTCGCTCCCGCCCGCGAGCTGGCGCAGGATCGAGAGGCGGGTGGGGTCGGCCAGGCCCTGGAGCAGCATGGCGTCGGGATCGGTGAGGCGCCTCATGTCAAACATGGTATTGACAAGTGACTATGTTGACAAGTATCAATATCACTGACAGGGACAGAGGGCGCCGGATCGACCGGGGCAGTCACGTCGGAACAGGAGCACCATGATCACCACACCCGAGCTCGTCGCGCTGATCCAGCGGGAGCGAGAGCTGAACATCGAGCACGACCGACTCGTGCGCATCGCCGGGTGCATGCGGGCCTGTTGCGACCCGACCCTCGGGGACCGCCTCGCGCGCGCCCTGCGCCTGACCCCCGCCACCTGCTGAGGGACGACCGATGACCACCGACACGATCCACGACGAGGTTCGGGCCCACTACGCCGCGGCGGCCCTCCAGGCCACGTCCGGCGCATGCTGCTCGGGTGAGCCCGAGACCATCGGCGCCGGGCTCTACTCGGCGCTGGAGCAGGCGGAGCTGCCTGGGGCGGCCGTCCTGGCATCACTGGGATGCGGGAACCCGATCGCCGTGGCGGAGCTGCGGGACGGTGAGCGCGTCCTTGATCTCGGCTCCGGAGGCGGGATCGACGTGCTCCTCTCGGCCAGGCGTGTGGGCCCGACGGGTCGCGCCTTCGGCCTGGACATGACCGATGAGATGCTGGCCCTCGCCCAGCAGAACGCGGCGCAGGCCGGCGCCACCAATGTCGAGTTCCTCAAGGGCCACATCGAGGCCGTCCCGCTCCCGGCGAACTCCATCGACGTCGTCATCAGCAACTGCGTCATCAACCTGGCCGCCGACAAGCCGGCGGTCTTCCGCGAGATCGCCCGCGTGCTCCGGCCCGGTGGCCGGATGGGCGTGACGGATATCGTCGCCGAGGACCGGCTGACCGCGGGGGAGCGGGCCGAGCGGGGCTCATTCGCCGGCTGCATCGCCGGGGCGCTCTCCTTCTCGGAGTTCAGAGCCGGGCTCGAGGCAGCCGGGCTGACGGACGTCTCGCTCACGCCGACCCACGCCGTGGCGGACGGGATGGTGAGCGCAATCGTCAAGGCGACCAAGCCGGCCGGCGCCACGCGGCCGGTCGGGCTCCCCACGCGGGCCGAGCTGCCGATGGCCGGCACGGGCTGCTGCGGTGGAGACGGGTGCTGCTGATGCGGATCGAGCGGGCAGAGCCGTCCGACGTGCCTCGCGTCGAACGGCTCCTGTCGGCGGCCAACCTCCCGATCGAGGGCGTGGCGGAAGCCCTCGCGATGGGCGTCGTTGCGCGCGACGGGGACCACGTCGTCGCGGCTGCCGCGGTCGAGCGCTATGGCGACGCGGGCCTGCTGCGCTCCGTCGTCGTCGGGGCCGACAGACGAGGCATCGGCCTCGGCCGTGACATCGTCTCAGCAGCGGAGGTCCTCGCGCGGGACGAGGGGATCCGGGTGCTCTACCTCCTCACGGAGACCGCGATCGACTGGTTCCCGCTCCTGGGCTACGAAGTCGTCCGCAGGAGCGAGGCCGTCGCCGCCGTCGGCGAGTCGATCGAGTTCACCACCGTCTGCCGAGACACGGGCGTGCCGATGCGGCGCCGCCTGGCCTGACGTTTACCGCGAGTTGCCGGCGCGCAGACGAGTCGGTCGCGTGCCTGGAACGCCGCTGCCGGGACACCCGGCGGCGCGCCCGTGCCCGATACTGATGGAGCCGCGGCGGCCGCGGCAGACGCGACGGTCGCGCCCCGGCCGCGAAAGGGATCCAATGCGCCATCTCGGCATCGACCTGGGCACGGCGTCGGTGAAGCTGATGGTCCTCGCAGACGATGGCAGGGAGGTGTCGGTCTCGCGCCCGTATCCTGTCGTCGCCTCGACGCCCGGGCGCGCCGAAACCGACCCCGACCTCTGGCTGGACGCGATCCGCGGCGCAGCGGGGGAGTTGCGGGACCCGGGCTCGATCGCATCGATCGGCTTCTCCGGCCAGATGCACGGCGTCGTGCCCTGGCGGCACGGCGCCGGTGCGATCCACCCGGCGATCCTCTGGCCGGACCAGCGCGGCACGTCGGTGATCCCCACCCTCGAGCGCCTGCCGCCGGAGATCGCGGGCCGCGTCCGAAACCCGTGGGCGAGCGGCATGGGCGCCACGACGATCCCCTGGCTGCGCGCGAACGAGCCGGAGCTCTACGAGGCGACCGACTGCTTCCTGCTGCCGAAGGACTACGTCCGCTGGGCGCTGACGGGGACGCTCGCCACGGACCATTCGGACGCAAGCGGCACGCTCCTCTACGACTTCGAGACGGCTGGCTGGTTTGGTGACCTGTTCGCCCTCCTCGGGCTGGACGAGGGCAGGATGCCGCAGATCCTTCCCAGCGATGGCTATGCCGGGTCCGTCACGGCGGAGGGAGCAAGACGGTGCGGCCTCCCCCGGGGCGTCCCGGTCGCCGTCGGCGCGGGCGACACGGCCGCCGCGATCCTCGGCTCGGGGCTCGCCGACGCACGCACCATCCAGATCAGCATCGGCACGGCATGCCAGGTCGTGCGCGTCCGCCGCGATCTCCCCGCGTTCGATCCGGCGCTGAACCTGTTCGCGGGCGCGGACGCGGGCACGTGGTACCGGATGGCGGCGATGCTGAATGGCGGCCTCGCTCTCGAGTGGCTGCGCGGGATGCTGGGCCTCACGTGGGACGACGTCTACCCGGAGATCGCGACGATGGAGCCTCCGCTCGACCTGCAGTTCCTGCCGTATCTCACCGGCGAGCGGACACCCTGGATGGATCCCGGGGCACGCGGCGCCTTCGTCGGGCTCGGCCTCCACCATGGGCGCCTCGATCTGATGCTTGCCGGCCTGCTGGGTGTCGCGTGCAGCGTCCGGCTCGGTCTCGAGACGCTCGGCACTGCAGGCGTCGAGCGCTACCGGCTCGTCGGCGGGAGCGTGCGGTACCCGGTCTGGAACCAGCTGCTCGCGACCGTCCTCCGGGTGCCACTCGAGGTCTCTGCCGCCACCGAGGCGTCGGCCCGCGGGGCAGCGATCCTCGGTGCCCGCGGGATCGGCGTGGAGATCGCATTGACGGACGACCACACCAGCGTCACGCCTCGCGAGATGCCCGGGATCGACGGGTACGTCGACCGGTTCACGGAGACGTTCCTCGCGCTGCGGGCGGCCCGGGCCACCGACGCAACCCGGGAGCCCGACGCGTGTCCGGCGCGATGAGGATCTTCGCGCGCGGCTGGAGCGACGGCTTCGACGGTCCGGGTCGTCGTCTCGTGTTCTACCTCAAGGGCTGCAACCTGCGCTGCACCTGGTGCGGCAACCCCGAGAGCATCGCGGCGGCGCCCGAGATGATGTTCTACCCGGCGAAGAGCGCCTTCGCGGCCGAGAGCTGCCCGCACGGCGCGGTCCGCGATGACCGGCTCGACCGCCGCATCTGTGCCCGCTGCACGGACCACGCCTGCACCGACCGATGGCGGGACCCGGCGTTCGAACGGGTCGGCGAGGAGATCACCCTCGCGGACCTGCTCGACCAGGTGGAGGAGCGACAGACCTTCTTCGGCGTTGACGGCGGCGTGACCTTCTCCGGCGGCGAGCCGACGCTCCAGATGGACGCCCTCCTGGCGGCCGCCGATGCCCTGCGCGAGCGCGGTGTCCACGTCGCCATCGAGACCAATGCCTCCTCGCCCCGATTCCCCGAGCTGGCCGGGCGCTGCGACATGCTCATCTGCGACCTGAAGGCCGTCAGCGGGGACCTGCACGCCCGGATGACCGGGGTCGACAACCGGATGATCCTCGCGAACCTCGCCTCGGGGATGGTCATGACGGTCCGGGTCCCGCTCATCCGCGAGCTCAACTTCGTGCCCCTCGAGCGTGAGAGGATCCACCGGTTCCTCGTGGACACGCGGCCGGAGCGCGTCGGGCTCCTGCTCCTGCACCGCCTCGGGCGACCGAAGTACGAGGCCCTCGGGATGGCCTGGCGAGCGGAGGACCTGACGCCGCCCGACCGTGACGACGTGGAGGCGTTCCGGCTGGCGCTGGAGCGCGACGGCCTCACGGCCGAGATCCTGAGCTAGGAGACACACCCACCGTGAACGACTGGATCGCCTGCCTGGCCGAGGGCGTTGAGACGCTCCGCGGCGTCAAGCGCGCGCAGACGATCAACAACGCGTGGTTCTTCGTCCAGGAGACGCGCATGCGCGAGCGGGAGGCCATGCGGCTGGCGGGGCTCGACACCGGGTCGGCCCTCGGACGGGCCGAGCTCCTCTGTCGCACCGTCGAGCGGATGCCTCTCGCGATCCCCGACGGCAGCGCGCTCGCGGGATCGCAGGACGGTGCCTTCTCGCCCTCCTACGCGCTCATCAACCCGAGCTTCAGGGTCGAAGAGTTCGCGGGCTACTGCGATCCGTGCGCTGCCTATGCGGACATCGATCCCGAGGAGGGCGTGACCCCGGAACGGGTGGCAACGGTTCGCGCGTACTGGGAGGGTGCCGACTACGTCCGCGAGCTGGCCGCGATCTACGAGCGCTACGGGCGCTACACGGCCGAGGTCGCCTTCTTCATGGAGCCCGTCACGGGTCACACGATCCCGGACCTGCGGCCGTTCCTCGAGCATGGCGCGCTGGCGATGCGGGAGCGGGCACTGGCGTCCGGCACGGAGTACGGCCGCGCGATGGCGCGATCCCTCGACGCCGTCCTGATCCTGGCCGGGCGCTACCGGGCCATCGCGCTCGAGATGGCCGCCGCAGCCGGCCCGGGTGCGACCGCCGATCCCCCAGCCAGGGCGCGGCTCGGCAAGATCGCGGCAATGCTGGACGAGGTCCCGGCGAGCGGCGCACGCGACCTCCACGCCGCCGCGCAGGCGTTCGTGCTGTTGTGGCAGGTGATGGCGATCGAGCAGGCCCCGAACCCGTACGCGTTCTCGGTCGGCAATCTCGACCGGATCCTGGCGCCCTATCTGGGCGATGCCGCGTTCGAGGAGGCGGTCGCGATCATCCGCCATCTCCTGTGCTTCTTCCAGGTCGGCGACCGCTGCTGGGCGATCTCGCAGAACATCATGGTCGGGGGTCGAGACGAGCACGGCCGCGACCTGGCCAACCCGATGACCGACGTGGTGCTGGAGGCGTTCTTCCGGAGCAACGACCCCCAGCCGTCCCTCTCGGTGAAGATCCACGCGGGTACGCCGGAGGCGCTCTACCTCGATCTCGGCCGCTTCTTCTTCACCCCGGGCCACCTGACGCCGTCGCTGTTCAACGACGACGCGCTGCTGCCGCTCCTTGACGCGCAGGGGATCCGGAGCGCGGACCAGCCCGACTACGGGATCGCAGGCTGCCAGGAGCCGTCGATCATGGGCAAGTCCTCGCTCAACACGACGAACACGTGGCTCAACCTCGGCAAGGTGCTCGAGCTCGCGCTCAACGACGGCAGGTCGACTATCTCGGGCGCCCAGATCGGGCCGACCTGGGAGGAGCTCGGGTTCGGGGGCGCGGACGATGCGTACGGTCACGCCGAGGCCGCGTTCCTGGGCACCCTCGACACGCTGCTGCCCGAGATGGCCGCGGCCGGCACCGCCTGCACGACGCTGCTCGGGCGGGCGATGCCCGTGCCGTTCACGTCGTCGGTGATGGACGGCCTCGCGACGTTCCGCGACCTGCGCGACCCGGATGCGCCGGGTGCCACGTACACGGGCAGCGGCTGCCTCATCCACGGCCTCGCCGTCGTCGCTGACTCGCTCACCGCGCTCCCGGCGGCACTGCGGATCTGGCCAGCGTCGGAGATACGCGCGGGCCTCGCCTCGGACTTCCAGGAGCTGCCGCGGCTCCGCGAGTTCCTGGGCGCACAGCCGAAGTGGGCCAACAACGACGACGAGGCCGACGCGGCCGCGGTCCGGATCGCCACCGTCGTCTCCCGGCGGGTGAACGCGCTCCGAAACGCCTCCGGGGCTTCCTTCCTGGCCGACTGGTCGACACCGAGCACCCACCTGCTCTACGGCTACTGGGTCGGGGCAACGCCCGACGGCCGCTCCGCGAGGACATCGCTGAGCTATGGGATCGACCCGCGGCCCGAGGCGTCCCGCAGCGAGCTGCCGGAGCGATTCCTCTCGTTCCGGAAGCTGCCCTTCGGCCTGATGGCGGGCGGCTACGCCTCCCACGTCGGCATCCGCCCTGTGGACGCCCAGTTCCGGATGTCGATCGACGGGAAGGCGCGCTGGATGCGCGACCGCGTCATCGCGCCGCTCTTCCGTCTCGGCGAAGGTGTCCGCGAGGCGCCCTACTACGTCTACTTCAACATCGACACGGTCGACCACCTCCGGGCGGTCCTGCGCAACCCGAGGGAGCTCGCGCCGAGCGGCGTCTACATCATGCGGATCCACGGCACGTTCGTGAACTTCCTGGACCTGTCGCCGGCGATCCAGGAGGACATCATCACGCGTCTCGAAGCGGGCGTGCTCGCCGCGTAGCGATCGCCCGTCCGGGGGCTGGTGCGCCACGCGGTGGCGGCCCGTTCGCGGGATGCAGCGGTCGACGTTGCGCACATCGTGCAGAGGAATGCACAATCTGGCACATGCGTGCGTGAGACGGGCGCAAACGTGGGCGATGGTGCGCACATTGCTCTTGTCGCCTCCCATGCCGCGTTGTAGAGTTCGACAGCACGCACGACGCAGCTCGAGCCTTCACTCCCCCTCGCCGGAGTACCCCCGTGACGTATGTACTCGGCGCACGACGCGGCCTCGCCGCCTGCGCCTCGGAGCGCGGCACGTTCGCGGTCCTCGCCCTCGATCACCGGCAGAATCTCCGCAAGGAGCTGAGGCCCGCAGATCCGGCATCCGTGACCTACGACGAGATGGTGGAGTTCAAGCGCGCCGTCGTGCGCGCCCTCGCGCCGGTCGCGACGGGCACACTGCTGGACCCGGAGATCGGCGCGGCACAGTGCGTCAGCGACGGCTCGATGCCCGCGTGGGCGGGGCTCATCGTTGCCATCGAGGCGACGGGCTACCTGGGATCGCCGGCAGCGCGGATCAGCCGGGTTCTCGACGGCTGGAGCGTCGAGCAGGCGAAGCGGATGGGCGCCTCGGCCGCGAAGCTCCTCGTCTACTACCACCCGGATGCGCAGAATGCGCCCGACCAGGAGCGGCTCGTGGCGCAGGTCGCGGGGGCGTGCCGGGCCGTTGACATGGCCCTCTTCGTCGAGCCGATCTCCTTCTCGCTCACCGAGGGCGAGAAGCTCGTCGGCGAGGCGCGCCGTGAGGTCGTCATCGAGACGGCGCGCCGGCTGACACCGCTCGGCGGCGACGTCCTGAAGGCCGAGTTCCCGTACGACCCGTCGGTGACGGACCGGTCCCGCTGGGCCGAGGCCTGCGCCGAGCTCGACGCAGCGTCGACGCTGCCCTGGGTCCTGCTGTCCGGGGGCGTCGACGAGGCGACCTTCGAGGCCCAGGTCATGACGGCCTGCGGCGCTGGGGCGAGCGGCGTGCTGGTCGGTCGGTCGGTCTGGGCAGAGGCGGCCACCATGGCACCGCCGGCCCGGGACGAGTTCCTGGGAACCATTGGGCGAGAGCGCCTGGCCCGGCTCCAGGAGCTCGTCGACGCCCGGGGCCGGCCGTGGCACGAGCGCTCGAGCCGCCTGACGGCGGCGCCGGTCCCGGGCGACGGCTGGTACCGGGAGTACTGAGGATGGCCGCACCGCCCGCGGACATCGACGTCCTCGTCGTCGGCGAGATCAACCCGGACATCGTCGTCTCGGACCCGGACCCGGTACCGGTGTTCAACGAGGTTGAACGGGTCATCGAGTCCGTGCACATGACGGTCGGCAGCTCGTCGGCGATCTTCGCCTGCGGGGCCGCGCGGCTCGACCTGCGGGTGGCCTACTTCGGTGTCGTCGGCGACGATGCATTCGGGCGGTTCATGCTGGACGCGCTGCGCTCTCGGGGGGTCGACACCTCGGCCTGCCTGGTGGACCCGGCCCGGCGGACCGGGTCGACGGTCATCCTCACGAGTGGCCGGGACCGGGCGATCCTCACCGAGATGGGCGCGATCGGGGCGATGGACGTCGACGTCATCCCCGCTTCGCTGGTCGGACGCGCGCGTCACCTCCACTCGGGCTGCTTCTACCTCCAGGAGACGAGCCGGGACCGGCTGCCGGGCTTCTTCGCAGCGGCGCGGGCGCGAGGGATCACGACCTCGTTCGACACGAACTGGGATCCGACGGGGAACTGGGACGGCGGCGTGGCGGCGATGCTCGGCGCGTGCGACATCTTCTTCCCGAACGCCGCCGAGGCGCGGCGGATCGCCCGCCTGGACGACGTGGAGGACGCCGCGCGGGCCCTCGCCCGGGTGGGTGCGGCCGGGCGGACCGACGGCGGACCGATCGTGACCGTGAAGCTGGGCGCGGCAGGAGCCCTCGCCTGTCGCGCCGACGGACCGCTCATCCGGGTCCCGGCCATGCCTGTCGAACCGCTCGACACCACCGGCGCCGGCGACTCCTTCAACGCGGGGTTCCTGCGCGCCTGGCTGGACGGCGCCGACCTTGGCGAGTGCCTCCGCTGGGGCGCGGTGTCGGGCGCGATCTCGACCCGGCGGCTCGGCGGGATCGACGGCCAGCCGACGATGGGCGAAGCCCTTGCTGCGCTGGAGGGATACCTGGGATGACGTGGTGGACCGACGGCGCCGACGGCCGGGACGCGACATCGCGGCTGATGGACCTGGCCGGCGCGAACCGGGCGGGCGCACGGGTCGGCATCTACTCCGTCTGCTCGGCGGACCGGTCCGTGCTCCGGGCCGCGATGATCCAGGCCCGGCGCGACGACGTCATCGTGCTGATCGAGGCCACGAGCAACCAGGTCAACCAGCTCGGCGGATACACCGGGATGACGCCCCCGGACTTCCGCTCGTTCGTCCACGCGATCGCGACGGAGACCGGCCTGCCGCCGGCACGCATCGTGCTGGGTGGCGATCACCTCGGGCCGCACGTCTGGAGGTCCCAGGGGAGCGACGCCGCGATGGGACTGGCGCGCACCCTGGTGCGTGACTACGTCCACGCCGGGTTCACCAAGATCCACCTCGACGCCAGCATGCGGCTCGCCGACGACCCGGTGGATCTTCCACTGGACGAGGCGACGGTCGCCGAGCGTGCCGCCGACCTGTGCGCCGTCGCCGAAGCGGCGGCGGCGCTGCTGCCCGTCGACGCTCCACGCCCGGTCTACGTCGTGGGCAGCGAGGTCCCGATCCCCGGCGGTGAGCTGGCCGAGTCGGCCGCACCGGCGGTGACGAGCCTCGACGCCGTCGAGCGGACGCTGGCGGAGACGCGTGCCGCGTTCACGAGGCATGGCGTCGGCGATGCCCTCGAGCGCGTCCTCGCAGTCGTCACGCAGCCCGGCGTTGAGTTCGGGGACGCGGTGGTCTTCGAATACGACGACCATGCTGCAGCGGCGCTCGCTTCCCGGACGCCGGACCGGGCGCCGCTCGTCTACGAGGCACATTCCACCGACTACCAGGCGGAGGAGGCGCTGCGCCGGATGGTCCGTGACCACTTCGCGGTCCTCAAGGTCGGTCCCGGGCTCACCTTCGCGCTCCGGGAAACGCTGTTCGCGCTGGAGGCGATCGAGGGCGAGTGGCTGGTCCGCCGCCGCGGGACCGTCCCGTCACGCCTCCGGGAAACGCTCCAGCGCGTGATGGTTGAGCACCCGGAGCACTGGCGGCCCTACTTCCACGGCGATGATGACGAGCTCCGCTTCGCCCGCGATTTCAGCTTCAGCGACCGCTCGCGCTACTACTGGCCCCAGCCCGAGGTTCGGGCATCGGTCGAGCGCCTCGTCGACAACCTCTCGGCGCATCCGATCCCGCTGACCCTGCTCAGCCAGTACCTGCCGGGACAGTACCGGGCGGTGCGCGAAGGGACCCTCACGAACGATCCACCAGCGCTCATCGGGGCGGGCATCGGCACCGTGATCGACGCCTACGCCCGGGCCTGCGGCATGGGACGGCGGGTGGCCATGCCGGCCGACGAGGACCGGGCGTGACCAGGCCGCGGGGCACCGGTCTGCCCACCCTGGCGCTCGACCACCGGGAGGTTGAGCGGCGCAAGCAGTTCCGCAGGGACCTCTGGGAATACCGGCCGGTCGACCACATTCCCATCGCCTTCTGGCCCGACTGGACGTTCGGATACACGCCGCGCGAGGCGACCGAGGACGGGGACATCCAGCTCGAGGTCAACATCAGGCGCATCGAGCGCAGCCTGCGGGTCCTCCCCGACGACTACATCCCGTGGGCGCGAATCTGGTGCGGGTACATGACCATCGCGACCATGTTCGGGGCGGAGGTCTACTGGTCCGACGACCCGGCCCAGCCCCCCGGCGTCGCCGCTCCCCTGGTCCGCGAGATCGACCAGGTCTTCGGGCTCAGGCGCCCCGACATGGGCGCCGGCCTGATGCCGGAGAACCTGCGTCGCCTGCGCCAGCACGCGGCGACGCTGCCGAGGGACGTGTCCCTGACCGGGATCGATGCGGGCGGGCCCCTGAACAGCTGCAAGGACCTGGTGGAGACGAACCTGCTCTACACCGCCCTCTACGACCACCCCGAGGCGATGCACCACCTGCTGGGCCTGGTGACCGAGGTCCAGCTCGACGTGTACCGCGCGGTCATCGAGGCGGCGGGTGGCATCGCGCGCATGACGTGCGTTGACTTCAACACCGAGTGGGCACCCGAGCCGTACAGGGGCTTCGTCGGCGACGACGTCTGCGCCACCATCGGGCCGGACCTGTTCCGGGAGTTCGGCCTCCCCTACAACAGCCGGCTGTTCGGGCCGTGGGGCAGCGGGGTGGTTCACAACTGCGGCCCGCATCCCTCGCGGAACATCTACCTGGAGCACGACCCGAAGCTCAAGGGCCTCCACCTCGCCTACAAGTACTCCCACAAGGACTTCCCGGCCCTGCGGGAGGCCTTCGCCGGCTGGGGCGTGATCCACGTGGTGATGGACAACGAGCTGACGCCCGAGGCGATGCTCTCATCCTTCCGCGCCTCCATGGAGCTGCTGGCTCCCGACGTGATCGGCATCCCCGTCTGCATCCTCGACGATTCGTGGAGCGACGATGACGTCACAGCCCTGTACTGGGACATGCGCGCCATCTCGGACGAGTACGCGGCCAACATGCGCTGGACGTCGTGACCTCCGGCGCTCCCCTCAGGGTGGCGCTGGCCCAGGTCGATTGCCCCTGGGCGGACACCCGCGGGAAACCTCGAGCGCATGGCCGGCTGGGCGGAGCGGGCAAGGGACGGCGGCGCCGAGATGGTCGTCTTTCCAGAGCTCTGCGTCTCGGGGATCTGCAAGGACGAACGGCTGGCCTCGATCGCGGAGGCCATCGACGGTCCGTCGGTCGCCTTCGTCCGCATGGTCGCCCGCGACCTCCGGCTCGCCATCGGCTTTGGATTCAGCGAGACCGCGGACGGCCTGCCCTTCAACACGTACGTCGTGGTGGAGCCGGACGGCAGGCTCGCCGGGGTCTATCGCAAGAACCACATCCCCAGGCTCGAGGTGCCGTTCTGGCAGGGAGACACCGCCCGGCCCGTGTTCCGCGCGCTCGGGCGCTCGATGGCCGTCTCCATCTGCTGGGACAACCGGCACCCGGAGCTGCTCCGCCACTACGCGCGCGGCGGCGCCGAGATCGTCCTCATGCCCCACGCCTGGGACGCGGACGCGCTGGACGAGGATGGCGCGGTGATCGAGTACGACTCGATGGAGGAGATCGGTGCCCGGCTCGGGCGCACCGGCCGGATGCGCTGGAAGACGCACGACCAGATGCGCGACGACTTCTACCAGACGATCCCCGACCACGCCCGGGAGGGGCGGTTCTGGGCGCTGTTCGTGAACCAGGCGGGCCGCCCCCACCCGTGTCTCGACTTCGTCGGGCCGAGCTTCGTGGTCGACCCGTCGGGGGACGTGGTCGCGGAGACGCGCGATCGCGGCGAGCAGCTCGTGTTCGCGGCCATCGACGAGGCCGATCACGCTCCGGGGCTTTCACCTTCGCGCTGAAGCGCGGGCTCCCGGACTCGTCCGGCCCGCCGGCTGCGGGAGGCCCTATTTCACCGCACCGGCGACGAGGCCGCGGACGAAGTAGCGCTGCCCGAACAGGAACAGCAGCAGGATCGGCAGCGCTCCCAGGAACATGCCCGCCATGACCAGCGGCTCGTTGACCGCGAAGCGGCTCCGCAGCGTCGTGAGGCCGGCCATCAGGGTCCGCCGCTTGTCGTCCTGGAGGAACACCAGGGCGATCAGCAGCTCGTTCCAGACCCACATCGCGTTGACCACGATCAGCGTGACGAACCCGGGTCCCGACAGCGGGACCACGATGCTCCACAGCATGCGGAGCGTGGTGGCTCCGTCCATTCGGGCGGCCTCGAACAGCTCGCCCGGGAGCGTCCGGAAGAAGCTCGACAGCATGTAGACGGAGAACGGGATCAGCATGCCGACGTAGATCAGGACGACGCCCAGGTAGCTGTTGGTCAGGCCCAGCGGCTGCATCCCCAGGAACAGCGGCAGGATCAGGACGGCAGGCGGGATCACCATCAGCGCCACCAGCAGGCGCAGCAGGAACGTCCGACCCCGGAACGAGAGACGCGCGATCGCGTAGGCGGCCAGCGTGGACACGATCGTCGCCACGACGACCGAGGCGGACGTGACGATGACGCTGTTCATGAACCAGATCGGAATCCGGCCGTCCTCCAGGAGCGCGGCGTAGTTGTCCAGCGTGGGAGGCATCGGCAGGCCGAACTGGTCCTGCGTCCAGGCTTGCCGGGTCTTGAGGCTCGTCTCCATCATGTAGTAGACGGGGTAGATGGCCGCGACGGCCATCGACAGCATGAGGACCTGCTTGAACAGCGCCGACGGCGTGAGGAACCTGCGCACGGTGCTCATTCCTCGCCCGTGTCGCTCTCGTCACCGCGGATGAGCAGCTGCACCACGATGAAGACGCTCGTGGCCACCAGCAGCAGCACCGCGACCGCCGAGGCGATCCCGATGGCCCGGTAGGCGAACGCGTACTTCCAGATGTACAGCTCCAGCACGGACGACGCGAACGCCGGGCCGCCGCCGGTCATCGAGTAGACGTACGAGAAGACCCAGCTGAGCATCGTGATCAGCTCGATCACCACGAAGAAGCTGATGACCGTCCGGAGCTGTGGGACCGTGATGTACCGCAGCCTCGCCCACCAGTCGGCGCCGTCGATCATCGCGGCCTCGTAGAGCTCCTCCCGGATCGAGGCCATCCTGGCGAGGAACAGCATCACGCCGAACCCGAGCTCGCGGTAGATGATCACGGACAGGATCGATGGCATCACCAGGTGCGGGTCACCGAGCCAGTCCTGGGCAAGGCCGCCCAGCCCGATCGCCCGGAGGACCTCGTTGACGATGCCGTTGTACCCGTAGAGGTACACGAACGTCACGCCGATGACCGGTATGGCGAGGATGTAGGGCGTGAAGACGAGCGTCCGGTAGAGGCGCCAGCCGCGGATCTGGTCGAACAGGATCACGGCGACGACGAGCGCGACCACCGTCATGATCGGGACGCCGAACAGCAGGAAGACGTTGTTGCCCGCCGACTTCCAGAACACCGGGTCGTCGATGACGAACCCGTAGTTGGCGAGCCCGACTGACGTCCCTCGTGCTGCCGTCGGGCTCAGGAAGCTGTCGATGAAGACGCGGACGATGGGGTAGCCGTAGATCAGGATGATGAACGCGACGGCCGGCGCCACGAGGAGATACGGCATCACATCCCAGTGACGCCGCCGTCGGACTGGCGTGGTCGTCGCGCTCATCGGTCGTGGCCCGGGGACGACCGGGACGGCCGTCCCCGGGCCAACCTCCTACTTGGCCAGCTGCTGCCAGTTGGCGAGCTCGTCCGGGTGCGCGCTCCGCCACGTCGTGGCGGTGCGCTCCCAGAGCGCCGAGGCTTCAGCGGGCGTGCCCGAGCCGGAGAAGATCATCTGCCCGGCCGGCAGGTCCGCATCGCCGTCGATCTGCGGCGGGATCCAGTTCTCCAGCCAGACCTGCGGCCCCGTGGTCTCGGCCTTGGCCATCGACTGGAGCTGGGGGGCGGTGACGAGCGAGGAATCGAACCGATCGTCGGCCGCCACGACGCCGGTCGCCTTGTACCAGGCCGTCAGGCGGTCGGGAGTGTGCATGAACTGGAGGAAGTCCGCGGCCTCCTGCGGGTTCGGCGACCAGCTCGTCACGAAGTGCGAGATCGACTGGGTGGCGTTCCCGGCATCGGCCAGGGCTCCGGTTCCCAGCTTCGGCGGCCGCATGACCCCCACCTTCGCCTCACCCAGGTCCTTCATCGCCGTCGCGAGCATGCCGTCCGAGGTGAAGGTCATCGCGCCCTTGCCCTGCGAGAAGAGGCGGACGCCCTGGTCGAGGTCCAGCGACATGACGTCGTTGTTGACGTAGCCCGCCTTCACGTACTCGTCGAGCTTCGTGTACCAGGAGGCGTACTTGGGGTCGGTGAACGGAACCTCGCCCGTGACGGCCTTGGCGAGCTCCTGCACCGACGCGAGCTCCTGGCCGCCGAAGTTGGCGAACCACCAGGCGCCGAGGTAGCCGTTCTTGTCGCCGCCGACGAACGGGGTGATCCCGGCCGCCTTGAGCTTCGCTGAAGCGGCCATGAACTCGTCCCACGTCCAGCGGTCCCCGGTCGGCGGCGTGACGCCGGCCTTCGCGAACATGTCCTTGTTATAGGCCAGGCCGATCCCCAGCAGGTACTGCGGCATCGCCCAGACCTTGCCGTTGTAGGTGTTCTCATTGGTGTTGAGCCAGTGGCTGATCTCGTCGGCCGGGACGAGATCGCTGATCGGGGCGATGGAATCGGACCAGACGAAGCTCAGGACGGGACCCGTCGCCCACTGGGAGGCGATGTCGGGGCCGCTCTTGGATGCGGCGGCCGTCTGGAATGCGCTGATCAGCGTGTCCGCCGACTGGGGCACCACGTTGACAGTGACGTTGGGCTTGATCTTCTTGTACTCGGCCACGGTGTCGGCCATCCACTTGTCCGCGCCCGGCGCGTCGGATTCGGCCCAGTACCAGAACTCGAGCGAGACGGGCTTCGCCGCTTCGCTCGGGGCTGGGGTGGGCGCGGCCGGCGCCGT
This sequence comes from uncultured Chloroflexia bacterium, assembly GCA_963789865.1. Lineage (GTDB taxonomy): Bacteria > Chloroflexota > Limnocylindria > Limnocylindrales > CSP1-4 > CAIXZV01. Next base: position 79,171 of record CAWBMD010000006.1, read on the forward strand.
CGTGGCTGCCGTCGCCGGCGCCGTCGTTGGCGCCGCGGTGGACGATGCGCCGCCGCAGGCAGCGAGCATGAGTGACGAGGCGACCACCAGGCCGCCAAGTCGCGCCAGAGACCTGTGCATCAGCTCTTCTCCTCCTGTGTTCACTCTTCGCGAGATCACGATGTGCATCGGCTCCCTACGCAGGATGGCCGGACTCCAGGGCGGCCTCGAATAGCGCGGCGACGTTCTCGGGTGGCACCTCCGGCCCGATGTTGTGCACCGAGGCGAACAGGAACCCGCCGCCCGGAGCCAGGATGGCGACGTTCTCCCGCACCTTCCGACGGATGGCATCGGGCGTGTCGAAGCTGAGCAGCTCGTTCTCCAGGGTGCCGCCGAAGAAGCCGAGGTCCCCGCCGAACTCCCGCTTGAGGCGGGGCAGGTCCATCCCGCGAGCGGTGTACTGCACCGGGTTGAGACCCTCGACGCCGGCCTCGATCAGGTCCGGGATCAGGTCATAGATGGCGCCGTCCGAGTGCATGTAGACCCGCACGTCCGCGAGGCTGTGGATGTGGTCGATGAGGCGTGTGAGGAGGGGCTTGAAGATCGAGCGGAAGGCCTGGGGCGAGAAGATCGGGCCCTGCTGGCTGCCGAGGTCGTCGCTCACGACCACGAGCTGGGCGTACGGTGCCGCCTCCTCGAGGAGCATGGTGTAGAACGGGATGTGGTGCTCCTCCAGCACCCGCTCGGCGACGGCCCGGGCATAGCCCGGATCGAGGGCCATGTCCATGAGGTAGTTCTCGGTGCCGCGCAGGCTGCTGCTGATCTCGTAGATGCCCCACGGCCCGTCGACGCCCAGCCCGTAGCCCTCTGCATGGAGTCGCCGGGCCTTGTCACGCAGGCCGGTCACCCGCGCAGGGGTGAGATCGGGGAAGCGGTAGGACCGCAGCTCCTCCGGGCTACCCTCTCGCAACGGACTGCTGGCCTGGTTGAAGAATCCTCCCCCCGCGATGAAGCCCCGGCCGAAGTCGTCGACACAGGATTGGCGGTCCTCGCTCCAGGTCGCATCCCCTTCGTGCGGGAGCAGCCAGAGCAGGTCGACGTCGAAGTGGTGCAGGACCTGGGGGTCCGGCTCCACGATCTGCAGGATCCGGTCGAAGACCGGGGCCTCCCTCTCCGGGATCAGCCCGAGGTGATCGAGGAGGTTCCGATGTGCGTCCCGGTGCAGGGAGCACGATGGCCCGCCCAACGTCAGCGGGACCCGGTCGGCCTCCCTGTGGTCGAGGCAGGCTTCGACGCGCCGCCGATGGAGGCTGTCGCCCACCGTCAGACGCCGACGATGTGGGTGAGGCCCTGGCTGTGATACCGCTCGGTCCACGACGGGCGGTCCGGGGTCGCGCCGCGCAGGCCCGCGAGGACGTACGCGAGAAGCGCGACGGGTGGCACGACGGTCAGGGGGGCGAACCGCTCGTCGACGCCGCCCGGGATCGCGAGGAGACGGGAGTCGGCGATCGCCCGGCTCGGGGCCACCTCGATGACACGGGCGCCCCATTCCCGACAGTGCCGGACGACATCGTCGGTCGCGGACCGCGCCGGTCCATCGGGCGCAAGCGAGACGACCACCGTCCCGGGACCCACCATCGTCGCCGGCCCGGAGGCCATCTCCCACGTCTCCGAGGCCTCGGCGTGGATGAGCGCCATCTCCTTGAGCTTGAGCGCCGCCTCGAGTGCGGCCGGGTAGGCGAGACCACCCCCGACGATGAACAGGTGCTCGGCATCGGCGATCTCCGCGGCGAGCGGCTCCACGAGCGGCCACGCGTCGGCGATGGCGCGCTCCGCGTGATCGGCGGCCAGGAGAAGCCCGCCCGTGACCTCGGCGAGGGGGGCGTCGCCCAGCGTGGCGGCGAGGGTCAGGATCGTCGCTGACAGGGTCGAGGAGAAGGTCTTCGTCATCACCGGCGCACCGCTCGGGCCGCCGGCCGATAGGACGATGTGATCGGCGATCCGGGTGAGGCTGGATCCGGGGACGTGGACGATCCCGACCGTCGTGATCGCTCCCCGGACCTCGTCGAACACGCCCAGGACATCGCGGAACTCACCGGATGCGGAGATGCCGACGATCGCGTCGCTCCGGCCGAGCCGTGGGAGGAAGGTCCGGAAGTCGCCCGCCGTGACCGCGATCGCGATCGGGTCGTCGGGTCCGGCAAGCCGGCGGGCCAGGCCGGCCGCGTGGAGGCTGGAGTGGTACGAGGTCCCGTTGCCGATCACCCAGATGCGCCGGATCCCCCGGGCGCGAAGTGCGTCTGCGACGGCTCGCACGCTCCGGTCGGTCGACTCCACGGTCGCCCGGATCGCGGCGGGTCCCTCGAGGATCTCGCTGGGGACGGTCCCTTCGATCGGCACGGTTCCTCCTGTCGCCCTCAGGCGACGATGACCCGGATGTCATGCGCGGTGAGACCCTCGACCACCTCGGGCCGCACGTCCCTGTCGGTGACGACGACGTCGACCGCCTCGAGACCGAACACGAGAGCGGGCGCGACGAGGTCGAACTTGCCGGAGTCGGCCATCACGACGACCGAGGCCGCCATCGAGCGGAGCGCCCGATCGGTGAGGATCTCCGGCATGTAGTCGTTCATGAGCCCCAGCTCGAGGCTGATCGCTCCGATGCCCATGAACAGGGTGTCGGCCCGCATCTCCCGGCACGCATGCTCGGTCAGGTGACCGAGGAGGCTGTGCATCCGCGGACGGACGACGCCGCCGAGCACCACGAGCTGGATCCCATCGCAATCCAGCAGGACGAGCGCGACGTCGAGCGAGTTGGTGATGACCGTGAGGTCCCGGCGGTCGACCAGCTGGCGGGCGAACTCGACGGCGGTGCTGCCGCTCGTGACGGCGATGGTCTGCCCCTCGCGCACCAGTCCCGCAGCGGCGGCGGCGACACGGCGCTTCTCGGCGCTCGCGCGCGGGGGTTGCGCGGTGGGACCATCGACGGCCCGCTCCGCCAGCGTGGCGCCTCCGTACGTCCGCACGAGCCGGCCGTCCCGGGCGAGGCGCTGCAGGTCCCGCCGGATCGTGGACGGCCCGACACACATCTCGCGGCTCAATGCCGCCACGGACGCCGTGCCGCTGGCGCGGACGAACCCGATGAGGCGCTCGTCCCGGTCGCGGTCGATCATGCGCACATCGTGCATAAGCCGTGCGCGATCTGTCAAGTGGATGCGTGAGATAGGCGCGACGGGGTGGATTGTGCGCAGATTGTGCTCAACGAGGACGGTGTGTGGCCGGACCGCACGCCGATCGCCGTGCTGGCCGGCAGGTGAGGCCGAGCGTCGTGGCGCTCCTCCTCCTCCCGGCCGGTCGGCCGCTCCAACCGGTCAGCCGCTCCGGGCGGCCGCTCCAACCGGTCAGCCGCTCCGGGCGGCCGCTCCAACCGGTCAGCCGCTCCGGCCGGCCGCCTCGAACACCCGCTCGATGACCCGCAGGTTGGCAACCGCGTCGCTGGGGGCGACAGGCCCTGGTGCCCCATCGAGCACTGCGGCGGCAAACCGGTCCGCCTGGACGCCGTACTGGTCTGCCGGCGCGAACTCCAGGACCTCCGTGGCCGGGGCGACGGGCGGGTCACCACCCGCGGTGACGAACACGCGCGACGGGCGGTCGGGCGGGATGTTGAACGGGATCTCCACCTCGATCCGTCCCGCCGTGCCGTAGATGTGGACCCGCTGGTCGGGTTCCAGCTGGGTGGCGCACGTGAACGCCGCCGTCCCCGCAGGAAAGGTGAGGATCCCGCTGGTGAGGATGTCGACGCCGCTCGCAGGGTCGCGGACGATGGACGCCGCAACCGACACCGGCTCATCGCCGAACAGCATCCGCGACAGGTTGACCGAGTAGCAGCCGATGTCATAGAGGGCGCCGCCACCGAAGTCCCGGATGTTGCGGATGTTCGACGGGTCATCCAGGAAGTACGAGAACCACGACTGCACCGCCTGCAGCCGGCCGATCCGCCCGGACGCCACCAGGTCCCGCACGGCCACCCAGGACGGGTGGAGGCGGTACATGAAGGCCTCCACGAGGACCACGCCGGACGCCCGGCATGCGTCGACCATCTCCTGCGCCTCGGCGGCCGTCAGGCTCAGCGGCTTCTCGCACAGGACATGCTTGCCGGCCCGGGCCGCCGCGATCGTCCACGCCGCGTGCAGGTGGTTCGGCAGCGGCACGTAGACGGCGTCGATGTCGGGGTCCGCCAGGAGCTCCTCGTACGAACCGTAGGCGCGGGGGATCCCGAGCTCCCGGGCGGCGGTCTCAGCCCTCCCGCTGTCACGGGACGCGATCGCCAGCACCTCGCAGCGCGACGCGGTGCGCATGCCCGGGATGACCTTCTTCACGGCAATGTCGGCAGTGGACAGGATGCCCCACCGCAGAACGCTCATCTCGATCGACCTTCCTGGAGGGCACGCGGGCCAGGTGATGCCCCGGGCTTGTGGTGCTCGGGACAGGGTGCCACACCGGGCGGGCTCGACTGGACCGCGATCCCCGTTGACCCGGGCGATCGGGCTGCAGCATGGCTCGCGCCGCACAACCCCGTCGGCGGGGCGGCACGTGCACCCGACATGGGCAGGGAGCCGGACGGGCGGCTACTCGTATCGGAGCGCGGTGATCGGGATCGAGCCGGGCCGCCTGCCGGGCCGGCCAGACGCCGAAGACCACGCCGACGACGAGCGAGAACCCGACCGCCAGCACGACGGTGGCCGGGCTGATGTTGAGCCCCCAGCCCGCCAGGGTGCCGATCAGCGGCAGAGGCGGCGACGCCGAACACGATGCCGAGGATGCCGCCGGCGAGGGACAGCACCAGGGCCTCGACGAGGAACTGGGCCATGATGTCGCGGCCCGCGCGCCCCGACGGCCTTCCGGATCCCGATCTCCCGCGTCCGCTCCCGGACCGAGACCAGCATGATGTTCATGATCCCGATGCCGCCGACGAGCAGGCTGATCGACGCGATGCCCGCGAGGAGCAGGGACAGGAGCCCGGTGATCGTCCCGAAGGCGGACAGGAGCTGCGCCTGGTCGATGATCGTGAAGTCGTCGTCGGCCCCGTGCGCGATCCCGTGGCGGGTGCGCAGCAGCTCCGTGATCCGGAACTTGGTGAGCGGGATCTGGTCCGCGTGCACGCGTGGACACCGAGATCGACTGCAGGGAGTGCCCCGCCACGAAGTAGTCGCGCATCGCCGACAGCGGGATGTAGCACCTGGTCGTCGAGGATGCCCTTGGGCTGGAGGATGCCGACGACGCGGAACGGGACGCCGCCGACGTTGATGTCGGAGCCGACGGCGGACGCGCCGAGGTGGAGGGCGTCGGCCGTGGCCGAGCCGAGCACGGCGACGCGCAGCCCGGCCGCGTAGTCCGCCTCGGAGATGAACGAGCCGCGCCAGATCTCGTAGGCGCGGACGGGCATGAAGGCCGGGGTGATCCCGGACACGGTGGTGGTGGTGTTCGCGGAGCCGGCCACCACGACGGCCATCGTCGACACCTGCGGGGCGACCTGGGCGACGCCGTCGACCTGCGCGATCGCCTCGGCGTCGCTCGATCGTCAGCGTGTCGGCCGACCCGCCCGCGCCGCGCACGAAGCCGTAGGTGTTGGCGCCGGGGCTGATGCTGAGCAGGTTGGTGCCGAGGCCCTCGATGAGGTTGGTGATCCCGGACGTCGCGCCCTGCGCGACCGAGACGAGGGCGACGATGGACCCGACGCCGATGATCACGCCCGAGCATCGTCAGCAGCGCTCGCAGCCGCGCCGCGGCGAGCCGCGAGATGGCGAGCGGGACGAGCTCCGCCCAGTTCATGCCGCGAGCCTCCCGTCGCGCACCCGGACGCTGCGCCTGGCGGCGACCGCCACGTCGCTGTCGTGGGTGATGAGGACGATCGTCGTCCCGGCGTCGTTCAGCTCGTGGAGCAGCGTCGAGCACGTCCGCGCCCGACGCGGAGTCGAGGTTGCCGGTGGGCTCGTCCGCCAGGATGATCGCCGGCCGGGTCACGAGCGCCCGCGCGATCGCCACGCGCTGCTGCTGGCCACCCGGACAGCTCGGACGGCTCGTGCGTCAGCCGGTCCTCGAGCCCGAGCCGCGCCAGCGCGTCGCGGGCACGCTCCAGCCGCTCCGACCGGCCGACGCCCGCGTACAGCAGCGGCATGGCCACGTTCTCGAGCGCCGTCGTCCGCGGCAGCAGGTTGAACGACTGGAACACGAACCCGATCGTCCGGTTGCGAACCCGGGCGAGCTCGTCGTCGGACAGGCCCGCCACGTCGGTGCCGTCGAGCCGGTAGGTGCCGGTCGTCGGACGGTCCAGGCAGCCGAGCAGGTTCATCAGCGTGGACTTGCCGGACCCGGACGGACCGACGATCGCCAGGAAGTCGCCCGGGGCGACGTCGAGATCCACGCTCCCGCAGGGCCTCGACCTCCAGGCGGCCCGAGCGGTAGGTCTTGCCGATGCCGCGCATCTCGATGACCGGCGCCGGCGCGAGCGGGGCGCTCGGGAAGCGCATCCAGGGCTGTCACGGCTGCGAGCCCGACGGGGCCAGCCCCCGCACCGGAGCCGCCCGAGGCCCGCCACGTCCGCCGCCGGGGCCGGTGGGGAACGTCGTCACGAGGTCCTTGGCGGACGCGGTGCCCGTCACGACCACCGTGCCATCGGAGATGCCAGACCGGATCTCGGCGAGCGACGGTGTCAGCAGGCCGACCTCGACCGGCACGGTCCGTACCCGGCCCGGTCCGTCCAGCACCTGGACCGTGTAGGCACCGGGAGCGCCACCGATCGCGGTCACCGGAACGGCGAGCACCGAGGGCGCGCTGGCCGTCGTGATGTCCACGTCGGCGGTCATGCCGGTGCCACGTGCGAGGCCGGGGATCGCGTCGAGCGCGATGACGACGCCGTAGGAGACGACGCCCGATGCGCTCTTCGTGGCGCCGGCCACGTCGACCGAGTCCACCCTCCCGGGAACGGACGCGTTGAGCGCCGTGATCGTCACCTCGGCCGGCTGGCCGACCTGCACCGACGGCAGGTCGCTCTCGGTGACCGAGGCAGCCACCTCCAGCGCCGTCCCGCGGAGCCGGATGACGTTGCCGGAGGCCGAGTCGCCGGGCTCGATGGTGACGGACGAGACAATGCCGTCGATCGGTGCGGCCAGGGTGGCGCGCGCCAGCGTCCGCTCCGGCGTCGGCGACGGCCGATTCGGCCTGCGCGACGGCGGCGCGGTCCGCGGCGACGGCCGCGGTCCGTGTCGACGTTGGTCGGCCCCTTGTAGGACAGGTTGGCCGACGTGACGCCCGAGCCTGGCGGCCGCGACCTGGTTGGCCGCCTGCGTGTTCGCCGAGGCGGCCTGGCAGCCGCGTGGTCGCGAGCGCCCGCGAGGCCTGCTTGACGGCGGCCTTGTCCGCCGCGATGACGGCGGCCGGCGCCCCGGCCGCGCGGTCGGCTGGCCAGCGCGTCATTCGCGTCGGAAAGCGCCGCCGACGCCTGGGAGATCGGCGAGCCGGCCGGACGCCGTGTCTGCGACAGGGCCGTCCGGGCCTGCGTGAGCTGGCTGTTCGCCTGGGTGACCCCGAGCTTCGCTTTCGCCTTGGTCGTCGTCGAGACCGGCGCCTCGTCGGCCTTCAGCCTCGCCTGCGCCGCCTCGAGGTTCGCGCGGGCCACGTCGAGGGCGAGGCTCTGCGTCGGCGGTGTCCGCGAGTCGCGAGGACGTCGCCGGCCTTGACCGACATCGCCGGCCTTGACGTTGACGGTGGCCACGGTCCAGGCCAGGCGCCGTGGTCTGGCCGGTAGCCGTCGCCGCCGCCTTCGGCGACCGGACGGGTGCCTTGCCGAACGCGAGACCGTAGGTGTCGACCGGCTGGAGGGACCCGCTGATCGACACGCTGTTGCGCACGTCCGTGACGGACGCGGTCGCGGTCAGGTAGGTGATCCTCGGGCGTCCTGGCTGCCCAGGACCGGCGCCGACGACGGCCATGCCGACGAGCGCCGACACCGACGACCAGCACGCCTACCGATGACGACTGCCCGCTTGTTCATGACCTGGTGCTCCTCGATGCCCCGCGGTGCGCCACGAGGGCGGCGACGGCGGGGGCCGGGATGGTGGACGCTCGTGCGGCTCACGGACGGGCCCCGCCCTGGAGGACCGCGGCGGCCGGTCGGGCGAGCGGGCCGGCAGCGTCCGGCCAGCGCGCGAGATGCCGCGGTCGAGCACGGCCAGGAAGCCACGGACCTGCTCGAGGTCCGCATCGTCGAGCACGGCCAGCAGGGTCGCGCACCTGCCGCGAGTTGAGGTCGCGGAAGCGGTCGAGCAGCTCCACGCCGGCGGGCGTGATGCCCACGAAGACCCGGCGGCGGTCCGACGGGTTCGCGCGACGGGCGATCAGGCCACGGTCGACGAGGCGATCGACGACGCCGCTCACCGTCGGGAGGGTCACGCCCAGGCGTGCGACCAGCTCGGACATGTTGAGGTCGCCGGCCGACAGGAGGTACAGCACCTTCGCCTGGGGCATCGTGATGTCGACCTCCAGGAACTCGGGCGTGTGAGCGTCGGCGAGACGGGACAGGCTCGCCTCGGAACTCCGCGACACCTCTTCGATGAGGATGCGCTGCGTTCCTGCTCGTTGATGCCATTCCCCTTCGGGTTGCGTTGACTGTTAGGCCGTACCTAACTATTCGGTCCGGCACGATACACCCGGCGCCGGAAACGTGTGATCGCCCGCGCTGGCGGTCCCGGACGGGCGGCGCGACTGGCTGGGCGCGGGACCGCGGCCCGTGACGAGAGCATCGGTCGGGGGCCTGCCGAAGACCGCAGGGGACCGAGGTGGCGCGGGCGCCGGCCTGCGGTGGCGCTCCCGGGGATGTCAGACGGCTCGGCGCCGTAGCTCGTGCACGGCGTCGTGGAGCTCGGCCGTGGTCAGTCCGGTCGTGGTGCGCCCCACGCGCCGCCTCCGCCCGCCCACGACCTGGACCCCTGGGCCGTGTCCGTCACCGTCGACGTGGACATGGGGAACCGAGTGGTCGTGGTCGTGCTTCTCGGGCTCCCACGGGACGCCCGTCGGGTACAGCACCGCGAACATCTCCACCAGCTCCGGATCGAACTGGACGCCCGCCTGCCGGCGCAGCTCGGCGATCGCCTCGTCGTGCGTGATGGCGTCCCGGTAGGGCCGCCCGCCGATCATGGCCTCGTAGGCGTCCGCGATGGACACGATGCGGGCGCCGATCGGGATCTCCGTGCCGGCCAGACCGTGGGGGTAGCCACGGCCGTCGTACCACTCGTGGTGGTGGAGCACGATCGTGGCAGCATCACGGAGCGCCCCTGCCTGCTCCAGCACCACCTGGCCGATCTTGGGATGCTCGGTGACGACCCGCCATTCCGACGCGGCGAGATCGCCGCGCTTGGACAGGATCTCGTCCGGGATCGCGAGCTTGCCCAGGTCGTGAAGGAGGCTGGCCGTCCGGATGCGGTCGAGCTCACCGGCCGGCAGGTCGATCGAACGGGCGAGCGCCACCGAGGCCTCCGCGATCAGCGTGGATGGCCTGCCCGCCCACGACGCCCGCTCGGCGAGCGAGAGCAGGAGCGCATCCTGGGCTGCCGCCAGGGCCGCGCGACCGACGTCGAGCGCCTGCGAGCGGGCCTCCGCGCGGATCGGGGACCGGCGGACGGTGTCCAGGTCGTCGGTCTCGTGGAACACGAACACCTGGTTGCGCCCGAGGGCCTTGGCGGAATAGAGCGCGGCGTCCGCGTCCCGGACCAGGGCATCGGAACCCAGGACGTCGCCCAGGCCGCCCGCCACCCCCGCCGACATCGTGACCGTCACGTGCTCCCCGTCCGCCAGCCGGACATCGCTGCCGCCGACGATCCGGCGCAGCTTCTCGGCGACGGACGCGGCCGCATCCGCGTCCGTCTCGGGCAGCACGACGAGGAACTCCTCGCCACCGTACCGGCCGGCGAAGTCCACGGCCCGCACGCTGGCGCTCAGGAGCTGGGCAACGTGCCGGAGGATGAGGTCTCCGGCGGCGTGGCCGTGGGTGTCGTTGAGCCGCTTGAACTGGTCGAGGTCGACCAGGATCACGGACAGGGGGCGGTGGTAGCGCGCCGCGCGCAGGATCTCCTCCTCCACGCGGCTGAGCACCGCCTGGCGATTGGGGATGCCGGTGAGCTGGTCCACCGTCGCGAGCCGCCAGGTGTCGGCGACCCTGTCCGCCAGGCCGCGGAACGCGGCCCGAAGGCGCGGATCACTGACATGCTCCGCCTCGAGGGCGACCAGGGCCCCCTCGTCCGCGGCGTCCCGGAGGCGCTCGGCGAGGATCGCGAGGCGCCGGTTCTGGCGACGAACGACGAACGCGGCAAATCCCGCGGATCCTGCGAGGGCTCCGATGAGAGCGATCGCGAGGGTCAACGTGAGAACGGCGATCCGGGCATCCAAGGCGTGGGTACTCGCGTGACAGTCGTCCGCGGTGCAACCAGACTGGCCACACCCGCACTCAGCAGCCTACGTCGCCACCCGGCGGCGGCCATGGGGCGATGGTCCCCCCATGAGCCATCCGTGCGAGCGTGGTTCGTGCACGCACCGCACGCGTACCCCCCGCGTCATGGGCCGGACGTACCAGGGGGTCCTGGTGGTTCGAGGGGCTTCGGGTGGGGCGCGACTCCGTTGGTCAGGCGGCCGCGCGCCGGCCTGCCGCCCAGACGCCGCTACGCGCACGGCGACGGTCTCGAACGTGTTTGGGTCGCCCCACGACGACCAGGTCGGCCAGCTTCCCTGGCTCGATCGTCTCGAGATCGTCGTCGACGCCGAGCAGCCGGGCGACGTTCCGGGTCGCCGCCTCCCGGACCCGGCCCTGCGCCATGCCGGGATCGGCCATGAGGGCCAGCCCGCGGACGCTCCGGCCGTGGGGCGTGACGCCGGAGTCCGTGCCCATCGCGATCCGGACGCCAGCGTGGATCGCCCCCCGCACCGCCGCGCGATGGATGGCGACGACCGCGCGTGCCTTCTCCACGTGCCGTCGGACACCGGGGCGCCGTGGAACACCGTGCGCGTCATGAGGCCTCCCGCCCGTCCCGGATCACCTGGCCGCGCGCGAGGTCGCGCCCGTCATCATCGGTCAGCCGCCACGCCCACCAGTCATCGCCCGCGGCACGATCCCGCCACGCGGCGCCCACCAGCGCTGCATCCGGCGCAGCCGCGGCCGCGTACTCGAGCCGGACCCGGCGCGGCACGTCCACGAGCATCCGGCGGCCCTGCTCACCCGCCGCGTGGAGCGCCTCCTCGAGGTAGTCGAGGTACGCGGCGTTGTTGACGTGGCCCATCGGGTCGAGATCCTGCGGCCGGACGACCGTGCGGAGGACGGCGGCATCAGCCGGTGTCTCCGGCAGCGGGACGCGGACCGGCTCGAAGGTTCCGGGCGGCACGGCGAACGCGGCCGGGAACTCGGCGGGGATGCGGCCGGGCATGCCCCGGTGGTCCGTCATGACCCAGTCGGTGTCGCCCCACATGACGAGCGTGCCGTCCTCGAGGCGCGCCTCCGTGCGACGGCGACCCCAGACCCGCCGAAACCCGGTCGGGGCGGTCGAGACCACGAGCTCGCGGCCCAGCGGGACCGGGGCCAGGATCACCATCTCGATGGCGCGCACGACCCACGCGAGCCCCCGCTCCGCGTACCAGTCGCGAGTGAAGCCCAGCCCCTCGGAATGGATCCACGCGATGTCCTGGGCATAGCGCAGCAGCCCCGAGGTCCGCAGGTTCCCGTCCGGCCCGCACTCGTCGAAGCGGATGCGGTAGGGGACGGTGATGCCGTTGGCGGCGACGTCCACGCTCATGCCGGCTTCCGGCCGGCCAGCCGGTCCAGCCCCTCGAGGGCGATGAGCTTGACGCTCTCGGCGGCCACGGGGCCGCGTTCGCGGACGAGGCGGACCTCGCTGGAGCGCCGCGCGTCGAACACGACCAGCCCGACCAGCAGGCGCAGGCTCTCATCGGCCGCGCCGCGCCGCGCGTCGTCGAGCTGGTGCAGGACGTCCGCCTTGATGCCCCGCGCGCCCCACTTGCAGTCCCACGCCTCGGCGGCATCCTCGCGCTCCACCGTGACGTCGTACGGGTGGATCTCGGCGGGACGGCCGTCGAACAGGATCCGCCGCTCGCGCCGGACCGGGCCGGTCCGGGCGGCGAGAAGCCGCTCCGTGAGAGCCTCCACGATGGCGCCGCGGAACTGGCTGCGCGTCTGGTCGCCGCGATCGGCCACCCGGAGCGAGGCCTCGAGCACCGCCTCCGAGCGGTCCCGGACCGGGTCGCCGGGGGCTGGTGCGGCCGGGCCGTAGAGCGTCGGGAACATCGTCCGCCAGGTCGACCGGATCGAGGGACTCCCCGTTCATGACGGCACGCGCGAGCAGGCGCTGGGTCGTGGTCGCGTCGGCCAGCAGGGCGGCGGCCCGGAGGACGAGCGGGTCAGCCTGGATGTGCGCGTAGACGACGGCCCGGCCGTCCGGCCGGGCGTCCATGAACCGCATCAGGCCGGCTCCCCCAGCGCGGCGAGCGCGACCTGGGGCAGCGTTGACAGCCAGTCGATGGCGCGATGGGGGTCGGTGACCCGGGCGGCCTCTCCGACCAAGGCCGTCGACGGCATCGTCGGCGCCGGGCGGTGCGGGCTCCGCGCCACGGGCGGCTGCGACCGCGCGGAGGCTGGCCCGCCAGACGGTGCCGAGGTCCGTGACGTACTGGTACTCGTCCTCGACGGGCTCGGCGGTGACGGTGAGCACGTCGAAGCCGGCGAGGGCGCGATCGATCAGGTCGGCGATGGTGGCGGGCATCGATCGCAGCGTACGACGACGGCGCCGATCGCGGGGCGTGGACCGGGACACGGCGGTTGGAGGACCCGGCAGCCGCGGGCCTGAGGCGCCGCACGAGGCGGGCGCCGCGGTCAGACGGGCTCGCTGCTCCGGGACAGCGCCCCGACGGCGGCCGCGCGCGGGTTGGCCGCCAGTCGGGCCCGGGCCTCGCGCTCGAGCCTGTCAAGGGTCCGGCGGGCGCGCTCGTCCCAGCGCGCCGAGTAGGCGCGTTGCGCCTTGCTGCCGGATCTCGTACGCGGCCTGCCGCTCCCCGACGCGCTCGAGGCGCCCGACGCCGTCGAGCACGTCGCGGTAGAGCTTGGGCAGGACCTCGGCCGGGTTCTGGTCATCCATCCGGGACAGCGTGCCCGCTCCGGGCCGCCGCGGGAATGGGCGGGTCGTCCTGCCGCGGGCTCGCCGGGAGTCCGGGGGCCGTTGCCGTCGCGCACCGGCCCGGCCTGGCGGCCGGTCCAGGACCCGGTCGCCGCGGTCGCGAGTCGATCAGTCGCCGCGGTGTGCGCCACTCTCGATGCGGAAGCCACGGTCCGATCCCGCGGGCGGGCTCCCAGCGCGTGATGACCCGGTCCACATAGCCCGCGGGCGGGCCATCCTCGAGCCGCTCCAGGAGCGCCTGCGAGGTCCACGTGCCGGCCCTCGGCCACGACCCGGACGCTGCCGTCGGCCTCGTTGGCCACGAACCCGTCGAGACCCAGAGCACCCGCCTCGCGGAGCGCGAAGACGCGGTAGCCGACGCCCTGGACCCGGCCCCGGACGCTCGCGTCGAGGCGGGCGCGGCGGATCCGCTCCCCCGGGCGGGTCGCACGGTCATGCGACGCGTCGCCGGCGCGGCCAGCGCACCAGGAGGACGTCCAGGACCAGCTCCGGGCTGACGTTGCCGGCGATCAGCTCGTCCGCCCGGACGAGGCGGGCGAGGATCTCGGCGGGAGCACCGGGTGGCAGGTCACGGGCGGCCGCCTCGATCTCCTCGAGCAGGATCGACGTCCCGGATGGAGCCCTCGCGCCCCGCTCTGCGCGAAGGCGAGGTCGCGCGCAAGGCCGCGCCACGCGTCGAGGAGCAGCAGGAGGGCCCGGCGCCGGGTCGCAGCCGGGGTCTTCCTCGGGCCGCCGTCGTCGGGCACCTCGTCCGCGGCATCGTCGGCTCCCCCGGCGGCCTCGGGCGCCGCGGCCGCGGCCCCCGCGATCGCCGCCGGCAGCTCCGGACGGTTGCCGGATGCGGACGGGCCGCGCCGGCGCCCTGCCGCCGTGCACCGCTCGGACGCCCGGCGACCGCCTCGATCGGTGCGACCGGGGACAGGAGCGCGTCGAGCTCCATCGCCCGGGAGAGGAGCGGCTTCGCCGCGGCCAGCCGGCGGGACGGGCCCAGCGCCAGCAGGTCCAGCAGCGTCCGGGTGAGCTCGCCCCGGATCGCCTCCGCCCCGTCCGCGCTCGCGTAGGCCACCGCCAGGCCGGCGCGGCCACCGGTCAGCCGGGCGAGTCGCGCCGCCGTGGGCGCATCCGAGAGGCCGCGCTCCACCAGCAGGCGCTCCACGTCGCGCACGCCAACCATGCCGAGACGGATGCGCGCGCACCGCGACCGGATCGTGGGGAGGAGCACCTCCTCGTCGTCGGCGCACAGGATGACGGTGGTGTCGTGGAGCGGCTCCTCGAGCGTCTTGAGCAGCGCCGACTGGGCGTCCTCGCTCGCGCGGTGGACGTCCCGGATGATCGCCACCCGCGCGCCGCCCTCGACGGGCAGCAGCGACAGCTCCGTGACGAGGTCGCGGACGCCGCGCGCCTTCGCCCTGGTCGCCACCGATCCGGACCTCGTTGCCCGGCGCCCTCGGGCCCGAGCCAGTGGAGGTCCGGGTGGTTGCCGTGCTCCACCATCCGGCAGCGTGCGGCATGTTCGACACGGCCGGTCGCCGCCGGACGCGCCCGTGCAGAGCAGCCCGGCGGCCAGGTCCAGGGCGAGGGCGACCTTGCCCACGGACCCGGGGCCGCTGATGAGGATCGCGTGCGGGACACGCGATCGCCAGCATGGCGTGGACGGCCGCGACCGCGGCCGGGTGGCCGACGGTCAGGAAGCCGTCCACGTCGCTGCGCTGGTCGAGCGCGGTCAGCCCTCGGCGGTCGCCGCGGGCTTGCGGGTGGTCCGGCGCTTGGGGGCCTCGGCGGGCTCGGGTGCCGTCTCGACGACCGGGGCCTGCGCCTCGGCGGTCGCGGCGGACGCCGCGGGCTTGCGGGTGGTCCGGCGCTTGGGGGCCTCGGCGGGCACGGGGGCCGTCTCGACGACCGGGGCCGGTCGCCTCGGCGGCCGCCGGCGGCGCGCGGGCTTGCGGGTGGTCCGGCGCCTGGGGGTCTCGGCGGGCACGGGTGCCGTCTCGACGACCGGGGCCTGCGCCTCGGCGGTCGCGGCGGTCGCCGCGGGCTTCCGGGTGGTCCGGCGCTTGGGGGCTCCGCGGCGGGCGCGGGTGCCGTCTCGACGACCGGGGCCTGGCGCCTCGGCGGTCGCGGCGGCGCCGCGGGCTTCCGGGTGGTCCGGCGCCTGGGGGCTCCGTCGGCGGGCTCGGGTGCCGTCTCGACGACCGGGGCCTTCGCCTCGGCGGCCGGCGCGGCCGGGCCTCGCCGCCGGGCTGGACCGCTGCATCTGCGCGCGGAGCATCTGCTCGAGCTCCGGCGGCACCTCGCTCCACTCCTCGCCGCCCGTGCGCGGGGCACGGTCGACGCGGTCCTGGCGCTCCGGCCGCGGGCCGCGCGGGGGCTGCTGCCCGCCGCGTGCCGCCGCCACCGGCATTGCCGCCGCTGACATTGCCGCCGCCGCTCCGGCCACCGCGGGCCGGCTCGGCGTAGCGGCTCGGCGTGGTGCCACGGCCACCGCCGTAGCGCTCGCGCTCCATGGCGGCCGCGTAGGCGCTCCGGTTGCCACCGCCGCGGCCACCGCGTGCCCCGCCGCCGCCACCGCCGCGGCCACCCTGGCCACGACGCTGCTCGGCGAGCAGGTACTCCGGGATCTCCGGCTCCTCGAGGTCCTCGTCGTCGTCGGGGAGCGGCGCCAGGCCGGCGGCCGGCCGGGCGGCCGGCGTCCCGAGCTGGCGGTCCCACACGGAACCGAACGGCGTGGACTTCGGGCCGCGCGGCGCCGCCGCGAGCGCGTCCAGGTCGTCGAACGGCGTGGGCAGCTCGCCGGACGGCGTCCGGACCGGCCGGCCGCGCGCGAGCCGTTCGGGCTGCGGGGCAGCGCTCGGCGGCAACCTCCTCGCCCTCGAGCTCCTCGTCCTCGGCGTCCTCGGCGGCCTCGACACTTCGGCACCGTCGACGGCCGGCGTCTCGACACCCTCGACGGGCTCGCCACCCTCGACCGGCTGGTCATCTCGCCGGCCGCGGCCGCGACCGCGACCACCGCGGCGGCGGCGCCGGCGGCGGGCCTCGCCCTCGCCCTCGAGCTCCTCGTCGCCCGCGGCGACCTCGATGCCCTCCCCGAGCTCCTCGAGCTCCTCGAAGTCCTCGATCTCCCCGGCCGGGGCAGCGGCCGCCACCCGGGAGAGCTTCTCGCCGGGCAGCGCCACGAGTCCGATGGCCGACGCGGCCGGCCGGGGCGGCGACCGCTACCGGCGGCCTCGACCCGCGTCGCGGCCCGGTCACGACCGTAGTCCCGACCGCGAGGACGGCGTCCGCCGCGCGAGCCGCTCGCGTACCCGTCCTCCCGCTCCGCGGCCCCGGCCGCGACCACGACCGCGACCGCGACCGGTGCCCTCGGACAGCTTGTCGGGGACCTCGGTCATCGACAGGTCCTCGTCGTCGTCCGCGACACGGCGGCCGGAGCGCGTGGAGCTCTTGTCGACCTTGGCGATCTGGGTGATGTCGGTGAACAGGTCCGCGACCTCGATCAGGTCCGACGACGTGTTGCCGCGGAAGCTGATGACCTCGCACGCGGACGCCCATCTCCTGGACGGCGCGGATCGCCGACGCGAAGTCCCCGTCGCCCGACACGATGACCGCGACGTCGAGGTTGCGCGCGGTCTTCATCAGGTCCACGACGAGCTCGATGTCGAGGTTCGCCTTGACCTTGCCGTCGCCGTACTTGCGGATGTCCTTGCTGACGACCTTGTACTGGTGGCGCGCGAGGAACTGGTGGAAGTTGCGCTGGTTCTCGTTGTCCGGGTCGAGCCCGGTGTAGGCATACGCGCGGACGAAATCCCGTCCGGCGGTGGCCGACTTCAGCAGCGTGACGTAGTCGATATCCACGCCGGCCGCCTTGGCCGCGTAGAAGATGTTCGCCACGTCCACGAAGACGGCGACGTTCTTCCCCACGTTGACTCCTATGTGTTGGGGCGTGACCCGGACCCGTCCGGACCGCCCGGTGCGCTAGGGGCGGCGAGCCGATCCGGCTGCCGCGAGTGGTCGCCGGAGCGTGGGTCCGGCGGGGGCGAACCCGGCGCGCTCGAGGCGCGCGAGATCCGCGGGGTCGTCGGGCTGGGCCATCTCGACCTGGGTGCAACCCTTGTTGCCGGCCGAGCGGAGCAGCTCCTCGAGCAGGGCGTCCGTCACGCGATCCGCGTCGTGGTCCGGGGCGATGACCAGGAGGTCGACCGTTCCCACGTAGCCGCCGGCCGTGACCGACGGACGCAGGACGAGGAGCGCCCCGCCCACGATCTCGCGTCGCAGCTCGGCGACGAGCAGGCTCGCGTTCGGAAGGTAGACGAGCTGGCGAAGCAGGTCCGCGGCGTCGAGCGACCCGCGGCCTGACCCCCGGATCGCCGTCCGGCCGATAGCGGCCAGACGGTCGACGTCGGTGATGCGGGCCTGTCGGATCAGGTACTCCACGCCGAGCATGTACCTCGAACAGCGAGCGGCCGGTGCGCCGGGTAGCCGGGCCGAAGCTGGTCCGGGCGGGCGGCCCCGCGCCTGGCCGCGATGACGGGTGCCCGGGAGGCGAGCGACACGAGGCTCGAACAGCCGTCCCGAGGCGAAATGGCCGGGGATCCGGCTGCAAATGACAACCTTGCATCCCTGACGCCAGCGCCTATGATACGGCATCGCTCCGGGGCTCCATGTCCCGGGCGTATGGGTCCCTCGTCCCGTGTCGCCGTCACCGCCGCGCCGAAGCCGTCCATCGGCCATCCTGGGACGACGTCGCGGCCCGCGAGCATCGGAAGCCCGCGGGCATCGACGAGGGGAATTGGAGGAGGAGTCTCATGAAGTTCGCGCGTGTGGGCGTGGCCGTCGCGGCCGCGGCCATCGTCGTCTCGGCCTGCGGCGGGTCGCAGCACCGCCGCTCCGGGCGGCTCCGCCGCTCCGGCCGGCGGCATGACTGTCAAGGTCGGGATCGAGCTGCCGATGACCGGCGGCGAGGCCCCGAACGGCGTGCCGACCGCCAACGGCGTGGCACTGGCCCTCGACCAGATCAAGGTCCCCGGCTTCAACGTCACCATCAACCAGCAGGACGACGCGGTCAACGGCAAGCACAACGCCGACCAGGGCGCCAAGAACATGTCGACCCTCGCCAACGACGCAGCGGTGCTGTCGTCGTCGGACCGTACAACTCCAGCGTCGCCCAGGCCGAGATCCCGGTCAGCAACGCGGCCGGCCTGATGCAGTGCAGCCCGGCCAACACGGCCGTCACGCTGACCAAGGGCGACGCCGCCGTCAAGCTCCGGGCCGACCAACCCGGACAAGATCGCCTACGTCCGCGTCGCGACCACCGACGACAACCAGGGTGCCGGCACCGCCGACATCGCCTACAACATCGTCGGCGCGCAAGACCGCCTACGTCCTCGACGACACGCAGACGTACGGCAAGGGCCTGGCCCAGGGCTTCACGGACGCGTACACCAAGTTCGGCGGCAAGATCGTCGGCGACGGACGGCGTGCCGGACACGACCACCGACTTCACGAGCTACGTGACCAAGGCCAAGGGCCTCAACCCCGAGGTCATCATGTACGGCGGCGTCACGACGTCGGGCATCGGCCTGTTCCGCAAGCAGATGGCGCAGCAGGGCCTCACCATCCCGATCGTCGGCGGCGACGGCATCGTCGACGGCTCGGCCGCCACCGCCAGCTCGTTCCTCAACATCGCCGGCGACGGCGACACGAACAGCTACGGCACGGTCGCCGCCATCCACGACATCCCCAACCCGGACAAGTTCGCGGCCGACTACAAGGCCAAGTTCAACACGGAGCCGGGCTCCTACAGCGCCCCCGGCTACGCCTGCACCCAGATCTTCCTCGCAGGCCCTCGCGGCCGTCGGGGCCGGCGTGACGGATCCCGGCCGTGCTGCGCGAGAAGGTCCGCGCCTACGTCGCGGACCCGAACAACTCGTTCGACACCGTGCTCGGCAAGGTCAGCTTCGACGCCAACGGCGACACGACCCAGCACACGATCTCGTACTACCAGTTCGATCCCACGACCAAGGACTGGAAGTTCCTCAAGCAGCGCGACTTCACGGCCGACCCGGTCAAGTAGCGCACCTCTGACGAAGGCCGGGACGCCTCGGCAACGGGGCCCCGGCCTTCCTCACACCTGCGCGGTGGTCAATCACCGTCGATCCCTGGAGCGGGTGATCCGCCGATGACAACCGCGATATCCGAACCCCGGGCGGCCAGGAGGTCTCTCGACCGCCGCTGGCTGATGCCGCTCGCGATCCTGGTCTCGCTCGCCGTCGCCTACGTGCTGATGGTCATCGGCGCCGGCGCCCAGGCGCAGGAGCAGTTCATCAACGCCCTGACGATCGGGGCGATCTACGCCCTGATCGCGCTCGGCTACACGATGGTCTACGGGATCATCGAGCTGATCAACTTCGCCCACGGCGAGATCTTCATGGTCGGCTCGTTCGTGTGCTGGTGGCTGCTGACGACCCTCGGGTTCACCGGCGCGATCCAGGACCCGGTGCTGCTCATCGAGGTCCTCGTCCTGGCGTTCACCGTGTCGATGGTCGTCGATGGGCGTCGTCGGCGTCGTCATCGAGCGCCTCGCCTACCGGCCGCTGCGCAACGCGCCGCGGCTCGCGCCGCTGATCACCGCGATCGGCGTCAGCTTCATCCTCCAGAACCTCGTGTTCGTGATGATCAGCAACTCGATCGTCACGGTCCCCCAGATCATCCCGAACCCGCTGATCCAGATCGGCCCGATCGCGATCCGCGAGATCAACCTGTTCGTGATCGTCCTCGCGCTCGTCCTGATGGTCGCGCTCCACCTGTTCATCCAGCGGACCCGGCTCGGACGCGCGATGCGCTCCACGGCGATCGACCGCGACGCGGCGCAGATCATGGGCGTGAACATCAACTCGACGATCGCCCTGACCTTCTTCATCGGGTCCGCGCTCGCGGGCGCGGCCGGCGTCGTCCAGGGCCTCTACTTCGGCGTGACGGTGTTCAACATCGGCTTCCAGGCCGGCCTCAAGGCGTTCACCGCGGCCGTCCTCGGCGGCATCGGCAACACGACCGGCGCCGCGATCGGCGGGTTCGTGATCGGCTTCATCGAGGTCCTGGCGTCGGTGTTCGGCGTCGGGCGCTGGAGCGAGGCGGCGGTGTTCACCACCCTGGTCCTCGTCCTGGTCTTCCGGCCGACCGGCATCCTCGGCCAGCAGCTGGCGGACCGGGCATGAGCGCCGCCGACGAGCCGCCTCGGCGGGCGTGCGCGGGTTCAGCTCGCGCCACCAGTCGACGTCCATCGTCCTGGTCGTCATCGTCGTCACGATCCTGCTGCCGATCATCTCGCTCATGCCGCCGTTCAGCGGCTTCGGCACCCAGAAGGACTTCGTGGGGGGCTTCGCGGCGGCGGGCGTGTTCGTCCTGCTCGCGCTCGGCCTCAACGTGGTCGTGGGCTTCGCCGGCCTGCTCGACCTCGGGTACGCGGCGTTCTTCGCGATCGGCGCCTACACCTACGCCTACGGCGCGTCGGGCTTCACCGGCCTCTCCATCCCGTTCTGGCCGATGCTGCTCGTCGGGGCGCTGGTCGCGGCGGTCTTCGGCGTGCTGCTCGGCGCCCCGACGCTCCGGCTGCGCGGCGACTACCTCGCGATCGTCACCCTCGGGCTTCGGCGAGATCGTGCCCGTCGTGTTCCTCAACGCCGACAAGTACACGAACGGCACCAACGGCATCACCGGGCATCGCGCAGCCCAACGCTCTCGGCCTGTTCGGGATCAACGGGTTCGGGTTCACCAACCCGTGGCCCTACTACCTGACGATCGTGGCGATCATCACGGTCGTGGTGATGCTCCTGTACCGGCTCCAGGATTCGCGCCTCGGCCGGGCCTGGGTGGCGCTCCGCGAGGACGAGCTGGCCGCGGCCAGCATGGGCATCAACACGGTCACGACCAAGCTGCTCGCGTTCTCGATCGGCGCCTCGACCGCCGGCCTCGCCGGCGTGTTCTACGCGGCGAAGCTCTCGACCGTGACCCCGGACCAGTTCGGGTTCACCGTCTCGTTCACGGCCCTCGCCATGGTCGTCCTCGGCGGCATGGGCAACATCTGGGGCGTGGCGGCCGGCGCGTTCATCATCTACGAGCTCCAGAGCCAGGGCCTCAAGCAGCTGGGCAGCTTCGTCCAGGGCCTCAACCTGCCGGCGTTCGCGCTCGGGCCGGTCTCGGTCAACCTGGGCGCGATCAACTTCCTGAACTACCAGTACCTGCTGTACGGCCTCGCCCTGGTGATCATGATGCTGGTCAGGCCCGAGGGCCTGTTCCCGAGCCGGCGGAGACGGCGGGAGCTGCACGAGACGCCGGCCGAGGACGAGCTCACGGCGCCCGACCCGACCGCGGGTGACCCGAGCCAGGAAAGCGGGGATTGACGATGGACGCCCCCATGGCCATCCCCGGCGCGGTCGACCGAGACGACCGGAACGGCCGATCCCGTCTCCCTGCTCCTCGACGCCCACGGGATCACCAAGCGGTTCGGCGGCCTCGTCGCGGTGCGCACGGTCGACTTCGAGATCCCGGAGGGCTCGATCGTCAGCCTCATCGGTCCCAACGGGGCCGGCAAGACCACCTTCTTCAACGTCATCGCCGGGCTGAGCGAGCCGAGCGAGGGCACGATCACCTTCGCCGGCGAGCAGGTCGTCGCCCGCCCCCGGCGGGCGCTGGGCGGAGCCGTTCTTCTGGTTCGCGTTCCCGGCCCTGTTCGTGCTGTTCGCACTGGCGGTCGTCGCGGCGAACCTGCCGATCAGCGGCGAGCTGCTGGTCCTGGTTGCGGTCGGGCTGCTGGTGACCTCGCTGGTGGTCGCGATCATCCGGCCGCCGTGGTACGTGCACATGCTGCAGCGGGCGGGCATCTTCCGCAGCGCGCGGCCCAACGAGATGGTCAGGTTCGGGATCGGCCGGACGTTCCAGAACATCCGGCTGTTCGGCAACATGTCCGCCCTCGAGAACGTGCAGGTGGGCATGCACAGCCGGATGGCGGCCACGCCGATCGACGCCGCGCTGCGACTGCCCCGCCACAACCGCGAGGAGGCGGCTGCCGTCGTGAAGGCCCGTGAGTGGCTCGCCTACGTCGGGCTCGGCGACCGCGAGGAGGAGATGGCCCGCAACCTGCCGTACGGCGACCAGCGGCGGCTCGAGATCGCCCGCGCGCTCGCCAGCCAGCCGCGACTGCTCCTCCTGGACGAGCCGACGGCCGGCATGAACCCGGTGGAGACCCGCCGGATGACGGAGCTCATCGCCCAGGTCCGCCGCGACCTGGGGATCACGATCCTGCTGATCGAGCACGACATGCGGGTCGTCATGGGCGTCAGCGACCGGGTCACGGTGCTCGACCACGGCGAGAAGATCGCCGAGGGCACCCCGGAGGCCGTCCGCGCGAACCCGCTCGTCATCGAGGCGTACCTGGGCAAGGGGGCAGCGAGCGCATCATGACGGCCCCGACCACGGACGCCCGCCCGGACCACGCCGGCGCGCCGGTCCTGCTGCGCCTGGACGACGTCCACAGCTACTACGGCAACATCCACGCGCTCCAGGGCATCTCGCTCGAGGTGCGCGAGGGCGAGATCGTGACCCTGCTCGGCGCCAACGGCGCGGGCAAGACCACGACGCTGCGCACGATCCACGGCCTCATGCACCCGCGCACGGGCAAGATCGAGTTCGAGGGCAAGGACATCACCGCGATGCCCGCCCACGAGCACGTGAAGCACGGCATCGGCCAGTCGCCCGAGGGCCGCCGGATCTTCTCCCGGATGACGCGTCCTCGAGAACCTCCAGATGGGCGGCTACAGCCGGAAGGACAAGGAGAGCCTGCCCGACGACTACAAGCGGGTGTTCGAGCTGTTCCCGCGCCTCCTGGAGCGCAAGGCCCAGCGCGGGGGCACGCTGTCCGGCGGCGAGCAGCAGATGCTCGCGATCGGGCGGGCGCTGATGACCCGCCCGAAGCTGCTGCTGCTCGACGAGCCGTCGATGGGCCTCGCGCCGATCCTCGTCGAGCAGATCTTCGCGATCATCGAGGACATCAACCGCCAGGGCACGACGATCCTGCTCGTCGAGCAGAACGCCCTGATGGCGCTCGGCGTCGCGGACCGCGGCTACGTGCTCCAGACCGGGCGGATCGTCCGCTCCGGCGACGCCAAGGCGCTCCTCCAGGACCCCGAGGTCCAGAGGGCCTACCTGGGCGGCTGATCGGCGGCAGCATCGCCGGGCCGGGCTCCTGCCCATCCGGCTCATGGCAGGTCGCGGATCCAGGCTGCCGCCTGGTTGTTGTCGGGATATCCCGAGCGCCCGACGCCGAGCGCCCGTCCGTCGGTGAGGGCGATCCCTGTCATCTGGCCACCCGAGAAGGCCGGCACCCACGGCGCGGCGTCCCAACGCTGTCCATCGGCCGAGGCCCAGGCGGCCGCGGAGCCGTTCGCGGCGTCGGTCTGCCAGCCGCCGGCGACAAGCCCTCGATCGTCTGCCGCGACTGACTCCATGCGGACCGCCGACGGACCGTCGTGAAAGGCCGGCTGGTCCGCCACCGGCGTCCAGGTCAACCCGTCTGCGGAGCGTCCAGACCCGCGCGCCGTCGTCGTCCGCCGACTGGCCGACCGCCACGAAGCCGGCCGCCGTCGCCACGACCGCGCTCATGAGACCCCCGGGGTCCGTCACCGTCGCACGGATCGCCACGTCCCGCCGACGCAGCGCCCAGGCGGCCGCAGGCCCGTAGGACGGGTCGCCGCCGGAGCCCACCGCGACGGCCATGTCGCCGCGCGCCGCGACGCCCCAGATCCGACCGCCCGGGAACGGCGGCGGACGTCGTCCGTCCGCCAGTGCAGCCCGTCGTCGGACTCCCACGCTGCGGCCGAGGCCGCCGCGCGCGCCGGATCATCGCGGTAGCCACCCGCGAGGAAGCCGCTCCGCGCCACGCGGTCACCGCCGTCATCGCGGTCGCGCCCGGGTGAGCCCGCGAGGCCGGGCGCCGTGGCGGTCGTCCAGCCGTCCACGGCGCGAACCCAGGCCGCAGCGCCGTCGGGACCGCTCCCCACGACGACCGTCCGTGACCCGCTCGACGTCGCGGCGATCGCGGTCGTGCGCTCGCCGGGGTCCCAGCCGGTGACCGGCGTCCACGCTCGCCCGTCGGCCGATTCGACCCCGATCGCGATCGCCGGTGGCTGCTGCACGCCCACGGCCAGGAAGCCGCCGGGGATCGCCGCGATGCCGAACAGCTGGCTCGCGGCGGCAGGGTGGCACGGCGAGCACTGGTACCCGGGCGGGAGCGACGGCGCCTGGGTCACGATATCGGGCTGGACGACGTCGGCGGACGCCCAGGCTGCCGGATCGGCGGACGGGCGTGGAAGCGGCGGAGCCGCCGGGGCCGGCAGACTCGGCGGGGCCGGCAGACGTCGGCCGGAGACCGGCGGCACTCGCCGGCGGCCGGCGACACGACTCGGCGGCGGCCGGCGACGCGCAACCCACGACGAGCCCGAGGACGAGGAGCCAGGCGGCCATGAGGCGGCTCCGTCCGTGCGTGCGGTCTGTCGCCCCACGAGGGTCGTTCATGACCGACGAACAGTACGACGATCGTCCTGGCGGGTCGCCAGAAGCCCGCACTGCAATCCGGTCTTGCGAGCCCGGCGTATCGTTCCGGGAACGACCGTGAACGCGCTCCCTCCGGTTCCCACGACGCCCGTCGCTGGCACGACGGCGCGGAGTCCGTCGCCTCGCCATCGTCGCGGCGGCGATCGTGGTCGTCTCCCTCCTTCGGCCCTGGGGCGACGGCGGGACGCCGGCGCGGACCGCGGTCGAGCCGGCCGCCACGCCCGGCGCCGTCCGGGAGCCCGACCGGCGCGGGGCACGCGGCCGGGCGGTCGGGAAGCGCAGCCGGCGGTGATCCCCGCCCCGTCACTTGCGACGGACGAGATCGCGTGCGCGCCGGTCGGACTGGCGGCTCGTCTCCCTCGATCACCTCGGCTCCTGGACCGTCCGCAGCTGGACCCCGGCCGCCGCGGTCCACGCGGCAGGTCCGCTCGACCCGGCCATCCTCCCGATCAGCGCTCGCGTCGTCCGGGGTCCTCGCGATCGGCGCCTGCTCGCCGGCCGCTCTTCGACGCGCACGGGCGCCTCGTCTCCGGCGGGCCGGCGCGCATCGTCCGTGCATGGCGGATCGAGCGTGGCCGCGCCACGGTGGTCGTGCTCGACGCGCGGCGTGACGAGACATCGCCCGGGGTCGCGACGCTCTACCGGCCCGGCGCGACGGCGGCAACGGACCCGTGGCCGACCGGCGCAGTTCGTGATCGAGGTGGCGGCGACGGGCGTTGCCGGACGCGCCCGACTCGGGCCCGACGTCCGGCCAGGACCCCGGCCCAGCCCGGCGGCGCGGCGCCGGACTGGTTCATCGGGCTGGCCGTCGGCGGCGCCGGCTGACCGGCGCGCCGGCCCGCGGCTCCGGCCGGTCAGCGGCGGGGCGGCTCCAGCATGATGTCGTACGCGGCCCGGAGCATGATCACCGTGCCCACGACCGCGATCCAGTACCCGTAGGCGCGGTTCGGCAGCAGCCCCTCCGGCGCGTCCAGCAGGCCGGGCACCCACAGGATCACACCCACCAGCGCGAGGAGCGCCAGGAGCACGAACGACGAGGCCCCGGTCCACCCCGATCGGCCGGTCGCCGGCCGCGTAGGGGAGCGCGACCAGGGCGATCGTGGCCAGCGCTGCCAGGAAGGTCGCGATCCCGGACCCGTCGAACGCCCGATAGGTGACGGGCGTGAGCCCGCCGTCCCCGCCCACGGTGTACCAGGGCAGCAGGCAGCCCACCAGCACGACGATCGCGCCGATGAACGCCAGGCGGCGTCCGTTGCCGAGGGGACGTCGGTGCATCAGCCGGCGCTGCTGTAGACCTCGGGGCGGAGCACGCCCACGAAGCGGAGGTTGCGATAGCGCTCGCTGTAGTCGAGTCCGTAGCCGACCACGAACTGGTCGGGGATCTCGAAGCCGACGTAGTCCACCGGGATCTCGACGAGGCGGCGGGCCGGCTTGTCGAGCAGCGTGCAGATCTTCAGCGAGGCGGGGTTCTTGCCGCGCAGGTAGCGCATCAGGTAGTTGAGGGTGAGGCCGGTGTCGATGATGTCCTCGACCAGGAGCACGTCCTCGTCCGCGATGCTCGCCGAGAGGTCCTTCATGATCCGGACGAGGCCGGACGACTCGGTCGCCGTGCCGCCGTAGGAGCTGACCTCCATGAGGTCGATCCGCAGCGGGAGCGCGATCTGGCGCATCAGGTCCGCCATGAACGGCAGCGAGCCCTTGAGGACGCTGACCAGCGTCAGGTTCCGGCCGGCGTAGTCGGCTCCGATCCGTCGACCCAGCTCGGCGACCTTGGCGGCGATCACCTCCTCGCTCAGCAGGACTTCACCGATGTCGGCGTGAAGATCGGCGGTGTGGGTCATGGGCGGGTCGACGGTGCCTCCACGTGGATCGGGACGGGGTACGTGGCGATGATCGCGCGTCCGGGCCTCCGGCGCACGGCGTGCCGGACGATCACGCCGTCCGAGTGTCGTTCACGGGGGTATCGAGCGGTACCGGCCGGCAGCGCCGCTGCATCGGCCGTCACCCGGCGGCGGCGGCGTCCGCGGCGGCGTCTCCTGACGCTCATGGGATCCGGTGGCGTGTCGGATCCGCCGTCCGCGGCGGATCGGCCGGCCGCGTCGGGCCCGGCGACCGGGTCGGGCACGGCGCTTCCCCCCGCAGCCATCGTGAGCGCCGGCGTCGACGTCGGCACCGGAGGCTGCGCAGCGGACACCGCGGGATCGTGGAGCCGCGGCGGCGTGGACTGGCCGGTCGTGCCGGTCATGTCGTCCAGCAGCGCCATCCGCCCGAACTTGAGCATCAGCATCCGGAAGTCGCGCGCATAGAACAGCTTGATCCGGATGTCCGGGTAGAGCTCGCGCAGGCGGCGCAGCTTGCGGTTCTTCTTGCGGACGAGCTTCTGCTTGAGCGTCGTGAGCTCCACGTAGAGCTCCAGGTCCGGCAGGTAGAAGTCCGGCGAGAAGCTCTCGACCACGTCCCCGTCCAGGTTCCAGCCGATGGGATAGGTGTCGGGCTCATAGCGCCACTGGACCTCGTAGAAGTCCAGGATCCGTGCCAGCTCCGCCTCGCTCGCGTGGGCGAAGGACGGCCGGAGGGGCGCGGCAGTCACGCAGGGTTCCCAGGGACGCGCGCACCGGGGTCCCCGGGAACGGCCGCTCCGCACGCGGTGCAGTCGGCCCCGGCGAGGCGCGCCCGGAGTCCGCGGTGGTCCATCGTGGGTCAGTCTACCCACTCCGGCCCGCGGCCGGGCGGGCAGGGCCGGCCGGAGTCGACATACTCCCATGGGGTATCATCGGGACATGGGCGAGACCACCCCCCTCCCGACGCCGGCGCACGACGCCGACCACGCCACGTTCCGGCACAGCTACAGCAAGGACAAGGCGCAGCTGGTACGCCGCCTCAGCCGCATCGAGGGCCAGGTCCGCGGCATCGCGCGCATGATCGAGCGCGAGGAGTACTGCGTGGACATCCTCCAGCAGACCGCCGCGCTCCGTGCCGCGGTGGACGCCGTGTCGATCCTGATCCTCGAGGACCACGTCCAGGGCTGCGTGCGGAGCGCCGCCGAGCGCGGCGAGGCGGACAAGTACGTGGACGAGGTCATCGACGTCGTCCGCCGGACGCTCGGGCGGCCGGTCCGCGGGCTCAAGACGGCTGACGCCGTCTCGACGCGAGCCCGGGTCGCGACCGCGGTTATCCACAATTCGCGCACTCGTGGGCGAATTGTGGACAAGTGGTCTTGACGCTGGCCGCCGGCGCGCCTAACGTCCGCAGTCCGCACGCCGCGTGCGCGCACCGGGGAACGTCATCCGACGAGGGGCCACGGGGAAACCCGGGCCGGAACCGATCGGGTGACGCGAGACCGAGTCGACGCCCGCGTGTGCGAACTCGTTGACGTCGGGAGCGGCTCCCGGACGAACCGGTGCACGACCACAGGAGGGTGCCCTGGATCGCCCGAGAGAACCGCTCCCGACGCGTCTTGAGGACCTCCCGCCGCTGCCCGCCGCGTACGTCGACGTCCTCGACGACGGGCCTCGAGAACCTGGGCCTCCACCTGGACCCGGCCGTCCGCGACGTCGTCGACGGCCATGCCCGCCTGCTCCTCGCCTGGACGACGGCGATCAACCTGACGGCGATCCGCGACCCGGCGGGCGTCGCCCGGCTCCACGTCCTCGACAGCCTCGCCGCGGTGCCCGTGCTGGCTCCACGCGGCGTCACGGGGATCCTCGACCTCGGCAGCGGCGGCGGGTTCCCGGGCCTGCCGCTGGCCGCGGTGCTGGCGCCTGACCGGGTCCTGCTGGTCGATTCGGTCGCCAAGAAGGTCGGGTTCCTGCGCACGGTCGTGGCCGCGACGGGCCTCGAGGGCCGGGTGGCCGCGGAGGCCGTCCGCGCCGAGACGCTGGCGCGCGACCGCCGCGACCGGGAGGCTGGCCTGTGGTGACCGCGCGGGCGGTGGCGAGCCTCGCGGAGCTCGTGGAGATCGGACTGCCGCTCGTCGCTCCCGGCGGCGTCCTCGTCGCCTGGAAGCGCGGGCCCCTCGAGGACGAGCTCGCCGCCGCGGCTCCCGCCCTGGCCGCGCTCCGGGCCGGCAGCGTGACGGTCCACGACGACCGGCGTCCCGGGCCTGGAGGCGCACCGGCTGGTCGTCGTTCCACGCCGCGGCCCCATCGACCCGCGGTTCCCGCGCGACCCCGCGGAACGTCGCCGACGCCCCTTGTGAACTCGGGGCCTGCCACAGGCCCCCGCTGCGCTACCCTGCCCGGGATGCGCGTCGCGGTGCTCTCCGACATCCACGCCAACCTGCCCGCCCTCGAGGCCGTGCTCGCGGCCATGCCGTCCGTGGACGAGGTGTGGCAGCTGGGCGACATCGTCGGGCTACGGGCCGGAACCGGACGAGGTCGTCGGCGCGGCTGCGCGAGATCGGGGCGCTCGGCGTCCGCGGCAACCACGACGCCGCGGCCCTCGGCGGGCCCGAGATCGAGTCGTTCAACGTCGATGCGCGCAACGCGATGCTCTGGACGCGGTCGACGATCAGCGACGAGACCCGGGCGTGGCTCGCGGCGCTCCCGGAGCGGCTGCGAGCGCGAGGCTTCACGCTGGTCCACGGCAGCCCGCGGGACCCCATCTGGGAGTACGTCACCTCCACGCCGGTGGCCAGGGCGGGGATCGCCGCGATGGAGACCGCCGGCGGCCTCCACGGCCACACCCACATCCCGATCGCCTACCTGGAGGACGACGGCCGCCTCGAGACGATGAGCCCGGGCTCCGGCTCGCGGATGACCTTCGACGGCCGCCGGGTGCTGCTCAACCCGGGCAGCGTCGGCCAGCCCCGGGACGGCATCCCCGCCGCGTCGTGGCTGATCCTGGACACGGAGCGAGGGCTCGGCCACCTGGCAGCGCACGGCCTACGACGTGGCCGCGGTCCAGGGGGCGATGAGCCGGTTCAGCCTCCCGGAGCGTCTGGTGGCACGGCTGGCCTACGGGCTCTGAGGTCGGCGCCGCTCGCTGCGGAGGCCGCGCGGAAACGCACGCCGTACCGTATCGTCCCTCCGGTACATGAGGACGGGTCAGCAACCCGCCAATCCGCAACGAGGTCGTCCGAACCAGCCCATGATCGGAGGACGCAAGCCCATCCAGGGGCGCAAGCCCGCGGACCGGCGGATCCGCGTGGAGCGCCCGCACTCCGCGTTCTTCCGCTACACCGGTCCCGGCCAGCTGGTCGCCAAGCCCGCGGCCTCCCGGCCCACGACGCCGCTCGGTGCCGCGCTCTCGCGCGTCAAGCAGGCCGTCTTCGGGCGCCCGCTGGCGAACGAGGAGGAGATCGGCGAGCGGCTGTCGAAGAAGCTCGCCCTCCCGATCTTCAGCTCGGACGCCATCAGCTCGTCCGCCTACGCCACCGACGAGATCCTGCGGGTGCTCGTGCTCGCCGGCGCCGCCGCCCTGGCCATCTCGGTCGAGGTCGCGGTCGCGATCACGATCCTGCTCACGGTCGTGTCGTTCTCGTACCGCCAGGTCTGCCGGGCGTACCCGTCCGGCGGCGGCGCCTACATCGTCGCGCGCGAGAACCTGTCCCAGATCGCGGGCCTCGTCGCGGCCGCGGCGCCTGTTCATCGACTACATCATGACGGTCGCCGTGTCGACGGCGTCCGCGGTCGCCCAGGCGTACTCGGTCTGGCCCGCCCTGTACGACATCCGGATCGAGATCGCGCTCGCGTCGATCGCGCTGATCACGGTCGCCAACCTCCGCGGCCTCCGGGAGTCGGGGAACATCTTCGCGAT
Source organism: uncultured Chloroflexia bacterium (assembly GCA_963789865.1). Lineage (GTDB taxonomy): Bacteria > Chloroflexota > Limnocylindria > Limnocylindrales > CSP1-4 > CAIXZV01. Next base: position 109,743 of record CAWBMD010000006.1, read on the forward strand.
CCCGACCTACCTGTTCGTCGGCATGGCGCTCCTGATGATCGGGCTGGGCCTCGTGCACATCGCGACCGGCACCGTGCCCGCACTGCCGGATCCGGCCGACGTCATCAAGCCGCCGAACCCGCTCGAGGCGCGTGACGGTGATCCTGCTGCTCAAGGCGTTCGCCGGCGGCGCCGTCGCCCTGACCGGTGTCGAGGCGATCGCGAACGGCGTGCCCGCCTTCAAGCCCCCCGAGGCGAAGAACGCCGCCAACACGATGACGATGATGGCCATCCTGCTGGGCGTCCTGTTCATCGGGATCACGTTCGTGGGCAACCGGTTCGGGATCCAGCCCACGACGGAGGGCGGGCCGACCGCCATCGCCCAGGTGTCCAGCGCCGTCTTCGGGCCCGGTTCGCCGCTGTTCGTGCTGTTCCAGATCGCCACCGCCCTGATCCTGTTCCTGGCCGTCAACACGAGCTTCAACGCGTTCCCGAGGCTCGCCGCGATCCTCGCCGAGGACGGGTTCATGCCGCGCCAGTTCAGCATCCGGGGCGACCGGCTCGCGTTCTCGTGGGGCATCGTCGTCCTGGCGGGCGTCGCGGCGACGCTGCTCGTCATCTTCCAGGGCGACGTCCACCTCCTGATCCCGCTCTACTCGGTCGGCGTGTTCGTCTGCTTCACCCTGTCGCAGACGGGCATGGTCCGGCACTGGCTCACCGTCAGGGAACCCGGCTGGCGCTGGCGCCTGGCGCTCAACGGGCTGGGCGCGGTCATGACGTTCGTGGTGCTGGTCGTGGTCGCGTCGGTGAAGTTCGCCGGCGGGGCGTGGCTCGTGCTCGTGCTCATCCCGATCCTCGTCGCCCTGATGCTGTTCATCAACCGCCAGTACGCCGCCTCCGCGCGCCAGCTCGCGATCCGCGCCCGGACTTCATCGTGCCGCCGCCCGGCCGCGAGGAGCGCGCGATCGTGCCCGTCCAGTCGCTCAACCGCGCCGCCGTGCGAGGCGATCAACGTCGCCCGCTCGATCTCCGAGGAGGTCCTGGCGGTCTACATCAGCGACGATCCCGAGGATTCGGCCGAGATGCGCGCCCGCTGGGAGCGACAGGTGCCGGGCGTGTCGCTCGTGATCGTGGAGTCGCCGTACCGGGCACTCGCCGGGCCCCTCGATGGCGTACCTGGACGTGCTCGATCGGGCCTGGCCACCGGACAAGCCGGAACCGATCACGTTCGTCGTCATTCCCGAGTACGTGGCGCAGCCACTGGTGGGAGCGGATCCTGTACAACCAGTCCGCGCGCCAGCTCCGGCGGGTCCTGCTCGGCCGTCCGCACACAGTGGTCGTGGACGTCCCGTACCGCCGGGACGAGCCGCGCAGGTTCGGCATGGAGGACCCCGATGCCGTCGAGGACGAGCGGCGGACACGCCGTCGACTGACGAGGCGACCGGGCGAGCCGGTGGTATCGTGACCGGCGCGCAAGTTGGCCGTGGCGTCACCAGTGACCAGCCTTCCCGCGCCTGACTGGAGGCTCCTGAGCTCGTGGCCGACTCGTCGGCACCCCAATTCAGACGTGCCGTCATCGCTCTGTCGGGCGCACGGACGGACCGGCCGATCGTGGCCCTGGCGGCCGAGCTCGCGAGGGCTGGCCCACGCGGAGCTGGTCGGCGTCCACGTCGTGGAGATCGACTGGACCCTGCCCCTCAACGCGGACGTCGCCGGCCGGTCGGAGGATGCTCAGCGCGTGCTCGACATCGCCGAGGCGACGGCCGAGGCGTCGCGCTACAAGCTCGAGACCGTCCTGCTGCAGGCCCGCGACGTCGGGGCCGCCATCGTGGACGAGGCGAGCGAGCGGGATGCCGATCTGCTCATCTGCGGCCTGCCGTTCCGTCGCAAGTTCGGCGGGGACTTCGCCATCGGCCGCACGATCCCCTACATCCTGAAGAACGCGCCGTGCGCAGTCTGGGTCATTCGCGAGGCGATGCCCGAGGAGCAATCATGAAAGCCGTCATCGTCGGCTGTGGTCGAGTCGGGGCCGGTCTGGCCGACGAACTCGATCGCGCCGGCTGGCAGGTCCTGATCATCGACCGGGTGTCCGCCGCGTTCGACCGTCTGCCGTCGACGTTCCGCGGCACCGCGCTCAGCGGCGACGGCACCGACGAGGACACGCTTCGCCGGGCGGGCGCCGAGGGCGCGGACCTGTTCCTCGCACTCACCGAGGGCGACAACCGGAACATCATGTCGGCCCAGCTGGGGATCGAGGCGCTTGGCGCCAGGTCGACGATGGCCAAGTGCAACGACCCCGTGCGGGCAGAGGCATACGCTCACCTTGGGATCGCGACGGTCTGCCGCACCAACCTGATGACGACTGCGATCCTTGAGCACCTGGGTCAGGCGGCACCGATCCCCGCGGGGATCTACGCCCCGGCGCAGCACCACGCGCATGCGGAGGGCGATGCGCACGTGATCGCGGGGCAGGCCGTGGGCATCCGTCCGGGCGGCGCCGCCGGTATCACCACCACGACGGGGGCCTGAGCGATGTTCGTGCTGGTCGTGGGCGGCGGCAAGGTCGGGTACTACCTGACCAAGGAGCTGATCGAATCGGGGCACGAGGTTGCCCTGATGGAGAAGGACCGCGGTCGCGCGGAGCAGATCCGCGACGAGATCGGGTCGGTGGTGATCGGGCAGGACGGGTGCGAGGGCAAGTACCTCCAGGAGGCCGGGGCGAACCGCGCGGACATCGTGGCCGCGGTCACCGGCGACGACGAGGACAACCTGGTCATCTGCCAGATGGCGAAGCACCACTTCGCCGTGCGGCGGACGATCGCCCGGGTCAACAACCCGAAGAACGAGGCGCTGTTCCGCCACCTCGGCGTGGACGAGATCATCAGCCCCACGCGGATGATCCTGGGCTCGATCGAGCAGGACATCCCGGTCCACGAGCTCCTGCACCTCGCGGCGCTGGGCGTCGGGGAGCTGGAGATCATCGAGGCGCACCTGCAGCCGGGCTCGCCGGCCATCGGGCGGGTGGCGCTGGACCTGGCGGTCCCCAGCGGCTGCTCGCTGTTCGGCGTGATCCGCAAGGGCGTGCCGACACCGCTCCGCATGGACACCATCCTCGCCGAGGGCGACAAGGTGATCGCGATCGGGCGGCCGGACTGCGAGGCCGCGCTGCGGGACCAGCTCATCGGGGAGTTCGCCGAGGCCTAGGGCCCGCGGATCCGGCGGCGGATCCGGCCGCGGATCCGGCATCGTCGCCGGCATCAGCGCCGGCGGATCGTCGCCAGCCAGGCGTCCACGCGGCCGACAGGCAGCCGTGTCTCCAGCTCCTCGGGCTCGATCGTCTCGATCGTCCATCCGTCGGCGGCGACGAACGACTGCCGGATCATCGTCCGGGTGATCCGCTGTGGCCCGTACCCGAACGGGTTGCGGGCGCTCCAGGATGTGACCAGCGCCCTCCCGCCCGGGCGCGTGACCGCGGCGACGGACCACGCGTAGCGCCGCCGATCCTCGGGCTGCAGCACGTGGAACAGCCCGACATCCAGCACCGTGTCGAAGGATCCAGCCGTATCAGCGGCCACGACGGAAGCGAGCTCGAGCGCGTCGCCGACGACGAACGTGACCTCGACGCCCCGGGCGACGGCCTTCGCCCGCGCCTTCTCGACCGCGAGGGGCGAGATGTCGACGCCGACGACCCGGTGACCGAGCCCCGCGAGAAGGAGCGCGTGCTCGCCGGTGCCGCAGCCGGCGTCCAGGACGACGCCCGTCACGGAACCGGACGCCACCAGCCGGTCGACGACACCCTGGGGCCGCCCGATGTCCCACGTCGGCGTGCCCTCGTAGGCGATGTCGAATGACGAGAGCGGGCGCCCGGCACGATCGCCGGGCGCCCGCTCCATCCCCCGATCGGGCATGGCGTGAGCTAGAAGATGCGGTTCGCCACCTCGGCGGGGGCGAGGAGCAGCTCCTTGAGCTCGGCGTCCACCTTGAGCAGCGAGATGTGCGCGCCTGCCATCTCCAGCGACGTGCAGTACTCGCCGACGTAGCTGCGGAAGACGTTGATGCCCTTCTCCGCGAGCCGCTTGTGGGCGATGCCGTACAGGAGGTAGAGCTCGCTGATCGGCGTCCCACCGAGGCCGTTGACCATGAGCGCGACCTCGTCGCCGGCGACGAACGGCAGGTCCGGAACGATCGCGTCGAGGAGCAGGTCGACGACCTCGTCGGCCGTCCCCATCTTCACGCGCTCGCGGCCCGGCTCGCCGTGGATGCCGATACCGACCTCCATCTCGCCGTCGGCGATCTCGAACAGCGGGGTGCCACGGACGGGCGGGGTGCAGGACGAGAGCGCGACGCCCATCGTCCGGACCTGCCCGATCACCTTCTCGCCGACCCGGACGCACTCATCGAGGGAGCCGCCCTTGTCGGCCATGGCCGCGGCCGCCTTGATGACGAAGAAGTTGCCGGCCACGCCACGCCGGCCGATCGTCCAGGTCGAGTCCTTGACGGCGACATCGTCGTTGACGAGGAGGTAGCCGATCTTCTGGCCCTCGGCCTCGCACATCTCCCTCGCCATCTCCCACGCGGTGCGGTCGCCCGTGTAGTTGTTGACGATGAACAGCACGCCGGCGGGCGTGTCCATGAGCTTCGACGTCTCGGTGACGAACTCGACGGGCGGGCCCGCGAACACGTCGCCCGGGCAGGCCGCATCGAGCATGCCGGGCCCGACGATCATCGTGTGAGCCGGCTCGTGACCGGATCCGGAGCCCTGGATGATCGACACGCGGTCCTTCTTCGGCATGTCGGCCCGGTAGATCAGGTTGTACTTGGGCTCGAACTTGAGCGAGCCACCCGATGCCAGGGTCACGCCCTCGAGGAACTCGGTGACGAACGTCTTCGGGTCGTTCAGGAACTTCCTCATGCCGTTTCTCCCTGTTCGTACTTCTCGCGCCAAGCGGCGCTGATCGCCTGGAGGATCACGCCGATCGCGGTCGCGCCGGCGTCCACGGAGCCGATGCTCCGCTCGCCCGTGTACGCGGCCCGGCCGCGCATCGCGAGCATCGACTTGGTGTCCTCGGCCGCCTTGACCGCGACGTCGGCGGCTCGCTGGATCGCCGCCACACCGTGGTCGCCCTGCATCGCCGGATCGCCGATGGCGGCCTCGAGGCTGTCGGTGACGGGGACGAGCGCGTCGAGCAGCGTCTTCTCGCCGAGAGAAGCGCCGCCACGCGCCATGATCCCGGCGATCGACGCCCGGAGCATGGCGATGACGTCCTCGGGCGCCAGCTCGGTCCGGTCGCCCGCGGTCGCCCCGGCGCGCAGGAACGCGGTGCCCCAGATGGGGCCGCTCACGCCACCGACCTTGCCGGCGATCACGAGGCCGATCTTCTTGAGCACGCTCCCCATGCTTGTCTTGTCGAACGTGTCGTAATCGGCGACGACGACCTCGAACCCGTTTCGGAGCGAATAGCCGAAGTCGCCGTCCCCAACCACCGAATCGAGCTGGGCGAAGTAGTCCGCGTTGTCGACGATCGTCCTCGCCATCGTCTTGACGACGAGGTCGAGGTCGTCGATCGACGCCTGTGTCATCCGGACCTCCTTGTTCGACTGGCCGGCTGCCGGCTTGGGGCTACGGGGCGAGGCAGGCCTCGACGTCGGCGAGGGTCACGAACGCGCCGGGCCGGGCGCCCGAGCGGTTGGCGATGACCGTCGCCTGCTCTCCATCCGGGTCTCCGAGGGACGAAACGACGAGGATCGCCTCGCTGAAGTCCTCCTTCTCCGTGTATCCGTTCACGGTGACGAGACAGCGCAGGCCGGCGGCAACCGCTGCCTCGAGGCCGTTGCGCGAGTCCTCGACGACGAGCACCTCGGCCGGGTCGACGGCGAGGTTCTCGAGGGCAAGCAGGTAGATGTCGGGAGCCGGCTTCTTCTTCGGGACGCAGTCGCCGGCCAGGAACACGTCGAAGCGGGCCGCGCGCTCGGCGCCGACCGCATACTCCAGGATCGCGTGGACCGATGCCTCCGCGGACGTGGACGCGACGCCCAGCTTCCAGCCGGCGTCCTGCGCGGCCGTGATGATCCGGCGGATGCCGGGGCGCGGGGGCAGCCTGCCCTCGGCGACCATCTCGGTGTAGATGGCCGTCTTGCGCTTGTGCCACCTGGCGATCTCGGCCGCCTGCGCCTCGGGATCCGTGGGCAGCCCGGCGGCCGCCACGAACTCGGGGGTCAGGAGGCTCGCCATGCGCTCCTTGCCGCCGCCGATCTTGAGCCGCCGACCGTACTCCTCCACCGACCATGCGACCGGGAGGCCGAACTCGCGGAACACCTGGTTGAATGCCGGCAGGTGGCCGTACCGCTCGGTGTCCGCGAGGACACCGTCACAGTCGAAGACGAGCGCGTTCACCACGCCTTCCCCTCGCTGCCGAACATCCTGATGTGGTCCTCGGCCATCGCCTTGACCGCGGCCCGCTGGACCTTCATCAGCGCCGGCGGGTCGTACTCGCCCGGGTGCTGGGTCATGTAGTCGAAGCCCGACCGCATGAACGCGATCTTGAGCGCGGTCGAGATGTTGACCTTGGCGCAGCCGCGCGCGATCAGGTCGCTGAACTGCTCGGCGCTCATGCCCGTCCCGCCGTGGAGCGCGACGGGGATCCCGGTGGCTTCGACGATGTCTGTCACCCGCTGGGCGTCCAGGGTGGGAGCGGTCTTGTAGGTCCCGTGGGCGTTGCCGATGGCCGGTGCGAACACGTCCACGCCGGTGGCCCGGACGAACTCGACGACCGTCTCCAGCGACTGGACGTGCTGCGCCTCGTCGCCGGTCATCTCCTCGGTCCGCTTGAAGCCCTCGATCTCACCCTCGACGTGCGCGCCGTAGCGCCTCGCCTCGGCGACCACCTCGATGCACTGGCGCCGGTTCTCCTCCACCGACAGCTTCGAGGCGTCGAACAGCACGGAGTTCCAGCCCATCGCGAGGCAGTCGGAGATCACCCCGCGGTCCGGGCAATGGTCGAGGTGGAGCGCAACCGGCACGCTGGTCCGCTTTGCCATCGCAGCCCACATCGCGTACATGACCTCCGCGCCGGTCATCTGCACGTGCTTGACGGAGGTCTGGAGGATGACCGGGGCGCGCAGGTCCTCGGCGGCCGCGAGGACGGCGTCCATCGTGAGGTCGTTGATGACGTTGATCGCAGCGACGCCGTAGTGTCCGGCGAACGCCCGGTCCAGGATGTCCTTGGTCGATGCGACCGGCACCTCACACCTCCTGTAGGGGACGCGTCTCTGGTTCGGGTGGAACGTCCAGCAGGAAGCGGGCGTTGGCCTCGTCCACCACCAGGACGTCGACAACGCCCGTGCGCAGGACGCCGAGGATCGCGAACGGCTTCTCGCTCTCGCTGACGACGACGACGACGGTCCCGACCGCGTGGAGCTCCTCGAGCGACAGGCTGACGAGGCGCGCGGTCTCGGCCGACTCGAGCCGCGAGCCCGAGACGTCCACGTAGTTGCCGAGCACGTCCCCGACGGCACCGGCCATGCGCAGGCGCCGGATCTCCTCGATGGAGAAGCAGCCGGTGCGGACCATCGTGCAGTCGTCGTCCGTGCCGCCGATCCCGACCAGCGCGATCGACGCCCCCGCGGCGATGCGCAGCGTCTCGGCGACGGCCGACTGGCGCAGCAGCTGGTCGCGCATCTCCACGCTCTCGACGTAGGCCGGCGCGTACAGCTGGATCGCCAGCCCGCCGCAGCGGGCCGCCAGGCTCCGGACGATCTCGTTCGGATTGGTCGGTGAATCCGCGAGCGGTGACCCGCCCATGGCGCTCACGAACGTCACGTCCATGGGCCGCGCCGGCCGGAAGAACCGGGGCACCTCGCCCGTGTCCCTCCCGTGGCTGACCGCCACCACGGATCCGTCGGCGAGCCGCCGTTCGAGGAACCTGGCCGCGGCGCGTGCCACCTCCTCGCGCTGGGCGACGGGATCCCGCCGTGCCGGGGCCACGATCACGTCGACCAGGTGGAACCGGTCCCGCAGCGCCCGCTCCATGTCCAGGTGCAGCCAGGGCGGCGTCGTGATGCGGATCTCGACCATGTTGGCGGCGCGAGCCCGGTCCAGCAGGCGCTGGACCTTGGGCCTCGACAGCCCGAACTCGCCTCCCAGCGATTCCTGCGTCAGCCCGTCCACGTAGTACCGATGCGCGATGCGGGCGAGCAGCTCGAACTCGTCGTGGCCCAGGTTGTCGAGCGACGGCATCCGGTCTCCGGTCGCGTGAGCAATTGCTCATCGTTGGGCAGATGTGCGTACCGGGACATTCTGCACCCCGGGGGGCCGCAGCGCAACGCCCCGGGCTCGGAACGTCACGCGGGCGGCGCGCCCGGCCGCCGCGCCCCCGGGGATCGTGGTCCCTGGCGGGCAGAAGGCCGGCTCGATGCCCGGATCACGCAGCCATCATGCGATGTTATGGACACTTACCTTGACAACATTATTGATAGGGTTCTACCCTTCGTCGTGTCCGGCGGGCGGCCAACCCGCTTCGTCGGAGACCACGTAGACCACAACCGGCTGCGCAGAGCCGCCGGTGGACCAGCAGGAGGCTGACCGATGACGCCCAGGCGCCGACCGTCGCCCTTGCGCGAGCTCGTCACACTCCGCGCCGCGATGGATGGCCTCGTTGCAGCCGCGCGGGGCGCGGACACCCGGGGAGCCTGACCGGTGGCGACCGTGCGCAGGCCCGATCGGGACGCAACGCGACCCGTCTACGTCATCAGCGTCGCTGCGACGCTCGTCTCGGCCCACCCGAGAACGCTGAGGATCTACGAGGACGAGGGGCTCGTCTGCCCGGCACGAACGCCCACCAACATCCGCCTCTACTCCGAGGAGGACATCCGTCGCATCCTGTGGATCCGGCACCTCACCCGCGATCGTGGCGTCAACCTTGCCGGGGTCCGTACCCTGTTCGAGCTCGAGGAGCGCCTCGGCAAGAGGATCCTCGAAGCCCTCTACGACGAGGGGATCCGTGAACAGCGGGCCGAGGCCCGCGCAGCGGCGGCCGCAGCGCCCGAACCTGCCACCGCTGCCGCCGCAGAACCTGCCACCGAATCGACCACCTGACGCAGCGCCGGCACCAGCCGGCACATCCGCACCCTCATCGACAAACCACCCGAAAGCAAGCACCGAACCGTCGTGCCGGATCAGCCGGCCGACACCGCAAGGAGACCCTGATGGCCAAGCGACCGTCGAAATCGCAGGAGCCGAACCAGCCCGCCGAGGCGCGCGAGCTGCCCCTCGTCGCGCTCCGGGAGACGGTGATCTTCCCGGAGATGATCGTCCCGCTCCAGGTCGGGCGCGACAAGAGCGTCGCCGCGCTCAATGCCGCGACCGAGTCCGGGGGCCTGATCGCCCTCGTGACCCAGCGCCGTGCGGAGCAGGAGGAGATCGGGGACCCCTCCGAGCTGTACACGATCGGCACGATGGCCAAGATCGCCCAGGTCGTCCAGCTCCAGGACGGCACGGTCCGGGCGATCGTCCAGGGCCAGCGCCGGATCCGCATCCTCGGCTTCGCGCAGACGGCCCCGCACCTCGTCGCGCGCATCGAGGAGCTGACCGACGCCGTCCCGGAGGGCGTCGAGATCCAGGCGCTGATCCGCAGCGTCCAGGCACAGATCGAGCAGTATGTCGCCAACGGCGCGCCGGTCCCGCCCGAGGCCGCGGTCGCGGCCCGGAACATCACGGAGGCCGGGCTCCTCGCGGACATGGTGGCGTACAGCCCCGACATGTCCACCGAGCAGCGCCAGGAGCTCCTCGAGACCACCGACGTCGAGCTGCGCCTCAAGCTCGTGTCCAACTTCCTCGCCCGCCAGATCGAGATCCTCGAGCTCAAGGGGAAGATCCAGAGCGAGGTCAAGTCCGAGATGGACAAGACCCAGCGCGAGTACATCCTCCGGGAGCAGCTGAAGGCGATCCAGCGCGAGCTGGGCGAGGACGACCCTCAGCAGGCCGAGATCAACGAGCTGCGCGAGAAGGTCGAAGCCTCGGGCATGCCCGAGGAGGTGCTCGCCCGGGCGATCAAGGAGATCGACCGGATGAGCCGGATCCCGTCGGCGTCCCCCGAGGTCGGCGTGATCCGGACATACGTGGACTGGCTCGTGTCGCTGCCGTGGACCACCTCGACGGAGGACCGACTGAACATCAAGGAGGCGGCCCTGATCCTCGACGAGGATCACTACGGCCTCGAGAAGATCAAGGAACGCATCCTCGAGTACCTCGCCGTTCGCAGCCTCGCGGACACGATCCGGAGCCCGATCCTGCTGTTCGTCGGACCTCCCGGCGTGGGCAAGACCAGCCTCGGCAAGAGCATCGCGAGGGCGATGGGTCGCAAGTTCACCCGCATGAGCCTCGGCGGCATCCACGACGAGGCGGAGATCCGCGGTCACCGGCGCACGTACATCGGAGCGCTGCCCGGCCGGATCATCCAGAGCATCAAGACAGCCGGCACCAACAACCCGGTGTTCATGCTGGACGAGGTTGACAAGATCGGCATGGACTTCCGGGGCGACCCGTCGTCCGCACTGCTCGAGGTCCTCGACCCGGAGCAGAACTTCAGCTTCCAGGACAACTACCTCGAGGTCCCCTTCGACCTGCGCAAGGTTCTGTTCGTGGCGACCGCCAACCTGCTCGATCCGATCCCGGCCGCGCTCCGCGACCGCATGGAGGTCATCCAGCTGCCGGGCTACACGCAGACCGAGAAGGTCGAGATCGCACGCCGGTTCCTGGTCCCCAAGCAGATGGAGAACCACGGGCTCAAGGCGAAGCACGTCGAGGTGACGCAGGAGGCGCTCGTCGAGCTCGTCCAGGCGTACACCCACGAGGCGGGTGTCCGGAACCTCGAGCGCGAGCTCGCCAGCGCGATGCGCAAGGTCGCGCGACAGGTGGCCGAGGGCCGCAAGCGCAAGACGATCATCGACGTCAAGAAGCTCAACGAGTACCTCGGGCCGCCGCGGTTCGAGTACGGCGAGCTGGAGGCCGAGGATCAGACCGGCAGCGCGACGGGCCTCGTGGTGACCGAGGTCGGTGGCGACGTGGTCGCCGTCGAGGTCACCAAGATGGAGGGCAAGGAAGACTTCATCCTCACCGGGCAGCTGGGCGACGTGATGCGGGAGTCGGCACGCGCCGCGCTGTCCTGGATTCGCTCCAATGCCGCCTCGCTCGGGATCACGCGCGAGACCTTCGAGACGAACACGCTCCACATCCACGTCCCGGCCGGGGCAACTCCCAAGGACGGCCCCTCCGCCGGCGTCACGATGGCGGTGGCGATGGTGTCGGCCCTCACCGGGATCCCCGTCCGAAAGGACGTGGCGATGACCGGGGAGATCACGCTCCGCGGCCGCGTCCTGCCCATCGGCGGGCTCAAGAGCAAGATCCTCGCCGCGCACCTCGCCGGTGCGGGGATGGTCATCCTGCCCAAGAAGAACGAGAAGGATCTCCGGGACATTCCCGAGGAGATCCGCAAGCAGCTGAAGCTGGTCCTCGCCGACAACATGGACCAGGTCCTCGAGGCCGCCCTCCGCCGGCGACCGCGACCACTCGAGCCGGTGACCACCACGGTCGGCGGCGGAGGCGGCGGCTCCAAGCCGGGCGGCGCGTCCGGCGTCCGCACCCCGTTCCCGCCCGCCGACCAGCCCCAGGTCGTCGTGCAGGGAACACGCTAGGCAGCCCGGACGGGGTCTGGTCCGATGGAGTACCGCGACTACTACGAGATCCTCGGCATTCCTCGCTCGGCCACCCAGGCCGAGATCAAGAAGGCATTCCGGAAGCTCGCGCGTGCCCACCATCCGGACCGGAACCCCGGCGATCCGGCCGCCGAGCGGCGGTTCAAGGACGTCAACGAGGCGAACGCCGTCCTATCCGACCCGGAGAAGCGCAAGCAGTACGACACCCTCGGCGCCAGCTGGGACCAGTTCCAGCGAACCGGTGGGAGTCGGGGCGGATCGGACCCGTTCGCGCCCGGCGGCCCGTTCGCGAGCTGGGGCACCGGCGGTTCCGCCGGCTCCGGCGGCGCGGGTGGTCCCGCGGGCCAGGGGGGCAACATCCGCTACGAGTTCCGGACCGCGAGCGGCGGCGATGCCGGATTCTCGGACTTCTTCCGAATGTTCTTCTCGGGGGCGGCCGCCGGGGCCGCAGGGGCGTCCGGAGCCGGCGGTGCCCAGGGTCGCCCTCGCGACGCCGCGACCGACCGCGCCGCCCGTCGGGGCGCCGGAGCCGGCTCGTCCTTCGAGGACCTCCTGTCCGGGATGGGCCTCGGCGGCAACGGCGGGGCGGGAGCGGCCGGCGGATTGGGGGGCAACCCAGGGGGCGCCCATGCGCGGAGCACCGCCCAGCCTCCACCAAAGCCGGAGATCGAGGAGCTGGAGGCCCCCACCGAGCTGACCCTCGAGGAGGCTTTCCACGGGACAACCCGCCTCCTCGAGATCGAGGGCAAGCGCTACGAGGTCAAGGTCCCGCGAGGCGTCGACGGGGGCAGCCGCATCCGTCTGTCCGGCAAGGGCCCCGGCGGACGCCACGTCGTGGTCATCGTGCGGATCCTGCCCCACGGCGTCTACACCCGCCGCGGCGCGGACCTGGAGCGGGAGCTCCCGATCACGCTGGAGGAGGCACTCCTGGGTGCAGAGATCCAGCTGACCACGCTCAAGGGCCGGATCCTGCTCTCGATCCCGGCCGGTACCCAGGCCGGCCGGATGATCCGCCTCAAGGGCCAGGGCATGCCGAAGATGAAGGACGAGGGCGCCGGAGACCTGTATGTCAGGGTCCGCGTCGTGCTCCCGTCCGCCCTCGATGACGCGGCGACCGCGGCCGCGCGGACGTTCCTCGACCTCGTCGGGCAGCCGGATCCCCGGACCACCTGATCACCCGACGCCAACCTGACCGGATACGCGACCAATGCAGCTCGACCGATTCACAGAGAAGGCCCAGGAGGCCATCGTCGCCGCCCAGCAGCTTGCCGAGAGGATGCAGAGCCCCGTGCTGGACGCGGAGCACCTGCTCGCCGCTCTCGTGGGACCGGACGACGGCATCCCCGCCGAGACGCTGCGGCGCCTGGGCGTGGATCTCGCCGCCTTCCGCGGTGAGATCGCCGCGATCCTGGCGCGGCGGGCCCGCGTCCAGGGCGGCTCGCTGACGCTGGACGCCCGTGCGAAGAAGATCATCGAGCACGCCCAGGGCGAGGCACGTCGCCTCGGCGACGAGTACACCAGCACGGAGCACCTGCTCCTCGGCGTGGTGGAATCGGGTGGCGATGCACAGGCGCTGCTCGAGCGTCACGGCGCCGGCCGCGAGGCGCTGCTCGGGGCACTCCAGGCGGTACGCGGCGGGCAGCGGGTCACCAGCCCGAACCCCGAGGGCACCTACCAGGCCCTGGAGAAGTACGGCCGGGACCTCACCGCCGAGGCTCGTGCGGGCACGCTGGATCCGGTCATCGGCCGCGACGACGAGATCCGGCGCGTCATCCAGGTCCTGTCGCGCCGCACCAAGAACAATCCCGTCCTGATCGGTGAGCCGGGCGTGGGCAAGACCGCCATCGCCGAGGGCCTGGCGCAGCGGATCGTCCGCGGCGACGTCCCGGAGACCCTCAAGGACAAGCGCGTGATCTCGCTGGACCTCGGAGCGCTGATCGCCGGCTCCAAGTTCCGCGGCGAGTTCGAGGAGCGTCTGAAGGCCGTCCTGAAGGAGATCAAGGACAGCGAGGGGCGCGTGATCCTGTTCATCGACGAGCTGCACACGGTGGTGGGCGCCGGCGCTGCCGAGGGCGCCATGGACGCGTCCAACCTGCTCAAGCCGATGCTCGCGCGCGGGGAGCTGCACACGATCGGCGCCACCACGCTGGACGAGTACCGCAAGCACATCGAGAAGGACGCGGCCCTGGAGCGGCGCTTCCAGCCGGTCATGGTGGACCAGCCGACGGTGGAGGAGACGATCTCGATCCTGCGCGGCCTGAGGGAGCGATACGAGGTCCATCACGGCGTCCGGATCACCGACTCCGCGCTGGTCGCGGCTGCCACCCTGTCGAACCGCTACATCACCGAGCGTTTCCTGCCCGACAAGGCGATCGACCTCGTGGACGAGGCCGCCAGCCGGCTCCGGATGGAGATCGACTCCATGCCGATCGAGCTGGACGAGCTGGAGCGTCGCCGGATCCAGCTCGAGATCGAACGCGAGGCGCTGCGCAAGGAGACCGACGACGCGTCGAAGACGCGCCTGGGCGTCCTCGAGAAGGAGCTCGCGGAGATCGGCGAGATGGCCGGCGCGATGAAGCAGCGCTGGGAGGCCGAGAAGTCGGCCATCGCGGCGATCCGGGCCACCAAGTCGGAGGTGGAGCAGCTCCAGGTCCGCGTCGAGCAGGCCGAGCGGGAGGCGGACTACGGCCGCGCCGCGGAGCTCAAGTACGGCAAGGCGGGCGAGCTGGCGGAGCGGATGAAGACCCAGGAGGCCGCGATCGCGGCGCTCCAGGGACCCGGCGCCCTGCTCAAGGAGGAGGTCACCGCGGACGACATCGCGGAGATCGTCGCCGCCTGGACCGGTATCCCGGTCACGCGCCTGATGGAGGGCGAGCTGGAGAAGCTCGTCCACATGGAGGAGCGCCTCCACGCGAGGGTCGTGGGCCAGGACGAGGCGATCGAGGCGGTCTCGGATGCCGTCCGCCGGGCGCGCGCCGGCCTCGGGGACCCGAACCGGCCGATCGGCTCGTTCCTGTTCCTCGGGCCCACCGGCGTGGGCAAGACGGAGCTCGCGCGCGCCCTTGCCCAGTTCCTGTTCGACGACGAGCAGGCGATGGTCCGTATCGACATGAGCGAGTACATGGAGAGGTTCGCCGTCTCGCGGCTGACCGGAGCGCCTCCCGGGTACGTGGGGTACGAGGAGGGCGGACAGCTGACCGAGGCGGTCCGGCGCCGCCCGTACCAGGTGGTGCTGCTGGACGAGATCGAGAAGGCGCACCCCGACGCGTTCAACGTCCTGCTCCAGGTCCTCGAGGACGGGCGCCTGACCGATTCGCAAGGGCGCACCGTCGACTTCCGCAACACCGTCGTGATCATGACGAGCAATGTCGGCAGCGCACAGATCCAGTCTGCGGCGGGACGGCCGGGCGAGACCGGCTACGAGTCGATGAAACGCCAGGTGACAGATGCCCTGCGTGCGCAGTTCCGCCCGGAGTTCGTCAACCGCGTCGACGAGATCATCGTCTTCCACGCCCTGACGGACGCGGAGCTGGGCTCGATCGCCGAGCTGCGACTGGCCGAGCTGGTGCGCCGGATCGCGGCCAACGACCTGACGCTGGAGGTCACACCGGCAGCCAGGGCGCTGATCGTGCGCGAGGGCACCGACCCGGCGTACGGGGCGCGACCGCTCAAGCGGACGATCCAGCGGCTGGTGGAGAACCCCTTCGCCCGAGCGCTCCTGGCCGGGACGTTCCGGCCCGGCGACACCGTGGTCGCGGACGCGGACGCCGTGTCGGGGACGCTGGTGTTCTCCACCGAATCGAACACCGTGGTTGCGGAGGCGGGCGACAGGCGCGACGCCCGGACGCCGGGCGAGGGAGCCGCCTCCTCCGATCCGGACGCGGACGACCGCCGCTCGGCGTTCGACCTCCCGCCCGTCGACGAGGGCAAGGGGCCGAACGGCGGCGGCCTGGTCAACTGACCTCGGGATCCGGATGCGTTTCGACGAGGTCCTGCGCCGCCTCGACCCGCTCCCCGCGGTCCTGCCGGAAGGCCCGGAGGCGCTGATCCCCATCTTCGTGGCCACCGGCGGGCAACGCCCCCGGCGCACGTGGGATGCCGCGGACGCGTCCGCGCGGCCGGCCGCCGTGCTGGTCCTCCTCTTTCCGGACGACACGGGCGAGGCGCGCCTGGTCCTGACGGAGCGCGCCGAGCGGGGCGGCCACCACTCGGGCGAGGTCTCGTTCCCGGGCGGCCGCGCCGAGCCGGGCGACGCTGACATCGTGGCGACGGCCCTCCGCGAGGCCGCGGAGGAGGTTGGCCTGGACATCGTCGCGGCGGGCGTTCGGGTGCTGGGGACGCTGACGGCGCAGTGGATCCCGGTGAGCAACTTCACCGTGACGCCGGTCGTCGCGGTCGCCGAGCGGCGGCCGCTGATGACGCCGCAGCCATCCGAGGTGGCGGCGATCCTGGACGCGCCGGTCGGCGCGTTCCTGCCGGACGGGGAGCTGGTCTGGGTGGAGCGCGAGGTCCGCGGCTGGGACCTGCGTTACGCCGCCTACCCGATCGACGGGCTGGCCGTCTGGGGGATGACGGCGCGGGTGCTGGGCGGGATCGGGGCCTGGCTGGCGGGGAGCGACTGACATCCCGTGAATGAACTCGACGGGTTGAGGGTGCTCCTACCCTTGACGGCCGTACGCCGGCCGCCACCATGTGATGGTCGGCCCTGATGGAGAGTGTGGGTTGGGGACGAGGATGGGCAGCGACGACCAAAGCTTGATCCGGCGGCTGCTGCGCAGCATCGTCGACCTGCTTCCTGACGGTGGGATCGGGAATGAAGGTCCTGCGCCGGACATCGACGGACGGCGGGACACGGATACGGAATACCGTCGAGCGGTCCTGCGCACGAAGTCTCAGCAGAGCAACAGCGGGCAGGCGACGACGAGCTACGAGCCTGTGGATCGAGGCTCACTGCATGACTGATCGCGCGGGCTCGACCCGTGCGGCGGAGTCCATTGACAGGCTCTGAAGGGTCCCAGGCGGAAGCTGACTAGAGCGGCTCGCCATCCGCGACGCCCGGATCTCCGGCGCGATGGGTCGCGTCGGTCGGGCGCTCCGCCAGCCGTCCGTCCCCGCGGGCCACGGGACGGGCACCCGCGGTGAGCTGCTCGTCCGGACCAATCCCGGGTGCCCCCACCGCCACCACGCCCGGTCCCAGCGTCCACGGCGGCTCCGCGAACTCCACGACGATCGCCCGCATCGGCGTGCCGTCGGTCCACGCCGCGTGCAGCACGTCCGGCGGCCAGACAACGGCCTCGCCCGCCAGGACCCGCGCCCGTTCATCGCCAACGCCCACCCAGCCACCGCCCTCGATCACGACGAGGTAGGTCCAGTTCGGGTTCGCGTGCGGCGCGATCCGCGCGTGCCGGCCGAAAGCAAGCTCCGAGATCAGCCCGGACGGCTCGCTGCGGATGACCTGGCCCTCGATGCCCGTCGTACCCGGCGGCCCGTCCGGGCGCCGGTGCCCGACCCCGAACCGCCTGACCTCGATCGGCACGGGGTGCGTCCCGTCAGCGGCGCCGGCGGCGGCGGCGCGACGACTTGGTGCGGATCGTGCTCTCGGGGTGTGAGAAGCGTTCGCGCGAGAAGTAGCGCTGCTTGGCCAGCTGGCGGTGGTAGGCGCGGAAGTAGGGCGGGAACCGGAAGAACCGGATCCAGGCGAGCATGCCCAATCCGACCACGAGCGTGGACATCACGATGATCATGTCGAACCGGAAGATCCAGTACACGATCATGAGGCTGTACACGATCACGCACGTCCAGAGCAGCCACTCGTACATCTGCAGGTACACGGAGTGGCGATGGAGCTGGCGAGTCCGGACGTTGTAGACGATCACGGTCGCGATCAGCAGGACGATGGACGCCAGGAACAGCTGGTTGTACAGGTTCGGGAAGTTCTGCGCGCTGAACGATACGAACAGGTATTCCCAGGGCCAGAGCGTCACGTTGGTTCGTCTCCACACGGCCGGCACGATCCGGCCCCGTTGATGGGCCGTCCGAGTATGCCACGGGCCCGCGGTATACTCGCCCGCAGGATCGCGCCTGCCCGGAACGGCCGTGGACATGTCCCGTCCCGACCGACCGCTCGGCGCCGGAGGTTGAAGCCCGAGGAGGACCGCCCAGGTGCGTGCGCTGCTCTCGGTTGCCAGGCGCGAGGGAATCTCCGCATTCGCGCGAGAGCTGCAGACCCTGGGCGTGGAGCTGTTCGCCACGGACGGCACCCGCGAGCACCTTGCCGCGGACGGCATCGAGGCGTCCTCGATCAGCGACCTGACGGCAGTTCCGCCGCTGGTCGGCGGCCAGGTCCGTACCTTCCATCCCGCGATCTACGCCGGCATCCTCGCCCGACGGGACGACCCGGACCAGCTGCAGCAGCTGGTGGAGCACGGGATCGGCCTCATCGACCTCGTCGTCGTCAATGTCAAGTCGTTTGCGCCGGAGGTCGGCCGACGGCACGTCGGCATCGACGAGGCGATCGAGCTGATCGACATCGCTGGTGCGGCGCTCCTGGGTGCCGCGGCGCGCAACGCGGCGGGCGTCATCGCCATCTGCCGGCCCGAGCACTACCCGACCGTGCTCGAGGAGCTGCAGTCCCTGGGCCAGGTCTCGGCGGACACCCGCTACCGCCTCGCCGCCGACGCGTTCAGCACCGTGGCCGCCTACTACGCCGAGATCGCGGCATACCTCAACCAGATCTCCAACAACGTCTACCCGCAGCGCCTGGCCCTCGTGCTCGAGAAGGTCTCGGACCTGCCCTACGGCGAGAACCCGCACCAGCGCGCCGCGTTCTACCGCGAGACCACGCACCGGTCCCGGTCGCTCGCGGACGCCACCCAGCTCGCAGGCTCGCCGCCCACGTTCAACAACCTGCTGGACCTGGACGCGGCGTACCGGATCGCGGAGGACTACACGGCGCCAACCGTGGTGATCGCGAAGCACACGGACCCGGTGGGTATCGCGTCGTCGGAGGAGCTGGTCGAGGCATACCGGCGGGCGCTCGACACGGACGCCGTGTCGTCGTTCGGTGGGATCGTGGGCGTGAACCGTGAGCTGGACGGCGCGACGGCCCGCGAGATCGCGGCCAACTCCTACGAGGCGGTCATCGCGCCCGGGTTCTCCGAGGCAGCCCTCGGGATCCTGCGCGGCAAGTCGGGCCTCGAGCTCCTTGCCGTGCCGCCCGCGCCCGCCGAGGGCATGCGGGACTACGGGATCGCGAACCTGGACTTCAAGCGCGTCGGTGGCGGGCTGCTGGTCGAGGCGCTCGACACGCTGGACGTGGATCGCAGCCAGCTCCAGGTGGTCACCCGCCGGCATCCAACCCTGGGGGAGCTGACGGACCTGCTGTTCGCGTGGCGGGCCGTGCGGCACGTGCGCTCGAACGCGATCATCCTGGCCCGCAATGGCGCCACCGTGGGCATCGGCGCCGCACAGGCGAGCCGCAGCATCTCGGTCGACCTCGCCCTCCGGCGGGCCGGGACCCGTTCGAAGCTCGCGGTGATGGCCTCCGACGCGTACTTCCCCTTCCCCGACGGGATCCAGATCGCCGCCAATGCCGGGGTGACCGCGATCATCCAGCCCGGCGGGTCGATCCGGGACGAGATGGCGATCGAGGTCGCCGACAGGCACCACCTCGCGATGGTCTTCACCGGGCGCCGCCACTTCCGCCACTGACGTTGGGCGACGCGAGGCGGAGCGCGCGGCTCTGCTCGAGGCACCCGATCGACGCGCGATGACCGTGGCGATCGGGCCCTGGACCCGGGGCACGCTCCCCGAGGCTCGCGCCGCCGTGGCGGCGATCTGCGAGCCGCGGCTGCAGCGTTCCAGGGCGAGCGCCGCCGCCGCGCGTGCTCGATGCCGCGACGACGTCGACGTGCGGCGCCTTGTCCGCGAGAACCTCTCGAAGGCCCGGTTCGCGAGAGCGGTGCCCGAAGCCGCAGCGACGCTTCGATCCCGTCTCGGCTGATCCTCAGCCGAGACGTCGCCAGCCGTCACCGTCCCAGGTCGCGATCGGCCGGGCCGCGTCCGCACCCTCGATCCGCTGCTGTCGTGCGGCGGCCTTCGCCACCGTCTCGCCCCAGCCGGGAGGGACGAGGCCCGGAACGAGGTCCGACATCGGTGCGAGCACGAACAGGCGGTGCCGCGCCTCGTGGTGGGGAACGGTGAGCGGGAGCGCCGACTTGGCGGGGTCCCGGCTCCGGCCTTCCGGCGGCCGCTCGACCTGCACGCGGTGTCGCCCGAAGACCAGCAGGTCCAGGTCCACCTCGCGCGGGCCCCAGCGCTCCCGCACCTGTCGCCCGAACGCCCGTTCCAGGCCCTTCAGGGCGATCAGGAGGGCGGAGGCGCCGGTCGCGGCGTCCGGCCCGGAGGGCACGTCCAACGCCACGCACGCGTTCCGGAACTCGGGCTGGTCCGTCACGCCGACGGGATCGGTCGCATAGAGGCGGGACACGCCACGCAGCCTGACCCCCGGCAGCGCCCCGAGCGCGTGCACGGCCGCGGCCAGCGTCGCGGCGGGATCGCCCACGTTGGCACCCAACCCGACGTACGCGCGCACCCGACCCATGGCCTGCATCCTCCCGATCGCTAGACTCGGAGGTGATGCCCCCGGTCACGGTCCTGATCCTCGCGCCGGCCCTCGCACCCGATGCCGGACCGCTCGTGCGCTGCATGGGCGCGGCCCGCGACGTGCTGGCGGAGCACCACCGGCGCGGGTTCCTCGAGGCCGGCGCGGCCGTCGCCGTGATCCGCCGCGAGCCGCCCGACGATACCCCATTCGGAGCGCGACTCCGGCGGCTTGCGGCGGAGCTCCGACCTGCTGGCCTCGTGGTGCTCGGCGCCGGCTCGCTCCCGCTGGCGACCCCGGCGGACCGCCGGGCGTTCATCGATGCCGCCGCCGGGATGCGTCCCGCGGCGCTCGCGAACCACCGGTTCTCGGCAGACGCGATCGGCATCGCGCGAGCGGACCTCGTCCTCCCGGACCTCCCGGAGGCGCTGCCCTCGGACAACGCCCTCCCCCGCTGGCTGGAGGAGATGGCCCGGATCCCCGTCTCCGACCTCCGGGCGAGGCGCTGGCTGGCCATGGACGTCGACTCTCCGCTGGACCTGCTGCTGGTGGACGACGCCCAGGGCGCGCCCGCGCTACCGCTCCCCGGTGAAGCGGAGGCGGGGCCGGTGCGGGCGCGGCTGGCGGCACTCCGGGCGCTCGCGGATGACCCGGTCGCGGAGCTGCTCGTCGCGGGCCGCATGGCGTCGGCGGACGTGCGCTGGCTCGAGCGCGAGACGCGGTCCCGGACGCGGGCGCTGATCGAGGAGCGCGGGCTGCGCACGGCGTCTGCTGGATCGCTTGTGGGCAGGCCGAACCGCCGGCCGGCGCGCAGCGTCCTCGGCATGCTGCTGGACCGGGACGGGCCTGGGGAGCTGGGCAGGATCGTCGCCGGGCTCTCCGACGGCGCGCTCCTGGACAGCCGCGTGCTCCTCGCCCATCGCCTCGGCGCCGACGAGGCACGCTGGCCACCGGCCGAGGACCGGTTCGCGAGCGATCTCCTGGTGCCGGACCGGGTCCGCGATCCGTGGCTGGCGGAGCTGACCGCCGCAGCGGCCGGAGCCGTCGTGCCGATCCTCCTCGGCGGGCACGGGCTGGTGGGACCCGGGGCGCGCCTGGCCCTGGGCGGCCGGCGGTGACGGACACCGGGGAACGGTCCGACCCCAGGGGCGACGTCCCGGCCGGGCCCGGCTACCGCCGCGACCAACTCCCGGACCCGGAGACGGCGGGCGAGGACGAGGCGCTCGTTGGAGCCATCCGGGCGGAGATCGATGGCTATGGCCCGATCACGTTCGCGCGCTTCATGGAGCGGGCCCTGTACGAGCCGGGCCACGGCTACTATCGCCGGCCGGATGCCGGTCCTGGACGCTCGGGCGACTTCCTCACCGCGCCGGAGGCCCATCCGATCTTCGGAGCGGCCATCGGCAGGCTCCTGGAGCAGGCCTGGGACGCGATGGGCCGGCCGAGCCCGTTCACGGTGACGGAGCCGGGCGCGGGGACGGGAGCGCTGGCGGCCGGGCTGCTCGGCGGGCTCCGGGATCTCCGGTCGCCGTTGCTCGACGCGATCCGGTACCGCCCTGTCGAGGTCGAGGAGGCGCGGCTGGCGGCATTCCGGGGACGCCTGGCCGCGGACGGGCTGGAAGCCTGCGTCGAGCCTGGCCACCCGTCGCCAGCCCCAGGTGAGACCGGTGCCGTCGTGGCGAACGAGGTCCTCGATGCGCTGCCCGTGCACCGCGTGGTCGGACGGGCCGGCGGGATCCGAGAGCTCCTGGTCGACGTCGCCGACGACCGGCGCTTCGTGGCGGTCGAGGCCGACCCCACGACGCCCGCCCTCGCTGCGCGCCTCGCGGCAGAGGGGGTGACGCTCGGCGAAGGGCAAGTCACCGAGGTCTGTCTCGCCGTCGACGACTGGGTCCGGGAGGCCACCAGCCACCTGGCCGCCGGGATCGTGGTGCTGGTGGACTACGCCGGGGAACCCGCTGCCCTCCACGGCGCCAGCCACCCCGCCGGGACGTTGCGGGCGTTCGCGCGCCATGCCGTCGGCGCGGACCCGTTCCGGCACGTCGGGCGGCAGGACCTCACCGCGACCGTGGACCTCGCCGCCGTCCGCGCGGCTGCGTCGCGAGCCGGTCTGGTGGCGCTGGGCGAGACCACCCAGGCGGAGCTGCTCGCGGCCGTTGGCACCTCCGGGCTGGTCGACACGTGGCTCCGGCGGCCGGGAGCGCGTCTGCAGGACGCGCTCCTGCTCAGGTCGGCGCTGGTGCGGTTGATGGACACGCGCGGCATGGGCGGGTTCCGGGTGCTGGCATTCGGGCGCGGCCTGCCGCCGGGCCTGGTGCTGCCGGGCCTGGCGCGACTGAGGCAGGCCGGCTCGTCGGGCTGACGACGCGGCGGCCGGCTGTCGCGCGGCCGATCACGAGAGGCGATCCACTCCGCGCGGACCCAGCCGTCCGAACCGGCTCCCGTGGTCCGACCCGCTGCTAGAATGGCGCAGCCGTGCCGGCAGACTCGGTGGTGCGGCATGCCATGTGTTATCAACATCGAACGCGGGCCGTCCTACCCGTCACGGCCCGGCTCGACCTCGAGGACCACGTGACCGGGATCTGGTACGTCGTCGGGTTCGTCATCGCCGGCACGCTGTTCGTCTTCGGCACGATCGGGCTCGCCTGGCTGATCTCCCATCGGACCCGCGGTGACGCGCACAAGGGCTACCCGTACGAGTCGGGCATCGACACGTACGGCGATACGCACGCCCGCTTCGGCATCTCGTTCTACATCTACGCCCTGATGTTCGTGGCCTTCGACATCGAGGTCGTGTTCATCTTCCTGTGGGCCCTGGTGTTCCAGGACTTCCTGCTGGGTGGGTTCATCAGCATGCTGATCTTCGTCGGTACCCTCATGCTCGGGCTCGCCTACGCGTGGCGCAAGGGGGTGCTGTCGTGGCGCTGACCCCGGATGGTGGCGGCGAGACCGTCATCCCCAACGTTCCCGCGGCGGACGCGACCCCCGCCGCGGATGCAGCCTCGGCGCTCGTGACCGCCTCGCCGCGGGACGTGGCCCAGCCACTGGTCGTCCCCAACACGCTCTGGACCTCCACGCGCCCCGACGCCTACCGCTCAGGAGCCCCCGCCTTCACGCACCTGCGCGAGCTGGAGGGCTCGGACCTCGTCCTCTCGGACACCGCACGCTGGGGCCAGCTCGAGGTCATTCCCACCAAGGCCGATCTCGTGGTCGACCTGATCCGCATGAACAGCCTCTGGCCGCTCCTCTCGGGCCTTGCCTGCTGCGCCATCGAGATGATGTCCGCGGCCACGTCCAAGAACGACATGGACCGCTGGGGCATGTTCCCGTTCCGCGCCTCGCCCCGCCAGGCCGACGTCCTGATCGTCGCCGGCACCCTGACCACCAAGATGGCCGGACCGCTCATCCGCCTCTGGGAGCAGATGCCGGAGCCCAAGTGGTGCGTCGCGATGGGCGACTGCACCTGCTCCGGCGGCCGGTACAAGCGCAGCTACTCCACGATCGAGGGCATCGACCGGCTCATGCCCGTGGACGTCTACGTCCCGGGCTGCCCGCCGCGGCCCGAGGGCCTGATCTACGGGATGATGAAGCTTGGCCAGCTGATCAAGGAGCGGCGCGGCAGTTGGCCGGATCACCCGATCGGCCCCAACGTCCCGGCGGACGTCTAGGCGATGGACCGCGCGCTCCGCACCCGCCTCGAGGCCCGCTTCGCCGAACAGCTCACCGGCCCCGTCCGCCAGCGTCACGATGCGACGGAGATCCGCATCCGTCCGGCGGACGTGGTCGAGGTCCTGCGAGCCCTCCACGACGACGTCGAGCTCGAGTTCGTGGTCCTCGCGGACCTGTGCGGCGTGGACACGGGCACGCACATGCAGGTCGTCTACCACCTGTGGTCGGCAAAGACGCCGGACTGGCTCCGCATCGTCGCGGATGGCCTGCCCCGGGAGGACCCGCGCTGCCCGTCGCTCACCGGCCTCTGGCCCGGCGCCGAGTGGATGGAGCGCGAGACCTACGACATGTTCGGGATCATCTTCGAGGGCAACCGGGACCTGCGGCGCATCTACATGCCGCCCGACTACACCTCGTTCCCGCTGCGCAAGGACTTCTACCTGGCCGATGACGCCGCCCGCTCCCCGGGAGGTGGCGTGCGCCACATGGAGCAGACCCACGCGCCGACCCAGGCGACGCCCGGTGTGGTCCGACGGACCGCGAAGGCCTGACGATGACGACGTCCGAGAAGCCCCACCAGCACCCGTCCGCGGACGATCCGCGGATCATGCTCGACGACCAGATCGGGCAGTTCGAGGCAGTCCCGCCGTACCCGCCGCGCACCGAGCGCGAGGCCGAGTTCTACAGCCTCCGCGACGGCGAGATGTTCCTCAACATGGGACCCCAGCACCCTTCGACGCACGGCGTGCTGCGGGTCGTCCTGAAGATCAACGGCGAGCAGGTCGTGGACCTGGACCCGGTCCTCGGCTACCTCCACCGTGGCGTGGAGAAGCTGTGCGAGAACTCGGACTACCACCACATCATCAGCCAGGTCGACCCGCTCGAGTACGTCAGCTCGCTGTTCATGGAGTGGGCGCCGGTGATGGCGTTCGAGAAGCTCCTGGACGTGGAGGTCCCGCGCCGCGCCGAGTACATCCGGGTGCTCACGGGCGAGCTCCTCCGTGTCTCGAGCCACGTTCTGTTCCAGGGCTGGATGGCGCTGGACCTCGGTGGCCTGGCCCCGATCCTGTACAGCTTCATCGAGCGCGACGAGATCGTGGAGATGCTGGCGGCGATCACCGGCCAGCGGATGCTGTTCAACTACTTCCGCATCGGCGGCGTCAACGGAGACCTCAACCACGAGTTCATGTCCCGCCTCGGCGACTGGATGAGCCGGGCCGCCAAGCAGCACGAGGCGAACATCGGGCTGCTCAACGAGAACGAGATCTTCGTCCGCCGGATGCGCGGCATCGGCACGCTGGACGCCGCGACGGCACTGCGCATGGGCGTCAGCGGCCCCAACATCCGGGCCTCCGGCATCCCGTTCGACGTCCGCAGGGCGCACCCGTACTCGGTCTACCCGGAGCTGGAGTTCGACATCCCGACCCGGGGCGGCGACGGCGGCGGCGACAGCCTGGACCGCTACCTGCTCCGCCTGGACGAGGTGAGCCAGAGCATCCGGATCATCGACCAGTGCCTCCACAACATGCCCGACGGCCCGATCATGGCCCGGCTCCCGCGGCTGCTGCGCCCCCGCCCGGGGCGCGCGTGGGCGGCGGTCGAGGCGCCGCGCGGCCTCTACGGCACCTATGCGATCTCGGACGGCACCGACCAGCCGTTCCGGATGAAGATCCACGACCCGTCGTTCGTGCATCTCCAGCTCGTCGGGCTGCTGATGAAGAACAACCTGATCGCGGACACGATGGCCGTCATGGCGTCGCTCGACCCGGTCATGGGCGGCATCGACAAGTGACGCCCGACGTGGCGCGGCCGATGCCGCGCGCGCCCAGGTCCGTGCGATGACGACGCTCAACCGCGCCTGGGGCCACCTGACCCTCACGGGCAAGGTGGTCATCCCGCTGCTGTTCCTGGCCCTCGTCGTGGGGCCGGTCGTGACGATCTTCCTCGCCACCGTGGTGGGGCCGTGGCTGGCGGACGTCCTCGGCGCCAACCTCGCGATCGTCCGGTTCGTGGTCGCGATCACCGGGGTCCTGCTGTTCAGCATCCCGGCCGCTTTCATCATCATCTACATGGAGCTGAAGGTCATCGCCTTCATGAACCTCCGCATCGGCCCGGACCGGGTTGGCCCGAAGGGAGCGCTCCATTCGGTGGTGGCCGGCCTGAAGGTCCTCACCAAGGAGGACTTCACCCCGACCGGCGCGGACCACCTGGTGTTCACGTGGGCGCCGGTGATCGTGTTCCTGACCGCGGTGATGATCTTCCTCGTCATCCCGTTCGGCCCGGGCCTCGTGGCCCAGGATCTCAACGTCGGCCTGCTGTACCTGTTCGCGGTCGGCGGCATGACGGTCGTGGGGCTGCTGCTGGCGGGCTGGTCCAGCTTCAACAAGTACTCGCTGCTGGGCGGCCTCCGCTCCGCGGCGCAGGTGATCAGCTACGAGATCCCGCTCACGCTGTCCGTCGTGGGCCTGATCCTGCTGGCCGGCACGATGAGCGTGTACAAGATCGCGGAGGCCCAGCAGGGCTGGTTCACGGACTGGTACGTGTTCCGCCAGCCGCTGGGCGCGCTGATCTTCTTCATCGCCGCCACCGCGGAAGCCAACCGGACGCCGTTCGACCTGACCGAGGCGGACAGCGAGATCGTGGCGGGCTTCGCCACCGAGTACTCCGGGATGCGCTTCGGGTTCCTGTTCTTCGCCGAGTACGTGAACGTGTTCATCATCTCGGCGCTGATGACGACGCTCTTCTTCGGGGCATGGAACGCCCCGATCGACATCAACGCGATCCTCGCGCGGGTCGGGCTGTCGCCGGTGTCGGTCTCGCTGGACCCCGGCTCCCTGGGCATCGGCCTGCTGATCCTGCTGCTGGTGGCGCCGGTCCTCCTGACCCTCATCTTCGCCGCGCCGTTCTACCTCTCCAGGAGCTCCCGGCCCGCCTGGCAGGCGCTGGTGCTCGGGTTCCTCGTGTTCAACCTCGTGGGCGTCATGCTGCTGGGCCTGCTCGCCTACATCGGCTGGCCGTGGATGGCGGGCCTCATCTGGTTCATGCTCAAGTCGTTCCTGTTCGTGTACGTGTTCGTGTGGATGCGGGGCACCTTCCCGCGGGTCCGCATCGACCAGCTGATGGGGTTCGCCTGGAAGTGGCTCCTCCCCGCCGCCCTGCTGAACCTGTTCGTCACGGCCGCGGCCATCATCGTCGTGAAGTCGTGAGCACCCGATGAGCTTCATCCCGGGCATCGGGCTGGTGCGCGGCATGGGCCTCACCCTGCGGCGGTTCTTCCAGCCCAAGGCCACGATCCGCTGGCCGGAGGAGAAGGCCGACGTCGCGCCCAAGTTCCGCGGCCGTCTCCAGCTGCTCTACGACGAGCACGGCACGCTCAAGTGCGAGACATGCTTCCAGTGCGCCCAGGCCTGCCCGATCGAGTGCATCGACATGGGCGGCATGGACACCAAGGGCCGCTTCCATGTCCACTGGGGAGCCCCCGAGACGTACGACGAGCGGCGCGAGGAGTCCGCCCTGCGACGGTCCGGCCGGACGGTCGCGGACCCGATGTACGAGCGCTACGAGGCCGTGGACCTGACGGCCGTGGACGAGATCCTCGAGGCGCACGACTACGACCCGAAGGGCATGCTCGCAATCCTCGAGGAGACGCAGGCCGTCTACGGCTACCTCCCGGTCGCCGCGCTCAAGCACATCTCGCGGATCACGGGCGCCTGGTACGCCACGATCTACGGCACCGCCACCTCCTACCGTCACCTGCGGTTCGAGCCGCCCGCGTTCGAGACGGTTCCGGCAGCGGGTGATGGCCAGCGCACGATCGAGGCCGGCTTCCGCTCGGCCCTGGACGCCGCTCTGGGCTACGGCGACGGGCGGCCCAGCTGATGAGCACCTTCCTCCCCACGCCGCACGACTGGCCGCTCATCCTCACGGGGCGTGCCGGGGCCCTTGCCGCGGATCCGTCGGACCTCGATCGGGCCGTGGCCGCGGGTGCGTTCGGTTCGCTCCGGAAGGTCGTCCGGGACCTGGGTGCCACCGGCACCATCGCCACGATCGCCGCCTCCGGCCTGCGCGGCCGTGGCGGCGCAGGCATCCCGACCGGCGAGAAGTGGCGCGCCGCCGCGTCGCACGACGCGGAGCGGCGGTACGTCGTCGCCAACGCCTATGACGCAGACCCCGGCGTCCACACGAGCGCCGCCCTCCTTGGCGCCGACCCGTGGGCCGTCATCGAGGGCCTCGTCATCGCCGCGTTCGCCACCGGCGCCACCGAGGCAATCCTCGCGCTCCGTGCCGACGACCCGGCGCTGGTGACGATGCTCGAGGGCGCCGTCCTGGCGGCCGAGGAGGCCGGCTTCCTCGGCGATGACGTCGTGGGCTCCGGCCATCGCGTGACCGTGAGCGTCCGGCCCGTCCAGGGCGCCTACATGCTGGGCGAGGAGACGGTCCTGCTCAAGGCGCTCGAGGGCAAGCGCGGTCAACCCGAACAGCAGCCGCCGTACCCCACCGAGCGCGGCCTCTGGGACAGCCCCACCGTCGTCAACAACGTCCAGACCCTGGCTGCCGTTCCGTGGATCCTGCGCGAAGGCGGGGAACGGTTCGCGGCGATCGGTGTTGGAAGCGGCGCGGGGACCATCCTCGTCCAGCTCCGGGGACCCGCCGGCGCGGGCATCGCCGAGATCCCATTGGGCACTCCCCTCCGCGCGCTCGTGGACCTCGCGGGCGGCAGCGGCAGCCGGCCGCTCAAGGCGATCCTCGTCGGGGGTCCCACCGGGGGCATGCTCCCGGCCGACCTGCTGGACACGCCGTATGCCTTCGACACGCTCCGCGCCGCCGGCGCCCACATCGGGTCTGGCTCCGTCGTGATCGCGGACGACCGCGCCTGCGTCGTGGACCTCGCCCGCCTGCTGACCCGTTTCGCCGCCGACCAGGCGTGTGGCAAGACGATCCCCTGCCGGATCGGCCTGCGTCGCCTCTCGGAGATCGGGGACCGGATCGCCGAAGGCCGTCCCAAGCCCACGGACGCGACCCTCATCACCGATCTCGCCCGCGACATCGCCGCCAGCGCCCTGTGCGATCACGAGCGCATGGCGGTCCTCCCCCTCACCAGCGGAATGCGATACTTCCGCTCCGAGATCGACGACCACCTCCTTCGCTCCACCTGCCCCGCCGGCGTCTGCACGCCGTTCGCGGTGGCAGCGGGCGCGGCGACACCGGGACCCCTCTGATGGCCGACCTCATCCCGCGCCCTGACAGCCCCGTCCAGACCAGGATCGAATCCCGGCCCGACACGCCGGCCAGGCTCGACACCGTCACGCCCCGGGACGACTCGCTCGCCGAGCGGCTGATCACCACCCAGGCGCCACAGCGCCCGCAGAGCACGCCACCCGTCCGCCTCGAGGTGGACGGCCGCGTGATCGAGGGCTTCGAGGGCCAGACGATCCTCGAGGTCTGCCGGGACAACGGGATCGAGATCCCGACGCTGTGCTACGAGCCCAAGCTGCCCGGCTTCGGCGCATGCCGGATGTGCGTGGTCGAGGTCGAGGGCGAGGACGCCCCGCCGATCTCCTGCTCGCGCGAGGCCGAGGCGGACATGGTCGTCCGCACGCAGACCGACGATCTCCGGCGGATCCGCCGGACGAACCTCGAGCTCATCTTCTCGGACCACAACGCGTACTGCCTGCCGCCCTGCCAGAACAAGTGCCCGAGCCATATCGACATCCCGGGGTTCCTCAAGGCCAACGCCGAGGGCAGCTGGCGCAAATCGGTGCGCATCTTCAAGCGCACGATCCCGTTCCCCAGCGTCCTCGGCCGCGTCTGCCCCGCCCCGTGTGAGGAGCACTGCCGACGCGACGAGGTGGACGAGGCGATCGCGATCCGCGACAGCCACCGGTACGCCGGGGACCAGGTCCTGCGGGCGATGCTGGACGAGGGCGTCGACCCGCCGCTGCCGTTCGAGAAGCAGGCGCCGTCCGGGCGTCGCGCGGCCGTGATCGGCTCCGGTCCCGCGGGCATGGCCGCGGCGTTCTACCTGCTCCTCGCCGGCCACGACGTGACCGTCTTCGAGCGGGACCCCGCCCCCGGCGGCATGCTCCGCTACGGGATCCCGCAATACCGCCTGCCGAAGGTCGAGGTCCTCGAGGCCGAGTACGAGTCCGTGACCCGCCTGGGCGGGAAGATCGTCTGCAACCAGGAGCTGGGCAAGGATTTCACGCTCGACGACCTGCAGAACCAGGGCTTCGACTCGGTCCTGATCGCGATCGGCTGCTACGACACCAACAAGCTGGGCATCCCGAACGAGGACGCCGACGGCGTCATCGACGGTCTGGAGTACCTCCGGACGGCAACGCTCGGCCTGCCGTACCCGGGCCACGAGGGCAGCCGCGTCGTCGTCGTCGGCGGCGGGTTCACGGCGATGGACTGCGTCCGCACCTCGGTCCGCCAGGGCGCGAAGGAGGTCACGCTGGTCTACCGGCGCGACATGAAGGACATGCCCGCCTCCTCCGAGGTCCACGAGGCGATCGAGGAGGGCGTCACCACCATCTTCCAGGCGGGGCCGACGCGCGTCATCAAGGACGAGGCCACCGGCAGGACCACCGGGATCGAGTTCATCCGGATGCAGCTGGGCGAGCCCGACGCCTCCGGCCGGCGCCGCCCGGAACCCGCTCCAGGGACCGAGTTCACGATCCCCTGCGACCGTGTGCTGCTCGCCATCGGCCAGGGCCCGGACCTGCGCTGGTTCGGGGCCGGCAGCGAGGGCGTGACGGCCAACCGCCAGCGCCGGCTCAAGGCCGACGCGGTGACGTTCGAGACGGACCGGGCAGCCGTGTTCGCCGCCGGCGACGTCCGGATCGGCGCCGCGACGGTCGTCCAGGCCATCGCCGAGGGCCGCCGCTCCGCGTACGCCGTGGACGCCTACCTCAAGGGCAACGACCTGGCCGCCATCCGGACCCGCCAGACCCTCGCGGAGCCGCAGCCGGAGTTCCTCTCGATCGTGCCGTTCACCGGCGAGATCAAGGAGCCGCGCTACCGTCTCAAGGCCCTCGAGGCCGAGGCTCGCAACACGAGCTATCTCGAGTACGAGATCCCCTACACGCGGGACGAGGCGGTCGCGGAGTCCACCCGCTGCCTCCAGTGCACCTGCGAGGCGATCGGGTTCTGCGACCTGCGCCGGCTGGGCATCGAGTACGGCACCACCCTCAAGACCCTCGACAAGGGGTTCCACCAGGGCGCCGGGTACCGCTCGGTCACCGAGAACCGGTTCACGGGCGTCAACCACGACTACGTCCGGGACGACAGCCACGCGTTCATCCTGCGGGAGCCGTCCCGGTGCATCGACTGCGGCCGGTGCGCCAACGTCTGCGCCGAGGTCGTGGGCGCCGCCTGCTACGACTTCATGCGGATCGGCTTCGACACCCTGGTGACGACGCCGCTCGACATGAGCCTCAACGACACGCCGTGCGTGTCCTGCGGCCGCTGCGCGGAGACGTGCCCCACGGGGGCGCTGATGCCGAAGCCGCGGATCCTGCAGAAGTACGAGGTCGACGAGAGCCGCTGCATCCTGTGCGGCATCTGCGTCGACGCCTGCCCTTACGACGCCGTCCGCGACAGCGACCAGTTCGAGCTCAGCCACACGTCCCGCGAGGAGCCGATGATCGACCTCCTCGCGCTGGCCGCGGTCGAGCGCGAGACGGAGATGAGCTACATCCGCCGCGAGCGCGACTGGGCGGAGCGGGCCAGGGCCGAGGGACGACTCCTCGACCCGTCCCGTCTCCTGCCCGTGCTCCCCGCCTCTCTCGCGATCGGTAACGGGAATGGGAACGGCCACGGGAACGGGAACGGACACCAGCACGGGTCCGCGAACGGCTCCGGCCACGCCCACGATCGCTGAGAGGGACGCGTGACGCTGCCTGAGACGATCCCGCTTCTCGGGTTCTGGTGGGATGACCTGCTGTTCATGACCCTGGCCGCCGTCATGGTCGGGTCGGCGCTGCTGGTCGTGACCATGAAGGACATCATCCGCTGCGGCCTGGCGATGATCATCTGCTTCGCCGCGCTGGCGGGGTTGTACGTCCTCGCGGGCGCGCCGGTGGTCGCCGGCGCGCAGGTGCTGGTCTACATCGGCGCGATCAGCGTGCTCGTGCTGTTCGCGATCATGCTGACCCAGACGAAGTCGGGCCCCGCGGCGCTGGTGTTCCAGACGCAGGCCTTCCCGGCGGCGATCGCCGCCGCGGTGCTGGCGCTGCTGATCGCGGTCACGGTCGCCGTCGACGGACTGGCCCGGCGGCCGGCGCCCGGATCTGGACGGACACCACGGCAAGCTCGCGACGACGCTGTTCTCGGACTACACCCTCCCGTTCGAGGTGGTGAGCGTCCTGCTGCTGGCCGCGGTGATCGGCGGCGTGTTCCTCGCCAAGCGCGAGCGCGGGGGAACCGACTGATGCTCGCCGCTCCTCAACGGGATCTCGCAGAGCCTGGACGCCTACCTCGTCCTGTCGGGCCTCCTGTTCGCGATCGGCACGTTCGGCTTCCTGGCCCGCCGCAACGCGATCAGCATGCTGATGTCGATCGAGCTGATGCTCAACGCCGTCAACCTCGCGATCATCTCGTTCGGGGCGTTCAGCACCTCGCTGAACGTGAGACGCCTCGGTGATCGCGCTGATCGTCATCGCGGCCGCGGCGGCCGAGGCGACGATCGGCCTGGCGATCGTGATCGCGATCTACCGCAACCGGAAGACGCCGCTCGTCGACGAGTACGACGCGATGCGGCAGTAGGCGGCGATCCGCGATGCACCTCCTCCTGGGCCCGCTCCTCGCCGCGACGACCGCGGCCGCCCCGACCGCGGCCGTCGATCCCGGCATCTACGGGACGCTGATCCCGCTCATCCCGCTGCTGCCGATCCTCGGCTTCGCCTTCACGGCGCTGTTCGGGCGCCGGCTGCAGGCGAAGGGTGGCCGCACCGCGGCCGAGCTCGTGCCGGTGGGCGTCGTCGTGGTGGTCTGGGTGATCGCGATGATCGTCGTCGTCCCGGCGCTCCAGCACGCGGAGCCGTTCGGCGAGCACGGCCTGGACGTCAAGCTCTGGACCTGGATCCCCGCCGGGGACTTCACGGTGGACCTCGGGTTCCACGTGGACGCCCTGACCGCTGCGCTCCTGATCGTCGTGACGACGATCGGCATGCTCGTGCACATCTACTCGATCGGGTACATGGCGCACGACACGGGCACGTGGCGGTTCTTCGCCTACCTCAACCTGTTCATGTTCTCGATGCTCGTGCTCGTCCTGGCCAACAGCTGGCTGCTGGTGTTCGCGGGCTGGGAGCTGGTGGGCCTGTCCTCCTACTCGCTGATCGGGTTCTGGTACCCCAAGCGGTCCGCGGCGCTGGCCGCCAAGAAGGCGTTCATCGTCAACCGCGTCGGCGACGTCGGGTTCGCGCTCGGGATCATGGCCATCTTGGTCAACACCGGGACGATGAACATCCAGGAGTCGCTCCGGATCCTGATCGAGAAGCCGGCGGCCGAGCTGGTGATCCCGCTCGCGATCGTCGCCCTGCTGGTGTTCTGCGGCGCGATGGGCAAGAGCGCCCAGTTCCCGCTCCACGTCTGGCTGCCGGACGCGATGGAGGGCCCGACCCCGGTCTCCGCCCTCATCCATGCCGCCACGATGGTCAACGCCGGCGTCTACCTCGTCGCCCGCGCCAACCCGCTGTTCGCCCACGCGCAGGAGACGATGGTCGTGGTCGCGGCGATCGGCATCTTCACCGCCATCCTCGCGGCGTCGATCGCGTTCACCCAGACCGACATCAAGCGGGTGCTCGCGTACTCCACGCTCTCGCAGCTGGGCTACATGTTCGCCGCGCTGGGCGTGGGCGCATTCATCGCCGCGATCTTCCACCTCATGGCGCACGGCTTCTTCAAGGGCCTGCTGTTCCTCGGGTCCGGCTCGGTGATCCACGCCGTCGACGGCGAGCAGGACATGAACCGCATGGGCGGGCTGTGGCGGAAGATCCCGATCACCCACTGGACGATGCTCATCGGCACGATCGCGATCGCCGGCATCCCGCCGCTGGCCGGCTTCTTCTCCAAGGACGAGATCCTGGGCGAGGCCTTCAAGTCCGGCTTCATCTGGGTCTGGGTGATCGGCCTGATCGTCGCCGTCATGACCGCGTTCTACATGTGGCGGCTCATGGGCAAGACGTTCTACGGCGAGTCCCGCGTGGACCCGCACGTCGAGCCGAAGATCCACGAGTCGCCCTGGTCGATGACGCTGCCGCTGATCCTGCTCGCGATCCCGTCGATCTTCATCGGCATGTTCCTCGGCCTGCCGTTCGGGGACTCGCGGATCACGCAGTGGCTCGAGCCCGTCTTCAGGGAGTCGGAGGAGTACCTCCACGGCACCACCGGCCGAGTTCCAGCTGGCCGGCATCGACGGCGTCCTGATCCTGATCAGCGTCGCCGCGGCCACCCTCGGCCTCGTCCTCGGCATCTGGCTGTTCGGTGCCTTCCGGGCCCGGGGGCGCCAGGCCACGGTGGACGGGATCGTCGCCTCCGGCCCGGCGACCAGGTTCCTCTACCGCGCGTCGCTCAACAAGTGGTGGTTCGACGAGCTCAACGACCTGCTGTTCATCCGCATCGGCGGGCGCGTCGCCGCGTTCCTGTGGTGGTTCGACCGGACCATCGTCGACGGCACCGTCAACGGCGTCGGCAGCGTGACCCGGGACGCGGGCGGCGGGCTGCGGCGGATCCAGACGGGCCGCGTCCAGAACTACGCCCTGGGCATCGCGATCGGCCTGATCGTGATGGCGGGCTCCTTCCTCCTGATCGTGGGGCAGCCCCGATGACCGCGCTGGACGGGCTGCCGCTCGTCTCGATCGTCACGTTCCTGCCGCTGCTCGGCGCGATCGTCGTCGCGTTCACGCCGGCCAGCCGGCCGAACGTCGCCCGCTACGTCGCGCTCGGCTTCGCCCTCCTGGCCTGGGTCGTCTCGCTGGGGCTGCTCGCCAGCTTCGTGGCGACCAACGGCGGCGACTTCCAGTTCGTCGAGACGCAGCCCTGGATCCCGATGTTCGGCATCCAGTACAAGGTGGGCGTCGACGGGCTGTCGCTGGTCCTGGTGGTCCTGACCACGACGCTGACCTGGATCAGCATCCTCGCCTCCTTCAGCCCGATCCAGAACCGGGTGAAGGAGTACATGATCTCGTTCCTCGTCCTCGAGGTCGGCATGATCGGCGTCTTCGTGGCGCTGGACCTGTTCCTGTTCTACATCTTCTGGGAGCTGGTCCTCGTCCCGATGTACCTGATCATCGGCATCTGGGGCGGCAAGAACCGCATCTACGCCACGATCAAGTTCGTCCTGTACACGCTCGTCGGCTCGCTGCTGATGCTGGTCGCGATCCTGGCCGACGGCGTTCACCTACCAGGCCGCCACCGGCAGCTGGGCGGACGCCTTCGACATGCAGGCCCTCACGGCGTTCGCCGCGCAGGGCAACTTCGCCGGCACGTTCGGGTTCCTCGCCTTCGGCGCCTTCGCGCTCGCGTTCGCGATCAAGGTCCCGATGTTCCCGTTCCACACCTGGCTCCCCGACGCCCACGTCGAGGCGCCCACCGCGGGCTCGGTGATCCTGGCCGGCGTCCTGCTCAAGCTCGGCGGCTACGGGTTCATCCGGTTCGCCCTGCCGCTGTTCCCGGAGGCGGCCCAGACCTGGGCCCCGGTGATCATCGTGCTGTCCCTGATCGCGATCATCTACGGCGCGATCGTGGCGCTGGTCCAGCCGGACCTCAAGAAGCTGGTCGCGTACTCCTCGGTCAGCCACATGGGCTTCGTGACCCTGGGCATCTTCGTCTTCCAGCAGCAGGGCCTGCAGGGCGCCATCCTCCAGATGGTCAACCACGGCCTGATCACCGGCGCCCTGTTCCTGCTCGTGGGCGTGATCTACGAGCGCACCCACGACCGGACGATCGCCAAGATGGGCGGCCTCGGGGCGCGACGCCGGTCTACGCCGCGGCGTTCGGGTTCTTCGTCTTCGCCTCGGTCGGCCTGCCGGGCCTGTCCGGGTTCGTGGGCGAGTTCCTGATCCTGGTCGGCACGTTCGCCACCAGCCCGGCGGCGGCGGCGGTCGCGACCTTCGTGATGATCCTCGCCGCCGGCTACCTGCTCTGGATGTTCCAGCGGGTGGCCTTCGGCGAGCTCTCCGACTTCCTCAAGGGCCTCGGCGACCACCTGACGGACATGCGCCCGATCGAGGCCCTGACGCTCGTGCCGCTGGGCGCGCTGGTGGTGGTCTTCGGCCTGTTCCCGGGCCTGATCCTGGACCTGGTCGCGGGCTCCGTGAGCAACGCGCTCGCCGCGGTGCAACAGGCCGCACCCATCGCCCTCGGCCTGTGGCGGTAGGAGGACACCGTGAACTTCTCCGACGCCGTCACGCTGGCGCCGTTCATCGCCGCGATCCTGGTCGCGGCCGCGATCATCATCGTCGACTTCGTCGCGCCCGGCCGCAAGGTCCCGGCGCTCGCGGTGACGTTCATCGGCCTGGCGCTGGTCGCGGCCCTGATCGTCCTCACCGGCCAGGACGGCCGGGCGACGGCGTTCAACGGCTCCTACATCGTCGACGCGCTGACCACGTTCCTCGACCTGCTGTTCGTGTCGATCGTCGCGCTGACCATCACGTTCGCGCCGGACTACCTCGAGGAGCGCGGCCTGCCCGTGGCGGAGTTCGCGCGGTCCTCGTGTTCGCGATGTCGGGCGCGATGCTGATCGCGGGCTCCGCGGACCTGCTGGTGCTGTTCCTGGGCCTCGAGCTGATGGTCCTGCCCGGCTACGTGCTGGCGGGCTACCACAAGACCGACGGCTTCTCCACCGAGGGCGCGATCAAGTACTTCCTGCTCGGCTCGTTCTCGAGCGCGATCTTCCTGTTCGGCCTCGCGTTCGTGTGGGGCCTGACCGGCACCACGCGGATCGCGGGCGTGGCCGCAGGCGCTCACCGACATGCTGGCGAGCGGGGCGGCGCTGCCCCCGGGCCTGGGCATGGGCCTCGCGTTCCTGACGACGGGCGTCGCGTTCAAGATCGCCGCGGTCCCGTTCCACTACTGGACGCCGGACGCGTACCAGGGCTCCCCGACGCCCGTCACCGGCTACCTCTCGGTGGGGCCGAAGGTCGGCGCCTTCGCGCTGATCATCCGGCTGTTCGGCGAGGCGCTGGGGCCGCTCGCCGCGGACTGGAACATCGTGATCATGGTCCTCGCGGCCCTCACGATGACCCTCGGCAACCTCGTCGCGCTGACCCAGGACAACGTCAAGCGGATGCTGGCGTACTCGTCGATCGCGCACACCGGCTACATGCTGGTGGGCTTCGCGGCCTTCGGCGCCGGCCAGATCCAGGGCCTCGAGGGGCTCCTGTACTACGGCGCCGCCTACGCGTTCATGAACCTCGGCGCGTTCGCGCGTGATCGCCGCGCTCCAGAAGCGCCCGGGCGTCACGAGCAACCTGTCCACGTTCGCCGGCCTGGTCCGCCGCGAGCCGACGCTGGCGCTGCTGATGACGCTGTTCCTGCTGAGCCTCACCGGCATCCCGCCGACGGCCGGGTTCTTCGGCAAGTTCTACGTGATCCTCGCGGCCGTCGCAGGCCGGCGGGCTGGCTGACGGCCCTCGCGGTCCTCGCCGTGCTCAACGCGGCGGTCGCGGCGTTCTACTACCTGCGCGTCGTGGTCTACATGTTCATGCGCGAGCCGGAGGGCGACGTCCCGGTGCTGCGCCACGGGCGCCTCGTCTGGACCGGGCTCGCGGTGGCGACGGTGCTGACGATCGTGCTCGGCCTCTTCCCGAGCGTGCTGCTGGACATCGTCGGCACGGCCGCGGCGGCAATCGGCTAGGTCCAGGCCGGCTCGCGGCCGGCGGCATGCGGCGCCGCCTGGCCCGGCGTCCGCCGGTCAGGGGGTGACGGTCACCCCGGGCAGGATC
Organism: uncultured Chloroflexia bacterium; assembly: GCA_963789865.1. Lineage (GTDB taxonomy): Bacteria > Chloroflexota > Limnocylindria > Limnocylindrales > CSP1-4 > CAIXZV01. The sequence goes on from CAWBMD010000006.1 coordinate 147,654, forward strand.
GTCCCGAGGCCGGCCGCCATCACGTCCGGCCCGATGCCGCCGAGCGCCGCGTCGCGGACGATCCCGTCCGTGTCGATCCAGAAGTGGACCGGCAGCGCGAGCGCCCCCACGCGGCCTGGGCCGCGCCGTCCGAGTCCAGACCGGTCGGCAGCTCGACGCCCGAGGCCCTGGAAGAACGCCGGTGACCGTCGGCCTCGTCCTCGCGCACGTCCACCGGGACCACGACCAGCCCCGTGTCCGCGTAGCGGGCGGCGAACGCGTCCATCAGCGGCAGCTCGTCGATGCACGACGGGCACCAGGTCGCCATGAAGTTGACCCAGACCGGCTTGCCCGTGAGCGCCGCGAGGTCGATCGTGCCGCCGTCCGACCTTGGGGACCGACCAGCGGCGGCGCCGGCTGGCCGATCGCCGAACGCCTCGCCCGCGGTCGTGGCGGAGGGCTCGGGCGAGGCGGGACTCGGGCGAGGCGGCGGGTGCCGCCGACGGCTCCGGGCTCGGCGAGGCGGGTGCCGGCGGCGGCGCGTGGGGCGGGAGTGGGGGCCGCGGTCGCGGGCGGTGCGGCACCGGCGGCGCCGGTTCCCGGGAGGTAGGCCACCAGCCCGCCCACGATCAGCCCGCCCACCACGACGCCGGTCACGAGCCCGAGTGCGATCGCCGTCTTCCCACCCATCGCGCGCGAGCGTACCAGCACCAACGGGGGAGAGGCGGGTTATCCCGTCGTCCTCTAGGATTCGCCGGCCATGATCACCCTGCTCCACGCCGTCCGGACCCGGCTGCTCCCCGCGCTCGTCACCGCGCTGGGCGTGGTGATCGTCACCGGCGGGCCTGCTCTCGTACGCGGATCCGGTCACCGCCGGCACCGCGCTCGACGGAGGCGCCGGTCATCGAGACGGCGCGCCCCGACGGATGCGCCGGCGGCGACGATCGAGCCGCCGTCCGCCGCGGCCACCCCGTCGACACCCGGCGCCTCCGGCCGACGCCCGGCGCCTCGGCCGACCCGTCGGCGAAGCCCGCCGGACGCGCCGTCGCCACCCGCGTCGTCGTCCCGGCGCTCAAGATCGACCTGCCGGTCGTCGCGCGGCCCCAACGGCTACCCGTACTGCAACGTCGCGATGTACATGCAAGGAGCTGGGGCCAGCCCGGCGAGGGCCGGGCGACGTACCTCTACGCCCACGCCCGGGACGGCATGTTCGGCCCGATCTACGAGCTGGCGATCGCAGCAGCACAACCGCCAAGAAGATGCTCGGGATGATCGTCCAGGTCTACACGAGCGACGACAAGCTCTACCTGTACGAGATCCGCGAGTACCGCCTCCACGCCCTCAACCTGGACACCGCCGCTCGCCGCGACCGACGAGGAGCTCTGGCTCCAGACCTCGGAGGGACCCAAGGGAACGCCGGGCAAGACCCAGCTCCTCGCGTTCCCGCTCTCGGTCGGCGCAGCGGACCAGGCGGACGCCCACCCCAAGGCGAAGCCCCTCGTCTGCGGCTGAGCGTCAGATCCAGTCGATCCGCCGCAGGAAGATCGCCGTGAGCGCGGCGCCCAGGACGACAGGCCGGTCACCAGCCAGAACCCGGAGCCTCGACGCCCGTTGAGCGACGCGCCCGCCTCGCTCATGCCGAAGATGCCGGCGATGGCGCCCGATGCCCGCGAGGATCACGGTGACGCCGGTCAGGCGCTTCATGATCATGGACAGGTTGTTGTTGATCGTGGACAGGTAGACGTCCAGCGTGCCCGCCACGAGGTCGCGGTCGTTGTCCAGCTCGTCCGTCACGCGGATCAGGTGGTCGTACACGTCGCGGAAGTAGATGATGTGCTCCGGCGCGACCAGCGCCAGGTCCCGGTTCGTGAGCTGGTTGAAGATCTCGCGGGCGGGCGACATCGCGCGGCGCAGGCCGATCAGCTCGCGCTTGAGCGCGAACAGCCGCTCCAGCGTCCAGGTCGTGGGCTTGCGGATCACGTCGTCCTGGAGGGCGTCGATCTCGTCCTCGATCGCGTCCAGCACCGGGAAGTACCCGTCCACGATGCCGTCGGTGATCGCGTAGAGCAGGAAGTCCGGGCCGCGCTTCAGGAGGCTGCCGGGGTCGCCGCGGAGCTGGTCCAGCGCGAACGGGTCCCAGCCGGGCTCGTGGACCGTCAGCAGCGAGCGCGGACCGAGCACGAGGTCCACCTCGATCTCCGTGACCGCGCCCTCGTAGGTGATCGCGAACATCACGATGTGGATCGTCCCCTCGATCTCCTCGAACTTGGCGCGCTGGTTGCGCTCGGCGATGTCCTCGGCGATCAGCGGGTGGAGGTCGAGGAGCTCGGCGACGTCCGTGACCTGGACGTGGACGGGGCGGTGACGTCCACCCAGACCCTGGCCTCCGGGTCGGCGAGGACCTCCGCCAGCTGCGTCACGACCGGTGAACGCGACCGGCCCGGCAGCCCCGGCTGGGCCACGCGACAGCCGCGGATCAGCGGCGCGCTCGGCGGCGGGCGCGGTCGATGGCGCCGGCGGTCGAGCCGCGGTTCGGGGACATGGGACGGGTCAGGCGGCTCCATCGACTCCTGGCGCTCCGGTGGGAACCTGCTCGGGCTCCCTGCGACCCGAGCATACGCCGACGCCGGTCCAGCAGGAGCGCCGGCGGCACCGCGAGCGGCCGTCACGCACGGCCGCGACCAGGAAGACGCCGACCATGATCCGCGCCGCCTCGCCGGCCGCCCAGGCCTCGAGCGCCTCGACCACCAGGGCGTCCTTGAGCGGCCGGTCGCGCAGGGCCTCGGGGATGAACTGCTTGTACGCGTCCGGCGTGGCGTAGACCTGGTCGTACAGGCGGTCGATGGTCGTGGAGCCGTAGGCGGTGAGGATCGCGAGCCCGACCGCCATGCCGACCATCCGCGGCGACCGTGACGGTCGACGACGCGATGCCGTACGCCTCGGGCGACCACCGCCTCGACCGCGGCCGTCGAGCGCGGCGTCACCGTCAGGCCGAACCCCGCGCCGAAGAGCGCGAGCGCGCGGCCGCGCTCCCGACGGGACGTCGTCCGGCGTCCAGCCGGCCATCATCAGCAGGCCCGCGATCGGACGCCCCCAGCCCGACGAGCGTCACCACCCGGAGCGAGAGCACCCGCACCGCGAACCCGGACAGGAGCGCCGCCGACGGCCGTCGCGCGCCGCCAGCGCCCCGAGCGCGAGCCGCTGCTCGTCCGGACCGCCGTACAGGACGCGGTCCACGAACACCGCCGCGCCCGACGATCGCGGTCGCCAGCCCGTAGCCGGTCAGCAGCGAGACCAGCGCCGCCGAGGCGAACGCCGCGCGGCGGAACAGCCGCGGGTCGAGGAACGGGTCGCGCGACGCGCAGCCCGCGGACGACGACACGCGAGCCCGGCGACCGCGGCCAGGCCGGCGAGGACCAGCGCGATCGTCGACCGGGTCCGATGGGCCGCCGTGCCCAGCGCTCGCCCGGCTGCCGAGCAGCGTCAGCGCGCCGAGCGATGCCCACGAGGAACGACCGAGAACGAGGATCGCCCCCACGATGTCCACGCGCCCCGGCCGCCGCGGCGTCTCCCAGCCGCTGCTCGCCGCCCACGCGACGAGCAGCGCGACGATCCCGATCGGGACGTTGACGTAGAAGATCCAGCGCCAGGCCGGGGCCGAGGACGCCTCGGCCAGCGGCGACCCGGGTGCGACGCCGAGGCGGGCGAGCGCCGCCTCCGGGTGGACGACGTCGAGGATCGCGGCGCCGAGGAACGGCCCGGCGGCCATGCCCAGGAACGTGAGCGCGCCGATCACGCCCAGCGCCCGTGGGCCGCGCCGCGCCGGGGAACAGGTGCGATGCCGCGGACGTGGCGACCGGCACGAGCGCGCCGCCGCCCACGGCCTGGACCAGCCGCGCCGCGATCAGCAGCTCCAGCGTGGGCGCCGCGCCGGCCAGCAGCGAGCCCACGGTGAACACGGCGAGCGCGGCGAGGAACAGCCGCCGGTTGCCCCACAGGTCCGCCAGGCGGCCCGCCAGCGGCATCGTGACCACGTAGACGAGCAGGTAGCCGTTGATGATCCAGGACGCCTCACGGAGGCGCGTCCAGGTCGCCAGGTCCGTGACGATCGCCGGCAGGGCGACCGCCGTGATCATCAGCTCGAGGCCCGCGAGGAAGACGCCCGCCCCGAGGACGGCGAGGAGGACGAGGGCGTCGCGCCGCGGCAGCGGGTCCAGCCCCGAGTGTAGGCGGTGCCCGGCCCGGAGGCCGGGCAGCGCGAGCGATCAGTCCTCCGGCGTCACCCTCGAGTCCGCCTCGCGGCGCTCGAGCCAGGCGCCGATCGCCATCGGTGCGATGGCGATGAGGACGAGGGTGGCGGAGACGATCACGTCACGGAACATGGATGGGGACACCGTTGCGGGCTTGACCCGGCGATCGCGACCGATCGCCGCAGCCGCCAGTCGACCCCGAGCCGAGCCATGCGGTCCCGGTCGTGCGGGTGACGGCTCGGGGCCGTTCCAGGGCCCAACCGGGGGCACGGCCGGCCGGCGACACGCTCCGGCCACGAGATCGCCCGGTCCGTCGCCGGTCCGGCGTCCGATCCCGCCCGCCGCGTCCAGCCGCCTGCCGGTCCGACGCCGGTCCGCCGCCGGTCCGCCGCCGGTCCGCCGCCGGTGCCGCCACCTGCCAGCCGCCCTCGGCGATCGGCAGGGTGTTGACAGCCAGGACGGTCACAGGGGCGGCGGCCCGCGGTCGTTTCGTGATGTGACGTCGCGGTCCGGACGGGCCGCAGTCATCACGGACGAGCCGAGCACCTCGGGACCCGGACCAGTACCAGCCACCCTGGTCGGTGGCAGGCTCTCGGGATCGTCGGCTGCATGCCAACAGCGACGCTGGTCCCTGGCGGGACCGGTGACGCGGCCCCGGGCGGGACGCGGGGGACACCCTCGCGGGCCGGGCGGGTCTCACGGGCCGGGCAATTCGCGCGGCCGTCGAAACATTCTCGCGGGCCGGGTGTTGACAAGGCGGTTGCGCGCTCGTAGGATCAACGCCCGTTGATATCAACCGCCGTTGATCCAACGGCGCTCGCCGACCCGCAGCCAGGTTCCACGCCGCCCGTGTCACCCTCCCCGCCCGGTTCCGGAGCACGATCGCCAGACGTCGTCGACCAGCCCGACGACCTGCGCGAGCTGCGCCGCTTCCACAAGGTCCTCGCGGACGTGAACCGCCTGCGCATCGTGCGCCGCCTGGCCGACGGGCCCGCGACCGTGACCGAGCTGATCGAGCACGTCGGCCTCTCGCAGCCGCTCGTCTCGTGGCACCTGGGCAAGCTCCGCGAGGTCGGCCTCGTCACGGCGCGGCGCAAGGGCCGCGAGACCATCCATACCATCGTGCCGGAGGCGTTCGATGTTCGCCGCGCGCGAGGCGCGGGTGCTGGGCCTCGAGACCACCGGCGCCGCCGAGGGACCGGACTCGTGAGCGGCTCGTTCGTCTCGCCCGGAGCTGCGGGCGAGGATCCGGGGGCTGATGCGCCCGATCGCGATCGGGCTCGGGCCGGCTCGGCCTCTCCCCGAACGCGCTGACGGTCATCGGCTTCCTCATCGCCTGCGTCGCCGCCGTCGCCGCGGGCGCGCAGGCCTGGCTGCTCGCCGGGCTCCTGGTCATCTTCGGCGGCGTGTTCGACCTGTTCGACGGGGCGCTCGCCCGCGCCACCGGCAAGATCAGCAAGCTCGGCGCCTTCCTCGACTCCACCTTCGACCGGTGGGGCGAGGGCGTCGTCTACGTCGGCATCGCGTGGGGCGCGCTGGACATGGGGCTCTCGCGCCCCGTGATCCTCTCGGCCCTGGCGATGGTCTCGGCCTTCATGGTCAGCTACACCCGCGCCAAGGCCGAGAGCCTGGGCTTCACGTCCGGGTCCGGCATGGCCAACGTCGGCCTCGCCCCGCGCGAGGTGCGCATCGTCATCCTCACCGTCGGCCTGATCGCCGCCGGGCTGCTGCCGGGCCTCCCCGCGGACACGAGCGCGCCCGGCGCGATGGCCTATCCGCTGTCGGCGCTCGCCCTCGAGGTCTCGCTCGGGCTGATCGCCGTCCTCGCCACCATCACGACCATCCAGCAAATCCTTCACACGGTCCGGCAAGCGGCCGGCCAGCAGCAGGGGTAGTCCGGGGCGACCGGCTGCGGCCGGTCGCTGCCCGGGCAGCAGGGGTAAGCACAGGAAAGGGAGAACACGTGGACCAGGTCACCGCAAACGAGGCCGTCCCGGCGAAGCGCGATCGGAAGATCCGCGTCGCCATCGTCGGCGTCGGCAACTGCGCGAGCAGCCTCATCCAGGGCCGCTACTACTACGAGAACGCGAAGCCGGAGGACTTCGTCCCCGGGCTGATGCACGTCAAGCTGGGCGACTACCACATCAGCGACGTGGAGTTCGTGGCCGCGTTCGACGTCGACAAGGAGAAGGTCGGCAAGGACATCTCCGAGGCGATCTTCTCGGGCCAGAACAACACGTTCAAGTTCATGGACGTCCCGCACATGGGCGTGACCGTGGACCGCGGGCATGACCCACGACGGCCTGGGCAAGTACCTGTCCCAGGTGATCGAGAAGGCGCCCGGCCCCACGGCGGACGTCGTGGGGATCCTCAAGGAGCGCAAGGTCGACATGGTCGTGTCCTACCTCCCGGTGGGGAGCGAGGAGGCGACCAAGTGGTACGTGGAGCAGGCGCTCCAGGCCGGCGTCGGCTTCATCAACGCCATCCCGGTGTTCATCGGCCGCGAGCCGTACTGGCAGCGCCGGTTCGCCGAGAAGGGCCTGCCGGTCATCGGCGACGACATCAAGAGCCAGGTCGGCGCGACGATCAGCCACCGGGTCCTGACCCGCCTGTTCATGGACCGCGGCGTCCGTGTCGACCGGACGTACCAGCTGAACTTCGGCGGCAACACGGACTTCATGAACATGCTCGAGCGCGAGCGCCTGGAGTCCAAGAAGATCAGCAAGACCAACGCCGTCACGTCGATGCTCGACTACGAGCTCGAGCCCGGCAACGTGCACGTCGGCCCGTCGGACTACGTGCCGTGGCTGAAGGACCGCAAGTACTGCTACATCGTGATGGAGGGCACGACGTTCGGCGACGTGCCGCTCAAGGCCGAGCTCAAGCTCGAGGTCTGGGACAGCCCGAACAGCGCAGGTGTCATCATTGACGCCATCCGGTGTCTCCGGATCGGCCTCGACCGGGGCCTCAAGGGGACGCTGGTGGCACCGTCCAGCTACTTCATGAAGAGCCCGCCGCTCCAGGTCCACGACGACGTCGCGTACAACCGCGTCGAGGCGTTCATCCGGGGCGAGGACAACGAGACGCTGGTCGGCACCGAGGAGTCGAAGAAGGACGCCAAGGCGCTGGCCACGGCATCCCGCACGAAGGTGACCACCGCGAAGTGACCCAACCCGAGCGACGACTCGAGGCGCCCCACCGGCGCCTCGAGTCCTCCCCGCGCCTCGTCGAGATGGCGGCGGTCGTCGGCTACAAGTCCACGGCCGCCGCCCTCGCGCACCTGCCACCCGGACTCTCGCGCGAGGTCATCGGCGGGTTCTCGCAGCTCGGCTACCTGCGTCCTGCCGTCGAAGCGCCGCTGGTCGAACCGGAACTTCGGGCACGTGCTCGGCCTGCCGCCCGACCACCCGCGGGTGCGCCGCATGGCCCTGCGCGCGTACAGGGAGTACGCGACGTACATGGTGGAGCTGATGCGGCTCCCGTCCCGGCCGCAGGACGAGGTGTCCATCCTGGTCGAGGGCGCCGGCATCGACGTCATCGTCGACGGCTGGCGTGCCTCGGGTCGAGCAGCCATCGTGGTCTGCGGCCACGTGGGCAACAACGAGGCGGTCGCGGCCGCGGTGGCCTGGCGCGGGCTCCCGGCCAACGTCGTCGCGGACGACTCGTCCTTCCCGGAGATCTTCGAGATCCTGCGCCGGCAGCGCGAATCCTGGGGCGTCCACGTGGTCCCGTGGCGGAACCTCCGCGAGCTGTTCAAGATCCTGCGCAACAACGAGATGCTGGCCCTGCTGGTCGACTGGGGCTACCGCAACGACGGCATCCCGGTGAAGCTGTTCGGCGCCTGGACGACGCTGCCGGCGGGCCCGGCGACCCTGGCCGCCAAGACCGGGGCGGTCATCGTGTTCATGGCCGTCAGGCGGACCGCCGGCGGGCGCTTCCACGTCGATGCGGACGAGGTGTTCAGCGTCCCCTCCTCGAGCCCCGCCGACCTCCAGCGGGCCACGCAGCGGATCGCGGACTGCCCTCGAGCGGACGATCCGCGCCGCGCCCGAGCAGTGGTACAGCTTCAAGCCGATCTGGCCGTCCGATCCCGAGGAGGCCCGGGAGCTCGAGCAGCGCGCGGCGCGATGCTCGCCGGTCCAGCCGGCCAGGGACGCGCGACGGCGGCGCCCGATGACCGGGGCGCCGTGCGCGGACGGGGCGACGATCGGGACCGCGACCGAGGACCGGCGCTGGCGGGGCGCCCGGGCCTCCGCGGATCGCTGCTCCTGCTCGGCGCGCGGCTGCTCACCCGGCTCCCGGAGCCGCCGCTGGTCGCCGCCGCCGAGTCGATCGGGGAGATCTGGTACCGGGTCGCCCCGGCCCGCGCCGCCCAGGCGCGCGCGAACCTGCGGCGTGTCTGCGAAGGGCTCGAGGCCCAGGGGCGCGGGACCCGCCTGGCCCGGCGCGCCGCCACGGATCCCGAGGCCCTCGAGCACCTCGTCCGGCGCGCGTTCCGGCATGCGGTCCGCTACTACCTGGAGGTGGCGCTGACCGGCGGCCTGGACGTGGAGTCGGCCGCCGCCCGCCTGGACATCGAGACCCCCGACGAGGTGCGCGATGCGCTGATGAGCGGCGCGTCCGGTGATGATCGTCGGGATGCACTTCGGCGCCCTCGAGCTGCCGGCGATCGTCCTCTCGAGCCTCGTCGGTCACGACGTCACCGCGCCGATGGAGGCCGTCGCCGATCCGGGGCTCCAGCGCTGGTTCATCGAGATCGCGGGGACGGGTCGGGGTCACCATCGTCCCGATCACCGATGCCCGCCGGGCGCTCCTGCGGGCGATCCGCCGCGGCGAGTCGGTCGGCATGGTCGCCGACCGGGACCTGATGGGCAACGGCCTGCTGGTGCCGCTCTTCGGACATCCGGCGCCCATCCCGGCCGGACCGGCGCTCCTGGCCGTCGAGACCGGCGTGCCCGTGTACGTGGCCTCCGCCCGCCGGAAGAAGGCCGGCCGCTACGCCGGCCGGCTGATCCTGGTGGATGCGCCGGCGGAGGGCACGCGCCGCGAGCGCGTCACGGCCCTCACGGCGGCGATCGCCGGTGGCGTTCGAGTCGATCATCGCCGACGCCCCGAGCAATGGTGGGGCGCCTTCCATCCGATCTGGCCGGACCTCGACCAGGGTGCGCACGCCGGCGTCGCCGAGCCTGGTCGCGACCGTGAACCCGGGCCCGGGCCCGGTCGTCCCGGTCCCGATGCGCCGCGGGAGCCGGCATGATCGCCGAACCCGTCGACCGGCTGGGTCGCGCCGACCTGCACATCCACACCTGGGCCTCGGACGGGACGGCGTCCGTCGTCGAGGTCCTCGACCGCGTCGAGGCGGAGGGGTTCCTCGACGTCATCGCGATCGCCGACCACGAGCGGATCGATGCGGCGCTCGCCGCCCGCGAGATGGCCGCGGACCGCGGCCTCGGCGTGGCGATCGTCGTGGGCGAGGAGATCTCGACCCGCGGCGGGCACCTTCTCGGGCTGTTCCTGGAGCGGCCCGTTCCCGCGCTCAAGAGCCTGCGCTGGTCCATCGAGGCGATCCACGACCAGGGTGGCCTCGCGATCCCTGCCCACCCGCTGGTCCCGTACCCGATGTGCGCCCAGGGCTCGGCGATCCGGAAGCTGCTGGCGTCGGATGACCCGGCCGTTCGGCCCGACGCGATCGAGACGTTCAACCCGACCGCGTTCGGGAAGCTACCGCCACGGCCACGTCGTCCGCTTCGCGGCGGAGCTCGGCCTTCCCGAGTTCGGCGCCAGCGACGCCCACGCCCTGGCCGCCATCGGGACCGCCTGGACGACGTTCCCGGGCCGGACGCCGGACGACTTCCGCGCTGGCGCTCCTGGCCGGGACCACGCGCCACCACGGCACGTTCCACGGCAGCGTGGGGCAGCTCGGCGTCTACGGCAACCAGCTGCGCAAGTACGGACGGGGATGGCGGGCGGAGATCGTCGGCCGGGTCCGGCGCGACGGCACGGGCCGCGACCACGGCTACCCGGGCGGCAACCTCCGGCCCCCGCGCTACACCGGTGCCGGGGACGCCGACCGGTGAAGATCGGGCTCGTCTCCCCGTACGTCTACCCGCTGCCGGGCGGCGTGACCCAGCACGTGCGGTACCTCTACGAGAACCTGCGTCTCCGCGGGCATGACGTCCGGATCCTGACCTCGTCCCACGGCCTGCAGCGCAGCTCGGAGGGCGACGTCATCCGCCTCGGCAAGGGCTTCTCGATGCCGGCCAACGGATCGGTGGGAACGGTCACCCTCTCGCCGCGCTACGTGTCGCAGGCGCGCGAGCTCCTCGACCGCGAGCGCTTCGACGTCCTCCACTTCCACGAGCCGTTCGTGCCGTTCCTCTCGCTCGTGCTCCTCCGCGAGTCCCGGAGCGTCAACATCGGGACGTTCCACGCGTACGGCGGCTGGTCGCCGGCGTACGAGTTCGGCAGCCGGGCCCTGGGCAGCTACGCGGACCGGCTCCACGGCCGCATCGCGGTGTCGGCCGCGGCCCGCCACTTCATCGACCGCTACTTCCCGGGCGACTACAAGGTGATCCCGAACGGGGTGGACGCGGAGCGGTTCCGTCGCTCGGTACCGCTGGCACGCTGGCAGGACGGCACGCGCAACCTCCTGTTCGTGGGCCGGTTCGAACCGCGGAAGGGCCTCCTGGACCTGCTCAAGGCCTACCGCATCCTGCGCAAGACCGGCTGCCAGTGCCGCCTGCTCGTGGTCGGCGGCGGGCCCCAGGAACGCGAGGCCCGACGCTACGTGGCGACCCGCCGCCTGGTCGGGGTGGAGTTCCTCGGGCGCGTCTCGGACGACGAGAAGACGCAGCTGTTCCGGACCGCGGACGTCTTCGTCGTCGCCGGCGACCGGCGGGGAGTCCTTCGGGATCGTCCTGCTGGAGGCCATGGCTGCGGGAGCGCCGATCGTCGCGTCGGACATCCACGGCTACAAGGGCGTGGTGCGCCGCGGCCGCGAGGGGCTCCTGGTGCCGCCGCACGAGCCCAAGCAGCTCGCCGCGTCGATCGGCCGCCTCCTCAGGGAACCCGGACCTCGCCGCGGCCATGTCCGCCGCCGGTCCCCTCCGGGCCGAGGAGTTCAGCTGGCCGCGCGTGACCGCCAAGGTGGACGACTACTACGGCTTCGTGATCCGCCGGCTCGCCGCGACGGGCAGCCTGCCGCCGCACTTCACGGCCACCGTACCGCCGTCACCCCGACCCACCCTCGTCTCCGGCGCGGCGACGGGGCGCGAGGCATCCGGGCCCGCGAGCGACTGAGGCGCGGTTCCGCTTTCGCGGGGCCGATGACCGGCCGAGCCGGCCGACGACGCGGGGCCGATGACGCGGCTCGCATACGCGGTTCCGCTCAGGCCGCGGCCGATCTCGCCGGCGGCGGCGGCATCGCCCGGGCTCGTCCGCAAGCGCCTGGCGCCAGACCCATGTCGCGTAGCCGACCACCGCGGCCGCGATCGCGAGGAACACGACGAGCAGCGCGAAGCGCGGGTCCGCGAACGAGATCGCCCCGCTCCGGTCCACCGTGTTGACCGAGAACTGGAACGCGTACAGGTAGGTCGGCAGCAGCCCCTGGTAGGCGTTGACCATGGCGGCCGGCAGCGGGAGCGCCGCGATGTTCGGGTACAGGATCACGAACCACACCCCGGCTGCGGCGATCAGGCCCGCCACGTAGCGCCGGCCGTCGCGGGCGGTGAGGACCTGCAGCGCGACCAGGCCGAGCGGGATGGCGAGGAGCAGCGCGATCACCTCCGGTATCAAGCCCGGGGATCGAGAACAGCGGGTCGCTCGAGGGCAGGAGGCTGCTGACCAGCAGGGCCAGCACGCCCACGGCGGCGGTCACGACCAGGGGCAGGAGGTCCCGCGGCTGGAGGGTCTGCCCGTCGGGCCTGGGCCGGCCCAGCGCCACGAGGAGCCGCACCAGGACGATGACGGTCACGAGGACCACGACTACCGAGCGCGGCGGCCGCCGGCGTCACGACCAGGTTTCCCGGGTTGCCGTTGCACGCCTGCGAACCCTTGTTGACCTGCTCCACGCCTGCCACGGCACACAGCGGGAGCCGCACCATCCACAGGATGACCGGACCCATGAGGGCGACCGCAGCCGCCACCCTCGCGAACAGCCAGGTTCGTCGCGACGCCCCGTGCCAGACCTCGGCGGCAAAGTAGGCGAGAGCCATCACCACGAAGGGCAGGCTGGTGTAGTAGTGGTACTGGAAGGCTGCCCGGTCGATGCGGGCCCAGGAGATCCACTGGGCGAGGAACGCGATCAGGATCAGGGCCAGGGCGAGGCTGCGGCGCTTGAACGCCTGGTAGGCGACGAAGGCCATCGCCGGGATGCCCATCCACCAGATCACCACGTTGCCCGCGTCGTAGATCGCCGCCGCCGTATTTCCGGCGAAGCTGCCCTGGTAGAACCAGACCGGCTTGAGGTTGAGGGGCCACGCCCACCACGGGGAGCTGGCGGCATGCGCGGCGGTCAGGTTGTTGTGGTACCGGTACATCTCGCCGGTGAGCGCGAGCAGCGTCTGGCCGGTGTGGCCGGGGGGCCACCCGGAGACGATCTGGTGCTCCTCGATGAAGGCCCACGGCAGGTACGAGATCACGTACACGACCAGCGGGATCACGACCAGCGAGACGCCCACCCAGACGGCCGGCAGCCCCAGGCCCGCGCCGAGGCGGAGCCAGCCCTCGGCCGGCGGCGATGCAGGGGGATGCGGGACCCCGGGTCGTCGGGGCCCGGTGCCGGGGCCATCGGGCCGAAGCCGGCACGGCCCGCCGCGTTGAACACGAGGTAGATGACCGGCCCGGCGAGAACCAGCACGAACCCGAGCTCGAGCGGCGTGACGGAGAGGGGCCCGAGCACCGCCGAGGCGTCGCCCTTGCCCAGCGCGATGGCCGTGAGCGCCAGCAGGATGCCCAGGGCCGGCGGGCCGACGATCGACAGGAGCATCTCCTCGTCCGACCACGCGATCGGGTGGTAGACGGTGACGGCGACCGCGGCCAGGGTGAGGCCGACCATGATCATCGTGAACAGGAGGTTGCCGGATGCGCCGCTGTCAAGTGGGACGGCGAGCGCCATCCAGCCCAGGACGCTCGTGAGCGCGACCAGGCCCAGGATCAGCAGGACCCGGCCGAGCGCCGAGCGCGCGAGCACGAGGATCCCCAGCGCCCCGATGGCGTACGCGGCGACCCACTTGGAGGACAGCGCGAGGCCGAGCAGCACGCCGACGACGGGCATCAGCAGCCAGAACGCCGTCCACGACCTGCGCTCGACCCAGAGCCAGGCGAACACGAGATAGGCCGCGAGGATGAAGAAGCCGGTATAGACGTCGTTCATCGCGATGCGGCTCTGGACGAAGAACATCCCGTCCAGCACCACGAACAGCCCGACCAGGACCGCGACCGTGCGACGCCGGAACAGGATCCGCCCGAGCAGGAACAGCGCCGCCACCGTCAGCGTGCCGAAGATCACGCCCGGCAGCCGCCACGCGAACTGGTAGCTGCCGACGTCGATCGCGGCGGACGGGCCGCCCGGGGCGAAGGTCAGGATCGCGCCGTGGCTGGTCGCGGGGTAGTCGCCGTTGTGGTCGAGGACCCAGGCCGACGGCTCGAAGGGGAGCACGTGGTCGGCGAAGACCGCCCTGCCGTGCGGCTCCACGACGTAGACCGTGGTGCCGGTCCCGTCCGGCGTGTCCCCGAGGACCTCCACCAGCTCCGAGACGCTGTCGTAGATGATCCGCCTGCCGGCGCCGGGAAGCGGGAAGCTGCCGATGACCACCGGACCGTCCTTGGCCAGGTCGCCCGACGCCGCGATCCTTGCCACCTCCGGGTCCCCAGTGGTGACGGCCGTCGTGGTGACCCAGAGCTGGGTCCCCTCGTCCACGCCCGAGACGATGACCGCGGACGTCGCACCGCCCTCGAGGGGGACGGATCCCGCGAGCGTCCCGCTCAGCGTCACGAGGTCCACGCCCGCCGACCCGGTGACTGCCAGCAGGGGCGTCTTGTCGATCCGGACACCGGGCAGGCGCCCGTCATCGATCGCGGCCTGGAGCTTCGTCCGGAGCTCGGAGGTGAGCGTGACGTCCAGGACCACGCTGTCCACGTCGGTCTTCGACAGGGCATCGCGGTAGCGGGCGGCATCTCCCCCGGTGATCGCCGCCAGCGCGTCCGCGGCTGCAGTGGGGTCCGTCACGTCGGCGGGAGTCGCGAGCACGGCGTCCCCGTCGCCCATGGGGGTCATGTCCGTGGCGCCGGCCACGACCAGGGTGCCGGTCACGGTGCCGGTGCCGGCCTCGACCACCGCGACGCGGTCGCCGGGCAGGAGCGCCGCGAGCCGCTGGCCGTCACCGAACGGGACGAGGCGCAGGACCGGGCCGTCGAGGGTCCCCGCCGGGTCGGCCTGGACCGTCGGCTGCGACGGGTCGACGTTGCCCATCGCGTCCACGGCAGTCGCATCGATCGCGGACAGCTCGCCGGCGTCGGTCCCGACGTAGACCTGGAAGCCCGTCTCGTCGAAGGCCACGGCCGATGCGCCGGGCACTGACCAGCGGGCGACGAGCTTGCGGGTGCAGCAGAAAGACCACTTCTCTCGAGTCGTGCCGAACGATGACGAACGCGAAGATCTGGCGAAAGCAGGAATCGAAGGTCTGCACGAAATCGCAAGACCAAATCTCGTGCGCGTGATTTCCAAGGAAGCTCGACCAGGTTTGACCGCCGGGCGAGGTTCCTTGCGGGCATGCTGCGCCAGCCGCGCGAAACCCGGTCGCGCAGCCGTGGCAACTGCCAGCTCGGCTGCAGGGAAGAGGCGGGACGATGAAACGCCGGGTAGATACGGCGATGACCACGGCGGCCCTCATAGCGGACCGTCGATGGCGAGGCGTCATCGTTCTCCAACGCGGTGAAGTTGACCGACTCGCGGTAGTTGACGAATCCGTTGTAGCAACCGTGAATGCCGCCAATGCGGGCCGGGCGCTCGGTGATTTCCGAGGGCCTCACTGCCCGGGCAAGAATCGACAGCCGATTGTCAACTGCGATCGTTGCGACAACGTCGAAGCCGGCGAGCTGACATACGCTTCGAGCGCCGGTCGGCTCGGTCGCCAGAAGACGTTCGGTTCGTTGGAGGCATCGGGTGACACGTCGGCCGGGTTGAAGATCATGCGGGGCGACCCTTCGCCAACGTCGTACGCGGTCTCGAGAATGAGGTATCCGTCACGACGCACGCAGCGGCGGCACACTGCGATCGCGGTCATCGGATCTAGAAGGTGGTAGAGCACGCCCAGCACTGCGAGGACATCCGGTTTCCAGTCGGTCAAGATACTGGGAAGCTCGACGATGGAAACCGGTACGCGATAGTCGATATCTAGCCCGAGCCGCTGTCGGGCAAACTCGAACGTCGGTCGCGGCGCCATGTCGGTCGCCAGCACCGACTCGGCTCCCGCCCGTTTCATCGTGAACGCAACCAGCCCATCCATGGTGCCAACGTGAACGCAGCGGGCAGAGGTCAGATCGAGCTGGGCCAGGAATTCGAGGGCACCGTACAGGGTGAAATTGGGCGGCAAGTGCGCGCCGAACCGGCCGGGTGTTACCAGCCCTCCGCCCAGGTCCAGTGCGTGGTACCATTTTTGTGTCGTTGCCCAGGTGTCGTCTTGCGTCAACATGGCGAGACTGTATCTATTTCACGAAGAGTCCTCAACCGAGCTGGCCCACTGACACGGATGACCTTGTTTGCGCATGCTCGGACGCGGCATTCCTGTCCGGAAACTTCGCTGGCGCCGCACTCCCGAATCGATTGGGCGTGTGGAGGTTATTGGTGCGTTGGGGCGGCAATCCTCGAGCGCCCAAAAGCCGCCCATGCTTGGCGCCGAAATAGAAGGAGGCCCAAGAAGGGCCCTCGCACTGAAGTAGCGCGGGCCCGCTACACCTTGAATATATCGGGCATGAAGCGGCAAGTCGTCTCGGTTTCGTACTGGGCGCTATTCGTCTACGCGCCCTGGTTCGGCCTCGCTCTGTTCCTCTACGCCCACTACGGGCTGACTCTGGTCACGGGGGGAGTCACCCTGCTGGCCTTCTTTACGCTGCTGGTCATCGCCGAGCACGGGTATCGTTTGTGGTCGCGGCTGTGGCGGGCCGATGATGGAACGCCATAGACACAGAGACGTGTCCCCTCGGTTCGGGTCGTCAGTGGGCCTGCGGGCAGCTCACAAGGGAGCGCCGGGAACACGGAATTGTCGGAGGGAAAGATGGAAGAGACATCGAGCTCAGCAAACACCTCAACGAAACCACGACGAATAGCAAAATTGGCGAGGGAAGCGCCCGACATGGCGTTAACGACCCTGGCCCACCACATCGACATGGACTTTCCCAAGGACGCGTTCAAACGTACTCGCAAGGATGGAGCCCTGGGCGTGGACGGATGCGGGGCTTCAGAATACGAAGCCAATCTCGAGCAGAACTTGCAGTCGCTGCTTGACCGCGCCAAATCCGGCACGTACCGAGCACCACCAGTTAGGCGAGTGCATATTCCGAAAGGAGACGGGTTAAAGACCCGGCCGATTGGGATACCGACCTTCGAGGATAAAGTCCTGCAGCGATCCGTCGCGATGGTGCTCGAAGCCGTATACGAGCAGCGATTTCGCAATTTTTCGTATGGGTTTCGGCCAGAACGATCCGCGCACCAGGCGCTGGAAGCGATCTGGCAGGGCCTCATGTCGATGGGGCCACCGGCGTCGATCACCATCCCAACCTGATTTCCTTTCCTTGATAGCGTTCTGTTAGCCACCAACGCCGATGGATTCATTGCCAGACATCGCGACGGTGCCCCAAGTATAGAGAGCGCTTGA
>CAWBMD010000007.1:0-375493 GCA_963789865.1 uncultured Chloroflexia bacterium
CCCGAATTCCCGCCGGACCGCGGAACGGGAACCCGTTCAGGTGAGTCGAACCGAGGCCGCGAGCCCGGTCGCTACGCCGTCGCCCCAGGGTCGTTGAGCTGCCGGGCTACGTCTTGTCCTCCCGAGGTGGCCGCGGGTCAGCGCGAGGAAGGCCAACGCGATGGCGCCGAACGCGTTGGCACTGTCCCGGAGACGTTCCTGACGCCGTCCCACCGATCTGGCCGTCACGCGCCGGAAGGCGAGTCCCAGGTCGGCAACGGCCACCTGTGCAGCGCAAGAGACATAACTCACATTATCGGAAGTGGCAACGGAGGCCCCTGCGCGGAGCATGCGATCTCCAGCCTCCAGCACCTGCTGGATCGCATTGATGGCCGCGAGGGCGTCGTCGGTCGCCCGCTCCAGCGCCGGTGCCTGGCAGCCGCAGAGCGGTGGCACGGGGCGCTCTCGCCCGCGGCAGGTCCGACGTGGTCCGGGGCCGCTCCGGCCGGGACCACGGCCGGAGACAACACAACGCCCGAAGGAACTTCCTCCCCGGCGCCGTTTCCGCTGATGCAAGCATCTGCGGCTCCGTTCGTTCCCGCCGGTGCAAGCACCTGCGGGCCCGTCGCCAGTTCGTCCGCCCCTTCGGGCAAGACGAAAGATACGCGGTGGCGCCGCCATCGCACAACGGCCTTATCCACGAGTTACGGGCAGGTTCGGGGCACGGCCGGAACTTGTCCACAGCCCGTCCACGACGGACCCTCCGCTACTCGCCGGGCGTGAGCTCGAGGGGCCAGCCAACGCCATCGAGCAGGCCGGTCGGTACCCCGTCGGCATCCGTCTCCAGCAGCACTGACGGTCCGCCGTCGGCCGCCAGGAGGCGCCAGCGGTGGTCGCCCGTCCGCGCCACACGCCAGGTCGCGCGGCGGATGACCAGCGCATCAGCCACCTCGAGGACCGGGATGGACGCCCCCTCCCCCACCCCGACCCGGGACGCGAGGAGCACGACGGCCACCGCTGCGGTCACGGGCGAGGCGCCAACCATCAGCACGTGTTCCGGGGACCACGGCAACGCGACGTGCTCCACCCCCTCCGCCCGGACCACGTTACCGTGCAACATCGAGAGGTCCGGAGCCGGATGCAGCGTGAGCAGGCCGTCCGGGCCCGCTACCTCCACTCTCGCCAGCGAGCCGCCCTGGGCTACCTCGAGCAGGACCACATGCAGGAGCCTGTCGCCCGAGGTCGTGATCGCGCGCCATCGCCTGCCCCGGCTGCCATCCGCCACCGTCCAGGTCAGACGTCGGCCACCCGGCAAGCGGCCGGTCCCCGACCGGCGCACGAACACCTGTGCCGTCCTGGGCTCCATGCTCAGGATGCCGCACCCTCTTCCGCCAGGGCGGCCTCCCAGCGCTCCGCGACGGCGCGCAGCTCGCTGGCCATCGCGGGCGCCATGCGCCCTGTCACGCGCACATCCCGGTTGCCGTACTCCAGGTCCACGGTTCCCCGCTCGCGCACCCGCGCGAGGAGCTCTCCCGCGGCGTACGGGACGGCGATGTCCACGTCCTCCCACAGCGACGCGAGCAGCGCGGCGACCTCCGCGCGCAGCGTGTCGAGCCCGAAACCCGTCACGGCGGACACGAGGACTGAGCCCGACACCGCGGGGGCCGGCCGGTCGCCATCGGCGCCCGGGTAGAGCAGGTCAGCCTTGTTGAACGCGGCCAGGCGCGGCTTGTCACCGGCGCCCAGCTCGTCCAGCACCGTCTGGACGGTGGCGCGGTGCTCCGGGGCGTGCACGTCGGACGCGTCCACCACCTCGATCAGCACATCGGCGCGGGTGACCTCCTCCAACGTAGCGCGGAAGGCGTCGACCAGCTGGTGCGGGAGCTTGTGGATGAAGCCCACCGTGTCCGTGACGATCGCCGTCTGCCCGTCGCCAAGCTTCACCTGCCGGGAGGTGGGATCGAGGGTGGCAAAGAGCTTGTCCTCCGCCTTCGCCACCTCGCTGCCGACGAGCGCGTTGAGCAGCGTCGACTTCCCCGCGTTCGTATAGCCCACGATGGCGACGGTCGGGTACAGACGCCGGTCCCGGCCGCGCGCCGTGGTCTGGCGCTGCTGGCGGACGCTCTCCACCCGTTCCCTCATCTTCTTGATGCGCTCGCGGATCAGCCGGCGGTCCGTCTCCAGCTGGGACTCGCCCGGCCCCCGCGTGCCGATGCCACCGCCCGTGCGCGAGAGGTGCGTCCAGAGGCGCGTCAGGCGCGGCAGCTGGTACTCCAGCTGGGCGAGCTCGACCTGGAGGCGGCCCTCGTGGGTCTGGGCGTGGAGGGCGAAGATGTCCAGGATCAGGCGGCTGCGGTCGATCACCTTGACGTTGAGCAGGCCCTCAAGGCTCTTCTGCTGGCCAGGGCTCAGCTCGTCGTCGGTGACCAGGAGGTCGAAGCCGGTCTCGGACTTGGCCTGGAGCAGCTCCTCCGCCTTGCCCTTGCCGACGTACCAGTTCGGATCCACGTGGCGGCGGTTCTGCCACTCGGCACCGACGACGTCGGCGCCGGCGGTCGTGGCCAGGGCCGCGAGCTCGGCCAGGCTGTCCTCCGCGCCCCAGCCCGGATCGTCGCCGGTATCGACGGCGACGAGGAATGCCTTCTCGACGGGCGGCGCGAGATCGATGATTTCGCTGCGGGGGCTCATGGCGCGGCCAGCATACCGGGTGGTGCCGCGAGGACCGTCGCCGCTTCCCTCAATCGCCGGGGAGCGTTGCCAGGAACTGGTCGAGCCTGTCGCTCGCCGCCGGTGACGGGTCCGTGGTCGCGTCCACCATCGCCAGGGTCGGCTCGGAACGGAACCAGGTGCGTTGCCGCTTGGCGAAGGCCACGTTGCGCCGGGCATCGAGCTCGATGGCGGCCTCGAGGGAGACCTCGCCGTCGAGGAAGGCCCAGCTCTCGCGATAGCCGATGGCGGAGAAGGCGGGCAGCGCGGGATCGAAGCGGTCACGCAGGGCACGAGCCTCGTCCACCAGGCCGGCGGCGAACTGGGCGCGCGCTCGGGCTGCGATCACGCGGACATGCGCCGATGCCTCGACGGCGAGCTGCAGGCCGAGCACGGGTGCGGGGTAGCCGACGGGCTCCGGGAGCAGCACATCGCCCTGGATGGTGGCGATCTCCACCGCGCGCACGACCCGGCGAGGGTTGTGCAGGTCGGTCCGCCCGGCAAGCCTGGGCGCGAGCGTCACGAGCCGATCGGCCAGAGCCCCGACGCCGGCGCCCGCGAGCTCCACCTCCAGCTCGGCCCGCAGGACAGCGTCGGACGGCAGCGCGTCCGTGTCGATGCCAAGGAAGACCGACCGGAGCCAGAACCCTGTCCCGCCGGCCAGGATCCCGATTCCTCCGATGGTGCCCAGCGACGCGAGTGCATCGAGCGCGAGGGCCCGGAACTCCGCGACCGAGTACCGCTGGTCGGGCTCCACGAGGTCGAGGCAATGGTGGACCACCCGGGCGCGCTCGGTGGCGGTCGCCTTCGCCGTGCCGATGTCCATGCCCCGGTACACCTGTCGAGAGTCGGCGGAGATGATCTCGGCCGGGATCCCTCGCGCGGCCAGCCCCTCGGCGAGCACGATGGCGAGCCCGGTCTTGCCGGTGGCTGTGGGCCCGCCGATGACGACGAGCGGCGCGACGTTCAGGCGAGCGTCCCCCGGAGCGCGTACGGGCCCGCGTGATCGATCGTCACCCGGATCTCGCGTCCCAGGAGGTCCGGCGACCCGGCGAGATGCACCAGCTTGCTCTCGCGGGAGCGGCCAAGGAGGTGCACGAGCCCAGCGGGCATGCGCGCGAAGGCATCGCGGGATTCCGCCGCGCCGCTGTCCTCCTCGTCCTGGTCGTGGTCGTGGTCGTGGGCGCGTGGGGGAACGACGGTGTCCACCAGGACCTGCGCCGTGCGGCCGAGCCACGCCCGGTTCCGCTCGAGCCCGATCCCCTCCTGGACCTCCAGCAGCGCGACGAGGCGGCGGCGCTTCTCGGCCACGGGCACGTCGTCGGTCATGCGGGTCGCGGGCGTGCCGGGCCGCTCGCTGTACGCGGCGGCGAAGACCTGGTCGTAGCGGACGGCCTCCAGGAGGCGGAGGGTGTCCTCGTACTCGGCCTCGGTCTCGCCACAGAAGCCGACGATGACGTCGGTGGACAGCGCGATGCCCGGGATGGCCTCGCGGATGCGGGCAAGACGCTCCCGGTAGTGCTCGATCGTGTACTGGCGGCCCATGCGCCGGAGCATGGTGTCAGAACCCGACTGGACGGGCAGGTGCAGGGAGGCGCAGACCGACGGGCAGTCCCGCATCGCCTCGATCAGGCGATCCGAGAGGTCCCACGGGTGCGAGGTCAGGAACCGCAGTCGCGGGATCGCCGGGATCTCGCCGGCTTGGCGAACCTCGCCGGCGTCACCGACCTCGCCGGCTTCACGGGCCTCGGCGCCGACCCTGAGGCCATCCACCGCCCGGATCAGCTCCGCCAGGTCCGGCCTCGCGACCCGGTCCTGCTGCCGGCCGACCGTGCGGGCGGTCACGACGTGCCCGAATTGTCCCTCCGTCTCGAGGTCGTGGCCGTAGCTGTTGACGTTCTGGCCCAGGAAGGTCACCTCCCGGTAGCCGGCCGCGGCCAGGGCCCGGGCCTCGTCAACGATCTCGTCGAACGGTCGGCTCCGCTCCGGGCCGCGGCTGAACGGGACGATGCAGTACGTGCAGGCCTTGTCGCAGCCGTAGATGATCGGCAGCCACGCGCTGATCGCGGACCCACGACTGACCGCGCCGCCCGCGACGGCATCCGCCCGGGCCCGCACGAGGTGTGCCGCGTCGGAGACCGCCACCCCCTTGACGACGGTCGTGGCCGCGGTCATCGCCAGCGCCCCGACCGGTGCCTGCGCCGAGGCGATCCCCAGGCGGTCGATCAGCTCCGGCTCCTCGTCCGGCCGCAGGAACAGGTCCACGGCGGGATACCGGCGCGCGAGACCCGCCCTGTTCGACTCGCGGACGGAGCAGCCGGTCATCACGACCCTCATCCCCGGGTTCGCCGACTTGAGCCGTCCCAGGTGCCCCTGGCGACCGACCACCTTGGCCTCGGCAGCCTCGCGGATGGCGCAGGTGTTGATCACCACGAGATCCGCCGCGTCCATCGCGGGTGCCTCCGGGCAGCCCGCGGCCAGCAGCCGGCCGGCCATCTCCTCCGAGTCGCTCTTGTTCATCTGGCAGCCGAGCGTCCAGACGAAGAACGACGGCAGGGAGCGGATCTCCGGGCGGAACTCGGCGAGTCGCGCATCGTCGGGGAGGAACGGGTCTCGCGGTCCCGCGGCAGGAACGGCCGGCGGGGCCAGGTCGAGGACGGGGAGCGAACGGGACGTCATGCCTTGGGCATCGTAGCCGGTCTGTCCGGCGCGACGTGCCAACCGCCGCGCGTCTCCGCGATCGCCACGCGCAGGTCCGCCACGAGGTCATCCGGCATCACGAGGAGGGCGTGTGTCTCGGCGTACGGTCCGAGGTCGCCGTGGTAGTCGGAACCGCCGGTCTCCACGAGCCCGAGGTCTGCGGCAACCGCCGACATCGCCGCCCGCGTGTCCGCATCGAAGGACCGGTGATGGGTCTCGAGGCCATCGAGGCCCTCCCCCATCAGCTCGCGCAGCAGCGGGATCCGGGCGGGGGCCTCGGCGAAGTGCGCCAGGGCCGCGAGGCCCCCTGCGGCGCGGATGGCGCGGATCGCGTCGACGGGGTTCATCCCCGTCCGTGGCACGTAGCCGGGCTGGCCATGACCGAGGATCCGCCGGAAGGCGTCCTCCACGCTCTCAGCGAACCCGGCGCCGACGAGGGCCCGTGCGAGCGTCGGACGGCCGAGCGCATCGTCGCTCTCCAGCACGCCTGGGGGCAGGTGGGCCTCGATCGGCAGGCCGATCTCCCGCAGGCGCTGCACGGTGGCGGCGAACCTGGCCCGGCGGGCACCCCGCTGCGCTGCGATTGCCGCCTCGAACGCGTCGTCCACGGGATCCACGCCGAGGCCGAGGACGTGGAGCTCCCCCTCCGCCAGGTCGAGGTTGAGGCCGCGGGTGACCGCGTTGATCTCGACGGCCGGGACCAGCTCCAGGCCATCCGGGAGAGGCGCAGTGCCGGGCGAGGTCAGCTCCCGGTACGCCGCGAGGTTGTCGTGGTCCGCGATGGCGAACAGCAGGACGCCGGCCTCGTGGACCTGGCGCAGGAGCTCCGCGGGCTCCAGCACGCCGTCGGAGCGCCGGGTGTGTGCGTGCAGGTCTGCCGAGGCGGTGCCCGGCGGGAGCGGCTCGTCGGGGCGCGTCCCGTGCCGCGCGCTCACGCCTAGACCTCGATCAGGCGCTGGATCCGCTCGATCTGCAGCGCGCGTCCCGTGGCCGGGTCCACGTCGATCTGGCACGCGTTGAGGACCACGGGCCCGTCGCCGACCTCGAACCGCGTCGGGAGGGCGTTGACGAACCTCGGCAGGACGGTCGCCGGGTCGAAGCCGATCACGCTCCAGAGCGGGCCGGTCATCCCGAGGTCGGTCTGGTATGCCGTCCCCCGCGGCAGGATCCGCTCGTCGCCGGTGACGACGTGCGTATGCGTCCCCACGACGGCCGAGACACGTCCGTCGAGGTAGAGACCCATGGCGGTCTTCTCGGACGTGATCTCGCAGTGGAAGTCCACGATCCGGATCGGAGGCAGCGGCTCGGAGGCCTCGTCCATCAGCCGGTCCGCGTCCGTGAACGGGTTGTCGATCGGTTGCATGAACGTCCGGCCCTGGAGGTTGATGACCGCGATCTCGTTGCCGTCGAGCGCGTGGTACGTGCCCCACCCGCGGCCCGGGACGTTGTGCGTCCCGTAGTTGAGCGGGCGGAGCACCCGGTCGCTGGAGTCGAGGAACGGGTAGATCTCGCGCTTGTCCCAGATGTGGTTGCCGCTCGTGATCACGTCCACCCCGGCGGCGTACAGGGCCTCCGCCGTGGATGGCGTCAGGCCCATGCCCCCGGCCACGTTCTCGCCGTTCGCGGTGACGAAGTCGACTCCCCGCTCGTCTCGGAGCTCGGGCAGCACCTGCTCGATGACGACACGTCCGGGCTTGCCGATGATGTCGCCGATCATCAGGATCCGGCACGCGCCAGCCGGCCGCGGTGCGTTGCCGTTCGGCGGATTGCCGAGGCCTGCCCGGGAGCTTCGTCCGGTCACGGGCGGTGCTCCTTATTTCGCGTATTCGACAGCGCGCGTCTCCCGGATCACGGTCACCTTGATCTGGCCGGGGTACGTGAGGCTGTCCTCGATCTTCTTGACGATGTCACGGGCCAGGCGGGTGGCCGACAGGTCGTCGATCTCCTCCGGGCGGACGAGGATCCGGACCTCGCGGCCTGCCTGGACGGCGAACGAGCGCTCCACGCCCGTGAAGCTCTCCGCGATCGCCTGCAGGTCCTCGAGGCGCTTGACGTACGTCTGCATCGTCTCGCCGCGAGCTCCCGGGCGCGACGCGGAGATGGCGTCGGCCACCTGGACGATCGGCGCCTCCAGGCAGGCGTACTCGACCTCCTGGTGGTGCGCGGCGATCGCGTTCACGACCTTGAACGGCAGATTGTGCTTCTGCG
Source organism: uncultured Chloroflexia bacterium (assembly GCA_963789865.1). GTDB lineage: Bacteria > Chloroflexota > Limnocylindria > Limnocylindrales > CSP1-4 > CAIXZV01. The sequence goes on from CAWBMD010000007.1 coordinate 7,594, forward strand.
CGATGGCGGCACCGATGGCGGCATGGGGGCCTTCCACCTCGTGGTCCACGGCCTTGCCGATGTCGTGCAGGAGTCCGCCGATCTTCGCCGCCTGGACGTCGGCGCCCATCTCTGCGGCGATGATCGCCGCCAGGTGGCTGGTCTCCACGCTGTGGATGAGGACGCTCTGGCCGTAGGAGGTGCGGTACTTGAGCCGGCCGATCAGCTTGGTGAGCTCGGCAGGCAGGCCCGGGACGCCCGCGTCGTAGCAGGCCTGTTCCCCGGCTTGCCGGATGACCAGGTCAACCTCCGCCCGGGACTTGTTGACGACCTCCTCGATCCGGCCGGGGTGGATCCGGCCGTCGGCGATGAGCTTCGTGAGGGCGAGCCGGGCGACCTCGCGCCGCACGGGGTCGAAGCCCGACACGATGACGGTCTCCGGCGTGTCGTCGATGATCAGGTCCACGCCCGTCGCCTGCTCGAGGGCGCGGATGTTGCGTCCCTCGCGGCCGATGATGCGGCCCTTCATCTCGTCGCTGGGCAGGTGGACCGTGGACACGGTGTGCTCCGCCGTGTGGTCCGCCGCGACGCGCTGCATCGCCGTCACGATGATCTCGCGGGCCTTGTCCTGGGCCTCGTCGCGGGCGCGGCGCTCGATGGAGCGGGCCAGCTTGACGGCGTCGTGCTCGGCCTCGTCGCGGATGGCCTCCAGGAGGATTCCCTTGGCGTCCTCCGCGGACATGCCGGCAACCTGCTCGAGGGCGGCGATCCGCTCCTGGTTCAGGCGTCCGAGCTCCTCGCGCTGGTGCTCGATCTCGCGCTCACGCTCGTTGATCTTGCGGCTCTTCTCCTCGAGCATGTCCGCCCGCTGGTCGATCTGCTCGTCACGTGCCAGGAGGCGCCTCTCGAGGCCGTTGAGCTCGCCACGCTTCGCGCGCGCCTCTTCCTCGGTCTCGCGCTGCTGGCGAAGCCTCTCGTCCTTCGCCTCGAGGATCATGTCCTTCTGCTGCGTCCGGGCCTCGGCCACGATCCGCGCCGCCTTGTCCTGGGCGGACTTCAGCGTCTGGTTCGACCAGACGCCGCGGGCAAACAATCCCCACGGCAACGCCGACGACGACGGCGACGATCACGGCCGCGCCTGCGACGACAATGTCCATCTTCAGTTCCTCCCCGCCGGCCGGGTGAATGGGCCGGAGGCGTTGTCAAGAAACGGGATCGGGCTACGTGGTACCGGCGTTCGCTTGGGCTCGGGACCCGGCAGGCCTCACGAGGCTCCGCCAGGCCTCAGCCGGTGGCCACGGCTCGCCCGGAAGCGGCCCTGGGGTCCGCGTCCGGTTGACTGCACAGCCTACATCCTCCGACCGGAACCGGCTCGCAACGAAGCGGGCACGGACCCGGTCGCGTCAGCCTTCTCCCGGCTCCACGTCGTCGGGCTCGACGGGGTCCCCGGCGATGGCGTCCAGGACCCGCCGTGACACCGCCGCGCACACGTCGGGGGAGAAGCCGCTGCGAGCGAGCAGGGCGTACGCGCGCTGGCGGCGTCGCCTCGCATCGGCCTCACGGAGGATGCCCGTGAGCTTGCGCCGCAGGAGGCGCTCTGCGGCGGCGTCCTCGGCGCCGGCAGGCTCCCATTCCCCTTCCGCCATGGCGTCTGCTCGCGCGGCCTCGCGACGGTCCTCGAGCACCGAGGCCACGATGCCCCGATCGAGGCCCTTCAGCTCCAGCTCGCGCCTGAGCGCATGCTCACCACGGGGCCTGGCCCGGTCCCGCGACTCGATCCAGGCGCGTGCGAACGCGTCGTCGTCCAGGTAATGGAGATCCATGAGCCGGCCGATGGCCGCCTCGACGAGCTCCGGGCGGTACCCGAGGCGGACAAGCCGGCGTCGGACCTCGTCCACGGATCTCGGCCTGGCCTCCAGGAAGCGGGCGCCGGCATCGAGCACCTCGGCTGGATCCTCAACGGCCCCGCGCCGCTCGCGGCGCTCCGCCGGCGAGGGCATCCGCGCCCGGGGCTGCCCTCCGGACGGTCCCCTCTCCTCGGCCACCTCGCGGTCTCTCCGGACCCTACTCGGCCTCTTCGATACCCTCGACCGGGAGCGCCACGTCCGCCATCTTGGCCCGGATGCGGCGGTCGATCTCCGCGGCGGTCTCCACGTTCCCCTTGAGGAACTCCTTGGACGCCTCGCGGCCCTGGCCGAGCCGGGTGTCACCGAACGTGAACCAGGCCCCGGTCTTGGTGACGACGTCCATCGCCACGCCGACGTCCAGGAGGCCGCCCTCCTTCGAGATCCCCTCGCCGTACATGACGTCGAACTCCGCGACCCGGAACGGCGGGGACACCTTGTTCTTGACGACCTTCACCCGGACCCGGTTGCCCACGGAGTCCGTGCCGCTCTTGATCGTCTCGACCCGGCGGATGTCCAGCCGGACTGAGGCGTAGAACTTCAGGGCGCGCCCACCCGGGGTCGTCTCGGGGTTGCCGAACATCACGCCGATCTTCTCGCGCAACTGGTTGGTGAAGACCAGGGCGGTGTTGGACCGGCTGACCGCGCCCGTCAGCTTCCGCAGCGCCTGGCTCATGAGCCGCGCCTGGATCCCGACGAAGCTGTCGCCCATCTCGCCCTCGATCTCGGCACGCGGCACGAGCGCCGCGACGGAGTCCACGACGACGATGTCCACGCCGCCCGAGCGGATGAGGGTCTCGGTGATCTCGAGCGCCTGCTCGCCGGTGTCCGGCTGGGACACGAGAAGCTCGTCCACGTTCACGCCGCAGGCCCGGGCATAGGCCGGGTCCAGTGCGTGCTCGACGTCGATGAAGGCCGCGATCCCGCCCATCCGCTGAGCCTCCGCGATGACGTGCTGGCAGACGGTGGTCTTGCCGGAGGACTCGGGGCCGAAGATCTCGCTGATCCTGCCGCGCGGGATCCCGCCGACGCCGAGCGCAAGGTCCAGCGCGATGGACCCGGTGGGGATCGAAATCGACCGCCTGCCGCTCCCGCGAGCCGAGCTTCATGATCGAGCCGCGCCCGAATTGCTTCTCGATCGCGACGATCGCGGCATCGACGGCGCGCCCGCGCTCCGCGAGCGCCTTCTCCGTCACCTGCGGCACAGCATCCCTGCCGTTGTTGGCCATCGTGTCCTCGCTCCTGGCGGCGTCAGCCGACCCGACGGAGCGGGACCCGGTCCCCGCTCGCTGGTGGCGTCAACCCTCGTTCGACTCCGTCTCGTGCCGCGGCTTGCGCGGCTTCTTGATGAGCTCCGCCTGTTGCGGAGCCTCCGAGAGCGGCGCAAGCTTCTGCTGGGACGACTTGTCCTTGGGCTTCTTCTTGACTTCCTTCGCGGGGCGGTCTCGTGAACCCATCGCTCGCCTCCACGTACTCCGAGAGTACCCACACGGACTTCACTCGGGCTTCGCGGCCCCTTCACCGCCGCTCATCCGGACCGCGCGACGGCGCAGTTCCGGCAGCTCGACAGGGAAGGTTCCGGCGCGCAACGCGACCCGGATCCTAGCCATGAAGTCTAGGGTGAACGTCAGGTTGTGACAAGTTGCGAGCCGGTAGGCCAGCATCTCCTTCGCCCTGAACAGGTGGCTCAGGTAGGCCCGTGAGAAGCGGGTGCACAACGGGCATGGACAGCCATCCTGCACCGGTTCCGGGTCGTCGCGGAACCGCTCGTTGCGCAGGTTCAGCCGCCCGCCGGGCACCCACAGCTGGCCGTTGCGCGCGACCCGTGCCGGCAGCACCGAGTCGAACAGGTCGACGCCGCGGTGGACGGCCTCCAGCAGGTCCAGGGGCGACCCGAGCCCCATGAGATACCTCGGCCGGGGATCGCCCGCGAGGTGAGTCACCGTCGCGTCCAGGGTCTCGTTGCGCTGGTCCGGCGTCTCGTCACCGGCGAGGCCGCCGATGTTGATGCCGTCGAACGGGAGGGCGGCAATGAACTTCGCGGACTCCTCCCGGAGGTCTGGATCCAGCCCGCCCTGGACGATCCCGAACAGGGCCTGATCGGTCCGCGTGTGCGCCTCAAGCGAGCGGACCGCCCACCGATGGGTCCGGTGCATAGCGTCCTCGACGACTCTGCGCGGCTCGCTCGGGAAGACCGGCTGGTCGAGAACCACCGCCACGTCCGGCCCCAGCGCCTGCTGGACCGCGATCGAGTGCTCCGGCGTGAACCGGTGGATCGACCCGTCCAGGTGGCTCTTGAACGTCGCCCCTCCATCGTCGATCGACCGGAGCTCACCGAGTGATACGACCTGGAACCCACCGGAGTCCGTGAGGATCGGCTTGTCCCAGCCCATGAACCGGTGGAGGCCGCCGAGCCGCTCGATCCGTTCGTGTCCCGGCCGGAGGTACAGGTGGTAGGTGTTGGCAAGCAGGATGCTCGCGCCGGCGGCCTCCACCTCGTCCGGATGCAGGGCCTTGACCGTCGCGTTGGTGCCGACCGGCATGAACTGGGGCGTATCCACGACGCCGTGCGACAGCGTCAGGCGCCCGAGGCGGGCGCGCGTGCTCTCGTCCGCCGGCGGCGGGACGAGCACCTCGAAGCCGGCGGTGCCGGACATGGTGGGCCGGCGCTCAACGGGGTGTCACGTCGTCCCACAGGGCCGGCATATCCGGTTCCGCGCGGCGTGGCGCGGGGACCTCGAAGCCCAGGGACGCGAGATGGGCACGGGCCGCCTCGGTGGCGATGCGGCCCTGCGGCGTGCGGTCAAGGAAGCCGAGCCGGAGCAGGAAGGGCTCGTAGACGTCCTCGATGGTGTCCGGCTCCTCCGCCAGCACGGCTGCCAGCGCCTGGACGCCCACGGGACCCGACTGGAACTTCTGCACGATCGCCGCCAGGAGCTTGCGGTCCGTCGTGTCGAGGCCGAGCTCGTCGATGTCGAGGATCGTCATCGCCTCGGCGACTGCCTGCACGTGGACGCTGCCGTCCCCGAAGACCTCGGCGTGATCCCGGACGCGGCGGAGCAGCCGGTTGACGATCCGGGGCGTCCCTCGCCCGCGCTTCGCGATCAGGCGCGCGGCATCCGGATCCACCTGCACGCCTAGGATCCCGGCGGACCGCCGCACGATCGCAGTGAGGTCATCCTCGCCGTAGAAGTCCAGGCGGTAGGTCATCCCGAACCGGTCCCGGAGCGGTCCGCTGATCCGCCCTGCCCGTGTCGTGGCGCCGACGACGGTGAACGGCTTCAGGCTCAGCCTCAGGCTGCGTGCACTGGGCCCCTTGCCGATCATCACGTCCAGCGCGTAGTCCTCCATCGCGGGGTAGAGGATCTCCTCCACCGCACGGTTGAGGCGGTGGATCTCGTCAATGAACAGGACGTCCCGCTCGTCCAGGGAGGTCAGGATCGCGGCAAGGTCCCCCGCCCGCTCGATCGCCGGTCCGCTCGTATAGCGGACGTTCACGTCCAGCTCCCGGGCGATGATCGTGGCAAGCGTGGTCTTGCCCAGGCCCGGCGGGCCATACAGCAGCACGTGGTCCGCCGCCTCGCCCCTCGCCTTCGCCGCCTGGAGCAGCACCGAGAGGCTCGCCTTGACCTCGCGCTGGCCGATGTACTCGTCCAGGGTGCGCGGACGGAGGGAACCCTCGACCGCGAGGTCCGCGGGGTCACTGGCAGCGGCCGCGAGCAGGCTCATGGGGTCGTCAGTCATCGTCGGCAGTCTAGCAGGTTTCGTGCGCTATTGGTACGGATGTTCTGTCTTGCAGGCCGGGGCGTCCCGCGCTTCACCGGGCGAAGACGATCCGCATCGGGGGATGGCATGCGGTCGTTCCCCGGCGGACGCACGACCCGGACGCCCCTCCCCTGGCCAGGCGTCAGTCGCGGAGCAGCGTCCGGAGCGCCGCCTTGACGCGCTCCTCGAGCCCGGCGCCGACCGAGGGGTCGCTGAGAGCCAGCCGTGACGCCTCGCGCGCTTCGACCAGGGAGTAGCCCAGGGCCTGGAGCGCGGCGACCACCTCGCCTTCGGACGCGGTCGAGAACGGCCGCCGACGAGCCGGCCGCGACACCCGCAGCGGACACCTTCTCCTTGAGCTCGAAGATGATGCGCTCGGCGAGCTTCTTGCCGATACCCGGGATCGACACCAGGACGGCCTGGTCCTGCTGGAGGATCGCCAGCTGGAGATCCGCGGGCGGCCGGGATCCGACGATCGCCATCGCGACCTTGGGCCCGACGCCGGTCACCGTCAGCAGCAGGTTGAAGAATCCGAGCTCGTCCGCGTTTCGGAACCCGAACAGCGCCTGCTGGTCCTCGCGGACGAGGTGGTAGGTGTGGAGCTTGAGACGCCCGCCGGGGACCGCCGTCGCCAGGACCGCGGGGGCCGCGAAGACCCTGTAGCCGATCCCACCGACCTCGATGACGAGCGAATCCGCAGCAATGGCTCCGACCACGCCTTCGACGGATGCGATCACGGCCCTGCGGCTCCCCTAGCCGTGCCGCGTGGCATCGACAGCCGCCGGCTTCCGGCCCGACGTCGGTTTCGACTTCGATTCCCGTACGAGCGCCTCGCGCACCGCGCGCTCGTACGGGGTGTCACCGCGGGTGATCGGGTTGATGGCCGAGCGATCCATGACCGTGGCCTTGCCGGCTCCGGTGCCCGCGTTCAGGCGGTCGGCGGCGCGCTCGGCGTTGGCGATGCAGATCGCGGTCGCAAGCGCGTCGGCCGTATCGTCAGGCGTGGGCACCTCGGGCAGCTGCAGGATCACGGAGACCATCCGGCCGACCTGCTCCTTGTCCGCGCTGCCGTAACCGGTGACGGCCATCTTGACCTCGTTCGGCGTGGCCTCCCGCACGGGGATCCCGGCCTGGGCCGCAGCCAGGAGCACGACCCCGCGGGCCTGCCCGACACCGAATGCGCTCTGGGCGTTGCGCGAGAAGAAGAGGCGCTCCACCGCGACGAGGTCGGGGCCGTGGGTCTCGATCAGCTCCGTGACCTGGCTGTGGATGTGGTGCAGCCGCTGGGGCAGCGGGACGTCCGCGCTGGTCGTCACGCAGCCGAAGTCGATGGCGCGCAGGACCCCTCCGGTCCGTTCGACGATCCCGTAGCCGAGGGCCGCGGTCCCGGGGTCGATCCCCAGGACGATCATCCGGCGAGCTCTGCCAGGAGCTCTTCGGGAATGTCCACGTTCGCCGTGACGCGCTGGACATCATCCAGCTCCTCGAGCAGCTCGACGAGGCGCAGCGCCTTGCGCACGTGACCCGCGTCCAGGCTGACGGTCTGCCTCGGCAGCATCGCCTGCTCTGCGGATTCGACCGCGACGCCTGCGGCATCGAGGGCTTTCCGCACGGCCTCCAGGTCCCCGGGCTCCGTGTAGATCTCGATCGGGTCGGCCTCGGTGTCCACGTCGGCCGCGCCCGCGTCGATGGCGGCGAGGGCGACCTCGTCGGCGTCGCTCCCGTCCCGGGGGACCGTGATCAGCCCGCGAGGCTCGAACTGCCAGGCGACCGCTCCGCTGCCCGCAAGCTGGCCACCGGTCTTGGTGAAGATGGACCGGACCTCGGCCGCGGTCCGGTTCCGGTTGTCGGTGGCAGCCTCCACGAGGACGGCGACGCCGCCGGGGCCGTAGCCCTCGTAGACGATCTCCTCGTACTGCACCTCGTCGCCGCCGCCGGTGGCCTTCTCGATCGACCGCTTGATGTTGTCCGCGGGCATGTTGATCGCCCGCGCCTTCTCGATCGCCAGGCGCAGGCGGTAGTTGGCGTCCGGATCACCGCCGCCGGCGCGCGCGGCAACGGCGATCTCGCGCGCAACCTTGGTGAACATGGCGCTGCGCTTGGAGTCGTTGACGCCCTTCTGGCGCTTGATCGTTGACCATTTGGAATGTCCTGACATCGGGCCGGAGTATACCGACTATCATCGGGCCGACGGGTGCGTCGTTCGGCGCCCGGGCCTCCACAGTCCCGTGGGCGCCCGCATCGCCAACCGCCCACCCTGCGCCACCGTCCCGCCCGCCGCCGGGAGCCCGGCCGGGCGGCCGCATTTCGAGAGGAACCGCGCGCGATGACGTTGAAGAGCCATGACCTGGCCCACATCCGGAGCGTCGTGCTCGCCGGCCATGCCGGGAGTGGGAAGACGACGCTCGCGGAGCAGGTGCTGTTCCGCGCCGGGGCAATCCCGCGGTTGGGGAAGGTTGACGACGGCACCGCCCACCTCGACTACGAGCCCGAGGAGCAGAAGCAGCACCGCTCCCTGAGCCTTGCGGTCGGGACGTTCGAGCACGGCGAGCACGAGATCACGGTCGTCGACACGCCCGGGTACCCGGACTTCGTGGCCGAGATGATCGAGGGCTTCCACGCCGCCGACGCCGCCCTGTTCGTGGTGGATGCGTCCGGCGGCGTCGATTCCGGACTCGAGGCGTCTGTCAAGGTCGGGCGGGCCACGAACACCGCGGCCTGCTTCGTCCTCAACAAGTGCGATCGCGAGAACGCCGACCCCCTCCGCGCCCTCGACGAGCTGCGACGCGTGTTCGGCGCCAAGGTCGCGCCGCTCCATCTCGCCATCGGCGCGGCTGAGACGTTCACCGGCTACGTGGACCTCGTCCATCGCAAGGCCTACCGGTTCGAGGCCGGCAAGGAGGTCGAGATCCCCGTCCCGGCCGAGATGGCCGAGCAGGTCGCCCTGCGTCGCGACCAGCTGCTGGAGGCCGCGGCCGAAGCAGACGACGCGGTCTTCGAGAAGTACCTGGGCGAGGAGGAGATCACAGACGCCGAGCTGGACGCATGTCTCCACAAGGGAGTCCGCCTTGCGATCCTCGCGCCCGTGCTCGTCGCGTCGGCTGCGAAGGGCATCGGCCTCGGTGCCCTGCTCGATGCCATCGTCCGCTACCTCCCCTCCCCCGAGGAGGAGGGTCCGTACGCGGCGCAGGACAAGGCCGGCAAGGACGTCGCCGTCGAGGCATCGGCCTCCGGCCCGCTCCTCGTGCACGTATTCAAGACCGCGGCCGATCCCTTCGTCGGGCGGCTGACGTACCTGCGCGTGCTGTCCGGGACGCTCAGGAGCCAGGGCGGCGTGTTCAACGCCACCAAGGGCGAAGACGAGCGGATCGGGCAGCTGCTCTACCTGCACGGCAAGGAGCAGGAGCCGGCCGCGGAGCTGCGCGCCGGCGAGATCGGCGCCGTCGCCAAGCTCGGGGTGACCGAGACCGGCGACGCGCTCGGGTCGCGTGACCACGTGCTCCGCCTGGCGGCGATGGCGTTCCCCAACCCGATGCTCCAGGTCGCGATCGAGCCGCAGTCCAAGGGCGACCTGGACAAGATGGGCCCGGCGCTCACCCGCATGCTGGAGGAGGAGCCGACCGCTCGCGTCGAACGCAGCGAGACCGGTGAGCAGATCCTCCGGGCCGTCGGCGAGGCGCACGTCGCCGTGATCTGCGAGCGGCTCAAGCGCAAGTTCGGCGCGGCGATCATCACCCGCACGCCGACGGTCCCGTATCGCGAGACGATCCGGGGGACGACCAAGGCCCACGGCCGCTACAAGAAGCAGACGGGCGGCCACGGGATGTTCGGCGACGTCTGGATCGAGCTGGCGCCCAACCCGGCGGCAGGCGTCGAGTTCGCCGAGAAGGTGGTGGGTGGTTCGGTGCCCAAGGGCTTCTTCCCGGGCATCGAGAAGGGCGTCCGTGAGACCGCGGCCGAGGGCGTGCTCGCAGGCTTCCCGCTGATCGATTTCAAGGCAACCCTGTACGACGGCTCCTTCCACCCGGTGGACTCGAACGAGCTCTCGTTCAAGATCGCGGCATCGATGGCGCTCAAGGAAGGCGTCCTGCAGTCGAAGCCGGTGCTGCTCGAACCGATCATGACCGTCCACGTGAACATCCCCGAGCAGTACATGGGCGAGGTCAACCGCGACCTCAACGGGCGCCGCGGCAGGGTCCTGGGGATGGATACATCGGACGGCATGCAGGTCATCCAGGCACACGTCCCGCAAGCCGAGCTGTTCTCCTACGCGACCGAGCTCCGGTCCCTCACGGGCGGGCGCGGCACGTTCAGCTCGGAGCTGGATCACTACGAGGACGTGCCCTCCCAGCTGGCCGAGAAGATCATCGAGGTGCACAAGAAGAAGGAGCACCCGGAGGGTCACTGACCCCGTGCGGCGTCCCCCGGCTGCCTCCTCTGCCCTCCGGGCCGTCAGGCGCCCGGCGGGACCGCGCGGAGTGCTCGAACCAGATCGCCGAGGTCCACGCGCCCCTCGTAGATGGCCCGGCCGACGATGGCGCCGCCGCAGCCTGCGGCCTGGACGGCCAGGACGTCGTCCAGCGATGAGATGCCACCGGACGCGATGATCCGGCCCTGCCCGAGCGCCACCAGGGACCGCAAGAGGTCAAGGTCCGGGCCACCGAGCAGGCCGTCACGATCGATGGCGGTGACCTCGAAGGTGGCCACGCCGGCAACCGCCAGCATGGCAACCGCCTCCGCTGCGGCGATCCCCGGGGATCCCGGGCGCCAGCCTTCTCCGAGCGCCATGCCGTCCCGCACGTCGATCGACGCGACGATGCGCGCGACGCCATGACGGGCGACCAGCGCGGCGGCGAACCCGGGGTCCCGGAGGGCGGCGGTCCCGATGGCGACGCGCGCACACCCCGTGCCGAGCGCCCCAGCGACTGCCTCCTGCGTGCGCAGCCCCCCGCCGACCTCCACCCGGGCAAGGTCGTGGACCTCGGCGACGATGGCCGAGACCAGCTCCAGCTGCGCCGGCTCCCCGCCCCTGGCGCCATCGAGGTCCACCACGTGCAGCCATGTCGCACCGGTGGCCGCGAACGAACGCGCGACCGCGATCGCGTCGTCGTCGTAGGCGGTCTCGCGGGCGAAGTCGCCCTGTCGCAGGCGGACGACACTGCCCCCCCGGAGGTCGATCGCCGGCAGGAGCTCGAACGTCTCCACCGTCGCTCCTTGTATCCCTAGCGTAGTAGCACGCTAATACGCTAACATGCCCCCACGAACGCCGGACCCCAACCGGCGCAGGCACCCGGAGGGACTCAAACCCGTGGCCGACGACTGGCGGACCCCGGACACCGAGGCGCTGGTGGACGCCATTCTGCGCCTCGACGACCGGGACGACGCGCTCAACTTCCTGAGGGACCTCTGCACGCTCGGCGAGCTGCACGACCTCGCCCAGCGGTGGGCCGTCGTCCGCCTCCTCGACGCCGGCATGCACTACGCCGACATCTCACGGCGGACCGGCGCCAGCACGGCGACCATCACGCGGATCGCGTCCTGGCTCAAGCATGGCGAAGGCGGCTACCGCGAGATGCTCGACCGCCTCAAGTCGGGTGACGGCAGCGTCCCCGACCCGACCGGCACCGGGCGATGAGGGACCGCCTGCGTCTCGCGATTCCGAACAAGGGCAGGCTTGTCGAGCCGACCCTGAGCCTCCTGCACGCCTCCGGACTGATGTTCGAGGAGCACGACAGGAGCCTCGTGGCGCGTGTCCAGAACCATCCGCTGGACATCCTGTTCGTGCGGACGGGGGACGTGATCGAGTTCGTCAGCGACGGCGTGGCGGACGTGGGCGTCACCGGGGCGGACATCCTGGCCGAGTCGGGTGTCGATCTCCCGATCCTGCGCCAGCTCGGCTACGGCCGGTGTCGACTGGCCGCAGCGGTCGCAGCGGACTCGCCGTACGAATCGATCGCGGACCTGGCCGGCGTCCGGATCGCCACCTCGCACCCCAACGTGACGCGGCGATTCTTTGCCGACCAGGGGATCGAGGTCGAGGTGATCTCCCTCTCGGGCGCCGTCGAGGTCGCGCCGCGGCTCGGCCTCGCGGACGCCATCGTGGACCTCGTCTCGACGGGATCCACCCTCGCGATGAACGGCCTCCGGGCGATCGGCGACATCATCGCCTCGGAGGCCGTGCTCATCACCAGCACCCTGGCGACGGCGCAGCGCCCGGAGGAGCTGGACGGCATCGTGACCATGCTCGGCTCCGTCATCGCGGCCCGCGGGCGCAAGTACCTGATGATGAACGCGCCGGCGACCAAGCTCCAGGAGCTCGAGGCGCTGCTCCCGGGCCTCGAGTCGCCCTCGGTGATCCCCCTTGCTCACGCGGGGATGATCGCCATCCACTCCGTCGTCGGCGCCGACGAGGTCTGGGCCCTGCTCCCGCGCCTCAAGGCAGCCGGGGCGTCGGGCATCCTGGTCCTGCCCATCGAGAAGATCCTCCCGTGACGGCCGGCCTGCGGTTCCGCCGCCTCGATCTCCGGTCGCCCGATCCCCGGACCCTGGCCGCCCGCGATGAGCTGTTCCGGCGCGGCGCGGTGCCCGATGCCGCAGTCCGTGAGGCCACCCGCCGGATCCTCGCCGACGTGCGTGCTCGCGGTGCTGCGGCCGTTCGCGAGGCGTCCGAGCGGTTCGGCGGCGGGCGCGAAGACGGTCGCCTGCTGCTCGGTCGCGAGGAGCTGGCCGGCGCGGCCGGGGCGCTCGCCATCTCCGAGCGAGATGCCCTCGAGACCGCCATCGCCAACGTCCGGCTCTTCGCCGGGACCCAGCGCCCGTTGTCCGCCCGGACAATGGTCATCCCCGGCGTCGAGCTCGAGCGTCGCTGGCTACCGGTCTCCCGCGTGGGCGCATACGTTCCCGGCGGCTCCGCTCCGTATCCCTCGTCGCTCGTCATGACCGTCGTGCCCGCCCGTGTCGCTGGCGTTGGTGCCGTCGTGGTCGCCAGCCCCGCGGACCGCAGCGGCGAGGTCAATCCCGTGCTCCTCGGGGCGGCCGGCCTGCTCGGCGTCGACGCAGTGCTGGTCGCCGGCGGTGTCCAGGCGATCGGCGCCCTGGCATACGGCCTGCGGGACGAGGGGCTCGAGCCGGTGGACCTGGTCGTCGGGCCCGGCAGCACCTGGGTCACCGCCGCCAAGATCGAGGTGGTCGGCGAGGTCGGGATCGACCTGCCCGCCGGGCCGTCCGAGGGTCTCGTCCTCGCCGACGCCACCGCGGATGCCCAGACGGTCGCCGCGGACCTCATCACGCAGGCCGAGCACGGCGTGGACTCGCCTGCCCTCCTGGTGACCCCCGACGAGGCCCTGGCGGACGCGGTGGAGGTCGAGGTCGGCCGCCGGCTCACGGGCGCCCTCCGGCGCGACATCCTCGCCCGTGCGCTTGCCGACCACGGCTGCATCGTCCTCGTCGACGACGTCGCCGCGGGCATCGACTTCGTCAACCGCTACGGCCCGGAGCACCTGTCGGTTGACGTCGCGGACCTCGAAGGCGCGGTGGCGGGGATCCGGAACGCCGGCTCGATCTTCGTGGGTCGCTGGTCGCCCGAGAGCGCGGGCGACTACGCGTCCGGCGCGAACCACGTCCTGCCGACCGGCGGCCTTGCCCGCTCCTGCGGCCCGCTTGCCGTCGAGACGTTCGGCAAGTTCAACCAGGTGCAGCGGATCACCCGCGAGGGCCTGGCCGCCCTCCGGCCGGCGATCCGGACGCTGGCCGAGGCCGAGGGGTTGCTCGCGCACAGGGACGCCGTCGAGGTGCGCTTCGCGCGTGATGGCGGGGAGCCGGAACGATGAGCCCCAGCCCGTTCTCCGTCACCGCGCCGACCGACCCCGCCTCGTACGCCTGGGAGGCGACGGACGAGGCCGTGGCGCAGCGCTTCGGAATCCCCGTCTCGCGGGTCCTTCGGTTCGACCTCAACACGTCGCCGGTTCCGCCTGCGACGCTCGCACGGATCCTCGCCGCGGGCCGCTTCGAGACGGTCCTGTCCGAGTACCCGCCGGGCGACTACAGGCACCTGGTGGAAGCCGCGGCGGAGCGCTACGGCGTCGCTCCGGACGAGGTCGTCCCGGGGGCCGGCGCGGACGAGATCCTGGACATGTGCACGAAGGCGTTCCTGCCCGCCGGCGGCGCCGCCGTGATCTCCGTGCCGACGTACGCGATGTACAGGATCAACGCCGAGCAGCGCGGCGCCCGGGTCATCGCGGTGCCGAGGCTCGGCCGGGCGCAGGGCTGGGCGATGGACGTCGCCGCGGTCCGCGAGGCCGCACGCGAGGCCACCCTCGTGTGGGCCTGCAACCCGAACAACCCGACCGGCCGACTCGAACCGGCGGGTACGATCGAGGCGCTCCTCCTGGGCCTGGAGGTCGACGCGGCAACGGACGGCCGCCCTGCGCCCGCGGTGGTCGTGGACGAGGCCTACGGCGAGTTCGCCGGCGACTCCGTCATCCCGCTCCGGGCGCGCTTCCCCAACGTGGTGGCGGTGCGGACCGCGTCGAAGGCCTATGCCATGGCTGGACTGCGCGTCGGCTTCGCAGTGGCGGCGCCGGCGACGCTCGGTCGCATCGCCCTGTACAGGCCACCGGGCTCGATCGGCACGATCTCGGCGACGGCCGTCGCCGCCGCGCTCCGGCAACCCTCCGAGATGCTCGCCAACGTCGACCGGGTGGAGCGCGAGCGCCCGCGCCTGAGCGCGGCGCTGGAGGCCGCGGGCTGGCGGCCCCAGCCTTCGGTCACCAACTTCATCCTGCTCGACCTCGTCACTGCGGAGCGGTCCGAGGCCGCTGCCCTCGCACTCATGACCCGGGGGCTCGTGCCGCGCACATTCCAGCACGGACACCCCCTCGCGCACTGCCTCCGGGTCACCGTTCGCGCCCCCGACGAGAACGACCGGCTCATCGCCGCCGTGACCGAGATCTCCCCCACCCTGCCCCCGATCCCCGTGGAGACCCCCGCATGACCACGCCGCTCGGCACGCTCGACATCCAGGAGCGCGAGGGCCGACGCGTCCGCGTCGCCCGACGCACCCGCGAGACGGACATCACGATCGACCTCGACCTGGACGGCTCGGGCCACGCCGATGTCGAGACCGGCATCGGTTTCTACGATCACCTGCTGGGATCGCTGGCGCACCATGGGCTGTTCGACCTGCGGATCCGTGCGACCGGCGACCTCCACGTCGACGAGCACCACACGGTCGAGGATGTCGCCCTGGTCCTGGGAGCCGCCTTCGGGGAGGCGCTCGGCGATCGTGCCGGGATCCGACGCTTCGGGGACAGCTCCGTCCCGATGGACGAGTCCGTCGCGACGGCCGTCGTGGACATCGGCGGGCGTCCGTACGCCGTGATCGACCTGCCGTTCCGTGCCGAGCGCGCGGGGACGCTGCCGCTGCAGCTGGTCGATCATGCGCTGGAGTCGTTCGCGCGGACCGCGGGCGCCACGCTCCACCTGCATGGCACGGGCCGCAACGACCACCACCTGGGCGAGGCCGCGTTCAAGGCGCTCGGCCACGCGCTCCGGATCGCGTGCGAGCCGGATCCTCGCCGGACCGGCGTCGCCTCCACCAAGGGATCGCTGGGGTGACGGCTGCCGTGCCCCGCGTTGCCGTCGTGGACTACGGCGCGGGCAATCTCGTGTCGATCGAGCAGGCGCTCACGGCGGCCGGGGCGGTGGTTCATCGCGCCGTGACCGCCGACGAGATCGGCGACCCGGACCTGGTCGTGGTGCCGGGCGTGGGGGCAGCGGCCCCGGCCATGGACCGTCTGCGCGAGGGCGGCTTCGTCGAGCCGCTCCGGGCGTGGATCGCCGCCGATCGCCCGTTCCTGGGGATCTGCCTGGGCCTGCAGCTGCTGTTCGAGGGCAGCGACGAGGACGGGGCGGTGACCCTGGGGATCCTGCCCGGCCGCACCGTCCGCCTCCTCGGGGCGCCGACGCTCCCGCACATCGGCTGGAACCAGGTGGTGCGCCGCCGTCCGCACAGGGCGTTCGACGGCATCGCCCCGGCCGCCGACTTCTACTTCGTCCACTCCTACGTGGGGGCGCCCGGGGGGCCGGGTGCGGACGACCTGATCCTCGCCGAGACCGGGCACGGGAAGACGTTCGTCTCGGCCGTCGCTCGCGGCCGCCTGCTGGGCGTGCAGTTCCACCCGGAGCGATCCGGTGCCAATGGCCTGCGGTTCGTCGCGAACGTGGTCGCCGCTGCGGCCCGGGACGCCTCCTGATGCTCACCCGTCGCGTCATCCCGTGCCTCGACGTCGCCGACGGACGCGTCGTCAAGGGGACGAACTTCGTCGATCTCACCGACGAGGGCGATCCGCCGGAGCTCGCGGAACGCTATGCACGCGAGGGCGCCGACGAGATCGTCTTCCTCGACATCTCCGCTGCGCCCGAGGGCCGCGGCACGCTGCTCGACATCGTGGAGAGGACGGCACGGCGCGCGTTCGTGCCCCTGACCGTCGGTGGCGGCGTGCGGTCGGTGGAGGACATGCGGGACGTCCTCCGGGCGGGTGCCGACAAGGTCAGCCTCAACACACGGGCGGTCGCGGACCCGGACCTGGTGACGCGATGTGCCGCCCGGTTCGGCAGCCAGGCGGTGGTCGTGGCCATCGACGCGCGCAGGCTCGCAGCGCCGCACCCTGCGATCCCCTCGGGCTTCGAGGTGGTCGTGCAGGGCGGTCGCGTGGCGGTCGGGATCGACGCGATCGCCTGGGGGATCCGCTGCGTGGAGCTCGGAGCCGGCGAGCTGCTGCTCACCTCGATCGACCGGGACGGGACCAAGGCGGGCTTCGACACCGAACTTCTCCGGGCGATCACCTCGCGGGTTCCCGTGCCCGTGATCGCCTCGGGTGGCGCTGCGGGGCCGGACGACTTCGTCACGGCCATCCGGGACGGCGGCGTCGACGCGGTGCTGGCCGCCAGCATCTTCCACCGATCCGAGTACTCGATCGCGCAGGTCAAGGCCGTGATGGCTGCGGCCGGCCTGCCGGTCCGGCTGGTCGACCAGGAGGCAGACCGATGACCCCCGCGATGCGACCCGGGCCCGTTGCCCTCGCCGCCGGCCCCGATCTCTCGTCCCTGGCCTGGGACGGGGCCGGGCTCATCGCCGGCGTGGTGCAGGACGTGGCGGACGGACGGGTCCTGATGGTCGGATGGCTCGACGCCGAGGCCTTGGGCGCCATGCTGGCCACCGGCGAGGTCCACTTCCACTCCAGGTCCCGAGACCGTCTGTGGCGCAAGGGGGAGAGCTCCGGCAACGTGCTCCGGCTCAGGTCGCTGGCGGTCGACTGCGACGGCGATGCCCTCCTCCTGGGCGTGGAGCCCTCCGGCCCAACCTGCCATCGCGCGACCCGAAGCTGCTTCGACGCCGACGGCTCGCCGGCGGCAGCGACCACCCAGGGCTTCGCGTGGCTTGAGACCCTCTGGGCGACGATCGCCGAGCGTGCCGAAACGGGCGCGCCGGGCTCCTACACCGTCGGGCTCATCGCCGGCGGCGTGGATCTCGTCGGACGCAAGGTGACCGAGGAGGCGACGGAAGTGCTCCTGGCGGCGAAGAACGACGAGGCGGCCGAGGCCTCGGGTGCCGGCCGCGCCCGGACGCAGGAACAGCTCGCCGGTGAGGCAGGCGACCTGCTGTACCACGCGCTCGTGCTGCTCGCGGAGCGCGGCCTGGAGCCCGGCGCCGTGCTCGACGTCCTGCGCGGCCGCCACGGCAAGCCGCACCGGGGCTGACCGCAACGCCTGCCGACGCCCGCCGACGCCCCGGAACGGGCGGAGCACTCGCCTTTCGGTGGGCTCAGCCTCGCGTGACGCGCACGATGATCCGGTTCCGCTTGCCCACGCGGACCTCGTACCACTCGCCTGCGATCGGCGCGGGCATCTGGGCCGCCGGGTCCGTCACCCGCTCCCCGTTCACGGTGATCGCGCCCCCCTGGATCAGCCGGCGCGCCTCGCCTCGTGACGGAGCGAGGCCCGTGTCGGCCAGGACGGCGACCACGCCGGTGCCCGGCAATGCCGCTCCAAGCGATGGCCCGCGCGTCGCAGCGTGCACGCTCTCGAGGAGCGCCGGGTCCGAGATCGGCTCCCGCTGGAAGAGCGCCGCGGAGACCGCCACCGCCCCATCCGCGGCCGCCCCGCCGTGGACGCGCGCCGTGATGTCGAAGGCCAGCCGGCGCTGCGCCTCCCTCGCCTCGGGGTGGGCCGCGATTTCGGCGTCCAGTGCCTCGGTCTCCTCGCGACCCCAGACGGTGAACCACCGGACGTACGTCGCCACGTCGCGGTCATCCGCCTGGACCCAGTATTGGTAGAAGGCGTATGGCGTCGTGCGCGCCGGGTCCAGCCAGACGGAATCGCCGCCCTCGCTCTTCCCGAACTTCGCGCCCGAGGGCGACAGCAGCAGCTTGTAGGCGATGCCGTGGGCCGGGCTCTCCTCCCCCTCACCGCCGGAGGTGCGCCGGATCAGCTCCAGGCCCGCGGTGATGTTCCCCCACTGGTCGGCGCCACCCATCTGCATCTCGACGCCATGCTCCCGGTAGAGGGTGGCGAAGTCGTACGCCTGGAGCGTCATGTAGCTGAACTCGGTGAATGACAGGCCGCGCTCCAGGCGGGTCTGCACGGAGTCCTTGGCGAGCATGTAGGGCACGGTGAAGTGCTTGCCGACGTCCCGCAGGTAGTCGATCAGGGAGATCTGGCCCAGCCAGTCGTAGTTGTTGGCCATGACGGCCTGGGCGGGACCCGGCGAGAAGTCCAGGAAGCGCTCGAGCTGGGTCCTGATCGCCGCGACGTTGTGCTCGAGCGTCGGCACGTCGAGCAGGTTCCGCTCGGACGACCGCCCCGACGGGTCGCCGATCATCCCGGTCCCTCCGCCAACCAGCGCCACCGGGCGCCCGCCATGCCGCTGGAGCCGCAGGAGGCCGAAGATCGGGACCAGGTGGCCGACATGCAGCGAGTCCGCCGTTGGGTCGAAACCGATGTAGCCCGAGATGCGCCGACCCGACGCCAGGCGCTCCGGCAGGCCGGGGGTGGTGGCGTGCAGGATGCCGCGCCAGTCCAGGTCCTCGAGGAGGCCGGCGAGCTCCGGGGCGTGGTCGTCGACGGGCGCGGCGCTCATGCGCGCGTCACACAGGCATTGCCGGAACCGTCTGTGGTCCGGCCCGGTCGGGGATATCGGGCGTCCATTCCCTGCATGGTATCGTTCCGCCCGTCATGCAAACCAGCCTCTCCCGGAGGCAGCGCCGTCGCCGATCAGCCGGCGGGCGCCGCCCGCGGGGACGTGGTGTCGCCACAGCCGCGGTCATTGCGCTTCCCCTCTTCCTGTTCACGACCCTGCTCCTGGTTGGGGCTGCCGGCGCCACGGCGTCGGTCGCCGCGTACTCGTACCTGTCCAAGGATCTCGAGGACCCGAAGTCCGCGCTGGATACGATCACGTTCACGTCGCAGACGAGGATTCTGGACCGGACCGGCAACGTCCAGCTCGCCCGCCTGGGCGATGATCGTCGCGAGGTCGTCACGTTCGATCAGATCCCGCCAGCCCTCGTTGACGCGACCACCTCGATCGAGGACAAGACCTTCTGGGACAACTCGGGCTTCGATCCTGCCGGGTTCATCTCGGCCGCGATCGACACCCTCAACGGCAAGGATCGTGGTGGTTCCACGATCACGCAGCAGCTGGTCCGCGCCCGTCTGCTCCCGGCGAGCGCCTTCAGTGGCAGCGTCTACGAGCGCAAGGCCAAGGAGATCATCCAGTCGATCCGCCTGACCCAGGCCTATCCGGGCGAGGATGGCAAGAAGGCGATCATGGAGAAGTACCTCAACCAGAACTTCTACGGCAACCGCAGCTATGGCGTGGCGGCCGCGGCACGGAGCTACTTCGGCAAGGACCTCAAGGACCTGACGCTGGCGGAGTGCGCGCTGCTGGCCGGGATCCCCCAGTCGCCCACCAGGTTCGACCTGGTCAAGAACGCCGTCCAGCAGCCCTACACCGACCCCAAGGGCGTCCAGCAGACGCGGCTGGTGGTGCCGATGGACAGCGAGATCGTGATCCGCCGCAACTTCATCCTGGAGCAGATGAAGACAAAGTCCAAGCTGACGGCGGGCACGTACACCGATGCCGACTACGAGGCTGCCAAGCAGGAGCCGGTGATCCTGGCGTCCCAGGCGACGGACCTGTGGCGCGCGCCACAGTTCGTGTGGCAGGTCCGCTCGGAGCTGGGACAGATCCTGTGCGGCGAATCCCAGTGTGATCGGATCGACACGGGTGGGTACACGGTGTTCACCACCCTGGACTACGGGATGCAGCGCATCGTCGAGAAGTGGGTCTACGCGGCCGCGATCATCCCCAACTCCAAGAACCAGGACAGCACCCTCAAGGCCCGCGCCATCCCACGCAGCGAGTGGTCCTGGATCAAGGCCCTGAGCGGCCACAACATCCACAACGCCGCCGCCGGCGTGGTCGACTACCGGACCGGCGAGATCCTCGCCTACGCGGGGTCCGCGTCGTACACCGGGACGGGCAACAAGAAGTTCCAGCCCCAGTTCGACGTCCTGTCCGACGGCTGGCGGCAGCCCGGCTCCTCGATCAAGCCGCTCGTCTACCTCACGGGACTCGACGACAAGACGATGACCGCGGCCACCATGTTCATGGACGTGGTCACCAACTTCGCCCCGGCAGGGGCGAAGCCTTTCACACCGACCCAGGCGGACGGCCTCGAGCGCGGTCCCGTGCGTCTCCGGAACGCCCTGCAGTTCTCGCTCAACATCCCCGCGATCAAGGCCGGGTTCATCAACGGGCTCGACCACCAGTTCCAGCGGACGAAGGACTTCGGCCTCAGCTACCCGAAGGGCACGAGCGCGGTCCCGTCCGAGAGCATCGGGACCCTCGTGACGCACCCGATCGACATGATCAGCGCCTTCGGCACGATCGCGAACGGCGGCGTCCTCATGCCCCACCACACGATCCTCAAGGTGATCGGCCCCGACGGCAGCCAGGTCTGGCCGGCGGTCGGGACCTCGGCTGTGAAGGGCGATACCGTCGTGTCACGCCAGGCGGCCTACATCATGACCGACATCCTCGCCGGGAACACGGATCCACGCGTCAACCCCTTCTGGGGCAAGTGGCGGATCACGGACGGGGTCACGGGGTCCAAGGTGCGGCCGGCCGCCTACAAGACGGGCACGACCAGCGACAACCGCGACGTGCACGCGTACGGCTTCCTGGCGCCGCCCTCCGACCCGAAGCTGCCGGCCCTCGTGGCAGGCGTCTGGATGGGCAACTCGGACAACTCGCCCAACGACGGCAAGCTGTCCCTGGACACCTCGGCACCCCTCTGGAGCGCCATCCTGTCCGACGTCTCCAAGGGCATGCCGATCGAGGGCTTCGCCCGGGTGAAGCCCAAGGGCCTCGTCACCAAGACCGTCGACGCGTTCACCGGCATGCTGCCCGGGTCCGGGACCAGCCGCACGGTGTCCGAGCTGTTCCTCGCCGGCACCGCGCCCACCCGATCCGCCAGCATCGGCGTCGCCGTGGACATCGACCAGGCCAGCGGCCTGCTCTGGCAGGCCGGCTGCGTGGGGCCCATGGTGACGAAGAGCTTCGTCGACTTCGGCGCAGCCGAGTCCGCCTTCCCCGGGTGGCAGAAGTCCGACAACGCGTGGCAGGCCCGTGCCGCGCGTGGCGTCGGTGTCTCGGGTGGACCGAAGCGGACCCGCACCGCCTACTTCTACGGCGGCGGGTTCTTCCCGTTCGGACGTTCCTGGGGCGGCGGCTTCGCTCCGACCAGGACCTGCCCGCTCGCTCCACCACCGCCCACGACCTGCGTGTCGACGGATCCGCTCTCGCCGTGTCCGTCGGTCCTGCCAACGCCGACGCCCACGCCCGCGAACCCGACGCCCAAGCCGACGAAGAAGCCCTGAGCTCTCCGCCGCGGAGGCGCGGGCCCGGAGATCAGAGCCGCACGATCGTGGCGCCGTCGCCGCCCTCGCCCCGCTCTCCCGCGCGGAAGGTCTTGACCAGCGGGTGCGTGGCGGCCTGCGCCCTGACGGCATCCCGCAGCGCGCCCGTTCCCAGCCCGTGGATGATGAGGACCTGGTCAAGGCCCGCCAGGGAGGCATCGTCGAGGTAGCGCCCGAGCGCCTCGAGCGCCTCGTCCACCCGCGCCCCGCGGAGGTCGAGGGACGAGGCCACGGTACGGGCCCGCGCCAGCTGCAGGCTGGAGATCCCCGAGCCGGGCGTCGGGACGCCCGGGAGATCCCCGGCCGACCATGGCCGTCCTGCCCGACCCTCCGGCCATGCCGCCTCCGGCGTTGGCACTCGCGTTCCCGAGGGCTGGCTCCAGGTCCCCGACGCCGACCGAGACGCGCATGCCTCCCGCATCGAGCGTGGCCCGCGTCCCGCCCTTCTCGATGGCCGCGATCCGTCCCTCCCAGCCGCCGCTCCTGCTTCGTGCCCGCTCCCCCAGCTGCCACGTGTGCGGCACGATCGGCTCCGGGCGCTCTGGCTGCTCCACGCTTGGCTCCGGGATGTGCGCAAGGGTCTGTTCGGCGCGGGCCAGCGCGGCATCGATCGCCGGTGCGGTCACGGTCTCGCGCTCCAGCCGGCGGCGCACCCCGGCCACGTCATCGCGGAGTCCCTCGACGAGCCGCTCTGCCTCGTCACGGGCCGCCTTCACGGACTCGTCGCGCTCGCGTCGGGCGCGCCGACGGTCCTCGTCGGCGATCCGGAGCGCCTCGGCCGCCTTCCCCTCTGCCACCCGGGCGCGCTCGACTGCTTCGGCTATCTCGCCCTCCTGGCGGCGGATCGAGGCCAGGGTCGCCTCGAAGGCGCGCTGGTTCTCCGACAGGCGCCCTCTTGCGTCCGCGACGATTGCTTCCGGAAGCCCGAGGCGCTCGGCGATGGCGAAGGCCTGGCTGCCACCGGGCAGTCCGATCGTCAGCCGGTACGTGGGCGACAGCGTCTCGAGGTCGAACTCGACCGAGGCATTGCGTGCGGTGGGGGTCTCGTGCGCGTAGACCTTGATCTCGGCGTAGTGGGTCGTGGCGGCGATCAGCGCTCCCGAACGGATGAAGTGATCCAGGAGCGCCTGGGCCAGCGCGGATCCCTCGGTGGGATCGGTCCCGGCACCCAGCTCGTCGAGCAGGACCAGGGTCTGCGGACCGGCGTGCTGCACGATGCGGATGATCGATCGCAAGTGGCCCGAGAACGTCGAAAGGGACTGCGCGATCGACTGCTCGTCACCGATGTCGGCGAAGACGTCGCGGAAGATCGGGAGCTTGGAGCCCGATTCCGCTGGGATGTGCAGCCCTGCCTGGTGCATCAGCGAGAGGAGGCCCAGGGTGCGCAGGGCGACGGTCTTGCCGCCCGTGTTCGGACCGGTGATCACCAGGGCCGTGTAACCGTCCCCGAGACGCAGGTCGATGGGGACCACCCGTCCCGTCAGCCCCGGGTGGCGCGCCGAGAGGAGCACGACCTCCGTGCGATCCGCCAGCGCGGGGCGGACTCCGTCAAGCTCCGCCGCCAGCTGGGCCTTCGCCGCCCAGAAGTCGAATTGGGCGAGCGCGTCGAGCGTCTCGCGCAGGAGGGTGCCGTTGGCGGCCACGAACGAGGAGAGCTCATCGAGGATCCGCCCCTCCTCCTCGGTCACCGCCGCCTGCGCCTCGCGCCAGGCATTGCCCAGCTCCACGACCACGAGCGGCTCCACGAACAGGGTCTGCCCGCTGCCGGAGGCGTCGTGGACGATGCCCTTGACACGGTTGCGCGCCTCGGCCCGGATCGGCACCACGTAGCGACCGTTGCGGAGCGTGACGATCGGCTCCTGCAGCGCGCTGCCCAGCTCCGAGCCCACGAGGCTGTCGAGGCGGCGGCGGAGCCGGTCGTAGGTGATCCGGACGGCGCCCCGCAACGGGCCCAGGCGCGGCGAGGCGGTGTCCAGCAGCTCGCCGACCGGATCGAAGCTGCGGCCGAGCGTGCTGCGCAGGGCCGGCAGAGGATGGAGGCGTCGCCCGACGTCCCGCAGCAGCGGTCGCCGTTCGTCCGCGAGCGACGTGGCGAGGCGTGAAGCGGCATCGAGGGTCTCCGCGATCCCGAGGAACTGCTCCGGATCCAGGCGACCGCCGCGCATCGCGCGGCCAACCCACGGCTCGATGTCGTGGGCCGCGCCGATCCCGATCCCTGGACGGTCCTGCAGCAACGACCGCGCCTGGTCCGTCTCGTCCAGGCCGCGGGCGACGATCACGGGGTCCGCCGACGGGATCAGCGCCTCGGCCATGCGCCGCGACGGACCGAACGACGTCTTCTCCGCGAGCCGGGCACGGACGGCCGGGAACTCCAGGAGCGCGATCGATCGGGTGTCCACCGCTCAGGGCTGCCGGCTGAGCGACGGGCTGCCGGGCACCAGGAACCTCCAGGGGAGGCTCGCCCACGGATCGCCGGCGTAGGCGACTCCGACCCGGGGAGCCGTGACGGACTCCGGGGCCGGCTCATCAGCGCCGGGGGCCTCGAGCCGGATCGGAGAGGCCGGATCGCACAGGTCCAGGCCGGTGATCGCCCGGTCGATCCCGAAGGCGAGGCACACCAGGGCCGGTCCTGCGGTCAATCTGGCGTCGGCGACGGGGCGGCGCATGCCGCGCGCCGCGTCGCGGGCGGCCCGCATCTCGTCGAGCCCATCGACGGGCTCGACGGCGCGGATCAGCAGCGCGGCAGCGCGCGTCTCCGGCTCGGTGACGACGTTCAGGCAGTTGTGCATGCCGTAGACAAGGTACACGTAGGCGATGCCGGGAGGCCCGAACATCACCCGGTTGCGCGGCGTCGCGCCCATGCGGGCGTGCGACGCGCGATCCTCGGTGCCGATGTACGCCTCGACCTCGACGATCCGGCCGGTGCGTCGCCCGCCGTCGGCTCCGGCGTCCCTGACGAGGAGCGCCCCCAGCAGTGCGCGCGCCGCCGTCAGCGTATCGCCGCCCAGGATGGCGCGCGAGAAGGTGCGTCCGGCGCCGCCCGGGCCCGGGGCGGAATCCCAGCGGGAACCCTCGCTCACCCGATCCCGTACAGCCGCAGGATCCCCTGCGGGATCAGGAACTGCACCAGGAACAGGAAGTTCGGGATCGCGGTCTGGTGGAGCAGGCTGCCGAAGGCAGAGCCGTTGATGGCCGTCCAGAGGTTCCCCAGCAGCGGCAGCTCGTCCGTATCGGGAGCGAAGTTCGGCGACAGGAAGAACTGGTCCAGGATGATCGTCAGGAACATGAGGAACAGCAGGCCCTCGACGACCCCCAGGACGCCGCCCAGCACCTCGTCCACGATCGGATGCTTCGAGAAGATGTGCATCTTCGTGTAGGTCCCCTGGACGACCAGGGCGAACGCCACCACGCCCGCAATGAACAGGATCAGGAACCCGATCATGGCGGCGTACTCGGGAGGGAACTGCGTCCAGTGGTCGGCGAGGAACGACCCGACGGGCACCTGCAGCTGCGCCGCCAGGAAGAACGAGAACGTCATCGTCGCGATCCCGACCAGCCGCCGGATCGTTCCCTGGGCGTAGCCCAGGATGAAGCACCCGAACAGGCCCATGAAGATCAGCACGTCAACGATGTTGAGCGTGCTCAGGAAGTCGCCGATGTTCACTGCCCACCCTCATGCAGCTGTCGACCCGGAACCGGGCGAAGCCCCTTCGCAGGGTAGCAGCGGCCGGGCGCGCGCCGCAATGGCTCCCTCAGGCCCTCAGCCGTGCCCCGATCGTCCGGAGTGATGCGACGACGGCAGAGACGCATGCATCGACCTCTGCCTCCGTCAGCGTCCGGGACGCGGCTCCGAACCGCAGCCGGAAGGCGAGGCTCTTCTCCTCGCCGCTCAAGGGCACGCCGCGATAGATGTCGAACAGGCGCACATCCAGGAGGAGTCCCCCCGCGCTCTCGCGCAGGACCGCCTCGACCGACGAGGCGTGCACGGCCTCCGGCACCACGATCGCAAGATCCCGGTCCGCCTCGGGGAAGCGCCCCACCACCGGTGCCCGTTCCGGCAGGAGGCGTCCGCCGGCCAGGCCCTCGATCGCGACCTCGGCGACGATCACCCTGCCAGTGGTCCGCAGCTCCCAGGCGTCGACCAGGTGCGGGTGCAGCTCTCCGACGATCGCGTGGAGGCGGCCGTGGATCTCGGCCCGCGCGGTCCGGCCCGGGTGGAAGACGGCCTCCGCTGCCTCGGCCTCGTACACGGGCCGTCCGAGACCGAGCCTGTGGGCGACGAGCTCGAGGATCCCCTTGGCGTCGTCGAGATCATACGGGCGCGGGGAGCGGTTCCACGCGGCGGGCGCTGCTGCGCCGGTCAACGCGAAGCCGAGGCGCCACCACTCGCGCGGCGAGTCCGCGGTCCGGGCGTAGCCTTTCCCGATCTCGAACACGGCGACGTCCTCGGTCCCGTGGCGAAGGTTGACGCCAACCACGTCGAGGAGGCTCCCGATCAGGTTCGGGCGGAGCAGCGAGTGATCCCGCGAGAGCGGGTTGCCGACGCCGATCGGATCGCCGCCCGGCTGGTCGTCATCCCCGGTGGACCGGACCTCTCGTGCGAGGACGAACGTCTCGACGTGACGCGGGGAGACCAGCGCCGTGGTGATCACCTCGGTCAGACCGGCCCCGGCCAGGGTGTCCCGCACGAGCTCTCTCACCTCGAGAGGCGACGAGCGATACGCGGGCATCATCGTGTCCGGGGTGACGGACGGCACGAGCTCGTAGCCGCGAACGCGCGCGATCTCCTCGGCGACGTCCGCCTCCACGGCGATGTCGCCGCGCCACGTGGGGATCACGGCCGCCAGGGCGGTCCCGGGCTCCGCCGCGACGGTCAGCCGGTCCGGCCTGAGGGCGACCGTCACGGTCTCGTGCGCTGCGGCGGCCTCAGCATGCACCCCAACACGTGCCAGGAGGTCGCGCTGCTCGTCCGCCGAGAGCCGGGTGCCCAGCAGGCGGTTGACGCGCGCCGGCCGGAACAGGACCCGCGAGGGTGCAGGCTCGACGGGTGAGGTGTCGACGACGCCCGGCACGATCTCGCCCCCGGACCATGCCTGCACGAGCTGGGCCGCGCGGTCGGCGCCGAGGCGGGCGAGCCGGAACTCTGTGCCCTTCTCGAACCGGGAGGATGCCTCGGAGCGCAGCGCGAGGCGCCGTGCCGTCCGGCGGACGCTGACCGGGTCGAAGATCGCGGACTCGACGATCACCTCGGTTGTGGCGTCCGAGACCTCTGACGTCGCGCCGCCCATGACGCCGGCGACCGCGAGCGGGCCCTGTGCGTCCGCGATGAGGAGCGTGTCGGCCGTGAGCTCGCGCTGCACGTGGTCGAGGGTCTCCAGCCGCTCTCCAGCGGCCGCGCGCCGGACGATGATCCCGGCACTGCCGTCGGCGTCGGCGTGGACCGCCCTCGCGTCGAAGGTGTGGACCGGCTTGCCGAGCTCCAGCATCACGTAGTTCGAGGCGTCGACGACGTTCGAGATGGGGCGCTGACCCGCGGCGAGCAGGCGCATCTGGACGTGGTCCGGTGACGGCCGCACGGACACCCCGGTCACCCAGCGCCCGACGAAGCGCGGGCACAGGTCCGGGTCGCGGACCTCGACGGTCAGCCGGTCCGCGATGGCGGGCCCGCTCCCCTCCTCCACCGTGATCTCCGCCATGCGCACGTGCTGGCCGGTGGCGGCGGCGACCTCGCGAGCGAGGCCCAGGATCGACAGGGCATCGCCCCGGTTCGGCTTGACGTCCACGTCGAGGACCACGTCCCCGAACAGGTCCGCCAGCGGAACGCCCAGCGGTGTATCGGCCGGCAGGATCAGGATCCCGTCGCCGTCGCCGGTGAGCCGCAGCTCCTCGCCCGAGCACAGCATCCCGTTGGAGACGACGCCCATCTTCTCGGCCCGCTCGATCCGCCGGTTGCCGGGCAGGACGGCTCCGGGCAGCGCCACGGGGATGCGCTGGCCGGGGGCAATGTTGGTGGCGCCGCAGACGATGGACAGTGGCGCCCCGCCATCGCCCAGCGTCACGGTCGTGAGGTGGAGACGGTCAGCGCGCGGGTGCCTCTCGACCGTCAGCAGCTCGCCGGTCACGACGCCCTCCCAGTCGGCGCCCCAGCGCTCGATCCCCTTGACCTCCATGCCGAGCAGCGTCAGGCGTTCTGCCAGCTGCTCGGGGGTCAGCTGGACGTCCACGAACTCGCGCAGCCAGGCGAGCGGGACCCTCACCGGAACGCTCCCAGGAACCTGAGGTCGTCTTCCATGTACAGGCGCAGGTCGGCCACGGCATGCCGCAGGTTGGCGATCCGCTCCACGCCCATGCCGAATGCAAAGCCCTGGTAGCGCTCCGGGTCGATCCCGCCGTAGCGCAGCACCACCGGGTGGACCATGCCCGCCCCAAGGATCGTCATCCAGCCGGTCCGCGAGCAGGCCGGGCACTTCTGCCCGTCGCAGACGACACACAGGACGTCGAAGGCGACGGACGGCTCCGTGAACGGGTAGTAGCCGGGGCGGAACCTGGTCGCCCGATCCGCGCCGAACATCGCGTGGGCGAACTGGTCGAGGAGGCCCTTGAGGTCCGCCATCGAGGTTCCCTCGTCGATCATCAGGCCCTCGACCTGGAAGAACTCCGAGTTGTGGCTGGCGTCCACGGCCTCGTAGCGGAAGCACCGGCCCGGGAGCAGGGCGCGGATCGGGGGCCGCTCCTGGTGCATGACGCGGATCTGCCCCGGGCTGGTGTGGGTGCGCAGCAGCCGGCCGCCCATGTCGAGGTAGAGCGTGTCCCACAGGTCCCGGGCGGGGTGGTCCGGCGGGATGTTGAGCATCTGGAAGTTGGTGATGTCGTCCTCGACCTCGGGGCCCTCGTAGACGACGAAGCCGAACTGCGCGAAGACCTCCGCGATCTTGCGCGACGTCTCCACGATCGGGTGCAGGCTGCCGCGACGGATCGGGCGGCCCGGCGTCGTCACGTCGACCGCCTCGGCCGCGAGGCGTGCCGCCATCTCCGCGCTCCCGAGCTGGGAACGCGCTCGTGCCAGAGCCTCCTCCACCGCGACCCGGACCTGGTTGGCCACCGACCCCACCTTCGGACGGTCCTCCACCGGGAGGGCACCGATGCCGCGCAGGATCGCCGTCAGGTCGCCCTTCTTGCCCAGGACCTCCACCTCGAGGGCCTCGAGGGCGGCAGTGTCGGGGGACGAGGCGGCAGCGGCGATCGCGCGGTCACGCAGCCGGTCGAGATCCGAGGTCAGCTGGGCGAGGTCCATGATCGGGAATGGGATCCGGTGCGGTTTCTGGCAGGGCCGACCTGGCCCCTGAATCACGAACCCCCGAGCGTCGGGGACGTCGAGGGTCCGGGCTGGTCGACCGTGGCGGTCAGGCGGTGCGGGCGATCTCGGCGATCCGGCCGAAGGTCGCAGCATCGCGGACGGCGAGATCGGCGAGGATCTTGCGATCGATCACCACGTCGGCCTTCTTGAGGCCGGCGATGAGCTTGCCGTAGGTGATGCCGTTGATTCGCGCGGCCGCGTTGATCCGGATGATCCACAGCTCGCGCATGTCGCGCTTTCGCTGCTTGCGGTCCCGGGTCGCGTAGGCCAGCGCATGGAGCTGGGCCTCGTGCGCCCGCTTGATGAGCTTGCGGTTGGTGCCGCTCCGACCCTCGGAGGCGTTGAGCAGCCGCTTGTGGCGCTTGTGGGACGTGACGCCCCGCTTGACGCGTGCCATCGATCGCTCCTAGATGCCCGGAAGCAGGCGGTGGAGCTGGTCCTGGTGCTGGGGACCCACGACCGCCTTGCCCGCGTACCGGCGTGTCCGGCGCGACGACTTCAGCTCCAGGTGATGTCCACTCCAGGACTTCACGCGAATGAACTTCCCACTCCCGGTGACCCCGACGCGCTTCTGGGTCCCCTTGTGGGTCTTCATCTTCGGCACGCTGGCCTCACTCTCCTGCTGGCGCCGCCTCGGCCGCCGGCAAGGCGGAGGGCGTCGGATCTGACGGAAGAACGCCGGACGGGACGTCGGACGGAGCCTCGGGCCCCGTGGCGGCTTCCTCGGGCTTCGTCCCCGGGTTGCGGTGCTCGTGGACCCTCGGCTTGTGAACCGAGGCGAGCGTCATGAACATCGATTTGCCTTCGAGCGCCGGGGTCCGGTCCACGACCCCGTGGTCCTTCACCGCCTCGCCGAACTTGGCGAGGAGCGCCCGGCCGATCTCCGGATGCGTGAGCTCCCGGCCGCGGAAACGGACGGTCACCTTGATCCGGTCGCCATCCTCGAGGAACTCGATGGCGCGATGGACCTTGGTGTCGAAGTCGCCGATGCCGATCTTGGGCGTGAGGCGGACTTCCTTGAACTCCACCGCTCGCTGCTTGCGCTTCGCCTCCTTCTCGCGCTTGGTCAGCTCGTACTTGTACTGACCAAAGTCGAGAAAGCGGACGACGGGAGGGGCTGCCGTAGGCGCAACCTCGACGAGGTCGAGCCCCCGTTCCTGCGCCATCGCCATGGCCTGGTGCGTCGGCATGACGCCGAGCTGTGAGCCATCTTCGTCGACAACCCGGACCTGAGGGACGCGGATCATCTGGTTGATGCGCAGGTCTCGGCTGATGGCGTGGTCCCTCTGCTCGAATAGACGTGGGCTCGCGGCGCGCACGAAAACCGTGCTCGGTCGCCGCGGCAGGATAGCACAAGGGTTCGATCGGTCGCAACGAACGGGAGGGTCCCCACGAGGCCCGTCGGAGCCTCGGCGGTGACGTCCGTCGAGCCTCCGCAGTCCCTGGTGGGAATGTGCCCGCCGATCCCGTGTCGGCTGTCAGCGACACGCCGTTGCTGCCCCGGGAACCGAGGGTCCCCTACCCCAGGCGTCGCTCGCGAACCTCCGCACCGAGACGCTCGGCAACCACGGACCAGGGCAGGACCTCCTGTGGCTCGTCCTTCGTGGCGCCCCGCCGCCGGACCGCGGCGGTCCGCGCCTCCACCTCACGGTCGCCGAGGATGAGCATGTACGGGATCTTCTGGCCCTGCGCCAGCCGGATCTTGTTCTGCATCCGGTTGTCGGAGGCATCGACCTCCACGAACCGCAGGCCACCGGCCCGGAGCTCCGCGGCAAGCTCGTTCGCGGCCTCCACGTGCCGGTCCGCGATCGGGATCACCACGGCCTGCACCGGGGCGCACCACAGCGGGAAGGCTCCGGCGAAATGCTCCGTCAGCACGCCGATGAAACGCTCGAGTGAGCCGTAGATCGCCCGGTGGATCACCACGGGGCGCTGCTGCGTCCCGGCCTCGTCGATGTACCACAGGTCGAAGCGCTCGGGCAGCATCAGGCGGTCCACCTGGATCGTCGCCGTCTGCCACTCGCGGCCCAGCGCGTCCGTGATCTGGATATCGATCTTGGGTGCGTAGAACGCCCCGTCCTTGGGCTTGACGCGGTACTCGAGACCGGACCGCTCCAGCTCGGCCCGCATGATCGCCTCGGTCTCGGCCCAGACAGTCGGGTCCCCGAGGGCCTTGTCGGGACGTGTGCCGAAGGTGAGCGTCGGCGTGAGGCCGAACCACGAGTAGGCCTCGCGGATCTCGCTCATCAGGCCCTCGATCTCAGCGGCGATCTGGTCTGGCCGGATGTAGATGTGGGCGTCGTCCGTGACGAAGTGACGGACGCGCGTGAGGCCCGACAACACGCCCGACAGCTCGTTGCGGTGGAGCACGCCGTATTCCGAGAGGCGAAGCGGCAGGTCGCGGTACGAGCGCAACCTGGAGCGGTAGATGAACGAGGACTCGGGGCAGTTCATCGGCTTGAGGCTGAACAGCTGGCCCTCGACGTCGACCATGTACATGCCGTCGCGGTAGTGGTCCCAGTGCCCGGACTGCTCCCACAGCTTCTGGTGGACGAGAGGGGGCGTGTAGATCTCCTCGTACCCGCGCCGGTCCTGGATCCCTCGCATCGCATCGCGCAGCGTCTGGTACAGGCGCCAGCCTTTCGGGTGCCAGAACGCGGCTCCGGGGCTCACGTCGTGGAAGCTGAACAGGTCCATCTGCACGCCGAGCTTGCGATGGTCCCGCTTCTTGGCCTCCTCACGGCGCCACAGGTAGAGGTCCAGGTCCTGCTGCGTCTCCCAGACCGTCCCGTAGATCCGCTGGAGCATCGGGCGCTTGTCGTCGCCCCGCCAGTAGGCCCCGGCGACCGCCAGGAGCCTGAACGGCCCGATCTGCCCGGTGGCCTCCACGTGGGGACCCTTGCACAGGTCGCGGAACGGCCCGTGCTCGTAGAAGGTCACTGGCGGCATCGGCGTGCCCGTCTCGACGGCTTTCCGTGCGAGGTCGTCCAGGATCTCGACCTTGAAGGCCTGGCCGTCGGCCTCCTCGATCGCGCGGCCCTCGTCGAACCCGACCTCGCGGCGGACGAAGGCATGGTTGGCAGCGACGCTCTCGCGCATCCTGGTCTCGACCGCGACGAGGTCGTCGGGCGTGAGCGGCCGCGGCAGCTCGAAGTCGTAGTAGAAGCCGTTCTCGATGGCAGGCCCGATACCCAGCCGCGCGCCCGGGAAGAGGGCCAGGACGGCCTCCGCCATGACATGCGCCGTGCTGTGACGCATGGCGTCGATCGGCGCGTGGGCGCCGGCGTCGAGCAGCTCGTCCGCCGAGCCGCGCTCGGGTGCCACGAACTCCGGTTCGTCCCGATCGACCGCCGGTGCGGCCACCTGGTCGTCTGTCATGTCGTCAGCTCCCGAGAAACACAAAACCTCTCGTCCCGACAGGACGAGAGGTTCGACCTCCCGCGGTTCCACCCGCCTTCACGACACCCGTGCGACGGTGTCGTGCGCTCGTGCCGCGCTAACGGGCGGATCCCGGGCCGGTTCGCCGGCCGCTCACGGGTGGTACCGCCACCGGTGGGTCTGCGGGGCTTCCAGCCGATGGCCCCGCTCTCTGGCGACGTTCCTGTGGGGCGCGTCCCGCTCGACGCTTCGGTCTTCGTGGCCCCGAGGGCCGGAGATGGTGGGCGATACTGGACTCGAACCAGTGACCTCATGCATGTCAAGCATGCGCGCTAACCAACTGCGCCAATCGCCCTCGGCGGGCAAGATACCACGACTCCGCCGTGCGTCCGCGGGCCGCGGGCGGCGGCGAGCTCGGAGGTCGACGTCGCCCCCCGCGTCGATGCGTGCGACGATTGACCCATGGCGGACCTGGAGCTCCTCGACTGCGGTGGCGGACGCCGCCTCGAGCGATTCGGCGCGGCCCTCGTGGACAGGCCCACCCCCACCGCGGACTGGATCCCCCGTCTGCCGCCCGAGGAGTGGAAGCGGGCCAGCTTCCGCTGGAACGGCGGCGCGTGGGTCCGGGGCGCGGCGCTGGACCCCTGGCAGGTCCGGGTCGGCAACCTCGTTCTCGAGTGCCGGCCCTCCGCCAGCGGCCAGGTCGGCGTCTTCCCCGAGCACGCCGGCACGTGGACCTGGCTCGAGCGTGTCGTGCGCGCCGCCGAGGCCAGCCTGGGTCGCCCACCGGAGGTTCTCTCGCTGTTCGGCTACACCGGCGGCGCAACCCTGGCGTGCGCCAGCGCCGGTGCCCGCGTGGCACACGTGGACTCGTCGCGGCCGGCCACCACCTGGGCACGCCACAACGCGGAGCTCTCTGGGCTGACCGAGAAGCCCGTGCGCTGGCTCGTGGAGGATGTCCGGACGTTCGTGCGGCGGGAGCGGCGCCGGGGCCGGCGGTACGACGGGGTCGTGCTGGATCCGCCGACGTACGGCCACGGAGCCGGTGCCTGGCAGATCGAGGAACACCTCGCGCCGCTGCTCGACGACCTCGCCGCGCTCGTCGGGCCACGCCCGTCGTTCATCCTGCTCAGCGCTCACACGCCGGGCTACGACGGGGACCGGCTGGGCGCCCTCGTGAGGGAGCACTTCAGCGTCCCCGCGACCGGCGAGCCGCTCACGCTCGACAGCCGGGCCGGCTCCCGCCTGCCCCTCGGGGCGTGGGCGCACAGCCCCGTCCGGTGACGTCGTGCGGCGCGGATCAACGGCCATGACCGAGCCTGCCCTGACCAGCACGAAGAACCCACGCATCCGCGCGGTGGCGGGCCTGCGGGACCGCAGGGAGCGGGACGAGGCCGGCCTGACGCTCGTGGACGGCGCACGGGAGCTGGGCCGGGCACTCGCGGGCGGCGCGGTCGTCGTCGAGGTGTTCGTGGATGAATCCCGGATCGCGCCCGAGGGCGAGGCGGCGGTGGCCCTCGCCCGCCGACGTGGCGCCTCGGTCGTGCCCGTCACCGGACAGGTGCTGGACCGGCTGGCGTACGGTGACCGCTCCGAGGGGTTGGTCGCCACGGTCCGGATCCCGAGCCTGGCGCTGGAGAACCTGTGCCTCCCGGACGATCCACTCGTCGTCGTGCTGGAGTGCGTGGAGAAGCCCGGCAACCTCGGAGCGGTGCTCAGGACGGCGGACGCAGCGGGCGCGGATGCGGTCCTGGCCGCGGACCCGCGAACGGACATCTTCAACCCCAACGCCATCCGTGCCTCGCTCGGGACGATCTTCGCCGTCCCGCTCGCCGCGGGCTCCAGCGACGCCGTGCGGGATGACCTCGCGGGCCGGGGCCTGACGCTGCTGGCGGCGCGGGTGGACGCAGATGCGCTGTACACCGACGTGGACCTCCGGGGTCCGGTCGCCCTCGTCCTCGGCGCCGAGGCGGACGGTCTCACCGGGGCGTGGTCCGGCCCCTCCATCCTGCCCGTCCGCCTGCCGATGGCGGGCGTCGCCGACAGCCTGAACGTGTCGGTCGCGGCTGCCATCCTGCTCTACGAGGCCCGCAGGCAGAGGGACCTGCCGCCGGCCGCCGGCTGACCAGGGTCATGCCCCCGCGGCGAGCTCGCCGTCGAGGAGCACCAGTCGCGGCCTGGCGTTCCAGAGTGCGCCGTCGGTCTCCACGGGCTGGGCGACTGCTGCTGCCGGGATCACCAGCAGGTCCGCCCGGTGCCCCGGCACCAGCCGACCGCGATCCGTCTCGCCGGCGCTGATGGCCGGATCCACGCACGCGGCACGGATGGCCCTCCAGAGGTCCAGGGCATTCCCGGGCCCGAAGGGCAGCGTCCCAACCGTCCACGAGGGCGCGGCCCGGGTCACCGCGCAGGCGAGCCCCGGCCACGGGTCGACGGGCTCCACGGGTGCGTCCGTGCCGGTGGGCATGACCGCCCCCGACGCAGCCAGGGCACCGAGCGCATAGCCACGCTCCTCTGCTCGCGCGCCCCAGAGCCGGCGAGCCTTCCCGGCATCGGACCGGACGTGGATGGGCTGCATCGAAGCGGCGATCCCCAGGGCGGCGAAGCGCGGGACGTCGGCCGTCGAGACGAGCTGGACGTGCTCGACGCGGGGCATGAGCCGCGTGCGGCCCACGGTCGGCGCCAGGAGGTCCAGGGCGGCTCGGACTGCCGCGTCGCCGATCGCGTGCACCTGGGTGGCGATTCCCAGCGACGCCGCGTGGAGTGCCTGGGCGCGCAACTCCTCGGGTGGAACCAGCCAGACGCCGTGACCCCCGTTGGGCGGGTCCGGCTCGCCGGGGAGCCGGTCGAGGGGCTCCAGCAGGGCGGCCGTCCTCGAGCCCAGGGATCCGTCGGCGAAGGTCTTGAGCCACCCGAGCCTCAGGCGGTCGAGTGGGTCCGGCCCGAGCGGCCGCCCGCTCTGCAAGCCCTGCGACTCCGCGGCGTCCAGCTGCTCCGGACGGATGCAGGCATGCACGCGCATGTCGAGGATGCCCTCGGCGGCGAGCCGGCGATAGGCCTCGAACGGACCTCCGAGATCGCTCCGTCCGGACAGCTCGCCGGGATCGTGCGCGGCCACGACGCCGAGGGAGAGAAGCTCCGCGATCATCGGCCGGAGAGCGGCCGATACCCGGTCCCCATCCGGCGAAGGAACCCGCCCGGAGACCAGCGCGGACGCGGTCTCGTGCAGGACTCCGGTGACACGGCCCGACTCGTCCCGCCGGATCACGCCGCCGTCCGGATCGCCCCGGTCGTCATCGATCCCGGCCTCCACGAGGGCGCGAGCGCTCGCCAGGAGTGCGTGATGGTCGTGGGCCCAGAGCGCGACCAGGCGTCCCGGCGCGGCCCGCTCGAGATCGGCGGCGGTCGGCCAGCGTCCGAGCAGGTCCGCATCCCAGCCGTCGCCCTCGATCCAGGCGGTGGGGTCCGGCTCCGCCGCCGCAGCCACGCGAACCCGCTCCAGGACGGACTCGACGGAGCGTGCATCGTCCAGGTTGACGCGCAGGCGCGCGAGCGCCGCATCCGCCAGGTGGAGGTGTGCGTCGGTCAGCCCGGGGATCGCGACCTCGTCCGCGGCGAGCGCGAGCCGGCGAGCCCCGGTGGTGGCCGCCGCCTCTACGTCGGCCTTCGCTCCGGCGGCGATGACGCGGCCACCCTCGATCGCGATGGCCTCGACCCATCCCGGGCCCGCCTGGCCTCCCAGCGTGGCGATCCGACCAGTGACCAGGAGCCCGGTGCCTCGCACGCCTACTCGTCCCCGGCAGGTTCACCTGGAAGCACGTCGGGCGATGGCGGCCCATCGTCTGGTATGTCGTCGGGCTGCTCTGTCGCCTCGACCGACGCCGCGGGCACAGCCGCCTCCGACGCCGAACCTGCGGCCGCCTCCCCGGCAGCGGCAGCCGACGCCTCCGCCCGGCGCGATGCGCGCCGGTCACCAGCATCCCGCTCCGTTGCGGTCGCCACCGCAATCGGGTCGAACCCGGCAGGCGTGGCGGGCCCGACCGCCATCGCCTTGGCTTCCGCGGGCTTGAGCGGGCCGCGCGTGATGTACGAGGCCACGCCGGACACCGTCAGCAAGATGCCCACAACGTACAGGACGACGGTCGTCCCGACCACCTGCGCAACCCCGCCGACGATGATGATCGGCAGGAAGGACGCGGTCGAGACGAGCATGTTCAGGATACCGAAGACCCGCCCGCGGACGTCCTCAGGGAGGTCCTCCTGGAGCTGCGTCTGCGCGGGGATCGCGACGAACGCGTAGGCGATGCCGGCGAGCAGCGCGATGAACACGACGATCGCGAGCACGGACGTGAAGTCTGCCAGGGAGACGAGACCGGTGGCCGCCTCCGCCCGCTGGAAGAAGTGCGAGATGGGAACGACCGCCGCGATCAGGAAGATCCCGATGCCGAGGCCCATCAGCCCGTACTCGATGATCCGCCGGCGCGGCATGAGGTGGCCGAAGTTGTTGAGCAACAGGATGCCCATCACGATGCCGAAGGCCAGCGGCAGCACGACGACCACGAAGTCCTTCGTCTCCAGGCCCAGCGTGTCCCGTGCGAACGCCGGCCCGAGGACGCCTAGCACGCCGACCAGCGATGCCGCGGCGCCGAGATACAGCAGGGACCAGCTGATCCGCGGGTTCGACCGGATGAAGTCGATGCCCTCGCGCAGCTGGCCGAACGTGGAGCCCATCGCCTGCTCCGCCTCGTGCAGGGGATCCGGCTCAACGACTTCGGCCGGCGCCGGCGGCAGCGTCCAGCAGAAGCCCGCGGCGATCAGGTAGCAGGCACCGACGATCAGGATGAGGGCCGGCGCCCCGACCAGCGTCAGGACGATCGGGCCGAGCAGCGCGAACCCGATGGCGAAGGCGGCGTTGAGGGTCAGCGTGAACACGCCGTTCGCGGCGATGAGCTGCTTGCGAGGAACGACCTGCGGGATCATCGCGGCTTCGGCCGGCGCGAAGAACACCGTCACCGTCGAGATCAGGACGTTGAACAGCATCAGCAGCAGCAGGTTGACGCCCGCAAGGAAGAGGGCGACGGATAGCACCGCCCGCAGCAGGTTGGTCGCCACGAGCACGAGGCGCTTGTCGAAGCGGTCCACGTAGACGCCTGCGACCGCCGAGAACAGGACGGCCGGCACCAGGAACGAGAGGATCAGCAGGCTCTGCGCCGCCGGTGACCGTGTCGAGTCGGTGACGATGATCGTCAGGCCGTAGAGGACCATATTGCCGCCGACCTGCGTGAACAGCTGGCTCAGCCAGAGCAGCAGGAACGGGCGGTTGCGGAAGACGTCGAGCGCTCCGGGCGCCTCCTCGTGGCGGGGCCCTCGGTGGCGGGCGCCTCCTCGGTCCCGGGCAGGCCGGCCTCATTCGCGGAGAGACCGACGCCATTCACGGCGAGGCCCGGCTCGGGCTCGCTCACGTGCGCGCCGCTTCCACGGCGGCGCTGATCACGGGATCTCCACGTCTCTCGAACCCCGTGATCCGTCGCTCGAGAGCCGGACGCTCCACGAGGACGTGTCGGCCACACGTCTCGCAGCGGATCCCGATATCGGCGCCGAGGCGGTCGACGAGCCACGTCTCGCCACCGCATGGGTGGCGTCGCCGGAGTCGCACGACGTCGCCGAGGATCAGCTCGAGCACCGGGTGGCCTGACATCGGGTGGAGGGTAGCAGAGGGCAGGAACGCGCCGGCAGGTCAGAGCCTGGGGTGACCTCGCACGGGATTGAGATCGCGGTCCGTCGGCGGGACCTCGATGAGATCCTCGTCGTTGACTGTGACCGTCACGTCCGGGTACCGGGCGGACAGCTGGGCGATCGGCCCTCCGGCACGGGCGAGCGAGCCGGCCAGCGACTCGGGATGGCCGACGGCAAGGATCTCGAGCGCGCCCGGCAGCGGGACTCCGGCCACCACGAGGGCCTTGGCGGGACCCGTCACCACGACGCCTGGCACCATCCGGACGCCGCCGATCGAGATCGCCTCGGCACCGGCGTTGCGCAGCTCGTTGAGCAGCTGCTCCACGGCATCGCCCGGGAGTGCACCATCGACGGTCACCCTCACGCCGGCCCCGCTGACGCCCAGGGCGCCGGACCAGCCCAGGATCCGGTTGAGGTCGGTGCGGATCCCGCCGGTCGAGGTATCGCCGCGCTCGACAGCCGAGGACACGGTTGCCCGCTGGCTCTCCAGCGTCTTGATCTCATCGCGAAGCTGGTTGTTGCGCGTCGTGACGTTCGCGACGAGCTCGGTGAGCTCCTGGACCGACAGGCCGGCGAGGCCCTGGTCCGCCGCCTGCGAGCGCACTTGCACCACGACCAGGAAGCCCAGGAGCAGGAGGACGGCGCCGACCGCCACCCGACCGCCCAGGCGGCGCATCAGGGCGCCTGCGTCGGGGCGGGGCTGGGCTGCACCCTGCCGTAGCGGAGGTTCACGGATCCCGCGTACGCGGGGAGGTCGACCGCCGCCGGCGTGGCGTAGGACACCCCGATGCCGAATGTCTCCGCGCGACTGCGGATGAAGTCGACGAACCCCAGAGACTGCGAGAGACGGTCGAACATGTTGTCGGGCCCGATGGCCGAGATCTGGTACGGCGCGGTCACGTAGGCTGAGTTGACCAGGACCGAGCCGCCGATGTCCTCGATCGCGGTCGCCACCGTCACCCGCTCGCCGTTGACAGCGATCGCCTCGGCGCCCGCCAGCCACAGCTCCTCCACGACCGTCAGGACATCCCGCCCGGACGCCAGGTAGTCGCGGGAGTTGCCGTCGGGCGGCGCGGCGACGCTGGAATCGACTGAGCTGGATGACCATCCCGGGCCCGGACACCGGGACGAGGCCCGCGGCGATGCGGGCTGCTTTCAGCTGGGTGTTCAGTTCCTTCGTGACGGCCGCCCCGCCCTGGCCCGCCGCCTCCAGCTCCTGGATGGACGCACGCAAGTCCAGGATCTGCTGCTTGAGCCCTTCCTGCTGCGCCTGGAGGTCCAGCGTTGTCTCGACCAGCGGCGTGCGCTCCTGGCTCGTGATCCGAATGCGCGGGCCCTCGGACGCCAGCTGCGCGGCGATGAGGAAGCCGAGCACGAGCAACGCCAGAAAGAGTGTGACCTGCCACACGGAGACCGCCCGGACACGCGCCATGCCCAGCCTCACGGTGGTCACGCCCGCCCGACGCGCCGCCGGGCGACGATGAGCACGATCACCACCAGCGCGACGACTGAGAGGACCGCCGCCAGCACCGGCCCCGTGGCGGCCCCGTCGGCAGCCTGCCCGCCGTCGGCGGGTGCGGCAGCGGCGGCTGCGGTCGGCGCCCCGGGTGCGGACGCCGGGGTGCTCGCGGGACCTGCCGTCTGCCCGGGCCCGGTCCATCCGGCCGGCAGCGGTCCGGCAGGGGCGGCGATGGGGCCGTAATCCGTCGGTTGGTCGGCGCCCAGCTCCTTCAGCCAGCCGGCCTGGAACGCAGCGACGTCGCGCCCGAGCGCCTTCGTGAACGCCTCGTCGTCGGTCAGTCCATCGCCGTAGGCCTTCACCAGCGCGTAGAGAGCATCGCTCCCGTCCGTCCGCACGAGGTAGTCGATCGCGGACACGGACTCGGCGTAGGCAAGGTAGGTCTTGTCCGGATCTGTCGGGAACTGCCCCGTCAGTGCCGTCAGCGGGAGGAGGTCCTTCGTGGAGGTGGCCGCATTCACGCGGTTCCGGTCCGATGAATTGTAGCCCTGGGACAGGTAGACCGCGAGCCCCTCGTTGAACCAGCG
Organism: uncultured Chloroflexia bacterium; assembly: GCA_963789865.1. GTDB lineage: Bacteria > Chloroflexota > Limnocylindria > Limnocylindrales > CSP1-4 > CAIXZV01. Next base: position 47,737 of record CAWBMD010000007.1, read on the forward strand.
CGGCGGGAACCGGTACGGGTTGTGGACCGCCGTGTCGAAGACGAGGTGGGTCAGCTCGTGCGGGATGACGATGCCGACCCAGGGATCGTTGATGCCGTCAGGGCCGATCAACGCGAACAGGGTACGGATCTCGGAGTGGGCCTGACCCCCGACGTTCTCCCGGGTCCCGGGACCGAGCGCGGCGCGGAACGATGTCTCGTCCCCGTAGATGAAGAAGTCGATCGGCTCGGTCTCGGTGACGCCGAGGAGCGCGGAGGTCTTGGCGACCGCATCCTCGGCGATCTGGAGCGCCTTGCGTGCGAACGCCTCGTCGCCCGCATACCAGTGCACCGTGACCAGGTCCCCGGACACGGTCTGCCACTTGTGGGACGTGTCCTCGTAGTGCACGGTCAGCGGCTCGCTCAGCACCGGCTCCGCGTCGGCAGACGCGAACGCGGCCCAGGTCGCGATGATCGTCGTGTTTGGGGCCATGTGGCCGTCGCCGGTCAGGTCCAGGAGATAGCGCAGCTTCTGGGGACCGGCTCCCGGGACCTGCACAGCGGTGATGTGGGGGCCCAGCGTGTCCGGGAAGCGGAGACGCAGCTCGATCCGTTCCGGCGCGACGCCCGAGGTCATCGGGACGGTGAACTCGATGCCCTCGTTGTAGGTGACGGTGGCATCCGGGGTGCCGAAGCTGATGTCCGCCGCGCGCGCGACGCCGGCGGGTACGAGCAGGGCCATCACGATCGCGACGGCGGCGAGCGCGCGGGTCACGCTGAGGCGTCGCAGCCCCCCGGTCACGGCTTGTTCCCCCAGGCGAGCCCGGCGAGGCGGAGGATCCCCGTCCCGGTCTGGCTCACGCCCAGGAGGCCGTCACGCACCAGCGAGAAGGACGTCCCGTAGGAGACGGGCACCACGGGCACCTCGTCCTTCACCAGCTGCATCGCCCTGGCGTAGGCGGCCGTGGCGTCCGCCGGGCTCGCCGCGGCCGTCGCGTCCTTGACGGCGGCGTCGAACGGGGCCGACGACCATCCACCCTGGTTCGCCGTGGACCCGGTCCCGAGCAGGACCCCGAGGAAGTCGTTGGGTCCCGGGTAGTCGGCCACCCAGGAGAGGCTCCACAGCTGTGGCGGATCAGTAGCGAGGCGCTCCTGGTAGGTGCTGAAATCCATCGTCGCGTAGTCGATCTTGACGCCGAGGTTCTTCTCGAGCATCGCGACGATGGCTTCGTCGTAGCCTCCACCGCTCGCGATGAACGAGATCGGCTTGAGGCCCTTCCCCCCCGGATACCCTGCATCGGCGAGGAGCTGCCGCGCTGCGGCCGGGTCGTACGGCGGCAGGTAGTCGCCCGACGGCGCACCGGGCATGCCGGCCGGGACCATCCCCGTGGCCGGGACGGACGAGCCGGGCTCGTCGAGGGCCGCGAGGCGGCGCCAGTCCACCGCCTGGGCGAACGCCTGCCGGACTCGGACGTCGTTGAACGGAGGATGGGCCGTGTCGAAGCCGTAATAGGTCACCGAGAGGGAGGGATCGGTGCGGAGGGACGGGCCCAGCACGCGGTCGTAGGCGATCCAGGCCGCGTCCGAGAAGCCGATGTCGGTCACGTCCACGTCGCCGGCCACGAAGGCGTCCACCGGGCTCCGGCCGCCCAGGGTCGTCAGCATGCGGACCGTCTCGATCGCCGGCTTGCCGGCCCAGTACCTCGGGTTCGCCTTGAGGACGATGGCATCCGGCCCCACGGCGGACAGCATGTAGCCACCGCTCCCGACGAAGGTCTCGGGCTTCGGGGTGATCTCGGCGGCGCCGGCGGAGGCCGGGACGATGGCGAACGGCGCCCCGGACACGATGGCCGGCAGGTCCCCGCCACCACGCTCCAGGTCCACCACGACCGTGCGGTCACCCTCGGCGCGCACGCCGAGCGACGCGACGTCGGTGGACTGCCCGGACAGCAGCGCCCGAGCGCCAACCACGTCGGCGATGAGCGAGGCCAGCGGCGAGGGGCTGGTGGGATCGAAGAGGCGACGCCAGCTGTGCACCACGTCGGTGGCGGTCAGCGGCGTGCCATCGCTGAACGTCAGGTCCGGGCGCAGGGTGAAGGTGACCCGGCGCCCCTCGTCGCTGACAACCCAGGATTCCGCGAGAGCCGGGCGGACGGTGAGGGTCGGGTCGACGGCGGTGAGCGTCTCGTACAGCTGGCTGATGAACGACGCGCTGCCAAGGTCACCGTGCCGGGCGGGATCGAGCGACGCGGGAGAGCCCGCAACGACGCTGACCACGCTCGTATCCGCGGCGGATGCGGTCGGCACCGCCCCGGCCGCCCTGGGCCACAGCCCGATCAGCATGGTCGCCGCCACGCCCAGAGCGAGGGCTGCGCCTGCGATCCGGCGCCCGCGCGACGACGGCACCACCGGGTCCCCGTCGTTCAGCTCAGCCTCCACCATGCCCCCTCCGGCAGTCCTGGAACCCATCGTCCGGGTCCGGAGCGGAGTATACGGGCGGGGCCCCGCGGAGCCCCGGAACGGTCCTCCGGCAAGGCTAGGTCCCCTGGGGCTCCCCTGCCCCGCCGACAAGCAGGTCGCGGCGCGAGGCGAACCGCTTCAGCACGCGGTAGTAGTTCTTCTTGGAGAGCCGGTCCCGCTCACCGTCCGCCAGGCTGGTCCAGCCGCGATGGTCGTGGCGCAGCAGCGGGACGCCCGTCACGCGCACTGCCCGACGCGGCGCAGCGTCCTCCGGCTCGTCCTCGCCCTGGTCGCGGAGCACGAGGCTCCACCAGATGTCGAGGTTGCGGTAGAAGCTGAAGTGCTCGTCGAGCGGCCCCCGGGCACCGTAGTCGGAACGGCGGAAGGCGATCGCGTAGCCCTCGATGGCATCCACGTCGACCTGGCCCTCCGGTGCGTCGCGGAAGCGGCGGAGGTCATCGGACACGATGCCGAAGGGACCGGTGACCGCCACCGTGGGATCCCGGAGCGCCCCCACGACCGCGGAGACGAGGTCTCCCTGGGGCTCCACAGAGGTATCCAGGTGCAGCACCACCGGCGAGGACGCGCGCCTGATCCCGGCGTTGAGCGCGGCGGCGAACCCGAACCGCACGCCGGTCCGGATGACCTCGAGGGTCATGCCGGCCGCCGGAGGTCCCGCGGCCTCCAGGGCACCGAGCGCCGCAGATTGTTCCTCGGACGCTGCGTTCTCGACGACGATGACCTCCGTGCCGGCAGGAGACGTGGCCGCGAGGGCCCAGAGGGTTCGCGCGAGGTCCTCGGGCCAGTCGGTGGCGAGCAGGACCACGGAAGCGAGCCCGGTCGCAGGCTCGTCGAGGCGTGACGGCACGCTCAGGCTGGAGCCGAACCTCGTGGTCGCCCCATCCCGCACGTCGGGGGGTGCTGCGCGCACGAGGTCGTAGAGCGTGCCGACATCGATGACCCTCCAGCCGGCCGCCTCGATCCTCCCGAGCAGCTCGTCGGCGCTGGACCAGTCCTTGTTGCGACGCGCGGCGGCGCGGGCGTTGGCCAGCTGGACGATGTCGTCGGGCGCGGGGTCAATGGCCATGTCCGCGAGGATACGGCCGGTCGACGCCGGGTGCGATTGCGCGTGCCATCGGCGCCCGGTTCGTGCAAGATGGCGGCGCCGCCGGGCGGGGTTTCCGGGCGGCGCACGATCGAGGGAGCCATGGCCACCCGAGTTCTCGTCGCATACGCCACAAAGATGGGGTCCACACGAGAGATCGCGGAGGCGATCTCGGCCACCCTGGAGGCCGCCGGCCTCCAGGTCACCACCGCATCGGTCCGGGACGTGAAGGACCTGGAGGAGTTCGATGCCGTCATTCTCGGCAGTGCGCTGTACGCGGCCCACTGGCAGCGGGACGCCAACAGGTTCGTGAGCCGACACCTGGACGCCCTGCAGGATCGCCCCGTGTGGCTGTTCAGCAGCGGGCCGCTGGACAGGCGCCTGGCGGCAGCGGACCTGCCCATCGCCCCCAACGTCCACGAGATCACGGCCGAGATCTTCGCTCGTGGCCACCGCACGTTCGGCGGACGGCTCGATCCGGCCTTTCCGGGGCTGGACCCCCAGGTCCTCCAGACGCACACGATTGGTGACTTCCGCGATTGGGACGTCATCCGCGCTTGGGCGGCCTCCGTGGCCGAGGCGCTGCTCGCGGAGGCCCGACGCGGGCCGCCGGCTCAGTAGGCCGTTCGATCGTCCATCGCCCGCCACTCGTCGAACAGGGCAACGGCCGACTCCCCCGACACCTGCGACATCGGAATATGGCGGGATTCGATCGGCCTGCCGATCTCCTCGTAGATGAACGCGTCGTCGAATCCGGCGGCCGCCGCATCGGCCCGCGACGCGCCGTAGACGATTGCATCCACGCGTGCCCAGTACCCAGCGCCGAGGCACATCGGGCATGGCTCGCAGCTCGTGTAGAGCGTGCATCCATCGAGGCTGAATGCGCCCAGCGCGGCGCAGGCGGCACGGATCGCGGTGATCTCGGCGTGGGCCGTCGGATCGTTGCTGGAGGTGACGTTGTTGCAGCCGACGCCGACAACGGAACCTCCCCGCGTGACCACCACGGCCCCGAAAGGCCCGCCGCGGCGGGCCTGCATGCCCTCGCGCCCCGTCGCGATCGCGAGCTCCAGGTATGCCGCGGCGGTCGCGGGCGGAGGTGTCATCTCAGCCATCGGTGACTCCCACGCGAGGATCGGTCGCGCCGGGGTCATCGGCGCGAGAACACGCTTGCAGCCTACGGATCGATGGAACAGAGGCGTTTGGCCCTGCCCGGTTGGAGGGCCGCCCGCCAATCGCCGTTGCCTGTGTTGCCCGAACGCCCCACCAGATCCGCACTGGCCCTGGGCATCCCGGGAAACGTCCGACCTCCGTGGGCGAGCGGGTGCGGGGAGGTCCATCCCCGACCCGCGTCCCCGCAGCACGCGGAGGCGTTGATAGCCCTCCTCTCCGGCCACCGCACGCGCGGGCTCGGGGTGGCGACCGGGCTGCCCGCCTAGGCCTATATCAGCCGCCGAGCCGCTTGTACCTGATCCGGTGCGGCTGGTCGGCCGCGGCACCGAGCTCCTTGTGGCGGAACGCCTCGTAGTCGCTGACGTTGCCCTCGAACCAGCGCACCTGGCTGTCGCCTTCGAATGCCAGGATGTGGGTCGCGATCCGGTCCAAGAACCAGCGGTCGTGGCTGATCACCACGACGCAGCCCGGGAAGGACTCCAGGCCGGCCTCCAGCGCGCGCAGCGTGTCCACGTCGAGGTCGTTGGTCGGCTCGTCCAGCAGCAGGACGTTTCCGCCCGACTGGAGCAGCTTGGCCAGGTGCACCCGGTTGCGCTCGCCGCCGGACAGCGTCCCCACCAGCTTCTGCTGGTCCGTGCCGCGGAAGTTGAAGCTGGACACGTACGCCCGGGCGGGGATCTCGCGCGAACCCACCTTCACGATCTCGACGCCATCGGTGATCTCGGAGAAGACCGTCCGGTCCGCGCGCAGGTCGTCGCGGCCCTGGTCGACGTAGCTGAGCTGCACCGTCTCGCCGACCTGGATGGCGCCAGCATCGGGGGCCTCCTGGCCGGTGATCATCCGGAACAGCGTCGTCTTGCCCGCACCGTTGGCGCCGATGATGCCGACGATCCCGGCGCGCGGCAGCGAGAACGTCAGGTCCTCGACGAGCAGCCGGTCGCCATATCCCTTGCGCAGCCCCTTGACCTCGATGACCGTGTCGCCGAGGCGCGGGCCGGGCGGAATGGCGATCTCGAGCTCCCGGGCGCTCCCCTTGTCGTCCTGCGCCTCGGCCAGCAGCTGCTCGTAGGCGCCAAGGCGTGCCTTGCCCTTGGCCTGCCGTGCCCTCGGCGACAGGCGGACCCACGCGAGCTCGCGCGCCAGGGTGCGCTGGCGCGCGTCGACCGCCTTCGACTCCCTCGACATGCGGTCCAGCTTCTGCTCGAGCCAGCTCGAGTAGTTGCCCGAGAACGGGATTCCCCGGCCGCGATCCAGCTCCAGGATCCACCTCGCGACGTTGTCGAGGAAGTACCGGTCGTGGGTGATCGCCACGACGGTGCCCGCGTACTCCTGGAGGAACCGCTCCAGCCACTCGACCGACTCGGCGTCGAGATGGTTGGTGGGCTCGTCGAGCAGGAGCAGGTCGGGATGCCGGAGCAGGAGTCGGCAGAGCGCCACCCGCCGCTTCTCGCCGCCCGACAGGACGCTGACGTCAGCGTCGTCCGGCGGGCAGCGGAGCGCATCCATGGCGATGTCCACGTTGCGCTCCAGGTTCCACGCGTCGGCGGCGTTGATCCTGTCCTCGAGCGCGCTCTGCTCGGCGCCGATGGCCTCGTAGTCGGCGTCCGGTTCGGACCACCTCGCCATCACGGCGTTGTACTGGTCCAGCAGGCCCTGCACCTCGCCGACACCGTCCAGCACGTTCCCCTTGACGTCCTTCGCCGGGTCCAGCTGGGGCTCCTGGCTGAGATAGCCGACCGTGAACCCGGGCGTCAGGCGAGCGTCGCCGGTGAACCCGTCATCGAGCCCGGCCATGATCTTGAGCAGGCTGGACTTGCCGGCGCCGTTCGGACCGATGACGCCGATCTTCGCGCCCGGATAGAACGAGATCGAGATGTCCTCGAGCACGGTCCGGTCCGGCGGGTAGTGGCGGGCGACCCGATAGGACGTGTAGATGAATTCGGGCGGCATGATTGGTCAAGGGTACCGAGTGCGCGGCAGCCCGATACGAACTCTCGCGACATGCTGTCCGCGATGGCTGGGATAGCAGGGCTGTGGGGTCATCGCGCCCGCTGGCGGGAGACTGACCGTGGACGATCCGCCCTGCGACGCTCGCTACCTCCCTGCGCTGGCGCGGGCGGGGACGTGGGGATCCGATACGCTCTTTGCGGCCGCATCCGTCGCGGCGACAGGAGGCGCGCGTCTTGCGGTTGCGAATTCGGCGAAATCGCGTCATCCCCGCCCGGCTGGCCATGTTGGCGGGCGTTGTCGCCATCGTCCTGGCGGCGACGTTCCTCCGCCAGACAGGCGTCCCGAAAGCGGACACGATCTGGGCCGAGGATGGGAGGATCTTCGCGCAGTGCGCCTACGACGAGACATTGCCGGCATGTCTGCTGACCCCATACGAGGGGTATCTCCATACGGTCCCGCGGCTGGCCGTCGTCCTGGCGCCGCTGGGTGATCCGGCGTCGCTGCCATTCCGTCTCACACTGACCGCAGGGCTCCTCGCGGCCATCGCCGCCGCGCTGGCCGCCCTGGCGGTTGCCGACGCAACCTCGTCGCCCGCCGCAGGGCTCCTCGCGGGTGCGAGCCTCGTGCTCGGCTACTCGGCCGGGCTCGAGGTCTCCGGCAATCTCACGAACGTCCACTGGATCCTGTTCGCGGCCTCGGCGACTGTGATCGTGACGAGCTGGGTCGGCCGGCCGCCCCGGCCGCCAGACTTGATCCTCGTGGCCGGGACTGCGGTCACGTCCGTCTTCGGGCCGCTGCTCGTCGCGCTGGCGGTCGTGGCCGTGGTTCGGCGGACGCCGGGTGCCCGGCGGATGCTTGCCGTCGTGCTCACGGCGTCGGCTATTCAGGTGATCGCGATGCTGGTCGCTGTTCGGTCGCCCGTTCTCCGGCCACCCTTGACTCCCTGGCAATTCCTTGTCGGCACATGGCGCATGGCAGTCGACGCGGGGGTGTTCGGGCAGGGTCACATCCCGTGGAATGTCGGAGTCTGGGTGCTCCTCGCCATGCTCACGCTGGCGCTGGCCCTCGTCGGCCGCGAGCGGTGGGGTTGGCCGGCCCGCGCGATCTCGGTCGCGGCGGTCGTGGCCCTGCCGGCGTCCGGTCTCGTGGTCTTCGGCACAACCATCCTCGTCAACCACAGCATTCGCCAGGGCCGATACGGCTACGAGCCCACTTCGCTCGCCGTCGTCGCCATCGCCCTCGCGGGGGGCCTCCTCGCGGACCGGCTGTCTGGTCGGCGGCCTTTCGCGAGGCTCCGCCTCCCCGGCCCGATCGGTCGCATGACGGCGGGCTCAGTTCTCATTGGCACGATACTGGTCCTTTTCGGGATCGGATTCGGCAGCACCTTTTACGCCCGGTCGTATGCGTCGAACGGTCCAGACGCTACCGCGGAAATCCGCCGCGCCGCTCCGCGGTGCATGACGGGCACGCGGGCCGTGGAGGTCCTCGTGTCGCCGGGTCGCGCGCCCTGGTACGTGGACATCCCGTGCATGGAGTTCGACGCTGCACGATGAGAGCAACCGTCCGGCGCGGGCGCTGTCACAAGGTGCCGAGGACGGCCCCCCGGACGTCGCCCGTCGCCGGATGACACGACGCGACGGCCCGTCGGACCTGGGCACAAGAGCGACGGGCCGTCGTGGAAGGCAAACCTACCGCTCGCATGCGCGGACGCAATGTCATAGTTCACTGGAGAGCGGAACCCGCGTTCGGGACGACCGGCTGGATGCGAGGAGGGTGTCGGTGGACGCGATGGACGCGGTCGGTTCCCGTCTCGCACCGCTTATCCCGAGCGCCGGGAGTGCCACGCTCAGACGGCTGGAAGGTGCGGTTCGACGGCAGGCGTTCCACCGTCGCGACGTGCTGCACGCGAGAGGGATGCAGCTGCCTCCCTTCGTCGTGCTCGACGGGTACGTCATGCATCGCCGCATCGTCGAGACGGGGCAGGTGCGGGCCGCACTGATCGCGGGCCCCGGGTCTCTCGGCGGGCTGCGCTCCATCAGCGACCCGGACGCCGATGCACTCTACGAGCTGGTTGCCCTGACGCACGGCACCTGGGCGACCTGGGATCCCCGGTACGTGCGGGAGCTCGCGCTCCAGGACGCAGGCCTGGCCGTCGACCTCCTGGACCGTTTGGCCGAATACGCGATGGTCCTCAACATGCGGCTCGATGAACGATCCTTTGCGTCGGCCCGCCAGCGAATGGCTGCCATTCTCCTCCGCTACGGAAGCGTGATCTTCGACACGTCCCATCCGGTCGCGCAGCGAGCAGACCTCGCGGCCATGATCGGTGCGAGCCGCGTGATGATGTATCGGACGTTGCGCGGCCTCGAAGCCGAGGGTCTCGTCAAACGCGATCGAGGCGGTGGGATCCGCGTGCTCGACGAGGCGAGGCTGGCCAGCCTGGTCGAGGTTGCGGCACCGGACGGCGCTCCGACCCTCTGACGAACGGGCCGTCCGGGGCGCCGGGCGACCGCCGGCAGGACGGTGCGGGCCGTGCGGGCCGTGAGGGCCGCGGGTCGTCAGCACTCTGCTGCGGGAGTGCGGCGTCGCCACCCCGATTCGGACCGTCAAGCCAAGGCAGCGTCCTGGACTGCCGCCTCGCGGGCGGGGAACGTGCCTCCCCTTTCGGTCACGCCTCTGACGCTGACGGCCGGACCCATCCGCAGTGCTGATTTGTCTCGCGTTCGTTGCCGCGGCGCAACGGTGTATGGGCGGACGTCCGTTGGGTCTAGGCGGGGGAGGTACGATTCTCCTAGGCGACAGTCCCCCACCCGGGGGCGTGGCACCGAGTGGTGATCGAAACCGGCGTGTCTCCAGCGACAAGGGAGCAGCGCGACCGTGGATCTCAGCAGTGAGTCCTGAGCTGGGACTCGCCCTGCTCGTCACCCTGCTCGGAGGGTCGATGGCCTTCTGGCTGAGCCGTCGTGCGCTCCGTCGGCATCGCGAGAGCCTCTCTGGATCGTCCCATGTTGACTCCGAACCAAAGCGCAACTCGGGGTCCTCGCCACAGGTGGTCGCTGTGCTTGTCGATCAGGATGCGTTCTGGGTCTGCTGGACCTGCCGCTCGCTGAATCGGCGCGAGGCGAACAAGTGCTACCGCTGCCATGGCGCCCTGGGTTCCGCGCGTCCACCGGCGCCGGCCTCACCCCCGGGCCGCCGCAGGGTGCCGGTGATGGCGGAAGGCATCGCCCGATCCTCCGCCGGATCCGGCTCGCCGGTCATGGCCCCTGCCACGTCGGGGAAAGTCGTGGCCGGGAAGAAGGCCATGAGCGGGGTCGACGTTGCAACGCCGCTGGTCCTCGCTCGCTCCTCGCCCGTCCCGGTGGCGCCGGCTGTCGCGGTGGCGTCGGCTGTCGCGGTTGCGTCGCCTATTCCGGTGGCGTCGCCCGTCCCGATCGCGTCGGCTGCGCCGGTGGCGCCGACCGTTCCCCGCCAGGCCATCCCGGTTGTGGTTGCGCCGCAGCCAGCAGTCCCGGTGGCGCCGCCCATTCCGGCGGCGCCGGCCGTCCCGATGGCGGCTGCCCCGCTGGCGCCGGCTGCCCCGGTGGCGGCAGTCCCGGTGGCGCCGCCCATTCCGGCGGCGCCGGCCGTCCCGATGGCGGCTGCCCCGCTGGCGCCGGCTGCCCCGGTGGCGGCAGTCCCGGTGGCGCCGCCCATTCCGGCGCGCCGGCCGTCGTGGTGGCGGCTGCCCCGCCGGCGTCGCCCGTCCCGATCGCGTCGGCCGTCCCCCTGGCTCCGCCAATCCCGGGGCCCGCCAATCCCGGTGGCGCCGGCCGTTCCGGTGGCTCCGCCAATCCCGGTGGCGCCGGCCGTCCCGCGCCAGGCCGTCGCCGGCGTTCCCGTCTGTCCGTTCCTGGGGTTCCGGGATGATCCGTCGACTCGGTACGAGTTCCCGGACACGGCGAACCTCTGCCACGCGGCCTCGGAACGGGGCTCCACGCCGCCGGCGTCCCCCCGACGGTTCGGCATCGGCAAGACCAGCACCCTGCGGTCACAGCAAATCGACCTTGAGCACCAGAAATCCACGTGTCTGTCGACGACGCACGCACAGTGTTCCCGCTACCCGGCGGTCAAGGAAGTCGGACCAGGCCACTAGGCTGTCGCCCCGACGGGGCGGGCAGGATCCCCGGGTTCAGCCCCCGCCGGCGGCGAACGTCTTCGTGAGCCCATCGATGAGCTGCTGCTTCTCCGCGTCCGACAAGCGCGCGTCGGGATGGAGGATCAGGTAGTCCCAGGACGGCATCTCGCCCTCCTGGATCAGCCGCGCGGCGCGCTCGACCTCCTGCCGGCTGGTGCCCCACGTCGAGAAGTTGAGGCGCTGACGGCCCTCCGTCACGTGTCGCTGGAGCAGCCAGGACACCGGCGCCACATTCGAGTACCACGGCCAGGCAGTCTCGTTGCTGTGGCAGTCGAAGCAGGCGCGCTGCGCAAGGACCTTCGTGGCCGGCGAGTCCCATGCCGGCTCACCGGTCACGGGAGGGTTCGTGTGGTCATGTCCATACGGCACCAGCTGGATCAGGAGAAAGCCCGCCAGAATCGCACCGAACCCCAGCAGCAGCCACGTCCGCATCCGTCACCTCTCGTCTCGTCGAGCATCTTCCGCCCGAGCTCCCGCTGGATCGTCGGCTGGACTCCCCCGCGACCGCCAGTGACGAACGGCCCGTGGGCGCCTGGGAACTCGACATCGACCGGACCCGGGGCGTGAGAGGCGACGAGATGCAGCGCGAGCCCTACGGCAGTGTGGCCACGACCGCGTCCAGGTTGGCCGGATCCGCAGCCGAGACCAGGTACATCGTGTCGCCCGTCTCGTAGACCACAGTGGTAGCCGCGGCCGAGGCAGCCTTCTGGACGGACTTCCCGCCGATTGTCGCCGCCTCCCACGTCGCCACGGTGTAGGCGCCCTGCCTGATCTGATCGGCCAGCGCCTGGCCCCCACCGCCGGCGATCTTGATCGCCGCGACGGACGGCCAGGCCGGGTCACTCGGGGAGGCGAGGGCGAGCACGACATCAGCGCGCGACTTGCCCTGCGCCTCGAGCACCTTGTCAAGCTCGTCCGATTTCATCGGGAGGAACATGGCCATCTGGTCGCCGGTGTACTCGTTCGTCGTGTATCTCACGGGGCCGACGCTGGCCGGCAGCAGGATGCCGCTGGCGGTCGTGGCGGTCGTCCCCCCGCCGGCGGACGCGGCCGTGGCCTCAGAAGGCGCCTCCGCCGAAGCGGCCTCCGTGGGCGCTGCCGCTTCGCTGGCCTGGGGCGCGGAGGTCGCGGCGGTGCCGGCTCCCCCGCTCGACGCCGTCGAAGACCCGCCGCCGCACGCGGCGGCACCGAGCGCCAGGGCGAGGGCAAGCGGCAGGGCAAGGATCCCCGGGTCGGACTTCACGATGGCCTCCGAGTGACTGCCCGACCGCCAGAGCTGGGCACCAACCCGTCAGCACAGACCCTCCGAGGGCGCATCCGGAGCCGCTGGCCGCATGGTCGGCGCCCCGCGGGATGGTCCGCGGCGGCGACCGGCTCTCCCGAGGCTATAGGCCGGATCACGAGCCGCAGGGGCGCTCTGGGGCCGCGACGACGCCCAAATGGCCCAATTGGCAGGGGCGGCCAGTTCGTTGCCGGCGTTTCGGCGGGGTGCGCCTCGACCGCGGGTGCCTGCTACGGTGGCTCGATGCGCAATGCCGACAGCCACGACCTCATCCGGGTGCACGGCGCCCGGGAGAACAATCTCAAGAACGTGAGCGTCGAGATCCCCAAGCGCCGGCTGACCGTGTTCACGGGCATCTCGGGTTCCGGCAAGAGCTCGCTGGTCTTTGCCACCATTGCGGCCGAGTCCCAGCGGCTCATCAACGAGACCTACAGCGCATTCGTGCAGGGGTTCATGCCGACCCTGGCGCGTCCGGACGTCGACATGCTCGATGGGCTGACGACCGCGATCATCGTCGACCAGGAGCGGATGGGCGGCAACCCCCGATCCACCGTCGGCACAGCCACGGACGCGAACGCGCTGCTGCGCATCCTCTTCAGTCGGCTCGGTCAGCCGCACATCGGCACGCCCAAGGCATTCGCCTTCAACGTCCCCTCGGTCCACGGCGCCGGCGCCATCACCGTCGAGCGCGGCGAGCGGAGGGTCGAGCGCAAGACGTTCACCGTCGTGGGCGGCATGTGCCCGCGCTGCGAGGGCATGGGCAGCGTCACGGACATCGACCTGACCCAGCTCTTCGACGACGCGAAGTCGCTCGCCGAGGGCGCCATCACCGTGCCCGGCTACACCGCGGGCGGGTGGAACTACCGCCTCTACGCGTCCTCTGGCTTTCTTGACCCCACCAAGCCGATCCGCGACTACACGGAGCAGGAGCGCCACGACTTCCTCTACCGGGAGGCGACCCGGATGAAGATCGAGGGCATCAACATGACCTACGAGGGCCTGGTGCCGCGGATCCAGGGCTCGATGCTGTCCAAGGACGTGGAGTCCCTGCAGCCGCACATCCGGGCGTTCGTGGCCCGTGCCGTCACATTCACCGCCTGTCCTGACTGCGGGGGCACCCGCCTCGCCGCGGCAGCCCGATCGTCGCGGATCAAGGGGATCAGCATCGCCGACGCGTGCGCGATGCAGATCAGCGACCTCGCGGAGTGGGTCCGGGGCCTTGACGAGCCGTCGGTCACGCCCCTGCTCGCCGCGCTGCGGCATACGTTCGACTCGTTCGTGGAGATCGGGCTCGGCTACCTCTCGCTCGACCGTCCGTCGGGCACGCTGTCGGGCGGGGAGGCGCAGCGCACCAAGATGATCCGCCACCTGGGGTCGTCGCTGACCGACATCACCTACGTGTTCGACGAGCCCACGACGGGCCTTCACCCCCATGACGTCACGCGGATGAACCAGCTGCTCCTGCGGTTGCGCGACAAGGGCAACACCGTGCTGGTGGTCGAGCACGAGCCCGAGGTGATCAGGATCGCCGACCACGTGATCGACCTCGGGCCGGGCGCGGGCTCCGAGGGGGGCGAGGTGTGCTTCGAGGGTACGGTCGAGGGCCTGCGGGCCAGCGACACGCTCACCGGACGCCATCTGGGCGACCGGGCCGTCCTCAAGCCGAAGCCCCGCACGCCGACCGGCCAGCTCGAGATCCGCCACGCGACGCAGCACAACCTCCGGGACGTGAGCGTGGACGTCCCGCTCGGCGTCCTCTGCGTCGTGACCGGCGTGGCGGGCTCGGGCAAGAGCTCGCTGATCCACGGCTCGCTGCCGAACGGCGCGGGGGTCGTCTCGATCGACCAGGCGCCGATCAAGGGTTCGCGACGCAGCAACCCGGCGACCTACACCGGGCTCCTGGACCCGATCCGCGCGGCATTCGCCAAGGCGAACCGGGTCAAGCCCGCGCTCTTCTCCGCCAACTCCGAGGGCGCCTGTCCGGTCTGCAACGGGAACGGCGTCATCTACACGGAGCTGGGCTTCATGGAGACCGTGGAATCGGTCTGCGAGGAGTGCGAGGGCAAGCGGTTCGAGGCCAGCGTGCTCGAGTACAAGCTCGCCGGACGAGACATCAGCGAGGTGCTCGCGATGTCGGTGACCGAGGCGCTGGCGTTCTTCGGCAGCGGCGCTGCGAGGACCCCGGCTGCCACGGCGATCCTCGCGCGGATGGCCGACGTGGGGCTCGGATACCTGCGCCTCGGGCAGCCACTCACCACGCTCTCGGGTGGCGAACGGCAGCGGCTCAAGCTGGCCATCCAGATGGCCACCGAGGGCGGCACCTACGTGCTCGACGAGCCGACCTCGGGTCTCCATCTCGCGGACGTGGAGCAGCTGCTCGCGCTGCTCGACCGTCTGGTGGACTTGGGCAAGTCCGTGATCGTCATCGAACACCATCTCGCGGTGATGGCGCACGCCGACTGGATCATCGACCTCGGCCCGGGCGCCGGGCACGATGGCGGGCGGGTCGTGTTCGCCGGCCTGCCCGGGGACCTGGTCGCGGCCCGCAGCACCCTCACCGCCCAGCACCTTGCCCAGTATGTGGGCTGACCGACCGCGCTACGACAGCCGGCTGGCGGCGCGTGGGGCGTTGCGCGGATCGCCTCGGGTGAGCTGACGGTTCCTGCCACAGGCGCCGGGCACGATCCACCTTCGCCTGGTACGCCGTGCTGACGGTGTCGGCGATCCCGTGCCCAGGGACCTCGGCCCGCGCATGTCCCAGGCCCTCCGTTCCGTGCCCGAACGGCCGTCTCACGCGATTTCGCGGGCGGTGAGATACTCCGCGACCTCGCCCGAAGTTGCGTCCCGGGCCAGCCGGACGGGTCGGGCGCCGCGTTCGAGGAACACAGCATGGGCCGTCCCCGTTTCGCCCTGATTGCGTTCCCGCTGGTGGTCGCGCTGAGCGCCTGCAGCGGCAGCTCCACCCCGTCGACGGAGGCGGGGACCCCGACAGCCGCGGCTCCAGCGGCCAACCCGACAGCCGCGGCTCCAGCGGCCAACCCGACTGCCGAGTCGACGCCGGCTGCAACCGTCACCGAACCGCCGACCGCGTCCACGTCCGCACCGCCGAGCGAGGCGCCGGCCGGGTCGGAAGGGCCCACGGCGGTGCCCACCGCGCTCGATCCCTGCCAGCTCGTCACGAGCGATGAGGCCTCAGCGCTCGCCGGCGTGTCGTTCGGGGCGGGCAAGGAGTCCACGACGAAGGGCAACGCGAAGATCTGCACATACGGGGCGTCGACCCCGAATGTGTTTACGGTGCTCGTCGCCCAGGCACCGGATGCTGCAGCTGCGCAGGCGGCCAAGGCCGAGGTGCTGGGCACCCTCAACAGCGCCCTGGGCAAGGGCGTCAAGGTGACCCAGCTGCCGGGACTCGCGGACAGCGCCGCGGTCCTGTCGGCGACGGAGAGCGCCGGAGGCGTCACGATCGGCGCCAGTGGCATGTACCTGCTCAAGGGCACGAACTTCCTCGCCTTCAGCGATGTCGCCCTGGGCAAGCCGGCTCCTACCGAGACCGCGCTGGAGGCCCAGGCCACCACGTCACTGGGGCGCCTCCCGTAGGGGCGGGATCGGCTGTCGGAAGCGTTCCGGATCGCGACCCCAGCCGAACGGGGTCGCGATCCGCGCAGCCACAACTGACGGTGACTCCGGCGGATATGGAGATCGCGTCCCACCGAGGACCCAGGTCCGTGGTGGCTCCGGGATCAGGCCGGCATGACGCGAAGCGTTGAGCGGATAGCCTCCTTGGACACGACTGTCCCCACGATCGCGGCCCCGTAGCGGTCGTACTTCGCGTGGTAGGCGGCCGTAACGTCATCCGCCACCTCGGGCTCCGGCATGTCGAAGGTCACGTCGCGCTCACCGCCGACTGCGCGGATGCGTCCCGTGCCTGACGCCAGCGCCCGCCGGAACCAGGGGTTGTCGGAGCCGTGGGCGGAGCGGACGTACAGGCTCTCGCCAGCGCGCACGGCCCAGATGACGACGTATGGCCGCGGGCTGCCGTCTGGACGGCGGGACGAGATCTCGACCTGGGTGACGCGGCCGACCCGGTCGAGCTCGCCGTCGTTCCAGGTGCTCATCCGGCTGCGTCGATCGGCGCCGCCGCGTACGCCTCGTCGCCGACCTGGTCGCCCCACTCGGTCTCCGGGCCGCCGTTGGAAGAGGCCTCCCAGATGGCGAGGTGCGTCATGAAGTGATCGGGCGCGGCCCCGTGCCAGTGCCACTCCCCCGGCGGTGTGATGAACGTGTCGCCGGCGCGCATCTCGACGATGTCCCCACCGCGTGTCTGGATGCGGCCGACTCCATCGGTCACGTGGACCGTCTGGCCCGCGGCATGGGCGTGCCACGCGTTGCGGGCGCCTGGCGCGAACCGCACGACATTGACCCTGACGCGCGAAGGCGCCTCGCCCCGGACGATGACGTCGAACCAGGCATCACCGGTGAAGGTCTCGGGTGGAGCCTTGACGGTCGGCTGCTTCGGCAGGTTCTGCATGGGAGCCTCCTTGCATCTCAGCGGTACGTGAGTCGCTCGAGCGACTCCGGGTAGCGGTCGCCCTGGATCTCGATCCTCGCGGCCGCGGCCTCGATCTCGGCGAGGTCCGCCGATGCCAGCGCCAGCGAGGCTGCGCCGAGGTTCTCGGCGAGGCGGTCGGGCTGGCGGGTGCCCGGGATCGGCACGATCCAGGGGCGCTGCGCGAGCAGCCATGCGAGCGCGACCTGGCCCGGCGTCGCGCCATGCCGGCCGGCGACATCGCGGAGAACCTCCACGAGGCCCAGATTCGTGTCGCGAACGTCGCTCGCGAACCGCGGGATCGAGGCGCGCAGGTCGCCGTCGGCAAAGGTCGTCGTCCGGTCGATCGCGCCCGTCAGGAAGCCCTTGCCGAGCGGGCTGTACGGGACCAGTCCGATGCCGAGCTCCTCGAGCGTCCCCAGCAGCTCCGTCTCGGGTCGCCGCCACCAGAGCGAGTACTCGTGCTGGGTCGCGGTCAGCGGCTGGACCGAATGCGCACGGCGGACCGTGGCCGGCGCCGCCTCGGACAGACCGAAGTGGCGCACCTTGCCCGCCCCGATGAGGTCGCTCACGGCGCCGGCCACGTCCTCGACCGGCACGGCCGGATCGACCCGGTGCTGGTATAGGAGGTCGATGTGATCGGTGCGGAGGCGGCGCAGCGAACCTTCGACGGTCTCGTGGATACGCTCTGGCCGACTGTCAAGGTGGTCGCTGAACCGCCACGAGGGATTGGTCGTGTCGATCCCGAATCCGAACTTGGTGGCGATGACGACCTGGTCGCGGATGGGTTCGAGCGCCTCGCCGACCAGCTCCTCGTTGACGAACGGGCCGTAGATCTCGGCTGTGTCGAACAGCGTGACGCCGCGCTCGGCGGCCTCGCGGATGAGGCGGATCATCGCCGCCCGGTCCGCGGACGGGCCCGTGGGGTTCGACATCCCCATGCAGCCGAGGCCGATCGCCGAGACCTCGAGGCCCTGGCCGAGCGTCCGCATCTTCATGCCGTCACTGCCCGGCCGGGAAGTCGGTCGAGGCCGCGAGGTCGCCCTGTGCCTCGAACCCCTCGATCCGCTTCGCCAGCGTATCGATCGTGCTCTGGAGCGCCTGCGACCCGAGGACGAGGCGGAGAGGTGCCGGCTCGACGTCGACGCTCTCGATGATGCGGGCCGCCATCCGCG
This sequence comes from uncultured Chloroflexia bacterium, assembly GCA_963789865.1. Lineage (GTDB taxonomy): Bacteria > Chloroflexota > Limnocylindria > Limnocylindrales > CSP1-4 > CAIXZV01. Next base: position 65,580 of record CAWBMD010000007.1, read on the forward strand.
CCGGGTCGCCGGGCGCGAGGCCGTTCTTCGGGTCGAGCATCGCCTGGAACGCATGGGCGGGGTTACCGTCGTACTCGGGCATCGGCGTCGAGACCTGGGCGCTGCCGTACCGGAACTCGGTGCGGGCGCCGCCGGGCTCGACGATCGTCATGCCGATGCCGAACGGAGCCACCTCCTGGGCGACCGCCTCGCAGAAGCCCTCGATCCCCCACTTGCTCGCGTGGTACAGCGAGTTGCCGGCGAAGGCGACCTGGCCGCCGTACGTGGACATCTGGATGATCCGGCCGCCGCCCTGGGCCCGCAGGTGCGGGAGGGCTGCCCGGATCAGGGCGATCGAGCCCAGGAGGTTGGTGTCGAGGATGTGCTCGACCTGCTCGTCGGTGAGCTCCTCCGCGGCACCGAACAGCCCGTAGCCGGCGTTGCTGACGATGACGTCGATACGGCCGAGCTTCGCGAACGAGCGGTCGACGACGCCCCGGACCGCCGGCGTCTCGGTGACGTCGAGGGTCTCGGCGATGACGGTGTCCGGGTATGCCTCGGCGAGGTCCGCGATCGCGTCCGGGCGCCGGACGGTGCCCACGACCCGGTCGCCGCGCTGGAGGAGCTGGGTTGCGAGCTGGCGGCCGAAGCCCGAGCTCACGCCGGTGATGAGCCAGGTGCGCTGCGTCATGCCGGGACCCCCTTGCTGGGTGCCGCTGACGCGGCCTCGTCGACGACGCGGAGCCCGTTGAGCGTCCGCGGGTAGCCGATGAATGGAAGGAGCTGGGTCAGGACATCGATCAGGCGGGCTCGGTCGTTGCCGGCCCGCAGGTTCGCGGAGACGTGGCCGCGGACCTGGGGCTCGCAGCCGCCGAGGGCGACGAGCATGCTGAACGTGAGGAGCTCGCGGGTCGCGAGGTCGAGGCCGTCCCGGGCGACGTGGTCGCCGAAGCAGTTGGCCGACAGGAGGCGCTGGATATGCTGCTCGTCGGCGGGCGCCGCGGCGTACATGCGATCAACGGCCTCCGTGCCGGCGACGCGCTCCTGCACGGTACGGCCCGCCTCGAGGCGGGTCTCGGGTGTCGTGGTCGACTGGCCGGGAAGCGGCAGCGCCACGCCGCGCTCCGTCAGCACCTCGTTCGTGGCGTGGAGGAAGTCGAACACCCGGGCCATCCCGACGTACGGGACCGCCTGGTAGACGACCTCCTTGGCCTCGACCGGCGTCACGCCGACGGTCAACGCCGCGCCGAGCATCACGCGGAACTCGCCGAGCGCGCCCACCGCGATCATCGCCCCGAGCTGGGCGAGCAGCCGCGTCCGCTTGTCGAGGGACGAGCCACGGAGCACCTCGTCGAATGCGACGTTGTCGAAGACCTCGATCAGCTCCGGGTCGGTGACGGCCAGCGTGGACACGCGACCCGGGAAGAGCCGTTCGTGGTTGCGTCGGGCGGTGTCGTTGGGGGCCATGGTCGTCCTCCCGCCGGGCTGGCTCCTCACTCCGGGATCGTCACGCCGAAGGTCCGGAAGTCCATCGCGTCCTGGTTGGGGCCGCCGCGCACCCCGGTGTCCATCGCGTCGATCGAGGCGATCTCGGCCGCGGTCAGCGAGAAGCCGAACACGTCGAGGTTCTCGGCGATCCGCTCGGGCCGGACGGACTTGGGAATCGCGGACCGGCCGCCATCGATGTGCCAGCGCAGGACCACCTGGGCCGGCGTCCGGTCATGCGTAACGGCGATCCCGGTGATGACCGGGTCCGCGAGGGCGCTCCTCGGCACACCGCCCGACCGCTCCGCCCCGTAGACGTACACGCCACCGAGCGGTGACCAGACCTGCGTGGCGATTCCCAGCCGTGCGTGCTCGGCGCGCAGCACCGGCTGGCTGTAGTACGGGTGCACCTCGACCTGGTTGATCGCGGGCACGACCTCGACCATGGGCAGGAACGTCGCGAGGTGATCGGTGCTGAGGTTGGACACCCCGATCGCGCGGGCGCGGCCCTCGGCGAGCAGGCGCTCGAGCGCGCGGTACGCGGCGGCAGTCGCGTCGAAGTCCTGGGGCAGCGGCTGGTGGAGCATGTACAGGTCTACGACATCGAGGCCGAGCTTGCGGGAGCTCACCTCGAAGGCGTGCAGCGCCTCGTTGTAGCCGTAGTCACTGACCCACAGCTTGGTCTGGACGAAGATGTCCGACCGACGCAGGCCGCTCGCCGCGATCGCCGCCCCGACCTCGCGCTCGTTGCCGTACGCGGCCGCGGTGTCGATCATGCGGTAGCCGATGCGAAGCGCCTCCTCGACGGCGGCCTGCGTCTGGTTCGCCGGCGTCTGGTAGACGCCGAACCCGAGAGCGGGCAGCTCGACGCCATTGTTGAGCGTGATGGTGGGCTGGCTCGAGGGCATCATGCGCGCGCCTCCATGCGGACGAGGCTCTTGATCGCGCGGCGCTCGTCCATGGCCGCGTACGCGTCGGCGATGTGTTCGAGGTCTGTCTCGAAGTCGAAGACGCGGCCCGGGTTGATCGCCCCGGAGAGCACGTCCGGGAGCAGCTCGGGGATGTATCTTCGGGCGGGCGCGACGCCGCCCCTGAGGCCGACGTTGCGGAAGATCACCGTCTCGATGGGCACGACGCTGTCGTGCGGGACCCCGACGGCGCCGACCATCCCGCCGGATCGCGCGATCTTGAACGCGGTCGCCATCGACTCCCCGGAGCCGACGCACTCGAGGGCCGCCTCCACCCCGAGGCCGCCCGTCATCGCGCGGACCGCTTCGACCGCGGCGTCGCCCCGTTCCGCGACGATGTCCGTCGCGCCGAACTCGCTGGCGACGGCCTGGCGGGCCGGATTCCGCGATAGCGCGATAATCCGTACGGCGCCGAGCCGCTTCGCCGCGAGCACGGCCGAGAGCCCGACCGCGCCATCGCCGACGACGGCGACCACGGATCCCTCGCCGACGCCGGCGCTCACCGCTGCGTGGTAGCCCGTGCACATCACGTCCGAGAGTGCGAGCACGGATCGCATGACGGCGTCTGCGTGCCCGGTTCCCGGCACCTTGACCAGTGTGCCGTCGGCGTGCGGCACCCGGACGCGCTCGCCCTGGCCGCCACCGGTGGCATTGCCGTAGCCGCCGCCGTTGAGGCAGTGGGCCGGCCAGCCTGCGAGGCACAGCTCGCACGTGCCGTCACTGAAGAGGAACGGCGCGATGACGAAGTCGCCGTCCGCGAGGGTCGTCACCGCCGATCCGGTCGCCTCCACGACGCCGATGAACTCGTGGCCGATCGCCCCCGGCTCGTGCGGCGACACGCCGCGGAAGTACCAGAGGTCGGAGCCGCAGACACAGGCGAGCGTGACGCGCACGAGCGCGTCCGTCGGCTCCGTGATCACAGGATCCGGCCGCTCGGCGACGGTGACGTCGCGAGGGCCGTTGAAGATCGCAGCACGCATGTCAGGCAGCCTCGATGGTGGCGAGGGTGGCGCAGCCGCATACCGCGACCGCGGCCGGGACGTTGAGCGAGACGACAGGAAGCCACAACACGGTGAACGGCGCGTCGAGCGCAGCGCGCAGGCGTGCAGCCTTGAAGGCGGGATGCTCGACGACCTTCACGGGACGTCGCTTCCCGCCGACACGGGCGAGCGCCAGGAGCTCGGGGGCGAGGCCGGCGTCGCGGTCGGGAAGGGTGGGGTTCGTCATGGCGACATGGAAGCAGACCATCGCTCGCCGAGGAAGGCACGGGTGATAGGGGTACTGCGAGTACCTCCCTCGCCTTGCCGGGCGGGCGTACGGTTGGTCCGCCATGAGCAATGCCGATGACATCCGCGAGTTCCTCGCCACGCGCCGTGCCCGTCTCTCGCCGGATCAGGCCGGGCTGCCCACGTACGGTCGTACCCGACGCGTCCCGGGGTTGCGCCGCGAGGAGGTCGCCCTGCTCGCGGGCATCAGCGTCGAGTACTACACGCGTCTCGAGCGCGGCAATGCCCGGGGCGTGTCGGACGACGTGCTCGAGTCGGTGAGCCACGCGCTCCAGCTCGACGAGGCCGAGCACGCCCACCTGCTCGACCTGGTCAGGACGGCGAACCTCGAGCGGCCGCCGCGCAGGCTGACCACGCCGGCACAGGTCCGACCGAGCATCCGCCGGGTGGTCGATGCGATGGCCGACATCCCGGCATTCATCTCAAACGGGCGCCTCGACATCCTCTACGCGAATCCGCTCCTTCAGGCGCTCTATTCGGAGCACTTCCGGGACGCGGTCCGGCCGGTCAACTCGGCACGCTTCATGTTCCTGGACCCGCGCGCACGCACGTTCTACCCGGACTGGGAGACGAACATGCAGGACGCGGTCGCGGCGCTCCGCGGCGAGGCGGGCCGGAACCCGTACGACCGCGGATTGTCAGACCTCGTCGGCCTGCTCTCCACCCGGAGCGAGGAGTTCCGCGTGGCGTGGGCACGCCACGACGTTCGGTTCCACCGGAGCGGCACCAAGCGGTTCCGACACCCGCTCGTCGGGGAGCTCACGCTCGCCTATGAGCGTCTCGAGCTGCCGGCCGACCCCGGGCTGGGACTGGTCACCTACTCCGCCGAGCCCGGGTCGCCCTCCGAGACAGCGCTCCGCGACCTGGCGCGATGGGCCTCGACCCGCGCGCGGCTGGCGACGGCTGAAGCCAAGCCCTGAGGACCCATGACCGCATCCGTGTCCAGGACGACATCGCGGAGCTGACCTGGGACGAGCAACGGCGCGCGACTGACCGAACTCGAACCACCAGCGGCAACGCGGCGTCCGGAATGGTGCACCGAGGTCGCCTGATGTGAGCCCTACTCCCACCTGCGGTCCATCTGGGCATCCAGAGGTCTCAGGGGCGGGTCCGCGCCAGCTCGAAGACTTGAACGCGGCCGAACCCCTTCAGTTCGACATCCTGGCCTCGCCCAAAGGAGAAGCCCCTCTCCGTCCCCATCTCGCGGACGAGGTCTGCCGCGAGGATGTGCCCGGGCTCCGCGGCATCACAGATCCGGCTGGCGAGATTGACCGTCGAGCCGAAGAGGTCGTCGTTGTGATCAACTGGCTCGCCGGCTGCGATCCCAATCCGCACCCGAAGGTCCGGTGTCTCTCCGTCGGACGGACGCGCCGCGAAGCCGTCCTGGATCGCCAACGCGCATTCAAGCGCGTTCGTCACATGCTCGAACGAGGCCATGAACCCGTCGCCCGTGTGCTTGACCTCGCGGCCCTGCCACGTCACGAGCGACCGTCGGATGATCAGGTCATGCTCAGCGAGGAAGCCCATGTAGGCGCCCTCGCCGACTTCCTGGAGCAGAGACGTCGAGCCCTTCAGGTCGGTGAACAGGATCGTCCGGAAGGCACTCTTGACCTGGGTGTGGTCGACGGGATCGTTCACCTTGCCCAAGAAGCGCAAGACGTCGTCCTCGGAGACGGCGATGATCTCGTTGGGAACGAGACCATGGCCTTCCCTGTGGACTGCCTGCATGGCCTCGCGTGTTGAGGCCCGGGCGAGACAGAACACCTCACCGTGATCGACATCGAACCAGTAGGCAAGGAACGTGACGCCGTGCTTCGACTCGATCTGGAGGTCGGTCAGGTGGGCTGCTGCAACCTGTTCGGCCGTGATGCCGGGCAGGTCGTGACGGTCCATGAAGAGCGGCATCGGATCCCTCAGCCTGGGTGCGCAATTGTACCCAAGGGGGCCGGGCGGTTCCATCAACCCTCGTCAGACCCGTCAGCAGGACTCCAGACGGAATCCGGCGCGCGATACTAGACTCGGCGCGTGAAGAACATCGGCTTCCTGTCGTTCGGGCACTGGTCCGCGTCGCCACACTCACAGGTCCGGTCTGGCTCCGACGCACTGCTCCAGTCGATCGAGCTCGCCGAGGCGGTCGAGGACCTCGGTGCCGACGGTGCCTACTTCCGCGTCCACCACTTCGCCCAGCAGCTTGCATCGCCGTTCCCGCTCCTTGCGGCAATCGGCGCTCGTACCAGGCGCATCGAGATCGGGACGGCGGTCATCGACATGCGCTACGAGAACCCGCTGTACATGGTCGAAGATGCCGGTGCCGCCGACCTGATCGCCGGCGGTCGCCTGCAGCTCGGGATCAGCCGCGGATCGCCCGAGCAGGTCATCGATGGCTTCCGCTACTTCGGCTACGTGCCGCCCGACGGCCGGACGGACGCCGACATGGCCCGCCAGCACGCCGAGGTCTTCCTCCAGGCGCTGTCCGGCGCCGGGTTCGCTCAGCCGAGTCCCTCCCCGATGTTCCCGAACCCGCCCGGGTTGCTCCGTCCCGAACCGCATTCGCCCGGGCTTCGCGACCGGATCTGGTGGGGCGCCGGATCACGCGCGACCGCGGAATGGGCTGCCGGGCAGGGCCTGAACCTGATGTCGTCGACGCTGTTGACCGAGGACGCCGGCGTCCCATTTCACGAGCTCCAGGCCGAGCAGATCCGGCTGTTCCGCGAGGCGTGGGCTGCGGCTGGGCACGCGCGCGAGCCGCGAGTGTCGGTCAGTCGCAGCATCTTCGCGCTGGTGGACGACCGGGACCGGGCGTACTTCGGACGCGGCAACCAGGAGTCGGACCAGGTCGGCTATCTCGATGCGCAGACCAAGGCGATCTTCGGGCGTTCGTACGCCGCGGAGCCCGACGTCCTCGTCAAGGAGCTCGCGGCGGACACGGCGATCCAGGCGGCGGACACGCTCCTCCTGACGGTGCCGAACCAGCTGGGCGTCGAGTACAACGCCCACGCGATCGAGAGCATCCTCAGGTTCGTGGCCCCGGAGCTCGGCTGGCGCTAAGGGACCGGTCACGGATCGAGGTTCGCCGTTGTCGCACCGGCAGCCCGCGGTCTTCGACACGGCTCCGGCAGGCGACAACGCGTCGGCCCCGTCCCGGGCGGCGTGGGCCTGGAGCGGGGGGAGATCCATCGCCTGGGCGGCCCGGGCCGCCTCATCGGAGACGCGGCTGGTGGCTGCGGCCGGCAGCGGGACCGACAGCTCGACCATGAGCCGTCGACATCACCCGGTTGAGGAGCCGGACGGCGTGGACGGTTCGGGCACACCCCCATCGGGCGGGCGCGACTGGCGGGGCGACAGGAGCCCGGCGATCGCGATGGCGATGACCGTGGTGCGCAGCACGGTGACGGCGGCCACCGCAAGGCGGAACGGCGCGGAGCCCCTCCCCCGGAAGTATCCCAACGGGAAGTACACGATGGTGACCCAGCCCAGAACCGTGGTCGACGCCAGCATGGCCACACTGTCGGCGAGGGCGACAGGAGGCACGAACCAGAGGTAGAACTGCGGTGAGTAGAACACGGAGAACGTGACGAAGCCGCCGACGCCGACAATGAAGGAACGGAGGAAGCCCTGGAACGATCTCGGCCGCAGAGCAGCGGCCAGGAGCGCCGTCGCGACCTCAAGAGCGAAGGGCAGCCATCCGAACCGTTCCAGGAACGGATGGGCGTCACGTCTGCCGAACAGGAATGCCACCACGTCCCACGAGCTCTCGCCGTTCGACCCCCTGCTGGCCTGGACCCGGAACGGATACAGGGCGGCGTCGAGTCCACCCATGCCACCGACCAGCAGCATCGAGGCGGCCAGCGGCGCGACGGCGAGCACGACCGCCACGCCGGCCGTTCGCCAGCCGCGCTCGTACCAGACCCAGACGGCGAGCGCGGGAACGGCGAACAGGGCATAGCCCTTGAGACCGATGGCGAGCCCGAGCAGCAGCGACGCCGTGAGCAGTCGTCCGCGGCGGGCGACAACGAGGGCCGCCAGGGTCGCGGCGACCGGGTACACATCGAAGCGGTAGAGCGTGAAGTACAAGGCGGCCGGCGTCAGCCAGAGCCATACCGCGCGGCGCGGCGCCCAGCGCCAGAGAGCGACCAGCATCACCAGCCACATCCACCAGCCGAGGATCACCCACGTCAGCTCGAAGCTGGCTGCGGAGTCTGGGAGGGGCTGCCAGGCCTCGGAGACGACACGGACGGCGGCGAAGATGAGGTTCGCTGCGAGCGGGTATTCCGATGGACTCCCACCGTAGAGCGGAGCACCACCGGCAACCCACACCGAGGAGGCGAAGTAGACGCCGATGTCGTGCCTGTCGACGAAGGCAGTGATCCCCATCGGTGCCCATCCGCGAATCGACAGCCAATGTCCTGCCAGGAGCCACGGGATCACGACGGCCAGGCCCACGACGATCGAGATGCCCGCGAAGGTGCGGTGCGAGCGGACCATCGGACCCCCAAGCCTAGTGCACGTGCGTGTCATGCGCGGCCCGATGATATGCGGTGGGAACAGCGCGTCGACCGAGCCAGCGCCCGGGAGGTCCCCCCGCTCGACCCGCTCGCCTGTCACGCGACGTCCTGATGGATGGCGGCCTGATCGGAGCCTCTACCAAGTCTCTCCCGATCACCAGGAACCCGTGCGCTGCGGGGACCGCGGTTCAGCCCGGCATCGTGCCCGCCGGACGACGGGTGTTAGCCATCGGCGTCGTGATGTGGTCGAGGCGCCCGTCGCCGTACACCGTGCGGATCTCGGCCACGACGACCTGAAGCGCGCCCGCTACCTCGGGACGACTCTGAGCGTGGACCACGACGCCTCGGGAGACTGGCCCACGGCATCGCTGTGCCAGGCGTTGCGGGCACCGGGGGCGAACCGAACGAGTGCGGCTCGGACGCGCGACGGCGCCTCCCCCCGGACGACGTGGTCGACCCAGGCGTCGCCGGTGAACGTCTCGGCCGGCGCCCGGTCCGTCACGTCGAGCGTCTCGACGCGGAACGTGTCGGGGTGCTGCCCCGCGAGCTCAGCGACCGCGTCGGGCCGTCGGACGGTCCCGACGACGAGGTCCCCGCTCTCGAGGAGCTGAGTGGCGATCTCGCGGCCGAGGCCCGAGCTGACTCCGGTGATAAGCCAGGTTCGCTGTGTCACGAGGGGTCCTCCATTGCTCACACCACGGCCGGCGCGGTGGATCCACGGCTTGAGGGGTGGGGTTCTCCCTGCGATCGACCGGCGGACGGACAGCTCGCGCCGTTGGTACGCCGCACGGGACCGGCTGTCGCCAGCATTGGCACCGGATCGGAGGATGACGCCATGGATGAGACCCCGCCCGTCGAGTTCTTCCTGGACGACTACCCATCGGCGATCCGTGCGACCGGGATGGCACTCCGATCGTTGATCTTCTCCACGGTTCCCGGAGCGGTCGAGACGGTCCGCCCCGGCTGGCGGTGGGTCGCCTACTCCCTCCCCGAGGGCAAACGCGTCCGCAACTTCGCATGGATCGGCCCGGAGCGGAGGCACATCCATCTCGGATTCGAGCACGGGACGCTCCTCGCCGACCCGGATCGGCGGTTGCACGGCGCCGAGGAGCGGCTGAAGCAGTTCCGCTACTTCACGTTCGAACCGTCGATCGACATCGACGAGGCCATACTGGCCATCTACGTGCGCAGCGCCGCCGACCTCGCGACGTTGCCCCCGGGCGCACGTCGAGCCCTTGCGCTGGAGCGTGCAGCGGACCTGGACGACCTGAAGGGCATCCCCGACGACTGGGTGCCGATGGCCGAGAAGCCGTAGGCCGCGCGCATGCGATCGATCGAGTACTACATCGTCCTCACCGCCGACGGCATGTCGCCGACCCTGACGGCGGCCTCGACCACCTACTCACCCGGCCGACGACGAGCACCGGCACGCCAACGAGCTCACGCGAGAGGCGGGCGTCGAGGTCATGGGCCGGAGGATGTACGACCTCATGACGTACAAAGACGAGCTCGATCTCGACGACCCGGCCACGCCCGAGGTCGGCGCCGAGTACGCGCGGTTCTGGCGTGAGACACCCAAGCTGGTGGTCTCGCGCCGCGAACCCGAGCCGGGACCCAACGCGACGAGGCTCGAAGGCAATCCGGTTGACCCGGTGCGAGCGCTCAAGACCACGGACGGGCCGCCGATTCAATCGGTGCCGGGGCGGACCTCTTCGCGACGCTCGCCGAGGCGGGGCTCATCAACCGCTACCGCTGGCTGGTTATCCCGAAGGCGATCGGGCGGGGCAAGCCGTTGTTCGGCTCGCTGACGCGGCCGCTCGACCTGCATCTGGTCGGCACCCGGACAATCGACGCGAGCGCGGTGCTGCTGGAGTACGAACCGGTGCGCTGACACCCCGACGTGTCGCTCCTGCGATCCGCGGATCCCTGTCAGCCATCGGAGCTCGTCAAGCGGCGCGACGCCGCGAGCGCAGGCATCGCGTCTGGACGGTAGGCGCGTCACATGGTCGCCGACTGGGAATGTCCTTCTGGCGCCCCCCGGACGGACTCGGGCCTCCAGCAGCAACGCAGCGTTCTTGACTGATACCTCGAGGTCGGGCGATGACGCTCCCTCCCCGCCTCATGGAGACGCAAGCAGCCCGGCGGCCTCGACGAGATCCGGCGTCGCGGCGCCCTCGGTGAACCCAGCGTGGATCGCCCGCAGAGCGTCGAGCCGTGCCGGCCGATCCGCCTCGGGCGCGATCCGGCAGAGCCGGACGGCCGCCCGGAGTTGAGGCATTCGCGCGCCGAACTGCTCCGCCTTGGCGTAGGCGCGCTCGTAGCAGGCCGTCGCTTCCGCGACTTCGGGTTCCGGCCCCAGCAGGAACAGGTCGCCACGAACGACGTGGAACAGCGGCGCAATCGGGTTGGTCGGCCCGCCCTGCGCGATCGCGTCGTCGATCAGCGGGAACCCTGGCCCCGGCAGGCCCGCTTCGGCGTATGCCCCGCCCTGGATGAACCGCAGGAACGGCCAGAAGACCGGCGGCGTGCGCAGATCCTTGTACTGGTCGAGACCATCAGCGATCTGGTGGAGGCCGTCGGTCGGCCGGCCGAGGGCGCTCGTCGCCGCGCCGAGCAGGCATGTCCCGAGCGCACGCCAGAGCGGCAGTTGACTCGTCTCCGCCACTCGAAGTGCTGCTGCCGCGCGAGCCTCGACGAGCTCGGGCTCACGACGCCAGAGATGCAGGAAACCAGAGTGGAACAGGCCGTAGGCGAGCGAATGCGGATGGTCGATCTCGGTTGCGACCACGATCGCCCGATCGGCGCGCTCGACGGCCTGGTCGGGGTAGCCCAGCAGCCAGAGGAAGAACCCCGACGTCGTCAGGCACGAGACGCGCACGTCGAGCCCGAGCCGGAACCGCCGCGGCCGGTAGCCAGGGCTCTGGAACCCCTCGATCGCCCTGTCGAGGTAGCCCAGACCCGCCTCGAGATCTCCGGCGAACCCGGTGTTGGAGCCCATGATCAGGTTGCCATCGACCCGCATGCTCGGATCGTTCTCGGCGTCGGCCAGCCGCAGGATCTGGTTCCCGTATTCGATGCCCTTGTCGACCTCGCCGCGGAACCCATGGAATGTCGCGAGGCTCCGCAGGACCGGAAAGAGGAGCGGCGCGTCCGGGTGGTCCTCGAGCACGGCGAGCGCCTCGGCATAGGCGTCCTCGGCCTCGCCGGTGTAGCCGCGTAGCAGCGTGAGCGCCCGGGCCAGGGTGGTCCGGAGGGCCAGCTCCTCCTGCCAGTGATCGGCGCGATCGGGCCTCGTCGTGAGGACGCCGAGCATGTCGCGGATCGCCTCGACGGTTGCGTGGTACCAGCCTCGTCCGTCGTAGAACGGCCACATCAACCCCTTCAGCTCGTTCAGCCGATCGAGATCGCGCTCCGCCACCGAGTGACCCCACGCGATCTGGAGGTTGTCGATCTCGACCGCCACCGCCTCGCCGGCGACGTTGCCCTCGGCGCCGGCGGTCGCCTTCGAGACGTCCGCCGCGTATTGCACGAAGAAGCGTGCGTGGCGGTCCCGGGCCGCACGACCGAACTCGGGGCGCGCGTCGAGCCGTTCGGCTGCGTACTCCCGGATCGTTTCGAGCATGACGATCCGCGGCTCTCGATCGACGATGGTCGCGTCGGCCTGCCGGGCGAGGCTCTTGTCGAGCAGGGAACCGAGGCCCTCGAGCGCGTCTGAGCTCGACGCCGGCCGCCTCGTCCAGCCCGGCCGCCACGGCCTCGACCGCCTCGACGGAGCTGCCCGCGAAGACGGACAGCAGCTCGAACAGCCGTTGCTCGGCCGGCTCGAGAAGCTGGTAGCTCCACTCGATCGTCGCGCGGAGGGTCTGCTGCCGCTCCGGCAGGTCGCGCGCGCCGCCGGCGAGCATCTTCAGCCCGCTCCCGAGTCGATCGCGCAGCGCCTCCGGTGAGAAGAGATTCAGTCGGGCCGTGGCGAGCTCGATCGCGAGCGGCAGCCCATCGAGGCGGCGACAGATCTCGGCAACGGCGGATGCGTTGTCGTCTGTCAGCCGGAAGTCGGATCGGACGGAGCGGGCCCGCTCCACGAACAGCTGGATCGCCTCGAACTGGGTCAGCTCCGCCGCCGTGGTCGCGTGGGCCGCGGCCGCCGGCAGCGACAGCGGCGGCACCGATACGACGTTCTCGCCGCGGACCCGAAGCGCCTGGCGGCTCGTGACGAGCAGCTTCAGGCCTGGGCAGTCGGCGAGGAGATCGAGAAGGACCGGCGCGGCGACGGTGACCTGCTCGAAGTTGTCGAGGACGAGGAGCACCCGCTGCGACCGCAGCTGTCGTCGAAGCTCGTCGAGCGGCGCGCGGTCGTTCGTCTCCGCCAGTCCGACGGCGCGTCGCGACCAGCCCGACGACGGCATCGGCGTCGGTCGCCGTGACGAGGTTGACCAAGAAGACGCCGTCGGTGAACCGGTCGACCTGGTCCGCGGCTGCCCGAAGCGCCAGACGGGTCTTTCCCGTTCCGCCCGGTCCGGTGAGCGTGACGAGCCGGACGTCGGCGTCATCGAGTCGCTCCCGGATGGCCAGCAGCTCGGCGTCGCGGCCGATGAACGCCGATGACTGGGTCGGGAGGTTGTTCGGCCGGCGATCGAGGGTCGAGAGCGGCGGGAAGTCCGACGGCAAGTCCGGATGGGTGACCTGGAAGAGGCGCTCCGGCCGGCCGAGGTCCTTCAGGCGATGGTCGCCGAGGTCGCGAAGCGTGGTCGTCGCGGGAAGGCCGCCATCGATGCGCTCGGCGGTCGCGCCCGACAGCAGGATCTGGCCGCCGTGACCGACCGCCATGATCCGGGCCGTCCGGTTCACGGCGGGCCCGAAGTAGTCCCCACCGCGCGCCTCGGCCTCGCCGGTGTGGATCCCCATCCGGACGCGGATCGGGCACGAGCTCGGCCACGGCTCCTCGAAGAATGCCCCCTGGGCGGCGACCGCGGCGGTCACGGCACCGATCGGCGCGTCGAAGACGGCCATCAGACCGTCGCCGGTGGTCTTGACGACCTCACCGTTCGAGTCGGTGATGGCCGACCGGAGCAGGACCTCGTGTCGCGCGAGGGCGTTCTGCATCTCACGCGGGTTCTGCTCCCAGAGACGCGTGCTGCCCTCGACGTCGGTGAACAGGAAGGTCAGCGGCGCGTCGAGCCGCGCGGGTGGTCGTCGGTGTCGCGACCGCCTGCCCCGGGATCGTTCCTCTCGGTGATGAGACCACTGCCACTCCATCGTTCAGCCAGACGCGACGAGATGATCGTGACACGGGGAGCGCCAACTCGTCGGAACAGGCGACGGAAGCAGTTGGAACGATTTCGCCTTGGCGCAAACCTTAGGATCTGAGTGCGGCGATTGCCAAGCTGGCGCAGCGCCCGCAGGTAGCAGCGTCCTCGACCGGTACCTCGAGGTCGGCTGAGATCCTCTGCCTTCCCTCGGTCGTTGATTGCGGCGATCACACGGTAGGCGTCGCGAGCAGCATCGAGCCGGCCAGGCGCATCAGCACGACCGTCCGGCGCAGCGCTACTTCTTCATCTGGACGATGAGCGAGCCGTGCACGACCTGGGTCCAACCCTGGTGGGCGGTCGGTGCATCGCAGATGTCCCAGGTATCGCCCGGAGGCCGGACGCCACCGTCCCACCAGCAGGTGATCTGGAAGTCCTTGAGCCTCGAGTCCGCGTAGTCGACAAAGGCCCAGGCAACATCTTGGCACACGGGCGGCCCATCTCGATTGAACGCGCAGTTGTATCCCCAGACAAATGCCCAGTTCGCCCGGTTACCCTGCTCGTCCCACCACGGCCAGAAGAAGACACGCTCGACGACGTTCCGGAACTTGGTGCCGTTCACGGCATCGAACGAGTACGTGCCGGGCGGGACGGCCCAGCCAGCCGGCTCGCGGATGTCGGCGTAGCCCTGGCCGATGATATCCGTCGTCCCCACAGGCGCCATCGCCGCTGTCATGATCACGCGGTTGCCAGTGGGCTGCGCACCCGCCACGGACGCAGCCGGCACAAGGCCGACCAGCGCGAGGGCTAGCAGCAGCAGAGTCAGTCTCACGAAGCGAGCCACGGTCTCACCTCCCGGGACGCTCGAGGCGGGTCGGTCTCGCCAGTGGCTCACCGCGGTCCCGGCGGCCGGGGTATGGACCGCGTGTCTTGGCCTCCCGCATCCGTCAGACGCCAGAACCCTCAGGTTGTTACACAAGCGCCATCCGGCCCTGTGCGCCTGGGGACCGGTCGCCGCCGTGCGACCCACGGCCGTCAGATCGGGAAGGTTCGGCCCGTTGCAAGGCACGCCGCATCCCGGTCCGATGACGGCGCGCACCGGCCTCTGGCGCCGCCGGACGGGCTCGCCCCCCATACCGACGCAGCGTCCTGGACTGGTACCTCGACTGCACGTCGATGTCGACAACACCGACGGTCTGACGGAGGTGACGGTGACCGTCGACTCGTCCGGCCCGGGCATGACCGGTAGCAAGGATGTTGTCATCCATCATGGGGAAGGGGCGGCGTGGAGCGTGCGGCTCGGGTCCACGTGGGGAGTCAAGGTCGATGGCAAGCACGTCATCGGCTGGTCGTGTCCCGTGGAGTGGTGGACTTTGAGCGATCCGTCGTGATCCGCAGCGACGATGTCGGCGACGCCGCTCAGGACGCCAGCAGCAGGCTCTTGCCTCCGTCCACCTCCTTGGTCAGCCCATCATCGGGTGCCCGGTCAAGCAGGGCCATGGAGCCTTCGGCGAGGTAGCGCCGCTCGGCGATCGCCCACTCGTCGTGGACCTCGAGCAGGACGGCACCCGCGAGGCGCAGGACCGCGGCCTCGTTGGGGAAGATCCCCACCACGTCGCTCCGGCGCTTGATCTCCTTGTTGACCCGCTCCAGCGGGTTGGTGCTCCAGATCTTCTTCCAGTGGGCGAACGGGAAGGCGGCGAAGGCTGTCACGTCCTCTCTCGCCTCCCGGAGCATGGCGGCGACGACCGGGAACCCGGCGGCGAGCTTGTCGGCGACCGCGTCGAGCTGCTCGCGGACCGCGGCAGGGTCGGGCTGGGCCCAGATCGTGCGGATCAGGGCGAGCACCATCTCGGAGCGTCCCCTCTGGATCCGGGCCAGGACGTTGCGCAGGAAGTGGACCCGGCACCGCTGCCAGGCGGCGCCCAGGAACACGGCGGCGATCGCGGCCTTGAGGCCCGTGTGGGCGTCGCTGATGACCAGGCGCACCCCGGAAAGGCCCCGGGCGCGCAGGCTGCGCAGGAACGCCGTCCAGAACGCACCGTCCTCGCTGTCGCCGACCGCGAGCCCCAGGACCTCGCGGTCGCCCGTGGCAGTCACCCCGGTCGCGATCACGATCGCCTTGCTGACCACGGACGCGCCCTCGTGGGCCTTGACGTACGTGGCGTCGAGGAACACGTACGGGAAGGCGACGTGGTCGAGCCTGCGCTCGCGGAAGGCGCCGACGACCGCGTCGAGCTCGCCGCAGATCCGGCTGACCTCGCTCTTGCTGATCCCGGCGTCGATGCCCAGGGCCCGGACGAGGTCGTCGACCTTGCGGGTGCTGACACCGTGGACGTAGGCCTCCATGACGACCGCCCACAGGGCCCGGTCGATCCGCCGGCGCGGCTCGAGCAGGCAGGGCAGGAACGAGCCCTCCCGGAACTTGGGGATGTGCAGCTCGACGTCGCCCGCCTTGGTCGACAGCAGCCGGGTCCGGGAACCGTTGCGGTGCGTCGTGCGTTCGTCGGTCCGTTCGTACCGGCCGGCGCCGATCGCCTGCGCGGCCTCGGCCTCGATGAGCTCCTGGAGCACGAGCGTCATCGCCTCGCGAATGACGTCGAGCGAGCCGCCGGCGCGCATGGCGTCGAGCAGCTCGGACAGGGCAGACTGTGAGAGGGCCATCGGGTTGATCTCCTCGTCGTGATCCTTGGTCGGAACACGCTGAGCATCACACCGGTGGCCCCTGACCGTCCGGCTCAGCCGGCGTCAGGAGCCTCGCTCAAATCACACCACTCGGGGGGACACTCCTTCATCGGCTCGGGCGATCGGACCGACCTCGCGCTCCCGTCACCTGGCCAACGGCTGGACCTGCTGATCTCTATGCGGGTCGCCCGGGATGGGACCGTGACGCTCCTGGACGCTCCGTAGGTCACTGCGGCGCGGCAGCCAGGCCCGAGCGGCTGACCAATACGCGTCAGCCCGAGTAGGGGTTGACACGCCCGGCCGGGCAGACGCCGGTCACGTCTGGGAGCCCGAGGCCTGGCCGCTTGCACCAGGTGGGCACCGTTCTGAGCGACGGCGGGGTGACGCCAACGGCCCGCCGCGACAAGGCCGTTCTCCTCGTCGCGCTGGCCGTAGCGACAGTTACGACGAGACGGCACCGAGCGGCTCTCCGTGCCGTCTCCGAGGCGTTCTGCCGCTCGCTGCACTTCTTGGCGACAGTCGAAGGAAGTACCGCACTCAGCCCGACTGCTTGACGATGATTGGTGCGCGGGCCTTCACGATGATCGGGCCCTCGGTATCGCCCTTCAGGAACCAGACCTCGTACGCTCCCGGGGTCTTGGGCGCCGTGAGCTTCGCCGGGTTCCCGATCGTGGCATTGACGTATGGGCTATCGGCGGACTCGGCCCACGTGGCCGCGCCGGCTGGGACGATGACGAAGAAGTCGCCCGACGTCTCCTTGCCAGCCCATGCCGCCTCGAACGTCTTGCCGGCCTGCACGTCCCTCGGGATCGTCAGCGTGATCGCGGGGTCCGTGAGCGTCGCTGCCGGCACAGGCGTTCTTACCGGCGCATGCGTTGCTGCCGGCGCCGTCCCCAAGCCACCCGGAGTCAATGGCGGCGATGCTGCAGAGGCGCAAGCACCCAGGATCAGCAAGCAGGCGAGAACGGTGAAGGCAGGCAGGACGCGCATAGCA
The DNA here is from genome assembly GCA_963789865.1 of uncultured Chloroflexia bacterium. Classification (GTDB taxonomy): domain Bacteria; phylum Chloroflexota; class Limnocylindria; order Limnocylindrales; family CSP1-4; genus CAIXZV01. The sequence goes on from CAWBMD010000007.1 coordinate 82,728, forward strand.
GCCTCGATCGGCGTTGGGCTCAATCAACGTTGCGGTGGGACTGCGTGGAGCACTCGCAGGTCGACCGATCGAGCCCGAGTGCATGCTCCAGTTCCGACCGTCACCGGAAAGGCTCCAAGACGGCGCCACTATATGCAGGTTGCCAACGCAGGTGCAATGTGACGCGAGCCCGGAGAGACACGCGGCCCGGCGCACCTTCTTCGATGCGGCGCGAACAGACACGGCGCTACGCGGTACTGGCGCCCCCGGACGGACTCGGGCCCCCAACAGCAACGCAACGTCCTGGACTGGTACCTGGAGGTGGGGTGAGCGGGCTCCCTCGCTGTAGCCACGGGATGATCGGCCAGGGCCATCACGTGCGGTAGCGGGCGCGCAGATGGCGCAGGGTGAAGATCATGCTGCGACGGCGAAGCCCACCATCAAGGCCACTGGCAGTACGAGCAAACCGATGGCTTCGGCATCGTTGCCGAGACCAAGGGCAACGGCAAGGACCTCGACGATCCCGAAGATCACGGTTGGCACCATGAGCCCGGCGTACAGCCAGCCAGCCATGGTCACCGCAATCAGGCAGCCATGCTTGGTCTGACGGGCTGCCGACTCCCCGACAGAGGAACCCGCGGCGCAGCCGGGGCAGGGTCGGTCGACCGCGGACGGGGGGCCACGTCGGCGCTGATGATTCCGACGGTCTTGAGAACCTGCTTCAGTAGTAGCGCGAATCCGAGTAGGACGAGGAATGCGACCGTGAGGAGGAACCACAGGGCCTCCACGGCGCCGGAATCCCCCGTGGCTGCCCGGACCCACATGGACAGGGCAATGAACGCAACGATGAGGACGGTCCCACTGGCGGACCGCACACCACCCCCGCCAGGTTGAGCCACATCCGTATCCTCTCAGCGAATGTGGGAAGCAGGCTCGGACGACCGCCTCGAGGTGGCCGAGACGCTCGCCGGTGCGGTCGGCTGATCGATGGCTGCAGTCGTGCATCCGGCGAGGAGGACGACCATGACGAGCGGCGTCAGGCGCGGCATCGGCATGCTCCTGGGACGCCTGCTGGCGGTTCAATGGGATCGCTCGCGATCCGGTCGCCAGTAGGACGCCGCGGGTGCGACGGCCGTTACAGGATCGCAGCGCACATCAAGAAGCGCCCCCGGACGGATTCGAACCGCCGACGCCAGCCTTAGGACGGCTGCGCTCTATCCACTGAGCTACGGGGGCGCGGACCTGCATCGTACCGGACGGCGGCAGCGTGGGACGCGTCGGGGACGGATCAGACGGCGGCCGGTGTGCCTTCGTCGCGATTTCGCATCGCGTCGGCCGCCATCGTGATGTAGCCGTGCAGGAGCTGCCTCGGGCCTGCGGGCGCATCGGACGCATCGATCGCGGCGCGCATGTGGTGCAGCCACCGGTCACGCTCGGGATCACCGATGGAGAACGGAGAATGGCGGGCGCGAAGGCGCGGGTGCCCGCGCTCCTCGAGGTACGTCGTCGGACCGCCCCAGTACTGGACGAGGAAGAGCGCGAGCCGGCGCCGTGGGCCGGCGAAGTCGCCCTGCTCCGGGTAGAGCGGCAGCAGCAGGGGGTCGGACGCAACGCCCTCGTAGAAATGGTCCACCAGGCGCTCGAAGAAGGGCGTGCCGCCCACCTGGTCGTACAGCGTCGCCTCGGACATGGGCCGGATTCTAGGCATCGCCGAGGTGGCCCACACGGCCGGCGTGCGATTTACTGGCGTTCCGACCGGTGCACTTACAATCTGCTCCCGTGAACGCTCCGCTGCCCGATCTGATCCTCTACGGCCGCCCGGGTTGCCACCTGTGCGAGGACGCGCACGCCCTCCTCGAGGCGCAGCTGGCGCGCCGGTCGGTGGCCGGCCTGCGGAATCCCGTGGTCGTGGACCGCAACATCGAGGACGACGCGACCTGGCATGAGCGGTACGCGTTCACCATCCCCGTCATCACGTTCGGGAGCCAGGAGCTGGAGCTCGCGACGAGCTCCGCCAAGATCGCCCGCTTCCTCGTCGAGGCGCTCGACGGAGCCCCCGAGCGGTGACCGGCGACTACACCTTCCTCGTCGCGATGGCCGCAGGGCTGATCTCGTTCCTCTCCCCGTGCGTGCTGCCCCTCGTCCCGGCCTACCTCGGCCAGCTGACCGCGGTCGCCGTGGCGGCCCAGGGCGACGCGGCCGCTGGGCGCCCATCGCGCTGGGCGGCGGTTCGCCACGCGATCGTGTTCGTGGCCGGGTTCGGCGCCGTGTTCACCCTGCTGGGGGTCACGGCCGCCTTCGCCGGCGGTGCGATCGCCGACTACATCAAGCCGCTGCGGATCATGGGCGGGGCGGTGCTCGTGGTCATGGGCCTGAGCCTGGCCGGCATCCTCAGGATCCCGGTGCTGGAGCGTACGTGGCGCCCCCTCGACAGCGGCGCCTCGGCGGGTCTTTCGACAACAACGGGCGGCATGGTGCTCGCCCCGGCGGAGGGCGCGGGCATGGGCGACCGCGTCGGCAGCAGGCTGGTGGCGGGCCGGTCCGGCTACGGCGCAGCGTTCGTGCTGGGCGCAGTCTTCGCGATCGGATGGACGCCCTGCATCGGGGTGATCCTCGGCGGGATCCTGACCATGGCCGCCACGTCGGAGGGCAAGATCCAGGGTGGGTTGCTGCTCGTGGGCTACACGATCGGCCTGGGCCTGCCGTTCATCCTGATCGCAGCGTTCTACGACCGGTCTCGCAGCCTCGTCCGGTTCCTGGTCCGGCACGGGCGGATCGTCTCGCTCGTGGGTGGGCTGCTCGTGGTCGCGATCGGCCTGGCGATGATGTTCGACATGCTGGTGCTGTTGCCGAAGTACTTCCAGTTCGCGCCGGCGCTGTGACGGGCGAGCCCACTCCCACGGAAGTGGACCTCGACGAGGGCGCGCTCATGCCCGAGCCCCCCGCCCGCCGGGGCGGGATCGGCCCGTTCTCGTGGCGCCAGCTGCTGACAGTGGTCGCGGTCATCGGGGTGGCGGCCCTCGCGCTCACGCTGGCGACACGGCCCATCGCGCCCGGACCCGGCGGCGCGACGGCGCTCCCCGCGCCGACGGCCTATGTCGTCGGACCCGCAGTGGAGGGGCTGCGTCCGGGAGACCTCGCCCCCGAGCTTGAGGCAACCCGCGCCGATGGCACGAAGGTCACGCTGACCGATCTCGACGGCAATCCCGTCCGCCTGGCGGACCTGCGGGGGAAGCTGGTGTGGCTCAACTTCTGGGCGACCTGGTGTCCGCCCTGCCAGTCCGAGACGCCGGTCCTGCGCGATGCCGCTGCGGCGTACGGGGACCGCGGGCTCGAGGTGGTGGGGATCGCCGTCCAGGAGACGACCCCCGACGACGTCCGCGCCTACGCACAGCGGTATGGGATCGGCTATCCCATCGCGTTCGACGCCTCGGCCGACATCTTCCACGAGTACCGGGTCTTCGCGTTGCCGACGCAGTTCTTCATCGGGCCCGACGGCCGCATCCTGGACGTGGTGAACGGGCCCGATGTCGCCGGCGGCGACGCCGCCGCGCCGCATCGAGTCGGGCTGGCTACCGGCAGGGCTAAAGGCTCTCGAACGCGTAGCGGTCCCGGTCCGGGACCAGCCTCCCGACGGGCGACCGCGCCTCGTGCGACATCGCCACGATCCAGTCGTCCTCCACGGCGCGCCGGAACAGCTCCCCCTTGACCGCGACGCTGTCGAGCGGGAAGTCATCGAACGCCGTCACCCAGCGCGGGTTCGCAGCCCACGGGCGCATGCACAGGTCCCCGAAGAACGCCAGGGTCCGGGCGCCGGGTCCCGTCCCGCGCACCACGATGGCCTGGTGGCCCGCGGAGTGCCCGCCGGTGCGGACCACGGACACGCCCGGCAGCAGCTCCCGGTCGCCCTCGGCCCATCCCTGTGCGCCCCAGTCGGCCACCAGGCGGAGCTCCGGCTGGTCGTAGGACGCCACGAGGCGGCTGTTGCCGTCCAGCGCGATCTCCCACTCGGACCGTTGCGCCACGATCCGCGCCCGAGGAAACGCCTTCGTCCCGTCGGCCAGGAGCAGGCCGCCCGCGTGATCGAAGTGCAGGTGGCTCATGGCAACCACGTCCACGGTGCCCGGATCGAACCCGGCCGTCCGCAGGCTCGGCGCGATCGGCGACCCCTGGTATTCCCTCATCGCCGCGCCCTTCGCGTCCAGCCGCTCCCCGATCCCCGTCTCGATCAGGACGCGCCCGGCCGGCGTCTCGACCAGCAGGCAGTTGAGGGCCTGGAGCAGGCGGCGGTTCGTGTCCAGCTCGCCCTCGGCCCAGGAGCGCCACAGGATCCACGGCACCGGGCCGAAGATCGCGCCCGCGTCGGTGCGGAAGGTGCCGGCCTGCACCAGCGCGACGGTCGTCCCGCCGCCGAGGTCCGTTCGCCAATGGACGGTGTCGTTGATGCCCGTGGTCAGGCCCCTTCCCGCGGCGTGCGCCCGCGGGCGAAGTCCGCGTGGAATGCGGACGCCGTGGGCTCGGACTGACCCTGGTACTTGGACCCCAGATCCTTGCTCCCGTATGGCCGCTCCACGGGAGAGCTCATCCGGAAGAAGCTGATCTGGCCGATCCGCATCCCGGCGTAGAGGGCGATGGGAAGGTTGGCGACGTTCGACAGCTCCAGTGTGAGCGTCCCCTTCCAGCCCGGGTCCACGTACCCCGCGGTGGAGTGGATGAGGAGGCCGAGACGCCCCAGCGAGCTCTTGCCCTCGAGCCTCGCGACCAGGTCGTCGGGGAGCTCCACCCATTCCAGCGTCTGGCCCAGCACGAACTCGCCCGGATGGAGGATGAATGGCTCCTCGTCGGTGATGGAGAGCAGCTCCGTCAGGTCCGGCTGCGGTTGGCGCGGGTCGATGAAGGCGTAGCGGTTGTTGCGGAAGACCCGGAAGCTCCGGTCCAGGTGGAGGTCCACCGAGGATGGCTGCAGGTCCGACGGGTCGTACGGGTCGATCCGGACGCGGCCGGCCTCCAGCTCCGTCCGGATGTCGCGATCGGCCAGGACGCTCATGCGCCTCGCTTCCCCTTCCCCTTCTTCGGCGTGCCCTCGGCGAACAGCTCGTCCACCTCCCGCTTCAGGTCCTCGAGGTCCTCGAAGCTCTGGTACACGGACGCGAACCGGATGTAGGCGATGTGATCCAGTGCCCGGAGCCTGTCCATCGCCATCGCCCCGATGCGAGAGCTGGGTATCTCCGACAGCCCGGACGACCGCAGCTCCCCCTCGATCACGTCGGCGCCGCGCTCGGCAGCGTCGTCCGCGACCGGTCGCCGCGTCAGCGCCTTGGCCAGGCCCTGTGCCAGCTTGTCGCGGTCGAACTCCTGCCGGGTCCCGTCGCGCTTGACGACGACCAGGCGGGCGGCCTCGACCCGCTCGTAGGTTGTGAACCGGGTGGAGCAGGCCGGGCACTCCCGGCGGCGGCGGACGGTCGCCGATTCGTCGAGGTCTCGCGAGTCCACGACGCGCGAGTCACGTGTGCCGCACTGGGGGCAACGCATGGACCTTCAGCCCTCCTGCACCACTAGCCCTTGTGGTGTCGGCCGAGAATACCACTACATGCGGGGCTCGAAGGGGCCGTCGAGGTCCGGCTCGTCGGCCACCTCGTAGGTCGCGGGAACGCGCGGAGCGGGCCTCGCCGGGACCACGTTCGCGTCCGGGGCCAGGTCGGTCGGCTGCAGCGCCGCGATCTCCGCGGCCGCCCGCGCGAACGACTCCCGTGCATGCCGGAGGTTGAGCGTTCCGCGCTTGAGCGACGTCTGTGCCTCGAGGTCACGGTTCCCCCGGACCGCGAGCATCGCGTCCAGGCCGTAGGCCACCATGTCTGCCGCCCGGACGGCCCGCTCGGTCTCGTGGATCATCACGGCACCCTGGCCTGCGAGCAGTGACGGCAGCTGCAGCGCGCGCATCTCGACCGCGAGCTCCTGGAGCATCGCCCGGGCGGGCTCAAGGTCGCGGACGACGTCCGCGGGCTCGATGGAGCGTCGCAGGATGGCGTCGAGACGACCGATCAGGGGATCGGTTGCCGCGGCGAGCCGCCGGTCGATGCTGTCGACCGACGCCTGGATCCGCTCCAGCTCGTGCGTCCTTGCCGCGAGCGTGGACATGCGCCGGGAGACGCGGAAGAACAGAGCGAGCAGCGCGACGAGCAGTGCGGCCCAGAGGATCGCCCAGAGGATCACGCCACAACCTGCCTCAGCCCATCCGCTCAGCCGCCGCGCCGTGCGCGGAGCTCGGCGGCAAGGGCCGGTCCCACCTCGAACAGGTCGCCGACGACGAGCAGGTCGGCGATCTCCGCGATGGGGGCGTCGGCATCCTTGGTGATCGCCACGATCACCCCGGACGCCTGCATGCCGACCCGGTGCTGCATGGCACCCGAGACGCCGAGACCGACGTAGAGGGCGGGCTTCACGCTCTTGCCGGTCTGGCCGATCTGGCGCGCGTATGAGATCCAGCCGGCATCCACCGACGCCCGTGTCGCCCCGACGACGCCGCCCAGAAGGTCAGCGAGCTCCTCCGCAAGCCCGAAGCCCTCGGGCCCGCCGATGCCGCGACCGCCCACGACGACCGTCCGCGCATCCTCGAGGGAGACGGCGGCGCCGGCCTCGGCGACGCGCTCCAGGATCACGACGGCAGGGATGGCGGGTGGGCCGCCGGACGGCCGCGTCTCCACGCTGCCGGGAGCGTCCGCCTCGACTGCGGTGGCGGAGCCGGCGTGGACGGTCACGATCCCGGTGGCGTCCGAGAGTGCGCTGCGCGTGATGGCCCTGCCCCCGAGCACAGTCGCCTCGACGATGGGCCCGGTGCCGTCCCACGTCACGCCCTCTGCGTTCGCGAGGAGGCCCCAGCCCAGCAACCCCACGAGGATCCCACCAGTGTCGCGGCCATCGGTGGTTGCAGGCAGAAGCACGTGGGTCACGCCATCGTCGACGAGACGGAGGACCTCGGCCGCGGCGTACGGCGCCCAGGTCCCGGTACCCGAAGCGGGCGACGAGACGGCGACGACCCGCGGCAGGTACGCGGCGAGCTCCAGGGCCGCGGCGTCAGGCGCGGGATCGACGACGAGGCCCAGGGCCCTCCCTCCCGCCTCCGCCGCGAGGGCCCGGGCGAGCGTGGCGATCTCGGCCGAGATCCGCGTGAGCGATCCGTCGGCAACCTCGGCCACGGCCAGGAGGACGGACTGCATCAGATCAGCCTCCGCTCGAGCGAGGAGGCTCGCGATCTCGCGTGCCGCTTCGGCGGCGGGAGCCGTGATGGTGCGACCTGTCGCACGGGCGGGCGGCGGGGCGGCGGAGACGACCCGGGTGGCCCAGGTGCCGTCGACGGGGACGAGGCCGTCCGGAAGGTCGGCCAGGGAGCGCACCACGATCTCCCGGGTTCTCGCGGCCATGATCCCCTTCAGCGTGGAGTAGCGGGGCGTGCCCAGGGCCTGGGTGCAGGAGACGACCGCCGGCATCGCGGCCTCGACGAGGTCGTATCCCTTCGCGGAGAGCCGCCGCACGCGGACGGTGCCCGCGGCGGGATCTGGCTCGATCAACGCGGCGGCAGAGCACAGCGGGAGCCCGAGCCGCGCCGCGATCCCCGCTGCCACGGCCCCGCCGTTGCCGTCGGACGTGTCGAGGCCGGCAAGGATGAGGTCGAAGGGCTCCGGGGCGGCAGCGATCGCCGCGGCGATCACGCGGATCGTCGTCGGGAGGTCGGCACCCGCGAGCGCCGGATCCGTGACGAGGATGCCCCGATGGGCGCCCATGGCGAGCGCCCTGCGCATGGTCTCGACGGCGTTCGCGGGCGCCATCGCGAGGATGACGACCTCGCCGCCGTGGGTCTCGCTGAGCCGCAGGGCCGCCTCGAGCGCGTACTCGTCGTTGCCGTTGACGACCGTGGGCGAGGCCGAGCGGTCCAGGCGCAGGTCTGGACCGAGCCGCTCCGCACCCGCCGCCGGGTCCGGGACGGGCTTGGTCAGGACGAGGATTCGCACGCGCGCAACGCTCCTGGTGGATGCATGTCGCAGGCGGCTCAGCCGCTCTTCGCGAGCAGCGACCGGGCGACGATGAGGCGCTGGATCTGCTGGGTCCCCTCGTAGAGCTGGGTGATCTTCGCGTCGCGCATCATCCGCTCCACCGGGTACTCGTCGATGTAGCCATAGCCGCCGAAGACCTGGACGGCGTCCGTGGTGACGCGCATCGCCGTGTCGCCCGCGACGAGCTTCGCGATGGAGGCCCAGCGCGCGGCGTCGGGGTTGCCCGCGTCGATCTCCTCGCACGCCGTGTACAGGAGGTGGCGGGCGGCCTCGGTGGCGGCGTCCATGTCGGCGAGCATCGCCTGGACCATCTGCTGGTCCCCGATCGTCTTGCCGAACTGGCGGCGCAGCGTCGCGTACCCGGCCGCGGCCTCCAGGGCGCCCTGCGCGATGCCGACGGCCTGGGCGGCGATGCCCGGGCGGGAGCGCTCGAATGTCCGCATCGCGATCGGCGAAGCCCTGGCCCTCGTCACCGAGGCGGTTGGCGACCGGGACGCGGACCCCGTCGAAGGCGAGCTCCGCCGTGGGCGAGCCGCGGATCCCCATCTTGTGCTCGAGGCGGGTCACGGCGAAGCCCGGGCGGTCGGTCTCGACGAGGAACGCCGAGAGGCGGCGACTCGGCTTCTCGGCCTCGGGGTTCGTGGCCGCGAACACGACGACATAGTCCGCGACGGACCCGTGGCTGATGAAGCGCTTCGCCCCATCGATGACGTACTGGTCGCCCTCGCGGACGGCCCTCGTCCGGATGCCACCCGGGTCTGAGCCGGCCTCGGCCTCGGTCAGGCCGAAGGCGATGAGCTTCTCGCCCGAGGCGAGCCCGGGAAGCCAGCGGTCCTGCTGCTCGGGGGTACCCGCGACCTGGATCGGGATCGCGCCCAGGGCCTGGACCGCGAGGATGAGACCCGTCGTGGCACAGCGCCGGCTGAGCTCCTCGATCGCGAGGCAGAGGGTCAGCAGGTCCGCGCCCAGGCCGCCGTGCTGCTCCGGGAACGGGATCGCGAAGACGTCGTGCTCGCCCAGCAGACGGCGCATGTCGTCCGGCCAGACGGCGTCACGGTCGATGGCGGCGGCGCGGGGCGCCACCTGCTCGTCGGCGAGGATGCGTACCGCGTCACGCAGGAGGATCTGCTCATCGCTGAGACGGACCGAGCCGTGGGTCACCGTGTTCGTGGTCACGATCTGCATGCTACCAGCGGTCGCGTGCCCCGAAGGTCAGGGATGACAGGGAATGCGCATCCTCGTACGCTTGGCGGGAGCCGGATCCGGTGCGCGGGGCCGCGCGGTCCCGGGATGTCGGACCGACGGAGGTTCCGCCGTGGACCAGACATACCTGCTCCTCCTGGCCGTCTCGGTGGTCGTGGCGCTGGCGTCGCTCGCTGTCATCCGCTCGCGGTCGCAGAACCCGTCGACGCCCGAAGGCCACGACTCCCCGTTTGCCGCCTCCACCGAGGGCTCCAAGCTGTGCCCGAAGTGCGGCATGGGGAATCTCTGGACGGAGCGCACCTGCAGCGCCTGCGGGTCGACGCTCCGCGGCTGACGGTCTCGCTGCGGCCTGGCGTCAGACCACCGGCAGGCGGCGGCTCGCCGGGACCTCGCGGCCGACCAAGGGGCTGCAGCGGCGCGAGCGCCGCCGCGAGCAGCTCGCTGATGTCCTGGGCGAGCACCGGGTTCGCGGTATCCGGACCGCGCCCGGCGTCGGCCAGGCCGTCGCGGAGCATCACCATGCAGAACGGGCACGCGGTCGCGAGCGTCGCGGCGCCCGGTGTCGAGGACCTGGAGCGTGCGCGCGGCGTTGACACGGGTGCCGCGCGTCTCCTCCATCCACATCCGCCCGCCGCCCGCCCCGCAGCAGAACGTCTGGCGCCCGCTGTCCTCCATCTCGCGCAGTTCCATGCCCGGGATGGCGCCGAGGACCTCCCGGGGTGCCGCGATGACGCCGTTGTACCGCGCCAGGTAGCACGAGTCGTGGTACGTGACCGAGCGGCCCGGCAGGCCGTCGTCCCGCAGCACCAGCCGCCCGTTCCGCACGAGGTCCGCCAGGAACTGGCTGTGGTGGCGGATCGTGAAGCTGCCGCCCAGCTGGCCGTACTCGTCGCCGATCGTGTTGAAGCAGTGCGGGCAGGCGGTGACGATCGTCCGATCCCCGATCCCGTAGCGGTTGAGCGTCTCGATGTTCTGGTCCGCCAGGATCTGGAACACGTACTCGTTGCCCATCCGCCGGGCCGGGTCGCCGGTGCAGGTCTCCTCCTGGCCCAGGACGGCGTAGGAGATCCCCGCGGCGTCGAGGCAGGTGGCCACGGCGCGGGCGACTCTCTTGTTGCGATCGTCGAACGCGGCCGCGCAGCCGACCCAGTAGAGGACCTCCAGGCCGTCGAGCTGTCCCGCGGCCTTCACCTCCGCCACGGTCCGGACCTTGAACGGGAGGCCCTTCGTCCAGTCCATGCGCGCGGACGGCGGCTGGCCCCACGGGTTGCCGAGGCTCTCCATGCCCCGGAACGCGGCGGTCAGCTCCTGCGGGAACCGGCTGTCCTCCAGGACGAGGTTCCGCCGCAGGCCGACGATCTTGTCGACGTGCTCGATCGTGACCGGGCAGGCCTCGACGCAGGCGCCGCAGGTCAGGCAGTCCCAGACCGCGTCGTACGGGATGGCGACGTCCACCAGCGGGCGGGCGACGGCCGCCGGGTCGAGGCGGTCGTCCAGCCCGGACGTCTCCCGCACGGAGGGCGAGTTCGGGATCAGCGGGACCCCGGCCTCCGCCGCCACCGCCTCGTGGCGGATGTTCATGATCAGCGCCTTGGGGTTCAGCGGCTTGCCGGTGGCGTACGCGGGACATGCCGGCCTGGCAGCGGCCGCACTCGGTGCAGGTGAACCCGTCCAGCAGGTCCTTCCACGACAGGTCCGCGACGGTCCGGACGCCGAACGTCGCGTCCTCGGCCTCGAGGTCCATCGCCGGCAGCTGGCCGCGCGGGGCGGTCTTGCGCAGCAGGATGTTCGGGATGGCGGTGGCGATGTGGAGGTGCTTGCCGAACGGCAGGTAGCACAGGAAGACGGCCACGAGGACCATGTGCGCCCACCACAGGATCGCGAACAGCGTCGCGGTCACGGCACCGTCGACGTCGGCGAGCGCCCCGCCGACCGCGTTGGACGATGAACGCGCCGTTCACGGGTCCGTACGCCGCGACCTCGAAGATCTGCGCGAGCAGCTCGCGCGGCCACGACCGCGCCGATGAGCCCGAGGATCAGCAGCGCGTGACGGTTCAGCGTGAGGCGCGCCGGCCGCTCCACCACGCGCCGCCAGATGGCGTAGCCGACCGCCGCGAGGACCACCAGCGCCACGGCGTTCTGCATCGCCGTGACCGCGGTCCACAGCGCGCCCGTCGAACGGGATCGAGAGCGACCGCCTGGATCAGCCCGCCCGAGCACGATGTTGGCGGTGCCGATCGTGAGCAGGACGAAGCCCCAGAAGATCCCGGCGTGCATCAGACCCGCACGTGCAGTCCCGGAACATCCGCGTCTGGACGCAGCCCGTACCGGATGGTCCCGGCCAGCCGGGTCAGCGGGTGGTCGGTCGGTGACGCCGTCCGGGCGACCGCGAACACGCGCAGGTGACGCGCCATGGCGAGGCAGAAGACCGCGACGGCGCCCCAGAACAGCGGGAACACCAGCGGGTAGAAGGGGCACGTTGGCGAACGTCTCGAACATCGCGTCAGGCGTCCTCCGGCAGGCCCGGCGGCAGGTCCTCGCGTCCCGCGGCCCGGGCCGCGACATGATCGAACGAGCCGGCCAGCGTCTCGAGCGCGTGGTCGAGGAGCGGGACGAGCACCTCGAGCGACTCGAGCGCCCCCTTGGGCGAGCCGGGGAGGTTGGCGACGAGCGTCCCGCGCCGGACGCCCACGACGCCCGCGCGAGAGCGCGGCGAACGGCGTCGTGCGCCGCCCTTCGGCGCGCATCGCCTCGGCGATCCCCGGGATCTCGTAGTCCAGGACGGCGGCCGTCGCCTGGGGCGTCACGTCCCGTCGGCGTCAGGCCGGTGCCGCCCGTGGTGACGACCAGCGCGTGGTCGCGGGCGCCGGAGACGATGACCGCCGCGATGGCGTCCACGTCGTCCGGGACGATCCGCCGCTCCACGGTGAAGCCGAGCGCCACCAGTCGCACTCGCCACGAGCTCGCCGGAGGTGTCCGGACGTGCACCCGACGCGCTCCGGTCGCTCGCCGTCACGACGAGCGCGGACCGGGCCGCGGGCACCGGGCGCGGCTGGGATGCCATCAGAGAGGCTTGCGCTTGCCGACGCGGCCGGCCATCCGGTCACCGGGGTGCCGCCGCGGCCTCGGGCTCGTCGTCCTCGACCACGGGTCGGTGCCAGTCGCCGCTCTTGCCGCCGGTCTTGGAGAGCAGGTGCAGCGCACGGATCTCGACGCCGCGTTCCACGCCCTTGACCATGTCGTACACGGTGAGCGCGGCCACGGCCGCGGCCGTCAGCGCCTCCATCTCCACGCCGGTCGGACCGGTCGTGGCGGCCTCGGCGCGGACCCGGAGGACACCGGCGGCGCGATCCGGGCTGATCGAGACGAACAGGTCGGTCAGCGGGAGCGGGTGGCAGAGCGGGATGAGGTCCGCGGTGCGCTTGCCGCGCCATCACGCCGGCCAGCTCGGCGACGGTGAGGACGTCGCCCTTCTCGTTGCCGCCGTCGATCACGAGGCTCATCGTCTCCGGCGAGACGGCCACCTCGGCCTCGGCGACGGCGCGGCGCGCCGTCGGCGGCTTCGCGCTGACGTCCACCATGCGTGGGCGCCCGCGTCGATCGACGTGGGTGAGCCGGCGGCGTTCAACTCGCGGAGCGTCGGGACGATCCATCGGTCCTCCTGGTCGCCACCGATCCTAGCGGGTCCGGGGACCCCCGGCAGCCTGTCTGTCGTGCGCTTGCGGTCGTTGTGGGTGCGCATGTGGTCTGTCTTCGCCGCTCGACAGCCTGGCCGGCGGCCCGGGAACCATGTGTGGTCTAGGCGCGGTCGAGCCAGCGTAGCTCGACCTCTGTGCCGGCCTCGGCACGGGCGAGCGGCTCCGGGATCACGGCGAGCGCGTCGGCGGCGGCGAGCGCCGAGAGGACGTGGCTCCCCTGCCCGCCCGCGAGACGGACCCGCACGCGGCCGGCATCGTCGCGCACGGCGTGCGCCGGCCTCGTCGCGCACGACGGTCACGCGCTGGTAGCCGCGACGGCCCTCGCTCTTGGTCACCGGCTTCCTCGAGGACGCCGCGGTCCGCCGGCCGGTGCAGGCGCCCATGCCCGGCGAGCCGGCGGATCACCGGCCGCACGAACAGCTCGAACGTCACGAACGAGGAGACCGGGTTTCCAGGCAGCCCGAACAGGAGCACCGGGGCATCGCGGCCTTCGACGTCCGCGCGGCCGAAGGCGAACGGCTTGCCGGGCTGCACGGCCACCCGCCAGAGGTCGATGTGCCCGACGGCGTCGAACGCGAGCCGCACGACGTCATACGGGCCGACGGACACCCCGCCGGACACAACCACCAGGTCCGCCCCGGCGATCCCCTGCCGCAGCCGGGCCTCGACGTCCTCCAGCCGGTCGGTCGCGATGCCGAGGTCCAGGGCCACGGCGCCCGCGTCGCGGACCAGCGCCCGGAGGCCGGGGCCGTTCGCGTCGGGGATCCCCGCGGCGCCCAGGTCCGTCCCCGGGGCCCGCACCTCGTCGCCGGTCGCCAGCACCGCGACCACCGGGCGGCGCCGGACAGCGATCGTTCCGGCGCCAGCCCCGGCAACCAGGGCCACGACGGCGGGCGTGACCGGCATGCCGGCGCCGACCACCTCGACGCCGGCCCTGACGTCAGATCCGGCGCGGCGGATCGCGTCGCCGGCCGCCACGGGTTCGTGCACCAGGCAGGCTGCCGGCAGCGGTCCAGCCGCATCGCGACCGCGCGGCCCGGGATTGCCAGCGTCATCGAGTGGCGTCGTGAGCTCGACCGGGACCACCGCGTCGGCGCCGGGCGGCAGGGGCGCCCCGGTCGCGATGCGCACGGCGGTGTCCGCCAGGACGCGGACGTCCGGCGCATGACCCGCCCGGACCTCGCCCACGACCGTCAGGCGCACAGGCACCGCGCCGGTCGCGTCCCGGACGTCGGCGGCCCGGATCGCATAGCCGTCCATCGCGGAGTTGTCCCACGGCGGCAGCGACGTCGCCGCGTACACGGACCGTGCGAGCACCCGACCCAGCGCCTCGTCCGGCGCGAGCGTCTCGGTCTCGGCCAGCGGCCCCATGCCCGCGAGGACCGTCGCCTGGGCCGCCTCGACGCTGAGCATGCCCGCGGTTCATCGGGCGCGCACCTCCGGGGTCGGGGCGTGGCCCGCCGCGACCCGGCGCCTGATCACGGCGGCGACCGTCTCGCGCGTGATCATCCCGGCCAGCCGCCCCTCCTCGACCACCGCGAGCCCGTCCAGGCCGGCCTGGTTGAGGGTGTCCACCGCGTGCCAGAGCGCATCGCCGGCAACGAGGAACGGCGCCTGCGGGGGCACGGCCATCACGGCCTCGGCGCGCGTCGCGCCGAGCCTCCGGCGCCCCAGGCGCTGGAGCCGCCTCTTCCCGATCACACCCAGGACCCGGTCACCCTCGACCACGGGCAGCGCCGACACTGCGTCCGGGCCGGCGAACCGGTCCGCGAAGGTGTCGACGGTCAGGTGGGGCGCCACCCTCTGCCCGTCCGCCTGCATCGCGTCCCCGACCGTCGCCCCGCGCAGGAGGATCTCGAGGTCAAGGCGTCGGTCCAGCGTCTTCGCTCCCGTGACGATCATCCAGCCCAGGGAGAGCACGAGGAGCCCCGCGGTCACCAGGCTCGCGAACGCGATCGCGACCCCGATGCCGACCGTTCGCCCAGCCGAGCATCCGTCCCACCCGTGCCGTGAGGCGCCCAGCTCGATCCCGGTCGCCGCTCCGTGCCCAGGCGACGGCCCGGACCGCGCGGCCGCCGTCCAGCGGCAGGCCGGGCAGAGGCTGACGAGGCCGACGACCAGGTTCAGACCGCCGATCAGGACCAGCCCGCCCGCGACCGCGCCGAGGCCGGACCCGGTGAGGCCATACTCGCCGATTCCGAGCACGAACGCGAGCGGGAGCAGCGCGACGGCCAGCAGGAGGACAGGCCGGGCCCCGCCAGGGCGATGGCCAGCTCGTCGCCCGGGCGCCGCGCCTGGATCGAGAGCGGCGCGAGGCCGCCGATGAAGCCGAGCACGATGGTTGTCGGCGCCACGCCGCGCCGCCGGCCGACCAGCGCGTGGGCCAGCTCGTGGGCGACCACCGAGACCAGGAAGCCCAGCGCCACCAGTCGCGCCGACCACCCACTGGAGCGGGACAGCCAGGCCGGGCGAGGTGATCGCCGCCTGCTCCGCGCCCACGATGGTGACGATGGCGGCCAGAACGGCCCACGCGAGCGAGATCCTGATCTCGATGCCGAACAGCCGCGCGATCGCGACGCCGCCTGCGTTCACCGCTCCAGCCTCGCGGCACGGCGGCCGGCGAACCAGGAGGTCAGGGCCGACAGGACGACGACCGCGAGGCCGACTCCGATCGTCGTCTCGACCCAGAACTGCTCCGGGAAGAGCTGGACGAGGCGGTCCGTCCGCGGGTCGAACAGGTACGTCCCCGCCGGGAAGAAGATCTCGTGGAACAGCTCGAACGCGGTGTCGAAGAAGAACACCCCCATGACGCCGCCGGCCACCGTGACCACCGCGATGACCTTGCCGCTCCCGGCCAGGCGCCGCCAGAACGCGATCTTGCTGCGGACCCCGAGCGCCCGGGCGACCAGGTAGGCCGCCACGAGGACGAGGGCGGCACCGGCGGCGGCGATGTACAGCTCGGTGAAGACCCCGCGAACGTCGCGCATGTGCTGGCGCTCACGCTCGACGAGGACGGGCTGGCCGTCGAGAGCGACATCGAAGGCCGGCGGCCCGAACACCAGGTCCGCCAGGATGTCGTTGGTCGCGTACGCGAGATCACCGGGGTTGTAGCCGGTCCAGGCGGCGGCTCCGGCGCGGCCCTGCTCGAAGCCGACCCAGATCGGGTTCAGGAACGGAAGGATCGCGAGGGCCACCACGACCAGGGCGGTCGCGACCCCGGTCACGATTGCGGCGAGCACGCCGCGAAGGGTTGCCATCAGGCCACGATGGTACTTGGTGCGGGCGGGGTCACCTTCCCCGGGTTGTCCCCCCGGCGCTCACGCGTCCTCGAGGGTGCGCGCCTGCTCCCACCACGTCTCGAGCATCAGGTCCGGCGGAAGCTCCCAGTTGAGCTCGGTCGCCGCCCGGGCGAGCCGCACCCGGAAGGTCGCGAGGTCCACGTCGAGGAGACCCCGGAGCCCGCCGATGTCGGCCTGCACGAACAGCTGGTGCTCTCGCGACCCGAAGCCCGCGAGGTTCAGCATCAGGGCCTCGTCCCGCCACCTGGCCACGTCGTTGGTCGTCGCCTTGACGTGATCGGCGAGGGACTGGCGGCGGGTGGGCGTCTCCGAGACCTCGAGGAGGATCCCGGTCGTGAAGATGCCCTGCTTCTCGAGCCGGGCGAGGTGCACGGGCTCGATGCGGGAGAGCTCGGTGATGGGCGGCACGGGCGGCGATAGCCTCCGGTGGTCGGGCGGATCAGGTCGCCCATTATGCGGGTCCGCGCCGTCGGCATGATCGTCCGTGCGTGCAGCGCGTCGGCCGCCCTCAGCGCGGCAGCGGCTGGTCCTCGAGGACCACGTCCCAGTGCGCCTCCAGCAGCTCGAAGCGCCGCACCTCCTCCGCCTTGAACGCCGCCTGGTCCGGGTAGAGCCGCAGCACGATCTCTCCGTCGGAGTGCTCCTGGATCGCCGCCCAGTCCCGGTAGCTGATCGAGACGAGGACGTCCCAGCCGGCCTCCCCCACCCCGTGGAAGCGGGGCGTCCAGAGCTGGACGTCCGTGTAGCGACCGGCGGCCTGCTGCTCACGCAGGATCGGCCAGTGGTTCCGCTTGAACAGCTCCACGAACTCGTCGTGACTGCCCCACTTCGTCCGGTAGAAGTAGAGGATCTCGACCGGCTTCGACATCACTGGGACTCCTTCTCGTCGGGGTTCGGGCGGGTGGTGGCAGTCGGCCCATCAGGCGTCGAGGCGCGCCGCCTCCGCCCGGAACAGCGCCCAGGCACGCTCGACGTGGCGCGGCTCGGTGTGCAGGTTGCCGATGGCCATCCGGATCGTGAACCGGTCCCGCAGGCGGGTGTGCGACACGAAGACAGTCCCGCTGCGGTTGACGGCATCCATGAGGCGGGTGTTGAGCTCGTCGAGGGCCTTTCGCACGTCCGGTTCGTCCTCCCGGCCGGCGAGGCGCTCGGGCCGATACCGGAAGCACACCGTGGAGAACGGAACCGGGGCCAGGCGCTCCCAGTCCGGGTCGGCGTCCACCCATGCCGCGAAGGCCTCGCCCAGCTCCAGGTGGAACGCGATCCTCCGCCGCAGCCCCTCGAGGCCGAACCAGCGGAGCTGCATCCACAGCTTGAGCGCGCGCATCCGACGGCCGAGCTGCGGCTGATACTCGTTGTAGTCCAGCACGGGGCTGACGCGGTCCAGCGTGCGCAGGTACTCGGGCACGAGGCTGAACGCCGTCCGCAGCCGGTCCATGCGCCGGCTGAGCAGGAGCGACGCGTCCATCGGCGTGAACAGCCACTTGTGCGGGTTCACGACGACCAAATCTGCGCGCTCCCAACCCGTAAAGGGCCCCCGCCGGTCCGGCAGGAGCGCGACCACGCCGGCGTAGGCCGAGTCCACGTGGAGCCAGAGGCCCTCGTGCGCGGCGATATCCGCGATGGCGGCGACCGGATCGGCCGACGTCGAGGAGGTGGTGCCGATGGTGGCCACGATCGCGATCGGACGGCGGCCGGCGGTCCTGTCGACCGCGATGGCCGCGGCGAGCGCGGCCGTGTCCATCTCGTACCGGTCGTTGGTCGGGATCTTCACGAGCGCCGCCCGTCCGAGGCCCAGCGTCATGCACGCCTTCTCGATCGAGCTGTGCCCCTCCTCGGACGCATAGACCCTTACCTGCCCGATCTCGGGCCGCCCGGTCAGGCCCTTGGCGGAGGCCTCCAGCCCTGCGGCCTCGCGCGCGGCGGCAAGGGCGATCAGCGTGGAGGTGGAGGCCGTGTCGGTCAGGAGCCCCTCGAAGGCGTCTGGCAGGCCCAGCGCCTCGCGAAGCCAACGGACCACCACGCCCTCGAGCTCCGTGCCGATCGGCGATGTCCGCCAGAGCATCGGGTTCTGGCCGAGGGCGGCCGTGATCATCTCGCCCAGGACGCCGGGGCCCGACGCGCTGGTGGCGAAATAGGCGAAGAACCCGGGGTGCTGCCAGTGCGTGGCGTTGGGGAAGACCAGGCGGTCCACGTCCGCGAGGATCGCGTCCATGGGTTCCGGCGCCTCGGGGGCATGAGCGGGCAGCTGCGGAGCGATCGTCCCGGGCTCGATCGGCGGGAACACCGGGTACCGCTCCAGGTCCGCGAGGTAGTCGGCCAGCCGGTCCACCACGGCGTGGCCGGCGGCACGGAACGCCTCCGGATCCATGTCGTTCTGACCGGTGAGCTGTTCCGGGTCGAGGTGCGCGCCTTCGGAGGTCACGGCCTGAGGATACCCGCGACCCGCCGGTCGGGGCGAAGGTCCCCGCGGGCGCATGCGGGGACGCCTATGCTCTCATGCGCCAGGGTTGACGACGCTGCGCGGGGAGCGAGACATGAGGGGACTTCACCTGGTCGCGGTGGCGGCCAGTGTGGCGGTCATGGTCGCGGGTTGCGGGGGTGCGGTCGCGTCGCCCTCCACGCCGAGCGAGTCGATGGTGGCTGCATCCATCGTGCCCGGCATGACCACATCCGCCGCAACCGGCGCTCCGACCCTTGCCCCGACGCCGAGCGTGTCAATCGCAGAGCTTGGCCTCGCGTACGTCGCGTGCACCGACCTTGCCAACGCCCAGGGAGTCGACCTCAACGTCCAGCTGGATCGGCTCGGCTCCACCGCCACGGACGCCACGCTGGCGGCGTGGAAGACCCTGGCCGGGAAGTTCGCGGACAACGAGGCGGCGTTTGCCGCCTGCGTCCGCAGGATCCCCTGGATCCCCCAATTCCAGTCGGACGCCGCGGCGCTCCTGGAGGTCGAGACGACGATCGAGGCCGCCTATCGCCGGCAGGCAGGGGCAACAACGCCGGCGCAGCTCACGACCTACTTCAACCAGGTTCGGGTCGCCCAGCAGGCCGCGGCGGCACGATCGGTCCGGATCCGGGTCGATCTCGGCCTGCCGCCGCCGCCCACGGACTCACCGGTCACCCCGGCGTCGCCCGCGCCACCACCGGCAACCAATTCCCCGACATCGGATGCCACGCTCCTGGCCAAGATCCTGCACAACCTCAGGGGATCCCCCGCGGACTCCGAGATCCCCATTGCCGAGCCGGCGAACCATCGCGATATCGCGGTGCAGGACGGAGTGCTGATCGTTGGGACGGTGTACCC
The DNA here is from genome assembly GCA_963789865.1 of uncultured Chloroflexia bacterium. Taxonomy (GTDB): domain Bacteria; phylum Chloroflexota; class Limnocylindria; order Limnocylindrales; family CSP1-4; genus CAIXZV01. The sequence continues at coordinate 102,265 of CAWBMD010000007.1, forward strand.
GGACACGGCCGCGAGGTTGTGCCAGATGGTGGCAGGAATGACCAACGACGCCGAGACCGGCAGGCCGTTGGGCATCACCAGGATCCTGATCACGTACTTGGGCAGGACAGTCGTCGCGGCCTGCCTTCCCGACGCCACGTCGTAGGACCGCGATACCGGGGTCTCGGGACCCGGGTTCATGTTCCCATCGGCGACGCCCGGGCGCCAACCCTGCCCGAACGGCCATTGCGTCGCCGCCGCCACACGCCGACAGTCCGCCCGGGTCCAGCTGAACCGATCCGGCAGGCCAGGGCTCGAGGCACGTCCACGCAGGCGTCCCCTCAGCCACGCGACCGTCGGCGCCAGCGCCCTGGTGGTCGCTGCGCCCGGGCCGGCGACGACCATGGCGCCTGCCTGCCCATGGAGGGCGTCGCGATGGCGACGATAAGGACCCCGCTCTCGTCCGGGGACGGGGGCAGGGTCCCATGCAGCGCCCGAGGGCACGACGTCAGGCCAGCCTCCGACCGGAGCGTGCCGCAGACCGCTCCGGTCGTGCTCTCTCTGTCATTGCCCGTTCTGGCCGCCGGTGGAGTAGATCGAGACGTTACCGGACTGGATGGTCCACCCGATCTGGCCCATGAAGGTGTCGGGCTTGCGGGCCGTCGACCCGTCGGAGACCTGGTACGGGCTGTTGAAGCAGGGAGGCACCGACGGGACGATCTTGCATTCCTGCATGCGGAGCGTCGCCCCCTGGGCGCCCGACGAGGTCTTGTAGTAGTCGACACCGTCCACGGTGAACTCGTGGATCTGGCCGGCCACCCCGCCACCGATCCCGTAGAGCTCGAGGTAGCCGAATTGCACGACGTCGGACGTCGTCCGCACCTCGAACCTGGCCAGCCACGTCGCGCCGTGCGGCTCAATGCGACGACGCTGCCATCCACGTGCCTCGTGACAGGCGTGGTGCCGGCGCTCGTGAGCGGCACGGCCGCCGCGAGGACGAGGAGCGCGACCGCCACGATCGCGATGAGCCTGCGCATGGCCCTACCTCCGGGGACGCGTGTACGGGTCGGTCCCGCCAGTGGCTTGGCGCGGTCCCGGCGGCCGGGGCGTGGACCGCGTGTCATCGCCTCCCGCTTCCGTGTCCTAGGACGCGCGCCTCTGCGGATTGTGGCAGTCCCGGACGCGCCAGCTGCGCGCGCCGATGTGGGTCGGCCGAGCCTGCTGATCGCCCGTCGCCCGGCTCTTGGGCCGCCCGAGCTAGCCCGACGGGCCGGACGTGGCCACCGAGCAGTCGGGCGCGTCGAGTGGCGCCACGACACCCGGCGTCTGGTCGGCCCCGAGAGCACCGCCCATGCCGAAGGCGTGCACGGCCCCATCGGCAAGCGTGACCACGAGGACGTCCTCGACGAGCGCACCGCCAGACGTCGGGAGAACGGTGGGCGCGGGCGACCGGTCGACGCACGTCCCGATGCCGTAGAGCGCCGACGACAGGACGGCGGCGTGCGACGGATAGCGCATATCGAGCGCCGCGAGCCCCTGGCGGGTCATGTCGGCGCACACGGGATCTGCGCAGATGCCCTTGGGTGCACCGATCGGCCAGCCGTCGATCACCGCGGTCGGGGCTCTCGGAGCCGCGGGCGACCCCAGGGCGACGACGGCCGCGATCGCCGCAGTGGCGGCGAGGACGGCAAGGAGGGAAACGGGCTTGCGCATGGCGGCCAGTAGCGCACGCCTGTGCGCGTGCGTCAACGGGAGGATGGCGACGTCCATCCACTCGTCCGTCCCCGACACCGGCACGAAGGCGGCGTCACGAATAGCAGTTCGGGGCGACCGCGCGGAGATCCCGTCGGGTCGTCGTCCTGAGCAAGCCGGGCCATGGCCGGGCCGGGAAGCCAGGCTGGGCCGACCGCCGGGCCAGGCCGATTTGACAAGGAGGCGCATCCTGCCGGTGTAGCGAGGCCGCCGACCGGCGACCGGTCCAACGTCGCCGCGGCCATCGTGGCGTCGGTCAGGAAGGAGGCAGGCCCTTGCTGTCTGCACGCCCCATGGCCGGCCGTGCCGGATCCATCGTCCACCGCTCGGCTCCGTTCATCGTCGCGATCGCGATTGCCGCCGGCGGGAGCGTCACGCTCAGAACGGGCACCACCGTCGCGGCGTCGCCGACCGCCGGCGCACCGAAGGTCCTGATCGTCGTCGGACCCTCGGGGGCCTCCACTACCCGTTACCTCAGGCGCGCCCGCTCGTACGCTGCACAGGCTCGAGGCTACGGCGCCCGGGTGACCGAGGTCTACACGCCGAACGCCACCTGGACCCGCGTCGCCGCCGCCGCCCGGGGAGCGAACCTGTTCATCTACCTGGGCCACGGCAACGGATGGCCGAGCCCCTACGCCCCGTACCGGGGCCGGACGATGGACGGGCTCGGCCTCAACCTCACGCCGCGCTCCGGCAACACGAAGCCGACATACTACGGCGAGGACCAGCTCGCGACGACGCTCGAGCTCGCCCCGGGCGCCGTGGTGCTGCTTGGACACCTGTGCTATGCATCCGGCAACGGCGAGCCCGGTGCGCCGGAGCCGAGCTGGGGCACGGCCCAAAAGCGCGTCGACAACTTCGCCGCGGGCTTCCTGCGGGCCGGCGCGGGCGCTGTCATCGCGGACGGCCACGGTGGGCTCACCGAGGAGCTGGCGTACCTGTTCGGCCCGGCGAAGCCGCTGCTCGCAGCGTGGCGCACCGACCCCGGGGGCAATCACAACGTGCGCCGCTTCGACTCGCTGCGGACGCCCGGAGCCGTGACGTACCTCGACCCGAATTCCGCGAGGTCAGGCTTCTATCGCTCCCTGGTCACGGCGTCGCCGACGCTCTCGACGGCCAGCATCTTCGGGACGCCTCTCCTCGCGACCACGGCGACTTCCGTGATCGTGCGCTCCAGGCCGGGCGTCACGGGCCACACGATCGCGAAGCTCCCCGCAGCGTCCCATCTGGTCGTGACGGGTCCGTTCGAGCGCGACGGCACCGGCCGGACCTGGGCCCGGGTGACGACCTCGACCGGAAAGGCCGGTTACGTCGCCGCGTGGCTGTTGAGGCTCACGGGCGTCGCGAGGACGACCACGTCGGTGCTGCTGCGTTCTGCCCCGGGCTCGTCGAGCGTGTCGCGCGGAACCATCGCGAAGGGAACGCGGGTGACCGTCCTCGCGAGCCGGCGAGATTCGTCGCTCCGGGTGTGGCTCAGCGTCCGGACGACGGGCGGCAAGACCGGCTGGATGGCGGCGTGGCTGATGCGTCCCTGACTGCCGTCCTGTTCGCGGTTCAGTGCGACCAGTCCAGAGAAGGGCCCGGCAGTCCTGAGAAGGGCCCGGCTCGCCAGTCAAACGTGCGGTCTCGCCGCGTGTCACTTCTCCGAGAGGATCACGCCGATCAGGCCTGCGGACCACGCGGCGGCCAGGGTCATGATGCTCGTGGCCAGAGCGGGGATGCTTGACGCTGGAACGACATACGTTGGGCTCGCGACCTTCCTGAGCGCCTGGTCAACTGCCCAATTGTCCGCGTAGATCGAGAGGGCGATCCCGGCCAGAAGCAGCCCTGCGCCGATCAGAAGGGCAACGCCGATCCTCATCCACTTGACCGTTCCATTGGCCTCGGTGGCTGCCTTCGCGTCCGCTGCCTTGTTGGCGACCTTCGCTGGATCGGCGGCGTCCGCCGGATCGGCCTGCATCGCCGTCCTGACAACCTCCCTGAGGGCGCGGTCGTCGGCCGACTTCTCCACGAAGATCCCCATCGCCCGTGCCTCCCTGCCGTTCACCCCAACTCGGGATCGGCCGATTGTGGGCCCCGAACCGGGCAAATGGAAGACGGCCGATGCGGCACCGGGGTGCGGCGGCCACGGCGGGTCGCGCCGGGGTTCAGGCCGTTGAGCTGGGCATGCCCCCCTTCGGGTATTGAGTCACCGACGAGAGGTCCGTCGTGGACAGGATCCGGAGCAGCACAGATGTCAGGGTGTCGGGGTCGTCGTCGAAGTCGCCGTGCCCCTTCGCCCTGGACCGCGAGTCGGCCTCGACCGCCTGGTTCGGCGCGTTGATCCAGCTTCCCGGACCACCGATGACGTCGACCAGCGGCCTCACGGACCCGTCGGGCATCGGGTAGCTCGCGCGGAATGTCCTTCGACAGGCCCACCATCGGCACCTCGAAGTCGCCCGGCGATGGCTCGAGCGACCTCGCCACGAAGTAGAGCAGCGACTTGTGGTAGACGGCGACCGGCGGTCCGGGGCACGTGTCGTCGAGCTCTGCCTGGTCGGTCAGGGTGTACGTTGCGAAGCGGCGGACCATGCCGCTGCCCCCGGGGCGCTCGCGAGCGCGGGGACCACCTGGCGCACGAAGTCGTCCACACGGATGGCCCCGCCCATGAGCTGGAGGCTCTCGACGGGGATGCCCTCGGCGACGAGTCGCTCGACGACCGAGGCGAGGACGACGGATCCCGCGCTGTGCCCGACGAGGTGGATCTTCAGGTCTCGGGCGGTGCTTCGCGCGATAGGCCTTGAGCTGTTCGATCAGCAGGGTGACCCCGGGATCGTCGCTCGCCGGCCCGCCCTTGAGCGGTCCGGAGGCCGCGCGGGCGTTCGCCTTCATCTCCTCCCACAGCGGGCGGATGCTGCGCCCGGCACCTTCCAGCGCCCGGTCGGCCGCCTCCCAGAAGCCGTCGAGCAGGCCGCCGAAGGGCATCGCCTGCTGGCGATGGTCGAGGAACGAGAAGACCGTCGTGATCGGGTCGCTCTCCCAGACGAGATGGACCGGGTAGATCCTGTTCGCCCGCCACCAGTCGATCATCCGGTCGGCGATCGAGATCCCCCCGTCCTCCCCGACGAGCCCGCCGTGGGCGTAGAGGACGACCCGGCGGTCCGGGTTCGCCGGCGTGACCCAGGCGTCGTGCTGGGCCTCCATCGCGGTGACCAGCCCGTCGATCTGGCTCGGGCTGCTGGAGACCTTGCCCTTGGTCGACAGCCGGCCCCCGGCGGTCACGTCGACGACGAAGTCCTTGAGACGGGCGAGGTTGCGGGCCGCTGGCACCGATCAGGCTCGTTCCCGCGGGCACGACCACCCGACGGCGCTGCGTGGCCCCGACCTGCGGGACGCCGGGGCGGCCGACCCACGCGTCGTAGCCGTTGTCGAGCCAGTCGTCGTACGGCAGCGTCGCGTAGCCGTTGTGGCCCCACTCGGTTCCCCACGAGTTCTGGACGAGGAAGCCGACGTCGTTGTACCCGGCGATCAGGAACGCGTGACCGCCCAGGGGCTCCTGCGACCGCTCGATCACCGAGATCGAGCCCGCGCGCCCGCGGCGGCGCCGCTCGGGAGCCCGCCATCCCTCGTGGATCGCTGCCGACACGGCGATCGCGTTGAGCTCGTTGATCGCCGATTGCATGTCGTCGATCCGCCGGGCGTTGACCCGGTAGTAGGCCCCGAGGGGCGTCTTGCGGCACTCCGCGACGAACGTCGGGTCGTAGAGGTCGCGGTCCGGCGACGTCCGCCGGCCACGTCTCGGCGCTGCACACGCCGTGGCGGTACCAGCCCTTGAACGCTCCGCGCAGCGATGAGCCGACGTCGGCGTCGCCCGGGTACTCGTCGTAGCGCCTGGCCATCGCGTAGAGCATGTACGGGCTCACCTGCGTCGTCGGCGTCCGCGGTGCCCCGTGCGCCGGAGCCCGGGACAGCGGCTCCGAGAGCACCGTGTCGATGAGGGCCGCCACGGCGTGGCCCGTGCAGGACTGCCCGACCTGGTCGAGGACCGGCTGACCCGCCCGGTGGTCCTTCTCGGCGGGCAGCAGCTGGAGGAGCGGACGATAGACGAGATCGAGCGCGTCGAACGGATCCGGCATGGCGTTCGTCTTCATCGTCCGCCCGGCGATCGTGATCTCACTCGGTGCGTGCGTCTTGGCCATGAGCGGGTCCTCCGTCGTCACCGGCCGATGGTGGAGACGCGACGCAGGGGCCGCGGTCTCACCTCGGTCGGGTCGTCCAGCGAACCATAGACGATGAGCGCAACCACGTCGTCCTGCCTGGTGGACCAGCCACGAGCCCCGCGGTGAGCCCCCCGGTCGCCGGGCCTCTCGTGCGCCGGCCGAAGGGCATGGTCATGGCGGAGACCATCGCCCTCGCGATCGCGAACGGCCGGCGGCGAGGAGGGGGCCAACTGCCCGATGGCGGCTCACTCCCGTAGCCAGAGAGTGACGGTCACCGGCGCCACCGTCTGGACGACGGTTGTCCGGACCTCGGATCCGAGCTGGTCGAGGTCGACGCCGTCGCGCAGGCGCTCGGCGAACGCGGTGACCGTCCGCTCGGCGTCGTAGCGGGAGCGGTCGAAGCGCCGGTCGACACGAGACTGGACCCGTCGACGAAGCGGCTGGAAGAGGGCGGCGACGAGGAGGGTCGAGGCCGCGACCGCGACCGTGTTCTCGCCGGTCAGGGGCGAGATGACCGCCTGGAACACCAGGATCGCCCCGACGAAGACGACCAGCAGGACCCCGCTCACCAGTGCCCAGCCGATCGTCCGGCTGATGATCCGGTCGATCTCGTAGAGGCGGTAGCGCAGGATCGCGATGCCGATCGCGATGGGCATGAGCGCGAGTGCGCCGATGCCCATCAGCCAGGCGAGGGTGTCGAGGGTCGAGCCCGCGCCATCCGTGACGCCCTTGCCGCCTCCCGCGACGACGAGGGCCACGATCGCGATCGACCCGACGAAGGCGAACCACCGGAGTTGCTGGCGTTCGATTCCTGCCGCCCGTCGATAGCGCACAACGAGTGACACCAGTGCCAGAAGGAGGAGCACGAAGAGCGCGGCGAAGAGGACGGCTTGGAGCATTCCGAGGGCGTCTCCCAGCCGGCCGACGGGAGCGAACGGGTTCTCCACCCCGTCCGGGTAGGTCCCGGACGCGAACGGCGTGACGGCAGCGACGATCGACAGTGCAACCGTCTCGGCGAGCGCCGCGACCACGACGGGCCTCCAGCGAGGCGAGGGCGGGCGCCCCGACGGATACAGCAACGGCAGGAGCACGCCGAGGAGCACGAACCCCGGAGTCCCGACCCACGTATTCACCCAGCCGAACCAGATCGCACCGGGGATGCTGCCTGGATTGGACGTGAGCCCGTGGTCGGCGAGGCCCTGGGTAATCCTCGTCAGGGCGAACAGGAGGCCACTGATCCAGAGGAGCCAGCCGATCGGATGGCGGGGCAGCCGTGTGACGAGCACCGCACCGACCAGCAGGCTCGTGACAGCCGCCATCGGCGCGACGATCGTCGTGACGCCGCCGTCGCCCTGCAAGGCCGCGACCAGCATCTCGATCATCGACACCAGGATGAGCAGGACGCCCACGGCCCAGACAAGGATGGCAGCAGCGGGTCGCTCCGAGGCGCGGCGGGCGAGCGGCTCGCGCGACGCGCCGCTCACGCCCGCGGCCAGGGAGTGACGGGGTTCCGCACGATCGCACCTTGAGCAGGCGCGGCCCGCCCATGCCGGACGCCGACGAGGTCCATCCGCCCATACCGAGGGGGCCGGGCGGTGCTGGAAGCTTCCTCAAGGCTGCGGAGTGCCATTTCGGGACGCCAGTTCTGCGGACCAAGCCCGTGCCGCCGTGGGTCGAGCGGTCTGAGGCGCAGTATCCACCAGTCTCGTTCCGGGACCGTTACGAACCGCCGGCCCCCAGCCGCCTGGCGTCTCGTGGTGACAGCGCAAGGCCGAGCCGCGCCGCCGCCGAATTCCAGCCGGTGCTCGACCAGAGAGAAGCTGGCGACCGTCGCCGGCGGGCCGGGTCGACCGGATCCTGGCTCCGCGGATCGCCATCCCCGGCTGCCCTGTCGGTATGACTGTGGGTATGGGGCTCAAGCGATGGCCCCCGGAGGCAACTCGGGGGCCATCTCGTGCGCGAGAGTGGTCGGGGCGGACCAAGTCGACCGCTCGACCTCCTGCCCGAGCCGGCGCAGTACCCGGGCACCGCCCGAAGCGTACGTGTCGATCCAGGACGTGGTGGTAGGCGGTGCTTCTTCCACCGACGTCAAGGCATCCAGAATCGACGCGGGCGGGGACGTAGCGGGGCCGTCGAAGTGCGTGGGTTCCGCGACCGAAGGGCGAGGTTTCAATCTTGACAGACGCGTGTCGCTGAGGATTACCCTTGCGCCCGAGCACCCATTCTCACGGGCTGGTCCCGCACCGGGACCAGACGACGGAGGATCGCCCATGAACCGACGGTGCCTCGGAACTCTCGTCGCGGTCGCGTTCGCCGCGGGATGCGGTACCGCGCCCTCGGCTCCTCCCGCATCCGTGGCCGTCCCGGCGACGAGCGTTTCCGCCCCGTCGCCGACCCCGGCCACCTCCACGCCGCCGATCGCTTCAACCTCCACGCCTCCGGTGCTGCCCGGAGAGCCGTGGATCGTCTACATGGGAGCGACCCCTGCGGGGAACGACAGCATCTTCCTGATGCGTCCGGATGGGAGCGACCGCCACGTGGTCGCGACGGGGCTGCCCGGGTTGAATCAGCAGCACCCGGATTGGTCCCCCGACGGCACCCGTATCGCGTTCAAGGCGGACGACACTTCCAACTACCGCATCTGGGTGATGGAAGCCGATGGGTCGAACGTCAGGGAGCTGGCAACCGCCCCGGATGCCTACAAGGAACTGCCGTGGTGGGACTTCCCGGCATGGTCGCCGGATGGCACGAAGGTGGTCGCCGTGGCATACGACCACGAACCGACGGTCGCCGTGTCGCGCCGGTCGGCGCTGATCCTGACGGACGTGGCGACCGGCGCGTCCGAGATCATCGCCGAGCTCCCGGCGGCGAGCCACCAGCTCTTCAGCTACCCGCGTTGGTCACCCACGGGTGACGCCCTGGTCGTCAGCATCGGCCAGTTCGATCCGGCCGGCAAGGTGTGGCTGGGCGAGGCGCTCGCCGTGCTGCGCCGGTCGGGAAGTTCTTGGTCCGCACCGGAGGTCATCACGCCGTTCAAGGCGTTTGCAACCTACCCGGACTGGCATCGCAGCCGGGACCTGATCGTCTACGCGACCCATGACTGGTGCGGGTTCTCGTGCCTCATCGCAAACGGCGTCGTGACCTCGGCGGTGGGCGACGTCCAGCAGGACCTGTTCACGGTCCATCCGGATGGGTCCGGCTCGACCAAGGTCACGCACACCGTCCCGGGCACCGATTGGGCGTCCCATCCATCGTGGACGCCTGATGGCCGAATCCTCTTCGCGTACCACGCGCTCCCGGGCGAGCCCGCGAATGCCGCCTTCATCGCCGCCGATGGATCCGGTCTGACCGCGCTTCCCGGGCTGGTCACCCACCCGAGGATGCGCCCCGCACGGACCGTGAACGGCGCGCGCCTCGCTGCTCGAGAGGCGCCGGCTCCTCCTCGACTGCCGCCTGGCTGCGAGAGTGAGCCGCACACATCGCGTGACCGGTCGGTGAGGCCGACGGCTCGCAGGCGCGTTCCACCTGGTCCCTCGCCTCGCGTACACCGCAGGGAAGCAGATCGCTTGCGCGAGAGAGTGGTCGGGGCGGAGCGATTCGAACGCTCGACCTCCTGAACCCCATTCAGGTGCGCTACCAGGCTGCGCCACGCCCCGAGGGCGACGAGTCTACCATCCGGGGCCGCATGGGCTGCGACGGCCGGCCCGCCGGCGATCGTCGGGACCTCACGGCGTCGGAGGCCGCCGTCGGATCGCGCTCCCTGCCCGCCGTCAGCCCTTGCGGGCCTTCGCCGACCGTCCCTTCGGGCGCTTCTCCCGCACCTGCTCGCGGAAGACGAGGCGGATCGGGGTCCCGTCGAAGCCGTAGGCCTCGCGCATCCGGTTCTCCAGGTATCGCCGGTAGGAGAAGTGGATGGACGGCGGGATCGGTGGCGAACAGCACGAACGTGGGCGGCGCGACCCCGGCCTGGGTCGCGTACCGGATCTTCGCGCGCTTCCCGTGGACGATCGCGGGCGGGTTGCGCTCCACGGACGGCCGAGACCAGGCGGTTGAGCTCGCCCGTCCCGATCCGCTTGCGACGCTCGCCCCACACGTCCACCGCGAGCTCCAGGACGCGCTGCACGCGCTGCCCGGTCAGGGCGCTGATGGACACGATCGGGGCGTAGTCGATGAACGGCAGCTCGCGGCGCAGCTTGGCCACGAACTCGTCGAAGCTCTTGTGGGTCTTGTCCTCGACGATGTCCCACTTGTTGACCGCGATGACCAGGCCGCGGCCTTCCTCGATCACGTAGCCGGCCACGTGCGCGTCCTGGGCCGTCAGCCCGTCGTGCGGCGTCCAGGATCAGGATCGCGACGTCGGCCCGGGAGATCGCCTTGAGCGCCCGCATGGTGGAGTACTTCTCGGCCGCGGGCCCGTTGGCCACCCTGCCGCGCTTCTTGATGCCCGCGGTGTCGATCAGGACGATCTCGCTGCGGCCCCACGGGATCGTCGTGTCGATGGCGTCCCGCGTGGTGCCCGGGATCTCCGAGACGATCGTCCGGTTATCGCCCAGCAGCGCGTTCAGCAGGCTCGACTTGCCCACGTTGGGGCGGCCGACGAACGCGATCGCGGGCGGCTCGTCGTCATCGGCGGCCATGGCCGCGTCCCAGCGGGCCGAGACGTCCTCCACGGAGCCCGGTGCGTCCCCGGACCCCACGTCCGGCATCGTCGTCGTCGTCGTCCTCGCCATCCGTCGTCCAGGGGGTTCGCGGGCATCGCCGACGACGTATGGCGCGGGCTCGCGCGGGCCATCTCCTTGGCCCACGCCTCCGCCTCGTCCTCGCGTGCCTTGCGGGCGACCTCCGGCTGCGCTCTCCGGCGGGAGGACCCACACGACGGCGTCGAGCAGGTCCGCGACACCGCGACCGTGGCTGGCCGAGATGGCGAAGGTGTCCTCCCAGCCGAAGGCGTAGAACTCGGTCGCGTCCATCTCCCGGCGCGGGTTGTCCGCCTTGTTCGCTGCCACGAGCACGGGCTTGGTGGTGCGGCGCAGCAGCTCGGCCGCGTCCTGGTCGGCCGGCGTGGGGCCGGTCTCGGCATCCACGAGGAACACGATGACGTCCGCCTCGCTGATCGCCAGGCGGGCCTGGACCTGGACCTGCTCCTCGATCGGATCGCCGGGTGAGACCTCGAGCCCGCCCGTGTCCACGACCACGAACCGGCGGCCGTTCCACTCGGCGTGCGCCGTACAGGCGGTCACGCGTCGTCCGTGCGCGATCCTCCACGATGGCCGCACGGTCGTCGCCCGACGACCCGGTTGAAGAGCGTGCTCTTGCCGACGTTGGGCCGCCCGACGAAGGCGACGACCGGCAGCCCGGCCGACCGTGACGTCACGGCGTCAGGCCATGCCGGCGGGAACGGGCAGAGACGGGAGCGAGGTTGTCCGGCCCGCAGGGGTGGCCGCGCTGTCGAGGGCCTCGCGGGCGAGCTCCGCCGCGCGGCCGCGCACGTCGGGGGTGCCGGCGATGGCATAGATGCGCTCGGCCACGTCGCGCAGGTCCTCGATCGGGGTCGAGGTGCCACCCGTCACGCCGACGACGCGGACGCCCTCGAACTGCGCCAGGTCCACGAGGTCCCGGGCGTTCTCGATCTGGAGCGCCGGGGTCCCGGCGATGGCGCACAGCCGGGTGAGCTCCTTGGTGTTGGCCGAGTGCCGGCCGCCGACGACCACCATCAGGTCGACCTGGCGCGCCGTCTCCATCGTGTCCTCCTGCCGCCGGATCGTGACCGGGCAGACGGTGTTGACGATCTTGAGCTCGTGCGCGCGGGAGACCATGAAGGCGGCGAGCTTCTCGAACTTCCAGGGCGGCTGGGTCGACTGGGTGATCAGGGCCATGCGCTTGCGGCTCGGGATCCGGCCCCAGTCCTCCTCCTCGTCCACGACGATGGCGTCCGGCGCGAAGCCGAGGAGGCCGACGACCTCCGGGTGCTTCGGCGTCCCGAGCAGCACGATCGTGTAGCCCTCGTCCACGAGCGCCTGGAGCTGGCGCTGCTCCTGGACCACCCAGGTGCAGGTGCCGTCGATGACGTCGAGGCCGCGCGCCTCGGCGCGCTCGAACACCTCCGGCTTCACGCCATGGGCGCGGATGACCACGGCGGACCCGTGATCGACCTCGTCGAGGCTGTCGACGCTGTGGACACCGAACTGCTGCAGGTTCTGGATGACGCCCTCGTTGTGAACGACCTGGCCGAGGGTATGGGTCGACTTGCCCGCGGCCGCCGACTCCTTCGCCATGTCGATGGCCTCCCGGACGCCGTAGCAGAACCCCGTGCGATGTGCGATTCGGACGACCTCGACCATGCCCATTGTCCCTCGATGTTCGCATACGTCCGGCTATCCCGCCGTCGAGCGAGCCTTCGATCAGGGTTCGAGCGAGCCCGCCTCGCGGTTTGCCGCCGCGTAGACGCCACGGTGCCGCGGGTCCAGCTGGGCCGCGATGCGGCTCATGATCGCCGTCGTCGCCAGGGTCTTCGCCGCACGGCGGTCGGTGCCGGTGGCCACCAGCCGGTCCGCGGCGAATGCCTCGCCGATCCGCACGGTGATGTTCCGGCGCGGGAACGGCCTCGGCAGCCGCCGGCCCTTCGGCCAGACGGCATCGCTGTTGTTGACGCCGATCGGGACGATCAGCGCACCCGTCCGCATGGCGAGGGCCGCGAGGCCGTCCTTCGCCTCCTGCAGCTCGCCCGTCGGGCTGCGGGTCCCTTCCGGGAAGATCAGGAGGACGCAGCCGGCCTCGAGGACGCGCGTGGCAAGCCGGTATGCGTCCACGTCCGCGGTGCCTCGCTCCACGGGGTGGACGCCACAGTGGGCGCACAGCCACCCGACCAGGGGCCAGTCGAAGAGCTCCCGCTTGCCCAGCCAGTGGATCCGGCGACGCCGCAGTCCGGGCGTGATCCAGGCACCGGTGACCACGGGATCGAAGTTGGAGATGTGGTTGATGGCGAGGATCACGGCACCCGTCCGCGGGACGTTCTCCAGGCCCTCGACGTGGACGTTCGCGAACAGGCGCGCCCCGATCCGCGACATGAGCGCCATCAGCCGGACCAGCGTCGTCTGGTCGTTGTCCAGGCGCATCGCCGCCTCGATCACCCGGTTGCGCCTCGCGGGTGTCAGGGCGGCTGCCCCGGGGCGCGATCGCGGGCGGGCGGCGGGCACGGGACCGGTGGCGGCCGCAGGCGCCCCCGAGGCTGGCGGCGCCGGTGCAGGCGTCACCGCGGCAGGCGCCGCTGCGGCCGGAGCTGCCGGCATCGCCTCCGTCCGGGCAATCGTGGCGGCCACGAGATCGACCGATTCCTCGAAGCCCAGGCCGTCGGTCGAGATCACCACCGCGTCGCCGGCCGCGCGGAGCGGGGCCACCGCACGGCCCCGGTCCTGGGCGTCACGGGCACGGAGCTGCTCGCGGACGATATCCGCCTCGTCGCCGCCCGGGTCCAGGCCGCGCTCCGCGATCCGCCGGGCGGCCCGTTCCTCCACCGACGCGTCGAGGAAGATCTTGAGGGGTGCGTCCGGGAGGACGACGGTCCCGATGTCCCGCCCCGCCACGATGATCCCGCCATCGGCGGCCATCGCGCGCTGGCGACCCAGCAGCGCGGCTCGCACCTCCGGCACCCTCGACACGGCGGACACCGAGGCGTCCACGTCTCCCGTGTGGACGGCGCCGGTCGCGTCCTCGCCGTCGAGCATGATCCGGGCCAGGCGCCCGGCACCATCGTCACCCAGCTCGACACGCTCCACGAGGGCGACCAGGCCCGCGGCATCGCCGGTGGCCACTCCCTCGCGCAGGGCGAGCGCCGTCACGGCACGGTAGATGAGCCCGGTATCGACGAACCGCAGGCCGAGGCGCTCGGCAGCGGCCGATCCGACGCTCGACTTCCCACTCGACGCGGGTCCGTCGAGGGCGACGACGATCCGGCCTGCGGGTCGGGCGGGCAGATGAGGCATGGCATCGAGCATACCGGTGCTAGGCGCCACGGTCCCGCTCCATGGTGCCGGCACCGAGACGCCTGACCTCGGCGGCGGTGAGGGGTCGCACGTCGCCCGCCGCCAGCCCCTCCAGGCGGAGCGACCCGATGCGCACGCGCACGAGGCGGCGCACCGGCGCGCCGACCTCGGCGAACATCCGGCGCAGCTGACGCTTCCAGCCCTGGTGGATCGTCACCCGGACCCACACGAGGCGGTGATCCGGCGGCGGCTCGATGAGGTCTGCCAGGCGACGGTCCTCGGTGTTGGTCTGGCCGCGGAGGCCGGCCAGGGTGGCGACGCCCTCGGAGAGCTCGACGCCCGTCTCGAGCGCCTCGGCCTGGTCGCGCGTCAGCTGCTGGGCGAGGCCCACCGCGTACTCCCGCTCCACGCCGTAGCGCGGATGCAGCACCCTTTCCGCCCAGTCGCCGTCGTTGGTGACGAGGATCAACCCCTCGGAATCCTGGTCGAGCCGCCCCACGGGATACAGCCGGGCACCGCGGGCGAGCTCCGCCGGAACGAGGTCCAGGATCGTCCGCCCGGCGTGGCGGTCCCTGACGGTGGATGTCACGCCCATGGGCTTGTGAAGCGCCAGGTGGATCGGGCGAGCCTCCGGCATGCGGACTGCGCGACCGGAGACCTCGATCCGCTGCGTCTCGGGATCCACGCGCTCCCCGAGCACGGCGGGGCGCCCGTCGACCGTCACGCGCCCGGCAGCCACGAGCTCGTCGGCGCCCCGCCGCGATGCCACGCCCGCGGCAGCCAGGACCTTGGAGATCCGCTCGGCGGGCACGGCTCAGTCCTCCTCGTCGCCCGTGTCCGTCAGCCGCGCATCCGTTGCCGCGGCCGCCGCGGCCGCGAGGCCCGAGATCGGGTCGCCGGTCCCGTCGGGTCCCTCCACGAGGCGTGCCGCAACGTCCAGGTCGAGCGGCGGCAGCTCGTCCAGCGACGTGAGCCCGAAACGCTCGAGGAACTCGAAGCCCGTGCCGTAGAGGAACGGGCGACCGGCGGACTCCGAGCGGCCCAGCTCCACCACGAGCCGCCGGTGCAGGAGCGCCCGGATGCTGTAGTCCGAGTCAACCCCGCGGATCCGCTCGACGCCGTTCTTCGTGACGGGCTGGCGATAGGCGACGATCGCGAGGGTCTCCAGCGCCGCCGGGGAGAGCCGCACGGCGTCCGTGCCGACATACCGCGCGATCAGGACGCCCGCCTCCGGCGCGGTCACCAGCTCCACCCGGTCGCCGGAGAGGGCCAGGCGGATCCCGCGGCCGGCGAGGGCGACCTCGAGGTCGCCGAGGCGCTCGTCCACCGTCGCGCCGTCGACGCCTGCGATGAGCCCGATCTCGCGTCTCGAGAGCGGCCTCTCGGCCACGAACAGCAGTGCCTCGAGCTGCGTCTCGCTCAGGCTCCCGGCGACCTCGGCCCCACCGGGTCCGCCTGCCTCGCCGCCAACCCCGGTTGCCACGTCGTCCGCGTCCGCCGCTGCGTCGGGGACAGAGCCGGTCAGCGCGTCGTCCGCGTGCTCGGCACCGGCGGGCGCCGGCAGCTCGTCCAGCTCCTGGTCGGTCATGCGTAGGACTCCATCGACTCGTCCAGCGGGGCCTCCTCGTCGATCGCGCCGGTGATCCCGGCGGCGGCGCGTTCCTGCACGGTGGTTCGGCGAGCGGTGATCGGCCCGAAAGGCTCCTCCTGCTCGACCACGATCTCGTGCCGCTTCATGAGCTCCAGCATCGCGAGGAATGTGATGGCGACCACGACGCGGTCCCGGACGCCCCTGAGCAGGTCCTGGAGGACGACGGCCGGCGCCCCGTCGAGGGCCCGGCGGAGCAGGGCGGCCCGCTCCGTCAACGTGATGGAGCGGCGGATCGTCTCGGGCGGCGGCGGGAGAGGCGGGGCCACGCGCGCGATCCCGGCCAGGGCCTCCACCAGGATCGAGGGCGAGAGTGGCTCCGCCGCTGGCGGCCTGGCTCCGGCGAGCCCTGCCGCACGCGAGATCGTGGGCTCGCGGTGGAACAGCCCGACGCGGGCCTGGGCGTCCTCCTGGAGGCGGATCCCGCCGTCGCGGAAGGCGCGGTACAGGATCAGGCGGGCGCGCAGCTCGGCCTCCGGGTCCGGGCCATCGTCCGCGAGCGGGATCGCGCCTTCGGGAACGCGGCGCGGAAGGAGGGCCCGGGACTTGATCAGGATCAGCTGGCTCGCGATCGCGACGAACGCGGAGACGTTCCCCATCCGGTCTCCGTCCAGGCTCGCGACGGCGTCGAGGTAGGCGCCGGCGAGCGCACCGAGAGGCACGGTGAGGACGTCGAGCTGGCGCGCCTCGATGAGGGCGAGCAGCAGCGCCAGCGGGCCATCGAAGGCGGGCATGCTCACGAGCGTGGCGGACTCAGGGCGGCGCCCCTCGCCGATGGTGACCGCGGGGGGCACGACCGACGATGCGGCGAGCGTCATCAGCAGGCCTCGTCTGCGGCGTGGAAGCGCGCGCCGTAATCGGGGTCACGGGGCGCGTCCTGGTAGCGCACGAGGTCCACGGCCCGGGCCGGCAGCCCGACCGATGCCAACGCGTCGGCGGAGGCGGCGGCGTGGTCCTCGAGACGGTCCAGCGCCGCGGCCCAGCCCGGCACACGGGCAGCGGCGGCGGGGATCCACGGCCCGAATGCCTCCCCGAGGGACCAGGCGATCCGCGGACCGGGTCCCGTGTCGCCCTTCGCGCAGTCGTGGAGAAGCCCGGCGGCGAGGATGTCGCGGTCCCTCACGCCGGCGCGACGCAGGTGCGCGACCACGTCCAGCCCGTGACGCTGGTCGGCGACGTGCATGGCATCGAACAGGTCCATCTCGGCGGGGCGGGCCCAGGCCGCCAGCATCCGGCGCTCCTCGGGGCTCACGCGGGCGAGGAGGTGCGACCGGAGCTGGCGGGCCTTAGAAGCCCACCAGGATGTTCGCGACACCGTAGATGACGCTGCTCAGCGGGCGGCTCAGGAGGAGGATGAACGCGATCAGGATGAAGAACCCGTATTGCGCGAGGATCGGGCGCACCGTCCAGGCCTGCCGCGGCGAGAGGATGCGGTACAGGAGAGCCGAACCGTCGAGCGGAGGGATCGGGATGAGGTTGAAGATCGCGAGCGCCACGTTGAAGACGACGAACAGGTAGAGGGCTGTGCCGAGCAGACCCGGAACCGGGGTCTGCAATGCGATCAGGATCCGGATGACAACCGCGCCAAGGACGGCCATCAGCAGGTTCGAGGCCGGCCCGGCGAGCGACACGATGAGCTCGCCGTTCCGCCGGTCGCGGAAGTTGGCGGGGTTGATCGGCGTCGGCTTCGCCCAGCCGAACAGGAAGCCACCGATCAGCACCGTGACGATCGTCATCATCCCGCCCATCGGGTCGAAGTGGACGATCGGGTTGAGCGTCATCCGGCCGAGCAGCTTGGCGGTGGCGTCGCCCTGCATGTAGGCCACGGCCGCGTGCGCGAACTCGTGGACCGGGAACGCGATCAGCAGGAAGATCGCGATGAGGATGATGCTGGCGGGTTCGATGGACACGCGGGCCTCTGTGCGGGTCGTGGAGTCCCGGGTATCCTACCCGGCCCCGGGGCTACAGCCGCGCGAGCATCTCCGTGCGCTTGGCCTCGTACTCCTCGGGGGTGATCAGGCCGCGGTCCCGCATGTCGGCCAGGCGCTCGATCGCGGTCGAGACCTCGTCGGCCGTCATCGAGTTGTCGGGCGCGGCAGGGGCGGCCGGAGCGGACGGCTCGGCGGCGGGCGGCGCAACCGGGGCGGGCGGCGGGACAGGGACCGGAGCGGCCTCGGCCGGCGCCTGGACGCGCATCGCCGGCGCGGTCGGCCGGGCGAGCTCGATCTCGAGCTCGTGCTTGGCCTCGAGCATGGCGACCTTGAAGGCCTTCGCATCGCGCAGCATCCGGAGGTTCTCGTTGCCCGTCTCGGACGCGGTGAGGACCTCCAGGTCCCCGAAGCCGAACATGCGCCCGAAGACCGACTCGGTCAGCACCGCGTCGTTGATCTTCTCCAGCGAGGAGTCGCTGGCCTTCTTGTTGATCACGCCGTTGGCGTGGATCAGGCGGCGAGACGTGACCAGGTACTCCTGGTTCCGGAACTCGAAGATGCCCCACGCGCCCTTGGCGATCCCGAACACGAACAGGACCAGGACCACCCAGCCCAGGATGGTGGCCAGCGTCCCGGACAGGCCGGTCCACAGCTCGAAGATCCCCAGGAGAAGCGCGATCACCAGCGCGATGATCGCCGCCCGGGCGTTCGCGATCAGCACGAACCAGTGCTGGTGCGCGCGGCGGACGATCGTCTCCCCGGACGCCAGCAGTGTCTCGCTGTACCCCATGTGCTCCCTCTTCTCCCTCTCCGGCTCAGGCCCGCGGGTGGGCGCGCGCGTAGACCTCCCGGATCCGTTCCCCAGTCAGGTGCGTGTACAGCTGGGTCGTCGCAATACTCGCATGTCCGAGGAGCTCCTGGACGACCCGCAGGTCCGCACCGCCCTCGAGGAGGTGCGTCGCGAAGGAGTGGCGCAGGGTGTGCGGTGAGACGCGGTCGCCGAGGCCAGCCGCCACGGCCGCCTGCTTCACGGTCCTCCACGCCTGGCCGCGACCCAGCCGGTGGCCCCGGCCCGTGACGAACAGGGGCCCGGCGTCCGCGTCCCCTGCGCCGCCCGCCGCCAGCCAGCGGGGACGGGGCCAGGAGAGGTACCGGCCGAGCCAGGTGAGCGCAACGTCGCCGACGGGGACGACCCGCTCCTTGTCGCCCTTGCCGATGACGCGCACGAACCCGCCCTCGAGGAAGAGATCGCCGCGGTCGAGGCCGAGCGCCTCGGAGATGCGCAGCCCGGACGCGTACAGGAGCTCGAGCAGGGCCCGGTCCCGGAGGGCTGCCCCATCGGCCTCCGTGGGGGTGCGGCGTGCCCGGACCTCGCCGCCCGCCGCCTCCAGCAGTCGATCCACCTCCTCCACAGAGAGCGTCTCCGGGAGGAGCCGCGGCTGCCGGGGCAGGTCGAGGTGCGAGGCCACGTCGACGGTGATCAGCCCGTCGCCGAACGCGAACCGGTAGAAGCCGCGGATGGCGGCCGCCCTGCGCCGGAGGCTGGACGGTGCCAGGCCCGGGTCTCCGCCCTGCCCCCGGCGGCCGCGCGCCGCGAGGTAGCGGTGCGCGACCTCGGGCCCGGCAGCCCAGTCCGGCGCCGCCCCGCGGCTCATCGCGAAGTCGGCGAGGTCGGCCCGGTAGGCCACCAGCGTCGCGTCGGCGAGGCCGCGCTCCACGCGCAGGTACCCGAGGAACGCCTCGATCGCGCCGTCAAGATCGGGTCGGCCGGCAGCCACAGCCGTTCGTCAGGCCACGATCTCTGGTGAGCGGCCGGCGCGCCAGGCCTCGGCCCGGTCCAGCAGCTCCCGCGCGGAGAGCCGGGAGGCGTCGCCGCCGTCCGGGCCACCGATCATCTGCGCGAGCTCCATCTCCCGCTCGGCGCGCGACAGACGCAGGATCTCGGTGACGGTCCGCCCATCGCGCTCGCGCTTGGCGATCCGGTAGTGCGCATCCGCATGGGCGGCGATCTGCGGCAGGTGCGTGACGCACAGCACCTGGTGCGCCCGGGCCAGCACCCACAGGCTCCGGCCAACCGGATCCGCGCTTCGCCCCCCGATCCCAGTGTCGATCTCGTCGAAGACCAGGGTGGGCGTCTCGTCGACCTCGGCCAGCACCTGCTTCACGGCCAGCGCCACCCTCGACAGCTCGCCACCCGAGGCTATCCGGGCGAGCGATCGGGCGGGCTCGCCGGGGTTCGGCCGGAAGGTGAAGACGACCGTGTCGATGCCCCCGGCGTCGAATGCAACGGCGTCCCCGTCCACCTCGACCGCCGGGTCGTCCCGGGCCGCGGTGCGGCGCCCCATCGCGACGGCGAAGGCATCGTCCGGGAACCCGAGCTCGACCAGCACGGCGGACACCGCGTGTCCCAGCTCCGCGGCCGTCCCGGCCCGGAGGATCGACAGCGAGGCCGCGGCGTCCGCCACCTCGAGCAGCAGCCGGGCGTCCTCCGCCGCGCGGGTCGTCCGCTCCGCCTCGAGGCCGCGCAGCCGGGCGATCTCGGCGGTCGCGCGCTCGCCGTGGGCGATGACCGCCGCCTCGTCATCCCCATAGCGGCGAATGAGCCGGTGGATCTCGCCCAGCCGGTCCTCCAGCCGGGCGAGCGACGCCGGATCGTGGTCCACGGTGTCGGCCAGCGCCCGGACCTCTGCCGCAACGTCCTCGACCTCGGCCTCGAGCCCCGCGAGGCGGTCCGCCAGGTGTCCCCAGCGCTCGTCGAGCCTCGCGATGACGCGGATGTCGTGCTCGGCCCGCGCCACCCGTTCCCGCGCCCCCCGACCCTCGCCCAGCAGGGTCTCGCGCACGGTGACCGCCCCCGAGGCGATCGATTCGGCGTGCTGGGCCGCCGCCAGCTGTCGGGAGATCTCGCCGGCCTCTCCGTGGCGCAGGTGCGCGCCGGCGATCTCCGCGGCCTCGTGGTCCAGGAGGTCCAGCCTGCGGAGGACGTCGCGCGGATCCATCGCCAGTCCCGTCATGGCCGCCCGGTTCGCTCGCCAGCCGTCCACGGTCGCCGCCACCAGCGCCCGCGACGCCCCGTGGCCGCCGTAGGCGTCCAGCAGGTCCCGCTGCCAGTCCTCGTCGAGGAGGCGCTGCTGGTCGTGCTGGCCGTGGATCTCGACGAGGCCGCCCGTGGCGGCGGCGAGACGCCCCGCGGTCACGGTCTCGTCGTCCAGCCGGGCCGTGGAGCGCCCACCCGCGCTCACCTCGCGCGACGCGATGAGCGGCTCCGGCAGGCGGTCGAACAGCGCCTCCACGCGCGCCGTCTCGGCGCCGTGCCGGACCAGCGTGGTGTCCGCCCGCGCTCCAAGCGCAAGCCCCAGGGCGTCGATCAGCAGGCTCTTGCCCGCCCCGGTCTCGCCGGTGAGGACGCTGAACCCCGCCTCCAGCGGGAGGCGCAGGCGGTCGATCAGGGCAAGGTCGCTGACCGCCAGCTCCAGCAGGCGGCCGGCCCGGGCCGCGACACGGTCGGATGCCATCGTCAGGACGGCAACAGCTGGACCTTGGTGCGCAGCAGGTCCCAGAACGGGAGCGCCCCGTCGGGCTCCACGAACCGGATCGGCCGCTCCAGCGCCCGTACCTCCACCACGTCGCCCACCTGGATCCGCCGGTCCTCCCGCCCGTCGATGGAGACGAGCGCCTCGTGCGCGTCGAGGACGCGGCAGCGGACCACCTGGCTCGGCGACACGACGATCGAGCGGATCGCGGAGAGGTACCCGGCGATGGGCGTGACGACGAGGTTCC
Organism: uncultured Chloroflexia bacterium; assembly: GCA_963789865.1. GTDB lineage: Bacteria > Chloroflexota > Limnocylindria > Limnocylindrales > CSP1-4 > CAIXZV01. The sequence continues at coordinate 123,536 of CAWBMD010000007.1, forward strand.
GGCTCCGCGGGTCGAGGATCGGGCCGCCGGCCGAGAAGGAGTAGCCGGTGGACCCGGTCGGGCTGGCGACCACGAGGCCGTCCGCCACGAATGTCGCGAGGTGGGACTCGTCGATCGTCACGTCCACGCGGACGACGCGCGCCAGAGAGCCGCGTGCGATGACGATGTCGTTGAGCGCGGTGAAGTCGTCCCCAGCCGGCCGGTCCGCAGGCCGGATCGTGCCGACGAGCGCCATCCGCTCGCCGATCGTGTAGCGGCCCGCGACCAGCTGCTCCAGCACGGGCTCCAGCTCGTGTGCCTCGGCCTTCGACAGGAACCCGACCTTGCCCAGGTTGACGCCCAGCAGCGGAACGTCGATCTGGGCAACCGCCTGCGCCGCCCGCAGGAAGGTCCCGTCGCCGCCCAGCACCACCAGCACGTCCGTCGTCGGCAGCTCGCGGCGGTGCGTGTCGAGATCACCGGATGGGGCGGCCCACTGCCCCAGCCCGCGCATGCGGCACCAGCCTTCGGCCCGCTCCCGGAGCTCCACCGCCTCCTCGCTGGTCGGGTTGTAGGAAAACCCGATGCGCCCCACGGTCATGACGCTCCCTCCCACGCTGCGGCGACGGCCGCCTCGATCCTGTCGTCGATCTCCGCGCACGACGGACCCGCCGCGATCCACGCCAGGAACTCCCGGTTGCCCTCCGGTCCCCGGATCGGCGACGCGATGACATCCCGGGTCCCCAGCCCGATGGCTCGTGCCCGCTCGACCGTCTCTGCCAGCACGCGGCGGTGCACGCCGGGATCCTTCACCACGCCGCCCTTCGCATCGGCGCGGCCTGCCTCGAACTGCGGCTTCACAAGGGCCACGATGGAGCCGCGGCCGTCCCGCAGGACGGAGCGGATCGGGCCCAGGACGAGGCCGAGCGAGATGAACGAGACGTCCACGACCGCGAGATCCATGGGCTCCGGCAGGGTCCCGACCTGGAGCGTGCGTGCGTTCACGCGCTCCATCGACACGACCCGCGGGTCCCCGCGCAGGCGCTCGGCAAGCTGGCCGTAGCCGACGTCCACGGCGTAGACGCGGGCGGCGCCTCGGGACAGGAGCACGTCCGTGAACCCACCCGTCGAAGCACCCACGTCGATCACGACCATTCCCGCCGGATCGAGCGAGAACGCGTCGAGGGCGGCGATCAGCTTGTGGGCCCCGCGGCTCGCCCACCCGCGGCCGCCGGCGACCCTCACCGGCGCCTCCCGGTCCACGAGGTCTCCCGCCTTGAGGTCGTGGCGGGCGGCGTCCCCCACCCCGACGTGGACCTGGCCGGCGAGCACCAGCGCCTGGGCCCGGGCACGCGAGGCGACCAGACCCCGCTCCACGAGGAGCTGGTCGAGACGCACGCGCTTCGCGGTGGCTGCCGGCATGGCGCCTATCGTGGCACAGCCCGCGTCACCCGGGCTCACCGGACGGGAGCGTGCCCGATCCGTGCCCGGCCGCGGGTGTCAGGCGGGTGCGACCGCCGGGGCCGGGATGCCGAGCTGCTCGAGCGTCTCGGACACCTGGGCGGTGAGCCCGGGAACGTCCAGCCGGATAAGCCGCCGGAGGTCTGTCACGGCCCCGTGGTCCACGAACCGGTCCCCCGGGATCCCCAGGATCCGGACAGGCACGTCACGGTAGGCCGGATCCGCGAACCTCGCCTCCTCGAGCGCCTCGAGGACGCCGGACCCGAACCCGCCCGTCACGACGCTCTCCTCGAACGTCACCACCAGCCGCTTGCCGCGCGCCTGGTCCAGGATCAGGGGCCGGTCCAGCGGCTTCGCGTAGCGGGCGTTGATGACGCCCACGGACCAGCCCCGCGCCTCGAGAACGTCCGCCACCTCCAGGGCCCGCATCGTGATCGGGCCGAAGGCCACGAACAGCAGGTCGCGACCCTCGCGGAGGACCTCGCCCTGGCCGATCGGGATCGGCTGCGGGTTCCGTGCGGGCACACCGAACCCGGCGTCGCGCGGGTAGTGCAGGGCGAACGGATGGTCCTGGGCGAACGCGGTCCGCAGCAGCGCACGGAGCTCCTGCTCGTCCTTGGGACTGGCGATCACGAGGTTCGGCAGCATCCGCTGCGCCGGGATCGTGAACATGCCCTGGTGGCTGGTGCCGTCCTCGCCGACGAGGCCCGCGCGATCCACGGCCAGGACGACCGGCACGTCGTTCTGGCAGACGTCGTGCACGGTCTGGTCGAACGCACGCTGGAGGAACGTCGAGTAGAGCGCGACGACGGGCCGCATCCCCCCGAGCGCGAGGCCGGTCGCCAGCGTGACGGCGTGCTGCTCGGCGATTCCGACGTCGATGAACCGCTCCGGGTACGCGCCCTGGAACTTGGCAAGGCCGGTGCCGGTCGGCATGCCGGCCGTGATGCCGACGATCCGGCGGTCCTCCGCGCCCAGGGCGAGCAGCTCGTCGGCGAAGAACGCCGTGTAGTTGGGGGTCTTCTTCGCCTCGCCGCGCTGCTCGGGAGCGGCCACGGGGACGGACGTCCCGTCGTCATCGAGCGCCTGTGCGTGCGTGCGGCGGTCCGCCATGACCGACGACGACGGCGGGGCACCGACCTCGGCGCCGCGGGACGGCGTGAGAGAGGCGCCACCAGCCGCGGACGAGGCCATCGGATCGCCGTTCCTGGGTTCGGCGACGCCGATGCGGTCGTGCGTGTCCGCGGCCGGCGCCAGCGTCATCGGCGGCAGTGCGGCCCCGTGGAACGAGACCTGGTCGGCCTCGGCCGGCTTGAAGCCCTTGCCCTTCTGGGTCCTGACGTGGACGATCACCGGGCCGTTGAGGGCGAGCGCCCGGCGGAACGTCTCCTCGAGCAGGGCGCGGTCGTGGCCGGCCATCACGCCGACGTAGGTGATGCCCAGGTCCTCGAACAGCTGACCCGGCTGCGCGAACGAGACCACGGACTGTCGCAGGCGTCGCGAGAGCTCCACCGCGCGTGGCCCGACGACCGGCATCCGCTCGGTGACCGTGTCGAAGGCAGTCCTGCTCTGCTGCCAGGCGGCCGACAGCTTGATCTCCGAGAGGTATTTCGACAGCGCCCCGACGGACGGGCTGATCGACATCTCGTTGTCGTTGAGCACGATCAGCAGCTGCGTCTGGCGATGGCCGATGTCGTTCAGGGCCTCGAGGCTGAGGCCGGACAGCAGGGCGGCGTCACCGACCACCACCGCGATCCGCTCCAGCGAGTGCCGGATGTCGCGGGCCGTCGCCAGGCCCTGGGCGATGGACATGCCGGTCCCCGCGTGACCGCCGTCCATCACGTCGTGCGGCGACTCGCTGCGACGCGGGAAGCCGCCGATGCCGTCGATCTGGCGCAGCGTGGCGAAGCGGTCGCGGCGGCCCGTGATCAGCTTGTGGGCGTATGCCTGGTGCCCGGTGTCCCAGACGATGTGGTCCCGCGGCGACTCCAGGAGCCGGTGGAGCGCGAGCGTGATCTCGACGACACCGAGCGAGGACCCCAGGTGGCCACCGGTCACGGCGACGGTCCGGATGATCGTCTCGCGGATCTCGGCGGCGAGCTGGTCCAGCTCTGCCTCCGACAGGCCGCGAAGCTCCGCCGGGTCCTGGAGGCGGTCGAGGATCGGCACGGACGAAGGCTCCTGCTGCTCGGGGTGTGCGTCCGGCTGGGACGGCCGGGCCCACGTCTCGGTGATGCTCCTGCCCGATCGTCGCCGGTGACCGCCGGTGGATCGGTACGCGTTATTTGCTATCGGATCGTAGCACGATGCCTGTCCCGGTCGTCTCGGGCCGCTTTGGCTCCCCTACTCGGTCGTCTCGTCCGGGCGGACGTCAGCCCGGCCCAAGGACCCGTCCGGGCGGGCCATCAGCTGCTGGACGCGGAGCTCCGCCTCGCCGAGAAGGCGCTCGCAGCGGCGCTGGAGCGCGACCGCCCGCTCGTACCGGGTGATGGTGGTCTCGAGGGAGTCACCGCCCGCCTCGAGCGCTGCCACGACACGCTGCAGCTCGGCGAAGGCGTCGTCGTAGGCGAGCGCGGCAACGTCCGTCGCCGGCTCCGACGCGGGCGGAATCCGGGGGGCGCTGGCGTCTGTCGCGGGTCCGGTGGCATCGGTCACGGCTGGTGCTCCTCTTCCGTCCGCTCCCCGGTCTTCGGGACGGGTGGCGGGGCCATGATCCGGTCGATCCGGCCGGCCACGATCATACCCACGAGGGCTCCCGAGACGATCATCAGGCCCACGATCCCGATGAAGATCACGAGGTCGCTCATCGGACGCCCTCTGGCGCCGGTGCCGGCTCCATCGTGGGCGTGCCGCTTGTCGCGGATCCCTCGCTCGACGCGGTCAGGGTGCCAGCGGCCAGGGCGACGAGGAGCCGGGTCCCGGCGGGCGCGGCGGCGGGATCACGGAGGATCCGGCCGTCGTCGTGGCGACGGACGATCGCATAGCCCCGCTCCAGCGTTGCCTGTGGCCCGAGCGCCGCCAGCGATGCCGTCGACGCGGCAAGCCCCGCCGATGCCATCGCCAGCCGGGCCTCGAGCACCCTGGGTGACCGTGCCCGCAGGGCCTCCAGCCTCCGGCCGTCGCCCGCCAGACGGTCCGAGATCACCCGGGCGGCTCGATCGAGGAGCAGGCCGGACCGTTCCCGCATGCCGGCGAGCTGTGCCCGTGGCTCCAGGCGGTCCAGAGCCCGCCGCTCCGCCTCCGTGTCACGACGCGCCGCGGCGAGGCGCCGTGCCGCGACGGTCCCCGAACGCCGCCCCAGGGCACCCAGCGCCGCGGCCGCCTCACCCCGGTCCGGCACCACGAGCTCCGCTGCGGCAGACGGGGTGGGAGCCCGCACGTCCGCCGCGAAGTCAGCCAGCGTGACGTCCGTCTCGTGTCCGACGCCGCAGACGACCGGCACCGGGTGGGCCACGATCGCCCGCACCACCCGCTCATCGTTGAACGCCCAGAGATCTTCGAGGGATCCACCGCCCCGGGCCAGGATCGTGACCGAGGGCGCGTCGTTGGTGTCGCCTGACTCGGGGGACGTCCCCGCGTCGGCGATCCACCGCTCGACACGCCGCAGCGCCGCCACGATGCTCGCCGGGGCGCCCTCGCCCTGCACCTGGCAGGCGACGAGGACGACGCGCGCCAGCGGCCAGCGCCGGGCGAGCACGTTGCAGACGTCCCGCCAGACCGCGCCCGTTGGTGAGGTCACGACGGCGATGGTCCGCGGCCGCGCGGGCAGGGGCCGCTTGCGCGCGGCGTCGAACAGTCCCTCGGCCGCCAGGCGTGCCTTCGTCTGCTCGAAGCGGACCGCGAGGTTGCCGAAGCCCGACGGCTGCAGGGATTCGACATACAGCTGGAGCGCGCCCTGTGGCTCGAACAGGTCCATGCGCCCGTGGGCCACCACCTGGAGCCCGGCCTGCGGCTGGAACGGCGACCGGACCCGCTCGTCACGGAACCAGACGCACTGCAGCTGGGCGCGGGCGTCCTTCAGCGTGAAGTAGGCGTGGCCGGCCGTGGACACCGTGACCCGGCCCACCTCGCCCTCCACCCAGAGGTCGCGCAACCCGTCGTCAGCCCGGACCTGGTCCCGGATGGCACGGGCCACCTCCGTGACGCTCCGGACGCGCAGGCCGACGGTGCCGCCCGGCGCGACGCGCCGGGCCGACGGGGAGGGTCCCGCGTCATCGTCCGGGACAGTGTCCCAGGACGGCAGCATCCCGTCGGGCCGCTCGGGGCTCCGGCTCATCCGGTCACCGGGCCGTGGGTCATCTCGGTCCCGGGCGACTACAGGCGGGTCTGGTACTCGCCGGTGCGCGTGTCGATCCGGAGGGTGTCGCCCTCGTTCACGAACAGCGGCACCGTCACCACGAGACCCGTCTCGAGGGTCGCGTTCTTGCGCGCGCCCTGGGCCGTGTCACCCGCGAACCCGGGCTCCGCCTCGGTGACCAGCAGGTCCACGGTCACCGGGAGCTCGACGCCGAGCGTCTCGCCCTGGTAGCTGGTCCGGTCGAGGGTCATGCCCTCCTTCAGGAAGCCCACGACGTCGTCGAGCGTCTCGGCCCGGAGGCTGAACTGCTCGTAGGATTCCATCTCCATGAAGTGGAGGTCGTCGCCGTCGCGGTACAGGAACTGGACCGGCCTGCTGTCGATCTGGGCCCGCGGCCAGCGCTCCCCGGCCTGGAAGGACTTCTCGACAGTGCTGCCCTTCTTGACGTTGCGGAACTTGATGCGGACCTGCGCCGAACCGCGGCCCATCTTGATGTGGTGGTAGTCGAGGATCTGCCAGAGTTCGCCGTCAAGCTCGATGACGACGCCCTTGCGCAGCTCGCCGGTGCTGATCATTGGGTGGTGCTCCGGTGGCGCGGCGCGCGGTCGGGAGGCATGCCGTCTCCCCGCGCTCGAACGATGGATGTGCCCCGGGATGCTACCAGAGGCGCCGAGGCACACCAGTCGCGCACCTGCGCCGCACGGCGTCAGGCCGGCAGGGCGATCACATCGCGCGGGAACCTCGTGATGCGTTCCACCACGCCCTGCGTCACGTCGAGGTGGACCAGGTCCTCGATCCGCACGCCGGTCTCGCCTTCCAGGTAGATCCCCGGCTCAACAGAGAAGACCGTGGGGCTGGGCAGGGGCGTCTCGGGTGCGCTCCGGGAGAGACGCGGCTCCTCGTGGGTTGCCAGCCCGATCCCGTGGCCGAGCCCGTGACCGTAGGCGGGCCAGGCGCGCTCCGTTTCGATCACGCTGCGGGCGATAGCGTCGAGCTCCCTCCCATTCGGGATCGGGCCGGCCGGGACCGCTGCCTCAAGGGCGTCGATCACGGACTGCTGCGACCGCCGCACCAGGTCGTAGACGCGCAGGTCACGCTCTGCAGGCTCGCCCACGAACAGCGTCCGGGTCATGTCGCTCCGGTATCCGTCCACCTGGGCACCGAAGTCGAACAGCAGCACCGCGCCACCCAGCACCGGGCGATGTCCCGGGGCGCCGTGCGGCAGGGCGGCTTCGGGTCCCGCCAGGCAGGCGACGTCGAACGCCAGGGCCTCGGCCCCGCCGCTCCGGATGAGCCACTCGAGGCGGAGGGCCACGTCATGCTCGGTCACGCCGGCCCTGATCTCCGGCAGCAGGGCGGCAAGCGCCCGGTCCGCCACCGCGCAGGCTGCGGCGATCCGCTCGACCTCGTCTGTCGTCTTCACCGCGCGCATCGCCTCGATCCAGCCGTCCACGGGGACGAGCTCGACGTCCGGCGCGGCGGCCCGCAGCCGCTCCCAGAGCGCATGCGAGACGGCCTCGGCCTCGACGGCGACCCGCCGCGCTCCGACGGCACCCACGAGACGCGCCCAAACCGCCGAGAGGTCGTAGCCGATCTCGTCGATGACGGCACCCGGGGCCTCGCGCCTGGCCTGGATCGTGTACCGGGAGTCCGTGACGAGCGTCACGCGATCCGCGCCGACCAGGAACTGGCCGGAATGTCCCGCGACCTTGTCCTCGCCACCGGCGAGGCTGAAGCCCGTCAGCCAGCGCATGTGCTCGGGCCTGGCTCCGAAGTAGGCACCGATGCCCTCGCTGTCGAGGCGCGCCCGCAGTCGCGCCAGCCGGGCGGGCCTGTGCTCGCGGTCCGCGTCGGACCAGCGGCCGAGCGCCGCCGCGTCCGGCGGGGCGGCGAAGTCCCCGGGTACGGGCAGCGTGTCGGTCACGTCAGTTCTTCGCGTACTTCTTCACGTTCTTGTCGTGCTCGGCGCGGGTCTTCGCGAAGGCGCTCGTCCCCGTGCCGTCGCCCTTGGCGATGAAGAACAGGTAGCCCGTCTTCGTGTTCGGCGCAAGGGCGGCGTCGATCGACGCCAGCGAGGGCGAGGCGATCGGGCCGGGCGGCAGCCCCTTGTGGGTGTACGTGTTGTAGCCCGCGAGCTCGGGCGGCAGCGGCACCGGCAGCTGCTCCTTGAGGGCCGACCAGAAGACGTACTGCGTCCAGTCCGCGAACTTCAGCTTCTCGAGCTGGAGAGTGTCGTTGACGTAGAAGATCGTCGGGTCCGACTGCATCAGGCCGGTCGGCCACTTCTTCGGGTCGAGCCGGTTCTGGTAGACCCCGGCGATCAGCGGCCGCTCCTCGTCCTGGATCGCTTCGCGCTCGACGATCGAGGCCAGGGTGAGGATGTCGTGGAAGGTCAGGCCCCGGTCCTTGGCGACCGCGAGCCGATCGGCGCCGACCCGCTGGTAGAACGCGTCCAGCATCATCCGGACGAGATCGTCGGCCGTGGTCGGCTTGTCGACACCCGTGCGCAAGGTGTAGGTGGCCGGGTAGAGGAACCCCTCCAGGGACGCCCCCTTCGGCAGGACCGTGGGATCCAGCAGCCACGGGTAGTCGCCGAGCAGGGCATCGGTGGGCTTGGTCACGAGGTCGTAGAACGCCTGGGGGTCGACCTTGGACCCGGGCACGGTCATGAGCTTCGCGGTGATCTGCTCGAGGCGCAGGCCCTCCCGGAACGTCACGTTGACCGACTCGTTCACGACCCGGTTGTGGACGAGTCCGTCCACCACCTGGGCGGGCGTCAGGTTGAGCGCCAGGGCAAACCGCCCCGCGTTGAGCTGAGGCCCGAGATCGTTCATGCGGGCCTCGTACAGGAACGCACGCTGGCTCGCGATGATCCCGGCCGCCTGCAGGCGCGGTGCAAGGGTCGCCGGCGTGTCGCCGGCGACCACGACGAACTCGACGGCCGTGGGATCGGCGCTCGCGGGCTGCGTCAGCGTGGCACCCAGGTCCTCGCGCACGAGATCCGCCACGAAGCCGAAGCGCAGCGCTCCCGGGTTCCCGTCCGTCCACGGGACGACGACCATGCGGAGAACCGGCCGGGCCACCGTCGCCATGAGGAGCAGCACGACCCCTGCCATGATCAGCAGGAAGATGACGAACCGGAGCAGGCCGCTCAGCCCGCCGCCGTTGCCATACTCCTCGAAGCGGCGCTGGTCGCCCGGTCCCCGACCATACCGGCCCGTCCGCTGGTAGCCGCTCCGGGGCCGCCCCGTCGACGGTTCGGGTCCCGCCATCTGCTCCCTCGGCCCCTGGCCGCCTCGCACGCTCATCGATCCTCCTGCCGGTCATCGCCGCCGGCCCGTCCGGGAGCTGCCTCGCGGGACGGCACCGGGAATCGGCGCGCGTCCAGCTCGTCCTGGAGGATGACGCTCGCGGCCTCGCGATCGATACGCGCCCGGAATGCGTTGCGCTGTGTTCGTGACGGCGGTCCCCCGGAACGCCCGCGCGGCATCCGGCCCAGCCTGCGCTCCGCCTCGAAGGAGGAGAGGCGCTCGTCACGCAGCGTCACGGGAAGACCCAGGCGCTCACCCATCGCCGCCGCCCAGGAGCGGGCACCGGAGGCCATCGCGCCCTCCACGCCGTTTGCCTCCACGGGCAGTCCGACGACGAGCTCGCCCACGCCCTGGTCGCGACATGCGCGGCCGATCGTCTCGGCATCGGCGTCGAGCGTGGCGGCCCGGTTCACGGTGGCCAGGGGACGGGCGATCCCGATGCCGGCATCAGCGATCGCGAGGCCGATGCGCTTCGCACCGAGGTCGATGCCGAGGATGCGGCTGGTCACGGGAGGCGGGCGGTCATGCCGGGCATCCGGCGCCAAGCCGCGGTGCGACGGCCGTGGAGATCTGGGGCAGCATCAGCGGGATGGTACCGGCTCGCTCCCGGCGGCGCCGCCGGACGCCCCCGGTCCCGCCGATGACCCCGGCCGTGGGGACGAGACCGGTTCGAGCGAGGGACCGGACGTCGCCTGCGGGTTGGCATCGACGGGCGGCGCCAGCGACAGCGTGACGCGCTGGTCGAGCGTCGGGATCGCCTTGACCCAGCCGGGCCAGAGCGTGATCGCGACCTCGCCGTTGGGCTGAAGCAGCGCCTTCGCGTCGGCCTCGGACAGGCCCAGGACCTGCTTCTCGAGCGCGGCTGCGTCGAGCTGGCGCAGCTGGCGGGCAGAGCCGGTCACCGGGAAGTCGATCAGGCCCTCGGTCACCACGCCATCGCCCACCGCGACCTGGATGGATCCGGGGACGAGGACGTGGCCGGGGTCGACCGCGGCCGCGAGGCTCTTCTCCGCCATCGCCTGCACCGGACTCGTGTCGACCGCCAGGACCGTGCCGGTCGCGGTCAGGCCGAGCGTGAAGGTCGGAACCTCCTGGCCCACCAGCTTGGCCGGATCCGGGTTGGGGACGGGCACCCCGAGGACGGCGGTCGACGGGAAGACCTTCGCGCCCGGCGGCACGCCGTCCGGGTTCTTGGCGGCGAGAGCAAACTGGGCGTCCAGGTCCTTCTTGAGCGAGACGAGCGCGGCGTCGACGTCCTTCTGGAGGACCTTCGGGAACTCGGTCTGGGAGCCTCCCTTGGTCGCGGCGAGGTTCGTCACGCTGACGAAGGTCCGGTTGTACCGGGCCGGCACCACCCTGATGGCTCCCGCGGGAACATTTCCGCCGTCGCCTGCATCGACGGCCGTGACGGCGACCTCGCTCGTGGTGCACTTGACCCTGAGATTGGGCGGGACGCCCGAGACACCGGCCACCGGCAGGAGTAGGACCTCGTCGGTCGTGAAACCCTTGCCGCCGGCCGTCCGCACGATGGATCCCTTCGGGATGGTGTAGGACGCAGTCGGGTCGCAGTTCGTCCAGCGGACGCCCCCGGTGGCGCGGGTCTTGTCGACCCGCTTGCCTGTGGCCGGGAAGTCGCCGGACGCCTCAACCGGGATCTCGATCGCCTGCGCCGGGATGGTGTGGCCCGCGGCATCCACGGCGGCGGCCGCGGGATCCGCGGTGACCGTGAGCGACACCGGGCCGACTGGCTCGATCCGAGGCGTCACGGTGATCTGCGCCGAGGGGAGGACGAATGCCGCGGCCACGCCGCTCACCGCCAGGGCGAGAAGGAGAATCAGGATCCCCACGATGACGCCGGCACCGGGCCCGCGACGCCGGGGCTTCGCCAGCGGAACCTGGCGTCCGCGGCGGACGATCTCGTCGAGCTCCTCCTGCTGCCCCGGATCCAGGGCTGGGACCTCGCCGCGCGCCTGCGCCCTCCCGGCCGCCGACGCCCCGCCGGCGGCGCCCGCCGCCGGCTGGGTGGCGATCGCGGCTGCCGCCGCGGACGCTGCGGGTGTGGCGGACTCCCCGATGGTCGCCGGCAGCGTGGCGACGACGATGTCGTCAAGGCCCGCGTCGAGCGCCGCCTCGTACTCGCCCACCGACGCGAACACCGGAAGCCCGGCAGACGCGGCCAGCGCGCGCGCCGAGGCGTCCGGCGCCACGATGTCCAACCGGCGGCCGTTCGCCTGCGCCTCCCGGGCGAGCAGCCGGAAGTTGATCCGCGATGTCGCCACCCGCGACCCGAAAGGCAGGACGATGCCCACCCGCGTGCCGACGGCGGTACGGATCCGGGTCGCGGCGGAGGTGATCTCGTCCTCGGGGTCGAGATAGACGATGGTAGCCATGCGGCCCGAGCCTACCGCCCCTAGACCTTCATCGCCCGCAGGACCCGGCGGAGGGCCGCGTCCAGGGGGTCTTCGGAGGTCTGGAGCTCGATCGCCTGGTACGCCAGGCCGAGCGGGGTGACGTCCTGCTGGTCCACCAGGAGGTTCGTCGCGTCGTCGATCGCCTCCACCTGGTCGGGCGACATGATGGAGACCTCCGGCGGCCGTGCGAACGGCAGGCGCTTCCAGAACCGCTCGGCCGCCACGGCCTCGCGGATCTCGGGCAGCCGCGAGCCGCCGCCGCACAGGTGGATCCGGGCGGGAAGCATCTCGCCCGCTGCCAACTCCTCCATGACCAGCTCGACGCCGGCGGCCCACACGCTCACGTCGTCGCGCACGATCCCGGCCACCGCGTCCCTGCGCTCCACGTCCATGCCCCGGGCGTAGTCCACCTTCAGGGATTCGGCGCGCGGGAACGGGAGGTCGAGGCGGTCCGCGATGGACTTCGTGAAGGCGCGTCCGCCCAATGCGAACATCCGCGTGCCCTCGATTCCGCCCTGGCGCACGAGCGCGACGTCCGTGGTGCCGCCCCCGACGTCGATGAACAGCGCTCCCGCCTGGCGGACCTGCTCGACGCCCAGGACCCGGGCCACCGCGTACGGCTCCGCCACGATCTCCAGCAGCTCGAGGTCCAGCTGGCTGGCCACGGACTGGAGCGCCCCCAGGTGCACGAGCGGAGCGAAGGCGTTGAAGATGCCGATCCTCACGTGTCGGCCCTGGAAGCCGACCGGGTTGGACAGCGCGTAGCCGTCGATGGAGGCCCCGACGATGGCGCTGTGCACCAGGCGCACATCCACGTGCGGGAGGCCGGTCTCCCAGGTGATGGCCCGCTCCGCCTCCCGCAGCGCCTCCTTCTGAACGCTGTCGATGAGCTTGACGAGCTCCGCGTCGTTGATCGGGACGCCCGGCTTCTTGCGCTCCTGGGTGAGCGTGGTCGTGAACCCCTTCACGAGCTCGCCGGCAATGCCGATCACGACCTGCGACGGCCGGAACCCGGCCATCTCCTCCGCTTCCTGCAGAGCGACCGAGCAGTTGTCGACCACGGCTGCGATGTCGGCGACCGTCCCCGACTGCATGTGCGAGAGGCCCTGGCGCTTGCGGCCCACGCCGCGGACCGTGCCCCGGCCCGTGTCGTCGATCTCGAAGACGAGCGCCTTGGCGAACTCGGTCCCGATGTCGAGCGCCGTGCACGCCGCCGGGACGGGCGACTCGTCGCGGTTCCAGATGCGGCGCAGGAACGCCATCTAGGACGCCATGCCCAGGGGGCCGGCGGGGCGCGTCACGAAGCGGCGCCCGCAATGACGGCGACACGAACGGCCGCGATCGCGTCCCCGAGCCCCTCACGGCGCGAGCCCTTTCCTTGGGCCATCTCGGGACGTCCTCCGCCACGGCCGTCCATCGCCGCAACGCCAGCCCGGACAAGGGCGCCGGCAGAAACCCCGCGCGCGACAAGGTCGTCGCTCACGGTCACGAACAGCTGCGGCTCGACCGCGTCCAGCCCGAGTGCGATGACACCGCTCGGCAGCACGCCCCGGACGTCCTTGGCGAACCCTTTGAGCGCATCGATGGACTCGAGGTCCAGCGCCGCCGCGACGAACAGCATGCCGGGCGCGATCTCCTCGGCCCCGGCCGCGATGTCCGCCGGCTTCGGGCGGCCACCGGCCGCGACACCGGCCCGGAGGCGGCGCTTCGTCTCGCGCAGCTCCTCCTGGAGCGCGGCGATCCGCTCCTCGAGCGCCTCCGTCCCATGTGCGCCCACTGCGGCGACGGCCCTCTCCAGCAGCGCGAAGCGCTCGTCCATGAGGCGGTCCGCTGCGGCGCCGGTGACGGCCTCGATGCGCCTGACGCCGGACCCGATGCTGCGCTCGCTGGTGATCATGAAGTTGCCGATCTGGCCGGACGCGCGACAGTGGGTTCCGCCGCAGAGCTCGTGGCTGAAGCCCTCCACGCGGATCGTCCTGACCCGATCACCGTACTTCTCGTCGAAGAACGCGTCCGCGCCGGCACCCTGTGCCTCGGCCATGGTCATCCACTCGACGCTCACGGGCCGGTCATCGCGAACGGCGCCGCGCACCTCGCGCTCGATTGCCGCCTTCTCGATGTCGGTCAGGCCACGGTCGAACGGGAAATCGAACCGGAGGTAGTCCGGGGTCACCAGGGAACCCGCCTGCCGGGCCTGCTCCCCCACCACGTTGCGCAATGCGCGATGGAGGAGGTGGGTGCCCGTGTGGTTGCGCATCGTGTGGGCGCGGCGCTCCGCGTCCACCTCGGCGCTCACGATGTCGCCCAGACGGATCCGGCCGCGAAGGACGCCCCGGTGCACCGTCAGGCCCGCCGTCTGCGTCCCTGCGACGCGCTGGACGTCCTCGACCGCGAACAGGACCGTGCCGTCCGCGGCGCGGATCACGCCCGCGTCCGCAACCTGGCCGCCGCTCTCCGCGTAGAACGGGGTCCGGTCCAGCACCAGCTCCGCCCTGGCGCCGGCCTCGGCGCGGAGCTCCACCTCGGCGACCGCCTCGAGGCTCTCGTACTCGACGCCGTCCCGCAGGATCGTGACCACGCGGCCCTCGGCCGCGGTCGTCTCGTAGCCCAGGAACTCCGTGGCGCCGGTTCGCCCGAGGATCTCGGCGTACCTCGAGGCCGCCAGCGCAACCTCGGCCATGCCGCTCTTCGTGTGGCTCCGGCTGCGGTCGCGCTGCTCCGCCAGGCTGTCCTGGTACCCGGCGAGGTCGGTGCGCACGCCGTACTCGGCCGCCAGCTCCACGGTGAGATCGATCGGGAAGCCGTAGGTGTCGTGGAGGCGGAAGGCGACCTCGCCCGGCAGCACCGGAGCGTCCGGGGGAGGGTCTCGGCGAGGCGACCGACCGTCCGCTCCGCCGACGTGAGCGGGATGAGGGCATCCTCGAGATGGCCGACACCGGCCTCGAGGGTGCGGTTGAACTGGCGCTCCTCGCGCTCGATGACGCCGAGGATCTCGTCCCGGCGCTGCGCGAGGTGCGGGAACGCCGCGGCCATGGTCTCGATCACAACCTTCGCGGTCGCGCCCAGGAACGGCTCCGTCCGGCCGAGCAGGCGTCCGTGGCGGATCGCGCGACGCATGATCCGGCGGAGCACGTAGCCGCGGCCCTCGTTCGACGGCAGCACGCCGTCCGCCACCAGGAATGTGACCGCCCGGCTGTGGTCCGCGATGACCTGGTAGCTGAAGCGTTCGGCCTCGAAGCCTTCCGGGTCGTGGCCCAGCAGCTCGCGCATGCGGGCATGGATCGGGGCGAACAGGTCCGTGTCGTAGTTGCTGGCAACGCCCTGGACGACGCTCGCGACCCGCTCGAGACCCATCCCGGTGTCCACGCCCGGGGCGGGCAGCGGCGTCAGGCTCCGGTCGGGCTGGAGCTCGAACTCCATGAACACGAGGTTCCAGACCTCGAGCCACCGCGGGCAATGCTCGGAATGGTCGGGCACGCACCCAGGGCCCTCGGAGAGGTGGGCGCCTCGATCGTAGTGGAGCTCCGAGCACGGGCCGCACGGGCCCACGTCGGCCATCCGCCACCAGTTCTTCTCGTCGCCGGCGGGAAAGTCGCCCCAGCGGACGAGGCGCTCCGGGGGCAGGCCGATCTCGTCCTTCCAGACGGTGTGCGCCATGTCGTCCGTCGCATAGACGGTTGCGGCGAGCCGATCGCCCGGGATCTGGAGCTCGACCGTGAGGAACTCCCAGGCCCAGTGGATCGCCTCGCGCTTGAAGTAGTCCCCGAAGCTCCAGTTGCCGAGCATCTCGAACAACGTGTGGTGGCGCGGAGTCCGCCCGACCTCCTCGAAGTCGTTGTGCTTCCCCGCGACCCGGAGGCAGCGCTGGTAGTCCACGGCCCGGACGTAGTCACGCTTCTCCACCCCGGCGAGCGCGTCCTTGAACTGGACCATGCCCGAGTTGGTGAACAGCAGCGTCTGGTCGCCGGCCGGCACGAGGCTGGCGCTGGGCACGATGGTGTGGCCTCGCTCGGCGAAGAACGCGATGAAGCGGCTGCGGATCTCCGCGGCGGTCAGGTACGGGATGACGCGGTCGGGCGTGGATGGAGTGGACATCACCGCAATGGTAGCGAACGGGAGGGCCGTCGCCCCCACGAAGCAGCGAGTCCGTGTGAGGTCAGCCCGAGGGGCACCCGGCGGCCGAGCCCACGGACAGCCGGGCCCGCAGGGGTCTCGGAGCGGGCGCCACCGCGCTCAACCGATTGCGATCAGGGTTCCGCCTCAGGCCCGGTCGCCAGCATGCCGGCGGCGCCGGAACAGGGACCCGCCGGCCTGCGCCGCACCGGGCCGCCGCCGCGCAGGACCCCCTGGTGACGGCACACGATCGCGTTGGGCGAAGAGGATCCGGGTCATGAGCCGATCTCCTCGTGAGGCGCGATCGCAGCCCCGGCGTCCTGGTTCCACGCCACGCGTGTTGCGGCCCTACGGGTTCTCGCGCAGGAGCATGGTGACGGCGCCCAGCTGAACGGTGACTGGCAGCCGGTTGCGGATCGCCGCCATGGTCTCCGGCGTAAGCGCGTCGTCAGGGATTTGCATGAACAACGCGGCGTCGCCGCCGCCGTAGTACGCCTCCATCGTCCGCTGGTACTCGGGTTGGGCAATGCGGTTCCGGGGCATTCCCCGGTCCGTGTCGAAGGAGGTCCCCCACGGATCCAGCAACAGCGGGCAACCGGCCTCGAGGTCGCGACGGAGCGCTCCCGTTTCGATAAGAAGGACGGGCGAATCCGAGGTCACGCAGCGTGCGGTGGCGAGGGCCGCCTCCGCCCCGGCGGCGTCGAAACGCGTCCCGACCGGGGTCGCCAGCCCTCCGACCAGAAAGAGGGTCAGCACGGCCGCGCAGGCCACCGCGAACAATGGCCGTCCGGCCCGGTGGATGCGGATGAAGATCGTCTCCGCGGTGCATCCGATCGCGAGCGCGCCGGCCGGCCCGAGCCAGCCCGCATAGTGGCGGTACTGCGGGATGACCACCAGGAGGGCTGCCTGGGCGGCGAAGAGCGCCGCCCACAGCCGGATCTCGGGACGCCGCCACGCGGCCCACGCGACGGCAGCGGCGGTCGCCGCGAAGGCCGCTACCGCGACGAAGGACGGGACGGCCTGCCCGAACCTCCCGACCATCGATAGGCCTTCCATGGTCCGAATGCGTGCAAGCTTCGACCCCGAGAGCGGGGGCCGGCCCAACTGGTCGAGGACGACGTACCGCACCATCTGCGAACCCGCCGCAATCAGGAACGGCGTCCACACGATCGCCGTGGCAACCCCCGCCGCGATCACGTAGGCCAGCGCCGGACGCAGCCACCCGCCCGGCTGGCGCCGTGAAACCAGGATCAGCCAGCCGAGCACGACGACCAGCGGCACGGCACCCCACATCTGGCAGGCAAAGCTGAGCCCCAGCAGGACCCCGGCCACCGCACTGCGGCGGACACCCGGCGGCGCCGTCGGACGGGACGGCCATGGACCGGACAGTCGCGACCAGGGCCGAGCAACAGCAGCGTGTTCTGGGGCGCGATCAGCCACGTCGTTCGCTCGACATTCGCGGCCACGGGCCAGACCGCGTACAGGACGCCGGCAAACAGGGCTGCCCTCCGCCCGATCCGACCGGCGACGAGCGCCACCAACCCGGCGTTGGCGGCCCCCAGGAGCATGAATGCGAGCCTGGCAGCGGCGAACGCGGTGGCGTCGCCGACCAGGTTGCCGAGGGCCGCGAATGGCGCCAGGACGTAGAGGATGCCCGGCGGATGGAGAAGCAGGAAGTCGCGGTACGGGATGCTCCCGTGGACCAGCGCGACGGCAGCGCCGAAGTAGACGCCGTCGTCGTAGTCGTTCAGGCCGTAGAGGCCTCCGCCATTGAGGACCGGCAGCAATCGGAGGACGAACGCGAGGCCCATGATGCCCGCCAGCGCCGCGAGGTCCGAGCGCGAGGACCGCCGAGGGAAGACCTCGGTCTGCTCATTCGCGTGACCGTTCGACCGGGATGCTCCAATCGCGATGCCGGGATCCACCCTCTATCGACCGTGCGGGCGCCGCCGGCGTCCGATCAGCGATCCGCCCGCCAGCGCCGCACCGACGAGGGCGCCGATCACCAACCCGCCCAGGAACCTCCGGGACCGCTCGCTGTCTCCGCCCAGCAGCTCGGCGAGGTCCATGAGACCGCCCAGAGACCGCGGACCCGCTGTCGGACGACCCGCGGGTCGATCGACGTCCCGGTCCTCGTCGCTCATCGTCAGCCCGCCTTCTCCGATTGCCGTCCGAGTGTTGCCAGGACCGCCACGATCCCGATCCCCAGCCACGCGACGATCGAGGCGGGGACCAGTGGGAAGTCCCCGATCGTCAGCCAGTCCATCCCCATTCGCTCCCCGATCGCCGCGCCCGCCCATGCCCCGAGGCTGGCAGCGATGTAGATCAGCGGCAGGCGGCCCCCGGCGTTGCCGCGCACCAGGACGTAGATCGCGGTGTGGACGAGACCCACGAGCAGCGCCAGGAAGAAGCCGGGGCCGATCGTCATGCCGAGGATCTCGCGGGCGCCTGTTCCGCGACGACGGCAGCCTCTCCCGGGGCAGTGCCACCGGACCGGCGATCCGGCCGCCCCCGAGACAGACGTCGCCGTCGTACAGCACGCAGGCCTGGCCGGGTGCGATGGCCCAGACCGGAGCGTCGGTCGCGACAGCCCAGCGAGCATCCGTCATGCGTCGCACCGTGGCGTTCACCAGCGAGGCGCGGTGACGGATCCGGACCTGGGCCCGGAACGTACCGGATGCGCCGTCCCCGGGGATCCCGTTCGGAGGCGCGCCGTCGATGAAGGTGACTGCCTCGATCGGCACCTCACGGGTCTCGAGGTCCTCCCGGCGGCCCAGGACGATCAGGTTGGCAGCCGCGTCGATCCGGGCCACGAACCTCGGCTCCCCGAGCGCCACGCCGAGCCCCTTCCGCTGTCCAACCGTGAACCCGGCCGCGCCCGCGTGCTCGCCGACGGTCGCGCCGTCCGCGTCCTGGACATCCCCCGGCACCGGCGTCCAGCCACCCCGGGCCCGCAGCTCCTCGCGGTAGTCACCGCCGGGCACGAAGCAGATCTCCTGGCTCTCCGGCTTGTCCGCCGTCGCGAGCCCGAGGCCGCGGGCGACGTCCCGTACCTGCGGCTTCGTCAGGTCTCCCAGGGGAAAGCGGCTATGCCACAGCTGGTCCTGGCGCAGGCCGTAGAGGAAGTACGTCTGGTCCTTGGCCTCGTCGGCGGCGCGCACGAGGCGGGCACGAGGTCCGGCCGCCGTCTCCACGACCTCCCGTCGAGCGTAGTGCCCGGTGGCAACGGCCTCGCACTCGTAGAGGTGGCGGGCCCGGTCCAGGAGCGCCCCGAACTTGACGAAGCTGTTGCAGTCCACGCACGGGCTCGGCGTCCGGCCACCGAGGTAGTCGGCCACGAACGGCTCGATGACGCGCGCAGCGAACTCGCGCTCCAGGTTCATGACGTAGAACGGGATGCCCAGCTTCGCGGCGACACGGCGCGCGTCGTCGGCCGCATCGGCGGAGCAGCAGCTCTTCCTGACCTCGGAGTAGCTGTCCGCCACGTCGTGGAGACGCATCCAGATGCCGACGACCTCGTGCCCCTGCTCGTGGAGGAGCGCGGCCGCCACGGAGCTGTCCACGCCGCCCGACATGGCGACCAGGACGCGGCTCATCCCGCAGGGATCCCGGCGTCGGCTGCGGCCAGGCGCATGATCGCGCCCGGGATGATGCCGAGCGCCTCGTCGATCTCCGCCTCCGTGGTCGCGCGGCCGAGGCTCAGGCGGAGCGCGCCACGTGCCTCGTCGGCCGGAAAGCCCATCGCGGCCAGCACGTGGCTGACCTCAGCCGAGCCGCTGCTGCAGGCGGAACCAGTGGACGCGGCGAGGCCCGCAAGGTCCAGCGCCAGGGTCACGGATGCGCCGTCGACCCCGGGCACGACGACCGAGAGGATGTGCGGCAGGCGTTCCACCGGGTGGCCGGTGAGCTCCACGCCCGGCAGGGCCAGGACGCCCGCGGCCAGGCGGTCCCGCAGCGCCGCGACGTGGGGCACCGTGACGGCGCGTTCAGAGGCCGCAAGCTCGAATGCCGTGGCCATGCCCACCGCCCCGGCCACGTTCTCGGTCCCGGCGCGACGATGCCGCTCCTGCGGGCCGCCGTGCTGCTGGGCCAGGATGTGGGTTCCCCGACGGATCCACAGCGCGCCGGTGCCCTTGGGACCCTCGACCTTGTGCGCCGCGAGCGCGACGAGGTCCGCCCCCAGCGCCTCGACATCGAGGTCCACCCAAGCCGCGGCCTGCACGGCGTCGACGTGGAACAGGACACCTCGGTGCCCCCGTACGACCTCGGCGATCTCCCGCACCGGCAGGATCGTGCCGACCTCGTTGTTCGCGAGCATCACCGACACGAGGATCGTGCGGTCGGTGATCGCGGCCTCGACATCCGCCGGGTCGACACGCCCGTACCGGTCGACCGGCACCTCGACGATCTCGAAGCCGAACTTCTCGAGGTGTGCGAGCGCGTGTCCGACAGCGTGGTGCTCCACTGGCGTGGTGACGATCCGGTGCCCCTTGGCCTTGCCGGCCCAGGCGGCGCCCTTGACCGCCAGGTTGTCGGCCTCGGTGCCGCCACTGGTGAACACCACCTCGCGGGCGTCGGCACCGATCGCCCGGGCGAGGCGTTCGTGGGCATCGTCCAGGGCCTCGCGGGCGGCGCGGCCGAACGTGTGCGAGGACGACGGGTTGCCGAAGACGCCGTCCAGGTACGGGAGCATCGCGTCCCGGACCTCGGCGCGGAGGGGCGTGGTCGCAGCGTGATCGAGGTAGATCGGCATCGTCCGCGGATTGTAGTCCGACCGACCCGCGGTACTGCCTGCGCCGGACCCCCGCGGTACACTGGCGCGGCCGCTCGCCCTCGGTCGCGGACCGCATCAAGGAGCACCAAGGCCATGCGTCGCACGTTGCTCGTCACCGTCCTGATCGCGCTCGTGGCGCCCTTCCTGGCCCAGGCCGGTCCCGCGGCATCCGCAGCAACGACCTCGGTGACAGGGACCGTCACCAGCCGTGACAAGGTGGCGCTGTCGCCCAGCGCCGTCACCGTCGTGACCCTCGTGGACCAGCAGGCAGGCCCGACCAGCGCGGTGGTGGTCGGCCAGCAGTCGATCACGGGTGGCCAGTTCCCGATCGCGTTCAGCGTCCCCTACGGGGCGATCGACACGACCCACAGCTACGCTCTGTTCGCGACCACGCTGGACGCCGGCACCACCCGCCAGACGTTCGAGGCCGTGCCGGCGATCACGGGCGGGCCCACCGCCGGCCTGGTCCTGCCCGTCGTCCTGATGCCCGCCGCGACCGGATCAATCACCGGAACGATCACGAAGTCCGACACGACCGCCCTCTCGGGCGCCGCGGTGGCGTATGCGATCCTCGTGAACACGACCACCGGGACCCTGATCGAGCGCCAGGTCCTCCCGGCACCGGGAGCGACGCCGATCGCGTTCTTCATCGCGATCGACCCCGGGGTCATCGATCCGTCCGCGACGTACGTCGTCAAGGCCGCGATCGTCGACGGTGCCAAGTCGTGGGAGGGACGCGCGGGCGTGCCGGCCCTGACGAATGGCGCGCCGAGCGCGGGGCTCCAGGTCCCCGTCACGATCGTGGCGGCGCCGCAACCGACTCCCGCTCCCACGGCGAAGCCCACTCCGGCACCGACCGCGAAGCCCACCCCGGCACCAACCGCGAAGCCCACCCCGGCACCGACCCCGAAGCCCACCCCGGCTCCAACCCCGAAGCCGACGGCGACCCCGACGGCCCCGCCGACGCCCGCCCCGACCGCAGCGCCCACCCCGTCGGCGACGCCCGCGCCCACCCCATCACCCACGCCATCGCCGACGCCCGCCCCGACCGCAGCGCCCACCCCGTCGGCGACGCCCGCGCCCACCCCATCACCGACGGCGAGCCCAAGCGCGACCGCGGCGCCAACCGCCAGTCCGACGCCCGCCCCGACCACGGGGACGATCACCGGCACCCTGACCTGGCGTGAGCAGCACCAGCTCACGGCCGAGGCCGTCGCCGTCGTGCTCCTCGTCGAGGGGACGGCGGGACCGGACGCGGGCACCATCGTTGCCTCGACCAGGATGACCGACCCCGGGAATCAACCCGTGCCGTGGCAGCTGGCATACCCGTTCTCGGCGCTCGTCCAGGGCGAGACCTACCGCCTGTTCGCCGGCATCGTGGACGGTGACCTCGCCTGGGTGACGCCGATCGGCGTACCCGTCGCCACCGGCGTTCCGCTGGTCGAGGGTGTCGAGCTGCCGCTCGCCTTCCGGCCGGACCTCATGAAGGGCACCGTCACCGGGACCATCACCGGCGTCGGGCTCGACCCTGCGGGACACCCAGCCGCGTACGGCACGGCCCTCCTGATCCGGGTCAGCACCGGCGAGACCATCGGCTTCCAGGTCATCGAGCCCGTCGGCGCCGTGCCCGTCCCCTACTCCGTCCCGTACGATCCGACGACGATCGACCCCAACTCGGACTACGTCGCCCGTGGGTCGATCTGGGACGGAACCACGCTCTGGGAGTCGCCGACCGGCGTCCCGGTCATCACCAAGGGCAATGCCCGGTCCGACGTCCAGCTGGTGGTCACGCCCGTCCCCACGCCGACGCCGACGCCCGCGCCGACGGGTACGCCCTCACCGACGCCGACCGCAACGGCCGCGCCTGTGCCGCCGGCCGAGTCCGGGGGCGGGATCGGCTCGATCCTCCTGGTGCTGGTGGTCATCGGCGGGGTGATCGCCGTCGCGGTGGTCGTGATCCGCTCGCGCGCCAGCACAGGCGGGCCGACGCCAGAGTGAGGTCGTCCGCACAGCGTGCGACTGCGGGTCCGGGGGCCGGTGGGCGTCGAGCGCATCCACCCGCGGACGCACGAGACTGGGGACCGGGGCGGCTGGCGGCCCGCAGCTAGGCCTCGGGCTCGACCCTTGCCAGGTCGTACGCACGACCGCGTTCGCGGTCACGCTCGTGCTTGGCCAGCAGGCGCTTGCGCAGCCGGATCGCGGACGGGGTCACCTCGACCAGCTCGTCCGTGCCGATGAACTCGATCGCGCTCTCGAGCGTCAGCGGCCGGGGCGGCGTGAGGCGAAGCGACTCATCGTGGGAGTGCGTCCGGATATTGGTGAGCTTCTTCTCCTTCGTCGCGTTGACGTCCATATCGCCCGACCGGGCGTTCTCGCCGACGATCATCCCCTCGTACACGTCCACGCCCGAGCCGATGAACAGCTCTGACCGATCCTGCAGGTTGAACAGCCCGTAGGCGTTGGAGGTGCCGCTGCGGTCGCTCACCAGGACCCCGTTCGTCCGGTGGGTCACCTCGCCCGCCCACGGACCGTAGCCCTCGCCGATCTGGTGCAGCAACGCCGTTCCGCGGGTGTCGGTGAGCAGCTGGCCCCGGTATCCGATGAGGCCGCGGACGGGCAGCACGAACTCCATCCGGACCCGGTCGTCGGCGTCGGTGGTCATCTGCTCGAGGCGACCCTTGCGGGCTGCGAGCGCCTGCTGGACGACGCCGATGTACTCCGGCGGGATGTCGATGGTGACGCGCTCGTACGGCTCGTGGACCTCGCCGCCGATCGTCCTGAGGATGACCTCGGGGCGGCTGGCGGTCAGCTCGTAGCCCTCGCGGCGCATCTGCTCGATCAGGACGGCCAGCTGGAGCTCGCCGCGGCCACGGACCTCGAACGTGTCGCCGGACTCGGTCGGATGGACCTCGATCGAGACGTTGCCCAGGACCTCGCGCTCGAGACGGGTCTTGATCTGGCGCGACGTGACGTACTTGCCGTCACGGCCGCCGAGCGGCGAGGTGTTGACGCCGAACGTCATGCTCAGCGTCGGTGCGTCCACGTCCAGGCGCGGCAGCGGGCGCGGGTCGCCGGGCTCGGTGATCGTGTCCCCAATCGTGACCTCGGGGAGGCCAGCCACGGACACGATCTCACCCGGGCCCGCCTCGGAGATGTCGATCCGCTCCATCCCGTGCGCGGTCTGGAGGCTGGAGACCGTGCCCGTGAGCGTGATGGTCCGGCCCGGCTCGATCGCGCCGGCGGTGTCGTCCGCCTCCTCGCGCACCACCGTGATCCGCTGCCCCATCCGGATCGTCCCGTTGCGGATCCGGCCCACCGCCATCCGGCCGACGTACTCGTTGGCAGACAGGTTGGTCACCAGCAGCTGGAGCGGATGGCCCGGCTCGAACACCGGGGCGGGCGTCACGTCCACCAGCAGCTTGAGCAGCGGCCGCAGGTCCGTCCCGGGGACGGCGAGGTCGCGGGTTGCCGTCCCGAGCTTCGCGTTCGTGTAGACGACCGGGAACTCGATCTGGTGCTCGTCAGCCCCGAGGTCCATGAACAGCTCGTAGACGGCGTCGAGCACCTCGGACGCACGGGCGTCCTGGCGGTCGATCTTGTTGAGGGCCACGACGACCGGCAGGTGGCGGGCCATCGCCTTCTGCAGCACGTACCGGGTCTGCGGGAGCGGACCCTCCGCAGCGTCCACCAGGAGCAGGACGCTGTCCACCATGAGCAGGCTGCGCTCGACCTCGCCGCCGAAGTCCGCGTGCCCCGGGGTATCCACGATGTTCAGCCGGACACCGCCAACATCAATCGTGGTCTGCTTGGCGAGGATCGTGATGCCCTTCTCGCGCTCAAGGTCCCCCGAGTCCATCACGCGGTCCACCACGGCCTGGTTCGCGCGGAACGCGCCGGTCTGGCGGAGCAGGGCGTCCACGAGCGTGGTCTTGCCGTGGTCGACGTGGGCGACGATCGCGACGTTGCGCAGGTCGTCGCGGATGTCGTGGGTGGGGTTGTCGGTGGGCACGGCGGTGCCGGGGGCGTCATTCATGGGCGGGATGAAGTTTCGCACATGCCGCGATTCCGGGCCGCGGGGCCCGCAGCCGGCTCCCGGGAGGGGATCCGCCGACCGCGGGGCCGCTCGCGGCGGCTACACTCCGGCCGAGCACGAGGAGATCGCATGACCGTCGCAGCCGTCATCCTGGCCGCGTCCCCGACGTCCGCGCTTGAGGACGCAGACGGCACGCCCGCCGTCCGCCGCATGGCCGACGCCGGCTGGGCGGGCGGGGCGACGCCCGTGGTGATCTGCACCTCCGACCCTGCCGGCACGGTGGGCGCAATCCTCGCGAACGCCGAGGTCACGCTGGTCGAGCCGGTCGCCGCTGCGCTGGGCCCGGTGGGCCAGATCGCGAGCGGCGTCGATGCGGCCATGCGCCTCGTGGCTGAGACCGACGCCGCCCTGGTCTGGCCCGCGAGGATGGCCTGGGTGGACGCGGAGACGGTGACGACGCTCATCGGCGCGCACGGGGAGGACCGCGGCGCCATCCTGCGCCCCGTGTTCGGCGGCGTCGACGGCTTCCCGGTGCTGCTCCCGGTGGCGCACCTGGCGGCGTTTCGGGGTCTCGCGGCGGACCGGACGCCGGGGGAGCTGTTCGAGGATCTCGAGGCCGGGGGCGTGCCGGTCCGCCGCATCGAGACCGGGGATCCAGGCGTCACCCACGACGTGTCCGTGCCGCGCGCGGAGCTGCCTCCGTACGACGGACCCCCGGAGCCACCGGATGCCCAGGTCCACGAATGGGGCGCGGCCGTCGCCGACGACCCCGACGATGCGCCGGTTCGGGGGCCCGCGCGCCTCTCCTCAACCGGCCCGGCCGCCTGAGTTCACCCGTCGCGATGGCCCGCCTCCATGGTCCGCGTCTCCATCGTCCGCGCAGGCGGACCGTCGGCTTCGTCCTGCTCGCGATCGTCGCCGTCCTGGCGGGAGGCTGGTTCTGGTACACCCAGCCCCAGCCGCTGCTCCCCGAGGCGACGGCCTCGCTCGCGTCAACGCCGGATGTCACGTTCACGCAGGTGGACGGGCGTCTCGAGTGGGCGCCGGCGGATGGCGTGTACGACACGGGCCTGATCGTCTACCCGGGCGGGAAGGTGCCCGCGGCAGGGTACGGTCCGACCGCGCAGGCGATCGCCGCCCAGGGCTATCTCGTGGTGATCACGCCGATGCCGTTCAACCTCGCGGTGTTCGGGATCGGGGCCGCCGACGGAGTCATCGCGGCACACCCGGAGATCACCACCTGGGCGATGGCCGGCCACTCCCTGGGCGGGTCGATGGCGGCGCAATACGTCGCGGACCACCCGGACGCGATCGACGGCCTGGCGTTCTGGGCCTCGTACCCGGCGACGGACCTGTCCGCACGGGACCTGCAGGTCATCTCCATCTTCGGGACGAACGACCCGGGGGCGGCACGGATGTCGGGCCCGGAGGCGCAGGCCAAGCTCCCAGCGAACACGATCTTCGTCCCCATCGAGGGAGGCAACCACGAACAGATGGGCTGGTACACGGGTCAGCCCAGCGACGGGCAGGCGACGATCGGGCGGGCGGAGCAGCAGCGCCAGGTGGTCGATGCCACGGTCGCGATGCTCACGTCGATCGCGCCTCAGGCTCCGTAGGGGATTCCGTCACGGGGACCGCCCTACCAGCGGCAGACCCCGTCGCCGGTCACCGTCCAGCGGTCCCCGTGGGCGTAGACGGCCGTCGCGGACAGGATGCCGTGACCCGCTCGCACGGCAGGATCGACAGCCGACGAGTCCAGCACCAGGGTTGCCGACCCGTCCGGCAGCCGGCCATCGGCCGGCGACGCGACCCACGCCCGGCTGGACATGCCTCTCAGGGCGGCATCCACGGCGTCCATCGACACGCCGGAGCCACCCGGCTGGATGTCCTCGCCGGACGACCGGGCGCCGCCCGCGGCCACCGACCTGCTCCAGTCCTCGCCCTCGGATCCCTGCCAGCCGATGCCGATTGAGTCGGGTTCGCCGGCGAACAGGTCCCGCCGCAGCCAGCGCCATGTCGCCGTGACCTCGATCCGTTCCGGCATCCCCGCGCCGCTCGGGGGGCAGTCGAGGTGCAGCTCGAGCTCCAGGTCGTTCGCGGAGGCGGCGAACGGTGAGGCCGTGCTCGTCACGGCAAAGGTCGTGAGTCCGGGCAGGAGAGCCGTGACCAGGAAGGCGACACCGACCACCGTCCCCGTGCGGCGGTCGCGTCCTCCGATGGCGGGCAGCGGACCGGGCTTGCGCAGGAACACCACGACGGCAGCGATCGCCGCGAGCGGGATGTTGATCCGGGAGGCGGTGAAGTCCGCCGCGGCTCCAAGGAAGCCCGTCAGCGCGATCGCGACGAGGAGCCATACGGCCGCGAGCCGCGCCCACGCCCACCGGCGGCCGAGTGCGACCGCGACCACGTACAGCAGTGCAACACCCGAGACAAGGAATGCGACCGCGGCGGCGAGGAACAGCGGGGGAAGGGCCCTTACCGCAAACGGCCCGACCACGAGCAGGCCGACGACGCCCGTCAAGAGCGCGAGCACGACGAACAGCCGGCCGCCCCAGCGATCGAAGGACGCCCACGGGTCCTCGGCAAGCACGTCCGCGGTCACCGTCTGGGGTTGCGACTGCGGAGGAGACGTCTCCGGCGTCGCCCTCTCCTCGTCCCGATCACGTCCCCTCTCCCGATCGATCAGGCGGGCCGGCCGGGGACCCCCACGAAGCGTAGCCCCAGGTCCGCGTACTGGCCATCCTCGGGCGCCGAGGGTGCCTCGAGCATCAGGTCCGAGCCGGACTGGGTCTTCGGGAAGGCCATGACCTCGCGGATGTTCGTCTGGTAGCTGAGCAGCGCCGCCCAGCGGTCCACCCCAAGGGCGATCCCGCCGTGCGGCGGCGCGCCGTACTCGAACGCCTCCAGGATCGCGCCGAAGCGCTCCTTCATCTGCTCGAGCGTGTAGCCCTGCAGGTTGAAGCTGCGTGCAAGCAGGCCCGGCTTCCAGATCCGGACGGATCCGCCGCCCAGCTCCCAGCCGTTGAGCGCGACGTCGTACTGCATCGCCCGGGCCCTCCCGGCCGGGTCGCCCGGGGTCCGGACGTCCAGGTCACCAGAGGTCGTCGTGAGCAGCACCTCGTCCTCGGGCACAACGCCGCTGAACGGGTTGTGCGTCGCGTCCCAGCGGCTGGCTTCCTCGTCCCACTGGTACATCGGGAACCGGTGGACCCAGCAGTACGCGAGCTCATCCGGGTCCGCCAGGTTGAGCCGCCCACCAAGCTCCAGGCGGAGGCGGCCGAGAACGTCGTTCGTGGTGTCGGGAACGTCGGCCACGATCAGGATGAGGTCGCCCTCGCCTGCGCCGGCGAGACCCCGCACGGCGGCCTGGGTCGTGGCGGACAGGAACTTCGCGATCGGCCCGTGCAGATCGCCGCCGGCCACGACGGAAAGGTGCACGAGGCCCTTCGCGCCAAACCGCTTCGCGAGCTCGGTGAGGTCGTCGATCTCGCGACGGGTGGCGCCGCCCATCCCGGGAGCCGTGATCGCCTTGACGCGGTTGCCGGCGGCCAGCGTCTCGTCGAACACGCGGAATCCCGAGGCGGGCGTGCCGTCGGGCGCCAGGAGGGCGGGCGCCAGGTCGAGCAGCTCCATCGTGAACCGCAGGTCCGGCTTGTCCGAGCCGTAGCGTTCGAGGGCCTCGTCGTAGGTGAACACCGGGAACGGGACTTGGCGGATCGGACGATCGGGCGTGGTCGCCTTGGTGACCGCGATGACCATGCGCTCGATGAACGCCATGACTGTCGACTCGTCCACGAAGCTCATCTCGAGGTCGAGCTGGGTGAACTCCGGCTGCCGGTCGCCGCGGAGGTCCTCGTCGCGGAAGCAGCGGGCGATCTGGAAGTAGCGGTCGATGCCGCCGACCATCAGCAGCTGCTTGAGCTGCTGCGGGCTCTGCGGCAGGGCGTACACGGTCCCCGGCTGGAGCCGGCTGGGGACGATGAAGTCACGCGCTCCCTCCGGCGTGCTCTTGATCAGGTTGGGGGTCTCCACCTCCACGAAGCCGTTGTCGTGGTGAACCTCCCGGATCGCCTGGACCAGGCGACTGCGAAGAAGGAGTCGCCGCTGCATCGCCTCGCGCCGGATGTCGAGGTAGCGGTACTTGAGGCGGAGGCTCTCGTCGATCGGCGCGTCCGGGTCGTTCACGTAGAACGGGGGCGTCCTGGACTCGTTGAGAATGGCGACCGCGCGGGCCTGGAGCTCGACGGCGCCCGTCTCGAGGCTGGCGTTCTCCTGGCCCGGCTGGCGCCGCTCCACCACGCCCTCGACGGCGATGACGAACTCCGAGCGCGCCCTGTTGGCGATCTCGTGCGCCTCCGGGGCGTCCGCGGCGTCGATCACCACCTGCGTGATGCCGTGGCGGTCCCGGAGGTCGATGAAGATCAGCTTCCCGTAGTCGCGCCGCCGGTGAACCCAGCCGGCCAGCTTCGCATTCGCGCCGGCGTCGTCGATGCGCAGCGCCCCGCAGGTATGGGTGCGGTACGGCGTGGCGAGCGAGGCGGGATCGGCGGGCACGGGAATCACGGTCTCCGGACTTCGGGTTCGTCTGGGGACCATCCTACGCGACCGCGCGTCGTCGCCTCATCGTGCGCGGTCACGCACCCGGGGCGGGGCTCCCGGCCGAACCGGAGCCGGATCGGGTCTCGTCGTATCAACCGGCGATCGGGCGGCAGCCACGCGAGGACCCGCATCCCGCGTCCTCGCGCCGGCGTCAGCCGTGCTTGTGGCCGGCCTCGGCGCGCGCGAGCTCCCGTGCAAGGTCGCCGATCGGGACGAGCCGCTGGGTCCCGGCCAGGAGGTCGCGCATCTGGACCTGGCCGGCCTCGAGCTCGTCGCCCAGGATGACCGCGAAGTGGGCGCCGTCCCTGCCGGCCGCCTCCAGCTGGCGTCCGAGCTTGCGGCGCGCCAGGTCCGCACGGGCACGCAGGCCCGCGGTCCGCAGGTCCGTCGCGATGCGCAACCGCGAGATCGTGTCATCCGGGTCCGCCCCCACCACCACGGCGAGCGGTCCGGTGTCGGCCGGTGCAGGCCCACCGCCCTGCTCCACGAGCACGAGCGCCACCCGGTCCAATCCGAGCCCGAACCCGATGCCCGGCGTCGACTTGCCGCCCAGAAGCTCGACGAGACCGTCGTATCGGCCACCGCCGCCGAGAGCCTGCTGCTGCCCCTCGCGACCCGCGACGTAGTACTCGAAGGCGGTCCGGGTGTAGTAGTCCAGTCCCCGGACGAGGCCCGGCTCCACGCGGAATGGAACGTGGAGGGCGAGCAGGTGCGCCTTGACATCCTGGAAATGCGCCGCGCAGGCCTCGCACAGGTGGTCCGTGATGCGCGGCGCACCGGCGTTCAGGTCGGCCATCGCCGGATCCTTGGAGTCCAGCAGCCGCAGGGCGTTGCGCTCCAGGCGGTCGAGCTCCGTGGGCGGCAGGGCGGCGGCGTGGCCGCGGTAGTAATCCGTGAGCCCCTCGATATACGCCGGGCGGCAGGCCGGGTCCCCGATCGAGTTGACAAGGACCTCCACGCCCCTCACGCCCGCCTCCGTATAGAAGCGGTGGCCGAGCTCGATGACCTCCGCGTCCACGGCAGGGCCGGCGTCCCCGATGGCCTCCACGTCGAACTGCCAGAACTGGCGGTATCGTCCGGCCTGGGGACGGTCGTAGCGGAACATCGGCCCGGTCGTGGTCAGCTTCACCGGCTGCGGCAACGTCTGCATGCCATGCTGGACGTAGGCGCGGACGATCCCGGCGGTGGGCTCCGGGCGCAAGGCCCAGGACTCGGACTCCTCGGTCCGCGGCGCGATCCGGAACAGCTCCTTCTCCACGACGTCGGTGACCTCGCCGATCCCGCGCTCGAAGACGGCCGTCTGCTCGAACAGGGGGGTCTCGATCGGCCGGTACCCGTATCGGGAGGTGAGGGTCGTCGCCGTCCGCTGCAGGCGGTCGAAGACGGCACGATCCTCGGGAAGGAGGTCGCGGGTGCCCCTGGGGGCGCGGAAGGTCGGCATCGCCAAGAGTCTAGGGCCCGGACCCCCGCCCCGCGACGCCCCCGGGACGGGTCTACGCGAGACGGCCGGGCGGCCGACGGGTATCACGACGTGGCACCGGGGCGGATGCCACCTTGACCAGCATCTCGCGGTAGACGGCGCCGACCTGCCACCAGGTCATCGAGCGGCTGTGCTCGTGCGCGAGCCGGCCCATCGCGAGGCGTCCCTCGGTGTCCTCGAGCAACCCGATCACGGCAGTCGCGAGGGCCGCCGGATCGTCGTGGGGCACGAGGACGCCCCGGCCGTCTGCGAGCAGCTCGGAGGCATGGGCAAAGGCGGTGGCCACGACCGGCCGTCCAGCACCCAGCGCATAGGGCAGCGTCCCGGAGGCACTCTTGCCCGGATCCGAGTACGGCGCGACGATGACGTCGGCGGCCTCCAGCCAGCGCGTGAGCTCCACCCTGCCCACGAAGCGGTCGATGAACTGGACGTGGCCGCTGACGCCCAGCCTGTCCGCCTGGGCGACGAGCGCCGCGCGGTAGGCCTCGGCGGCCTCGGGCGCCATGTCCGGATGCGTGGTGCCCAGCACGACGTACGTCGTGCTGGGGCGCGCCGCGATGATCGCGGGGAGGGCCCTCAGAGCCAGCTCAATCCCCTTTCCCGGGCCCAGCAGCCCGAAGCTCAGCAGCAGGTCGCGCCCGCCCATGCCCACGGCCGGCTTGATGGTCTCCGCATCGAGCAGCGGCAGGTCCGGGATGCCGTGCGGGATCACCGTGATCTGCGCCGGATCCAGGCCGTAGACCGAGACAAGGAGGGTGGCGGCCGCCTGCGAAAGCGCGACGACGCCCGAGACGTTCGCGGCCAGCTCCGAGAGGACGTGACGCTGCTCCGGCGTGGGGGCGGCGGGCACCGTGTGGACGGTCGCGACGGCCGGCACCTCCAGTGCGCGGGCGAACTCCAGGACGGCGGTCTCGTCGGGGCCCCAGATGCCGAAGGCATGCTGGATCGAGACGACGTCCGCGCAGCCGCGCATCGTCGCCGCGGTCCGGGGGAATTCCTCGGGCTCGCTGGTCCGGAGGCGATGGTGCACTTCGAGGGGATACGGTGTCGGGAGATCCGATGCGTGGAGGGCCACGATCTCGCGCCCGCCCACCGCCGTGGCCAGGTGCTGGGTGAAGGTCGCGATGCCGCAGTGACGGGGCGGATAGGTGGACACGAATGCCGACCGGGTCATGCGGGCTCCAGTTGCGATGCGACCGGCGGCCGGGCGAATGGCCCAGACGGCGGTCGGGTTGACGCGGCGCCCGCCACGGAGACGGGCGCCGGTCGGTCTGTCAGGCGGCGCGGACGCGGTTGGCGCGCGGGCCCTTCGGGCTCGCCTCGACGTCGAACTCGACCTTCTCTCCGCCAACCAGGCGGTCGAACTCGAGCGAGCTGTCGAGACCGCCGCGATGGAAGAAGTACTCCTTCTCATCCTCGGCGGCGATGAACCCGAAGCCGCGGTCGGCCACGATGCGCTTGATTGTTCCGGTGGCCATGTGGGCCTCCTTCGCTCCCCGAACAGGGACGGCGGTGACGCACGGTCCGTTCGAAGAGAGAGTTCGACCACGCGGCGCATCGCGACGAGGGGTCGCGAAGGCCTCCATCATCGCACGGATGTCGAGGATGGCCGTGCGAGGGTTGCGAACCCTAACGTTTACGCAAACGGCAAGGTTTGGTAGACTCAGCCCGTGCGCCACCCCGATCTCCCTGCCGCGTCCGTCCCCGCACCGCCGCTGCTCCGCATCCAGGAGGTGGCCGAGGACACGGGCCTCACCCCGCGGACCATCCGCTACTACGAGGAGATGGGCCTCCTCGCGCCCGCGGCGCGGTCGGGCGGGGCATATCGACTGTACGACGGCGACGACCTCGATCGGCTCCGGTTCATCCGTGGGCTCCGCGACGACGCCGGGTTCTCCCTCGCGGAGATCCGCCAGCTGCTCGAGGACGACGAGGCCAGAGCCCGCAACCGGGAGCGCTTTCACGCCACCCGGGATGCGGCCGAGCGCCGGGCCCTGCTGGCGGAGTCGCTCGACCGGGCGGATCGTCAGGCGGCCACCCTTCGCGCCAAGATCGCCCGGATGGAGGTCATGCTCAGCGGTGTTGACGAGCACCGCGCCCGTCTGGTCGGACGGCTGGCGGACCTGGACGCCGAGGATGCGGCAGTTGCCGCGGATGTGGCCGGTGCCAAGGAGGCCAGGTGAGCCTCCTGCGGAACGGGTCGCGCGCCTTCCGGCACCGCAACTACCGGTTGTTCTTCACCGGCCAGCTCGTGTCGCTGGTCGGCACCTGGATGCAGACGGTGGCCCAGGCGTGGCTCGTCCTGCAGCTCACCGGCGACCCGTTCCTGCTGGGCCTGGTCGCCGCGGTGCAGTTCCTGCCGGTCCTGGTGCTGGGCCTGTTCGGCGGCCTGATCGCGGATGCGCTCCCCAAGCGCCGGACGCTGATCGTCACGCAGGCCGTCCAGATGGTGCTGGCCTTCATCCTGTTCGGGCTGACGGCCACCGGCGTGGTCGAGGTCTGGCAGATCATCATCCTGGCGCTGTTGCTGGGGATCACCAATGCCGTGGACATGCCCACCCGCCAGTCGTTCGTGGTGGAGATGGTCGGCCGGGGCGACGTCGCGAACGCCGTGGCGCTCAACTCCGCGGTGTT
Source organism: uncultured Chloroflexia bacterium (assembly GCA_963789865.1). Taxonomy (GTDB): domain Bacteria; phylum Chloroflexota; class Limnocylindria; order Limnocylindrales; family CSP1-4; genus CAIXZV01. The sequence goes on from CAWBMD010000007.1 coordinate 156,628, forward strand.
CAACACGGCGCGGATCGTGGGACCCGCCGTCGCCGGCCTGGTGATCGGGGCCTTCGACATCTCGATCGCGTTCCTGCTCAACGGCCTCAGCTTCCTCGCGGTGATCTTCGCCTACGCGATGATGCGTGACAGGGAGCTCGTCTCCCCACCCGTCCTCAGCCGCCCGCACACCGTCCGCGAGGTGGGCCAGACGCTGGCGGAGGGGCTGCGCTACGTCCGCAACACGGACCTCGTGCTGCTCGCGACGGTCATCGTGGGCGTCGCATCGACGTTCGGGATGAACTTCGGCGTGATCATCCCGTCGCTTGCGCGGAACGTGCTGCACACGGACGCCGCCGGCTACGGGTTCCTGATGGCGGCCTCCGGCATCGGCTCGCTGGCGGCGGCCCTCGGGATCGCGTTCTCGGGTCGCTCCCGCCCGTCCGTCATCGCCGGCGGGGCGCTCGTGCTCGGCATCGCCGAGATCGCGGCCGCGGCCGTCCACCTGTTCCCGCTCGCGATGGTCGCGATGGCATTCGTGGGCTTCGGTGCGATCGGGATGGCCGCGACCGCGAACACGACGATCCAGCTGGCGGTGCCGGACGAGCTGCGCGGCCGGGTGATGAGCGTCTACACGACGGTGTTCGTCGGCTCCACGCCGGTCGGCGGCCTGCTGATGGGCTGGATCGCGTCCCGGTACGGGGTCGAGGTGTCGCTCGCCGTCGGCGGCGTCGCCTGTGCGTCGTCCTCGGCGCTGGTCGCCTACTGGTGGCTGCGCCGGATCCCCGCCACCGCACCGCGGCGCGCCTCCGTCCCGGTGCCGCCCGGTTGAGCGTCCCTAGCCCAGGTCGCGCTGGACGCTGAGCACGTCCTTCAGCTGCTCCACCCGGCTCATGACCTTCGCCAGCTGGGCGACCGACGCCACCTGCAGCGTCATCGCCACGACCGCGGCGTGGTCCTGGCTCACCGAGACGTTGGCCGCCAGGATGTTGACCTTGTTCTCGGCCATGATCTGGGTGATGTCGGACAGCAGGCCCGTCCGGTCGTACGCCTCCACGCGGATCGCGATCGGGTAGGTCTGCGCCGGCGCCGCCTCCCACTCCACGTCGATCAGGCGGCTGACCTCGCGCTCGTTGAGGACCGTGGGGCAGGACCGCAGGTGGACCGTGATCCCCTTGCCGCGCGTGATGAACCCTGCGATCGGGTCGCCGGGGATCGGGTGGCAGCACTTGGCGAACCGGACCAGGAGGTCACCCACCCCCTTGACGCGCACGCCGCCGGTCCGGGCCGGCTGGGGCGGGGCGACCGTGGGGAGCGTGATCTGGCCGTCGTCCAGGACGCCCAGGCGCATGACCACCTGCTGGGCGGAGATGGCGCCGTAGCCGATGGCGGCCAGGAAGTCGTCGACCGTCTCGTGCTTGTAGAAGGTCGTGGCGACCTCGGCCAGCTTGTCGTGGCCGATCGCCTGGAGGCTGGTCCGGGCCAGCCGCCGCAGCTCCCGCTCCAGCGACTCCCGCCCGTGGACGATGTTCTCGGCGCGGTCCTTCTTCTTGAACCACTGGCGGATCTTCTCGCGGGCGTGGGAGGTCCGGACGATGTTCATCCAGTCGCGCGACGGGCCGTGCTCGCCCTTGGTCGTCACGATCTCGACGATGTCGCCGTTCTTCAGCCGGTAGTCGAGCGGGACGAGTCGGTTGTTGACCTTGGCGCCGATCGTGCGGTGGCCGATGTCGGTATGGATCCGGTACGCGAAGTCGAGCGGCGTGGAGCCGGCCGGCAGGTCCTTGACGTCCCCGCGCGGGGTGAACACGAAGACCTGGTCCTGGAAGATGTCGAGCTTGATGCCCTCGACGAACTCGGTCGCGTCGGACTCGCTGACGTCGCGCTGCCATTCCATGAGCTGGCGCAGCCAGGCGAGCTTCGCGTCGTAGTCGCGCTCGGCCTTGGACCCCTCCTTGTAGCGCCAGTGGGCCGCGATGCCGACCTCGGACGACCTGGTGCATCGCGTGGGTCCGGATCTGGATCTCGAGCGGCTTGCCGTCGAGCGCGATCACGGCCGTGTGCAGCGACTGGTACAGGTTGTTCTTGGGGACGGCGATGTAGTCGTCGAACTGGCCGGGGATCGGCCGCCACAGGGAGTGGACGATGCCCAGCGCCGCGTAGCAGTCGCGGATGTCCTCGACCAGGAGGCGGATGGCGTAGACGTCGTAGATCTCGCCGAACTCCGCGCCCTTGCGCTGCATCTTCTTCCAGATGCTGTAGATGTGCTTGGGGCGGCCCTGGAGCTCTGCCTCGATCCCGGCGTCCGCCAACCGCGGCCGCAGCTCCTCGATGGCCCGCTCGATGTAGGCCTCACGACCCGTCCGCCGGGTGTCGAGCAGCTTCGCCAGGTCCCGGAAGGCCTCGGGCTCGAGTGCCTTGAACGAGAGGTCCTCCAGCTCCCACTTGATCTGCCAGATACCCAGGCGCTCGGCGAGCGGGGCGTAGATCTCCAGCGTCTGGCGCGCGATGCGCTGCTGCTTCTCGGTCTTGAGGGCGCCCAGGGTGCGCATGTTGTGCAGGCGGTCGGCGAGCTTGATGAGGACGACGCGGATGTCGTCGGCCATCGCCAGGAACATCTTCCGGATGTTCTCGGCCTGCTGCTGCTCGTGGCTGTGGGTGCTGAACTTGGACAGCTTGGTGACGCCGTCCACGAGGTGGGCGACCTCGGGCCCGAAGCGGTCCTCGACGTCGGCGAGGCTGTACTCGGTGTCCTCGGGGACGTCGTGGAGGAGGGCGGCCGAGACGGCCACTGGGTCGATGCCGAGCTCGGCGAGGATCTGGGCGGACGCGATGGGGTGCGTCACGTACGGGTCGCCCGATGCGCGCACCTGGCTGCTGTGCGCCTCCACGGCCAGGTCGAAGGCGCGGTTGACCATCGAGAGGTCCGCCTGCGGATGGTGCTTGCCGACCGCCGCGAGCAGAGCTGGCGGAGCGCCTCGAGGTCGAGCGCGATCGCGATGGGCGTCGTGACGGCGATCGGACCGGATTCGGTGTCCGTGTCGGCGGTGCCCGCCGCTCGGCGCGCAGTCCGGCGGCCGCCCGCGGCGCCGGCGCGGGCCGGGGCGAGCGGGACCTCGGGATCGCGGACGACCTGGTCGGGCATGGGTGGGAGTCTACCCGGTGGGGCGATGGCCGCCCGCGGGGCGGTCACGGCGCAGTGGCCGGCCCGGGGCGCGGTCAGCCGCCGATGAAGCCCGAGCAGGCCGATCGCGAGGTCGCCGGTGAGGCGAAGGTCGCCGGCGCCGGTCACCTGCACGGTCCGTGAGGTGGATCGGGAGGTCGCCGCCGGCGTGGAGCAGGACGACCGTACGACCCGTCTCGCGGCCGTCGAGCACCTCCGCCTCCAGGTCGCCGGCCGCGGTGACCCGCAGCCGGGCGTGGACCGTCGGCCCGAGCCGCACGGTCACGCGGTCCGGTGCGGAGAGCGTGACGGCGGTCGGCCGGACGCCGAGCTCGGCCTCGATCGCGTCCGCGAGCAGGGCTCTCGGCCTCCGCGGCGGCGATGGTCGGTGGACGCCGACACCTTCCGTCCGCCGCCCGAGAGCGTGATCGCCGGCGAGCGTCCAGCGGCCGCCCGCCGACGTCCGGCACGGTGACGTCCGTCAGCGTCCCGTCCACCGTCCCCGCTGTCCGGTCCAGGCATCGCCACGTCGCCGAGCACCACGTCGAGCGCGCCGATCTCGAGGCCCCGGAAGGTGGCGTGCGTCGCCTGGACCCGGACCCTGTCGGCGTGCAGCCCGAGGAGCTCCGTCGGCGGCTTGCTGCGTCACGGTCACGGTGGTGTCGCCGGCCTGCAGGCCCGCGGCCGTGACCCCGGCGGTGAGGAGCGCGGACGCCGCGGCCGGCAGCCCGACGTAGACGACGAACACCAGGACGATCGCGCCCAGGAACACCGTGAACAGGCAGCCCCGCACCGTCAGCCGCCGGCGAAGCCCATCGCCGCGAGCAGGTCGCGCGCGACGGTGGCCTCGTCCCACGGGAGGGCGTGGTCCGCGTACAGGATCGTGGGCTCGTGGCCCTTGCCGGCGAGCAGCACGAGGTCACCCGGCTGGGCCCGGGCGAAGGCCGCGGCGATGGCCTCGCGCCGGTCGGCGATGCCCAGGACGTCCTCGCCCCGGCGGCGGCCCGCCGGCCTCGGCACCGCGCACGATCTCCTCGATGATCGCGTGGCGGTCCTCGCCGCGCGGGTCCTCGTCGGTGGCGATCACGAGGCGGCACCGCTCCCCCGCGATCCGGCCCATCGCGGCGCGCTTCGCCGTGTCGCGCTCGCCGCCGGAGCCGAAGACGGCGATCAGCGACCCCCCCTGCGCCGGCGCGACCGGCGCCAGGAGGTCCAGCACCACCCGCAGCGACGCCGGCGAGTGGGCGTAGTCCACGATGACGCCGAACGGCTGGCCCGCGTCGATCCGCTCCATGCGGCCCGGCACGCCGCGGACGCCCTCCAGCCCGGCGCGGACGGCGGCCGGGTCCAGCCCGAGGACCTCCCCGAGCGCCACGACGGCCAGGGCGTTGTGGACGTTGAAGCGGCCGGCCAGCCGGAGGGCGAGCTCGCCCGGACCCGACGGCGCGTCGTAGGTCGACGCGGAGGCGGCGGGCGTCCTCGTCGACGGCGATCGCGCGCACGTCCGCCGTGGCGCCGGTCCCGTACCCGATCACCGCGGCCCCGGCGGCGCGGGCGGCGGCCTCGAACGCCGGGGCGGTGGGATCGTCACGGTTGATGATGGCGACCTTCGGCCACGGGCGGCCGGCAACGGTCTTGGGCGGGTTCGCGGGACCCGCTGCGAGCGCCGCGAACAGGCGCAGCTTGGCGTCCCGGTATCGCTCGAAGGTGCCGTGGAGCTCGAGGTGCTCGTGCGTGAGGTTCGTGAAGATCGCCGCGTCGTACGCGATCCCGGCCACGCGCTCCAGCTCCAGGGCGTGCGACGTGGTCTCGAGAACGGCGGCTGCGTTGCCGGCGGCGCGCATCGCCGCGAGCGTCGCCTGGAGCTCCGGGGCGCCGGGCGTGGTCACGTGCGCCTCGTGGCGCTCCCGCAGGTCTCCCACCTTGGTCTCCACCGTGCCGATGAGCCCGGTCGAGATGCCGGCGGCCTCGAGGGCCGCCACGGCCAGGAACGAGGTCGTGGTCTTGCCGTCCGTCCCGGTGATCCCGACCACGCCCAGCTCCCGGGACGGATCCCCGGCCCACCAGCCGGCCGCCTGGGCGAGGGCCGCCCTCGAGCCCGCGACGACGACCTGCGGGATCGCGACGCTCGTCGACGGGCCGCTCGACGATGGCCGCCGCGGCCCCGGCGGCCGCCGCCCGCGCGACGAAGTCGTGGCCGTCCACGTGGAACCCCGGCACGGCGACGAACAGCGTCCCGGGCCCCACCGCGCGCGAGTCCTCGGTCACGCCACGGATGCCGATGCCGGCGAGATCGTCGGGGGACACGGCGCCCCGCCCGTTCGCGCCTCGCGCACCAGCCCCGCGGCCGCGAGGCGGTCCAGGAGCGAGCCGAGCGGCCTCGGCTCCCGCCCGACCGCCGCTTCGACCAGGCGCTCCAGCGGGGTGGACCCGAGGGCGGGTCGCGCTCACGCGCCGCCCCTCCCCCGCCCCATCGAGCGGGCGAGCCTCGTCGTCACCCGCCCGGCGGCGTAGCGCGCCGGGCTGGCAACCCGTTCCTGCGCTCCCGCGAGCTCGACCCACTGGCGCCCCGAACGAGCGCTTGTGCTCGTACAGACCGAACGTGGGCTCGCCCGGCTCCGGGGGCCGCCGGGCACCCGCGACGTCCACGCCACCCAGGTCCATCTCCGGGCGGCCGCTCCGCCAGGGCCAGCTGGATCGCCCGCCACCGGAGGAGGTGCATCGTGCCCGGGTGGTCCCGACGGCGGTCCGCGACGTCGGCCGAGTGCACCGTCGAGAGGCGACGACCATGGCGGTAGAGGACGAGCCCGCCCAGCACCGGGCCGGTCGACGCCGCCCTCGCGGGCCTCGAGGTAGACGAGGTGGCCCGCGTCCAGCGCGCGCCGCCACCAGGCGACGAACCGCGCGACGCCCGCCCAGGACGAAGCCCGCGCCGCTCGCCGGTCGCGTGGAGCAGGTCGTAGAACCGGCGCAGGGCGACGTCCGCCGCCTCCCGGGCTGGCGGTGAACCCGTCGAGCTCCGCGGCGCGCGCGTCGTGGCGCACGACGACGCACCCCGTCGCGCTCGCGCCTGCCGGATCCGCTGGCGCGTCGACTTGGCGACCGCGGCGAGCACGGCCGCGGCGTCGCCGTCCGCGGGCAGCGCCAGCGACATCCGGTGCCGCGACGGCTGGATCTCCGGGATGGCGTGGAAGCCCGCCGCGCCGAGCACCGCCAGGTAGGCCGCGTCGCCGGCCGCGACCTCGGCGTCCGCGGCCACCACGTCGACCCCGTCGCTCGGCGAGGTAGCGCGCCGCTGCAACGAGCGCCTCCCCGATGACCGCGCCCGACCCGTCGCCGGTCCAGGGCGTCCCCGGGCCGACCGGCCCTCGGGGCAGGTAGGCCGATCCACCGCCGAGCAGCGGCCACGGCCGCACGAGCGCCAGGGCGCGCACGTCGCCGGCCGCGAGGAACCGCGGCTGCCACCCGCCCGACGCGCGGTGCGCCGCCCAGGCCCGCGACTGGAGCACGTGTCCGCCCGGGGCATCGACCGCCGCGCCGTCACCAGCCGTCGAGCTCCGGACGGCCGGCGTCATCCGCCGGCCCCGGTCGCGACCATCCGGACGTCCCAGCGCCGTCGCCCCCGTCCGGCTCGCCGGCCGCTGTCCCGCCGCCCGTCGCCGCCAGCGCCGCCTGCGACCGGGCGGCCGACGTCCCCCGCCGCGGAGCCCGTGGCGCAGCCGCTCCACCCGGACCCGCGCCCGCTGGGCCACCTGGTACGTCGTCCGCCCGAACGGGTCCAGCACGAGGTCCCACGCCCCGACGTAGCCGATCTCCCGCCCGCCGAAGCCGGTCTTGAAGTGCGCGATCCCCGCATGGGCCAGACCCCACAGGTCGTAGCTGGTGGCGCCCGCCTCCTTCGACGAGCGGATGGCCTCCCACTTGAGCAGGTAGTTCGCCCGGCTCTCCGCGCCCGCCTGGGTCATGCCCCCGTACGGCTCCACGACGCGGGTGCCGGACCGGACGAGGAACAGGGTGGCCGCCGGCGTGCCGTCGGGCAGCTCGGCGAACAGGAGCCGGGCCCGGCCGTCGGGACCGAAGGCGTCCCACGCGTCGCGGTACGCCGACTGGGCGCGGATCAGGAAGCCCGCCCGGTCCGCCGTCTCGCGGTAGATCCGGTAGAACTCGTCCAGGCGCTCCGGACCCGCGTCCACGATGCGCACGCCGCCCGATGCGCGCCTTGTTCACGTACTGGCGCCACTTCTTGCGCAGGTCGCCCCACAGGGCGTCCTCGTCCGCCGCGAGGTCGATGACGCGGGTCGAGACGGGCTGGATCGGCGGCGCGGGCCGCCAGCCGGCCCGGCGCAGGCCCGTCGATCACGGCGCCGCCTGCGTCGGGGCCGGCGTCGCGCTCGATCTCCGGGTCGATCCGCAGATGGCTCACCCGGCCGCCGGTCGCGCAGGCCGGCCCGGGCGAGCCCGGTGAACCGGGCGATCGCCCTCGGCGTCCCAGCGGTCGAGCACGGGCCCGCGCGGGGCATAGCCGAAGGCCCACGGCAGCGGCGCCGGGACGGCGCAGCAGCACCTGGGCCCCGACGGCGGCGGCGGTCGCGGTCCCGGGATCGTGGAGGCGACGGCCGGACCAGCCGTTGACCGCCTTCACCCGCGCCCAGCCGGTGAGCTGGAGGTACGAGCCGCGCGGGTTCGACTCGACGAAGGCGTCCCACGAGGCGGGGTCGGCGTCCCGGGCCGCAGCGGCGGACGCGCCGGCGTCGCCGGCGGAGAGGCGGCCGGTCACGCGCGGCCGCGCCGGCGGATGAGGTCGGACATGAGCCCGACGATAGTCCGGAGCTCGCTCGATCCGCAACGCGAGGGACCCGGCCACGATCACGAGGCCGCCGGCGGCAACCGCCAACCGCGGTACGGATGACGAGCGCGATGAAGCCCGGGTCGTCTCCCCAGGCGCCGACCAGCAGCTGCTCGACGGCGTACGCGACCGCGGCGCCGGCCGCGGAGACCACCAGCGACTTGGCCATCACGATCCAGACGTGGCGCATGCCCAGCCCCTCGACCCGTCGCTCGAGCAGGACGACGAGCGCGATGGTCTCGAGCCAGGCGGCGACGGCGATGGCGACCGCGAGGCCGTTGAGGCCGAGCGGGCCCGACGAGGGCGTTGGCCACGACGATGTTCACGACGACCGCGAGCAGGGCGGCGAGGACCGGCGTCTTCGTGTCCTGGAGCGCGTAGAACGCGCGGGCCAGGACGGCGATCAGCGAGTGCGCGGTGAGCCCGAGCAGGAAGATCGCCGAGGAGGCCGGCCGTCGCCTCGATGGCGGCCTCGCCGATGTGGGCGACGCCGAACAGGATCCGGACGACGTCCTCGGACACGACGATGCCCAGGGCCGCGATCCCGATCATCACGTAGGCCAGGATCGAGAGGCCGCGGACGAGCAGCCGCCGGAACGCCACCATGCCGCCGGTGGCGGCCTCGCGGGACAGCGACGGCAGCAGGACGACGCCCAGCGGCACGCCGATGACGCCGATCGGGATCTGCAGCAGGATGAACGCGAAGTTGAACACCGCCAGCGCGTCGTCACCGAGGGTCGTCGCGAGGCTGGTCATCACCAGGAAGACGACCTGGGTCGCACCCAGGCCGATCGCGCGCGGCGCCATGAGCACGAGGGCCAGGCGTGCCTGGGCAGTCCCCGAGGTCGACGCGCGGCCGGATGCGAGCGCCGATCCGGACCAGCGACGGCACCTGCACCAGGAGGTGGCCGGCCGCGCCCAGGACCACGCCGTAGGCGAGCCCGGGGATGCCGAACGATCGGCACCAGGACCACCGCACCGACGATGATCGCGAGGTTGTAGACGAGCGGCGCCATGCCCGCCGCGGCGAAGCGACCCCGCGGAGTTGAGGGCGCTCGTGGCGACCGCGCCGCCGGCGAGGAACAGCGGCGACAGCACCATGATCCGGGTCAGCTGCGTTGTCTCGGCGAGCTGGCCGGCGTCGAAGCCGGGCGCGATGAACGCCACCAGCTGCGGGGCGAAGACGAGGACGATCGCCGCCAGGACGAGCAGCGCCGAGAGCATGAGGGTCGTGACGGTCGAGACGACCCGCCAGGCCCGGGCCTCCTCGTCGGTCGCGAACAGACCGGCGATGACGGGGATGAGCGCCGACGACAGCGCCCCCGCAGCCACCAGCTGGAACAGGAAGTCCGGGATCCGGAAGGCCGCGAAGAACGGGCTCAGCTGGCGCGATGTCGGGGACGGAGGCCGCGATCGCCACCGTCCGGACGTAGCCCAGGATCCTCGACACGAGGAACAGGCCGGTGACGATGAGCCCGGCCCGCGCAAGGGCCCGCGTGGTCGGGGAGCCGGCGCGCGCGACGCGGGCCGTCGGGCCGAGATCGGGCTCCGGATCGAGGAGTGCTGTCGCTCGTCTCGTCCATCAGGTCGCCCGCGCCCGGGGGTGCGCCGACCGGTAGGCGTCCTGCAGCCGCGCGGGCGACACGTGCGTGTACACCTGCGTCGTGGCGAGGCTCTCGTGGCCGAGCAGCTCCTGGACCACGCGGAGGTCCGCGCCGCCCTCGAGGAGATGGGTCGCGAAGCTGTGCCGGAGCGTGTGGGGACTGACGCCCTCCGGCAGGCCGGCGATACGCCGCAGCCGGTCCAGGCGGCCACGCAGGCCGCGAACACCGAGGGGCTGCCCGTGGTGGTTGAGGAAGACGGCCGTCGGCTCCGTCGCCGCCCCGCGAGGCCAACCGGCGCAGGAGCTCGGGACGTCCCTCGTCCAGGTACTCGCGCAGGGCCTCGCGCGCGGGTCGTCCGAGCAGCCCGATCCGCTCCTTGCGACCCTTGCCGAGGACGCGCAGGTCGCCACGCCGGAGGTCGAGGCTGCCCAGGTCCGCGGCGGCGAGCTCGCTGATCCGCAGGCCCGCCGCATAGGCGGTCTCCACCAGCGCCCGGTCCCGCAGCGCGAGCGCCCGCGCGAGCTCCGGGTCGCGACGGGCCGTGGCGGACCCGCGGGCACCCGCCGCGTCGAGGTCCGTCTCCGCCGCGGCCACGAGCAGCTCGACCTGGTCCACCTCCAGCACTCGCGGCAGGCGGCGCGGCAGGCGCGGCGTGGCGATCGCGCCCCACGGGTCGCCCGGGGCAAGGCCGGCACGCGCGACGTAGCGGTGGAACGCGCGTACCGCCGCGAGCCGCTGGGCAACCGACGTCCTGGCGTGGCCCGTCGAGAGCTCGGCCAGGTAGGCGCGAAGGACCTGGCGTCCGGGGGTGCGCCAGTCGGCGTCGTGCGCCTCGAGCCAGGCGAGATACGTCGCCACGGTCCCCTCGTAGGACCGGCGCGTCTCCGGTGAGGTGTCCCGTGCTTCCAGCGATCGCACGAACCGGCGAGAGTGCCTCGGAACCCGTCACGCCGGCCTCAGCCCGCTCACGGGCGGGTGGTTCGCCGCGTTCCGCCCCCCGGTCGGGACGAGCCGGCACCGGCTCGCGTGGTTCGCGGGGCCGTCGCGGCGGCGCGCGGGGCCCGCCCTCGCCCGGATCCTCCGCGGGATGGTCTCACCAGGGCCGACGGGTCCGCCGGGCCACCGGCCAGCCGCTGTCCCACGACGATGCTCTCCGGCAGCTCGACCGTGGCACCACAGGTGAGGCACAGGCCCGCCTCGCCCTTCCGGGCCACGGATCCTGCGCCACCCTCGTGGGCATCGTGGACGGCGCCGGTCGGCTCGTCGTTCGTCGTGAAGTCGCACTTCGGGTACGCAGAGCACCCCCAGAAGACGTTCCCGGTGCGTCGCGCGCGACGCGCGACCAGGTGCCCATCGCCGTTCTTCGGGCAGGACACCTCGAACGGGAGCTGCTCGGGTGGTGGCGGGCCGTCCTTCCGGATGTACGCGCAGTCCGGGTACCGCGAGCAGCCCACGAAGGCCCCGAATCGCCCGCGCCTGGTCGCCAGCACGCCCACGCCGCATTCGGGGCAGGGATCGCCGTCGCCCTCGAGCCTCGGGGTCTCCTGGCCGGGGAGCGGGCGCGTCTCCTTGTGGTCGGGGTAGGTGGAGCACGCAAGGAACTTGCCGTTGCGGCCCAGCCGGATGACCATCGGGTGGCCCTCGGAGCAGACCTCGTCGGTCTCCTCGGTCGTGATGTCGGCCCGCTTGACCTCCTTGCGGACCGTGTCGACCTGGGACTTGAGCGGTCCGAAGAACTCGCGCAGGAGAGGAACCCACTCGCGCTCGCCACCCGCGACCTCGTCCAGCTGATCCTCCATCAGGGCGGTGAACTTGAGGTCCACGTACTCGCCGAAGTACTTCACGAGGAAGTCGGTGACGATCTCGCCGATCTCCTCCGGGCGGAGCCGGCGCTCCTCGACCTTGACATAGCCGCGATCCACGATGGTCGAGATCGTGGCGGCGTACGTCGATGGGCGGCCGATGCCGTTCTCCTCGAGGGCCTTGATCAGGGTCGCCTCGGTGTAGCGGGGCGGCGGCTCGGTGAAGTGCTGGGTGGGCGTGACGGCCTCCACGGAGGTGACGTCGCCCTCGGCGAGCGATGGGAGGGAGCGATCGGTCTCCTCGGCGGCGTCGTCCTGGCCTTCGGTGTAGACACGGGCGAAGCCGTCGAACAGCGTCCGGGTGGCCGAGGCGCGCAGGCGGTAGTCTCCGGCCACCAGCTCGACCGTCGTCGTCTCGAGCTCCTTGGGCGCCATCTGCGACGCGATCGCGCGCTGCCAGATGAGACGGTAGAGCTTGAGCTCCTCGGGCTTCAGGTGCGCCTTCATGGAGTCCGGGTCCCGCCTGAACGCGGTCGGACGGATCGACTCGTGCGCCTCCTGGGCGCCCTTCGCCTTCGTCTTGAACACGCGACCCTTGCCAGTCCCGTACCTCTCGCCGAAGCGATCCCTGATGACCGTCTGCGCCTCGGCCATCGCCACCGAGGCGATCGCGGTGGAATCGGTTCGCATGTAGGTGATGAGGCCGGCGTGCCCGTCCGGCGTCTCGACGCCCTCGTAGAGGTGCTGTGCGATCGACATCGTCCGCTTGGGGCTGAAGCCGAGCTTCCGGCTGGCCTCCTGCTGGAGCGTGCTCGTCGTGAACGGCGGGGCCGGGGTCCGCTTGGAGGGACGGGTTGCCACGGAGTCCACCACGGGGCGCAGGCCACGGAGCGCCTGCGCGTGGTGTGCCGCGGTGTCACCGTCACCGACGTCGACGGCCTTCCCCCCGATGCGGACGACGTCCGCGGCAAACGCGTCACCGGCGGCCGTGCGCAACAGTGCCTCGAGCGTCCAGTACTCGCGGGCGGTGAAGGCCGTGATCTCGCGCTCGCGGTCCACCACGAGGCGGAGGGCGACGGACTGGACCCGGCCAGCGCTCAGGCCCCCGCGCACCTTGCGCGACAGGAGCGGGCTCAGCGTGTAGCCGACCAGGCGATCCACGATCCGGCGCGCCTGCTGTGCGTCCACGAGATACCGGTCGATGTCGCGCGGCCTGGCGAACGCGTCGCGGATGGCACCCTCGGTGATCTCGCTGAAGGTCACACGGTGGGTCTTGGACGCGGGGATGTTCGCGGCCTCGGCGACGTGCCAGGCGATGGCCTCGCCCTCGCGGTCGAGGTCCGTGGCGAGCCAGACATCCACCGCACTCCGGGCAGCCTTCTCGATCGCCGCGACCTGCTTCCTGCGGTCGTCCGGGATGACGTACTCCGGGGCGAAGTCGTGGTCGACGTCCACGCCGAACTTGCCCTTGCCAGGGTTCTCGGGCAGGTCCCGGACATGACCGTACGAGGCGAGGACCTGGTAGTCCCCTCCGAGGTAGCGCTCGATCGTCCGCGCCTTGGCGGGCGACTCGACGATCACAAGATGCTTGGGCATGGCGGCCGGGAGTGTAGCACCGGCCTCCTGGCCCACCGCTCACCGACGACAGGCCCACCGCTTGCCGGAGGACGATGCTCAGATGTCGCGGATCCGCTGCAGGAAGTCCTCGTCGATCTCCAGCTCGACGTCGAGGTCGGTGTCGGCAGCGTCCTCGGCGCCGGCCCCGAGGACCACGGGCGCGAGGTCCAGCGGGTCCGAACCGGGCGCCCGCCCGGGCCCTGTCGGGATTGCCGGCCCGCGCTGCAGGTCCGCCGGTCGGCGGGGATCCAGCGCGCCCTCGGGGATCTCGAGGAAGCGGACGATGTGGTACGGGAAGAAGAACGTGGCCGTGATGCTGTCGACGAAGACCGGCCGCTTGCCGTCCAGCGAACGCACGTTGGTGCACAGGAGGCCGGCATCCGAGGCGGCGGGCGGGTCGTACAGGTCGGCGATCAGGGGCTGCTCGTTGGACAGGTGGATGCAGACGTTGCGGATCACCGCCTGATGGTCCACGTTCACCCGCCGCGCGTCACCCGCCCGATGGTCCCACCCCGGGTCCGGGATCACCGGTCAGGGGTGGTAGAGGTCCACCACCAGCCGGACCTGCCCGCCGGACACCCAGACGCCGATCCCGGCCCGGTCGTACTCGGCGTTCATGAGGTTCTTGTAATGACCGCCGTTGTACGACTTCTCGCTCTGGAAGAACAGGTGGGAGCCGAGCACGGCGCTGTACGGGTTGCCCGACCGGCAGCCGAGGTTCTCGCCCCAGCGGTAGCTGGTGAAGCCGGCCCGGCGCAGCCGGTCACCCGGGGTGCCCCCGATGAAGTGGTTGCAGATCCCGCGCGTGGCGAGGAGCTTGGCGTAGGGCCGGGACACCCGTGCGCTGATGGCACTGCTGAGAGCCAGCGGGGCGACCGAGCGACCGCCGGGCGACGAGCAGGATCCGCTCGAGGTCACCCAGCCGCCGGTGCGCGTGCAGTTCATGAGGTTGAGGTAGTAGGACTCGACGGACGACCAGCTCCCGGACACGGCGCCGCTGCCACCGGAGTGCGTGATCGGCTTGGTCGTGGCCTTCTTCTTCGGGGCGGCGGCCTTCGGCTTCGGTGGCGCGCGGCTTTCGCGGCCGGTTTCGCGGCCGGTTTCGCGGCCGGTTTCGGCACGACCGTGAACGTGTCCGAACCCGTCCCGGCCAGCGGTACGCCGGCCTTCGACAGCGCCGTCGGCGCGACGGTCACGACCACCTTCGCGCCGTACGGCAGGGCTGATGCGGGGTGGAACACGAGCACCGTGTTCTGTTCCGCCCATGTCACCTTGCCGGTCACCGGCTTTCCGTCCGCGGACACGCTGAACGCGGCCGCCGTGGTCTTGCGGTCCATCTGCTGCGTGAAGCGCGCAGACACCAGCGCGCCCTGGGCCGCGTCGCCGGTGCCCGGCCGCGGTCGGAACCGGACGACGGCCGGAGCCTGGACCGTCCGCACCTCAAGGCTCGGCGTAGCGGCAAAGCTGACGCCGTCGGCATCCTGGAGACCCTCAAGCCAGACCCGGTACGTGGTGTTCGGGGCAAGGTCCTGGGACGCCTGGAACACGAACTGGTTGTCGCTGGGCCCCACCGTCAGGTCGCCCGCGACAGTGGGCTCGGTACGCACGGCGGCGCGGACAGCTGCCAGGTTCACGGCCCGGTCCAGCACGATCCGGAAGGACGTGTCGAGACGGGCGCGGTCACCGGACAGATCCGTTGCGGTGAGCGATCCGGTGCCGGCGTGGCCGGTGAGCACCAGAGCCCTGACCGGCGTCTCGAGGGCGCCCCCATCCGCGCTGCGGGCGGCGTCAGAGACGGCGATCGTGTACAGGGTGTCGGGCGTCCAGTGCCCGACGGGCGCGACGCTGAGCACGCGGCCCGCGGTGTCCCACTTGAAGGTGACCGATGACTCGGGCGTCACCCGGAGCGCGGCGGCGACGGAGGCAGGCTCCATCGGCGCATCGAACGCGATCGCGAATGGATCAGCCAGCGCGTGGTCAGTGTGCACCGCGTTGAGGAGCTCTGCGGCGACCGGTTTCGGTTGCGACTTCGGGACGGCTGCACTGGGCGCCGGCGGCTGGCTCACGACCACCACGAGCCCGATCACGGCACTGGCGGCAACGATGGACACGATCCTGGCCCGCGTCCCACGCTGGGTGAACGACGCGAGGTAGACCATCGCCAGGACGGGCAGGGCGAGCAGAGCCGCGCCGAGCTTCCGCAATAGCCGGTCCTCCAGTGCGCCGCGAGAGTGACGCCTGGGGGCTCGGCGCCGGCTCCGGAGGCTCTCCTGCGCTCGATGCGCACCATCCGAAGATGGCCCGAGGGTAACACCGTCTCCGTCAGGGTGGCAACCTCCGGGGCGATCGGGCACGGACTCCGGGGGTCCCGTGGCCGGCTGCCGCGGGTCGCGCGGCCGGTCACGCGGCTCGTCGGCGGACCGGTCGCGGCCTGCCGGACGGCTCCAGGCACGCCAGCGCACCCGCGGCCCGGTACCGTCCGAATATCTCCACGACGAGCCCTCGGATCTCGAGGGAGGTCAGCGCTCCGAGCACCATGGCGCCCGGACCGCCGGTCGCGAGCACCAGCTCGTCCACCGATCCGCGACCGGCGGCGACCTCGCTCGCGACCAGCCGCTCGACGGGTCCCAGCGTGGCCAGCACCGCCTCCCGGGACGGCCCGGCCAGAGGCGACCCGGCACGTGTTCCTCGGCGATCCCGCTTGTCCGTCGCGCCCTGCCGGCCGAGGAGCCCGAGGTCGTCGAGCAGCTCGGGGATGCCGGAGACGATCCGCGCCTCCGGGCCCGCCTCACGGAGAAACGCGAGACACCCCGCGACGGCTGGGTCGTCGAGGCGCCCCGGGACGATGTGGAGCCCGCGCCCCTGCTCGAGTGCCCAGGCCGCCGTCGTGAGGGCACCGCTCCGCGCTCCAGCCTCCACGACGACCGTTGCATCCGCGAGGCCGCTGATGATCCGGTTCCGGCGCGGAAAGGTCCCACGGGTCGGGCTCGTGTCCGGGGCAAACTCGCTCACCACGGCCCCGCCGCCGGCCACGATCGCGCGGGCGAGGCCACGATGCGCGGCGGGATACAGGCGTTCGTGGCCCCCGCCGATGACCGCCACGGTGGGAGTGCCGAGCCGCACCGCAGCTGCATGTGCGGCCGCGTCGATCCCCAGCGCGAGGCCCGACACGATCGTCGCACCCATCCCGCCCACCGCCTCCGCGATCCGGCCGGCGGTCGCCCGCCCGACCGTCGTCGGCCTCCGGGTCCCGACGATGGCCACCGAGCGCTCCCGTTCGAGAGCGGCCGGGTCCCCGTGCAGGAACAGGACCGGAGGGGGCAGCTCGATCCGGCGCAGCCGCTCCGGATACACCTCGTCGGCAAGCGTGATGACCTCGACCCCGGATCGCCGGACGGGGGCCAGGAACACGGTTGCGTCCTCGGCCGCCGACACGATCTCCGCGGCCGAGGACGGGACGAGGGTCGGGCTGCCGCCATCCCGCGAAGCCGTCGCTGCGACCAGCGCGGCGACCGCCCCTGCCCGGCGGGCCCTCGCCATGACGGCTGTTGCGCTGCCGAACGCCGCCAGCAGCCGTGCGAACGAGACGGGACCCACGCCGGTCACCCCTGCCAGCACGATCCAGGCGTCGCGCTCCACCCCGTCGACCGTCCCGGCCCTGGCAGTCGGGCCTTCGCCCCCGTCGGCCGTGACGCCCCACGGTTCGCCGTGCGCGCCACCGACCTCCGCCGGATCCATGCGCCCGAGGGGGCCCAGCCGCCCGATCCCGAGCATCAACCGGCCTCCGCCAGCGTCATCCGGTCGACCGGGGACCGGAACCGCGCCGCCTCGTCGAGGTGCCGATGCTCGACGGCGGCGTCTCCTGCGAGGTCGGCGATCGTGCGCGCGACGCGGAGGAGCCGGTCAACGCCTCGACCGGACAGCCCCTCGCGCTCGGCGAGGACGATCGCCCGTCGCCTCCGCGGCATGGCTCATCGCGCAGGCCGAGCGAAGGGCGCGTCCCTGCAGCTGCACGTTCGATCGCATCCCGTCCGCGCGGGCGCGCTGGCGCTCGCAGGCCAACGCGATCCGCCCCGCCACCGTGGCCGAATGCTCTGGCTCCGGCCCCGCGAGCAGGACCTCCGGTGGCACCCGGTCCACGCGGACCCACAGGTCGATGCGATCCCGGAGCGGACCCGACACGCGCCGCAGGTATCGCTCGGGGACGCCCGGCGGACAGGAGCAGGCCCTGTCCGCAGCGCCGAACTGCCCGCACGGGCACGGGTTCATGGCCGCGACGAGGGTGAAGCGCGCCGGGAACGTCGCCGCCCGGCCGACGCGGACCACCGAGACGAAGCCGTCCTCCAGCGGCTGGCGGAGCGCCTCCAGGACGTCCCGCCCGAACTCCGGCAGCTCGTCGCAGAAGAGGATTCCCTGGTCCGCGAGCGTGACCTCGCCCGGCGACATCCGCGGACCGCCGCCGACCATCCCGGCATAGGACGTCGTGTGGTGCGGCATCCGGACCGGCGGCCGGCGGACGAGGCCGGTCACCGGCCACGCGGATGCGGCCGAGGCGACCACGGTCGCCGCCAGGGCCGCGGCGTCGTCGAGGTCGGGGAGGAGCAACGGGATCGTGCGTGCCAGGAGCGTCTTGCCGGCGCCGGGCGGCCCGATCAGCAGCAGTGCGTGACCGCCGGCCAGGGCGATCTCGAGGGCCCGCCGCGCGACCGTCTGGCCGCGAACGTCCGCGAGGTCCACGACTGCATCCTCCCGCCCTGCGCCGACTGCAGGGGCGTCGGGGGTGGGGTCCGGCGCGGTCCCGGTCCTCGGCAGCGCCACCGGCCGGGCCGTCCGGGACCGCGGCGCCCGGATCAGCCTCCGCCGCCTCCGCGACATTCGCCACGGGGATCGGCTCCAGCCCGGGCGCGAGCGCCGCCTCCGCGACCGCCTCCGCCGGGACGACGACCCGTCGCACGCCGCGGGCTCCGCAGGGCGAGGCACATCGGCAGGATCCCCGGCACCCGGCGGACCTCGCCGCCGAGCCCGAGCTCCCCGATCAGGGCGACGCGACCCCGGCCCGCCCGCACCTGCTCCGAGCCGAGCAGGATCCCGAGCGCGATCGCGAGGTCGAGCGACGCGCCGGCCTTCCGGAGCTCCGCCGGGGCGAGGTTCACGGTGATCCGGCGCGGAGGATGGTGGAAGCCGGCGTTCCGAAGCGCGCCGCGGACGCGCTCCCGGGCCTCGGAGAGCGCCGCGTCCGGCAGGCCGACGATCGTGAACCCGGGCAGTCCCGGCGCGACGTCGACCTCGACGCGGACGACGCGCCCGGCGATCCCGTGGAGGGTGGCGGAGAGGAGCGTGGCGAGCACGAGCGGCACGGTAGGCCGCGCCACTCACCTGCGGCTTATCGAGTGGCGGATCGGACCCCGGCGACGGACTGACCGGCGCCCGCCGGACCGTGCCCGGTCGCGGCCGGGCAGCCCTAGCGGGCCGTTCCGGGTGCGAGCGAGGGCCTGGGCCTGCGCCGCTCGCCTTGTCGACCGCCTTCGCGAAGTCCAGCACGGACCGGCCGAGCACGGAGTCCGCCTTGGCGGCCATGAACGGGGCCCCGCTGTTGAGGGCGGAGATGGCGCCCCGGTACTCGTTCACGATCTGGTGCTCGATCGGCCGGCGCAGCGCGCCCTCGGCGCTCTTGACGTTGATGCCGGTGAAGGCGTTCGAGCGGTTGAGGACGAGCTTGAGCTTGCCGGCCTCGTAGCCCAGGTGGCCGATCGTCTCGAGCACCAGGCGGACGTTCTTGAGGCACGACAGGTCGGCCGTCATCACGGCGAAGATCGTGTCGGCGACGTCGAGGACCATCAGGTTGAGGTCGTCGAGCCGCTTGTCGATGTCGACGACGACGTAGTCGTAGATGCCGCGGAGCAGCTCGAGGATCTCGTGCATGTGGGCGGCCGTGACCAGGTCCGCCGCCTCCGGCGAGGGCGGCGCCAGGAGCAGGTCGACGCCGGAGTCGTGGGCCAGCACGATGCTCCGGAGGAGGTCCGCGTCCATCGCCGGGGCGCTGACGACGTCGACGATGCTCTTGCGATCGAGGCCCAGGTCCAGGAACACCCGGTGGTCGCCGAACTGGAGGTTGCCGTCCACGAGGCAGACGCGCCGGCCGAGCGCACTGGAGCGCGATCGCGGTGTTGATCGCGATCGTCGTGGTGCCGACGCCGCCCTTGGCGCCGTAGTAGGCGTGGATCCGGCCCATCGGCGGGCGCCCGACGATGGTCTCGCCGGGAGCGAAGCGCGCCATCAGGCTCTTCATCCGCGCGAGCAGCTCGGCGGGGTGGAACGGCTTGATGAGGTAGTCGTCGGCGCCGGCCCGGAGCGCCCGGACCTTCTGCTGCACGTCGCGCTCGGCCGTGAGCATGATGATCGGGACGTGCGTGCCGGCGCCCTCCTCGGCGCGGATCCGGGTCGCGACCTCGTAGCCGTCGAGGCGCGGCAGCGTCGACGTCGAGCAGGACGAGCGACGGCGACTCCTGCTGCCAGCAGGCGGAGCCCCTCGGCGCCGTCACCGGCGACGACGACCTCGTAGCCCTCCTGGTGGAGGGTGTGCTGGAGAAGTCGCTGGACGCTGGCGTCGTCGTCGACGACGAGTACCTTCCCGGCCATCCGACCTCCTGGCGCGACCCCCAGCACGACGAGCCTTGCGCTCGTTCCCCGGGGGTGCCGCGAGCAGTATAGGGGGCGGCGCGACGCGCCCGTCCGGTGATGTCCGCTAGGTCCGGGCCGCCAGGAACGCCTCGCGCAGCAGGCCCGTCACCGCGGCCTCGTAGGCGAGCGGGTCGGTCCGGTGGCCGGCGCCGTGGTCGGCGCCGGCGATCACGAGGTGCCGCGTGCCGGGCGGCGCCGCCGCGGCGAGCCG
The DNA here is from genome assembly GCA_963789865.1 of uncultured Chloroflexia bacterium. GTDB lineage: Bacteria > Chloroflexota > Limnocylindria > Limnocylindrales > CSP1-4 > CAIXZV01. The sequence continues at coordinate 176,531 of CAWBMD010000007.1, forward strand.
CCGGGCCTCGCCGATCGGCACCGTCCGGTCGTCCTCGCCGTGGACCAGCAGCAGCGGCACGTCCTCCAGCAGCCCGATCGACGGCGATCGGCTCGGTCGCCCGCGGGTCGCCGCCGACGAGCCGATCGAACCGCCCGAACGCGCGCCCGGCGATCCGGCGCCCGAGCGGCAGCCGCCAGCCGGTCGCCGACGACGACCGCGAGCTCCGGGCGTCACCGAGTCGGCGACCACGGCCACGATCCGCGGCCGGGGCGCGTCCACGGTGCGCGGCCGGGCGCCGCGGGATCGGCGTCCGCCGCGGCCAGGCGCCCGTCGCCCAGGACCGCCACGGCCGCGATCGCCGTGATGCCGCCCATCGACGAGCCGACCAGCGCGACCCGGCGGACGCCCCGCTCGCCGAGGAACGCGAGCGCGCCCGGCCACGTCCTCGACCTCGAGCAGCCCGAACGTCGTCGGCCCGTCGTCGGAGCCGCCGTGGCCCCGGAAGTCGAGGCCGAGCACGCTCGCCGTCCGGCGCAGGAACGGCCCCAGCTCGACGAGGTCCGGCGTGACCGACCCGTTGTAGCCGTGGAGCAGCAGGATCGCCTCGCGCGGGTCCGGGACCCAGCCGTCCGTCGCCGGGCGCGGCGTCGGCCGGCAGCCAGCGTCCCGACCAGCCGGACGCCGTCCCGGGAGCGGAGCCGGACGACCTCGCCGCCCAGCCGCGTCGAGCGCCGGGCCCAGGCCGGCCTCCTCCGGCAGGCGGCGCGGCGCCCGCGTCAGGCTGCCGGGCCAGCCGGTCCAGCGACGGGGCCCGACCGCGACGACCGCCAGCGAGCGGCGCCGCGGCGACCAGCAGGACGCGCCGGATCACTCGCGTCGCCGGTCGTCGGCCCCCATCCCGCGCCCGACGTACGCGCCGACCCGCTCGGCGAGGCGCGTGAACTCGGTCGGGATCAGGAACTTCGTCGACGGGCTGGCGCCCAGCGCCTTGAGGGCCTCGAGGTACTGGAGCGTCATCGTCTTCTCGTCGATCGCCCTTGGCGGCCCCGTAGATCCGCTCCAGGGCCTGGCTGAAGCCCTCGGCCCGGAGGATCGCCGCCTGGCGCTCGCCCTCGGCCTTGAGGATCTCGGACTGCTTCTGGCCCTCGGCCACGTTGATCGCCGACTGGCGGGCGCCCTCGGACTCCGTGATCACGGCGCGCCGCGTCCGCTCGGCGGACAGCTGCCGGTTCATCGCGTCCTGGACGTCGCGCGGCGGGGTGATCTCGCGGATCTCGACGGTCGTGATCTTGCCGCCCCAGCGCTCGGTGACCTCGTCGAGCTTGGTGCGCAGGACCTCGTTGATCTGCTCGCGCTTGGACAGCACGTCGTCGAGCAGGATGTCGCCGATCACCGCGCGCAGCGTCGTGGTGGCGACGCCCTGGAGGGCGCCCGGGAAGTTCGCGACGTTGACCACGCTCTTGAGCGGGTCGGCGATCCGCCAGTAGATCGAGGAAGTCGACGTTGATCGGCGCGTTGTCCTTGGTGATCGTCGTCTGGCTGGGCACCTCGATGAACTGCTCGCGCATGTCCACCTTGACCGGCCGGTCCACGACCGGGACCAGGAACCGGAGGCCCGGCTCGCGGACCATGCCCTCGTTGGTCTTGCCCAGGCGGAACACGACCATCTGCTCGTACTGCTGCACGACCCGCACCGACAGGTACAGGATCGTCAGCACGATCAGCAGACAGGAACGCGAGGGTCACGAGCGTGACGACGAGCTCCATCGATGCCTCCGGGGATCAGGGCTGCGCTGGCGGAGCGACGGCCGCCGGGCGCGGCGTCCGGCCAGGGCGATGGGTTCGACGATGGCGATGAGGCCGTCGAAGCCGACGAGCCGCACCGGGGTGCCGCGCGCGAGCGGCGCGCCGTCCGCGGTCCGGCCGCTCCAGGTCTCGCCGGCGAGGTAGACCGTGCCGAGCGGCTCGAGCGGCGCCTGCACGACGCCCTCGGCGCCGAGCGGGACGGGCACGCCGACGGTCCCGGCCGAGGCCGTCATGCGGCGCGTCCGGACGGCCGCGACGCGTGATCAGGCCCATGAGCAGCGCCGCGCCGCGCACGGCCGTGACGACGATCAGCGGCGTCGCGACCTGGACGGCCGGCTCGAACGGGTTGCCGGGCGCGCTGTAGAGGGCCGAGGCGCCCGAGCACGAGGCAGACGATCGCCCGCCGACGCGTGAGCAGGCCGTGGCTGACGATCTGCGTCTCGAGCACGAACAGCACGAGGCCGAGCCCGACGAGCAGCAGGCCCGCGACGTTGAGCGGCAGGCTCCCGAAGCCGATGAACGCGAGGATCAGGCAGAGCGCGCCGACGATCCCGGTCAGGAGGTTCGGGTGGATGAGCTCGATGAGCGAGCCCGAGCGCGCCGACGACGAACAGCAGGAACGCGATGTTCGGGTCGGACAGCAGGTGGAGGAACTCCTGGAGCGGGCTCATCGGCGCCTCGTTGATGGCGGCGCCGGCCAGGTCGAGCGTGACCGTCTGGCCGCCGGCGACGGTCACCTGCTGCCCGTTGGCCGCGGCGAGCACCTCGTCGAGCGTCGCCGCGATCCCGTCGACGGCCCCGGCCGCGACGGCCGCGCTCGCCGGGTACGACGTCGCGTCCTTGACCGTCGGACACCGCCCAGTCGACGGGACGCCCGCGCGCCTCGGCGATCGCCGTGATGTTGGCGATCGGCATCGTTCATGACCTTGACGCCCGAGCGTGCCCGGGATGTCCCCGCCGCTGCTGCTCGACGGGCGACGCGGCGCCGATGTTCGTGCCGGGCGCCATGTAGGCGAGGTTGGCCGCGAGCGTGATGAACGTCCCGGCGCTGGCGGCCCGGCCGCCGGGCGGCGCGACCCAGACGATCGTCGGCACGGACGACTCGAGCAGGGCGGTCGTGATCTGCTGGGTCGAGTCGAGGCTGCCGCCCGGGGTGTTGAGCTCGATCACCACGGCCGCCGCGCCGTCGCTCGCGCGCCTGCGCCACGCCGTCGACGATGTACCCGGCCATGACGTTGTCGACGGTGCCGTCGGCGGTCAGGACGTCGACACGTGGCTGCGAGGCCCCCGCCGCGGACGCCGCGGCCGCGAGCGAACAGGCCCAGCAGCGCGAGCGACAGGGCGAGCCGGCGGCGGATGAGCGAGCGTCGATCGGTCATGGGACCTCGGCGGCCAGTATCGCACCGCCGGCGCCGAGGTCGCCGTGCCGGAACCGGCCCAGCCCGGACGTCACTCGGACAGGACGTCGAAGACGAGGCGGCTCCAGGTCTCCATCGACGCCGCGGACGGCGGCGACCTCGGCCGTCGTGGCGAACGCGCCCGGCGAGCTTGTCGGTCTCGCGGATCGCGACCGGCCGGCCGGCGGCATCGGCGACGATACACGACGCCCACGTGGACGGCCCCCACGGCGCGTCGTGTCGTCGTTGAGCAGCCCGACGGGCGCGAAGTCGGGCACGAAGTCGGCGACGAGCTCCTCCGCCCACTCGCGGCGCAGCCCGCCCGGGACGTCGCCGTCGCCCGGGTTCAGGTGCCCGCCCGACGCCGATCGACCACAGGTCGTGGAGGCGGGCGTCGCCCCCGGCCCGCGTCCGCCGCATCAGGAACCAGCGCTCGCCGTCGCGCAGGACGAGGTACGGGATCACCTGCTTGAGGCTGGCATCCTCCTCGGCCGTCGAGCGGAGCACGAACCGGCCCTCGCGCGCCACGACGGCCGAGCGCCGCCTCGACGCCGTCGCGGCGGACGCCGAGCCAGCCCTCGCCCGGGACGATCGCCTCGCGGGGCACGACGAGGACCTGCTCCGTCGGGCTCCCCCACCTCAGCCCTCCAGGCGCGAGCGCGCCGCGACGAGGCGGGCGCGGACGACCTCGGCATCCGGGCCGCCCGGGGCCTCGAGCAGCGCGATCCACTCGTCGATGCGGTCGCGGTAGGCGCGCAGACGCGCGGCCAGCGCCGCCGCGTTGGTGACCGCGATCTCCGCCCCCATCGTCACGTCCCCGCGGGCGAGGCGCGTCGTGTCGCGCCAGCCGCGAGGCCGCCAGCGCCGACGCCGCGGGCCAGTCCGCGGCTCGGGTCGCCCCGCCGTGCCCGCCACCGCCTCCACGAGCGCCACCGACGTCGATCAGCGGCAGGTGGCTGATGGCCGCCACGAGGCGGTCGTGAGCGCTCGGCGTCGAGCTCGACCGGCCGCGCGCCGCAGGCGACGGCCAGCGCCCGGACCCGTGCCGGGTCGCCACCGCCGACCGGCTCGCAGATGACCCACGGGCGGTCGCGGAACAGGTCCGCGTCCGCCGCCTCGAAGCCGCTCGTCTCGCGCCCGGCCATCGGGTGGCCGCCGACGTACGGGATGCCGGCGTCGCGCGGCGATCGCCGCGAGAGACGCCTTCGTCGAGGCGACATCCGTGACCGTCGCGCCGGGCTCCAGGGACGCGCGCAGGTCGGATCCCAGGCGCCGGAGCAGATCCGCGCAGGCGAGTGGCGGGGCGGCCAGCACGACGAGGTCCGCCCCGGCGAGCGCGGTCGGCGGGCTCGGCCGCGACCGCGTCGATCACGCCGGCGGCGAGCGCCCGGCGCGGACCCTCGCCCGAGGGCGTCCACGCGGTCAACCGATCGCGATCGCGCGAGCGCGGGATCCGCGGCGAGGGCGCGCGCGATGGAGCCGCCGATGAGGCCGAGACCGAGCAGCGCCACGTCGCATGGGCGCGATTATGCCCGCGCGACGGCACCCCGGTGGCGCCGGGCTGTCCCGACCCCACCGCGGGCGCCCCGGGCATCAGGCCCCTGCACGCGCCCTCGGGCGTCAGCCGACCGTCGGCAGCTCCGCCAGCGCCTCCGCGACCTTCTCGGTCGGGTACTCGTAGTCCTCGAGCAGCCCCCGCAGGTACCGGTCGTACGACGCCAGGTCGAAGTGGCCGTGACCGGAGAGGTTGAACAGGATGACGCGGGCCTCGCCCGCCGCCTTCGCCTCGAGCGCCTCGTCGACGGCCACCTTGATCGCGTGGGTGCTCTCGGGCGCCGGGAGGATGCCCTCGGCGCGGGCGAACTGGACGCCCACCTCGAAGCAGGCGCGCTGGTGGACGCTCCGGGCCTCGATCAGGCCCTCCTCCTTGAGCAGCGACACCAGCGGCGACATGCCGTGGTAGCGCAGGCCGCCGGCATGGATGGGCTCGGGCATGAACTCGGAGCCCGAGCGTGTGCATCTTGACGATCGGCGCCATGTGGCCCGTGTCGCCGTAGTCGTAGGCGTAGATGCCCCGCGTCAGGGACGGCGCCGCCTCGGGCTCGGCCGCGATGACGCGGTAGCTGGCCTCGCCGCGGAGCATGCGGCCAACGAACGGGAAGGTCAGGCCCGAGAAGTTCGAGCCGCCGCCGGCGCACGCGATGATCACGTCCGGCTCCTCGCCGGCCATCGCCATCTGCTCCAGGGCCTCGAGGCCGATCACGGTCTGGTGGAGCATGACGTGGTTGAGCACGGAGCCCAGGGCGTACTTGGTGTCGTCGCGCGTGGCCGCGTCCTCGACGGCCTCGCTGATCGCCATGCCGAGCGAGCCCGTTGGAGTCCGGCGTCGCCGCCAGGACCGAGCGCCCGTAGTTGGTGGTGGGGCTGGGGCTGGCGACCACCTCCGCGCCGTAGGTCTCCATGAGGATACCGGCGGTACGGCTTCTGGTCGTAGCTCGCCCGGACCATGTAGACCTTGACCTCGAGGCCGAAGACGGCGCCCGCGAACGCGAGCGCGCTCCCCCACTGCCCGGCGCCGGTCTCGGTGGCGAGGCGCTTGACGCCCTCCTGCTTGTTGAAGAACGCCTGCGGGAGGGCGGTGTTCGGCTTGTGGCTGCCGGCCGGGCTGACGCCCTCGTACTTGTAGTAGATGTGGGCGGGCGTATCGAGGGCACGCTCGAGGCGGTGGGCACGGTGCAGCGGCGACGGCCGGTAGAGCTGGTACGCCTCGCGGACGGGATCCGGGATCTCGATCTCGCGCTCGGTGCTGACCTCCTGGAGGATCAGCGCCATCGGGAACAGCGGCGCGAGGTCCGCGGGGCCGATCGGCTGACCCGTACCGGGGTGCAGCGGCGGCGGCGGCGGCGTCCGGAGGTCGGCGGCGATGTTGTACCAGGCCCGCGGGATCCGGTCCTCGCCCAGGAGGAACTTGGTCCGGCGGGGTTGGATGCTTGCCATCGTCGAGCGACCTCCATGCGGGCGTGTCGGGCAGTGCGGGCGTGTGTGGGCGGGCCGAGCCTAGCGCCTCGCGAGCATCCGGGCAACTGCCGGCGCAGCTCAGCCGGCGAGGGGCGCCTCGTGAATCGGCTCGTAGCGGGGCGGGACCGCCGCCGAGGTGGCTGCGGTAGAGCACGAGCCGGTCCGCGGTGAAGGTCACGCGCCACCCCTCGGCGGCGACCTTGAGGTCCGCTGCCACGGCCAGCGACCCCGAGGTTCCCGCCGCGTCCGTTCGCGCGACGGTCAGGTGCGGGTGGAAGGGTCGGTCGTCCGACGGCAGGCCGGACCGGACGAGGGCGGCATCGAGGGCTCGCGAGATCGCACCGAGCTCATCGGCTCCCCGCTCGATGCCCAGCCAGATCGCCCGCGGGCGCCGGTCGCCCGGGAATGCCCCTGCCCCGGCCAGCACGACCGTGATGGGGGCAGCACCGACAGCGGCCGCGTCCACGGCCACGCCCAGGCTGCGAGATCCGGGACGGCGGCACGAGGCCGAGGAATCGCAGCGTCAGGTGGAGGTTCTCCGTGCTCACCCAGCGCACGCCGCGGCCGCCGTGTCGGGCGCGCACGCCGTCCATGAGCGCGGCACATGCCGCCAGCGCCTCCGCCGGGAACCGGGACCCCGACGAACAGCCGGTCGAGGTCCTCAGCCACCGTGCTCGTTCTGGAAACGGACCCGATCGGCGGCCAGCACCTCGAGCGCCCGGTCGCGGTCGCGCCAGCCCAGGACGTCGACCGCCTTGTTCTCGAGCGCCTTGTAGGTGTTGAAGAACTGCTCGATCTCCACGAGGCGGTGCGGCCGGATCTGGTCCAGGCGCTCGATGTGCTGCTGGTGCGGGTCCCCGATGGCGACGCACAGGGTCTTGAAGTCGAAGCCCATCTCGTCGCGCATCTCCAGGCCACCGATCGGTCGCGCCCAGACGTGGCATCCCGTGAACGTGGGCTCGTCGATGATCAGCAGGGCGTCGGTGTGGTCGCCGTCGTCCGCCCGCGTCCCCTCGATGAACCCGTAGTCGAAGTTGTAGAACACCGCCGACGAGAGAACGCGGTCCAGGCGGTAGACGTGGGCGACCTCGTCGTACTCGTACTTGTTGCGGCTGCCGCGCGGGATCTCGACGACGATCTCGACGACTCCCGGAAAGTCTTCGGCGTGCAGGCTGTTCATGGCGCAACAATAGCGCGCCGCAACGAGTGCGCTCCAGCGGGCGCGATGAGGACGCCGCGAGCGCGCCCACGATCAGGGCGCCGGATCGGAGGACGCCGCGCAGCGCGCCCCACGATCAGGGCGCCGGATCGGCGGCGCCTCACCTCACAAGGGTTGCCTCGACAACCTCGAGCACGTACGTGGGCTGGTTCGTCGCGGAGTGCTAGACCCGAATCCCCCCACCGCGCCTGACCGATCGGCAGGGGCAGCGGGGCGACCGGGGTGCAACGCGACTGTCGGTGTAGGCGTCCCAACGCACACGCGGGGCCCACTCGCGAAGTGGCGCGCCAGCTTCGCACCCGCCAGGATCATCAGGCCTAGATGCCGTGCACACTCCGGTGCACACACCACATCGACGGCGAGTGCTCCGACCCCGGTCCGTTCGTGCTCAGACGGACGGCATGCGACACCCTGCGACACGCCGGCTAGCTAGTCGTTGTAGAGGCGCTCCTCGATCAGCTTCTCCTGCACCGTCCGGCCGTTGGGATCGAAGCACGAGAACTCGAAGTGCTTCTCGTACTCGAGGTCCACCGCGTCCTGGCCGCCGCGGTTCTTCTCCACCGAGACGATCGCCCAGTCCCGGAACCGCTGCGCCTGGTAGGGGTTGAACTCGATGTTGACCTTGGCGACGATCTGGTACTTCTCGTTGAGGATCAGGATGATGTCGGCCTCGTAGTTGATCGCCGACGAGCCGCGCAGGTGGTAGTTGCGCAGGCGCGACGCCTTGAGGCCCTCCTTGTCGGCGGCGACGATGGCGATCATCGGGACGTCCTCGGACAGGGCGATGTCCTTGAGACCGTTGACCACGAAGGTGACCTTCTCGGCCTCGGTCAGCGGCTCCGGGATCTGGGGCACCTTCTGGAGGTAGTCCACGACCACCACCAGGCGACGATCTCCCGAGAGCTCCCGGTGCTGGCGGACCAGGGCCCGGATTCCGTCGATCGTGCTCGCGGTCTGCGTGCCACGGAGCAGGAACAGGTTCTGGCCGTAGCGCGCGATGCGGTCGAGCGACGGGCGCAGCCGCGGGTTGGACGCCAGCTGGGCGGCGCCGCCTCCCTCCGCCATCCACGTCCCCAGGATCTCCTTGCGGACATCCTGGATCTTGATGGCGCCGGTCTTGTGCGGCAGGTGGGCCAGCGCCGACTCGGCCGCGATGAGGCGGTTGAGCAGGTACAGCTCGTCGTGCTCGAAGCAGATGTAGAGCACGTTGGCCTGGCCGCCGGACGCGACGTTGCGCGCCATCTGGAGCGCCATCGTGGTCTTGCCCGTGCCCTGGGCACCGCCGATGAGCATCAGCTCGCCGGCGCGCAGGCCGCCCCCGATGGTCTTGTCGAGCGGTGTGAACCCGAGCGGGACCGGCTGGTACTCACCCACCCGCCCGCTCGTCACCTTGTCGTTCAGGTCGACCAGCACCTCGAGAGCCGAGCGGGGCGCCATGCTCCCGTTCGGGCCGTCTAGGCGCCACGCCACCTTCGGCGTCGCCCCCGTTTTCGTCGTCACGCGCGCTCGACCTCCCGACAGCGATGGCCTTCGCCCGCATCCTAGCACCGGCCCCGCCCGGGAATACCCCCTCCCGGGTCACCGGCGCCACTCGAACGTACCGGTGCGAGGGGACGCGGCCGGCCGGACGCACGTGGGGGGCCACCCGAGCGGGGATCGCTACCGGGGGAGGCCCGCCAGCTCGTCCCAGAGCCTGACGATCACGCGCGTCCCGAGCTCGAAGTTCGCCAGGTCCAGCCACTCGTTGGGCGCGTGCGCGTTGCAGGACGGCTGGCAGAACCCGAGCAGCACGACCGGGAGCCCGAGCGTGTGGTCGAACGCCGCCGTCACCGGGATCGAGCCGCCCTCGCGGATGTACACGGGATCCACGCCGTGGACCGCCCGGAGGGCACGGGCCGCGGCCCGCGTTGCAGGGTGATCCGTCGGCGTGAGGCTCGGCTCGCCGCCGTGGATGAAGGTCGTCGTGACCTTGACGCCGGGCGAGGCAACCGCGGCGACGTGGTCGCGGAGGGCCTCGAACACCCGGTGGAAGTCCTGGTTCGCGACGAGCCGGGTGGAGATCTTCGCGTGCGCATGGGCCGGGATGATCGTCTTGGCGCCCTCGCCCTGGAAGCCGCTCCACATCCCGTTGACGTCGAGCGTCGGACGCCCACCTCTCCGCTCCATCGTCGTCCAGCCCGTCTCGCCGACGAGAGCCGCCACCGGGATCTGCGCCCGGTAGGCCTCCTCGTCGAACGGCAGCGCCGCCATGGCCTCGCGATCCGCCGGCGTGAGGGCCACCACGTCGTCATAGAAGCCCGGGATACGGATCCGGCCGTCGGCGCCCTTGAGCGCCGCGATGATCCTTGCGAGCGCGTTGGCGGGGTTGTCCACGGTCCCGCCGTACATGCCCGAATGCAGGTCGACGGGCGAGAGCTCGACGTCGATCTGCGCGTACATGATGCCGCGCAGCCCGACCGTGATCGCCGGGAGGTTCCCCTCGAAGTAGCCCGTGTCGCTGATCACGGCCACGTCCGCGGCAAGCCTGTCGCGGTTCGCCTCGATCCACCCGTACAGGCTCTCGGAGCCGTACTCCTCCTCGCCCTCGAACACGAACGTCAGGTTGACGGCGGGCGCCAGGCCCGCGGTGCGGAGCGCCTCCAGCGCCGACAGGTGCATCACCAGCTGGCCCTTGTCGTCGGCCACGCCCCGCCCGACGAACCGGCCGTCCCGCAGGAACGGCTCGAACGGGGCCGTCTCCCACAGCTCCAGCGGGTCCACCGGCTGGACGTCGTAGTGGCAGTAGACCAGCACGACCGGGGCACCAGGAGCCTCGTGGATCCGCCCGGACACGATCGGATGGAGTGCGGTTGACGCCACCTCGACGTCCGTCGCGCCGACGCGGCGCAGCCGGTCAGCGACCCATTCCGCCGCCGTGACCATGTCGGCCGCGTGCTCCGGCAACGCCGAGATGCTGGGGATGCGCGCGAACTCGAGCAGGGACGCCGCCCGCGCATCCGTCGAGGCCTGGAGCGCCGCCTCCACGACGGGGTTGATCGGGGTCTCGTCGGGCGCGGGGCTGAGCTCGGTCATCGGATCTCCGTTGGGTCTGGCGGGCCAGGACGATCGTAGCGGACAGAAAGAAGGGCGGACCGGTGGTCCGCCCTTTCGTCAGGTCGCCCCTGGGTCCGGCCGAGGGCCGGCTGCCGGTCAGGCCGGCAGGGGCGCGGGGTTCGGTGCCGAGACGCCGGGGCCGGCGGAGGTGCCACCGTCCGTGCCGGGCGCGATGATGCGTGGGATGCCTGCGTACCGGCCCTCCTTGGGCGGCAGGTCGTCGAACAGCTTCTCGAACTCGGGGGCGTCGACGGACTCCTCCGCGATCAGCTTCTCGGCCAGGCGGTCCAACCTGTCCCGGTAGGTCGTGAGGACCTCCGTGGCACGGTCGTAGGCCCGGTCGATGATCGCGCGGACCTCCTCGTCGATCACGCGGGCGACGTCGTCCGAGTAATCGCGGGACTCGCCCATGGAGCGGCCGAGGAACACCATCTCGTCGCGCTTGCCGAAGGAGAGGGGCCCGAGCTTGTCGCTCATGCCGAACTCCGTGACCATGCGTCGCGCGAGGTCCGTGGCCTTCTCGATGTCGTTGCTGGCACCGGTGGTGGTATCGCCGAAGACGAGCCGCTCCGCGACGTTGCCGCCCAGCAGCCCCGCGATCTTGTCCTCGAACTCGGTCTTGCTCTGCAGGTAGCGGTCCTCGGTCGGCAGCGCCATCGTGTAGCCCAGCGCCATGCCGCGGCTGATGACCGTGACCTTCGCGACCGGGTCGCATTTGGGCAGGATCCGCTGGACGACGGCGTGACCGCCCTCGTGGAAGGCGATGATCCGCTTCTCATCGTCCGAGATGACACGGCTCTTGCGCTCGGGCCCGGCGACGATGCGCTCGAGCGCCTCGGAGAACTCGGTCATGCCGACGGTCTTCTTGTTGCGGCGCGCGGCCAGGATCGCCGCCTCGTTGACGAGGTTGGCGAGGTCAGCCCCGGAGAACCCCGGCGACATGCGCGCGATCTCCTCCACCACGATGGTCTTGTCGAGCGGCTTGCCCTTCGAGTGGACCTTGAGGATCGCGGTGCGCCCCTTCATGTCGGGGCGGTCGAGGATGACCTGGCGATCGAAGCGGCCGGGCCGCAGCAGCGCCGGGTCCAGCACGTCGGGGCGGTTGGTGGCGGCGACCACGATCACGTTGGTGTTCGTGTCGAAGCCGTCCATCTCGACCAGGATCTGGTTCAGGGTCTGCTCCCGCTCGTCGTGAGAGCCGCCGAGGCCGGCGCCGCGCTGGCGCCCCACCGCGTCGATCTCGTCCACGAACACGATGCAGGGGCTGTTGCGCTTGGCCTGGTCGAACAGGTCGCGGACGCGGCTGGCGCCGACACCCACGAACATCTCCACGAACTCCGAGCCGGAGATGCTGAAGAACGGCACACCGGCCTCGCCGGCGACCGCCCGAGCCATGAGCGTCTTGCCGGTCCCCGGAGGGCCCACGAGCAGCACGCCGCGCGGGATGCGCGCGCCGAGCGAGTTGAACTTCTCGGGGTACTTGAGGAACTCCACGACCTCCTGGAGCTCCATCTTCGCCTCGTCCACGCCGGCCACGTCCGCGAACGTCACCACGGTCTTGTTGCCGAGGAACATCCGGGCGCGGCTCTTGCCAAACGACATGGCCTGGTTGTTGGTGCCCTGGGCCGACCTCATCATGTAGAAGATGAAGCCGCCGATGACGAGCAACGGGAGCAGGCCCGTCAGCAGCAGGCCGACCCACGACGTGTCGGCGGTGGGCTTCCGCGTGTACACATCCGTTGGCAGGGTCTTGCCGCCCTCGGCGGCAGCCTTCTTCATGTCCGCGAAGACGTCGCCGGTGATGTTGTTCGGGACGACGACCGAGTAGCTGGCCGGGTTACCGGTCGAGGTGACGAGCAGAGTCTCGCCATCCTGCTGCACCTTGGTGACGTTGCCGGCCTTCACGTCGTTGTAGAAGTTCGAGTAGCCGGTCGTGGACGTGGGGGCGGACGAGTTGACCCAGGTGACAAGCAGCGCGATCGTGCCCGCCACGAGGACGAGCATCACGATCCCGTTGCGCAGGAACTTTGCGTTCAAACGGAGCGCCTCCGAGTGGGACGGGCCGGGTGGTGGCCGGCAAGAGAGGGAGTATACCGCCGGGGTCTCCGATGGCCGCGCGAGCGGCCTGGACCCCGATGTCACATACGGTACGGTGGAGGAGCCCGCGCGGATGGTCCGAGCCCGTTTCGTCGAGGTTCAGGTTTCGCCACGATCCCCGCAGCACGGGGTTCGCGGCACCAGTCGGCGTCGATCGACCCGGCCCGTGTCGAGCCCCAGGAGTCGAACGCCCGGGCACGAAGGCAGGGCCCGGCAAGGGGTATGGCTTCGGAAGGATTGGTGGCTGGGGGCAGAATCGAACTGCCGACCGGGCGGTTATGAGTCGCCTGCTCTGCCGCTGAGCTACCCAGCCTCGGGCGCGCATTGTAGACCAGTTCCCGCGCCCGGTGAGGGATCCTGTCCGCCCGGATTGCCGCGCGCGGGGGGACCGCGAGCGCCGGGACCGCGCACGTCGAACCGCCGTCGAAACCCCAGAGGTGCACCAACATCGGGATTGAGTAACGGCTGCCGAAGCCGGACAATGCACCCAGGCAGCCGCGACCGCTAGGGGAACGATCGATGTCGAACGAGACGCCGGGCCGGGACGCCGTGCCGGGCTGGGGGCAGCCCGCACCCGAGCCGCCGCCGGACGCACCCACCGCCCCGTGGCCCGCGCCACCGGCTGGCGAGCCTGCGACCGGGCCGGCGCCCGCGACCACGTGGACGCCCACACCGGAGCCTGCGCCGGTCCAGCCCGCCGCGCCCGCGGCTCCCGCGACGTGGGGTGACGCGCAGCAATCCGCTCCGGAGCCGGCACCTGGGCAACCCGCTCCGCAGCCGGCACCTGGGCAACCCGCCCCGCAGCAGCCCGCGGCTCCTGGAGGCTGGGGAGCGCCGCCGGCCCAACCGGGGCCATCCTGGGGTGCCGCACCGCAACAGCCTGCGCCGCCGCAGCCTGCGCCGCCGCAGCAGCCGCCGGGCGGCTGGGGAGCGCCGCCCCAGCAGGGCGGCTGGGCCCCCGGTGGACCTGGTGCCCCTGGCGGCCCTGGCGCACCCGGCGGCCCGCCGGTCGGGTGGGCACCCGCCCCGGCACCGTCGAGCGGAAACGGCTGCCTCAAGGGCTGCCTGATCGTCGGCGCCATCGTGCTGGTCCTCGTCGTCATCGTGATCGTGGCCCTGTCGATCATCGGCATGAGGTTCGCGCAGGACCTGGGCGTGAACTCCAACGGCACGCTGACCGAGTGCGCGATCGTCTCGTCCGCCGACGTGTCCGACGCGCTCGGTGGAAAGGCCGAGGCCCTGCCGCTGGGCGGGATCGTCGACGCCACCATCGGCCAGGTTCTCGACAAGCGGGTCATCCCCAACGCCGACGACTGCTGGGTCGCTGGCGACAACACAGCCACCGGACGCGTCGCACGCCAGGCCGGCGGGGATGCCGCGGGCGCCTTCCGCTCCGCGAAGGCCGCGGCGATGGCCGGTGCGTACTTCGCCGGGGACGTCTCCGGCGTCGGCGACGAAGCGTTCTGCACGGGCATGTCCGAGGCGGACTCCTTCGGGGTACTCACCCGCCGCGGCGACACCCTCGTCTACGTGAGCCTCATCGACCCGGCCACCGCGGTCTCGGGCATGCAGACCAATTCCGATGGCGTGGTCATCTCGCCCCAGACCTGCGCCCTCGCCCAGGCGGTCGCACGCAAGGTCCTCCACTGACGTCCGGTTTGACCTGACACCAAGGAGTGCGCGGCCTCGGGGTCGCGCTCTCTCCGTCGTCGGTGCCGGACCAGGGCGCGGGGCGCTCACTCACGCCGACGCCGACTCGCGGCCGGACGACGCGAGGGTCAGGGGCTCGGATCCGGGCCCGGGACAGGGCTCGGGGCCGCCGCCAGCTCCGCGCCCGGACCGAACAGCAGCTTCATCCAGGACTCGAAGGGGCTGGGCCGCTCCAGCACGGCGCCGAGGCGGACCGCGGCGGTGCCGGGAGCATCGGCGGCAAGTGGAGGCGCATCGTCCGCGAGAACGAACGGGATCTCCCGCGCGCTGCCCAGCCGGTACTGGCGCGCCTGCTGCTCGATGTAGGCCTGGCGCTGGATGAGGGTCAGCTCGTCCTCGAGCCCGGCCACCTCGCCCGCGAGCGTGACGTTGGCGGCCCGCATGTGGTCGGCACGGGCCGTGGCCTCGCTGGCATCACCGACCTGGCGGGCGAACAGGACGATGACCCAGGCCGCGACGAGCGAGCCGATCAAGAGCGCGATCCGCCTGCGCGTGAGACCCGCGACCGGGAGGTCCGACAGGCTCCCCTGGGCGGCCGAGACGGCGGACGCCGGCGCCGCGGGTGCCGGCGCCGGCACCCGTTCATCGGGCGGGTCGGGCATGGGGTCGGCGGCGCGGCGGCTGTTGGATCGCGGCATCCAGGCGAGGGTAGCTGCGCTCGATTCCGCTGTCAACCCGAAGCGGTCACTGAATCGGCATGTAGATCGGGCGACACCACGCACGGTTCGTGACACGCAACCTGTCACGCGCCTCCACCAGCGTGGCGTAGACTTCGCGCCATAGCGCTCATCCGTTCTGTTTCGTCTTTCGGGAGCCCGGCCATGCGCACCTACGCCCCCGCACCCACCCTCGCCGTCCTGGAGCGGCTCCTCGAGGAGCCGTCGCTCGCCCGGGGTGTCGTGCACCACGAGGTCCGGCCTGCGCGGGAGGCCATCTTCGCCGACTGGCCGGCCTGGCTGGACCCGCGGATCCGCGCGGGCCTCGCGAAACGGGGCATCGAACGCCTGTACACGCACCAGGCCGACGCCATCGAAGGGGTTCACGCCGGCGAGGACATTGTCGTCGTGACACCGACCGCGTCTGGGAAGTCGCTCTGCTACACGGTGCCGGTGCTGCAGGCGCTGGCCGAGGATCCGTCGGCTCGGGCGCTGTTCCTGTTCCCCACCAAGGCGCTCGGCCAGGACCAGGTGGCGGAGCTCTCGGAGCTGGTCCGGGACGCGGGCCTGGAGGTCTCGGCGGCCTGCTACGACGGGGACACCCCAGCACCGATCCGGTCGGCCATCCGCAAAGCCGGCCAGGTCGTCGTCACGAACCCCGACATGCTCCATTCGGCCATCCTCCCCCACCACACCAAGTGGTTCCAGCTGTTCGAGCAGCTGGAGGTCATCGTCATCGACGAGCTGCACACCTACCGGGGCGTGTTCGGCAGCCACGTCGCCAACGTCCTCCGGCGACTCCTGCGGCTGTGCGCCCACTACGGCAGCCACCCCGTGATCGTGTGCTGCTCGGCCACCATCGGGAACCCCGTGGAGCTTGCGGAGACGCTCACCGGGCGGCCGGCCCGGCTCGTCGATCGCAACGGGGCGCCATCGGGCGAGAAGCACCTGCTCCTGGTGGATCCGCCGGTGATCGACGGCTCGACGGGGGCGCGGGGCTCGGCGCTGACGCTGGCAGAACGGTGGGCCCTGCCATTCATGCGCGCCGGGCGCCAGACTGTGGTGTTCGGGAAGTCCCGCGTGGCGGTCGAGATCATGCTCAGCAACCTCCGGGAGCGCCTGCGGGAGGACCTGGGCCCGCGGAGCCGGGTGCGGGGATACAGGGGCGGCTACCTGCCCACGGAGCGACGCGCCATCGAGCGCGGCTTGCGGGACGGCGAGGTCCTGGGCGTGGTGAGCACGAACGCGCTGGAGCTGGGCGTGGACATCGGGCGGCTCGACGTGGCGGTCCTAGCGGGCTACCCGGGTTCGATCGCCGGGACGTGGCAGCAGATGGGCCGGGCGGGGCGGCGCGGGGACGTGAGCGTCGCGGTGCTGGTCGCTTCCCCGGCTCCGGTGGACCAGTACGTGATCCACCACCCGGAGTTCGTCCTGGGCGGGCAGCCTGAGGAGGCGCGGCTCGATCCCGACAACCTCCACGTGCTGCTGGCCCATATCCGGGCGGCCACGTTCGAGCTCCCGTTCGAGCCGGGCGAGTGGTTCGGGCCGGGTCCCGCGGACGACCTGCTCGCGTTCCTGGGCGAGGGCGGGCAGGTCCGCCAGGCGGACGACGGGCGCTGGTACTGGAGCTCGGAGAACTTTCCCGCGTCGGAGGTCTCGCTCCGGGCGGCTGCGCCCGAGAACGTCGTGATCATCGACACCACGCCGGACCGGCCTCGCGTTCTGGGCGAGGTGGACCTGTTCAGCGCCCAGGTCCTGGTCCACGAGCACGCCATCTACATGCACGAATCCACGCAGTACCACGTCGACCGCCTCGAGTGGGGCGAACGCAAGGCCTACGTCCACAGGATCGACGCGGACCACTACACCTACGCGAACCGCGCCGTGACCCTCAAGCCGCTCGACGTCTTCGCGGCGGCGGCAGCGACCGGTGGGACACGCGTCCACGGCGAGGTCATGGTTGCCAGCCTCGTGACGCTCTACAAGAAGCTCAAGTTCGGAACGGACGAGAACGTGGGCTGGGGTCCCATCGACCTGCCCGAGATCGAGCTCCAGACCACCGCGTACTGGCTCACCGCCGAGGGAGCTGCGGCCGGATGGCGGCGGGACGAGCTGGACGTGGCGCTGATCGGCGCCGGCCGGGCGATCCAGGCCGTGTCCGCGGTGCTCCTCATGGTGGATCCGCGCGACCTGGGGCTCGTGTCACAGGTCCGCTCGCCCCACCACGAGGCACCCACGATCTACCTGTACGAGGCGATGCCGGGTGGCGTCGGGCTGTCGGAGCGGCTGTTCGCGCGCCACGAGGAGCTGGTGGCGGGCGCGGCCGACCTGATCCGCGCGTGTGCCTGCGATGCCGGTTGCCCGGCCTGCACGGGCCCGAGGCTCGAGCCGGATGTGGACGGGAAGGCGCTCGCCCTGAGGCTCCTCGCGGCGCTGGGAGCCGGCGTCCGGGACAGGGCGGCCGTCGCGTGACCGCCGGGCCGCTGTCGCCCGTCACGCGGGAGCGCAGGCTCGCGAACCTGCGGGCCGGCCTGGGGCGAGCGGGCGGCCCGCCCGCGGGCCCGGACCAGCTGCCGGCGAGGGCTCCGTTCGCGGGGCGCAGGAGCGGGGCATTGGCCTCACGACTGGCGGCGGCCCTCGGTGCGGACGCCGCGGATACCGCTGGCGGATGGCTCGTGCGGCGCGTGGTCAGACCGCTGGAGATGCCCCTCGACCGCGACCGGCTGGCGCGGCTGCCCGGATATCCCCCTCCGGACGCGCCGCTCGTCTGTCTGGACACCGAGACGACCGGCCTCGCCACTGCGGCCGGGACGTTGGCGTTCCTGGTCGGGCTCGCGCGCTGGGACGGCCCGGAATTCCGCCAGACGCAGCTGCTCCTGCCGGATCACGCGGACGAGCCTGCCCTGCTCGCCGAGATTGCGGCATGGGTCACCCCCGACTCGTGGCTCGTGACCTACAACGGGCGCGGGTTCGACTGGCCGCTGATCGAGGCGCGGTTCCGCCTGGCCGGGCGTGCGGCGCCGCCCCACGCGGGCCACCTGGACCTGCTCCCCTTCGTCCGTCGCGTCTTCAGGCACCGCCTGGAGGACGCGCGCCTCCGGACCGTGGAGGAGCGCCTCCTGGGCGTGTCGCGCGTCGGCGACGTGGAGGGCTGGGAGATCCCCTCCATCTACCTGGACGTTCTCCGGGGCGGCCCGGTGGATGCCCTTGCGGGCGTCGTGATCCACAACGAGAAGGACGTGCGCTCGCTCGGGCTCCTGCTCGCCCACGTGGAGCGCCATTACGTCGGGCGCGCCTCGCGCCAGGACGCTCCACGAGGCGACCTCGCCGGCCTGGCCAGGGCATACGGCAGGGATCACCGCCACGACGAGGCGCTGGAATGCCTCGACGATGCGCTCGCTGCGGCCGCTCCCACCCGCGACCCGTTCGGGCGCACGCCTCTCGAGCCCACGGCAGCAAGGGAGGTGGCCGAGTCGGAGAGGGACGCCTGGTGGGCGCCACGGACGAAGCCGCACTTCGGCGGGCGGCCGCCGAGGGCCGGCTGGCGCGGGGACCTGGCAAACGGCCGCGGCGGGTCGCTGGGCCCCACGCCGGGTGCCGCGGCGTGGGAGGCGACGACCCGCTGGACGGATGAGCGCCTGGCGGCGGAGCGCGCCCGCGTGCTGCGGCGGCTCGGTCGGTGGGCGGAGGCGGCCGAAGCCTGGGAGACGGCGTCGGCGGCCGGCGGAGGCCTCGGTGCGATCGCCTGGATCGAGGTGGCGAAGTTGCGCGAGCACCGCCTCGCGGACCCGGCGGGCGCACTCGCGGCGACCCGCGCGGCCTGGCGCCTGCTGGAGCGGTCCCGGGCGATGGGCCGCCCGTATCCGCGGGTCGAGGCGGACCTGCAGCGACGTGGGGCGCGCCTGGCCGGGCGGATCGGGCGTCGGGCCTCCCAGGCCGGGGGTTGACGCCGGTCCGGGCCCTGGACAGCCGGCTGTCCGTCCAGGTCTCAGTCCGGGTTGTCTCCGCCGTTCATGCGGCGGACCGCGTCCGCGAGGTACGGGACGCCGAAGACGCCCGGACCCTCCAGGATCAGGGACCCGCATGCCGCACCGAGCCGGAGGTCCGGGTCGGGACCATCCCAGCCGGTGGTGACCGCCGGATCGACCCATGCAGCGAAGACCGCCGCGAGGAACGTGTCACCGGCACCCACGGGGTCCACGTACTTCTCGATCGGGATGCTGTGCCAGTGGCGCGCCGCCAGGTCGTCCGGGCGATCCCCCACCCTGTACGCCGTGCCGCCGTGGATGCCGTTGGTGAACAGGAGGGTGGCCCCGGGATGCATGAACTCGGCGAGATGCGCCGGCGTGGTCGCATCGTCGACGTCGTCGCTGCCGACCCCGACCAGGTTCGCGCGGCGGACCACAGGGGACGGCCCGGGCGGGAGATGGTGGACGGGGGCGCCGTCCCGGAGGACGCGGAGCAGTCCCTGCCAGCCGAGCGCCACGAGGGCGTCCGGGCGCGGAACGTCCGCCCACTCGTCTCGGACCTCGGCCGCCACGGGGGCGAAGACCCAGGCTCCCGCGTCGCGCCACGCAGCCGGGAGCGCGCGCGGGTCCACGGCATCGGAGACCTGCGGGGTCTGCTGGACCCGGCCGGTTGGTGTCTCCACGTTGATGAAGATCGGCCCGTGACTGCCGGGGATCACCCGCACGTCCACACCGGCCTCGCGGATCGTGTTCAGCTCCCTGGAGGTCGATGCCAGCTCGTCCGCCACGACCAGCGCGCCAACCCGGAGCCCGAGCCTCGCCAGGGCGAGCGCGGAGTAGGAAGCCCCGCCGCCCAGCCGCCAGCCGCGCTCATCGTCGTCAACCAGGTCCCGGCAGGCGGCGCCCACCACCACGACCGCGGGTGCTTCGTCCATCGGTCCTCCTGAGGGCCCGGGGGGACCCGCCTATACTTGCCGCCCCTGGCGCGCGCCAGCGTGATCGCGGCCGTTCTCCGGCCGCTCCCCGACCGAGGGCACACAATCATGCACTTCTACGAGCTTCACGAGGGCGACAACGACGTCTACGCTGACCTTCTCCTCGTCCGCGAGGAGGAGATGGACGCTCAGGAGTTCTTCGACCTCGTCCAGTCGATCCGCCGCCGGGTCCAGGACTCCCACGAGAGCGACACCCTCGTCGAGGCCATCGCCTCGGAGCTGGAGCGCGACTACGAGTTCATCACCGTCAGCGACGACCGCCTGACGGCCGCGGTGAACGTGTCCAAAGACGACGAGGAGAACTTCCTCGCGGACCTGGACGAGCCCGAGGACAGCGTCGACTACGTCTCGATCCTCGCGGACCTCCAGGCGGGAGATCCCCGGCTCAACTGAGACGCGACGCCGTCAGCGTACGGATCCTGCCGGTGGCACGGCCACGGCCGCCGCGTCCGTGCGCGCATGGGGCCGTGCGGTCTGCACGAGCCACAGCCCCGCCAGAACCAGCGCCGTGCCGCCGACGGCGAACCCGCCCACCCGCTCGCCCAGGAGCCAGAAGGTGAGCACCTCGCCCAGCAGCGGGACCAGCACGATGAAGGCCGATGCGCGTGGCGCGCCGATCCGCCGGATCCCCTCCGAGAAGGCGACGAACGCGACGACCGTCCCGAGCGCGCCGAGGTAGACGACGCTCGCGAGCGCGCGGGGCGTGGCTGCCAGGACCGGCTCCCAGCCCCGCTCCAGCAGCGCCAGGGGCGCGAAGACGATCGCACCGAACGCAGCCGCGGCCAGGGTCGCGGCGACGGGATGGAAGCGCACCGTCGCCTCCCTCGAGAGGACCGAATAGACGGCCCAGCACACAGCGCCCACAGCGAACAGCACGTCCCCGAGCGCGCGTGCCGGGGAGCCCGTCATCGCGGGTCCCATCACGACCACGAGGCCCACCAGAGCGAGGCCGAGACCCGCCATCGCCCGTCCCGGCGGCCGGATCCCGTACCACACGGCGACCAGCGCGGCCACCACCACCGGCGACAGACCGGGCACGATCACCGCGCCGTCGCTCGACGGGGCGAGTCGCACGCCGTAGAGGAAGCACAGGTTGTAGAGCACGATCCCGGACACGCCCATGGCGGCGACCAGCGGCAGGTCGGCTCGCCCCGCCCGGATGGACACTCCCCTCAGGCGCGCCCAGATCCAGAGCAGCACCGTCGCGGTGAGGAAGCGCAGGAAGGCCGTCGTGAGGGGCGGGATCTCCTCGGTGGCCCAGTGGGCGGCCACCCAGGTCCCGGCGAAGCAGACGGCCATGATGGCGAGGAGACCGTAGGCGACTGGATCGTGATGGCGCGCCCGCGTGGCAGGGCGTACCTCGATGGAGGTCACCGGCTGAACAGGATCTCGATCACGTCCCCGTCCCGCACGCGGTAGGTCTTCCCCTCGGATCGGACCTTCCCGTGCTTCTTCGCCTCGGCGATGGAACCCATGGCGAGGAGATCCTCGTAGGCGATGGTCTCGGCGCGGATGAACCCGCGAGCAAGGTCCGTGTGGATGGCCCCGGCGGCGTCAACTGCGTTCGACCCGTCCGGGACCGGCCAGGCCCGAACCTCGTCCGGCCCCGCGGTCAGGAACGAGATGAGGCCGACCAGCCGGTAGGACAGGCCGATGACACGATCGAGGGCGGACTCGTGGAGGCCCAGCTCCTCCATGAACACGGCCGCCTCGTCCGCGTCGAGCTCGCCCAGCTCCATCTCGATCTTCGCCGACAGGGCGTCCACCATGGCGTGCCGGTGGTCGTAGCCGCGCTGGATGCTCTCGATCAGCGCCGGCGCGCCAGCCAGCTCCCCTTCACCCACGTTGAGCAGGACGAGCACCGGCTTCTGGGTCAGGAACCGGTAGCCGCGGAGCGCCTTCTCCTCGTCCGGGTCCAATGCCTCGTCCCGGATCGGGCGGCCGGCCTCGAGAGCCGGCTTCAGGCGGGAGAGGATCACCGCCTCGTGCTCGTTCGCCTCGCGCTCGGCCGGGGTGCCGTGCCGACCGGAGCCCTTGAGGCGCTCGAGGCGGCGATCGATCATCGACAGGTCCGCGAGGATGAACTCGAGGTCCAGGCTCTCGAGGTCCCGGGCCGGGTCCACCGAGCCCGCGGGATGCGGGTGCGCCGCGTCGTCCCAGGCGCGCACGACGTGGATCATCGCGTCCGCGTCCCGCAGCCGGGCGAGGTGCTCGGCGGGCAGCTCCTCCGTCCCGACATGGAACTCTGTCGACGGGGGCGGGGCGGGAAGGTCGATGTAGGTGACGTCCGCGTGGATGATCTTCTTCGGCTTGAACACGACCGCCAGCTTGTCGAGCCGCGGGTCCGGAACCTTGACGACTCCCACGTTGAGCTGGAGCCCGCCGTACCCGCCGGTCTCGGCATGGCCACGGGTGAGCGTGTTGAACACGGTGGTCTTGCCGCACCCGGCGAGCCCGACGATCGCAATCTGCATGGGGTGATGCTACCCGGCGCGCGGGGTCGGCCAGGATCCGGGACCGCGGGCTGAGGCCATCACAGCGTGACCGACAGGATCAGGATCGTCACGATCCCGCCGAGCCCGGTCCCCACCGCAGGCCGGAACCATGAAGATCGCCGCTCGAGCTTGACCTCTCGCCTGGCGATCTCCCGGACGGCCGCCCGCTGCTCGAGATCGAGCGCTCGCTTCGGCACGAACGTCATCGCGCCGGTGCCGTAGTCCGGGAGATCGCCACGCGACGGTCAGTACCCGGCGTCCGCGTCCACGACGTTGACCAGCGGCCGTGCCTCCGCGAACCGGCGCAGGTTCTCGCAGAACAGGTCCACGGACCGATCCAGCACGCGCGTGGACGACCACGACGTGTGCGGCGTGAGGATCACGTTGGGCAGGTCGTAGAGGGACGACGTGGGCGGCAGCGGCTCCTCGAGGAACGTGTCCAGGACCGCTCCGCCGAGCCGCCCGTCGCGGAGCGCACGGGCAAGCGCCCGTTCGTCAATCAGCTCGCCGCGCGCGACATTGATGACCCAGGCTCCGGGCTTCATCCGCGTGATCGCCTCGTCCGAGATCAGCCCGTGCGTGTCCGGGGTCAGCGGCGCCGCCAGGACCACGAAGTCGGACTCGGCCAGGAGCTCCGGCAGGCGCTCCGGCGGCAGGACGCGGTCCAGCATCGCGGAACCCAGGAACGGCTCGTCGCCGGCGCCGTCCGCCGCGTGGGAGCCGTCAGCCGCGTCGGAGCCAGCCTCCGGTCGGCGGCGGGTGGCGATGACCCGGCACCCGAACGCCGTTGCCAGCGCCCCGACGCCGCGGCCGATCGATCCGAGACCCACGATGCCGATGGTCACGTCACGCAGCTCCCTCGCCTCCAGCGGCTGCCACGTCCGTTCCGCCTGGAGCTCCATGAGCTGCGGCAGGCGGCGGGAGACCGCGAGGATCATCAGCATCACGTATTCGGCGATCGGCCGGCTGAAGACGCCCCGGGCGTTGGTGATCACGAGGCCACGGGAGCGGCTGGCGGGCGTCAGCACGCGCTCGACGCCGGCCGTGGCGGAGTGGACCCAGCGCAGGGAGGGTGCGCGGTACAGGATCCTGTCGAAGGTCGCCGCCGGCAGGCGGCCACGGAGCATCACCTCCACCTCGTCGAGCGGCCCGTCCGGGTGTCCGTCGAAGCCGATCGTGACGATGCGCGACCCGGGCGCCGCGGCCCGGATCGCATCGAGGTCGCGGTTCCGGTACCGCGCGGCCAGGATCGGCGTCAGGGCGATCGCCACGGGGACGCCGCCGGGACCAGCACCGGGTCCCGGGCCGGTCGGGGTGCCGTCGGTCACGCCGTGCCTCCTTCGGGGCGATCCAGCCCCATTCGCCGGACCCATGCGTCCGGCGTCTCGATCTCCGCGGATGTCGGCAGGGTCTCCGGCCCGTCCCAGAGCCTGCGCAGCGCCACGGCTCCGGCGGCCCGCTCGATCGCGGCCACGAACGTCTCACCCTTTCGGTACTGCTCCATCTTGAGGTCCATGCCCGTGATCCGGAGCATCGCCCGCTCGAACGGCGTCCTCTGCGTGCGGCGGCCGTGGAACCGCGCGGAGATCCGCTCCACGTCCGGGACCAGGTCCCTGCCCACTGCGTCCATCACGTGATCTCCGAAGCCCTCGAGCAGGCTCATCACCGCCTGGGTCTCCCGGAACAGGGCCCTCTGCTCGTCGGTCATGAGCCGCTCCAGCCAGTGAGCGTCGTCCCGCCGGCCGTCGCCCCGCAAGGCCGCGCCGAGAGCCCGGACGGTCTCGCGACCAAGCGTGGACGCGTCGTCCGAGAACAGCGAGAGCTGCCGCTCCAGTCGCCCGGCGAGATACGGACGGAGCCACGGATGCGCCTCGAACTCGTAGGCATGGGTCGTCTCGTGCAGGGCGATCCAGGTCCGGAACGGCTCCAGTGGCACGTCCATCACCTTCGCCGTCTGCCGGATGTTCTCCTCCACGAACAGCAGGCGCCCGGGGGTCGTCTCGGCGCTGAGGAGGGCGAGGTCGTACTGCCCGAGGACACGCTGGCCCAGGAAGCCCAGCAGGAGCCCCAGCTGACGGCTGGTGACCCAGCGGTTGGCGAGCGTGACGGTCGCCTTCCCGATGCCGCTGCCGGACGGGAGCATCTGGTCCAGGAGGTTGCCCTCGATGCGGCTGATGAGACCCGCGAAGACCTGCGTGTTGGCGCGGACCCAGGCGGCGCGGTCAACGACCGCGACACGATCCACGACGCCGGGCAGCTCTGCGCCCAGGTGGGCGGCGAGCGCGGGCACGACCCTGGCCATCGCCGTGGCATAGCTCGCCTCGGTCGCTCGCAGGTCGGCCTCGTCCAGTGCTCCGGGAGCTCGTCGCAGGCGCCCGATGGCGATGCCCTCGACGCGGTCCCAGTCCACGAGCCCCGCTCCCCGCGCGGACCGCTCGAGGCGCCGGCCCGCGACCGTGACGGCGGCTCCCACGAGGGACCCGACGATGAACCCGACCTGCCACAGGCGCTCCTCCGGGATCCGGCGCCCGTCGCCCTGCCCCCGGCCCCCGGCTGCCGGCATCAGCCGTTCTCCCGCAGCGTCACCGCCTCCACGTCCGGGAACGATTCACCGAACATCCGCGAGGCGATCGACCGGAAGAGGGCGCCGTCGCCGGTCGTCAGCTGGATG
Source organism: uncultured Chloroflexia bacterium (assembly GCA_963789865.1). Lineage (GTDB taxonomy): Bacteria > Chloroflexota > Limnocylindria > Limnocylindrales > CSP1-4 > CAIXZV01. The sequence continues at coordinate 201,638 of CAWBMD010000007.1, forward strand.
TGCGACCCGGGCGCCTCGTACGCCTCGGCCGGCCGCGAGTGACCCGCCTTGCCCGGGTCTGCCGCGGTGCCGCGCGTGGTGCCGGGGGCTTCCAGCCCGTTCACCGACAGCAGCTCCGCGAGGGTGGCCGCCGTGGCCGTGGCGGAGTCCACGATCGCCACGCGGTCCCCCACCCTGGCCGCCAGGATCCCGCGCAGCAGTGGGTAGTGGGTGCAGCCGAGCAACAGGGTGTCGATCTTGGCAGACGGCGGGCGCGGAAAGACGAACTCGCCCGCCCCGTCCCGCTCGCCGAGGAGCGGGGCCAGCTCCTCCTCGACAACGGCCTCCAGCTCCGGCCCGGACAGGATCCCGGCCTCGACCATCGGCACGAAGCGCGGCGTCGCGTGCTCGTAGACCTCCACCGCCGGGTTCTCGTCCTTGATCGCGTTGAAATAGGCGTGCGTGCGCACCGTCGCCGGCGTCGCGATCACGCCCACGCGCCGGTTCCGCGTGGCAAGGGCCGCGGCCGAGGCCCCCGGGCGGACCACGCCCAGCACCGGCAGGTCGTAGCGGGCGCGGAGGGCATGCAGGGCAACTGCAGTCGAGGTGTTGCACGCGACGACCAACGCCTTCACGTCCCGTGCGGCGAGCTCGTCCAGCGCCTGGGCGGAGAAGCGGAGGACCTCGTCGTCGGTGCGCACGCCGTACGGCGCGCGGGCGTTGTCGCCCAGGTAGATCGTGGATTCGTGGGGCGACCGGCGGAGGATCTCGCGCAACACGGTGAGCCCGCCGACGCCGGAATCGAAGACGCCGATGGGTCGGGGGTCCGACACGCCCCTGCTACCGCCGCCCGGTCGCTGTCGCGGGGGCAGTCTGTCCGATGAGCGCGCTCGCGACCCTCACGAGGTCCTGGCTGACCTGGGCCGAGGGGTCCGCGAGCACGAACGGGATCCCCTCGTTGTTGGCGCGCACGACGAGCGCCCCGCCGGAGTTCACGTGGTGCTCCGGGGTGCGACCCAGGGCCCGGTTCAGGACCTCCGGGTCGAAGCCGCCGCTGGAGTCGGCGCGATTGACCAGGTACCGGACCTTGGACGGCGGATAGCCGATCATCCGGAACGCGTCGGCAACCACCATCGCGCTGTGGATCGTCGTGGAGTCGTAGGTGACGATCTCGAGGATCGTGTCCGACGCGTCGAGGAACGCGAGGTTCACGTCGTTGATCACCGCGGGGGTGTCCACGATGACAACCTCGTAGACGCGGCGCAGGAGGGAGATCACCTTCTCGAGATCCCGCAGGGTGACCATCTCGGCCATCTCGATCCGCGGTGGCGCCAGCAGGATGTCGATCCCCGAGGGATCCCGCCACAGGACATCCTGGAGGTCCGACTCCTGGATCCGGTCCGTGGGCAGGTCCAGCAGCGAGGGAGCCTCGCTGGGCACCTTGAGCAGCGCCCGCATGTCGCCGAACTGGATGCTGCCGTCGATCAGGACCGTCCGGAGTCCGAGCTGGCCCACGGCGACCGCGAGGTTGAACGAGATGGTCGTCTTGCCGACGCCGCCCTTCGGGGCGAAGACCGTGATCATGCGCGCTGTTCCGGCCGTCTCGGCAACCGCGGCGGCCTGCTGGGCACGCTGGATGCCCGTGACCAGCTCGTATCCCGTGAACGGCATCGGCAGGACGCCGTCGATCCCCAGCGCCGGGTTGACCTGCACCGGCTGCTGCGGGACCGTCAGGACGATGACGGGGACTCGGGACCCGGACGCATGGAGCTGCTGGACCAGCGACAGACCCTTGACGCGACCCTGGAGCAGCCCGTCGATGAGCAGCACGTCCGGCCTGAGCTCCGCGAGGAGTCGCGGAACCCGGGTGCCGTCGCTCACCACGTCGAGCAACTTGATGGTGGACTGCGTGTTGAGCAGCCCGCGGATGTACTGCGCGACCTGGGGGACGTCCTCGACGACGAGGAGGCGGATCTGATCCGGCATCGGGGCGACTCTACCACGCGATCGGACCGCCGGAACCGGCTTCGCGAGGTCCCGTCGATTCCATCCCGTCGGGACCCGTCAGCGGCGCCGGGCCACGAGGACGACTCGCTCCGCGCCAGGGGCCAGCGGGGTGAGATCGTAGTCGCCCGCGAGCGCCTCGACCTCCAGCCCGGCGGCCGCCGCGTGGGCGGCCAGCTCGTCCGGGTTGACCAGCCGGAGATGGTCGGTCCGCACCCACCGCACGGGGCTCTCGCCCGCCATCCCGGACTCGAAGATGCTCGTGAGCCGGACCACACCGGTCGTCTGGTCGAAGATGGCGCTGCCCGACTTGGTCACGGTCCGCCCGGTGCCCGGTTCCTGGCGCACCCACTCGAGGACGAGGCGGCCGTCGTAGCGCGCGAGGTCCTCCGCGTCGGGCAGCCATGCGTCGACGACGGCGACGCCGCCTGGGGCGAGGTGCGCGGCGAGGGTCGCCACGGCCGACGCCTGGTCGGCCCGGCCACCCATGAGGAAGATCGAGTTGAGGGGCATGAAGGCGAGGCGGAACGAGCCCGCTCCGTCCAGCCGGACGGTCCGAGCGTCGCCTCCACCAGCCGGAGGCGGCGCGTGGCCGTCCTGCCCGCGCCGTCGGCCGCCTGCCGGGCCCGCGCGAGCATCGCGGGGTCCAGGTCCACGCCGGTCACCTCGTGGCCATCCGCGGCGAGCGGGACCGCCAGGCGCCCGGACCCGACGGCCAGCTCCAGGATGGGACCACCGGTACGGGCGGCCAGCGCGAGGTACAGGTCCAGGTCGCCCGGATCATCCGACAGGTCCAGGTCGTAGAGACGGGCGAGGGCGGCCTCGGGGGATTCGACGGCGATCGCGGCCTCGGGGGATTCGGCCATGTTCGTGGCCTCGGCGTTCGCGGCCTCGTGGGATTCGGTGATGTTCGCGGCGTCGGCGGTCCTGGGTGTCATGCGGGCTCCGGGCGCTCGTAGCGGATGGTCTCACCCGCCAGCCGCCGGGCTGCCAGCGCGGAGATGAACTCGAGCGCGACCCTGTTGGCGACCATCGCGGTGACCTCCGCGTGATCGTACGGCGGCGAGACCTCCACGATGTCCATGCCCGCGATCGGCACGACAGAGGCGATCCGCCGGATCGCGCGCAGCAGCTCCCTCGGGAGCAATCCTCCGGGCTCCGGGGTCCCGGTGCCGGGGGCGCTGCCCGGGTCGACGACGTCGATGTCGACGGAGATGTAGATCGCGTCGGGGCCGTCGAGCGCCTCGGCGATGGCGTCGTCGATGACCGCCTCGGCGCCGCGCTCCTCCACCTCGCGCATCAGGTGCCAGCGCAGGCCGTGCCCCCTCATCCACGCGAACGTCTCAGCGGGCGGCCAGTAGCCGCGCAGCCCCACCTGCACGAAGTTGCTGCCCTTCACGGCGCCCGACTCGATGAGGCGGCGCATCGGGGTGCCGTGACCCGCCAGGACGCCCCAGTCATCGTTGGCGGTGTCCGCGTGGGCGTCGAAGTGGACGATGCCGATGCTGCCGGGCCGGCGGACGTCGGCGAGCGCGGTGGCGGACGGCCAGGTGATCGAGTGGTCCCCACCCAGGACGATCGGGATCGCGCCGGTCGCGGCGACCTCGTGCACCTTGCGGTAGATCATGGCGTGTGCCCGGTCCACCCAGGCGGGGACGATGTTCGCGTCACCGGCGTCCACGACGTTCAGGATCTCGAAGGGCTCCACGCCCAGCTGGAGGGAGTGGATCGACCCGCTGGTGTACTGCGCCTGGCGGATCGCGCGCGGGCCGAACCGCGCACCGGGACGGTGGCTGACGGCGTCGTCGAACGGGGCGCCGACGATCGCGATGTCCACGTTGCGGGCCCGCAGCTCCGCGGCATCGGGAACCCAGGGGAGCTTCATGAACGTCGGCAGGCCGACATAGGTGGGCAGGTCGTAATCGTCGAACGTCTCGTACGCGCGGTCCCAGCCGTTGCGCGCTGCAAAGTCGTCGGCGCCCGGGTGGTTGGGACGCTCGGCCACTGGTGATCCTCCGGAGGCGGCCGGCCGATCCCGGACCACCGGGCCGCCGGGCGTGTCGCCGCCTCAGCCTGGGCGCCGCCGGTTCGGGTCCACCGTCCGGCGGGGCGCGCAGGGCCGCATGGTAGCCGGTCCGGGCGGGCGCACGGGAGCGGGGCCGCCTACGCCTCTTCGCGGAACTCCCGCCACGCCTGCTCGACCAGCGTCCTGTCGAGCAGCAGGTCCAGCGCCGTCTGCGCGACGAGCGTCGCCGCCAGGAGAACCGTCGCGTCTGCCCGGGGCCGGGCGGCAGCGTCCCGGAACTCGATCGAGTGTCCGGGCGTGGGCACGTCCGTGATCGAGAGCTCGGGGTGGATGGTGGGAAGCGCCCAGGAGACGTTGGCCATGTCGGTGGAGCCGGACGTCGCGTCCATGCCCTCGTCCAGGATGCCGTACGCCTCCGCGTTGGCGACCCAGCACGAGGCCAGGGTGCGGCTGTGCTTCATCGTCGAGGCGGCGCCGGAGAACTCGACCTCCACCGTCACGTCCGCGGCCAGAGCCGCGGCCTCGCACAGTTGCCGGAACCGGGCCTTCATGACCTCGTAGTAGGGCTGGTCGGCGCTGCGGATCATGAACCAGGCCCGGGTCCGGTCCGGGATGATGTTCGCGGCCGTGCCGCCCTCCGCGATGATGCCGTGCACGCGGCAGTGCGGCGGGAGCTGCTGGCGCCAAAGCCCCACCGACACGAACAGCGCGATCATCGCGTCGAGGGCGTTCTTCCCCGCCCACGGCTCGGACGCGGCGTGTGACTGGAGGCCGTGGAACACGACGACCGCGTCCTCCGACGCCAGCGGCGCACACTCCACGTGGTTGCGGTCGCACGGGTGGAACAGGAGCGCCGCGTCCAGCCCGTCGAACAGGCCGTCCTCAAGCATGATCGCCTTGCCGCTCCCCCGCTCCTCCGCGGGTGTCCCGAGGAACACCACCTCGCCGGCCCACGCGTCGCGCACCGCCGCGAGCGCGAGCGCTGCGCCGACGCCGGAGGACGCCATCGTGTTGTGCCCGCAGCCGTGGCCGAGGCCCGGCAGGGCGTCGTACTCCGCGAGGACGCCGATCCGGGGGCCGTCCGCGCCGAGGCCACCGGTGAGACGGCCGCGCACGGCCGTCGCGAGCGAGCCGGCGGGGTGCTCCACCGCAAACCCGTGCCGAGCCACGGCCTCCGCGACCCAGGCGGCCGCCTGCACCTCCTCGAAGGCCGGCTCCGGGTTCGCGTGGATCCGGTGGGAGAGGTCGAGGATCTCGTCCCGGGCCGACTCCACGGCGGCGGCGACGCGGGCCTTGACGGCGGCGAAGGGTTCGGCGGGACGCGCTGCGAGCGGCGAGTCGGTCACAGGTGTCTCCTAGCGCTCGGCCGAGAGGGTGATCTCGGCCACGACGAAGATGGCAGCGAGGAACAGGACGATGGGGAGCTGGAATGCATCCACGAGGCGCAGGATCACCACCACCGCCACGAGCAGTCCGATCCAGGCACCACGGCGGGCCGCGCGGAACCAGTCGCCCGCGTAGGCGATGCGGCGATGTCGGGAGAAGACCACCAGCCACAGGAGCGGCGTGGCCGTGACGCAAACCGCGAGGCCGATCAGGAGCGCGCCGCCGTATCCGGCCATCGCGTCCTCGTACGGGTCTCTCGTTGTGACGAGGACCCCCACGAGGATCCAGGCGACGACGGCAGCGCCGAGAAGCGCCACGTTCACGATGCGGTCCCGGGTCTCCACTCACCGAGTCTACCGAGGCCCCGGGCGTCCGGGGTCACCCGCGCGCGGCGGAGGCCTCCAGCGCGGCGAGCCCTGGCTCGAGGTCGGCCAGCGTGGTGAGCTCGAGATCCGCCGTTGCCGAGCCGTCGCGCTCGCTGCCGGGGAGCGGCGAGTCCCCGGGTCGCGAGGCGAGGTAGGCGGCTCGCCAGCCGGCTCGCTTCGCCCCGACGACATCCGCGGCCCAGTCATCACCCACGTGGAGGATCGCGCCCGGCGGCGGATTCCCGAGCGCGTCCCGGGCCGCGGCGAAGATGGCACGGTGGGGCTTGATCGTCCCGACGCGTTGGCTCACCACGACGGCCACGAGGTGCGGCGACCACCCGGCCTCTTCCACGTACTGGTCGATGGTCGCGGCCAGGGGCCAGTTCGAGAGGATCGCCAGGCGATAGCGCAGGGCCAGGCGGGCGAGCAGGGCCGAGGCCCCGGGGTCGGCCGGCAGGGCAGCAACGAACGAGCGGGAGTAGACGTTCACGGCCGAGGCCACCTCCATCGGGTCGCTGAAGGCGGCGGCCTCGACGTCGTCCCAGCGCATCCCGGTCCCCGGGGGTTCCATCCCGCGCAGGCGGGCGAGGACCCGGACGATCCGCTGGGCGAGATCCACCTCGCGGAACTGCGGGACCTCCTCGCGGAACTGGCGCTCCCGCTCCTCACCCCAGAGACGGAGCACCTCGTCCACGGCGAACGGACCTGCGCGAGCGGCAATCGAGCGGGCCGTCACCACCACGACCCCGCGCAGCCCAGCGGCCGGCACCGGGACCAGCGTGTTGCCGAAGTCCAGCGTGATCGCCTCGATCACGCGCCCGCCCCCGCCTGATCGGGCGGCCGCTCGTCCGGAGGTCGCTCGCGGGCCAGCCGCTCTCGTGCGATCACGACCGCGGCAGGATTCCTGTCCACGAGCAGCCACCGGCGCCCCAGCCTGCTGGCGGCCACCCCCGTCGTACCGCTCCCCGCGTACGGATCCAGCACCAGGTCTCCCGGCCGGCTCGACGCCGCAACGATCCGCTCCAGCAGCCGGACGGGCTTCTGCGTCGGGTACCCCGTCCGTTCCGCCGAGGCAGGGGGCACGATCGTCATCCACCACACGTCGGTGGGCAGCTTGCCGCGCGACGCCTTCTCGGGTCCCACGAGGCCCGGGGCCATGTAGGGGATGCGGTCGATCTCGTCCCGCTCGAAGGTCCAGGCGTCCCCCTTTGCGTACCACAGGATCGTGTCGTGCTTGCGGGGCCAGCGGTCCCGCGCCCGGCCGCCGTAGTCGTATGCCCAGACCAGCTCGTTGAGGAACCGCTCGGCACCGAACACCTCGTCCAGCAGGAGCCGCACGTGGTGGACGGTCCGCCAGTCCACGTGCAGGTAGAGGGACCCGTGGGGCGCGAGCACGCGGCGGAGCTCCATCACACGCGCCCGCAGAGCGGCGAGATGCTCCGGAAGCGGCATGTCGTCCGACCAGGCCTGCTCGCCGGTCACCTCCCAGGCCACCTCCCGGCCGCCGAAGCCCCGTCGCGTGCGCTCTCCGGTTCCGGTGCGGATGGACGACAGGCGCTGGATGCCCCCGGTCGCGAACGGAGGATCCGCATAGACAAGGTCCACGGCGCCGTCCGGGATGGCGGCGAGGACATCGAGGTTGTCGGCCGCGAGCACGGCACCAGGGCGCGCACCCGCGAGGACATCTGCCAGCGCGGCCCTTGCATCGGCGGGGAGGTCGGTCACGGCTCAGCGGACCGCGGAGGCCGGGCAGATCTCCCGGAATGCGCAGTAGCTGCAGGCGAGATGGTCCGGCTTGGCGGCGAAGCTGCGCGCCCGGATCCCTTCGGCAGCGGTCCGGATCGACTCCCGGGCCTTCTCGATCCGCTTGCGCTCCACCGGCACCATTCCCACCATCCCCGACTCAAGGAAGTAGAGCGCGACGCTGTCGGGCAGCCGGCCGGTCATGGCCTCGTATCCCATCGCGTAGATGGACAGCTGGAGCGACTCCTTTGCGCGCTGGCGGGCCTTGACGGGGTCGCGGACGTCGGAGGACTTGTAGTCAGTGATCACGACGTGCTCTGGGGACAGGCCCAGGGTGGGCTCCACCACGTCCGCGCCCGACACCGACGCCGCGCCGACCTCCTGGCCAGGCCCCGGGCCGCCAGCTGCTGCCGGCGCGCTGGGCGTGATGTCCACGCGGTCGTACCGGCCGCGGACGCGGTCGCCGTCCAGCATGAAGCTGAACTCCCGCTCCACGTAGGCCGGGATCACCGCGCCGGGCGCCAGCTGCTCCTCGCGGAAGCGGTGCAGCGCGGCCCGCCCGGCGGCCAGGCGCGCCTCCTCGTGCTCGCGCGAGAGGAACCCCTCGTTCCGCCAGGCCGCCGTGAAGGCCTCCACCAGCGCTTCCTCGCTCATCACGTCGCCACGTGCGTGACGCTTGTGGAACTCGGCGACCGCGGCATGGAGGGCGGAGCCGTAGATGATCGAATGGTGGGGCGCCAGCGGCACCCGCAGCAGGTGCGCGAACTTGTACTTCAGTGGGCACGTCAGGTAGTCGTCGATCGCGTAGAAGGAGAGCATCAGCGGTTCCCCGGAGCGGCTCCCCGGCGTCGCCGGCCGAGACGGCGGTCTGCTCGAGGCCGGCCATCCGCTCCTGTGGTGACGACGCCTTCGCACCCGAGCCCGCCGATCCGGCCGCGACCGGCAGGTCCAGGGCCTCGAGCACGAACGGCGAGACCCGCCGCGCCCGCTGGCCTCCGTAGTCCGCCGCGTGGGACAGGACCAGCTCGTCCCGGGCCCGCGTCATGCCGACGTAGAACAGCCGGCGCTCCTCCTGGAGCTGGTAGTCGCCCTCCGGGAAGGTCTCGTTGACGAGCGCCAGCGGCAGCCCCAGCGGCTCGCGCCGTCCCGCGACCGGGAACCGCCCGCTGACGAGGCCGGGCAGGTAGACGAACGGGAACTCGAGTCCCTTCGCCTTGTGGACGGTCATCACGGCGACCGCGTTCGCATCCGGGTCGATGTCGGCGGTCGGCGGGTCGTCGCCGGCCTGGATCAGCGTCTGGAGGTGGCGCGCCACGAACACGGCCCGGTCGTCGGCGAGGAGCGCCGACTGTGCCCGTACGATGTCGAAGAAGCGTGCGATGTTGGACAGGGCCTCCTCGGCGGCCGCCGTCTCCGCCTCGGCCAGGCGCTTCAGCCAGCCACTCCCCTTGAGGAACGCGTAGACGACCTCGCCGGCGGGTCGCTGGTGCGCCAGGTCCACGTACGTCCCAAGGTCGGAGACAAGCCTCGCTGCACCGGCTCGGGTCTCCGGCGTCAGCCGCAGGATCCCCGGCTGCGGGCCGAGCTCCTCGAGGACCTCGTACACGGACCGGTTCCGCCGGCGCGCCATCTGCATGATTGCCGCGAGGTCGGCGCCGCCCAGGCCATACAGCTCGGACGCCGCCAACGCATACACGTCGACGGACGAGGTGAGATCCGCGATCGCACGCAGGAACGCCAGCAGGAGCTTGACCTCGGGCCTCGCGTACAGGCCGCTCGTCCCGGAGAACCGCCATGGGATCCCCTCGAGGTTCAGGGAGCGGAGGATCGCGTCCGCGGCGGCATTCGAGCGGACGAGGATTGCCACGTCCTGGGGCCGGGAGCCCGCCCCGATCCGGCGCGCGATGTCCCGGGCGATCCAGTCAGCCTCCTCCGCGCCACTGGCGAACGCCTCGAGCCGGACCGCGGGCGCGTCCTCGCCGCCCCGCTCCGCGACCAGCTTCTTGACGATGCCGGCGCGGACCTCCAGGCGGTCCGGATCGTTGTGGCGGACGAGGCGGTACGAGGCGTCCAGGATCGGGGAGCGCGACCGGTAGTTGCGGCGCAGCACCACGACCCTCGCGTTCCGGTACCGCTCCCGGAACTCGAGGATGTTGCTGATCGCCGCGCCCCTGAACTTGTAGATCGACTGGTCGTCGTCACCCACCACCGTGACGTTGCGGTGCCGCTGTGCAACCAGGGCCACCAGCTCGGCCTGGGCCCGGTTCGTGTCCTGGAACTCGTCCACCAGCACGTACCGGAACCGTCGCTGGACCGACTCCCGGGCGGCCGGCGACTCCCGCAGGAGCCGCAACGCCAGCGAGACCTGGTCCCCGAAGTCGATGGCGCCGTTCGCGGCCAGCAGCGACTGGTAGCGCGCGTACGCCCGCGCGAGCTCGCCCTGCCGGCGCGCCTCCTCCTCCAGCGCTGCGGCGGCCTCTCGGTCCCCCTCCGCCGCGTCGCCGGTCTCCGCGACCGCCGCCGACGCCGACGCGGCTCCCGCCGCGAGCCGAGCCGCATGCGCGAGGTAGGCATCGGCCGACACGTCCTCGTCCTTGGCCCGGGAGAAGAGCGTGGCGAGCGCGTCCAGGAACCTCGTCGGGTCACCGAGCGGGCGGTACAGGTCAAGGTCGAACTCGAACAGGTGCTCCCGCATGAACACCACGGTCTCCGGTCTCGACAGCACCCGGACATCGGCCGGCAGCCCCAGCTCGAATGCGAACTCTCGGACCAGCCGGTCCCCGAACGCGTGGAACGTGCTGATCGCCGTGTCGGTGTAGCCGTACGGGACCAGCTGGTCAACGCGCACCTGCATCTCGTCCGCGGCCTGGTCCGTGAAGGTGAGCGCGAGGATCTCGGACGGCCTCGCACGACGCGTGGCGATCAGCCACGCGATCCGGCGCGTGATCACCTGCGTCTTGCCCGTGCCGGCGCCGGCGACCACGAGCAGCGGGCCGTCTCCGTGCCTCACCGCGCGCCGCTGCTCCGGGTTGAGCCCTGCGAGCAGTGCCTCCGTGCCGTCCGGGACGGGCTCCTCATCCGCGCGCGCGTCCACCCCTCCCCAGACGGGGATCTGGACGAGGGGCCCGGGTTCCCCGCGCGAGCCGCGCCGCTTCATGCGGGCAGGCCGGGGCGGCGGCACGGGACCGGCGACGGGACGCGAGGCAGGGGGCGTGAGGTTCCGGGGCACGTGGTCACGATGTCATGCCTCCGTGCCAGCTCTGGTGTCACGGCCCGGGACCAGGTCAGACGGACCGGGCGGAACTCGAACCCGAGCCGAGCGCCCGGCGCAGAGCCTCAGACTCCTCGTCCGAGAGCGCCGCCTCGGACTTGCCTCCGGCCACGGCCTTGCCGTAGACCCGGGTCAGCGTTCGGGCGTGCAGGCTGCTGACGATGAGCCCGTCGCCGTTCGCGTCAAGGAGAGCGAGGGCGAAGCTCTGGTTGCCGCCGGTGTCCTCGAACGGGTTGAACCGGACGAGGCCGACGCGCTGTACGGCCTTGCGCTGCACGGTCTCCAGGACCGCGGATCGGACCGCGAGATCATCCACCTGCCGCTCGACGGCGATGACCTTCGACAGGTGTGCGTCCAGGATCGACTCCAGGCTCTGCCCCTCCTCGCCACGGGTGAGGCCACGCAGCCGCCGGTCCAGTCGCGACGTGCGGCGCACGAGCAGCACGACGGCGACCAGCAGCACGACGGCGACGACCGACAGCGCAACGGTGATGGCGCCGAGGTGCTGGGTGACGAACGAGTCGATCGAGTCCAATGGGTCCTCCGGGCAGGCTTCCCGAGTCTACCAGCCGGCCCTCGCCCGGCCGGTCCCGCCGGTGAGAGGGCCACCCGGTGTATCCTCTCCCGCCGACGGTCCCGCGCCCGCGACGACCGTGCGAAGCAGGAGGCGTCGAACCCCGCCATGGCGAAGCGCGCCCGCGGCAATGTCCGTCCCGGCCAGCGCCGGCCGATCGATCGGCGACCCGCGTCCGCCGCAACGCCCGTTGCCGCGGCCGGCACGACGGCATCCGCGACGCCTCGCCCCAGCGGCCTGACGGATGCCGAGGCGGCCCGCGCCGCCGAGCTCGAGGCGCAGCTGGTCGCCGAGGAGCGTGCCGCGGAGCAGGCACGGGCACGAACCCAGCCGCGCGCCAAGTCGATCGGGCGAAGCGCGCCGAGCTCCCTGGAGCTCCGCGCCGAGGTCGAGTACGCCTACGTCGCCCGCGACGTGCGCGACATCGTCCGGATCGCCGTCCTCCTGTTCGCGGTCCTGTTCGGCCTCTGGTACATCATCGACATCGCCAAGATCGTGCCGATCGGCTGATCCCGCCGGGACCTGCGGGGCCCCTGTCGGGACGGCGCATCCCCGCGACGCTCGCCGGGCCGGCCGTGTGCTGACCTGGTGACGCGAGCTCCCGGCGCCGGGGCGCTACCATCGGGCTCATGCCTCCCCGGCGCTCCACCTCCGGCGCTCGTCCCGAAGCGCTGTTCCGGCCGCCCCCGGAGCGACAGCCCCTCGCAGCCCGGATGCGCCCGCGCAACCTGGACGAGTTCGTCGGCCAGGATCCGCTCGTCGGTGAGCGCGGCCCGCTGCGCCGGTCCGTCGCCCGCGGCCACCTCGCGTCGCTGCTCCTGTGGGGCCCGCCGGGCACCGGCAAGACCTCGCTGGCCCGCCTCCTGGCGGACACGATCGGGGCCGACTTCCACTCCATCTCGGCCGTCATGTCCGGCGTCGCCGAGGTCCGCGCCACGATCGCAGAGGCGCAGGACCGGCTCGCGCTCGATGGGCGCCGGACCGTCCTGTTCATCGACGAGATCCACCGCTTCAACAAGGCCCAGCAGGACGCCCTGCTGCCGCACGTCGAGGACGGCACCGTGACGCTCGTCGGTGCCACGACCGAGAACCCGTACTTCGAGGTCAACTCCGCGCTCCTGTCGCGCATGCGCGTCTGGCGCCTGGAGCCGCTCACCGACGAGGACATCGCCACCATCGTCCGGCGGGCCGTCGAGGACGCGGAGCGCGGCCTCGCCGGACCGTTCGGGCCCCGCGGCGGCATCGCGCTGGCCGACGACGCGTTCGAGCACCTGGTCGACATCTCCGGTGGCGACGCGCGGCAGGCACTCAACATCCTCGAGAGCGCCGCGGCGCTGGCCGAGGACGACGACGCCCGCGACGGCGACGGCCGCGTCTCCCCCACCCTGGCCCACGTCGAGACCGCCGCCCAGCAGCGCGTCCTCGCCTACGACCGCGCCGGCGACGGCCACTACGACACGGTGTCCGCGTTCATCAAGAGCCTCCGCGGCAACGACCCGGACGCGGCGCTCTACTGGCTGGGCGCGATGATCGCGGCCGGCGAGGACCCGAAGTTCATCGCCCGTCGCCTCATCATCTCGGCCTCCGAGGACGTGGGCAACGCGGACCCGCGCGCCCTCCAGGTGGCCGTGGCGGCTGCCCAGGCGCTCGACTACGTCGGGCTCCCCGAGGCCCAGTACGCCCTGGCCCAGGCGACGATCCTGATCGCGGTCGCTCCGAAGTCGGATGCCACCGGGCGGTCCTACGCCGCGGCCATGGACGAGGTGCTCCGGCATGGGGCGCTCCCCGTCCCTGGTCACCTGCGCAATGCGGCCGACCGCCGGATGAAGGCGCACGGCATCGGCGTCGGCTACAAGAACCCGCACGACTTCGAGGGCGACGATGTCGAGCAGCAGTACCTCCCCGACGCGCTGGTTGGCCGGCGGTTCTACGTCCCGGGCGACCAGGGTCAGGACGTCAACATCGCCGCTCGCATCGATGCCCGCGCCGCTGCGCGCCGCGAGCCGCCGCGCCGCAAGAAGGTCCGCCATGGGGCAGACACGATGGGCGTCTTCGGCGGAGCGATGAAGTCCGCCGGCGAGGCTCGGGCGAAGGTCGCCAGGACACAGCGGGACGACGCCGGGTAGGGAGGCGCACGGCTGAGCCCATCTCGCCCGGCATCCTTTTTGGTCCGGGCCAGACCACACGAACCGGGTCTCGTGGGCGGGCGGGGCACGCCTCGTGCGAGGCGCGCCTCGTGAAGGATCTGACGCTCCGGCTGACCTTCCCGGTGCCGCGGGTCAGCCGGCAGCCAGCGCGGGCTCGACGACCCGCGTCCCGCCCTCGAGCGCGTCGCCGGCCGTCGGCAGGTGCGGCGCGGAACCGGTGATCCCGGCCAGGAGCGCGGCCAGGACGGCGGCCGGAGCAAGCGATCGCTCGCCCGGCTCAACCGGCCCCGTCGCCTCGACCTCGAGCACCGCGAACGTCGTCGCGTCGAGGACGGCGCGCATGCCCGGCGCCCAGTAGACACATGTCGGGTCGCCCGGCCGGCGGTCGAGGCGATGGGTCGCCCCGCCGAACCGTCCTTCGATCGCCGAGGCGTCCAGGATCCGGAACGCATTGGCCGGCTCGGCGGCGAAGTCGGCGGCGTCCACGTAGAGGCGCGGTTTGTCCACGTACGGGCGGCCGGCCGTCGGGCAGGCCGTGACGCAGGTGCCGCACTCGTTGCAGAGGTCGGCGAGGACGGCCACCTGGAACCGCTGGGCGACGGCGAAGGGCTGCGTCCCGGACGGCACGAGCGCCCCGTCGCGCGGCGCGAGGACCGGGACCTCCGCCCGGATCGGCGTCGAGACGTACGTCAGGAGGGCCAGGTTCGGGCAGACGCCCACGCACAGACTGCAGAGCGTGTCGCAATCGAGGCAGCGGCCGGCCTCCTGCCGCGCCTCGTCGGCGGTGTACGGCAGCGTCGTCTCGTCGAACCGGCCACGACGGTCGAGGCCGGTGGCGCGGACCGGGACACGGTACGCCCTGCGGGCCCGGCGAACGGTGAGCTCGCCGACGTCGAGATCCTCGACCTCCCGGTAGCCGGCCGGCGCCGGCAGGGCTGTCCCGGACGACAGCCCGAGGAACCGGGCGATCGCGGCGGCCGCCCGCTTGCCGTCGGCGGCCGCCCTGACGATGGACGCCGGGCCGTGGGCCGCCACGTCACCGCCCGCCCAGACCCCCGGGATCGACGTCGCCAGCGTCTCCGGATCGGTGGCGATGAGCCCAGCCTGCGTCAGCTCCGGTGCCCCGTCGCCGAACAGGTCGAGCACCGGCGACTGGCTGATCGCCAGGATGAGCGTGTCGAGCGGGAGCTCGACATCCGAGCCCGGGACGTCGCGCGGCACCTTGCGCCCGGAGGCGTCGCGCGTGCCGTCGTAGGCGGTCCGGCGGACGACGAGCCCGGCCAGGCGGCCGTCCTCCACGCGCAGGCCGACCGGTCGGGCGAGCTCCACGACCTCGATCCCCTCCTCGCGCAGCGCCGCGACCTCCTCCCGGTCGGCCGGCATCTGGTCGATCGTGCGGCGGTAGACGAGCTGGACGGACGCCGCCCCCGCGCGGCGCGCGGAGCGGGCGCAGTCCATGGCCGTGTCGCCGGCACCCACGACGCCGACCCGCGGCCCGACCACCGGCCCGCGGCCCTCGCGCACGAGGCGCAGGAAGTCGACCCCGTCGAGCACGCCCGCGGCATCCTCGCCCGGCAGCCCGAGGCGCTTGCCCTGCTGGGCCCCGACCGCGACGAAGACGGCGGCGAACCCGTCTCCGCGCAGGCCGGCCACGGTCACGTCGTCACCGACGCGGACGCCATACCTGAGCTCGACGCCGAGGCGCTCCAGGACCGCCGGTCCTGCGTGATCTGCGCCTGCGGCAGGCGATAGGCGGGGATCGCCCCGCCGACCATGCCGCCGGGGTATGGGTGCTCCTCGAGGATCGTGACCGCGGCGCCGGCGCGCGCGAGCCACTCCGCGGCCGCCAGCCCGGCCGGCCCGGCGCCGACGATCGCGACGCGGGGGGCGCCCGGCAGCCCCGGGGCCGCCTCGGCCGTCGCCCCGTCGGCCTCCGCGTCCATGATGAAGCGCTTGACCTGCCGGATCGCGAGCGGCTCGTCGAGGTGCGTCCGGACGCAGGTGTGCTCGCAGCTGGTGGTCGCAGACGCGGCCGAGGATCGCCGGCAGCGGGTTGTCGAGCCGGGTGATCCGGGCCGCCTCGGCGAGGTCGCCCTCGCGCACGGCCCGCATGTAGCGGGGCACCTGCTGGTCGACCGGGCACTCGTCCAGGCACGGGGCGGCGATGCAGTCGAAGGCGCCGAGCGCGCGCGCGGTCTTCGAGTGACCGGTGGCGAACGTCGCCTTCGCGTACCGCCGGTCGACGCACGACGCGGTCGGCGTAGGCGCGCAGGTTGGAGCGGGCGCAGGCGGCAGGGTCGGCGGCGTCGGAGGCGAGCCCGCCGGCGAGCGCGCGACGGCGGACGAAGTCGTCGATGCCCGTCGCGCCGACCGCGTCGAAGGCGGCGTCGACCTGCTCCGGATACTGGAGAAGGCGCAGGTAGCCGCCCGTCTTGAGGAGGTCGGAGCAGACCGTGACGGTGCGCAGGCCCCCGGCGAGGAGGTCGGGCAGGTTGAAGGCATCCGCGCCGCCGGCGAACGAGAGCGGCATCGACCCCTCGAACGCGTCGCTGATCCGGGCCGCGAGGTTGGCGGTCACGGCGTGCAGGGCGCGGCCGGAGAGGTACATCGTCGGGTCGCGGTCGAAGACGCCACGCCAGTTGCGCACCTCGAGCGTGTTCGACAGCTTCAGCCCGAAGGCGACCCCGCGCCCGGCGGCGGTCGCCCGCAGCCGCTCGAACATCGGCACGGCGTCCTCCCAGTCGGAGGTCGTGGCCGAAGGCCTCGTCGGGGATCGGCGACGTCGTGGTACCCGAGATCCTCGTTCACGATCCCGCGGACCCGTTCCGCGCCCAGCAGGGTCGGGTTGCACTTCACCGTCGTGTGCAGGCCTCGCTCCTCGAGGAGGTACTGCGAGATCCGCTCGATCTCGTCGGGCGGGCAGCCGTGCATCGTCGAGAGCGTCACGGAGTCGGAGATGCGGGCCGGGATGGCGATCTCGCGGACGGCGGGAAAGCGGCGGGCGACGACGTCCACGTACGCCGGCAGCCAGGCCGACGCGTCGGCCATGGCATCGAGGTACCACTGCACGTTGGGCCGGCGGATCCCCTCGAGGTTGTAGCCGACGCTCATGTTGAAGATGACGCCGGGGCGCTCGCCGGGGAAGCCGAGCGCGCGGTGGAGGGCGTGGACGAGCACCCAGGCGCGCAGGTACTCGTCGAACGACTCGTGGACGCGCAGCTCCTGGCTCCACTCGACGTTGTAGCCCTCGTCCTCGATGTCGATGCAGGGCTTGTTGACCTCGAGCTCGTCGAGGGTCTGGACCGTCTTGAGCTCGATCAGCCGGGCGCCGGCGAGCCACGCGGCGACGATGTTCTGGGCCATCTGGGTGTGCGGGACCGGCGGCGACGCCCCACGGCGTGTCGAGCTCGACGCCGAGCTCGCGGCGCCGGAAGCGGTGGTCCGGCCGGGGGCAGAAGACCGCCGACGCCGGGACGTTGAAGATCGAGCCCTTCTGCTCGAGCTCGGTGAAGACCCAGCTCGTGAGCTGCTCCATCGAGAGCGGATGGAAGCGGTCGGACATCGGGTGCTCCCTGGTGGCGGTCAGAACGGACTGTGCAGCGACTCGGCGTGCGGGGCATTCAGAGGCGGGCGTGCAGGCGGGCCGCCTGCTCGCGCGCCCTGGCGCGGATCTCGTCGGCGTCGACCCGCGTCGGCCGGCCGTCGGCGAAGACCACCTCACCGTCGATCGTGATCCGGCGCGGCATGATCCCGGGCGTGAAGGCGATGTGCCAGGGATCCATCGGGTCGTAGGACCAGGTGACCTCGTCGCCGCGCGCCTCGGGCACCAGGTCCCAGCCGGCCTCCAGCCATGACCACGCCGTTCCCGGCCCGCAGGTGACGTCGACCGAGCGCTGCAGGACATAGGCCAGCCGAAAGGCCTCCAGGACGTTGCCGCCGATCCCGTCGGTGCCGAGGGCCACCCGGTTCGAGAACCGTGCCGGGTTCGCGTACCCGACGGCGTTGTTCAGGTTCGACATCGGGTTGTGGAGGATCGTCCCCCGCAGGGCGTGGTCGGTCGGCAGGTGGACGCAGTGGGCCAGGAGCCAGTCGTCGCGGGTCAGGCCGGCAAGGCGGCGCGGCGCGTCCGACGTCGCCGACGCCCTCGCAGACGTGGACGTGGACGCCGACCCCCAGGTCCCCGGCCAGGTCTGCTGCGGCACGCAGGGACACGTCGGAGCAGGTGAAGGTGGCGTGGATCCCCACCAGGCCCCGACCGCCGGCACGGATGAAGCGCTCGTTCTCGGCGAGGCCCCGTCGGGCGCCGTCCGGCCCGTGGCGATCGGTGATCCCGTAGGCCAGCACGGATCGAACGCCGACCTCGGCGCACGCCTCGGCGATCACGTCCAGGCTGCCCTCGATGGCGTTGGGGGACTCGTGGTGGTCGATGATCGCGGTGGTCCCGTTCTCGAGCGCCTCGAGCGCCCCCAGCATGGCCGACCAGCGGATCATCTCCAGGTCGAGGGCCGTGTCCAGGCGCCACCAGACCTGCTCGAGGATCTCCGCGAAGCTCGTGGCGACCCTCGGCGGGGCGGGCATCCCCCGGGCCAGCGCCGAGTACAGGTGGTGGTGCGCGCACACGAGGCCCGGCGTGACCGCGGACATCAGGGCTGCCCTCCCGTGGTCGAGCCGGACGCCTCGCGCGCCAGCCGCGGGAGCAGCGCCCGGGCCGCCGGCGAGTCGCTCATCGGGAGGCGCGTCCGGCGGATCCCGTCGTACGCGTGGAGCGCTCCCGCCACGGCCGCGGCCGTCGGCACCAGGACCGCCTCGCCCATCCCCTTCGCGCCGAGCGGGCCCTCCGGCTCGGGCACCTCGACGAGGATCGTCTCGACCGGCGGCATGGCCGCGGCGGGGATGATGCCCAGC
This sequence comes from uncultured Chloroflexia bacterium, assembly GCA_963789865.1. GTDB lineage: Bacteria > Chloroflexota > Limnocylindria > Limnocylindrales > CSP1-4 > CAIXZV01. Next base: position 220,038 of record CAWBMD010000007.1, read on the forward strand.
GACTTGAGGGTGTCCGTGACGGGCACGCCCGTCCACCACCCGGAATTCCTCGGTCAGGGCCATGCCGAGCCCCATGTGGACCCCACCCTCCACCTGGCCCTTCAGCAGGACGGGGTTCAGCGCCCGGCCGACGTCGTGGGCCGCCACGACGCGCTCGATCCGCCCCTCGTCGTCCAGGATGACGACCTGGGTCGCCCAGCCGTATGCGAAGTGCGTCACGGGCTCCTCGACGGCCGCCCCGAGCTTCGTGGTCCAGTCCACCAGGTACTCGCCGGCGAACTCGCGGCCGGCCAGCGCCTCCAGCCCGCCGTCTCCGATTGCGGCCCTGAGGGCCGTGCAGGCCCGCTGGACGGCACGGCCCCCCAGCATCGTGGCCCGCGAGGATGTTGTCTCGCCCGTGTCCAGCTCGTGGGCCGTGTCCACCACGACCCGGATCCGGTCGGCCGGCATCCCGAGCTCCGCCGCGGCGAGCTGGCGGAGGACGGTGTGGGCCGCCCTGGCCCATCTCGGTCCAGGAGTGGAACAGCGTGAGGGTGCCGTCCGTCTCCGGCCGGAGGACCGCCCTGCCGCGCTCCGGCAGGCCGTTGCCGACGCCCACGTTCTTGATCCCACAGGCGATGCCGGCGTAGCGCGCACCCCGGTACGCATCCCGGACGGCGAGCAGCGTCGCGCGGACGCCGACCCCCTCCCCCATCCGCTGGCCGGTCGTGCACCGGTCGCCGATGTCGAGCGCGTTGCGCCAGCGGATCTCCCATCCGTCGATGCCGACCTGCTCGGCCAGCATGTCCAGCACGCCCTCCATCGCGAACGCGGCCTGGTTCGCCCCGAACCCGCGCATCGCGCCCGACGGCGGGTTGTTGGTGTAGACCGCATCCGCCTCGATGTCGACGTCCGGGACCCGGTACGGCCCGCAGGCGTGGCCCGCGGCTCGCTCCAGGACCTTGCCGCCGACGCTGGCGTACGCCCCGTTGTCCCCGACGATCCGCGCCCTGACCGCGACGAGGCGGCCCTGCGAGTCACAGCCGGCCGTGTAGTCCAGCCACATCGGGTGGCGCTTGACGTGGAACCGCAGGCTCTCGCGGCGGGTCAGCCGCAGCATGACGGGTCGGCCCGTGCGCACGGCCAGCAGCGCCGCCTGACCCTGGACGCTGAGGTCCTCCTTGCCGCCGAACGCTCCGCCGGTCGAGACCTGGGTCACCAGCACCTCGGCCGGTGCAACACCCAGGAACGACGCGACCTGGCGCCGGTCCTCCCATGCGCCCTGTCCCGGCGAGTAGAGGTGGACCAGGTGATCCGTCACGACCCTGCCATCCGGCCCTGCCGCGCCCCGCGGGACGGCGAGGGCTGCCTCCGGCTCCAGGAACGCGTGCTCGATCGACTGCGTCCGGAAGGAACCGCTCGCCACGTGGGCCGCCGAGGCCAGGGCAGCACCCGCATCCCCGCGCCGGATGACGGAGCGGGAGACCAGGTTGCCGTCGTCGTGGATCGCGGGTGCGCCGGGGGCCAGTGCCTCGAATGGATCGGTCACCGGCGGCAGCGGCTCCAGGTCCACGTCCACCAGCGCAGCCGCCTCGGCCGCTGCCTCGCGGGTCTCGGCCGCGACGGCCACCAGGACGTCGCCCACGTACCGCGTCGTCTCGCCGACCGCCACGAGCAGCGGCCAGTCGGCGACGATGAGGCCCTGCTCGCGCCGACCGGGCACGTCGGCCGCGGTGAGGACCGCCACGACGCCCGGCACGGCCGCCGCGCGGCTCGTGTCGATGCTCCGGACGATGGCGCGCGGAACCCCCGCGAACCGGAGGGCGCCGTGGAGCATGCCGGGCGCGGCGAGATCACCGACAAACGGCTTCTCGCCGAGCGCCAGCGTCCGCCCCTCGTAGCGCGCGACGGACCCGTCCAGCGATGCTGTCGCCACCCCGGGCGCGCCCGCACCGGCGCGCCGGACGCCGGCGGCAAGCTGGATGGCATCGATGATCGACGCGTAACCGGTGCACCGGCACAGGTTGCCGGCCAGGGCGCGGCCGACGGCTTCGCGGGACGGCTCGGGCTCGCGCCGGAGGAGAGCCTCGGCCTTCATCACGATGCCGGGCGAGCAGAAGCCGCACTGCGACGCCCCGGTCGACACGAACGCATCCGCCCACAGCGCACGGACGCCCTCGGGCAGGCCCTCCAGCGTCTCGACGGTCCGGCCGGCGACGCGCGTCGCCGGCTGGGCGCACGAGACCACGGCGTGCCCATCCACGATGACCGTGCACGCCCCGCACGAGCCTTCGGGCGCGCAGCCGTCCTTCATCGACCGGAGGCCGCAGTCCTCGCGCAGGACGTCGAGCAGCGATCGACCGGGCACGGCGTCCACGATCACCGCACGTCCGTTGAGCGTGAAGTCCATCCGACCCCTCGCGACCGGGCCCCGCGGGACCGTCTGGCCCTAGTCGGGATCTTGTCGATGCCGAATCGTAGGAACGACCCGGGGGGTCTGCGCGTGCCGAGTGTCCCGATCGCGCGAGCGGCCGGACACGGGAGCGTCAACCCATGTCCCGGCTCAGGAGGAGAGAGATGCGCCGTCTGGGGCTCGAACGTGACATCGTCGATCGCGGCGTCCGCGACCGCGCGGCGGACCGCTGCCGATCGCTCGGCGTCACGCCTGCCGACGTTCGCCCAGCTGGCCGAACCGGAGCTGATCCCCGCCGACGTGCGGCGCAGGCTCGCCACCGTCGATCCCGATGCCGCCGACCCGCTCAACCTGTTCCGGGCACACTGGTTCAACGATTCGTCCGGGAGTGGACGTGTCGGCGTCCCCGACCACCTGGTGCTCCCCCCGGAGCTGACCGGCGTCGCGTCACCGATCGTGATCGCCCTCGGCAACCGGTTCCCGATGATCGGGTCGCACAAGGTCATCGCCGCCTATGGGTGCCTCGCGCCCCGGATCGTCACCGGGCAGTTCGATCCCTCCTCGCAGCGGGCGATCTGGCCCTCCACCGGCAACTACTGCCGGGGCGGCGTGGCGATCTCGCGGATCATGGGCTGCCGGGGCGTGGCGGTTCTCCCGGCAGGGATGAGCCGGGAGCGGTTCGCGTGGCTCGAGCGATGGGTCGCGGACCCGTCCGACATCATCCGCACCCCGGGAACCGAGAGCAACGTCAAGGAGATCTACGACCGCTGCGCGGAGCTGGACCGCGAGCCGGACACGGTGATCTTCAACCAGTTCAGCGAGTTCGGGAACCACGTCGCCCACTACGCGATCACGGGCCGCGCGCTCGAGCGTGTCTTCGAGCACGTCGAGGCGGCGACACCGGGGGTGCGCGCCGCCGCCTTCGTCTCGGCCACCGGGTCCGCCGGAACCATCGCCGCCGGCGACTACCTCAAGGAGCGGCTGGGCTCGCGGACGGTGGCCGTCGAGGCCCTCGAGTGCCCCACGATGCTGGCCAACGGCTTCGGCGAGCACAACATCCAGGGGATCGGCGACAAGCACGTCCCGCTCATCCACAACGTCATGGCCACCGACCTCGTCGTCGGGGTCTCGGACCGCGCAACCGATGCCCTGCTGGTCCTGTTCAACACGGCCGTCGGCCGCGAGTACCTTGTCCGGCGGCGCGGCGTGTCCGCGGAGATCGTCGAGACCCTCGGGTCCCTCGGCCTCTCGTCGATCTGCAACGTGCTGGCCGCCATCAAGGTCGCCCGTCACCAGCGGCTGGGGGCGGAGGACGTGATCCTGACCGTTGCCACCGATGGCGCCGAGCTGTACGGGACGGAGCTGGAGCGCATCGCCGCCCGGGACTTCCCGTCCGGTTTCGACGCCGTGGCGGCCGGCGAGACGTTCGGTGCCTGGTTGACCGCGACCGCCGAGGATCACGTCCTGGAGGCGACGCACGCCGACCGCGACCGGATCTTCAACCTCGGCTACTACACCTGGGTGGAGCAGCAGGGCGTGTCGATCGAGGAGTTCGAGGCCCGGCGGCTGCCGGGGTTCTGGACCGGGACGCGGGAGATCGTGCACCGCTGGGACGAGCTGATCGACGAGTTCAACGAGCAGGTCGCGGGGCGGCCAGCGTGATCGCGAGCGCGTCGTCGTGAGCACCGGGACCGGACACCGGCGGTCTGTCCCACCGCCGGCCGCGGTCGAGACCGGGCTCGTCTGCGCCGGATGCGGCGCCCGTGGTCCCGCGACCCACCCGTTCCTGCCGCGCTGCCCGAGCCGCAGGCCCGGCGACGACATCGACCACGTGATGACCCGCGGCGTCGACCTCGCTGGTCTCGACCGTCCGGCCGACCCCGACCCGAACCCCTTCGTGCGCTACCGCGCCCTGTTCCACGCGTACCACGTTGGCCGCGCCGCAGGCTGGGGCGACGCCCGCTACGTGGACCTCGTGCGCGAGCTCGACGACGCCGTTGCCCGCGTGGACGGGCACGGATTCCGGGTCACGCCGTTCAGCCGGGCGCCGCAGATCGCCCACGCCGCCGGCCTGGGCCTGAACGGTGCGGTCTGGGTCAAGGACGAGACCGGCAACGTGGCGGGATCCCACAAGGCACGCCACCTGTTCGGAATCCTGCTCGAGCTGCGGGTGGCCGAGGCCATCGCGGGGGGAGATCCGGGAAGACCGCTCGCCATCGCCAGCTGCGGCAACGCCGCCCTGGCCGCCGCGGTCGTCGCCCGGGCCGCCGGGCGCGAGCTGCACGTGTTCGTCCCCGACAGCGCGGACCCCGCCGTGGTCGACCGCCTCCGCGAGCTGCGAGCCATCGTCGTCGTCTGCCCCCGCCGTCCGGGCGAGGCGGGCGATCCCTCGTACCTGCGGCTGCAGGAGGCCCTCGACACGGGTGCGGTCCCATTCACCTGCCAGGGCCCCGACAACGGCCTCGCCATCGAGGGTGGCGCGACGCTCGCCTGGGAGATCGCCGACGAGCTGCGCGCGGCCGGGGGGACCCTGGACCGGATCGTCGTCCAGGTCGGCGGCGGGGCGCTCGCGTCTGGGATCGCCCTCGGGTTCGACGACGCGGCGGCACTCGGCGCGGTGGAGGCCGTCCCGCGCCTCGACACCGTCCAGACCAGCGGCGGCTGGCCCCTCGTCCGCGCCTGGGAGCGGGTTCTGGGGGACCTGGGCGTCGTGGCCGGCACGCCGGTGGACCCGGGCGTCGTCCATGACGGCCTCCGTCGCGTGGCACACCGGCGGTCCCGCTACATGTGGCCGTGGGAGACGGAGCCGCGCAGCGTCGCGCACGGGATCCTGGACGACGAGACCTACGACTGGCTCGCGGTCGTGCGGGCCATGCTCGTCACCGGCGGCCGCGCCGTCGTCGTCGACGAGCCCGCGCTGCTCGAGGCCAACTCGCTCGCGTCCGCCGCCACCGGCATCGATGCCGACGAGACGGGCACCGCCGGCGTCGCCGGCCTGCTCGCGCTCGCGGCCGCCGGCGTCGTGCGGCCCGACGAAACCATCGCGGTCGTCCTCAGCGGCGCCCGACGTGTCCCTGCACCTCCGCGGACGAGAGAGGAGACCCGATGACCACCTTCGCACCACCCGACCTGGCCCGTCTCGACGCCGCGGCCCTCGATGCGCTCCACGGGCGGAGCATGCTCCTCACCCAGGACTGGACCACGGCCGAGATCGAGACGCTGTGCGCGCTGGCCGAGGCCTTCCAGGCCCTCGACAGGCAGGGCCGGGTTCCCGCGCTGTTCCCGCGACAGCTCTTCTGGGCGCTCTTCTTCGACCAGTCGACGCGCACGAAGTCGTCCTGGGCCGGTGCGGCGGCGCGGCTCGGCGGACAGGCCGTGATCGTCGACGGCTCATCGACCCAGGTCAGCCACGGCGAGACCTCGGTGGAGACGGGCGCGATGCTGGGCATGAACGCGCACGCGCTCGGCATCCGCCACGACCTCATCCTCGGCGAGGGCAACCGCTTCATGCGGGACGCCAGGCAGGGCATCGACGACTACCTCGCCGCGACGGGCGACGAGCGTGTGGTGCCGGTCGTGAACCTGCAGTGCGATGTCGACCACCCGACGCAGGCGCTGGCCGACCTGCTCTGGCTCCGGGAACGGTTCCCCGACGGCCTGGCGGGACGGACGATCACGATGAGCTGGGCGTATTCGCCCAGCTACGCCAAGCCGCTCTCGGTCGCACAGGGCATCGTGACCCTGATGACCCGGTTCGGGGCGCACGTCCGGCTTGCCCACCCCGAGGGGTACCGGCTCATGGCGCCCTCGCTGGAAGCCGCGCACGCCAATGCCGAGGCGTCGGGTGGTTCATTCACCGTGATGGACGACATGGACGCGGCGTTTGCCGGTGCGGACGTCGTCTATCCCAAGAGCTGGGGCCCGTACGACCTGATGCTCGAGCGCGTCGATGCGAACCGGAGCAGGGACACCGAGGGCCTGGGGCGCATCGAGCAACGCGCGCTGGAGCGTAACGCGGCGCACCGGGACTGGATCTGCGACGAGCGGCGCATGGGCCTGACCCGCGGCGGCGATGCGTTGTACATGCACTGCCTTCCGGCGGACATCGGCGCCGAGGTCAGCCCCGGCGTGATGGATCGTTACCGCCATGACCTCGCCCGCCAGGCGAACAAGAAGGTCTTCGCGATCATGGCGCTGCTGGCGGCGGCGAAGGGAACACAGGTGAAGGCGGCGCTCGAGAGGGCGGCCCGGGACGACCAGGGAGGTTCTGCTCAATGACACTCGAGGCCCGTATCTCGGAGCTGACCCGGCAGTACCGGCCGCTCGCGATCGAGATCCTCAAGGAGACGATCCGCGTCCCGGCGGACTACGTCGACAAGCCAGTCGACGAGGGGGGCGATCCCATGTGCGGCACCTCCAACCACGAGGGCCCGAGGGTGGAGTACCTGCGCCGGACGCTCGTGGAGATCGGCGCGGTCGAGCGGCCGGAGGACGCCTGGTTCGACGACTTCGGCAACCTCGTCTGGGTGCTGTTGGACCGCACGGACGGGATCCCGGACGCCGAGAAGACGGTCGTCTACTTCGACGGCCACACGGACACCGTCTGGCCGCTCCGCGATCGCTGGCACGAGGCGACCGGCGGGCTCGACCCGTATGACGGCCTCGTCGATGAAGCGAGCCTCAACCGCGAGTTCCTGCGATCCGAGCTGGGCTTCCTGCCGCCCGATGACGAGTGGCACCACCTCGTCTGGGGGCGTGGCGCCGCCGATCAGCTCTCGGGGGTCGTGAGCCAGGTCGTCGCCTCCAAGGTCCTGCTCGAGACGCGCGACCTCGGGTCACTGCGCGGCGTCATCGTCCGCAGCTACGCCACCGTCGCCGAAGAGGACAACGACGGCGGCAGCATGATGCACGTGCGGCGGCACGAGTGGCCGGGCGCCGGGGCCGAGATCATTCCCGACGCCATCGTCCTGACCGAGGGGACCGGGTGCGCGAACCTCGGCGCCGCGGGCATCTACCGGGGGCAGCGCGGGCGGATGCAGATCGAGGTCGAGGTGACCGGCAAGAGCTGCCACGGCTCGATGCCCTGGGAGGGCCGCAACCCGCTCGAGCTCGGGGCGCCGATCATCATCGAGGCCGCCGAGCGCTACCTGGCGGGTGTGGACATGGGCCAGGACGAGTTCCTCGGGGGCGGCACGCGGACGGCCAGCTGGGCACACCTGGACACCCCGAGCGACTGCGCCGTTCCCGAGCGGTTCACCTTCCGGTTCGACCGCCGCCTGACCGCCGGCGAGGACCCGGGGGCGGCACTGCGTGCCGTCGAGTCCATGCCCAGCGTGCAGCGGGCGCGCGACGCCGGGCTCCAGGTCGTCGTCCGGGCGCCGTACTACGACAAGCCCTCGTGGCGCGGGACGAAGGCCGACAACCCGCAGGTCTACCCGGGCTGGGTCACGCCCGAGGACCACCCGGTGGTCGTCGCCGCCGTGGACGCCTACCGCGCCTGCGCGACCCCGATCGTCGAGGTGACGAGCGGGAACGGGGCGATCCACAGGGAGCCGCGGGTCGCCCGCTGGATCTTCTCCACGGATGGCGTGGGGTTCCCGGAGCCGATCGACGGCGATCCCCTGCCGGTCGGCACGGGCAAGGCCTGGATCAATGACGGGACGTTTGTCTACCCGCCGATGATCGGCATCGGCCCGGGGATCGAGCAGAACGTGCACAAGATCGGCGAGTTCATCGACTCGCGGGAGTTCGATCCCGTCATCGCCACCCTGGCCCGGTTCCCGAGCCGCCTGCGCGAGATCAAGGAAGCCGGGACCGCCTGACATAGACCTGAAGGGGTCGGCGCACGGGCGTCCCGGCGACCCAGCCGAGGCCATCTGGCAGGTGGCGCGCCCGCCGTCCGCCGATCCTCGTCAACGTGGTGACCGCATCTCCGACAGGAACCGGCGCCGTCGTGAGTGCTCGCGCCGCCGGCGTGCGTGCCCGGTCCTGCTCGCGACGCCCTCGGCACGAGGGGCGCGAGAGGCGCGATCGCCGGACGGATCCCGCGCCGGATTGTGATCGATGCCACGGGATAGGCACAGGTCGGCCGATCACCTGCCGGTCCGGCCGGCCTCAACCCGGATGGTCGTCTCGGCCGTCGCCGGCCACCCCCGACGAGGCGGGCGCACCTGGAGGGGACGATCGGATGTAGTCGTGCTCGACCGCGTACCTCACGAGCGACGACAATCCGTGCACGTCCAGCTTCGCCGACAGGTTCGCGACGTGGCGGTGGACCGTGTGAACGCTGATCCCGAGCCGCTCCGCGATCATCGGTCCGGTCTGGCCACCGCCGATCAGGCTGAGGATCTCCCGCTCCCGCTCGGAGAGCCCCGTGCCGGAGCGCAGCCATCGAACCGAGTCGTCGACCACGACCCCCGCGACGCTGCTGTGAACATAACGATCGCCGTGTGCAACGGCACGGACGGCATCGATCAGGTCCGATGAGCGGGCGCCTTTGACGATGAAGCCGTCCGCGCCGGCAAGCAGCACCTGGCGGACGGTCTCCGGGTCTCGGTGCATCGTGAGCACGACCACGGACGTCCCCGGGAACCTCGTGCGCAGCTCCCTCAGCACCGGGATTCCATCGTGGGCACCCAGGGTGAGGTCCAGGATCAGGACGTCGGGTCGCGTGGCGTGGGTCACGTCGAACACGTCCGCGGTGCCGGCGGCCTCGCCGACCACCTCGATCCCCGGTTCGCCGGACAGCACCAGGCGGAGCCCGTCCCGGACAACCTCGTGGTCGTCGCACAGGACCACGCGCACGGCGGTCAACTTCCAGCCCCGGCTCGAGGCAGCCGTGCGCCAGCCCCGGGGGGCGCGGACTGTGGCCGAGGCTGCTCGCCTGCACCCTCTGGTCGCGCGATCGGGACGCTGAGACTGACCGTGGTCCCAGAACCCGGCTGCGATCGGATCGAGAGCTGGGCGCCGATCATGGCAGCGCGCTCGCGCATGCCCGCGATCCCGAGCGATCGAGGGTCCCGATCCCGGGTCGCAAAGCCGACGCCATCGTCGACGATCTCGACGAGCAGGGCGCCGCGATCGACCACCATGCCGATCCCGACCGAGCTGGCATGCGCGTGGCGGGCGGCGTTCGCAACGGCCTCCTGGACGATCCGGAAGGTCTCCACCTCCGCGTGGGCCTCGAGCAGGCCGGTGCGCCGGGCAGCCTCCGCCACCTTGGTGTCGATGGGAATCCCGGCGGTCGCGGCGAGGTCCTCCACCGCGGCGGCGAGCCCGCGCTCGCTCAACCGGCTCGGGCGGAGCCGGCCGGCGACGTCGCGCGTGTCGTGCAGCGCTGCGGCGGCGAGGGTCCGCGCGGTCTCGACGCGGTCGCGCGCGATCGCAACCGACCCCTCGCCACCCGTCTCCAGAGTCGCGGCGACCGCGTCGAGCGTCAGACACACCGCCGTCAGGGTCTGCCCCACGCCGTCGTGCAGGTCGCGGGCCAGGCGCTGCCGCTCGTCCTCCTGGGCCGTGATCAGCTGGTCGGCCGCCCGCCTGTAGAGCCCCGCGTAGCGCCGGCTCGTCGTCATCTCGCGGTCGGCCATCACGGCGACCATGACGATGATCGCGAGCATCAGGGGCCACTCGGAGAACAGCACGTTCGCGGCGAGCTCGGGCGGGGCCTCGGGGCCGGTCGCAAACATGACCGAGTACACCACGACCACGACGGCCGCGGCGCCGATCCTCGGGAGGCTGCCCCGCAACCCGTAGAGGAAGGACTCCGCGGTCAGCACCACCCACGCGACGTGGAACAGCACGTCGGGGTCGCCCCGGCCGACGAACGCCAGCGTCAGCGCGACGACGCCTGCCGCGTCGAGGGCCAGTCGCAGCGGCAGCGATCCGCGAACCTGCTCACCCATGTCCGGTCCACCCACTCACTCCGGGTGACCACGTCGGATGGTCACGCACCACCGCCAGGAATGGTGTCGGCGGAGTATGCATTTCCGCGCAACCCACGGCAATAATCAATTTCTTCGACCGCGCTGGCAGCGTCCCGCCAGCGCCTCGAGAATGAACGGATGGCCCGCGCATGGATTCTGCGTCCCCTGCCGTCTTCATCCACGTCCTGCGGAACCTCAACGCCGGCCACCCGTCGCGAGAGGTCACGCAGCATCCCGGGTTGATCCCCGCCGGCAGAGACATCGGTGGCGACGACGCCCCTGCCATCGAGGCGTTGACGGTCCTCGAAGGCGAGCTCCGGCGGATCGCGGGCGACCTGCATGACACGGCAGCGCAGGCGCTGGCGATTGCCCGGATGTCAATCGAGGCCGCCGCGCGCTCCGGGGCCGGAGACGGCGCCGAACGCGCCGCCGAGGCCCTGCCGGTGATCGACGCGGCCATCGCCCAGGTCCGACAGGTCATCCACGGCCTGCGGCCGCCGCTGCTGGACGAGCTCGGCCTGGCTGCCGCGCTCGGCTGGTGCCTCACGAACCTCACCCGCGCGGCGGAGCTCGACACGGAGATGTGCACCGGGGAGGGGCTGACCCGCCTCTCACCCGAGACGGAGGTCGCCTGCTACCGGATCGGCCAGGAGGCGATCGCGAATGCCGTCCGCCACGCAGGCGCGCACAGGCTCACCGTGCGGATCGACCAGCTGGACGGCATGCTGCTCCTCGAGGTCGCGGACGACGGGCAGGGCATGCCCGATGCGGGCGGCCCCCCCGGCGGCCGGTCCACCCTCGGCGTCCGGGTCATGGCCGAGCGTGCCGCGACGGTCGGGGGCCGCGTCGTGATCACGTCCCAGCCGGGGTCCGGTACGCGCGTCCTGGCGATGCTGCCGATCCTGCCGTTCGTGGGTGGGGGTTGACGGTGACCTCCCTCCACGACCCGGGAACCATCCGCGTCCTCCTCGCCGAGGACCACGGCCTCGTGCGAGCGGGCATCCGGCGCCTGCTCGAGGATCTCCCCGGGATCCTGGTGGTGGCGGAGGCGGTCGACGGCCGGGAGGCCGTTGACCTGATCACCAGGCACCTCCCGGACGTGGCGCTCGTGGACATGACGATGCCGGGCCTCAACGGGCTCGCCGTCGTCGGGCGGGCGACAGCCGACGCACCCAGCGTCCACGTCCTGGTGCTATCGATGCACGACAACGAGGAATTCGTGTGGGAGGCGCTCGCGGCGGGCGCCGCCGGCTACCTCCTCAAGGACTCGAGCGCGACGGAGCTCGAGCTCGCCGTGCGGTCGGTTGCCGCCGGCGGCGCCTACCTGTCGCCGGCCGTATCCCGCCACGTGGTGCGTGACTACGTCCGGCGAGGCGGCCCGGAGCAGCCGGGTGTGGAGCGCCTCACGCAGCGCCAGCGCGAGATCGTGCAGCTGATCGCCGAAGGCAACACCAACAGTGAGATCGCCGAGACCCTGACCATCAGCATCAAGACAGTCGAGTCACACCGCGCCCAGCTCATGTCACGCCTCGACATCCACGACGTGGCCGGGCTGGTCCGCTACGCCGTCCGGATGGGACTCGTGGAGCGCGACAGCTGAATCGGCCGGCCCGGTCTCGGCACCGGGACCGGGCTCATGCCCGCCTGCACCTGGGCCCCGGCGCGTCGTTCCCCGAGCGCGCCGGGGCCGCTCCATGTCGGACGGCCAACCCTGGGCGCAGACCCTAGGGTCGCCTGGGGTCGCGACACCCCGGCGGGTACCGGTGTTGGCGCGGGTGGATCCCCCGCCCGGGCCCAGCCGCATTCCGGGTCCTGCCCCGCGGACACATCGAACCTGACCCGATGGTCGCCGGCGCGTGGCGAACCCAGCATTCCGATTCTCATCGGGGCGACGGGCCCAGTCCGGCGTCACGAGGGCCATCCGGGGCACCGGACGGGCTCTCCGTGCTCCTCCAAGGAAGGCCGGCTGGCTCCCGCCAACTAGGGAGGCGGGGCAGATGCATCGGAACGGTCGAACTGTGGATGTGCCGGGACGGCTCGCCCGGGTGGCTCACCGCACGATGCGACGGCCCGCCGTCGTTGCGTCGACCCTGCTCCTCGCGATGTCCGGCCTTCTTCCGATCCCCGCGGCCGCGGTGGTCAGCCCGACCACCACCTCCCCCACCGAGGCCCCGGCGGCAACAACCTCGTCCCTCCACCTCCGCGTCGAGAGCGCACGCACCTGGAACCCGGCGGGCCTCACCAAGGGCGACGCGATCCCGAGCTACCAGTGGCTGATCACGCGGGACGACACGGGCGACTCCTCCCACTACGGCACGAGCCTGCCCGCGAACGACACGGCGAACTCCAACTTCGCCTGCACCCCGCAGAGCCTCGGGCGGCGATCCCGCCTATCCCGGCGAACTGCCAGTGGCCGTCGATCCAGCTCGATCCCGGGCGGCACGACGGCCGAGGTCGTGGCGCAGGGCGACCAGTCGACCTTCAGCGAGACGACGGCCCTGGCCAACCTGCCGAACGGCAAGTACATGATCTCCGTCACCGCCGACGGCTACGACGTCCCGAGCTGCACGACCAGCGCGACCGTCACCTGCCACGTCGACGGCTTCAAGGTCGACGGCGCTGGTTCAGCGTGCCGGCCGCCGACCCGGGCCTGGTCACCGTGGACCTCCAGCCGTACCCGCTGCCGCTGGCGACGATCCGTGCCCGCGTCTGGAACGACCTCCAGACGAACGGCGCCTACGACACCGGCGAGCCGACCCTGGCCGGCTTCACGGCCAAGCTCACCGACATCGGCGGCCAGATCCAGTCCGACTGGTTCGGCAACCCGCTGTGCACGACATACCAGCACGACTCCGAACGGCCTGATGCTGTTCGGGACGGACGGGAAGCCGCTCGTCCAGACGCTGGGCGGCAAGTGCGTCAGCGACGCCAACGGCGACATCGTCATCCCGTACATGCCGCCCCAGCGCTATTCGGTGGAGGTCGTCCCGCCCAACGGGCAGACCTGGTACCAGACGACGACGCTCGAGGGCTGGCACGACTGGGACACCTGGGCCATCCAGGGCTGGAACGGCTTCGACCCCGAGTTCATCCAGGGCGGCGAGCCATTCCCGTTCGCCGAGTTCGGCTTCGTCCAGACCCACGACTGCCGTCGGCCGACCCGACGAGGCCGTTCGTCGGCAGCGGCACGGGCTCGATCAAGGGCACCGTCCTCGACACCACGGCGGTCTCGCCGGCGGTCGGCGGCGTCCCGATCGGCGGCGCCCAGGGCAACATCGTCCTCGGCCCGATGAACCGGCCGCTGGTGTCGCTCGTCGACACGAACCGCGACGACACCACGGTCTACGTCGGCCGTGGCAACGCCGACGGCACGTTCCAGATCAACGACGTGCCCGATGGCGACTACGTCCTGTACTACTGGGACGAGGACCAGTCCTACCTGCTGACCGGACGTCAACGTCGCGGTCCGTCAACGGCGCGGCCGTGGACCTCGGCAACCTCGACGCTGCGGCCTGGTGGGCGAAGATCCACGGCACACGTCTGCATCGACGCGAACCGCAACGGCAAGTGCGAACCGGGCGAGCAGGGCATCCCGGGCCTGAAGCTCAACCTGCTCGGTCGCGACAACTCGCTCCAGCCGTCCGGCGACAACTCGGCGACCACCGACGCGAACGGGTACTACGAGTTCCCGCGCGCCTACCCGCTCGGCCAGTTCGTGGTCGAGCAGGGGTACTGGGAGCAGTTCTACACGGTCGGCGTCACCTACCAGAGCATCAACCAGCCGACCGAGACCACCCAGATGGCGAACGGCGGCTTCGTCGACGTCAGCACGCTCAACGCCATCGGCATGAACAGCCGCGTCGACTGGGCGATCCACACCTACGAGACCGACCCGACCCTGGGGCCCACGAACGGCGGCATCGTCGGCGAGAAGTACTACAACAACGTCCAGATCGAGGCCGACGGCCGGTACCAGACGATCCAGCCCAGCGAGCCGGGCATCCCCAACTTCAAGATGCACCTCTACTGGCCGGTCAAGTGCAACTCGACGACCGGTGCGGCGATCGATGCGGCCGAGCCGTTCACGGCTCCGGCCGGCGGCACCGCCTGCACCCTCGAGACGACGCCGTTCGGGTCGTCCTACTACCTGACCAACGCCGATGCGGCGAGCGTTGACGACGGGGCGATGATCCACGGCCCCGAGGCCGCCGACCCGTACACGAGCGAGACCTGGCACCGGCCCGTCGACTGCGTCGCCCGCGACGCGAACGGCATCGCCGTCGTGGAGCAGGTGTTGCCGCCCGTCCACCGGCGGGCACGAGTGCCTCGAGGCACCCCTCATGGAGAGCCAGATCAGCAACAACGCCGACACGGGGATCGGGATGGAGGTCAACGGCAACTACGGCTTCACCGCGATCTCCACCGACATCCACGGCACCGCGCTGGCGAACCCGATCACGATCAGCCAGGGCGACTGGATCGTCGCGGCCGACAGCCCGAAGGATGTGAACGGCGCCAAGATCTGGCGGCCGTCACTCGAGGAGGACGTCAACGGGTATACAGGCGACGAGCTCGTCGCCCCCGGCGAAACGCCCACCATCGTGCCGACGCCGGCTCAGCCCCCCGCGACGCCGACCCCGGCGCCCGCGATCCCGCCCTTCCCGTGCGTCGGCGCGCTCCACACCGTCCACCTGGTGGACACGCGTGCGGCGGCGACGTTCGACCTGACCCATCCGACGACGACGTCGGGCATCTACAACCCGGGCTACATGTCCGCCGGCGGCACCCCGTTCGAGGGAACGCGCAAGCCGCTCTGCGATACCCAGCTGGTCACCGTCCGCAACGGCCGCTCGGCGACCCCCAACTTCGCCTGGATCCCCCAGAGCTGGGTCCCGCTGCCGTCGCGCATCTTCGGCCTCGTCGTCGACGACCTCAACCTGTCGACGAACCCCAAGGAGCTGTTCTTCGGGGAGAAGTACGGCATCCCCAATCTCCCGATCGGGATCTACGACTTCAGCGACAGGCTGATCAAGACGATCAACACCGACCCCAACGGCATGTTCGAGGTCGAGCTGCCGTCCACCACGATCTCCGACTGCCCCAGCCCGGCCTCCGTCTGCCCGGGCATGTACCGGTATCTCGCCAATGACCCGGGCCAGCCCGGGCATCCGAACGCGAACTACAACCCCGCCTACCGGACCATCGGCGCGTTCTTCGAGTCATGGCCCGGTATCAGTGGACCCGCGGACCTGGCGCCGGTCCCGGCCGCCCTGTCGATCGAGCTCCCCGGCACGACGACGCGGACGCTCATCGCCTGCACGCTGAACGATCCCTCCGGGTCGTCCGCGCCGCTGGTGCCCGAGCTGTTCGCCATCAACCGGCCATACGTGCGGGCCGCCGACACGGGCTCGGCCCGCCAGTTCACGATCAACGGACAGGGCTTCGGGGCCGGCCAGGGTGCGGGCCGTGTGACCCTCGATGGGGTCGCCATGCCGATCACATCGTGGTCCGCAACGCAGGTCGTCTTCACGGTGCCCGCGGCCGCCGCGCCGGGAGCACACCAGCTGCTCGTCACCGGCGGTGACGGCCAGACGACCGTCAACGGCCTCACCTTCCACGTCCTCGGGACGGGATACAGCCCGAGCGTGCTCGAGGTCGGGCCCGGCAAGACATACGACCCGAGCGCGCCTGCGCACAACACGGGTGGCTACGAGCACGCCATCCAGGACGCCCTGGATACGGCCGCCGCGTCTGCACAGGCCCTCGTCGTGGTCTACCCCGGCCCGACCGGCTCGTTCAACCCGCTGGGCGGCTACTTCGAGAACGTGATCATGCACAGCCCGGTGAAGCTCCAGGGCGTCGGCCCTGGCGGCATCCGTGCCGACGCCAGCGTCGTCCCCGGCTCCGTCCTCGACGGCCTCGGGTTCGGCACCGACAGCGCGCGCGACACCGGCTGGCAGGCAACGCTCGCGGCCCTCGGCGCGATCCAGGCGCCTGCCACCGCGGCGGCGCCCGAAGGCGAGGTCGTCCTGGCCGTCGCCACGAGCAGCACCCAGTACGGATCCTCGTACAAGGCCGGCGTCGACGGCCTCCTGGTCCAGAACGGCGACGTCATGGACTTCAACGCGAACTTCAGCAACGTCGGCAACGGCCCCACGGCCTTCCCCGAGATCGGGGCAACGCCGGCGACGCCGGACCAGGGCGGCGGCATCGTCGCCTTCGACGCCACCCGGTACCTGCAGATCACCAACAACATCATCCGGAGCAACACCGGCTCGTACGGCGGCGCGATCCGCGCTGGCACTCCCACGGTGGGCAGCAACAACCTGCCGGGCCTGCACATCGCGCACAACCGGATCCTGAACAACGGCGGGAACAACCTCGCCGGCGCGGTCGGCATCTTCGCCGGCGCCACCGGCTACGAGCTCGACCACAACGACGTCTGCGGCAACTTCTCCGCCGAGTACGGCGGCGCCGTGAGCCACTTCGGGCTCAGCGGTGGCAGCAGCATCCACGACAACCGCATCTACTTCAACGGGTCCTATGACGAGGGTGGCGGCGTGATCGTCGCCGGCGAGCCGCCGATCGCACCGGCACTGGTGTCCGACGGGGCGGGAGCCGTCGACGTCTACAGCAACCTCATCGAGGGCAACCTCGCCAACGACGACGGTGGTGGCCTGCGCTTCCTCACGGCCGGCAACTCCCCGTTCAACGTCTACAACAACATCATCGCGAACAACATCTCCACCCACGAGGGCGGAGGCGTGGCCATCGACAACGCGCCCAACGTCCGGTTCTTCAACAACACGGTGATGAAGAACCTGACCACGGCGACGGCGGCCACGAGCAACGGCCAGCCCGCGCCGGCAGGCCTCTCGACCGCCCCCAACGACACGTTCCTCCAGGCCACTCTGCCGACAGGGTCGCCCGCGTACAGCAACCCGCTGATGTTCAACAACATCTTCTGGGACAACCGGGCGGGCTCCTGGGATGTCGCGAACGGCGTGATCCGCGGCGTCGGCTCCGCCGACCTCGCCGGGACCCAGGACGCGACGGCGATCAACTGGTGGGACATGGGCGTGCCGGGCACCTCCTTCTCCCTGTCACCGACCAACTCCGTCCTGACGGCCAACGCCAATCCCGGCGTCAGCCCCGCCGCGATCTCGGATTCGTCGAACCACATCGGCAATCCGGGTACAGGGCTGCGCGTGGGGCCAACCACGCCGCCCGTGGTCCCCAACTACCCGCAGGTGGTCGACCCGTCGTTCACCACGACGATCGCTGCCCTGCCGTGGCGCGGCAACCCGAACTTCATCGCGAACGTGATCGTGGCCCAGGACGTGCCCGTCACGATCATGGGCAACTACCACCTCGCGGGCACCGGGTCGCCGGCCGTCAACGCCGGCGCGGCATCCAAGGCGGCGCCGGCCTACCAGCAGCCACCCGCGACGCTCGCGGCTCCGACGTCCGACATCGACGGTGACGCGAGGCCCAGCAACGGCGCCTTCGAGATCGGCGCCGACGAGCTCCACCAGGCAACCACCAACCTCTCGATCACCAAGACCGACGGCGTGACCAGCGTCACCCCCGGCGGGGCGGTCACCTACACCATCGTCGTGACGAATGCGGGCCCCGACGCAGCCACGGGCGCCGCGGTCGCGGACACACCCCCGGCCTCGCTGGGATCCGTGACATGGACCTGCACCGCGTCGGCGGGCGGCTCCTGCGGGGCGGCATCCGGCAGCGGTCCCATCGCCACGACGATCAGCCTGCCGGCCGGCGGCGCCGCGACGCTCGTGCTCATGGGCACGCTCGCGGCCAACGCCAGCGGAACGCTCGCAAACACGGCCACGGTGACCGCCGCGACGGGCGCGCTGGATCCGAACACCGCGAACAACAGCGCGACGGACTCGGACGCCATCGCGGCCGGCATCCCGACGCTGACGGTCCTTGACGACTTCAACCGGGCCAACGCCACGACGCTCGGCGCGAACTGGTCGCAGGTCACCCTTGGCGGGGCCGCTGCCGTCCGCGTCAACACGAACCAGGCGTTCTCCAACCTCGTCCCCGGACATGCACTCTGGAACGGCGCCGGCAACGTCTTCGGCAACCGTCAGGCCGCGGCCTTCACGTTCGCCAACGCGCCCGCCAACGGCACGGACCTGTACCTCAAGGCGAGCGGTGGCTCGGCGTCCCAGCCGGCCAACTTCATCCGCGTCGAGACCGCCGGAACGCCAGCCGGAACCGCGGTCGTGGTCGCGACCACGACCAACAGCGGGCTGACGTTCAACACGCGGGCCACGTTCACTGGCGCCGGCCTGGCGGCGGGCGACACGCTCACGGCGGTCGCCCTGCAGACGGGCGCGGTCACGGTCTACCGGACCCGCGCCGGAGTCTCGACCGTCATCGGGACCGTCACCATCCCGACGGCCGGGGCCGGCGCCTGGACGCAGGGCACGGGTGGCGGCCGGATCGGGATCCGGTTGCCCGGCGGGGCCCGGATCGACAACTTCGGCGGGGGGACGGTGCCGTGATCCCCGGTCGGACCCGACCCCCGCGGTCGGCAACTGGCGCGGCGCGTCCCGCGGGTGACTCCCACCCGACGCGCCGCCTGGACCCCCTGCAGGAGCACTCCATGAGCCCTTCCGCTCTCTCGAGAACGTTCTCGCGGCGACAGGCGCTGAAGATCGGTGGGACCGCGGCCGCCGCGGCGGTCGGCGCGAGCGTGCTGCCCCGGTGGGCCGGGCGGTTCCTGTCACCCGTCGACGACGCTGCCGCCGCCCTCACGCCGACGGTCTACAAGCACCTTGCGGCGACGGACGGCTGGATCTACCTGCCGGGCACCGTGATGGACCCGACGAACACCTATCAGCTCAGCCCGGACCCGTTCGCGCCGTCGCCGTTCACCACCTACATCTTCGGCTTCCGGGACGTGACGGACCTCTCACCCGGACCGACGCATGCCACCGACACCTCGCTCGTCCTGGCGCAGAAGGGTCACACGCAGACGTCGGCGCCCCTGCTCTACTTCGACGAGGGCGACGCGATCCAGATCGTGCTCTCCAACCTCGGGCTCCAGCAGCGCCCGGACCTGATCGACTCGCACACCATCCACTGGCACGGCTTCCGCAACGCCCTGCCGATCTTCGACGGCGTGCCGGAGATGTCGATCTCGGTTCCCCTGGGGAGCGACTTCCCGTACTTCTTCCACCCGACCGACCCGGGCACGTACATGTACCACTGCCACTTCGAGGACGTCGAGCACGTGCAGATGGGCATGGACGGGATCGTCTTCGTGCGCGCGGCGCAGAACAAGACCGGCAACGGTGCCGGGGCGCCAAAGGCGCGCTACGCAGGCGGCGCCGCCTCGGCACCCCTGGGCTACGCCTACAACGACGGCGTCGCGGCCACGGACGCCCTCTCGACGTCGTACGACCGCGAGTTCCCGATCTTCCTGTCCGAGTTCTGGGCCGTCTCCCACTACGACGACGCGCACGTGCAGAACGCGGACTGGAGCGACTACCACAGCGACTTCTTCCTGATGAACGGCCGGTCCTACCCGGACACGCTGGAACCGAACGGGGGCGGCAACGACCCCACGACGGGTTACCTGATCGCCCCGACAGGTCGGCCCAACCTGCAATACCAGCCGCACTCCTCCCTGATCCAGTGCAACGCGGGTGACCGGGTGCTGCTCCGGATCGTGAACCTCGGCTACTCGCAGGCGTCCATGCGGCTGACCGGCATCCCGATGCTGATCGTCGGCAAGGACGCGACGCCGCTCCGCGGACGCGGGGCAGGCGGCCAGCGCACCGGTGCGTCGACCGCCTACTACACGGACACCGTCTACCTCGGCGCGGGCGAAGCCTATGACGCCATCTTCACCGCGCCGCCGAAGAGCGGAAGCGGCTACGACACGTACCTCCTGTTCAACGACCAGCTGGGGCACCTCACCAGGCAGGGCGGGCCCGGCCTGGGCGGCCAGATGACCGAGATCCGCGTCCACGCCGCGGGGTCGCTGCCGCTTCAGACCGTCCCGAACACGTGATCCCGATGAGCACCTACGGACCCATGGACCCCACGAGCCACGAGGGACGGATGGAGATGGGCGCACGGAACCGCAGGCGGGCCGGACGAGGCCTGACCTTCCTCGCCGCCACGTCGCTGCTGGCGGTCGCCACCGGGGGCAGCCCAGGCATCGCCCTCGCGGCCCAGCCGTCGTCGGGCGTCCTCTGCACCACGTCGTCCAGCCCGAACCCATCGTTCACGCTCACGGCGCGTTCCGGCTCCATCAGCATGCCGGACGGCAACACGATCTTCTCCTGGAGCTACGCGAACGGCTCCGGCGCCTTCCAGTTCCCGGGCCCGATCCTGTGCGTCAACCAGGGCGACATCGTCACGGTGGTCCTCAACAACACCCTCGGCGAGGCGACCTCGATCATGTTCCCGGGGATCGACGGCGTGCTCGCGAACGGCGTGCTTGCCCAGCCGGTCACCGACGGGTCGTCGATCAGCTCCCTGGTCCCCGCCGCCGCACCCGGCGGCTCGGTCACCTACAGCTTCGCGGCGTCGCGGCCGGGCACCTACCTCTATGAGAGCGGGACAGACCCCGGCAAGCAGGTCCAGATGGGCCTCTACGGCGCCCTGATCGTCCGGCCCGCCAGCCACGCCGACGCGGCGTACACGGATGGCTCGGGCAACCCCGTCGGGACATTCAACCCCGGCAACGAGTTCGTGATGCTGCTGTCCGAGGTCGACCCGGCGCTCCACCAGGCGGTCGAGCTCGGCCAGTCCTACGACGTGACGCAGCTGCACCCCCGGTACTGGCTGATCAACGGGCGCGCCTTCCCGGACACCATCGCCCCGAACAACGCCGCCTGGCTGCCCTCGCAGCCGTACGGCTCGCTCGTCCATGTCCCGGTCACCGACCCCTCGGTGGCGGGCGGCAACCACCCGCCGGCGCTCGTCCGCTATCTCGACGCCGGGTCCCGCAACCACCCGTTCCACCCGCACGGCCAGAACGGGACGGTGATCGCGCGCGACGCCATGCCGCTGGTCGATGCGGCCGGGACGGACCTCTCGTACGAGACGTTCGCGTTCTCGATCGGCTCCGGCCAGACCTGGGACCAGACGTACCACTTCGACAACCAGGAGCACTACGCCCCGCCCACCGACGCGGCCCCGAACCCGGTGCCCGTCACCCTGCCGCAGCTCCAGAACCTCAACTTCAAGGACGCGGCCACGTACTACGGCGGGAGCCCGTACCTCGGCTACAAGTCGAGCCTCCCGGTGGGCACCACCACCTTCAACCAGTGCGGCGAGTACTACATGGTGTGGCACAGCCACGCGCTCAACGAGGTGGCCAACTACGACGCCAGCTTCGGCGGGATGCTGACCCTGGAGCGGATCGATCCGCTGCCGAGCCAGCAGCACGCCGGCGCGTGCAGCCAGTAGGTGAGGACGATGCGACCGCCCATCCGATCCACGGGCCGCTCGCGGCTCGCCGCCCGGCTGATCGCCGGCACCCTCCTCCTGGGGCTCGCAGGCTTCCCGGCCGCGGCCCTGGGCGGCACGTCCCCATCCGGTGACGCGTCGTCGAGGCCATCTTCCGCGTCCGCGCCTGCGGTCGGAAGCGGTTCGACGATCGCGCACGCCGCGAGACAGGCTCCCACCGCGGCCGCCCCCGTCGGCGTCCGTTCCACCCGCCCGGCACCGGCAGCATTGCTGGACTCGTCGCTGTCCCCGTGCGCGTTGGCCTCCGGCACCTGGTCGTGCGACCTGTGGGCCCGGACCGGCTCGCTGACGCTTCCGGACACGACCTCCGTCACGATCTGGGGGTACGCCGCCTCCTCCACGGCCGCGGCGAGCATCCCCGGGCCCACGCTCATCGTGACCGCGGGCAACAACCTCTCGGTCACGCTCCACAACGTGGACATCCCGAACCCAACCTCGTTGGGGCTCAGCGAGCTCCCCATGGTCCCGGACACGACCGGGGTCGCAGCGGGCAGCTCCAGGGTGTACACGGTCCCCACGGCGGGGCTGCTCCCGGGCACCTACCTCTACGAGGCGGGCCTCACCCCGGACGGCCCGCGCCAGGTGGCCATGGGCCTGGCCGGGGCTCTCGTCGTCCGGCCCGCCGACTGCGGGACCGCTGCCGCCTGCGCCTATGGTGCGACCACGGCATTCGACGATGAGGGTCTCGTGTTCCTGTCCGAGGTAGACCCGGCGTTCAACGCCTCGGAGGCCACGTTCGATCTCGGATCGTTCGCGCCGAAGTACTGGCTGATCAACGGCAAGGCCTTCCCGCAGACGACGCCCATCGCGACCGACGCCGGACGGACAGTACTCCTCCGGTACGTCAACGGCGGCCTCGAGCATCATCCGATGAGCCTCCTCGGGCTCCACGAGACCATCGTCGCCGACGATGGCAGGACGCTGACCCATGTCCAGCCCGCCGTGGACGACACGATCGCCGCCGGCGAGACCGTCGACGCCCTCGTGGCAGTCCCCGGGACCGCCCCGGCAGGAACCCGCTACGCCCTGTTCGACGCGGCGATGCACATGGACAACAACGGCGCCCTCGTGTCACCGCCCGCGGCGAGCCCTCAGAACACGCCGATCGCCTTCGGCGGGATGCTGACGTTCCTCCAGGTGGCCGGCACGACCTCCTCGGTTCAGCCCCCGGTGACGACCGCCGTCACGGCGACCCCATCGCCCACCGGTGGCAGCGTGCCGGTCGCGCTCTCCGCGACGATCTCCTCCGCCGCCTCGACGGTCGCGGCCGCTGAGTACTTCGTGGACGCACTGGGCCTCGATGGCGCCGGCTGCTCCATCAGCGGCACCTTCGGCACGGCAATCGTCGCCGTGTCCGCGACGATCCCCATCACCGTTGCGACCGCGCCCTGCGCGGGGCTTGCCACGCTCGCGTCCGGCTCGCACACGCTCTTCGTCCACGGCCGCGATGCCACTGGCGCCTGGGGCACCGTGGCCTCCGCGATCCTGGTCCTCGACAAGACGGGTCCGTCGATCTCGGGCGCGACCCTGACGCCCAGCCGCACGAACGGCAACGGAGACGTCTCTCTCACCGGGACGGCAAGCGACGACTCCACCGGCGGCGCGAACGTCACCGCCGCCGAGTACTTCATCGACCCGTCGGGCACGCCGACGCCCGGCACCGGGACCTCGATCCCGATCGCGACCCCGGCATCGACGGTGGCCCTGGCCGCAACCATTCCAGCCGCGACCGTGGTCGGCCTCGCGGACGGCACCCACACGATCGCCATCGAGGCCCGGGATGCCATCGGCAACTGGGGCGCCCAGGGCTCCGTGACCCTGACGATCGACAAGACCGCGCCGGGCACCTCGGCCGTGTCCGCCACCCCGAACCCGACCAACGGCCTGTTCGGCGTCCAGATCGGCTCCGCCGGCCAGCTGTACGAGCGGATCGACGCCACGGTCGCCGACCCGATCGCGGGCGGTGTCAACTCCTCCATCGTCGCGGCCGAGTACTTCATCGACACCGTGGGAGCCGCCGGCACAGGCGGACAGATGCTCGCCGCGGACGGCACGTTCAACTCCTCGTCGGAGGCGGTGGTCGGTGCAGCCGAGCTGTATGCGATCAGCGCACTGTCCAGCGGGCCGCACACGATCTACGTCCGCGGCAAGGACGCGGCCGGCAACTGGGGCCCGACCGCCACCGCGACCCTCGTGGTCGACAAGACGCGACCGTTCGTCACCACGGCGGGCGTGACCCCCAATCCGACCGCCGGCGCCACCACGGTCACCCTGAACCTCGCGGTCATGGATGTCACGCCCATCAACCGCGTCGAGTACTTCGTCGACACCGACCCTGGGCTCGGCAACGGTACCGCCGTGACGACGACGCCGGCGCTCCCGGCGACCAGCGTCACCGGGACGGCGACGCTCAACATCAGCGGCCTCGCGCTCGGGACGCACACCGTCTCGGTCCGGGCGCGCAACACGCTCGGCAACTGGTCCTCGCTGACCAGCCTGTCGCTCAACGTGACGGCCCTGTTCGCCGACGGGTTCGACACCGGGAACTTCAGCCGGTGGTCCGCGACCAGCGGGGCCTCGCGCCTCTCGGTGACCGCAGGGGCCCAGCAGGCCGGCGGCTACGGCATGGCGGCCCAGATCGTGTCCGGCGCGTCCGGGTACGTCCAGAACAACACGCCGCTCGCCGAGACCACGTACAACGCAGCGTTCTACCTGAATCCCAACGGCATCACGCTCACCAACAACACCCCGTATACGCTGTTCACCGCGTTGAACAACACCAACGCCACCCGATTCTCGGTCCTGCTCCGACGCTCCGGCACGCAGTACCAGGTCGGCGTGTCGATGGCCCGCACGGTCGGCAATGTGACCAGCACGTTGACATCCGGGTTCACGCCCATCGGCACCACAGGCTTCACCAGGATCGAGGCCATCTGGACCCGGGTCGGGACGGCGCTGACGCTCCGCCTCTTCCTGGCTGGTGGCATGACGGCCGCCCAGACCCTGGCGGCCGCGACCGGGAACGCCGCCAACACGGCGACCTACCGGATCGACACGGTCCGGCTCGGGCCGCAGGGCTCCCTCGGCGGAGCGTCGGGGACTCTGTTCCTCGACACGTTCGTCTCCACCCGAACCACGGTGGTCGGCCCCTAACAGGGCAACACCCCGTCCACTCGTGTCGCCACCGCCGCGCCCGGCGCGGCGGTGGCGACCACCATTCCGGAGGGACATCGGGGATGCACGAGGCAGTGGCACAGCCCGAGGCGGTCGGCCGCACGGGCGGGTTCCGGATCCCGCGCCGCCGGGTCGCGGCTCTCGTGCTGGTGGGCGCGACCCTGGTGGTCGGCCTCGCCATCGGCGCCCCCGGAAACGGTGCGCACACGAGCTCGAGGCTCGCGGACAGCCCGGCCATCGAGGGACGCTGGGGCGTCCGGATGTCGAGCGTGTCCGTCGTCGCAGATGGTGGCATCGTCGATGTCCGGTTCATCGTCATCGACCCCGACAAGGCGCTCGCCATGATGGACGATCCGGCCAACCTGCCGGCCCTCCGGCCGGCAGGCACGCAGGTCGTCATCCAGGACGTCGCCCAGATGGCCCCGCGCCATGACCTGGTTGCGGGCCAGACCTACTTCCTCCTCTACCACAATTCCGGGGGCGCCCTGCACCCGGGGACCCGCCTCTCGCTCACCTTCGGCGACCTGGTCATTCCCGATGTCGTCGCCCAGTAGCGCGGCCGCGGCCGCGCGGCGGCTTGGCGCAATCGTCCTCGCCCTCGGTCTCCTGCTCATCGCGGGAACGGGCACGGCGTCAGCGCATGCCACGCTCGTGACCTCCGACCCGGCCGACGGGACGTCGCTCGGGGTCACGCCGCCCGTGATCCGCCTCGTCTTCAGCGAGCCGGTCGCCGTCAGCCTCGTCACCGTGATGCTCGTCGACGACACCGGGGCCACCGTCGGAGGGACACCTGTCGTGGCCGATCCCTCGGATCCTGGGGCTGCAGTGATCGTGCTGCCGCGGCTTGCGCCCGGCGCATACCACCTCACCTGGCGCGCGGTCGACAGCGAGGACCTCCACGTCACCACGGGGACGCTCGTCTTCGGCGTCGCCGCGGCCGCGCCAGCGCCGGTGAGCGCGCCCGTTGTCGTTCCGGATACCGCCGAGGTGATCGCCCGCTGGCTGGACATGGTGGCCCTCTCCATCGCCGCCGGCTCCCTCGCCGTGCTTGCCTTCGCCCTGCCCCGCCCACCGGCGCCGGCCGGTCGGGGCGGTCCACCGCCATCGCCGGCGGCCCCATCCGACATGCACGCCGCTGCACGTCGTCGGCTCCTCGTGGCGGGCCTGGCCGGTGCTCTCTGCGGCCTCGTCACCAGCTCGGCCCTGCTCCAAGCGCAGGCCGCCGGCTCCGGAGCGTCCATCGGCGCGGTGCTCGCAACGGGCTACGGGGCACCGTGGGCCATGCGACTGGTGGCAGTCATGGCCCTCGCGGTGGTCGTCGCGACGCGCCTGCGTTGGCACGCCGATGGTCGCGTGGCCACGATCGCCTCGATCGGGCTTGTCGCGGCGATCGCGGCGATCGGCACATCGATGGGCCACGCAACGGCCGGCGACCCCGCCGGCCGCCCGGTGCGACTCGCCGCCCTGACCCTCCACGTCGTCGCGGCGTGGTCCTGGGCCGGCGGGCTGGCCGCCCTCGTGGTCGTCGTCCTGCCCCTCCGCCACGTCCCGGGCGGTCGCTCCCTCTCACGAGCGACGCTGCGACGCTTCTGGCTCGTCGCGACGCCCGCGCTGGCCCTCGCCGCCGTGAGCGGCCTCTATCTCTCCGGACAGCTCATCGCGACTCCGGCCGCACTGGTCGGGACGCTCTATGGACAGGCACTCATCCTCAAGATCGTCGTTGCGGGCGGTGCTGCGACCCTCGGGCTGCTGAATGCGACCGCGCTCCACCGCAGCCTCGCCGCTGCACTCGAGCGCGCCCGTCTTCCCACGCTCCATCTCGCGGGACAGGCCTGGCTGCCCCGCCGCATCGTCCTGGAATGTGCCGGCGCGACGGTCGTCGTCCTGGCCGCATCGGCTCTCGCGGCAAGCCCTCCCGCACGAGGGCCGGCCTGGGACCCTGCCCCCACGGCCACCGGACCGGCTGCGATCACGGTCCCGGCCGACGACCTCCTGGTCGTGCTTGCCGTTCGACCCAACCGCCCTGGACCCAACTTCGTTGACGTGACGGTGCTCCAGACCCGCAAGCCAGCGCCGGCGCCCATCGGGCAGGTCACGATCGCGCTCGCAGACACGGCCGGGAAGGCTGCAGACGCGGCTC
This sequence comes from uncultured Chloroflexia bacterium, assembly GCA_963789865.1. Taxonomy (GTDB): domain Bacteria; phylum Chloroflexota; class Limnocylindria; order Limnocylindrales; family CSP1-4; genus CAIXZV01. Next base: position 247,183 of record CAWBMD010000007.1, read on the forward strand.
CCGCCGCGCCGCTCGGGGGTGGCCGGTACCAGCTTCCCGCCGGGTTGATGACGGCCCCGGGCCGCTGGAACGTCACCGTCGCCGTGCATCGCCAGGGCCTCCCCGACGCCAGGGTCGCGGTGCCGTGGGAGGTGCTGCCCGCGACCGCGGGAGCCGGCGCCCGGGCCGACGGGATCGGCGGCATGCCGCTGGCGCCGTTGACCACCGTGTCGGCGACCCTGCTTGCCGTCGTCCTCGGGAGCGTCACGCTGCTGGGCGTTGGCCGTGCCCTGACCCGCCGGCGGACGGGCTCCGGCTCGGCCGGCTCTTCGACGCCTTCGCCGCACCCGGCACTTCCCAAAAGGAGCCCGTCATGAGCACCGGCGTCACCTCTCGTCGACTCGCGGCGACGCTCGCCGCAGCCATGCTCGTGACCGCATCCGGTGGGCCGATCGCGGCATCGTCAGCCCCACGGGCAGGGCAGCCGGACAACGCAACCGCCGTCGTGGACTCCGCCCTTGCAACGGCGCTCGCCGCGACGCCCGTCGACGGGCTCGTGGACGTCATCATCCACCTGCGCGCGGAGGTCGACCGCTCGACGATCAGGGGCACCACCCGCGCCGAACGGGGTCGCGCCCTGGTGTCCGCGCTGAGGGCGGGGGCGACATCCGCCCAGGGCCCGCTCCTCCGGCTCCTCGCGGCGCGGCGCGGCACTGGCCTCGTGACTGCGGTCACGCCCCTGTGGGTCATCGACGGCATCGCGGCCCGCGTCCGCCCGTCCGTCGCCGCGGAGATTGCAGCACGGCCCGATGTCGCCTCCGTCGTCCTGGACCAGGTGATCACCGCCCCGGTCGCACCCGCCGCCACCCAGGCCGCCCCGGCCCAGCCGAACATCGCCCTCGTCGGCGCACCGGACCTGTGGGGCCTCGGGATCACGGGCCAGGGCACCGTGGTCGCCGAGCTGGATACCGGGGTTGACGCCACGCATCCCGACCTCGCGTCGCGCTACCGCGGCGGGGCAGACAGCTGGTATGACCCGTACGGGCAGCATCCGTCCGCCCCCGTCGACCTCAACGGTCACGGGACGGCCACGATGGGCCTGATCTTGGGGGGCTCGGCGTCGGGCAGCGCCATCGGGATGGCACCCGGCGCCGCATGGATCGCGGCGAGGATCTTCAACGACGCCGGCTCCGGGACGATGAGCGCGATCCACCTCGCCTACCAGTGGACGCTCGATCCCGACGGGAACCCGGCCACGGCGGATGCCCCGACGGTCGTCAACAACTCCTGGACGCTGTCGACGCCCGGCTGCTCGACAGAGTTCGAGCCCGATCTCGCGACCCTCGCCGCCGCCGGCATCACCCCGGTATTCGCGGCGGGCAACTTCGGGCCCGCCGCGTCGACCGACGCCAGCCCGGCGAACAACCCCGACGCCTTCGCCGTCGGCGCCACCGACAACGGCGACATCGGCGCGAGCTTCAGCAGCGAAGGCCCGACGTCCTGCCGTGGCAGCGCGGCCACGACATACCCCGACGTGGTCGCGCCTGGCGTTGCCGTTACCACGACCGACCGGTTCGGCCTGTACACGACAGTCTCCGGCACGTCGTTCTCCGCCCCCGTTGTGACCGGCGCCCTGGCGCTGCTCGCGGGCGCGTTTCCGTCGATGCCTGCCTCGCAGATCCGGTCCGCGCTGTCGTCCACGGCGGTCGACCTCGGCCCGGCCGGAGCTGACAACGCATTTGGGGGCGGGAGGATCGATGTCCTCGCGGCCTACCGGGCCCTTTCCGCCACGCCAACGCCGACGCCCACGCCCGTGCCTACACCAACGCCGACGCCAACGCCCGTGCCTACGCCAACGCCAACGCCAACGCCGACGCCAACGCCAACGCCAACGCCGACGCCAACGCCCGTGCCGACGCCAACGCCGACGCCAACGCCCACGCCCGTGCCGACGCCCGACACGGTCCCGCCCGTCGTGAGCCTCCCGCCGGCGCCACCGCCGCCGACCGCAGGCGCCGCGAGCATCACCCTGGCAGCCACGGCGACCGATCCCGCCTCGCCGGGCGGTCCGTCCCGGATCGGTGGCGCCGAATGGTTCGAAGGAGTCGACCCCGGTCCGGGTCGTGCGACACCCCTCGCCGCAGCAGACGGCGCCTTCGATGCCCCCACGGAGGCACTCACCGGGACGATGTCAACGGGCGGGCTCACGTTCGGGGAGCACATTGCCTGGATCCGGGCACGCGACGCTGCGGGCAACTGGGGCGCCACGGCACCCCTCGCTGTCCTGGTGACCCCCGCCGACGGCATCTTCTCCGACGGGTTCGAGTCCGGCTCCACGTCCGCGTGGTCGGGCGTCACGGGCTCCGCGCGCCTCGCCGTGACGACCGCGGCAGCACGAGGCGGCCGCTTCGGCCTGGCCGCAGTGGTCTCCGGCGCCGGAGCGGCGTACCTGACCGACGGGTCGCCGGTGGCGGAAACCGCCTACCGGGCACGATTCACCCTGGCGCCCAACGGGACGATCACGAAGGGGGCGGCGATCGACGTCCTGAGCGGGCTCGACAGCAGCGGGACCGTCCTGTTCCGGCTGCAGGTCCGTCGATCCGCCGGAAGCGCCCCGCAGATCCGCCTTGTCGAGACACGCCGTTCGGGCACCTCGACCACCTCGTGGACGGGCATCACCGATGCCGCGGCAACGATCGAGGTGTCCTGGGCTTCGAGCAAGTCGGCCACGGCACGGCTCCTCGTCAACGGGACCACCGTGGCGACGATCACGGCCGTCGACACCAGCGCCTACCGGCTGGAGCAGGTCCGGCTCGGACCGTCCGCCGGGCTCGTCTCGGGCGTGTCCGGGACGCTCCTCCTCGACCGGTTCGTGTCCGACCGGACGACGCCGCTCGGGCCGTAGACAATGCACCGCGCCCTCGGACGCACCGGCAGAACCATCGCGGCCGCCGTGCTCGGCGGCGTGCTCACGGTCCTGGGGGCCGCGGGTCCCGCCGGTGTCTCGTCGAGCGCCATGGCGGCGACCGATCCCAAGGTCGTGATCATCGTCGGCCCGGTGGGGTCGCTCACCGACACCTACCGTGCCGCGGCCGAGGAAGGCGCCAGGGCCGCCCGGCGCCTGACCTCCAACGTTGTCACCATCTACTCCCCGGACGCAACCTGGCCGACCGTGCGCAACGCGCTCCAGGGCGCCTCGATCGTGGTCTACCTCGGGCACGGCAACGGTTGGCCGTCCCGCTACAGCAGCCAGCCGCGGCCGCTCACCCAGAATGGCCTGGGCCTCAACCCCCTCGCCGGGGGCGGGGACGCCGCCCACCAGTACTTCGGTGAGTCCTACATCGCTCGCGACGTCCACCTGGCACCGCACGCGCTCGTCCTGTTCCATCACCTCTGCTACGCGAGCGGCAACTCGGAACCGGGTCTGCCGGAAGGCAGCCTCGCCACCGGGGAGCAGCGCGTCGACAACTACGCGGCCGGATGGTTGGCGGCCGGCGCTGACGCCGTGATCGCGGACGCCTACTTCGGACCGGCGTGGTACCTGAAGACAGCCCTGAAGGGCAAGGGCACGGTCGAGTCGATGTGGCGGGCTGCGCCGAGCTACAACGGCCACGCGTTCTCCTTCTCGAGCGTTCGCACGCCAGGCGCAACCGCCGTGATGGACCCGGATACGACGGACCATGGGTTCCATCGTTCCCTCGTCGAACGTGGGGCGTCGTCTCTGCCCCACCTGCGGGGTGGCGGCGGGCGGGTGGTGAGACAGGGAGCACCGCGCGTCACAACGGGAACGAGCCATCCCGAGTCCCTGGCCTCTGCGGGTGCCACGATCGGGATCCCGGTGCTCACCACCGAGAGCGGCGGCCTCGCAGCCGACACGAGCGCGACGCTCCGGCTGCCCATCGCCGTCCCCGGGAGCGGGGCTGGCCTGGCCGGCTCGGTGCTCGGCGTGCGATGGGTGCCGGTGCTCGTCACCGATCCGACACAGGCCTCAGGGATCTCATCGGGGCCGCCCGGCGGGGACCCGCAGGGAACAGGCTCCATCGACGCGACCACTCCCGAGTCCCCAGGCGACGTGGTCGCCACGACCGTCACGACTCACGAGGCCGGGGCGCTGTCGGCCAGCGTGATGCTGCCACCGGTTCCGGGCATCTACCGGCTCGTGACGACGATCCACGATGCTGCCGGAACCGCCTTCGACGCCGCCACGCAGGCCCTCGTCGCCCCGGTGCTTGTCCGCGTGAGCGGGCACGTCTCGGTGTCGTTTGGCGTAGCGCCGCAGCTCACGCTCGATTCGGGCGAGCACGCGACCATCCCGGTGCTGGTCGCCAACGATGGCGTCGAGCCCTGGACCCAGGACGCCCCCTGGACGCTTGTCCGACCTCGAGCCATGGTGACGGCCACGTGGACCGCCCTCGGCGCGGGCGTCGATACGTCGGCCGACTTGACGGCCGGCGAGGTCTCGCTCGATCCCGGCCAGTCGACCGTGATCGACCTGCCGGTCATCGCGCCGGCCGTCGCCGGCAGCTACCTGGTCGTGCTCGATCTGGTGAGCCCGGTGTATGGCTCGTTGCTGGCGCTTGGGATCCCCCCGGTGACGGTCCGCGTGGCGGTCCGCCCGTCGCCAGCCGCCGTTCCCCCCAACCCCTGAGAGAGCCCCTCACGGGGCCTCATCCGTCCAACACCCCACGCCGATATCCCGTACCGTCCCACGGGGGCGAGCCCACTCGTCGCAGGGGGCGCGCCGTCCCTGCGGTCGAGCACGGAGGAGAACGTGTCCCGGATCCGGGCACTGCTGGCGAGGTTCCTGCCGCAGGGCGCCGTCCTGCTCGCGTTCCTCACCCTTGCGAGCTACGCGGCCGGCCTCGTCCGTGACCGCGTGTTTGCCCGGACCTACGGCGCGGGCCCTGAGCTCGACGCGTACAACGCGGCGTTCATCCTGCCGGAGCTCGCGCTCGACGTCCTCGTCGCCAGCGGGCTTGCGGCTCCCTTCGTCCCGGTGTTCACCAGCCTGCGCCGCGATGACGCCGCTGCCTCGATCCGCTTCGCCCAGACTGTGCTCACGCTCGTGATCCTGGTCATGGGCATCGCCAGCCTGATTCTCCTGCTCCTCGCCCCCGCAACGGTCACGCTCATCGCCCCTGGATTCGACGCCGAGAACCGCGAGCGCTACCTCGACCTCTTCCGTCTGATGCTGGTCACCCCGATCGTGTTCGCCGCGTCCATCGCGCTGGGCGAGATCCTCGTGGCGGAGCGCCGATTCCTCCCCTACGCCCTCGCGCCGCTCATGTACAACGTGGGCATCATTGCCGGGACCGTGCTCCTCTACGACCGCCTCGGCATCATGGCGGCGGCGGTCGGGGCCGTCATCGGCGCGTTCCTCCACCTCGGGGTCCGCATGATCGGGATGCTCCGCTCGTCCGTCCCGATGCGGCTGCGCGTGGACCTGCACCTGCCGGCGTTGCGCGAGTTCCTGCGCCTGATGATCCCCAAGATGTTGAGCCACCCGATCGAGCCGCTGACGTTCCTGTTCTTCACGAACATCGCGACGACCCTCGCCGCGGGCAGCGTGTCCTCCGTCAGCTTCGCGCGCAACTTCCAGAGCGTGCCGGTGGCGTTCTTCGGCGTCTCGATCTCGCTGGCGGCGTTCCCCGCCCTGTCCGCGGCGTGGGCCTCGGACGACCGGCGCAGCTTCCGGCGCCAGGTCCGCACCAGCGCAGCATCGATCACCGTCTTCGCGGTCGCGGCCGCCATCGGCCTGGCGGTGGTCGGGCCGCTGATGATCGAGGTCCTGCTCGGTGGCGGCGCCTTCGACGCCGAGGACGTGCGTGTGACGGCGTCGGTGCTGGCGGCCTTCGCGCTCGCCGTGCCATTCGACGCCCTCGGGCACCTCACGGCCCGCGGCCTCTACGCCACCCACAACACGGTGCAGCCGGTCCTCGCCTCGCTCGCCGGGTTCGCGGTGACGGTGGTGGTCACCCTCGCGCTGGTGGGCCCGGTCGGCGTGCTCTCCATTCCGCTGGGGTTCGCGGCCGGCACCGCGGTGCGGACGGGGCTGCAGGGGCTGCTTCTCGTGCGGCGGATGCGCGACGACGCCCAGGCGCCCGAGGGACAGGGCGGTTCCTGCCACCGGCTGACGCTCAGCGAATGCTGTCGATCAGCGGGTCAGGGCCACGGTCGGGACGACGGCCACGAACTGCCCGTCGCGGCTCGGGTACTTCCCCTCGGGCCGCTTCCACGGCAGGAAGTTCCGGCGCATCTCCGCGGCGTTCTGGTACGTCCCGGGTGGGTCCGAGGGGCCCCAGATCGACGAGATCCGCGGGTACCACGGGTCCAGGACGTAGGCGCCCGACACCGTGGCATCGTCGAACAGGAGCGGGTCCGCATCCGCCCGATAGCCGGTCATCACCCAGGTGTGAGCCCCGCGCCAGGCGAACAGGAGGACGGGTGCGCGGAACTCGGAGATGGCCCGAGCCGCGTCCTGGAGCGCATCCGCGCGCGTCTCATAGGTCCGCACCTCGTAGCCGGGGACGCCGTACGCGTCGAGGGCCGCCACGACCGCCGACGGCCCCCAGCCCCCGTTGAGGCTGTCACGGCGGCTCTCCCACTCGCCGATCCGCGAATTCGAGCGTCCTCTGGAAGGCCGCCGTCAAGTCGGCCTTCCCGTGGGCCGCCAGCACCATCTGCGTCCCGGCGACGGCACACCACTCGTGATCGATCTCCGTGACGAAGTGGGCGGCGGGGTCGGTGTACAGGTTGACGTCCACCTTCGCCCGCTGCGGGACCGGCGTTGGCGTGGGGGTCGAGGCCGGCGTACGGGCACCGGGTGCAAGCGACGCCACCGGGGTCGGGGCGAGGCTCGGCGTCGGAGCCCCCGAGGGGCGGGGGGTCACGTGGACCTCCGCGGCGATCGGACGGTCGGGCGGTGGGTGCACGATCAGCTCGATCCGCCGGGCGACCCCCATCGCCTCGTCGCCCACGCCGAGCACGTTCGTCCAGACGGCCACGCCGCCCAGGAGGACGAGCACGGCCATGATCGCGAGGAGGAGGCGCCACGGGGAGCGACGGCTGGCGGAGGTCAAGGAAGGCTCCTGGACGGGTCAGGCAGCCGGAGAGACGCTCGGGCGCACCGGGGTGCGACGCCATGGGCGCACCGGCGTGCGACGCACCGGGCGCATCGGGGTGCGTCCCGCGGTTGAACGGCGCGGACGTCCAGTGATCAGGGGGCCTTCGGCTTGCGGCCGCGGCCGCCGGGGAGCGGCCCCGTGGAGAGATAGATCGTCCTGCCCCGGATCGCCATGTTGGTGCCCGGCTTGTGGGCCGCGACGGCCCGCTTCACCGCGGCGCGCATCGTGGGGATCTTCTCCGCCGGGTCAAGCTCGATTGCCAGGATGTCATCGTCCGACTTCAGCCGGACGAGCGCCTTCCGGATCTCCTCCTCCCGCTGGAGGGCGGCGAGCTGGCGGGGGGACAGAGCCCGCTCGCGCGGCTTGGGCGCGAGCTCCTCGATCTTGGCCGGTCGAATTCGCATTTGAGGGATCCTGCTGCAACAAGTGAGCGTACCTGGGCGAAGATGATGATGGCACGTATCGCCCGTCTCGCCAACATCCCGAGCGACGCGATCGAGCCTGCCTCGTTTCATTTGACGGCCGCCCGGTGCACCTACGGGATTCATGATGTCGGCGACGGGATGCACACAGTGGATACGCACCGTTAGCGTCACACCTCGCCCGATCCCGTGTGAATAGCCCGGACGATCGGCTTCCCGTCACGCGTCGGGATGGGGGTTCCTTATCGTCGCCCAACCGACTATCCTGACGCCGTGCGGCGCAGGTGACGCCGATGAGGGAGGTATTCGATGACGGATCCGGCCGGGGGCCCTCCGCCCCCCCAGGGCTCAGTACCGCCGCCGCCGGGCGCAGTTCCGCCGCCGCAGGGCGCAGTTCCGCCGCCGCAGGGCGCAGTTCCGCCGCCGCAGGGCGGCAGTTGGAACGCGCCGCCGCCCGTCGCCACGCCCGGTGGTTTCCAGACGCAGGCCGTCGCTGCCGAACCGGGACCGGCGCCGGGGATCGTCTATGCGGACCTCGTCAACAGGATCATCGCGCTCATCATCGACGGCGTGATCCTATGGGTCATCAACATCGTGCTCATCATCATCGGCGCGACCATCGCCGTGGCGATGGGTGGCCTCGGGCTGATCCTGACGCTGTTCTTCGGCCTCATCTATGCGTTCGTCAGCGCCATCTACTTCGTCTACGGATGGACGAGGATGCGCGCGTCGTTCGGGCAGAAGTTCCTGAACCTCGAGACCGTCAACGCCGTCGACGGCGCCACGCTCACCCAGAACCAGGCGATCCGCCGCTGGGCGTTCCTGTGGGGCCCGTTCGCGCTCGCCGCGATCATCCCGATCGTCGGCCTGTTCATCAACCTGCTCGCATTCCTGTACGCGTTGTACCTCCTGTACACCACGTCGCAGAGCCCCAAGCGCCAGGGCTATCACGACGTCCAGGCCGCCACGGTGGTCGTCAAGCGCGTCGCCTAGCGCGCCGGACGTCCGCCAGCAGCATCGAACGGGGCCGGCCCAGCCGGCCCCGTTTTCGTTTGCCCGGCCGGGCCGGCTCAGGGCTCGAAGTCGAGGCTGCGCATGTGCCGCGGCCGGAAGACGGCCAGCGGGCGACGATCGAAGGCGGCGACACGCCTCACCCCAAGACGCTCCGCGCTGGCGACGAGCAGGGCATCGGCGAGCCTCGGCCGGTGCTCGGCCGCCTCACCCATCAGGACCCCGGCACGGGCCAGGTCCTCCGGTGTGGGCGCCAGGAGGCGGATCGACCCCGTCACGAGCGCCTCAACGAGAGCCAGGGACGCCGCGGGACCGAGCTCCCGCTGGAGCAGCACGTCCAGCTCCGCGAGGCCCAGCGCACCCAGCAGCAGCGGTTCGTCGACACGGCCGAACCAGCCCACGGCGGCCGCGTGGTTGAGGTCCGCGCTGTCCGCGGCCGCCAGCACGACGGACGGGTCCAGCAGGATGGCCACCTAGCGGTCGCCGGGGCGGCGGCCGGCCTCGCGCCTCACGATCGACCGCCCGTCCAGCGACAGGCGCCCGTGCGAGCTGCGCCCGATGCCGAGAAACGGGAACGCGGGCGTTGCCTCGTGGGAGTCCAGCCACGCCTCCAGTGCGGCCGCGATCACGGACGTCTTCGTGCTGCGCTGGCGGCGCACATGTCGGTCCAGACGGTCGAGCAGGTCGGCATCGAGCAGGATCGTGGTCCGGACGGTCTTCATATGACGTCATATCTACCACGGTAGACGGATGCCTGTCATCTCCTGCACCATCCCCAAGCCCGCTCCGCGACCCCAGGAGACCCGACCGATGACCCGCTTCGAGCCCAACCTGCGCATCCCAGGGCCAACGGCCCTCCCCCCGACCGTGCGCGAGGCCGGCGGGCGCCAGATGGTCAACCACCGTGGCGAGGAGTTCAAGGCGCTGCTCAAGCGTGTCGAGGCGGGCATGAAGCCCTTCTTCGGCACCGAGCACGACGTGATCCTCCTCACCTGCGCCGGCACGGGTGCCCTCGAGGCCGCCGTCGTCAACGTCCTCTCCCCCGGCGACGCGGTCCTGGCCGTGACGATGGGCGCCTTCGGCGACCGGTTCGCCAAGGTGGCCGAGGTCTATGGCGCCGCGGTCACCAGGCTCGAGGTCGAATGGGGCAAGACGGCCGTTCCCGCCGCCGTCCGCGAGGCCGCGGCGGCGATTCCCGACCTCCGGGCCGTTCTCCTGACCCACAACGAGACGTCCACGGGTGTCACCAGCGACATCGCGGCGCTCGCGGCGGCGATCCGCGAGGTCGCACCTGACGCACTGATCCTGGTGGACGGGATCTCCGCGCTGGGCGCCGTGCCGTTCAGGATGGACGAGTGGGGCCTGGACCTGGTGGTCACGGGCTCCCAGAAGGCGTGGATGTCGGCCCCGGGCATGGCCATGGCGGCGGTTGGGCCGCGCGCGTGGAAGGCCGGCGAGTCGGCGAAGATGCCGCGCTTCTACCTCGACCTCAAGCGGCATCGTGATACGCAGGCGGCCGGCGAGACGCCGTGGACCCCCGCCGTGGCGGTGATGTACCAGGTTGACGAGGGGATCCGGCTGATGAACGCCGAGGGCGACGGCGTGTTCGCCCGCCACGAGGCCTGCCAGGCGATGACCCGGGCAGGCCTCCGCGCGATCGGCTTCGAGCTGCTCGCGGAGGACGCGGTCGCCTCGAGGACCGTCACGGCAGCCTGGATCCCGGCGACCCTCGACTGGAAGGCGTTCAATGCGGGCCTCAAGCGCCGCGGCCTCGTGCTCGCGGGAGGCCAGGGCAAGCTCAAGGGGAGGATCTTCCGCGTCGGGCACCTGGGCTCCGTGACCACGGACGACATCCTGGCCGCGATCGGCGTCCTGGAGGCGTCCGCCATCGAGCAGGGCATGAGCGTGGCCCCGGGCTCGGCCGTCGCCGCCGCCCAGCGGGCGCTCCTGGCGCAGCCCACCGCGGAGCCCGTGGCGTGAGGATCCTGGTCGTCGAGCCGCTGGCCGCCGAGGGCCTCGACCTCCTGCGGCGTCACCACGAGGTCGACGAGAGGCTGGGCCTGCCCAGGGAGGAGATCGAAGCGATCCTCCCCGAGTACGACGCCCTGGTCGTCCGGAGCCAGGTCAAGGCCGACGCCGCGATGATCGCCGCCGGCACCCGGCTGGTCGTCATCGGCCGAGCGGGCGTGGGCGTGGACAACGTCGACCTCGAGGCCGCCACGCGGGCCGGGATCACCGTCGTCAACGCCCCGACCGGCAACACGATCGCCGCGGCCGAGCACACCCTGGCGCTGATGTACGGCCTCGCACGCCGGACCGCCGCCGCGGATGCGTCGATGCGGCGCGGCGAGTGGAAGCGCTCGCAGTTCACGGGCATGGAGCTGCGCGGCAAGACGCTGGGCATCATCGGCCTGGGCAAGATCGGCCAGGCGATCGCCAAGCGGGCCCGGGCCATGGAGATGACGGTCATCGGCTCGGACCCGTTCGTCAACCACGAGCAGGCCGCCAACCTGGGCGTGGAGCTCGTCACGTTCGAGGAGCTGATCGCGCGCTCCGACGTGATCACCGTCCACGTGCCCAAGACGCGCGGCACGACCGGGATGGTCAACGCCGCCGTCATCGAGAGGATGAAGCCCGGCGTCGTGCTGCTCAACGTCGCGCGTGGCGGGGTGATGGACGAGCAGGACGTCGCGGACGCGCTGCGGAGCGGACGGATCGCCGGGGCCGGCTTCGACGTGTTCAACACGGAGCCGCCCGCCGGCTCGCCGCTCCTCGATGCGCCGAACACCTTGCTGACCCCGCACCTCGGCGCCTCCACCGCCGAGGCACAGATCGCCGTGGCGGAGGAGGTGGCGGAGCAGATCCTCGAGGTCCTGGACGGGCGCCCCGCGCGCTACGCGGTCAACGCGCCGCTCCTGACGCCCGAGACCGCGCAGGCCATCGCCCCGTACCTGCCGCTCGCCGAGACCCTCGGCCGGTTCCTCTCGCAGTTCGCCCGATCCGCCCCACGGACCCTCACGCTCGAGATCGCCGGCGAGCCGGCGGCCTACGATGCGTCGTCGCTTGTCGCGGCCGTCCTCCGGGGGCTGCTGGAGACGACGACGACGGAGCGCGTGAACCTGGTCAACGCGGCGACCGTTGCCCGGGCACGCGGGCTGACCATCGTGGAGCAGAAGACGCCGAGCGCCGGCGCATTCGCGTCGCTGCTGACCCTCACCGCCGAGGTCGAGGGCGGCACGGTCACCGTGGCCGGGACCGTCGCCCATGGCGAGCCGCGGATCACGCAGCTCGACGAGCACACGATGGACATCGCTCCCGCCGACTCCATGCTGATCACGCGCCACTACGACCGCCCGGGCACGATGGGCAGCATCGGCCTGATGCTGGGCGAGGCGGACGTCAACATCAGCGCGATGAACCTCGCCCGTTCGGCGCCCCGCGCGGACGCGTTCATGGTCCTGGCGCTCGACGACGACGTCCCCGATGCCGTGCTGGACACCATTCGCGGCAATCCCGCCGTCATCGACGTGTGGGCCATCCGCCTGGGGGGCGACCGGTGAGCGACGGCTCGCCGGCCGGAGCTTCCCCCTCCGCTGGCGGGTCGCCGATCCCCGAGGGCCTCGACGCGACCCTGGTCCTCGTTCGTCACGGTGAGTCCGAGTGGATCCGGGAGGGCCGCTTCCAGGGGCAGGCGGAGACACCCCTCTCGGAGCTGGGCCGCCGCCAGGCGGCCCTCGCCGGGGAGCGGCTCGCACGTCCCCATGCCTCCCCGGCCATGCCGGTCCCGGGCGGGCGTCCAGTCGAGATCGTCCACTCGCCGCTGGCGCGTACCGCGGCCACGGCCCAGGCCATCGCGGACGCGATCGCGCGGGTCGCCGGCGCCGACGCCGCAGGCATCCCGGTCCGCCCCGAGCGCGGCATCCTCGAGCTCGGGCAGGGCGACTGGGAGGGCGTGACCCAGGATGAGATCGCCCGTCGATGGCCCGCGGAGATCTCCGCGTGGCGGCACACGCCCTGGGAGTCCGTGGCACCGGGCGGCGAGACCCTGGCCGAGGTCCAGGCCCGCGTCCGGCCCGCGCTCGGACGCGTTCTCGAACGGCTCGGGCGCGATTACCCGCGCGGCACCTTCGACCGGCCGCAGGTCGGCGGGTACGCGGGCGCGGGCGCCGGGCACGACCAGCCGTGGTCCGTGCTCGTGGGCCACGACGGCGTGTTCAAGGTCGTCCTGCTGACGCTGTTCGGCCTGCCCCTGACGCAGTTCTGGATGTTCAGCCTCGGGCTCACCGGCATGAGCGTGATCGAGCTCCGGGGCGGCCATCCCGTCCTGCGGGCGCACAACCTGACCGCGCACCTCGCACCGCTCGAGGACGAAGCGTCCCGCGAGGCGGCAGAGCGGCGAACGCGCTCCGGCGCGCTCTAGTTCGAGCGGCGGCGCCTGAATCGCCCCGTCGCGGTGCCGGAGGGGCGGCCGCGGCCGCGACGGCGGAACAGCAGCGCCAGCAGCGACACCCGGAGCCGTCGCGTCGCCGCGCGCAGGACGTCCAGGCGAGCCCCACCCAGGCGCACCCCCGCGTACGTCGTCTCGACCTTCGCCGTCGCGACGACGCCGAGGTCCTCACGAGCACCCGGCACCAGCTCGCCCAGCGCCGCTGCGTACTCGTACACCGTCTGCGTCGGTCGCGGTGAGAACCCGAAGCGGGACGCGGAACGGGCCATCGCCCGCCACGCCGCGTCCGGGCTGAGCTCGCCTCGCGGGCCACGCACCCAGGCGGCAAACGCGGCAGCGAGCACGAGCACGCCGAGCACGACGGCCAGCACGATCATCAGGCCGCGGTCGTCGCCGCCGGTCCCCGGCGTCGTGCCGCTGGCGCCCGCCTGCTGCAGGTTGCCGCCGACGCGGCGCGTCGGGTCCGGCCGGTCCGGCGACAGAGTGCGGAACGGCGTCGGTGAGGCGCGGGTCACTGCTGGGCCGGGCTGGATGACGGCCGCGGTCCCGACGCCCCCGCCGGTCGGATCGAACGGGATCCATCCATACCCGGGGAAGAACGCCTCCACCCAGGCGTGGGCGTCCTTGTTGCGAACGGTATCCGTGTTCCCGACACGCGTCCCGGGAAGGAAGCCCTCCACAAGGCGCGTCGGGATGTGGTTCGTTGGGTTCGCAGCGCGCAGCAGGATCGCCATGGTGGAGGCGTAGTGGACGCAGTAGCCGCGCTTGGTCCGCGCGAAGCACTCGACGACGCTATCGGTACCGCAGCTCACGTCGCGGACGTCGGCGGAGTACGTGAAGTGGCTGTCGTCCTTGAGGTACGTCTCGATCGCGACCGCCATGTCGTATGGGTTCGTCGGCTTCGCGGATTGGAGAATCGTGGACAGGAGCTCGTTCGCGTAGGGCCCCATGGCGCCCGCGGGAACGTCGGTGTAGCGGGCCGTGATGTCGGCGGGGTAGTCCACCGATGCCGCCTCCAGGCGGTGGCCGCTGATCACGTCGGTGTCGCCCAGCAGGAGGGTGCTGGCGGTCACCGAGTAGGCACTGCGGTCACCGGGCACCTTGACCCCGGCGAACGAGCCGCCATCGTCGGCGAGGAGCACATCCGCCGGTTGGTCCAGGAATGTTGGCGTGCCAGGGCTCACGAGGAACGGGTCGTGGTAGCCGTCCGGGCGGACAGACACGGTGACCTCCCGGGTCAGGTCCGGGTTCGGGTCCTCCGGGGTGCCGGCGAGGAGCGGCATCCCCGCGTCCACGCGGTCGGGAGACACACCGGTCTGCTCCCAGCCGCTGCCGACAAAGGTGTCGTACGTGGCCGCCTTCCACAGGAGCTTCTCAGAGCCGGCGGGAACGTCAGCCTCGAAGGCGACCCTCTCGTCGCTGAACCAGCGCGGGGCGATGCGGACGCTGGAGCCGAAGCCGACTCCCCCACCCTGCCGGAGGTCGCCGCCCACTGGGAACAGTCGGCTGATCGACTCGCCGACCCCGATCAGCTGGTCGTTCACCCCCGCCCACGCGCCCGCCAGGGGGGCGGAGGCCGCACGCTGGGTCAGCAGCATCGAGCCGAACAGTGCCGCGACGATGAACACGGCCCCGCCGCGGAGATAGACCGTCGAGATCGCGCCGGGATCCCCGATCCGACGCCTGATCCAGGTCGCGCGCTCGTCGAAGGCGTGCATCTCGATGAGCAGGAACAGCGAGATCCCCGTGTATGCGACGAGGTACGGGAGCTGGTCCCGGCTCGTGAGCGCCATGTTGGTCACGAGGACGATACCCACCATCACGACGGCGTTGAGCGGACGCCGGTGCCCGAAGACCGCGTATGCGGCGAACTGGGCGGTCCCCCACACCAGCGCCCCGAGCACGAGGACGTAGTGGATCTCCTGCTGCGTGAACTGGCGACCCCGCCAGGCGATGTCGAGGTACGCCTGCACCGTCCCCTCGGCCGTCCGGTGGAACGCCTCGGCCACGGTGGCGCCGGGTGCGAAGGCCCAGCCGGCGATGATCGGGATCAGCAGGCCCGCGAACAACGCGCCGATGAGATACGTGGTCCAGCGGCCCCAGCCGACCTTCGGGCCGAGCACGCCAACGGTCATGCCCAGCACGGCACACCATGCGAGGCCATCCGTCAGGCCCGGCTTGCCGTTGACCCAGCCCGGGTCGTCCACGGCCCAGGCAAGGATCAGGACGATCAGGAGGACGAGGCCCAGCGTCAGCCAGCCCTCCTCGGGGCGTCGCAGGCGTCGCCCGTCCGAGAGGGTCATCGCGCGAGGGCCTCGGCGAGCGACTGGCCCGGACCCAGGACGTACGTGGTCAGCTCGTATTCGGCCAGGGCGTGGCGCATCGCCCGGGACCGCTGGCGCTGCGCCTCAGCGCCCGCCTCGTCTGGCGCCGGCTCGAACGCGGCGATGTCCAGGTGCACGACGACCGTCCCGATCCCCCGCCCCCGGAGCGTGGCCAGCGGGCGGATGAACGACGGATCCTGCGTGGCGGTGATCACGATCGCCGTCATGCCCCGCCGCAGGCGCCCGACGCCCGTGACCAGGGCCTCGGCGAGCGGCGTCCGCCCGTCCGCCTCGACCGCGGCGAGCAGCTGCAGGATCTTGAGGCGCTGGCGCGAACCCCTGTCCGCAGGCAGCACGGTGAGCCTGTGGCCATTGACGGTCAGGCCGACGGCGCGGTTCTCGTGCAGGGCCTTGTCCGCGATCGAGGCCGCGGCGCGCACGGCCACCTCGGTCGTGGAGTCGTCGTCCTGGCCGGCGGCGAAGGCCTCGTCGAGGTCCAGGAACACCCACGCATCGGCGGTCTGCTCCAGCTCGAACTCCTTGACCTGGATCTCGCCCAGGCGCGCGGTCGTCCGCCAGTGGATCCGGTTCATGGAGTCGCCGGGCGCGTAGGGGCGCACGGTCGTCGCGAGTGGTGTCGTCTGCATGGTCCGCTCCGGCGAGGCGTGGGCCCCCTCCACGTTGGCCGGCGGGAGCCGCCAGAGGGGCAACGCCTCCACCCGCGGGTAGACGATCAGCGTGATCCCGTGGCCGACACCGGCCGATGCCTCGAAGAACCCGAACGGGTCGCCGGTCCGGATCTGGAGCGGGTCGATGCGGAAGTGGCCGCGCCGCGTGAGCGGGGTGCGGACCACCCACGAACGCTCCTTATGCCCGCCGAGGGACAGGGCGCGGCCCGGGAGGCCGCCGGGGAGGCTCGTGGAGTTGTGGACCTCCAGCCACGGCTTCGGCAGCCGTCCGGTGTTGCGCAGCGTGTACGTCACGCGAAGCCGGTCACCCACGTACCCGCTGAGCTGGCTCACGGCATAGCCCGCCTCAAGGTCCGCGAGGCCGAGCCGGGTCAGGATGTAGCTGCCACCGCCGACCAGGAGGCCGAGGTACACGAGGAAGAACAGGAACGGGAAGCCCGTCGAGAATGCCGCCACCACGAGGACGACGACGAGGGCCAGCAGCTGGAGTCGGCGCAGCACGGCGGTCGGTCCTTCCCTGTGCGGGTTGGGGTCTGCCCCGTCAGCCCACGGCCGGGGCGGGCCGGACCTCGCGCAGGCCGCCGGCCTGCCGAGCGGCTTCGATCGGGGTTGACTCGACCAGCTCGCGCACCACGTGTGCGGCGTTGATGTCGTGGATGGACGAGCTGGTCTTGATGATGACGCGGTGTGCGAGCGCGGGCTCCGCCAGCGCCTTCACGTCGTCCGGGATCACGTAGTCCCGGCCCAGGAGGCCGGCGAGGGCCTGCGAGGCGCGGTAGAGCGCGATCGACCCGCGCGGGCTGGCGCCCAGGTAGACGTCTGCGTGGGTGCGGGTGGAGGAGACGAGGCGGACGATGTAATCGCTCACCGCAGGATCCACGTAGATCTCGCGCACGGACGACTGCAAGGCGCGCAGCTCGTCACCGGAGCAGACCTCCACCAGGGCGTCGAGAGGGTGGGTCCGCTTCTGCTCGTCCAGGATCAGGACCTCGTCCAGCAGTGCCGGATAACCCAGGCGGATCCGGAGCATGAAGCGGTCCAGCTGCGCCTCTGGGAGCGCGAATGTGCCCTCGTACTCGATCGGGTTCTGGGTGGCGATCACGAGAAACGGGTCCGGCATCGCATGCGAGACGCCGTCGATCGTCGCCTGGCGCTCCTCCATGCACTCGAGCAGAGAGCTCTGCGTCTTGGGCGTGGCGCGGTTGATCTCGTCGGCGAGCACGACCTGGCTCATGATCGGCCCTGGCCGGAACTCGAACTCCTGGGTCTTCTGGTTGTAGATCGACAGGCCGGTGACATCGGACGGCAGAAGGTCCGGCGTGAACTGGATCCTCCGGAACGTGCAGCCGAGGCTGCGTGCGATCGCTTTCGCGAGCACGGTCTTGCCGGTGCCGGGGACGTCCTCGATCAGGAGGTGGCCGCGACAGAGGAGGGCGACCAGCGCCAGCCGGACCTCGTGGTGCTTCCCGACGATCACGCGCTCCACGTTGGCGAGGACCTTGTCGCCGGCCTGCTGGATGTTGCTCATGTGACTCCCGTGGTCTGCGGTGCGGGACCGCGCACCTTCCCGCCCCGGATCGTCGGGACGTCCGGACCGGCCAGTGGGTGACGTCGAACAACGGGATCGGGACGCGGCGACGTCATGCCTTCCGGTCAAGTGTACGACCGCATCGAGAATGGGGTTTTCGTCCTCAGCCGCGGAACAGCGCCAGGCCGCCGACCCACAGCACCATCACGGTCCCGATCCCTCCCATCACGCCGAGGAACGGGTCACCACCGGCAAACGCGGCCACCCCCACGATCGCGAAGATGGCGCCTAGCACGAGCGCGATGGCGGCCAGCCCGATCCGCTCGATCAGCGGACGCGGGCGCAGGTCGGCAGGGGCGGGAGATGGGGAGGACGGCACGCCGGCTCTGGCCGGCGCGACAGTCGGGTCGGCGGGCGTCGGGTCGACGGGATCGGTCATCCCGGGCAGCGTACCCGGTCCGCCCCCGGCATGGGACCGGGGCCACCAGCGCTACGGCCGCCCGTACAGGTCGAAGTACTTCGTCAGCATGACCCCGGCAAGTGGCGCTGCCCTCTCGCCTCCACGTCCGCCTCGCTCGACAAGCACCGCGATCGCCACCTTCGGGTTCTCCACGGGCGCGAACCCGATGAACCACGAGTGCGGCTCTCCCGATCCCCCGAGCTCCGCCGTCCCGGACTTGCCCGCGGTCGGAACGCCGGCAACCTTCGCTCCCTGCGTGAACAGGCGGCCGAGGGGGCCCTCCACCGCTCGCTGCATCGCCACCTGGATCGCTCGCGCGTCGTCGGCCCCGATCACACGCCGCCAGACCTCGGGGTCGATCGTCCGGGCTCCCGGTCCATTGCCCGTCAGTGCCGAGACCAGGTGCGGCTTCATCAGGACCCCATCGTTGGCGACCGTCGCGGCAACCAGCGCCATCTGCAGCGGCGTGACGAAGGTCTGCCCCTGCCCGAAGGAGGCCGAGGCCAGCTCCACGTCGTCCTTGAAGCCGCCCGGGGCGCCCCCTTTGCCCGAGGTGACACGGCTGACCGCGGTCGGGAGGTCGAACGGGATCGCCGAGCCGAACCCGAGGTCCGCGGCGGTCGCGAGCAGGCCGACGCCGCCCGTCCGAAGGCCCGCCAGCGCATACCAGATGTTGCAGCTGACCTCCGTGGCACCCGTGAGATCGAGGGCAGTCGCACCGGTCTGCGGATGGTGGCCGTCCTTGATCCGAAAGCCGTTGACGAGGAGCCCCTTGGCCTCGGCGCCCGGCTGCTCCGGAAACGTGGTCGCCGGCGTCACGGCATGCGAGCTCAGTGCGGCCATGGCGGTGACGATCTTGAACACGGACCCGGGGACGTACCGTCCGAGGGTCGCGCGCGGCAGCAGCGGGTTCGCCTTGTCCTTCTGCAGGGCGGCAAACGTCCTGGCCGCGGTAGCGGGGTCGGCGATGGCCGACGCGTCGAAGGTCGGCGTGGAGGCGAGCGCCAGCACCTCGCCTGTTGTCGGGTCCAGCATCACGACCGCGCCGATATCGGCGCCGAGCGCCTTGACCGCGGCGCGCTGGAGACGGAGGTCAAGCGCCAGCCGGAGGCCCAGCGGATCCCGCGGCGACAGGTTGAACTTGTCGGTCAGGCCGCCGAGCGGGTCGGCGCCGACGAGGCCGAGGAGCTGCGCGTTGTAGGCACGCTCGAGCCCGCTGGTCCCGAACTGGCGGGAGGCGTAGCCGACGACGGGGCTGATCGTCGTGTCCCGGTAGTCGCGCACCGCCTCGCCGTTCTTGTCTCGTGTGCTCCGCGCGAGCCAGGTGCCCTGCCGGTCCACGATCGGGCCCCGCAGCGTGCGCCGCGCAAGGGCAATGACCGCGGGGTTGTCCGGGGCGGTCACCAGGCGCTGCGCATCCGCCACCTGCCACCAGCCCGCGCCGATCGCGAGGAGCGCGAATGCGCAGGCGAGCGCCAGCCCGGTCCGGAAGATGTTCGCGCCGATCGGCCGGGCCGCCCGGGTGCTCCCAGCCGCGCCCACACCGGGCGCGCTCACGCCGGGCGCGCTCACGCCGGGCGCGGGCGCACTCACGCCGGGCGCGCTGCCATCGGGCGCGCTCACGCCGGGGGCGCTCACGACCGTGCCCCACGAAGGCGTGCGAGGAGTCCCGGCCCCGACCGCGGCGGGGCGGGTGCCCCGGCCCCGCGGTCGGACAGCGCGAGCAGGAGCCCCACCACGATCGCGTTGGCCAGGAGCGACGAGCCGCCGTAGGAGATGAACGGCAGGGTGATGCCGGTGAGCGGGATCAGCTTGAGGTTTCCGGCCGCGATGATAAACGCCTGGATCCCGATGACCAGCGCCAGCCCGGCGGCCAGCAGCGAACGGAAGTCGTCGTGCGCGGCGGACGCGATGCGCAGGCCCCTCTCCACCACGACCAGGTACAGCCCGAGCACAGCCAGGAGGCCGATGAGACCCATCTCCTCGCCGAGCGCGGCCAGCGGGTAGTCGGTGTGGACGGCCGGAACCGGGAGGTGGCCCCCGATCGTCGGGAGGCCGGCCCCCAGTCCCACGCCAAGCACGCCGCCCCGCCCGAACGCATAGAGTGCCTGGACGGTCTGGAACCCGGCGCCGGCCGGGTCGGCCCAGGGATCCAGCCAGTTGTCCACGCGCTGCGCGACATGCCCGAACAGGTGGTACAGGACGAACGACCCGGCGATGAACAGGATGAGGCCGCCCGCGACGTACGAGACCCGCCCGGTCGCGACGTACAGCAGGGCCAGGAACACGGCAAAGAACAGGAGGGCGGCGCCGAGGTCCCGCTGGACCACGACGATGCCGAGAGCGATCGCCCACATCGCCCCCATCGGCGCCAGGTACGGGAGCGGCGGGAGTCGCAGTGGTCCGAGACGCGTGCTCTCCTCCGCCAGGAGCGAGCGGTTCTCGGAGAGGTACGCGGCCAGGAACACCACGAGGATCACCTTGAGCAGCTCCGACGGCTGGCCGGAGGCCGGACCGATCGACAGGGTGAGGCGGGCGCCGTTGACATCGCTGCCGAAGACGAAGGTGAGCAGGAGCAGGCCGATCCCGACGGCAGCCCACGTGTACTTGTACGTTCGCAGCCAGGCATCGGAGCGGACGGCGAGCGCCAGCGTGGCGATCACGACCATCGCAACCAGGAGCCACATCAGCTGGAGCTGACCGAGGTCCAGCACGAGGCCGGCGAAGGACTGCTGCACGAGATCCTGGGGGAGTCGCTGCATGAGGAGGAGGCCGATGCCGCCCAGCATCGCGACGGCCGGCAGCAGCACCTGGTCGGTCCGGCGCCCCGCCACGATGAACGCGACATGGACGAGAGCGACCGCACCGAGGTAGACGGCGAGGGCGGTGGGGTCCGGCGGCGAGAAGTCCAGCGACGCCAGGGCCTGGCCCGCGGCCTGGGCCGCGATCACGCGCTGGGTCGCACCAAGGGACGCGGCCCCGGCGATGAGCGCCACGGCGACCAGCGCCAGCAGCCCCGTCTCGGTCGTGCGAGGCCGGGGCCGGAACCGGGGTCGGGCGCTGGCGAATGGCCTCGCCTGGGCTGCAATGCTCACGGGCGGCCCCGGTCCAGGCGGAGGCGGACCTCGCCGACCTGCAGCTCATCCCCGAACCCCATCTCGGCGATTCCCTGCACCGGGATGCCGTTCACGAAGGTCCCGTTCGTGCTGGCGAGGTCCTCGACGTACCAGGCCCGTCCGCGAAAGGTGAGGACTGCGTGCTCCGAGGATGCGAACGGGTCATCGACCACAATCCCATTGTTGACGTCCCGACCGATGTTGGTGACGGCGTCCAGGGGGAAGATGGCACCCGGGACGGGCTCGCCGCGCGGCGAGGCGACGACAACGAGCCTGCCGAGCTCCACGGGTCCACGGGAGGCCGCCCGGAGGTCTCGCAGCAGCACCCGCGCCACGGCGAACAGGAACAGGTACAGGAGCCCCAGGAACAGCAGACGCACCAGCCAGAGGGTGAGGACGAAGCCGTCCATGCCTCAGCCCGGCAGTGTCTCGACGACCAGCACGGTGTCGCCGACCTGGATGCGATCGCCCGCACCAAGCACGATCTCGTCGACGCGGATGCCGTTGACGCGGCTCCCGTTCGTGCTGCCGAGGTCGGTGTAGACCAGCGTGCCACGGCGCGCCTGGAGGCGGCCATGGTGACGCGAGACCCGTCCGTCGCCGAGCACAAGCGCGTTGTCCTTCGATCTGCCGATCGTGAGGGGCGATCCGTCGACCTCCACCGTTCGCTCGCGTCCGTCGGCGGTGCAGATGCGGAGGATCGCGCGAGCCGCTTGCGGCGCCGGGCGGCGGAACACCAGGGTCTGCGACCCGTCGCCGCGTATCCCCGCCGCGACCACATCGCCGTGGAGGGCTCGATCGATGACGGCATGCGCGTCCGGGAGGGAGTTCGACCCGCTCGCGGGCTGGACCATCGCCTGCAGCGGGACGTCCCCAGGCACGACGGCCGCGGGCCTTGGTTGTGCCGTGGACGCGGGCTGTGCCGTGGACGCGGGCTGTGCCGTGGACGCGGGCTGTGCCGTGGGAGTGGCAGTGCGCGGCGGACCGCCCTCGGCGAGCTGTCCACCTGCGGTGCCGGGCGCCACGGCGGGGATCACGGCTGGCGCGAGACTCCCCTTCGCCACGATGTCGACCTCCACCTGGCCCCGCTCCACCTCGGGATCCGCCGCCAGCCACACCTCCGGCCGTCCAACCAGGTGGTAGCCGTGCGCTCGGGCGAACACGAGAGCGCTTTCCGCGAGATGGGAGGCGATCGCCGGTGCTCCGCCGGATCGCTCCGCGACGTCATCGAGATCCGAGGGGTGCAGACGCACGCGGTACCGCGCCGGAACTGATATGCGCGTCCCATCCTGGGCTCGAGAGCGCTCCATGGCGCGCTCCACGCGTCGTTCGATCTGCACCTCCTGGACGCCGGCCTTGAACAACCGGGCGGTGGTGCGCTCGAACACGCGCTCGAGGAGGCGTTCCAGATCTGCGACTGCTGCCATCTCGTCTGGAACCGTATCAGAGCGGACGCCGGAGCCCTGTCGCCGCGTCAAGGGACCAACGGCAAGATCCGCCCGGTACCTCGGAGCGAGGAACCCGTCTGGGGCCGTGGCTATACTCTGGAACTGCCCGACGGCCACGCTGTGCGGGATGGAGAATCTGCTCCGGGGACCCGATGACCGAGATCCTCACCGAGTCGTTCTGCGAACGGTGCGGCACCCGCTACACCTTCGAGTCGAGCGCGCCGCGCCGGTCGCCGCTCCGCCGGGTCAAGGTGCTGTCGCGGGGCGTCCGCAACTTCGTGCTGACCGACGGCTCCTCGTTCTCGGAGGCGATGGCCGACGCGCGCAGCGACCAGGAGCTGGCCGCCTCGGCGCACCAACTCGACGCCTTCCACCGGACGTTCCACTTCTGCCTGAACTGTCGCCAGTACACCTGCGGCGACTGCTGGAACGGGCCGGAGGGTCGGTGTCTTACCTGTGCCCCTGACGGGTCGTTGGACGCGGCGGAGGAGATCGGCCTGGGAGTTGCCACCTCCGAGTCGGCCGTTGCGACCGCACTTCTCCTCGAGGAACCGCCCGGAGAGACGGCAGCGGATGACGGTGAGTGGACCGACGCCGACGTATCGGCCGGCCGCCTCGCACGTGTTCTCGGCGACGAATCGTCCGACGATGCGACGGACCAGCCGGCGGCTGCCGCGGAGGCCGATGCGCGAGAGCGGGCCGAAGCCGAGGCGCGGGAGCGGGCCGAAGCCGAAGCCGCCGCTGCTGCTGCCGCCGCCGCTGCTGCGGCCGCCGGAGCGGCCGAAGCGAGGGGAGCGGGCCGAGGCTGCCGCTGCTGCTGCTGCCGCCGCGGAGGCCGAGGCGCGGGAGCGGGCCGAAGCCGAAGAGCGGGAGAGGGCCGAAGCCGAGGCTGCTGCCGCCGCTGCCGCCGCCGCCGGAGGCCGAGGCGCGGGAGCGGGCCGAAGCCGAAGAGCGGGAGAGGGCCGAAGCCGAGGCTGCTGCCGCCGCTGCCGCCGCCGCCGCGGAGGCCGAGGCGCGGGAGCGGGCCGAAGCTGAAGAGCGGGAGAGGGCCAGGAGGCTGCCGCTGCTGCTGCCGCCGCCGCGGAGGCCGAGGCGCGGGAGCGGGCCGAAGCGACGCAGCTGCGCTGCCGCCGCCGCCGCTGAGGCCGAGGCGCGGGAGCGGGCCGAAGCTGAAGAGCGGGAGCGGGCCGAAGCCGAGGCTGCTGCCGCCGCTGCCGCCGCCGCCGCTGAGGCCGAGGCGCGGAGCGGGCCGAAGCTGAAGAGCGGGAGCGGGCCGAGGCTGGCCGCTGCTGCTGCCGCCGCCGCGGAGGCCGAGGCGCGGGAGCGGGCCGAGGCGGACGCCGCTGCTGCCGCCGCCGCCGCGGAGGCCGAGGCGCGGGAGCGGGCCGAAGCCGAGGCCGCTGCTGCCGCCGCCGCGGAGGCCGAGGCGCGGGAGCGGGCCGAGGCCGAAGGCCGGGAGAGGGCCGAAGCCGCTGCTGCCGCTGCCGCTGCTGCCGCCGCGGAGGCCGAGGCGCGGGAGCGGGCCGAAGCGGAAGCCAGGGCAGCTGCGGAGACCGACGCGCGGGAACAGGCGGAGGCGGAAGCTGCCGCAGCGGCCGCAGTTGCCGAGGCTGCAAGCGCGCGCCGCTGCGGAGGCCGAGGCGCGGGCGCGGGCCGAGGCGGAAGCCGCTGCTGCCGCCGCCGCCGCGGAGGCCGAGGCGCGGGAGCGGGCCGAGGCGGAAGCCGCTGCTGCCGCCGCCGCTGCGGAGGCCGAGGCGCGGGAGCGGGCCGAGGCGGAAGCCGCTGCGCTGCCGCCGCCGCTGCGGAGGCCGAGGCGCGGGAGCGGGCCGAGGCGGAAGCCGCTGCTGCCGCCGCCGCTGCGGAGGCCGAGGCGCGGGAGCGGGCCGAAGCGGAAGCCGCTGCTGCCGCCGCCGCTGCGGAGGCCGAGGCGCGGGAGCGGGCCGAGGCGGAAGCCGCTGCTGCCGCCGCCGCCGCTGCGGAGGCCGAGGCGCGGGAGCGGGCCGAGGCGGAAGCCGCTGCTGCCGCCGCCGCCGCTGCGGAGGCCGAGGCGCGGGAGCGGGCCGAGGCGGAAGCCGCTGCCGCCGCCGCCGCTGCGGAGGCCGAGGCGCGGGAGCGGGCCGAGGCGGAAGCCGCTGCCGCCGCCGCCGCCGCTGCGGAGGCCGAGGCGCGGGAGCGGGCCGAGGCGGAAGCCGCTGCCGCCGCCGCCGCTGCGGAGGCCGAGGCGCGGGAGCGGGCCGAGGCGGAAGCCGCTGCTGCCGCCGCCGCCGCTGCGGAGGCCGAGGCGCGGGAGCGGGCCGAGACACCTCGTCCCGACGATGACGTCCCCCAGCCGGTCTGGCCTACAGCGGCGATCGCGCCCGAGCCGGTCGCTCCTGGCGCGCCAACGGCAGCTCCTCCTGCGACCCCGGCGGCGCCGGGCGTGTCCCCGTGGCTCTCCCATGCCCCGGAGGATGCCGCGGCCGAACCGCAGTGGCCCACTGGCCCGATCGGGCCGTCGTATCGCGTCGATGGTGAGTCGCCGCGCACCATCGCGGGGCGGCCAGTCATTCCCCGCGACAATGCGGCCGCGCTCTGGGCTGCGTCGGCACGCGAGG
Source organism: uncultured Chloroflexia bacterium (assembly GCA_963789865.1). GTDB lineage: Bacteria > Chloroflexota > Limnocylindria > Limnocylindrales > CSP1-4 > CAIXZV01. Next base: position 272,325 of record CAWBMD010000007.1, read on the forward strand.
TGCTCGGCAGTTCACCGACGGCCCTGCCAACCTCCGCGCCGCCGACAGCCCGGCCGTGCGTCGGGTGCGGGCTCTCACTGTCGGCAAACGCCAGGTTCTGCCGTCGCTGCGGCGTCCGTCAGGGATGACCTAGCTCGATCCTGGCTCGCTTCCGTCCATGCCTGTCGCCGGCGGGCCTTCGAGATCGGCAGCCGCGTCGTCGGACGCGGCCATCGCAAGCTCGCGCACGCGCGTCCACGACGCGCCCAGCAGGAGCACGTTGAAGCTGATCGACAGCCACGCCAGGATCGCGAAGAACGCGACGAACGTCCCGTAGATCGCCGCCGTGTGCGTCAGCCGCGGTCCGATGAACGTGAACACCTGGGCGAACCCGGCCAGAACGATCCCGACGAGGATCGACGGCCGGAGCATGGCCCGGACCGGCACGCGGTCGCCGGGCACGAACCGGTACACGAGCGCGGTACCGGTCACGAACAGCACGAACGAACCCACTGGCGTCGCCAGCTGGAACAGGCCACGGGCGATCCCAGAGATCTCCAGGTTGGGCGCCAGGTCGAGCACCCAGCTCGCCATGGATCCCGCGATCAGCGCCGCCAGAGGCAGGGCGACGATCAACCCGGTGACGAGGACGCCGCGCAGCGTCCGCTCGATCTCGTTCCGACGCCGGGCATTGTGGAAGATGCGGGAGAAGGCGTAGTCCAAAGCTGCGTAGAACCGGCTCGCGCCCCAGAGCAGGGCGACGAACGCGATCACCGACGCCGGCACCGCCCCAGCGGAGACCTGCTGGAAGGCGGTGCGTGCAAGGTCCTCGAGTGGCGGCACCGCGGTCGCGATGACTGCGACGATCTGCTCCTGGATCGCCTTGTCGTCGATGAGGAGTCCGAAGATCGAGAGCATCAACAGCAGCCCCGGCAGCAGGGCGATCAGGGCCGCATACGCGAGGCCTCCCGCCATCAGCCCGCCCCCGGCACCGTCGTAGGCCTCGAGGACCGCCATCAGCGTACGCACGGCAGGCAGGCCGCCGACGCGCTCCACGACGCGTTCCGCCATCAGCCTCAGCCGAGAGACGCCGTCGTCCTCCTCAGTGCCGCTCATGCGATCAGAGGAGGTCCTCGAACAGGCCGGGCTGGATGTCATCCGCGCGGACCCGACGTGGCGCGGCGACCAGGGCGCGGACCTCGCCCCGGCGGACATACCGGCGTCCACCGAGCTTGATGCTCGCCAGGCGACCATTTCGCGCCCACGACCCGATCGTCCCGGGCCGGAAATGCACGTTGGCTGCGGCGAGGATCTCGGCGGCCTCGTTCAGCGTGATCCAGTCGGCGGCGGCTGGCACGGGTGTCAGTCCGAATCGCCGGACGACGGTCCGGACGAAGTCGAGGAGTCGGAAGATGCACCAGACCCGGAGGCGCCGGACGACTTCGATGAGCTGGACGAGTTCGATGAGCTTGACGAGTTCGATGAGCTTGACGAGCCCCCGTCGGCGCCCCCGCTCGATCCGCCGTCCGAGCCGCCTCCCGAGCTGTTCCCGGAACCGCCGTCCTTGGCGGCCTTCGAGTCGCTCGAGCCGGAGGACGATGACGACCCGGCGCGCGTCCTGCTCGACCCCCCGCGGTCCTTCTTGGCCCAGCCGGACCCCTTGTAGTGGATCGTGGGCGCGGCAAACTGCTTGCGCATCGTCCCTTGAGCCCCACACGACGGACAGAACGTCGGGCCGGGGTCGTTGATCCCGTGGAGGATATCCGCGCGGTGTTCGCAGGAGGAGCAGAGGTAGTCGTAGATCGGCATCGTCTTGGGTTGGTGTCGAGGGATCAGCCGCGGAGCAGCCGCATCCCGCACTTGGGACAGTAGAAGGCGCGCTCGTGACCCGACGCGAAACCGCAGTGAGCGCACACCAGGCCGCCGCGACCGCCAGCGGGGACCGGGCGGTCCACGGACGTGAGGCCGAGGGCGTACTGGTTGGCAAGGATGTTGGTCAGGATCCCCCCGAGGATGCGCTGGCCGATACGGTCCGTGTCACCGCGGACGCCCCGTCCGCCCCAGCCGACCACGCCGCGCACGATCATGTCGCCCGTCGCCTCGTCCCAGTGCGCCGCCACGCCGCCGATGACCGCGTTGTACTCCGGGTAGCCGGAGGTGTCAGCCTCGCCATCCAGGAGCGCGCAGGCGAATGTGTCGAACGCCAGGTCGATGGCATCGATCGTCTCCAGGACGAGAAGCGCATGCCGCGTGACCGGGCTCAGCTCGTGGTGGGCGTTGAGCCACTGCATTGCCTCCGACGGGCGGATGATCTGCGGCATCGCGTGGGCGTACTCGAGCGGCAGCGGCTCCACGACCTCGACCGGACCGAGAGCGAAGCCGGACAGCATCTCGGGCAGCTCGGCCATGGCTCGGGCGCCGACGCGCATGCGCACGCCTTCCGTGCTCTTGCCCGCGTAGTGGAGCTTGAGCTGGAACTCCTGGGCGACGACCTCCTCCGGCAGCCCGATCGTCGTGACCGGCTGCTGGGTCGTTGTCACCTTGTCGGCGTCGGTGCCGCGGCGCTTCAGGAACTCGAGGGGCACGTCGTCCTCCGGGACACGGCCTGATGGCGGATCCCGGCCATCGTACCAGCGCGACGCCCACCGGATAGCGGCTGGACGGTGGTCATCGGCCCAGGCGCTCCCGAAGACGTCCCACCTGGTCGGCGAGCTCTGCCTCTCGGGCCCGTGCCCCATCGACGATCACCGGTGGGGCCTTGGCCGTGAAGGCCTCGTTCGCCAGCCGGGAGCGGGCCGCCTCAAGGAGCCGCTCGGCATCGGCCAGCTCCTTCTCCAGGCGGGCCTGGTCCGCCTCGGCGGCACCCGGGTCGGACGCCCCGGTCCCCACGATCGCCTCCGCGGGGCCGGCAATCACGGCCAGTCCGCCGGTCGCACCCGGGATCCCGTGCAGAGCCTCACGCGTGGCGTGGCGCCGCAGCGGGCGTGCCCGGCCCATCCGCTCGAGCGCCGGGCGGAGGACCTCCAGGGCCTCGACCAGCTCCGGCTCCACGAACACGTCCAACGGCAGCCACGCTGCGGGCTCCAGCTTCGCGTCCGCCCGGGCGTTTCGGACCGCGCGCACCAGGTCCACCAGCGCTCCAACCTGGGTCTCGGCGGCCTCGTCGCGCCCGATCGCGATCGGCCAGCGGGCCACGATCAGCAGCTCGGGATCGGCGGCCGTGTGCGGCAGCGCCGCCCACAGGCGCTCCGTGATGAACGGCATCACGGGATGGAGCAACCGCAGGTACGTGTCCAGCGCGCTCACAAGCGCCCACCACGTGGCCTCGCGCTCGGCGGCGGACAGGCGTTGGTCGGCAATGCGCACCTTGGCCAGCTCGATGCCCCAGTCGCAGTATTCGCTCCAGATCGCCTCGTACAGCAGCCGGGTCACCTCGCCGAATCCATAGTCCGCCATGGCCCGGTCGACAGCAGTCACCGTGTCGGCGGCGCGTGACAGGACCCATCGCTCGGCAGGACCAAGCAGCGCCGGGTCCGGCTGCCGCCGGACGGCGTCCGCCGGGATCGTCTCAGGACGTGCACCCAGCACGTATCGTGTTGCGTTCCAGAGCTTGTTGCCGAAGTTCCGCGCATTCTCGACCTTTGCCGGACCGAACCGCTGGTCGTTGCCCGGCGTCGCGCCGTGGACGACGGCGAACCGCAGCGCGTCCGCCCCGACATCGTCGATGGTGCCCAGGGGATCCACGGTGTTCCCCTTGGTCTTCGACATCTTCTGGCCGTACGGGTCCCGGATCAGGCCCGAGAGGTAGACGACCGTGAACGGGACCTCGCCCATCAGCTCGATGCCCAGCATCATCATCCGGGCGACCCAGAAGAAGATGATGTCGTAGGCGGTCTCCATCACGCTTCCCGGGTAGAACCGCGCGAGGTCGGCGGTCGCATCCGGCCAGCCGAGCGTGGAGAATGGCCAGAGCCCGGAGCTGAACCAGGTGTCGAAGATGTCCGGGTCCTGGACCAGCTCCGAGGCGGGCCTCGCGCAGACCTCGCAGGCGTCGGGTCCGTCGATCGCGGCGGAGACCGTCGCGTGTCCGTCCGGGCAGTACCAGGCCGGGATGCGGTGGCCCCACCACAGCTGGCGGGAGACGTTCCAGTCCCGGATGTTGACCAGCCAGTGCTCCCAGGTCTTCTCGAAGCGCTCCGGGAGGATGCCGGTGGTCCCCGAACGGGTCGCCGCCAGCGCCGCCTCGGCGAGCGGCCCGGTCCGGATGAACCACTGCGTCTTGAGGCGGGGCTCCACCACGTCGGTGCTGCGCTGGCAGCGGCCGATCACCATCTCGTGGGGCTGCACGCCCTCGAGGTCGCCGACCGCGGCCAGGTCCTCGAGGATCCGCGTCCGCGCCTCGTAGCGATCGAGGCCGTCGTAGGTCGTGCCGGTGTTCGCCACGCGCGCCGCGTCGTCGAGGATCGTCGGCATCGCCAGGCCGTGGCGACGGCCGGTCTCGTTGTCGTCGTGGTCGTGCGCGGGCGTGATCTTGACGGCGCCGGTGCCGAAGGCCGGGTCCACCGCCGGGTCCGCGATGACCGGCACGTCCCGCTCCACGAACGGGATCCGCACCCGCCGGCCGACCAGGGTTGCGTAGCGAGGATCGTCGGGGTGTACGGCGACCGCCGTGTCGCCGAGGATGGTCTCGGGGCGGGTGGTGGCCACTGTCACGGTCGCGTCTGGGTCTGGGGCGCCGGTGGCCTCGTCCACGAGGTGGTAGCGGAGGCGCCAGATCGAGCCCGACTCCGGGGTCGGGATGACCTCGAGGTCGCTGACGCTGGTGCGGCAGCCCGGGCACCAGTTGACGAGTGCCTCGGCACGATAGGCAAGATCCTTGCGGTACAGCCGCAGGAACGCCTCGCGGACGGCCTTGCTGCTCACGTCGTCCATCGTGAAGCGGAGGCGGCCCCAGTCGCAGCTGCCGCCGACCCGTCGCTGCTGGGTGAGGATCACGGCCCTCGTCTCGTCGATGAAGGCGCGCATCCGCTCCAGGTAGCGCTCCCGGCCGAGCGTCGCCCGGCTCTCGCCCTCCTTCGCGAGGATCCCGTCGAGGACGAACTGGGCGGCGATGCTGGCGTGGTCGAGACCGGGCAGGAACAGCGCCGGGCGGCCGAGCATGCGCGCGTGGCGGACCATCAGGTCCTCGACGGTGGTGCGCTGGGCGTGCCCCAGGTGGAGGCTGCCCGTGACGTTGGGCGGCGGCTGGATGATGACGAAGGGCTCGAGGGACCAGTCGGCGGTGGACCCGGCGCCGTCCGGGGCGAAGACGTCCGCGGCAAGCCAGCGCTCGTAGATGTCGTGCTCGAACTCGGCCGGCACGTAGGCCTTTGCCAGCTGTCCGCTCGCCTCTTCCGTCATCGCTCGCTCCCGAAAACGAAACGACCCGATCGTCCAGCGGACGAACGGGGTCGTGGTACCACCTGCTGGTTTCCGTGGCCGGGCTCGCCGCTCGTCGCGGTCCGCGCGATCCGGTCACGCTCTCGGCGCGCTATCGGGCGCCACCCGCACGGCTCGCGAGCGACCTTCGGTTCCGTCGTGCCCGCGCGGCTCGCACCGTCCCGCGCTCGCTCAGGGTCGTTCCGGGACCTACTCTTCCCGGTCATCGCCGTGAAGGCGGCAGTCTAGCACGGCGCGGATGGCGGTCAGGCACAGGGCTCCTCTCACCGGGCCTTCCGATCGCTCCGGGTTCGATCTCGCGTGAAGCGGAACGCCGCGGCGACCACGATCAGCACGAGGGCGCCCACCGTGATGATCGCGAACGGCGAGCTTCCCACGGCCCCCCCGCCGGCCGAAGGAGTCCCAACCAGGGCGAAGTCGCCGAAAGTCGTGACTCCGGTGGTCTCGTATGTGCCGGTGACGGCGGCGCTGACGGTGGGCAGGGCCTGCCAGCTCCCTCCCGCCAGGAGCTCGATCGATGCCTGGTCGGTGGAGCCGGGATCCCGGAGTGCAAGGGTGACCTGCTTGCCCGGCAACCCTGTGACCGCGGCGCCGGCCTGGTTGACGACCAGCACCCGATACACGTTGCCGACGATGGTCCCGGAAGCAGGTTCAACGGTCGCTGGGACGGGGGTGATCGACACGACGAGGGCGGTCGAGTCACCGGGCAGAGCGAGCGCGCCGGCTGCGGCCAGGAGCTGCGCCTGCGGTGGATACTCCGGGGTCCCGAGCGCGATGGCGGGGCTGACGCCGTCGACAACCGGCTTGTTGCTCGTCGCCCATCGTGCCCCTCCCGGTTCACTTCCCGCTGGCTCAAGGTAGACGTAGGGTTCGACGGACACAACGCCGTCGTACAGCGGGGGCCCGGGGAGCGGGGCCGCAACCTGGACAGCAGCCGCAAGAGCGAGACCGGCGAGGCACGTGAGGAGGCCTGCCTGCGGCGAGCGGACCGACGGCATCACAGCCACCAGGCAGCAATGTCGGCGAGGCCGTGTGCAAGCGCCGGGGCGAGAACACCGCCCGTCGCCACGCGAAGCCCGCCCAGGAGGATGCCGACGCCAAGATCGAGCGGGACGACCTGCCACCCGTACAGCGGGACGTGGAGGAGCGCGAAGACGATCGCCGTCACCCCGACCGCGATCGCGAGGCCGCCGATGTCCTCCAGGGCGTCGAACAGCGCGCCGCGCAGGACGAGCTCCTCGGCCGTCGCGACCAGGAGGGTCACCTGAACCCAGGGGTAGAGCGTCGCGGCCGGGTCGAGCGGCACCCACGGCCCGTGCACCCGCCCGATGAGGGCGAGGGCGACGAGGGCCAGTGCGGCAGCCAGGCCGGCCCCGCCTGGACGTGGCGATCGACCGGACGGTCGGGCGCCCGGGTCGCCAGCCGCCGGCCAACGCGATCCCGACCAGCACGACCCCGAAGACCGTCCCGACGACAAGGCCGTCGGCGCCATCGAGGACGGCCGCCCTCCGCGCGAACACGGCGAACGCCAGCAGCCCGAGGATGCCGCGATCCGCGCCGAGCCGCCCTGCAGCACCGGGGCGGATCCCGCCGCCCGTCCTCCGCGTGGTGTCGACGAGCGTCGTCATCGCGGCAACGGGACGAACGCGATCGATCCCGTCGCGTAGGTCGGCGGCCAGACATAGGTGTACGAACGGACCGCCTGCCATTGCCAGATGACGGCGGCCGCCCGGACGTTCTGGCCGAGCGTCGCTGGATCGGACGAGAACCGGAGGCCCGCGCCGTTCGGCAGGCTGCCCGCCGGAAGGTCGATGGCGCGAGCCGCAGCCGCGATCGCCGTCGGCGTCATCGCCCGTCGCCCGGGGCATGACGTCGTGGAACAGGGCCCAGGCGGCGGTGAAGCCCGAGATGCCCTCCTCGGTCGGGCCGTTCCACGGCAGGGTGGATGGAGGTCCCGAGATGGTGGTCACCGGCATGGCGGCGGCTGAACCTGCACCGGCGGTTCCAACGTACGGACCCGTCGCCGCTCCGTCGGTCGCCAGGCTCTGCTGACGTCCAGCCCAGGGCGGCGTCACCGCCCGCGTTCGTCCGGACGTCCGCCGCCGCGGTGGCCCTGCTCCAGGCCGCCGCGAACCGGTCATAGACGGCCCGGGCGGTCGGGTCGAGCGCGTCCGGGCGGAACCCGCCCACCGGTCGGTCCGACGCGAACACACCGACCGCGTCCGGGCCGAGCGCACCCGCGAAGTCGGGGTCGCACTCGGCCATGGTCGAGCCGATGAACGCCCCGACGTGCAGCCCGGCGGCGAGCATCGCCTGGCGGAATGCGACGCCATCGGGGATGTGCGAGGCGAGGATCAGGACGTCGGGGCGGGCGGCCGCGAGGGTCGCCATCAGGTCCGGCGAACCCGGGCACCACGAGGTTGTAGGAGAGGCGCGCGACGACGGGCACACCGGCCGCCGTCACCGTCCGGGCCGCCGCGTCCGCGACGGAGGTCGCGTAGTCGTCCTGGGCGTTGACGATCGCGACCCGCAGGTCGGCCGGCACCTTGCCGAGACGCGGCGCGAGCTGCTCGACGGCGAACGACGCGGAGTTCGTCCCGAGGTTCGTCCCGCTCGCGCCGACGCGGAAGACGAGCGGCAGGCCCCGCCCGGTCAGCCGGTCCGCCACGGCGCCGGCCTCCCAGTACACGAGCCCGTCGGCAGCCGCGGCGGCGCTGGCCGCGATCGAGAGATCCGAGGAGTAGGCGCCGATGACCGTGTTGACGCCGTCGGCCCTGAGCGAGGCCATCACGGCCGGCGCCTGGTCCGGCGGACGCGAGGTCGCGCACGTCGAGCTCGATGCGGCGACCGCCGACGCCGCCGTCGGCGTTGACGAGGTCCGCGGCGATCTGCACGCCGCGCAGCTCCTCGCCGGCGAGCCCGGCGGCGTTGCTCGAGAGCGGGAACACGGCGCCGACGAGGATCCGGGGGCTCGCGACCGGTCGTCGACGAGCGCGCCCGCGACGATCGTCGCGACGCCGGCGAGCGCCGACGAAGCGCCGCGATCGGCCGCGGCGGCTCATGGCGTCACCGTGAACACGACGTCCGGCGTGACGACGCGCGGGTTGAACGGGACGTGGTCGGCGGCGACGAACTCGGCGCGCAGGACGTGGGTCCCGGCCGGCACGGCCTGGTCCAGGCGTCGAGCCGTAGTTCATCGACACCAGGTTGTTGTCGACGTAGAGGTGGATGTGGCCCTCGTCGGGCCGGATGTCGGTCGTCGTCGCGCTCACGATCGTGGCGCCGGCGAGGTCGATGACGACATGGACGGTCGGCCCGGCGACCGACTGGCCGTTCGTCGGCGACACGATGGTCAGCGTGGCGCTCGACGACGGTCGTCGGACCGATGGTCGCCGGACCCGGCCGGCGCCGTCGAGCCCGGTCGACGGCCGACGGAGCGCAGGCCGCGAGGAGCGCCGCGAGCGACGCGAGGAGCGAGCAGCGAATCGGAGCTGCATGCGACGGCCTCATCGATCGGGGGTGATCGGGAGGGAGAAGCTGAGCTGGTCCGCCGTCCGGGTGCCGTGCCGGTCACGGTGACCGAGATCGGGACGCCGGCGGCGGTTCGCAGGTGGCCGACCGCGTGGCCCGGCTCGAGGGGAGTCATGGTCACCGGCGCCGGCGCTCCACCGCCGGTGGCGGCGGTCGCCGCGATCGACGGTCACCGCCAGGCCCTTGCCGGCGGCGTCGAAGAACGTCACGTGGAGGTCGGCCGCACCGGCGGCCCACGGGTCGAGGTAGAGCTGCGCGCTCGCGCCGCCGTCGAGGTGGACCGTGTAGATCGTCGGCTGGCCCGCGACGCGGTTCACGTCGACGCTGGGTCGGGCCGGCGGCCACCGGCACCGACGAGCGGCACCTCGACCGAGGTCGTGGGCTCGACGACCAGGGCCGTCACGGTCCAGGTCCCCGCCAGCGAGAGGTTGCTCCCGGTGCCCGTGAACGAGCCGTCGCCCGCGGGCTGGAGCTGGAGCGAGGAGCCGCCGACGTCCGGGCGCGCCGGCAGGCTGAAGCGCAGCGTCATCGACGTCGCGTCGACCGCGGCGCCCGGTGTCGTAGTCGACGACGGTGGCGCGGAACGCGTTCGGCCCGGCGTCCCGGGCGTGATCGCCAGGCGGACCCGCACGCTCGTCGCGTAGTCGCTGCCCTCGACGGTCGTCCCGGTCGGGCCGGCGGCCGCTCGTCCGCGCGACTGCGTCGGCGGGTGGCGGCGTCGTGACGAGGGTCGCCGCGAGCACGATGATCGTCGTCCCCACCAGCAGCTCGATCGACCCGACGCGACGCAGGGCGCCCATCCGTCGCTCCCCGGCCGGCACGTGGCGGAAGTGGTTGATGGCGCCCGAGGAGCGCGAGGACGGCGAACAGGGCGGTCTTGGCGAGGATGAGCCGCCCGTAGTCGGTGGAGAGCAGCTCGCCCGGGTCGTGGAGCTCGAACGCCGCCCGTACCGACGCCGGTCGCCGCGACGAGCGAGGATGCCGGCCGTCGCCCAGCGGCTGAACCGCGCCGTCAGCACGGCCCGATCCTCGGCGTCCGGATCGCCGAGCATCGACCAGCACGCCCGCCAGGCCGCCGAGCCAGATCGAGATCGCGACCGCATGCAGCCACTGGAGGCCGATGTTCAGCGCCGGGCAGCGGCACCGTCGCCGCGTGGCTCGCCGCCGCATCGGCGAGCAGCGCGAGCGCCACCAGGACGGCCGCGAGCCGCGAGCGCGCGGGCCGCGCGGCCGCCCCGCCGGCCGCCGAGGAGGAGCAGCGGCCCGGCGAGCAGGATCGGGACCAGGCGCAGCAGCGCGTCGGCGCCGAGCGTGCTCCCGATGAGCGTCGGCCAGGCCGACGCCCGCGTCGGACGCGGCCGCGAGCAGGACGCCGGTCGCGCCGATCGCCGCGAGCGACCCAGGCGATCGCGCGCAGGCGCACGAGCCGGCGACCGCGGCCGGTCACGCAGGACCTCGCCGACGAACAGGGCACCGAGCAGCGACGACGAGGCCCGAGGTACATCGACGGCTCGGGCGAGGACCGAGCCGGCGCGACACGGTCGAGGCGCCGGCCGCGATCGCGCCCGTCGGCGGCCGGTGGCGGCGCCGCCGTCCCGACGCTGAAGGCGAACGAGCCCGCGGTCGCGTGGCCGTCGGCCGCCGACACGGTCCGCCATGCGACCGTGTAGACGCCGTCGGCGAGCGGGCCGACGGGAACGGTCAGGGTGTTCGAGCCCGGCGTCCCCGCGACCGCGGGTCCGGTCGCGTGCGGCGCCCCCGAGGCAGTCGAGCACCTGGACCGACGACAGCCTCGGATCCGGCGGCTCGGTGAAGGTCAGGGTCACCGAGGTCGGTGCCGTCGGCAGCGACGGCGTTCGCGGCCGGGTCCGACGAGCGCGAGCAGCGCGTGCGCCGAGACGCTCGCGCTCCCCGCGACGAGCGCGGAGAGCGCGAGCAGCGAGGGCCAGCGCGGCCCTGCGCGCGTGGGGCATCGGTCAGGACGCCTTGCGCGCCCGCAACGCCAGCACCACGCCGGCGAGGCCGAGCACGACGCCGAGGCCACCGAGCGTCACCCCCACCAGGAGGGCCCGGCTGGCGGCATCGGAGGCGTCGGTGACGGCGGCCTGGGCCGCCGTGATCCGGCTGTCCAGGCGATCGACCTTGCCCGAGAGATCGGTCGTCGACGGGATCTTGGCCGGGAACTCGGCGGCGGTCTGGTCCTGGACGGCGTCGAACGTGGTGTCCGAGGAGGTCACCGTCTCGTCGACGGCCGTCCCGTGGACGGTGCCGGCCAGGTGGAACGTGTAGTCGCCGGGGATCGTCGGGGTGAGGTGCGCCGTGTACTCGCCCGGCGTCCCGAGACCCGTGTCGGGGTCGCTCGAGGCGTTGAGCGGGAGGACGGCCGACGTCTGGCCGCCGGCGGTCACGGTGACCCCGAGGTCGGACGCCGGGACGTCGTCCACGGGCTTCCCCGAGGCGTCCTTGATGATGACCTGGACGGCGTTGTCCGCCCCGACGTAGGCGGGCTCGTGGAGCCACCCGAGGGCGATGGAGTACGGCCCGAACTGGTTGACGACGTGGGCCGAGGTGATACCCGCGACGAGGATCGCGAGGATGGCGGCGCCGCTGACGGCGACCGCGAAGGAACGACGATGCATGGCTGTCCTCTCACGCGAGACCGAAGGACGCGCCCTGAGGGCGCGGGCTACGCGGTGAGGTGGGACGGTGGGGCCCGGAGACCGAGGTTGCGCGACAGGACCTTGGGCCGGTGGGGGTCCGCGCCCACCGGCGCCGCGACCCGACCCGGTCCGTGCGCGGGCCCGGGCGGCGGCGGCCGCCGCGATCCGGGCGCGCAGGGCCGCGATCCCCCACCGGAACAGGCCGCCGATGAGCGCGAGGATCAGCGAGATCACGGGGATGATGAGCAGCGGGCCGACCGGGCCCGTCCTCGAGGAGCGGCTCGAGACCGGGCAGCGGCTGGCCGATCGAGATCCGCTCGAGGTTCTCCTGGACGAGGAACCACGCGGCGGTGACGAATGCCAGCCAGGCCCAGGTCGCGAGGACGGTCCGCCCGAACGCATGCCAGTCGGTATCGCGGGTGCGTCCCGCTCTCGCGCTCGACACGGCGAGCCGTCCGCCACAGCGCGAGGAGCCGGCCGAGCCCCAACGTCGCGAGCAGGACAGAGATGGCGATCACCGCGCGGACGGCGGACGACCAGCCCTCGTCGTGGCCCGTCGCCCGAAGGACCGCCTCCGAGCGCCGCACCGTAGGCGGCCAGGAACGACGAGGTTGTGCGACAGCACGAGGGAAGCCGGGCTCAGCGCGGCAACGATGGCCACCAGTCGGAGCGTGGGACGCCACAGCATCGGCGCAGTGTACGCGACCCATGGTCGGGCGTCGCTCATGCCATGGGCGTGGCCACGGCTGCGTAGATCGCCCCGAGGAACCGGCTGGGCACGCGGCCGGTGACCCGTGGCGTGGTGAAGCCCGCTTCGCCGAGCACGCCGCCCAGGCGACGCGCCGAGATCGGGTGCGGCACGTACGGATTGCCGTGCTCGCTGTCGTACTCCACGACGATCAGGCGGCCTGCCGGGACAAGCGCCGCCCGGATCGCCGCCAGGACCGGCACCGGGTTCGCGACGAAGTGCAGGCTGTTGGCCGCGAGCACGCCGTCGAACGGCCCCTCCGGCAACCCGTGGGTGAAGTCCGCGGTGACGGTGGCAACGCGGACCCCCGGGTAGCGCGCCGCCACGCGACCTTCCATCTCCGAGAGTGCCCACGACTCGAGGTCGATCGCCGTGATCTCGCCCGTGGCCAGGCAGTCGGCGAGCGCCAGGGTGAACTCGCCGTTCCCGGCGCCAAGCTCGAGCCAGCGCCGGCCCGCTCCCTCGACCCCGACGGCGATCAGCGCGACATGATCCGCGTGGTTCATGCCCCCATCTTCGCCCCGCTGTGAAGGGGCGACTGCCCGCTCCGGACCCGGGCGCCTCAGGCGCTGGCGCTCTGCTCCGAGAGCCACTCCGAGTAGTTCGTCTCGTCCACGCCCTTGTCGACGTCGCTCTTCGTCAGCAGCAGCGGGGCCCGACCTTCGCGGATCGTCTCTTCCGTGATGATGCAGCGGCGGACGTCGGTGCGCTCCGGGATGTCGAACATCACCTCGAGCAGCGCCTCCTCCACGATGGACCGCAGGGCGCGTGCTCCGGTCTTCCGGTCGATGGCCACCTCGGCCGCGGCCTGGAGCGCCCCGGGCGTGAAGACCAGCTCCACCTTGTCCAGCTGGAGGAACTTCTGGAACTGGCGGGTGACCGCGTTCTTGGGCTCCACCAGGACCCGCATCAGGTCGTCGACCGTCAGCGGCGAGAGCGTGACGATGACCGGAAGGCGGCCGATGAACTCCGGGATGAGTCCGAACTTCAGCAGGTCCTCCGGCATCAGCTTCTCGATGATCTTGGCCTTGTCCACCCTGGACATCACGCTGTCGGACCCGAAGCCGATGGATCGCTTCCCCACCCGCTCCTCGACGATCTTCTCGAGGCCGTCGAACGCACCGCCGCAGATGAACAGCACGTTGGTCGTGTCGATCTGGATGAAGTCCTGGTGCGGGTGCTTCCGGCCACCCTGGGGCGGGACGTTCGCCACGGTGCCCTCGAGGATCTTGAGCAGCGCCTGCTGCACGCCCTCGCCGGACACGTCGCGGGTGATCGACGGGTTGTCCGCCTTGCGGGCGATCTTGTCGATCTCATCGATGTAGATGATCCCGCGCTGGGCTCGCGTGACGTCGAAGTCCGCGGCCTGGATCAGGCGCAGGAGGATGTTCTCCACGTCCTCGCCGACGTAGCCGGCCTCGGTCAGGGACGTCGCGTCGGCGATGCAGAACGGAACATCCAGCACCCGCGCGAGTGTCTGGGCCAAAAGGGTCTTGCCGGAACCGGTCGGCCCGACCAGCAGCACGTTCGACTTCTGGAGCTCCACGTCATCGACGCTGTTGCCGACGTTGATCCGCTTGTAGTGGTTGTAGACGGCGACGGAGAGGACCTTCTTCGCCTTCTCCTGGGAGATCACGTACTGGTCCAGCGACGCCGTGATCTGGCGCGGGTTCGGGAGCTTCTGCTGGGCCTGACGCGTCTTCGGCGCCTCCAGCAGCTCCTCCTCGATGATCTCCTGGCACAGGTTGATGCACTCGTCGCAGATGTAGACGCCCTGCCCTGCGATGAGCTTGCGGACCTGCTCCTGGCTCTTGCCGCAGAAGGAGCAGCGGTAGGGAACCTTGGTTCCCTTGGAGCCCGTCGTCGACACCGGCATTGGACGCTCCCGCTACTGGTCGGACTTGCCGCCGGTCAGCCCCGCATCGTGGGCCTGTGCAATCAGCGAGTCGCCTGTGAGGGTGTACACCGCATCGATGATGCCATACGCCTTGGCATCATCGGGGCCCATGAAGTAGTCCCGGTCCGTGTCGTGGACCACCTTGTCCACGGGCTGGCCGGTGTGGAGCGCCAGGATCTCGTGGTTGACCTTGACCAGGTACTCCCACTCCTTCATCTGGATCACGGCGTCCGGTGCGTTGCCGCGGAAGCCGCCCGACCCCTGGTGGATCATGATCCGGCTGTGCGGGAGCGCGTAGCGCTTGCCCTTCGCGCCGGCCGAGAGCAGGACAGCGGCCATCGAGGCCGCCATGCCGATGCAGATCGTGCTCACGGGTGCGCGCAGGTACTGCATCGTGTCGTAGATCGCGAGGCCGCTGGTCACGACGCCACCCGGCGAGTTGACGTAGAGGCTGATGTCCTTCTCGGGGTCCTCGGACTCCAGGAACAGGAGCTGGGCGATGATCAGGTTGGCGAGGTGATCGTCGATCGCATCGCCCAGGAAGATGATCCGCTCCTTCAGGAGCCGCGAGTAGATGTCATAGGCGCGCTCACCACGGCTGGTGGACTCGATGACCATGGGGACGAGCATGGCTGGCCTCTCCTGCGTTCGATCGTATGGCCGGATCAGGAGCCGACGAGATCCGCGGCGCCGGGGATGGCGCCGGGGTCGGTGGCATCGATGGCGGCGGCCGCCTCCGCCTCGGGAGCCTCGATGGCCGACGGCGCATCGTCCTCCAGGTGCGGCAGGGCCGGGTGCTCGGGATGCGCGGCGAGCCAGCGATCGACGAGCGCCTCGACGGTGCGGGTGCGCCGCAGCGTGCTGCGGATGAAGTTGCGGCCTCGCTCCGACTCGAAGTAGCGGACCGTCTTGGCGTCGTCATAGCGGGCGCGGGCCAGGCTGACCTGCGCCTGGACCTCCGCCTCCGGGACCTCGACGCCCTCGGTGTCGGCGATCGTCGACAGGACCAGGAGGACCTTGGTGCGCTGCTCGGCGCGGGGGCGGAACTCGGCGTGGAGGTCCGCCTCGGACTGGCTCGTCGCCTTGAGATACGCGGGTTCCGCGATGCCCTGCCGCGTCAGCGTCGTCCGGAACTCGTCGTGCATCACCTCGACCTCCTGGTCCACCAGGACGTCCGGCAGGTCGATGGTGGCGTTGGCCACCGCGTAGTCGATGATCTTGTCCGAGAACTCGTGGCGCGCCCGGTCGAGGGCATTACGGCGGAGCCGCTCGGCGATGTCGACCCGCATGGCGGCGAGGTCGGCGTAGTCCCCCATCCCCCGGGCGAACTCGTCGTCCGCGGCCGGCAGGATCTTCTCCCGCAGCTCCTTGAGGTCCACGGTGAAGTGGGCAGCCTGGCCGGCGAGCATCGGCTCGGCGTAGTCGTCCGGGAACGTGATGTCGAACTCGGTCGACTCGCCCGGCGCCAGGCCGACGATGTGCGCCTCGAAGCCGGGGATCAGGCGGTCCTGGCCGATCACGAGGGGCATCCGATCGGTCTTGCCACCGTCGAACGGCACGCCGTCCCTGGTGCCGTCGAAGCCGATGATCGCCCAGTCCCCGGTCTTGGCCGGCCGGTCTTCCACCGCGGACAGGGTCGCGTTCTGGTCCCTGATCTCGTCCAGCACGTTGTCGATCTTGGGCTCGTCGACGGTCTCGATCTCGGGTGCGAAGTTGAAGTTGGCGTAGTCGCCCAGGGTGACCGTGGGGCGGACCTGGATCGTGGCCTTGAACCGGAGGGGCTTGCCCTCCTCGGCCTCGACGACCTCGACGTCGGCATTGGTCAGGGGCACGATCCCCTCGGTGAGGACGGCCTCCCGGTATGCGCTCTGGACGAGCGTGTCCACGGCCTCCTCCAGGACGGCGCCGGGGCCGAGGACCCGCTCGAGGATCGGGCGCGGAGCCTTGCCGGGCCGGAACCCCGCGACACGCGTGCGGCGCGACAGGCGCCCCACGGCATCGCGGATGGACCGGTCGAACTGGTCGGTGGGGACCTCGACGTCGAGGATGATGGTGCTCTTGGGAGCGGGGGTAGCCGTCACATTCATCGCCGAGCGAGTATAGGGTGGGTCGCCACTCGGGGCGGCCCGGCTGCACCGCCCCCGTCGCCCGGTCGATGCAGGGGCGCGGCGCGCTAGACTCGACGCACGGGCGAGTGGCGAAATGGCAGACGCGCCGGCCTTAGGAGCCGGTGCCGCGTGAGCGGCGTGTCGGTTCGACCCCGACCTCGCCTACCAGGCCCGGGCGGTCAGCCCGGCTTCTTCTCCTGGTCCCCACTGAGCCGGGCGCGCACCGCTTCCAGACGGTCGCTGTAGGCCGTGCCGTCGGTCGCAAAGATCTGGTCTGCGAGGCGCCTGCTGTAGCGCACAACGAGCGGCCTGACGAACGCGATCGCCACGACGGTCATGGCGCCGCTGAAGTTGCGGCTCTTGCGCGCGGGCTCCGTCTGCTCGAGGTAGCTGGCGAACTCGTGCTCGAGGAGGCCTCGCACGCGCTCGCCGTCGGTGCCGAGCTTCTTGAGGGACGCGTCGATCTCCTTCGGGAGCATCGACTTCGGGAGCGGTTCGGGCCGGCCGAAGACCGCGTTGCGGGCGCCGCGCAGCACGCGCCGCGGTCCGTGAGCCGCCACGAACGCGGCGCCGCCGACCAGCCCCGCCGTCTTCACCGGGTGGCGCTTGATCTTGGCGGGGATGTCCACGGCAGCCCGGACGGACGCCTCGAGACGGACGAGCTCCTCGTCCAGCTCCTCGCGGGCCGCTAGGACCTGGGCGCGCGCGTCGCTCGTGCCTTCGCCCACTCGATGCTCTCCTTCGTTGTGTCAATGGTCGTCTGCGGCCAGAAGCGCGCCTTGAGCTCCTCGAGGTCGATGCCCTGGCGCCGCACCCGCAGGCCCATGAGGGCCGGCCACGTCGCCAGGTAGGCTGCCACCCCGAGCGCGATGCCGACGCGCCAGCCGAATGTGATCGAGAGGAACGCCCCCAGCAGGGCGCCCGCGAGGGCTCCCGCGACGAGGCCGCCGACTGCCGCCGATGCCCCGCCACCGGCCCTGGCTCCGACCACCAGGCCGGCGACCGCGCCGACCAGGCCGACGAGCAGCACGCCGACGACCAGCGGACGCACCGCCGGGTCGACAGCGAGGTTCGACGCATCGCCGATCGCCTGGAACAGCTGGTTAGGCAGTGAGAGGCCCAGCACCACCGCGACGAGCACGCCCGGGATCAGGGCGATGACAAGGTCCCTGCCGAGGCCTGGCACCCGGAGCGCGACGAGCACGGCTGCCACCGCGACCCCGATCAGCAGCTCCGTGCCGTGCAGGAGCCCCCAGCCGATGGACCCGAAGATCCAGTCGCCATAGAACAGGAGCCCGCCGATCGGGACCAGGAAGGCGAGCAGGATGAGGCATGCGATCGCCACGCCGGCGAGCGCCCCCGCACGGGTCGCCTCGTCCTTGATCCGCTCGCCCTCGACCTTCGCCAGGTCGACGTGGGCTCGCAGGAGCCCCACGATGGCGTCCTTCACCACCCCCAGCTGCCGGCGGACGCCGGGC
This sequence comes from uncultured Chloroflexia bacterium, assembly GCA_963789865.1. Lineage (GTDB taxonomy): Bacteria > Chloroflexota > Limnocylindria > Limnocylindrales > CSP1-4 > CAIXZV01. The sequence continues at coordinate 290,165 of CAWBMD010000007.1, forward strand.
GGGCCGGTGGGGCGGGTCGGATCGGGCTGGGACCCGAAGGGTCGGGTGCGGGCCGTTCTTGGTCCAGCGGTCGGGCTCCGAGCGGGTTGGGCGGCACCGGGATCAGGCGCAATGATACCAGCGAGGGTCCGTGGTCTCTCCGCCCTCGTGCGTCCCCGACCCGTGCGTCGGCGCAGCCGGCAGGGTAGGCTCCGCGCCATGCCCGACGCCCGCCGGAACCCGACGCCCGCACGCCCGATCCTCCACGCCGAGCTTCTTGCGATCGGCACCGAGCTGACGGTCGGCGAGACCGTCGACACCAACAGCGGCGACCTGGCTCGCTCGCTCGTCGCACACGGCGTGACGGTGACGCGGATCGCGAACCTGCCCGGACGACCTTGCCGTGGTGGTGGATGCCCTGCGCGATGGCGCTGGACCGGGCGGACCTCGTGGTCACGACCGGCGGCCTGGGGCCGACCCCGGACGACCTCACGCGCGAGGCGGTCGCCGAGGTGTGCGGCGAGGCCGTGACGGTGGACCCGGAGGCTCTCGCGTGGCTCAAGGCCATGTGGGCGCGTCGCGGTCACCCGTTCCCGTCCACCAACATCAAGCAGGCCTGGATCATCCCGTCGGCCATCGACCCTGCCGAACCCCAACGGCACGGCTCCCGGCTGGTGGGTCGACCGCCCCGACGGGCGCGTGATCGTGAACCTGCCCGGGCCGCCCCGCGAGATGCTGACCGATGTGGGACGACGCCGTGCTGCCGCGACTCGCCGGAGCGCGGCGTCGGCGGCGACTCCGACGTCCGGACGCTCCGCCTGTTCGGCATCGGCGAGTCACAGGTCGCCGAGCTGCTGGGCGAGCCGATGCTGCGGGCCGCCAATCCGATCGTGGCCACGTATGCGCGCGCACGAGGCGGTGGACGTGCGCGTGTCCGCCCGAGCCGCGGGACGGACGGAGCGCGACCGAGCTCGCCGACGAAGCCGAGGCGGACGTCCTCGCGATCCTTGGCGAGTTCGTCTGGGCCCGGGGCGACGCGACCTGGGCCCGCTCGTTGGACGAGGCGCTCGCTGAGCGCGGCTGGACGCTGGCCACCACCGAGGCGGGCACCGGCGGCGCGCTGGTCGCGCTCCTGCGCGGCATGACGGCGATGCGCCACGCCGAGGTCGCGGCGGACGAACCGGGGCGTCTCGCACCGTCACCGCGCAACGCGGGCGCGCCGGAGCTCCGGGAGGCCGAGCGCGTCCGGTCGGCGGCGGGGGCGGACGTCGGGCTGGCGATCCGTGCCGGCACCTCGGGAACCGACACGCCCGTAACCGTGGCGGTGGTCTCGCCCGCGGGCGATCACGCGGAGGCGAGGCTGGCCTTCCAACGCGGTCGCCAGGGGGCTGACCGTGCGGCGATCAACGGGGCGGCCGTCCTCCTCGCCTTCCTGCGCGGCACGTCGCGCGGGTAGCGGCTCCGCGGTCGGAACAGGGACCCCTACCGGCGCGCGGCCCGTTGAAGCCCGGCAAGGTCCTATCCGAAACGCCGGCGATCTTCACCCGTCCGGCGAGCACGACTGGAGCCCGTCGCCCGGATCTCCCGCGCGGACGTTGACCTCACCGCGCCGGTAGCGGCGCAGCCGCAGCTCGCCTGCCAAGGCGTCCAGCTCGTCGCGGCCCGTATCGCGGAACAGCGGGACCGCCTCGATCGCGGCTCGCAGCGCGGCTGCATCCGGGATGGGACGGACCTCGGGCGCGATCGGGCCCCGGCGGCACCCGGACCTAGCTGATCGACAGGATCGGGGTCTGGGACGTCTCCGCCCGCACGCTCATCCGCGCGGCGACGAGGCCGGCCATGGCCTCGAGGGCCTGGGCCGCCGCACCCGGCTCACGCTGGGCGACGGCCGGGACACCGGCGTCGCCGCCCTGGCGCACGGTGACGTCCAGCGGGATCTTGCCCAGGAACTCGATGCCGTGCTGCTGGGCGAACCGCTCGCCGCCGCCGTGCCCGAAGATCTCGGTCACGTCGCCGCAGTGCGGGCAGACAAACGCGCTCATGTTCTCCACGATGCCGATGACCGGCACGTTGAGCCTGCGCAGCATCAGGAGCGCCCGTCCGACATCCGACAGCGCGACGTCCTGGGGCGTGGTGACCAGGACGGTGCCACTGATCGGCACGGCCTGGGCAAGGGTCAGCTGCGCGTCGGAGGTGCCGGGCGGCAGGTCGACCACGAGGTAGTCGAGATCACCCCACTCGACGTCGCGCAGGAACTGGGAGATCGCCCCCCCGATGAGCGGGCCACGCCACACGATGGGCTGGCCCTCCGGCACGAAGAACTGGATCGAGATCGCCTTCACGCCATGGCGCTCGAGCGGGACGATCTTGTTGTTCTCGCTCGACGTGGGCTGGCCCTCGATGCCCAGCATCATCGGGATGTTCGGACCCGTGATGTCCGCGTCGAGAAGGCCGACGGCGGCGCCGGCCCTGGCCAGGGCCACGGCGAGGTTCACGCTGATGGTGCTCTTGCCGACGCCGCCCTTGCCGGAGGCGACGGCGATGATGTTCTTGACGCCCGGCACCAGCTGCTCCGCGGACCGCGGGGCGGCGCGGCGGACCACCGCGCCCCAGGTGATCGCGACGGCGGCGACGCCGACGGGCGCGAGCGCGGCGCGGACCTCGGTCTCGATCTGGTCCTTCAGCGGACAGGCCGGGGTCGTCAGCTCGATCGTGAACGCGACGTCCGCGCCTTCGATCGCGAGGTCCCGGACCATGTTCCGGGTGACGAGGTCACCGCCGAGCTCGGGCTCCTGGACGGTGCGGAGGGCGGCAAGGACGGCTGCCTCGGTGATCACGGTCATCGCGTTCGATCTCGCTCCTGTGCGACGGCGACGCGGGGATTTGTGCCACGCGACCCGCCGATATCGTACCCGCGGCCCGGCAACAGCGGGGCCGGGGCGTTTCGGGGAGGCCCGGCCGGGGCGTGCGGCCCACAGAGGCGGTCCCCATCGCTCATCTGCGCCGGGGACCGTGTCGACTTCCCGGTGCAGGCGGACGTGATCGGTACGATCATCTTCCTGGTCGCCGTCGGAGCGGTCCTGCCGACCGCCATCCGCCGGCCGACGAGCTCGCTGAGGACCTCCATGACCTCCATCGCCCCGCGGGAGCCGGCCGTCGCTCCCCTGCCCGACCGGTCCGTCGTTCCGCCGGTGTGGAGCCGCATCACCAACCTCGTCGTGGACCACGGCGAGGGCTCGTGGCTCGTCACGCAGGACGGCGAGCGGTACCTCGACTACACGTCCGGGATCGGCGTGACCAACACGGGCCACGCCCACCCGCGGGTGGTCGCGGCCGTCCAGGCACAGGCCGCGAGGCTGCTCCACGGACAGCAGAACATCGTCTACCACGAGGCAGGGCTCCGCCTGTACGAGCGCCTCGCCGGGCTGCTGCCGGGCGGACCCTGGTCAGCGTTCCTGTCCAACTCCGGCGCGGAGGCGGTCGAGGCCGCCGTCAAGCTGGCCCGCGTGGCCACGGGACGGCCGGCGATCGTGGCCTTCCGGTACGCGTTCCACGGGCGCACCGCCCAGACGATGGCGCTGACCGCCGCCAAGGACGTCTACCGCGGCGCCTTCGAGCCGCTCCCGGGCTCCATCTACCACGCCGCGTACCCGTACTGCTATCGCGCGCCGGGTGGCGCCCACGACCCGGGCGACTGCACCTGCGACTGGGAGGCCCAGCTCGACCTGCTGTTCCACCAGCTCGTGTTCCCGGACCGGGTGGCCGGCATTATCGTCGAGCCGGTGATCGGCGAGGGCGGGTACCTTGTGCCGCCGCCGGGGTTCCTGCCGCGTCTCCGCGAGATCACGCGGCGGCACGGCATCCTCCTCATCGCAGACGAGGTCCAGACGGGGTTCGGGCGGACGGGCGAGATGTTCGCCGTCCGCCACTGGGACGTGGAGCCGGACATCCTGGTGATGGCCAAGGGGATCGCCTCCGGCCTGCCGCTCTCGGGGATCCTCGCCCAGAGGTCGATCATGGACCGCATGCCGCCGGGCTCCCACGGCGGGACCTTCGGCGGCAACGTCGTGTCCTGCGCCGCGGCGCTGGCGACCCTGGACGTCATCGAGGACGAGGGCCTCCTCGAGAACGCGCGGGGCCGCGGCCGGCAGCTCGTGGACGGCCTGCGGCGGATCACCGCCGGCCGGGCCTCGGTGGGCGACGTCCGAGGGCTGGGCCTGATGATCGCGCTCGAGTTCGTCAGGCCCGGCGAGGGCGACGGGCGGGCCCCCGACCCGGCACTGACGAAGCGCGTCCAGCAGGCGTGCTACGACCGCGGTCTGCTGCTCCTGACGGCCGGCACGTACGTCAACGTGATCCGGATCATCCCGCCGCTGGTCACGACCGCGGAGGAGGTCGACCTCGCCCTCGGGATCATCGCCGACGCGCTCGACGTGGCAGGCGCGTAGCCGCGCCACTCGGTCGAGGTGACGACACGATGGCAGACGGCGAGACGGAGGCACGCGCCCGGCTCGAGGCGCTGTTCACCGCGTTGGACCGGCTGACCCCGGACGAGCTGGGCCACATCGGCTACCGCATGGCCTCCGATGAGGAGCGCGAGCCCCTGCTCGGCGCCATCGACGAGGCGGCGCGGCGGACCGGGCGGGTCGAGCTCGTTGACGAGGCGCGGGAACGGGCTCTCGACGCCGTGATGCGGCGCTACGCGGACGGCCAGCTGCGCCCGACGTTTGCGGGCCTCAACTGGGGCCTGTCGGGCGGGACGTCGGAGGACCGCGTCGCCATCGCGGAGACGCTCGCCGATGCGGCTGCCGCCGCCGTCGTGGAGGACGCGCTGGACCCGGAGATGGCCGCGGCGCTGGCGCTCGATGCAGCGGCGGTCGTCGGCATGTCGGCCGGAGAGGTCTCGGAGGGGTCGATCGCCCATGCCATCGGGCGGCCAGGGGATCCCGACCTGGGACCCTCGCCGGCAGCGCACCGGGTCCGTATCGTGGTGGCGGCGCTGGTCGTGCTCCTGAGCCTCGCCTGGCTCGGGGGCTCGGCGCTCGGGCCCGTCGGGTTCGCCGTGGCCGTGGCCGCCGCAGTCGGCGTCATCGTCCTGGGGCTGCGCGGACGGCCCTGAGCCTTCGCCGACGGGCTCGCGTCAGGCCTTCGCTCGCAGCCGGCGCAGCAGCTCCTCGTGCAGGAGCCCGTTGGAGGCAACCGATGACCCGGTGTCGATGCGCCGATCGCCGAACACGTCCGTGACCCGGCCGCCCGCCTCCTCCAGCACCACGAGCGGTCCGGCGAGGTCCCAGGTCTTCGCGCCCGTCTCGAACATGGCCTCGGCCGCACCGTCCGCCACGAGCGCGTAGCCCCAGAAGTCGCCGAAACCCCGGTCCCGCCAGGAGGCGGCGAGGGTGTCGTCGAACCCGGGCATCAGCCCAGAGCCGACGGTCTCGGTCCGGCTCCCGTAGAGCAGCTGCGCATCCTCGAGGGCGCTCACCCGCGAGACCTGGATCTGACGCTCGCCGTCGGGGCTCCTGTTCCAGGCCCCGCCCCCGCGACAGGCGAACCAGCGTTCACGCATGCCGGGGGCCGAGATCATGCCCACCTGGAGCTCGCCCTCGTGCTCCACGCCGAGCAACGTGCCGAACATCGGCACGCCCCTCATGAAGTTGTGGGTGCCGTCGATGGGGTCGATGTACCAGCGGGTCGCGCCCGTGCCGTCCTCGGTGCCGTACTCCTCCCCCACCAGCCCGTGCTCCGGGTAGCGGGCCCGGATCCGGGACCGGATCTCGCGCTCGATCCCCTGGTCCGCCACCGTGACGAACGTGCGGTCCGGCTTCCTCTCGACGTCCAGGTCCCGGCGGAAGTGCGCGAGCGCGATCTCGTCGGCGGCATCGCAGGCCTCGTGGGCGAACGCCAGCCACTCGTGCAACGTGGATTCAGGGACGCGGGCGAGCGAGGCGGACCACCCGGGTCCGAAGGCGGGGCGTGTCATGACCAGATGATGCCGGGTCCGGGCCAGCGCTGCGTCGGCTCCGGTGGTGGTGGGTGCCGCTGCCGCCAGCCGGCCGCGACACGGCGAGGGAAGCCGTCAGGCGAGGGGCTCGAACGCCTCCGGGTACCGGACCGTGCCACGGAGATCCTCCGTCCAGGCCGGCAGGCGGCGGGCCATCCATGCCGCGTCCGGCCATGCATCGGCGGGCGGAAGGAGGCCGACACCCCGCGCCGGCTCGAACCCGAACCGCGGGTAGTACGACGCGTGACCCAGTAGCACGATCGCGGGCACGGCCCGTGCGACGGCCAGGCTCATGGCCGTCGCCATGAGCGCCGACCCGACGCCCGCGGAGCTGGACCCCTGGAAGCACCGCGATCGGACCCAGGGCCAGCACCTCCCCCACCCGCTCGCCGTTCTCGTCCTCGACGGGGCATGGCGTCATCAGCACGTGGCCCACGATGGCCGAGTCGCCACCGGCGTCCACCGCGACCAGCGACTGCCAGCCCGTCGGCGCCTCGGTGCGGATGCGGTCCACGATGTCCGCCTCCTCGGGGCCCGCGAAGGCGGCCTCGTGGAACGCTGCGGACCCCCGGCTCGTCACCGGGGGTCTCGAGGCGGATGGAGACGGGGAGGGGCCCGACCCCGCCGGTCGTGGACACGCCGCGGGGATCGCCCATCCCGTCAGCCCGCGACCGCGGCCTTGAGGACAGCGGGGATCGGGCGGGTCACCGGCACCGGCTTCACGTACTTCTCGACCATCGCCATCGTGCCGGGGACGCGAAGCTGCTCGAACAGGAAGCCGATCTTCGCGCCCTGGGAGGCGAGGATCTCGTCCTTGGTCGCCAGGTCCCAGATCTGCCGCTTGAACGGCCCGATGGCCTTCTTGCGGGTGGAGTAGAGGAACTGGTCCTCGGTCTGGCCGGCCTTGCGCTCGTCGGCGGCGTTGACGCGGCACCACGCGTAGATCTCGGCCATCAGGTCGGCCGGGAAGGCCGGGTGGTCGTAGAGGGCGTTCTGGAAGCCCGTCGCGAGGTGGATCTCGGCGGTCTCGACGGTCGGGAAGCGGTGGAACAGCTCGTCCGGCAGCGTGGAGGCACCGTGCTGGACGGCGCCGGCCAGGCCGTAGCTCGCGCGCGAGGACGCCGAGCTTGCCGAGGACATCGAAGTCGAGCTTGACCTCGGCCACGCCGCCGCCGGGGAGCGGCACGCCACCGTGGCTGGTGCCGGTCTGGACGCTGACCTTGGACAGGCCCCGGGCGCCGGGTGCACGCTCCTGGAGCTCGCGCGTTGTACCCGTCGAGGTACGCCTTGAGCTCCTCGACGGTCGAGTTGACCTTGCCGACCTCGCCGATCTCGCCGCCGACGCTGACGGTCACGCCGTCGGTCTCGAGCGAGCGGATGAGGGCGGTGAGCTCCGCGGCGCGGGTGTAGTTCTCCTTCTGCTCCTCGTCGAGGTTGGGCTTGGAGAGGTCAACCAGCGTGGAGCTGTCGATGTCGATGTTGCGGTAGCCGGCGTCGACGGCCAGGCGGCAGGCCCGGCGGATCTCCTCGGTCATGGCCTCGGGGTCCGCGCCGTACTTCTTGGCGTTGAACTGGTAGTGGTCGCCCTGGATGAAGACCGGGGCCCTTCCAGCCGGCGGCGATCGCGCCCGCATATGCGGATGTCGCGAAGTCCATCGGGCGCTGGAACGTGTACGTCTGCTCGCTCCGGGCGATCTCGAGGATCAGCGCGCCGACGTCGGCCTTCGCCGCGGTCTCGTAGATGGTGCGGGCCATGTCGAAGGTCTGGGCGCGCAGGTTGATCGCCGGCACGGTGAACCCGGAGATCTCGCCCCGGGCGCGGGCCATGTACAGCTCCTGAATGCTGGCGGAGCGGGCGCCCAGCGCCTGGCTGGCCTCCCAGACGATCCAGCGGGACGGCCTCGGCCGTCGCGTCGTCCGCGGTGAAGGCGGCGGTCCAGGCCAGGTCGGCCGCGGCCTGGGAGCGGAAGCGGTCCTCGTCGTCGATGACGAGCCGGTCGACATCGATGTGGGCTATCCCGGCGAGGTTGCCGAGCAGGTCGGCGATCGACGTGGCGACGTGGGGCATCGGGCGTGGTCTCCTGCGGGTGTCGATGGCAATGGTATCCGTGGGCGGCGGCACGGCGTGCCGTCGCCCACCGCGTGGTCGGGGCGATGCCGAGAGCATGCCCCGGCCGGCGTTCGCGGCGAAGGGTCGGAAGGGCGCGCCGGCCCCGGGCCGCACGTCCGGCTTCGGGGGCCGCTTGGCCCGCGATCCCGGGCCCCATGGACCGACGGGCTCGTCCTGCCACGCGAGGAGGCTCCAGATCCCGGCAGTGTCGCCGATGCCGTACCAGCTGCTCGCCGATGCCGTCCCCGTCGGCCGCGTCGATGCGGTCCCCGCCTGTATCGCCTGGGGCTCGGGGCGCGGCTGCCAGTCGACGGCGGCTCCCCACCGGCGGCCGTCGTCGCGTCGACGGCGTGGGCGGCGCGATGGCTAGAAGGGCTTGGTCACCATGAGGAACACGATCACGACCACGAGCCCGGTCAGGAGGATGCCGCCCTGGCGGACGCGCGTCGCCGTGGACAGCAGCTCCGGCGACGGACCGGTGCCGGGGACGGGCGGCTGCGCCGTGAGCTCGACCAGCTTGCGACCCGCGGGCGCCTGGACCGCCATCGCGATCACGATCGCGGCCACGTAGAGCAGGATCCCGAGCTCCAGCCAGTGCCTGCCCCCGGTGATGTTGCTCCAGCCGCGAACGGCGATCAGCGCGATCCCGGTGATCGCCATGCTGATGGAGACGGGCGAGACGATCTTGCGGGCGGTCGCCAGCTGGGTGCGGGCGTAGAAGTTCGCATACTGCGGCTCCTTCGCGGCCATCGGCCCGACGACCGCCGATGCGAAGCCGGGTCCAAACGCGATGATCGCGCCCAACACGTGCAGGAACAACAGGAACAGGAACAGGTCCACCGGAGCCCTCCTTGGCCGACGTCACCCCACCGACGGTGCGGGCGGGATGCTAGCAGGGGTTCGCACGCTCACGCGTCTGGCAAGCCGGCCGGCGCGAACCGCCTGCTCCCGCTCGAAGTCCACCGACAGGCGACCGGTCCTGCCGCCGAGCTCCGCCACCACGCCCCACGCGAAATGGTCGAAGCCGCCGGTCCTGCCATTCCACGTCGCAAGCACGGCGGGCGGCAGCCGCTGGACGTGTCCGTGCGACGTCCCGTGCCACCGGGCGCAGGTAGTGTGCCGCCATGACGCGGGGCATACCCGCCGTCGTCCGGACCGAGGATGAGCACGATCCCGAGACGCGTGAGCTCGTCGTCGATCGCGCCCACGGGAGCCGCGGCCAGCCTGCCCAGGACGTCCTCCAGCCGCGTGCCGCCCGCGGTGACCGCGGCGCCGTAGCCAAGGGCGAGTGCACGGATCACCAGGCGGGCATGTTCACCCCAGGTCCCCGGTGAGCCCTCGATCCTCGAGGTCCCCGACCAGGACCACCGGCGCGTCCGCCGTCCCGGCGCGGAGCCGGACCGACCCCTGGGCGGGTGCCCACGGCCCATCGTGCCGCCAGCCCAGCTCCACCGCCTCGGCCATCCAGGAGAACGTCTCCACCGCGCCTGCGAGCGTCACGGTCCGGGCGCCGGGCCGCAGCAGTTCCAGGAGGGCGTCGCGCACGGCAATCCGCGACGCGGCAGGTTCCCCCGCGACCACCACCGGGATCCCAGCCTCGACGGTCATCCACGTGAGGGCCCCGAGCTCCGCGTCCAGCACCCCGTCACGCACGAGCGCGACGAACGACGCGGGGATCGCGGGCTGGTCGGTCACTCCGCCGAGGACTACCCCGGCCCGGGTACGCTGCGTGGCGCTCGAGTCCAGCCCGCAGTCCCGGAGGTGCCCCATGCCCATCCAGCGTCTCGACCCCGGCAGGCGCCTGTCGGAGGCGGTGGTCCACGGCGGCCTCGTGTACCTGGCCGGACACGTGAGCGACGACCCGGACGCGAGCGTGCGCGAGCAGACCCGCCAGGTCCTGGAGCGGATCGACGCCCACCTCGCTGCTGCCGGGACCAGCAAGTCGAGGCTCCTGACGGTGTCGATCTGGCTCGCCGACATGTCGACGTTCGCCGAGATGAACGAGGCGTGGGACGCCTGGGTGGATCCCGCGAACCTGCCCGCCCGGGCGACCGTCGAGGCGCGCCTGGCATCGCCCGGCTACAGGGTGGAGATCGCGGGGATCGCGGCGGCCTAGCCGGCCCTGGCGGCAGGCCCCGGGCGAGTCACCCGCCAGCCGGCATCCCGGCCATACCCGGACGGCGTCCCCCTACTTGAAGTAGCCCGCCGCCGCGTAGGCGAAGGGGACGCCGTAGAGCGTCTTCACGCCCTTGCCACCGACCTGGTCGATCTTCAGCCACGTGTCCCCCCGATGCCGCATGTCCCGGCCTTGTATGCGTCGCCGGGAACGACCTCGACCACCTGGACGGAAGTTCCGACTGCGAGGCGCACGATCAGGGCGCCCTTCGACGACGGCAGCTTCCGGATCCCGACCGCAGCGCAGGCGGTGGACATGGTGGTGCTCGGTGGCGCCGAGTCGACCGCGGCCGAGGGTACCTCGGTGGCGGCGGTCGCCGGGCTTCGTGGTGGCTGCGGCCGCCGATGCCGGCGCCGATGCCGCCGGTGACGCGGTCGGGCCGCCGGACCCGCAGCCGGCGATGACGACGACGGCGAAGCTGGCGACCAGCAGGCGACGCAGCATGCTCGATACCTCCGAGGCGGGTCTCGTGACAGCGCACCGTGCGCTCCCGTCCAGCATAGGCTGTTGCCGCCCCGGCTTGCGGCCGGAAGCAGCCTCCGAGCCGAGGATGCGAATCGGGACGCACGCCCGACGGCAGTGAGACGCGCCTACCATGGACCCAAGTCGGCCCACCCGCGCCGGCCGGACGAGGGAGGTTGCTCATGACACCCATCGCAACCTGCATGCACGGCACATGGAAGGAGTTCGGCCTCGTCTCGCTCCGGGACGTCGACGGCCTCGTCGGCAAGGTCGAGCAGGTGTTCCCCACGGCCCTGGAGAAGGTCCCCCATCGCGACCATCCGCACTACGTGGTCAAGGTCCGCTGGATCAGGGCCAGCACCCGCGAGGAGTACGCGCTGCAGCGCTTCGAGGCGCCGCGCGGGCGTGCCATCGACCCCGATGGGGTGAGCCACGAGAGCTGCCAGGACCTGCGCCACCACGAGTGGGGCTAGGCGCGGAATCGCCCGCCCGCCGCGGCCCTCACACCGGCCGGAGCCTCGGGCCGATGCCCGTCAGCACCGGTCCCCGTCAGCGCTTGCGGGACGCCACTACGATGTCGCAGTGGACGACAGACACACACGAGGCTGGGTCCTGACGCGGATCGAGCTCGCGGTGGCGATTGATCGTGATCCTGGTGGCCGCCGTGCTGTTTCTCAACTCGCTCGCTCCCACGTTCGGCGCGAGTGAGGCGTGGAAGCCAATGGTCCTCCTGGTCCTCGGCGCCATCGGGATTCCTGGGCATGCTCGTCGGGCTCGTCTGGATGATCCGCATCTGGCGTGGCCCACGCGACGAGCCGCCGCGGTGGCGATTCCGGGACCGATGACCAGCGGTCGGCCAACCTGCCTCATCGGCCGGGATGTCGCGGCCGCTCATCGACCCGGACATGCGCGGTGGCGTTCGAGCAGCGCTGGCACGGCCAGCGCGGGAGTCTATCGGGGCTGCTCGCGGCAGCCCTGGCGAACGCACCATCGAGATGGGGCTCAGGCGGCAATCGCGACACACCGAAGCGGTCGCCGACCTTAGTCGCGCTTGCATCGTCGAGGGTAAGCATCGCCGGCGACGGCGCGAGAGCCCGGCTCGACAGCAGGCGCGCCGCTCCTCGGAGGAACGGGACGCGACACACGACGCCCGCGGCCGCTAGTGTTCGCACATGGAGATCGTGCCCGCCTCCCCTGACGCTCTGGCCGCTGATCGCGGAGCTGTTCTCCGCAGGTGGCGACCCGAAATGGTGCTGGTGCCAGTTCTGGCGCAAGCCCGGGTCGAACTGGACCAACACGACCCCGGACGAGAACCGCGAGGACCTGCGGGCGCTGGTCGGGCGGGACCTCGCGCCGGGTCTCGTGGCGCTGCGGGACGGGAAGCGCCGTGGGCTGGGTGGGTCTCGGGCCGCGCGAGGACTTCGGGCGCCTTGCGCGGTCACGGACGATCCCGCAGCTCCCCGGGGGACGGGGTGTGGGTCGTGAACTGCTTCGTCGTGGCGAAGACCGCGCGGCGCAGTGGCGTCGCGAGCGCCTTGCTGGGTGCGGCGGTCGTGTATGCCCGCGAGCACGGGGCGGCGATCGTCGAGGGCTACCCGGTCCGCACGGGCGATGCCCGGATCGCATCGGCGTCCGTCTACACAGGCACGGCCGGCATGTTCGAGCGGGCGGGCTTCGAGCTTGCAGCAGAGACCACGTCGAAGGCGTCGAGCGGGACGCCCCGCGTGGTCGTGCGCCTCACTCCCTGAGCATTCGCCCCTCACCCTGGGCCGGTCGGTCAGCCACCGAACGACTCGGCGCAGGGGTCCTCGCCGGCGATGATCGGCCGGACGAGGATGCCGAAGGTGGCGCTCGTCCCAGGGTCCTGGACCCACTGGGTCTGCCGGTTGGCGCGCTCGAGCGCCGGCCGCAGGGTAGCCGCGTCCGCGCCCGTGACGGTTCCGCACCTGTAGCTGCCGTTGGCGACGGGCCTGCCGAACGTCGTGAGCGGCGTCGGCAGTGGCCAGTCGGCGCTCGAGGCACCGACTGCCGGGTCCGAAGCCGGCGCGGGCCCGACGAGGAGAGCGTAGGCGGCCGGGGTGAACGATGTCTCGGGCCCCAGCTCGGCTGCGAGCCAGGTCACCGGGTCGGCGACCTTGCGCCACATCTCGCCGAATGCCTCGGGGGTCCCCGGCGACGGATCACAGATCGGGGGAATGCACAGGAGGTTGGAGCCGGGCTCGCCGATCAGAGTCGTCGGACTGCCATCGACCGTGAGCTGGAGCAGCCCGACGAGGCCTCCCGGCATCGCGGCGACGCCCCTGAAGTCCTTTCGCCTGCCGAGCAGCCCGAGGCGCTCTGCCTCTGCCGTGATCGCGGCGCGTCCGGCGTCGGAGAGCGAGCGCCCCACGAGGTTCGGAAGGAGCGGCGCCGGGTGTGCGGCGTCAACAGGTCCCGCCATGACATAGGTGCCGTCGGCCGTGATCACCGCCGTCGGTACGGCGGCAAACGGTTTGACCCGCGGCACCCCCTGGAGCGTCGAGGCGCGAAGCCAGGCGGTGGACGTGGCAACCGGCGACCCTCCCGATGACTGCGGGGCCGCGGACGCGCACCCTCCCGCACACGCGGCCAGCAGGGCGGCCACGGCGGCGAGCATCGGGAGTCTGGCGGACAGGCGGATCAACGTGGCCTCGGTGCTGGGGGCACCTGCGAAACGCAGGCGAAGTGAGGTTGGTTCTGCCCTGAGCATGCCACCTGCGCGGCCCGGCGTCGTGCTCGCGGCGGTGAGGCCGGCGCGGGCCGCACAGGCCCTGGTAGCGCACGTTGCGGACGATTGGCCGATCAGGCAGGCCCGAACGTCTCGCGGCAGATGTCCTCGCCGGGCACCATCGGCCGGACGGTGAGGCCGAAGGTGGCGCTGGTCGACAGGTCCTGGACCCACTGGGTCAGCTGGTTCGCCGCCTGGAGCGAGGGCCGCAAGCGTGTCCGCGTCCGCACCCGAGGCGGTGCCACAGCGGTGGGAACCGTTGGCCACGGGCCCGCCGAACAGGGCGAGCGGCTGGTCGAGGGGCCAGTCCATGGGCGGCTGCGATGAAGTTCGGGTCCTGGGTCGGGGGCCGGCCCGACGAGGATCGCGTAGGCCGGCGCCACGTACGGGGACGCCGGTCCCAGCTCGTTCGGGATCCACGAGGGGAGGTCACCCAGCGGCCGCCAGAACTCGGCGAACGCGGCGGCCGATCCCGGGGGCGGCTCGCACGGGGTGGTCGACGCACTCCATGAGCGCGTTCGGGTTGCCGGTGATGCGTGACGCGCTGCCCGTCGACGGTCAGCTCGATCCGGCCGCTGACGCCGCCGGCGAGGACCGGGCCGGCGTTGAAGTCCGTCGTGCCGCCCAGCAGCCCGAGGTCTTTCGCCGACTTCAGGATGGCCGCCCGACCGGCCTCCGTGACCTGCCGCGACACGCAGGTTCGGCAGGAGGGGGCCCGGGTAGACGGTGGGGAGCGCCAGCTGCGTGACCGACTGGCCGTCGCCGGTGATGACCGCGTACGACTGGCCGCCGAACCTGTTGAGCGGGTGGCAGGGCCTGGGTGAGGTCGCCCGCAGCCAGTAGGTGCCGGCGTCGGGATCGGAGGATGGTGCCGGCGTGATGGCCGAGCTCACCGGCGAGGCACCGCTCGACCCGCCACAGGCAGAGACGAGCACGGCGAACGCGGCGAACGCGGTGACGGCCAGGCGGGCGGACAGGCGCATCGGGGTTCCTCGGTGGTGGGCGCACCGCCACGACGCCCGACGGCTGCGTCTGGTTCCTGACCCGTGGCAGCGGGGTGCGCCCGGGCGCGATCGGTCGCCTCAGGGGAGACGCCCGGCGGACCGGAGGACGCAGGATCGGAGGGGCTTGACGAGCCGGCGAACCGGCGCGTAGTATCCGCGGCGGCTGAGCAGGTCGCTCGGCACGTCCTGTTACCGGAGGCGGTACGCCCCATGGTGAAGAACGCAGTCTTCTACCCGCGCATGGCGGCTGCCCTCGGCACCGTCGGCGGGAGAGGTGTGCCCACCAGCAGGTAGGACGCGGGGCATGAGCCCCAGGAGCGACCACCGAGCCGTGGGCCACCGGGCCCCGGCTCTTTTGTTTGTGCAGCATCGACGACCTGACGCCCGCACCGACCCCGAGCCGCAGGCCCCCCGAGAACCGGGTCCGCGGCTCGTCCCATGTCCGGGACACCCCGCGGTCCGGCTCCCAGCCGAGCCACCACACCACCGCAAGGAGGGTCCCGTGACCACCACCCTCGCGCCCGAACCGAAGACGACCACTCCGACGTCGAGCCCGATGTCCGCGAACGCCGCCGGCAGCGAGCCCGCCGCGCGGATCCCGGCCGGCCCGGGCGCGGGAGGCCACGGCCCCCTGCCCCGGACCCCGGCCGGCCCGCCGGCCCTCCTCGTCGAGCACGTCACCAAGCGCTTCACCGTCGACCGGCGCAAGCCCCCGGTCCTCGCGATCGACGACGTCTCGCTCCGCCTGGAGCGAGGCGCGATCCACGGGATCCTGGGGCCAACGGCTCCGGCAAGTCGACCCTCATCCGCCTCATCTCGGGGTTGCTGACCCTGGACGAGGGCCGGGTGGAGGTCTTCGGCCACGACATCGAGCGCGACGAGCTCGCCGTGAAGCGGCTCATCAACCGGGTGTCCGTGGACGCGGCGTTCTTCAAGAAGCTGAGCCCGATGGAGAACCTCCTGTTCGCCGCCCGCCTGTACGGCCTCGACGCCGGACGGGCACGGCGGGAGGCCACCGCCATCCTCGGGCGGCTCGGCATCGCGGCAGAGCCGCCTCGGCCGCCCGGTGGAGCAGATGAGCCGGGGGATGCAGCAGAAGGTCGCCATCGCGCGAGCCCTGCTGACGAGCCCGACCCTGCTGCTCCTCGACGAGCCGACGACGGGTCTCGACCCGCGCAGCAAGCTCGACGTCCAGGCCTTCGTGGAGGAGGTGAACGCGGCGCACGACGCCACGATCGTCCTCACCACGCACGACCTGGCCGAGGCGGAGCGCCTCTGCGGCCGGATCACGGTCCTCGCCGGGGGCCGGGTGGTTGCCGAGGACACGCCCGAGGGCCTGAAGCGACTCGTCGCCGAGGTCCACGGGCAGGAGCCGACGCTCCACGCCGTGTTCATGACCTTCACCGGTCGCTCGCTCGATGACGACATCGAGACGGACGACGAGCCCGCCTCCTAGGCGGACCCGACCGATCACACCGCAACCCGACACACACCACCCGAAAGGAGGTGCCGCGATGACCAGCCGGCCGAATTCGACCACCCGCCGTCCCCACGCCTCCCGAAAGGATTCCGCCATGCATCACATCGATCTCCGGCTCGCGGAGATCCAGGAGCGTCACGAGCTCCTGAGATCGCACCACGAGGCCGACCGCGCGGCGTCGCTCGTGCGCGCTCGTCCGCGTTCGATCCGGTTCCGCCTGGGCGAGTCGCTGATCCGACTCGGCCGGCGCGTCGCCGGTGAGAGCCCGAAGGCACCCGCCTGGACCGGCTGACCCCGGCCCGGGCGGGGCCCGACCCCGGGAGTCCGGGTCGGGCACACACCGAAAGGGATACTCCGTTGGCTCTGCTCGCGCAGGAGATGAAGGCGTCGTACGCCTTCATCGAACGCAACTTCTTCCTCACCCGCCGGTACTGGGGGTGGGAGCTGGCGTTCCTCGTCTACTCCGTCGCCGGCGCGCTGTCGATCTCGCTGATCGGCGCCGCGTCGGGAGACGACCGCCTGCTCCTGATGCTCATCATCGGTGCCGTCTTCTGGAACTACCTGTCCGTCGTCTTCTCGTGGATCGCGGAGACGATCGCGGTGGAGCGCTGGGAGGGCACGCTCGAGTACACGTTCATGGCGCCGGTCCGGCGCTGGACCCAGCTGCTCGGCTCGTGCGTGTACGCGATGGGCTACGGCCTGGTCCACACGCTGGTCGTGCTCGTCGTGCTCGTCCTGTTCTTCCCGCAGCTCGACCCGTCCACCATGAACATGCCGACCGCGGCCGTGTTCGTGGCGCTGGGCTCGTTCAGCTTCGTCGGCATCGGGATGATGGCCGCCATCCTGCCGCTGCTCTACGTGGAGCGCGGCGCGCAGATGACGTTCGTCATCCAGTCCTGCCTGCTGCTCGTGTCGGGCGTCTACTACCCGGTGGAGATCCTGCCGCCGTGGATGCAGGTCCTCTCGCACCTGTCGCCGGCGACGTACGTCCTCGACGGCGTGCGGGCCGGCCTGCTCGACGGGACGCCGGTGACGGCGCTCATCTACGACGTCGTGCCCGCTGATCGTGATGGGCGTCGTGCTCATCCCGGCGGGCGTCTGGGCCTTCGGGCGCGCCGAGCGGTACGCGAAGCGCACCGGCAAGCTCAAGCGGGTCGGGTGATGACGCCGGACAACCTTCCCCCGGTCGCGGCGGGCGATGCCCTCGCAACCGGACCTTCGACCGGCGCCGGCGCTCCCTCGACCGGTGCCGGCGCCACGACCGGCGCGTCCACGGCGCTGGCCGCCCTCGGCTGGGACCCGGGCTGGGCCGCCGCCTTCGCGCCCTATGCGTCGCCGGCGTGCGAGCCCGCCCGGGTCATCGCCGCCCATCGCGCCTCGTGGGTCATCGCCACCCGAGCCGGGGACCGGGACACCGTCATCGCGGGCCGGCTCCGCCACGAGGCGCTCGGCCCGGCCGACCTGCCTGCCGTCGGCGACTGGGTGGTTGCCGCCGGGAGCCCGACGACGACGGCCCCGCCGTGATCCGGGCCATCCTGCCGCGTCGCACGGTGTTCCGGCGGGGCGCCGAGGATGGCCACGCCGTCGACGAGCAGGTCCTGGCCGCCAACGTGGACGTCGCGTTCGTGGTGGCCGGCCTGGACGGCGACTTCAACCTCCGGCGCCTCGAGCGGTATCTCGCCGTGGCCTACGCGGGCGGCGCGACACCCGTCGTCGTGCTCAACAAGACGGACGTCGCGGCGGATCTGGACGGTCTCCGGACGGCCGCCGTGAGCGTCGCGCCCGGCACGGAGGTCGTCGCCATCTCCGCCCTGACGGGAGACGGCGTCGCCGGCCTCGCCTCCCGCCACCTCGGTCCCGGCCGGACGGCCGTCGTCCTGGGCTCGTCCGGCGTCGGCAAGTCCACGCTGGTGAACGCGCTCCTCGGGACGCGAGCACCTGCGCACGCGGGCCGTCCGCGAGGACGACTCGCGCGGCCGCCACACGACCACGCACCGGGAGCTCGTCCGCCTGCCGGGCGGCGCGCTCCTGATCGACACCCCGGGGATCCGCAGCCTTGGCGTCGCGGGAGCGGCGGAGGGGCTGGACCCGGCCTTCGCCGACATCACGGACCTCGCGGCCGGTTGCCGGTTCACCGACTGCCGCCACGATCGCGAGCCCGGGTGTGCGATCCAGGCCGCCCTCGACGACGGCCGGCTGACGCATGATCGACTCATGAGCCACCGCAAGCTGGACAGGGAGGCCGCCCACGTCGCGCGCTCCGGTGACCGGCTCCTCCGGGAGGCCGAGCGCAGGCGCTGGAAGGCGATCAGCCAGGCATCGAACCGGCACATGGACGCCAAGTACGGGAGGGACCGATGAGCGGCGACCGCCTACCGCCCGTACCGCGGGACGGAGGACCTCGCCGGCATGGCCGCTGCGAACGCGCGGCTCCGGGAACGTCTCGGCCTGCTCGAGGGCATCAACCTCGCGGCGATGGAGCATCGCTACGCCCATCTCGTCAACTCCGACCCCCTCGTCGACTGCCTCATCGCGGAGCGGGACGGCGCCACCGTCGGCTACGCGCGGGCCGAGTGGCACGACCTGGCCGACGGCGACCGGATCTACGACATCACGACCGTCGTGGAACCGGCCGCCTGGGGCCAGGGCATCGCCGCGACGTTCCTCGCCTGGTGCGAGGAACGCCTGCGCGTGATCGCCGCCACGCATCCCCGCGACAGTCGATGCTGGTACACCGTGTACGCGTATGACGGCGACGAGGAGTCCGCGAGGGCGCTGGCCGAGGGCGGGTACGAGGCGGTGCGCTGGGACGCCGAGATGCTCCGGCCGGACCTCCTCGACCTGCCGGCGGTTCACGTCCCGGACGGGTACATGATCCGGATCCCCGAGGAGGACGAGCTGCCGGCCGTCTTCGCGCTGATGGTCGCCGCGTTCGACGAGCACTGGGGGGAGTACGACGCCGGCGACCAGCGGTTCGACGACTGGGCGGGCGACCCCCGCTTCCGGCGCGACCTGCTCGTCGTGGCCTGGTCCGGGACGCGCCCGCCGCGTGCCTCTCCAACTTCCTCGAGCCCGGCCCGGAGAACACGATCCGCGGCTACCTCGAGTCCCTCGCGACAGACCCCGCGCACCGCCGCCGGGGCCTCGCCCGCGCCGTCTTCGGGGAGAGCCTCCGGCGCCTCCGCGAGGCCGGGGCCAGCAGCGCCTGGCTGGGCGTCGACATGGACAACCGCAACCGGGCGCTCGCGCTCTACGAGTCGTTCGGGTTCCGCGTGGTGTCCGGCGCTGCGACATACCGCAGGCCCTTCGTCCGCGGAGGGGATGCCCGATGACCGCGGCGGGGATCCCGGGCCTCGCGATGCGGCACGCCACCGGCGCGGACTGGGACTCCATGGCCGGTGCCACGAACCTGGCCCGCCGCGCCGATGCCATCGACGAGGTCAGGACGGGGGCGGACCTGTCCGCGGAGCACCCCGAGTCGGAGTCGTTCGAGGTGGAGCGCGACGTCCTGCTCGCGGAGCTGGACGGGGACCTTGTCGGGTACGCGATGGGCTACCGAGTCGTCCGCGACGGCAACCTCACGGCGGAAACCTGGGGCGTCGTGGTCCCGGAGCACCGGCGCCGCGGCGTCGGGACGATCCTCTTCCGTGCCAACCTCGAGCGGCTCGGGGCGGAGTGTGCGACGGATCCCCGGCCGGGGCCGCGGGAGATCCGCTGCTACGCGCTGGACCAGGAGGTGGGCAGTCGGGCGCTGTTCGCGGCCGAGGGGTTCGTCCCGATCCGGTACGGGTTCGAGATGCGGCGGTCCCTCACGGGGTCTCTCCCGGTCATCCCCCTCCCCGCCGGCCTCACGATGCGGCCGGTCACGCCGGACCAGCACCGGGCCATCTTCGATGCCGACAACGAGGCGTTCGAAGACCACTGGGGCAACCGCGTCCCGAGCGAGGCGGACTTCCAGACCCTGTTCCACGGCCCCGACGCGGATCCTGTGCTGTGGTGCGTCGCGTGGGACGGGGACCGGGTGGCTGGCGTCGTCATGAACGCCATCTTCCGCGGGGAGAACGAGGCGCTGGGCATCCGGCGGGCCTGGATGGAGCACGTCTCGGTGCGGCGCCCGTGGCGCGGCCGGGGCGTCGCGAAGGCCCTGTGCGCGGCCTCCTTCCGCGTGCTCCGGGACCAGGGCATGGACGAGGCGTGGCTCGGCGTGGACGGCTCGAATCCGACGGGTGCCGTGCGGCTGTACGAGGGCCTCGGCTTCGGTGTGGTCCGCCGGTGGCAGGCGTACGGCCGCCCGCTTGACGGCCCGGCGCCCGCCGGCTGGCGATCCGCCGGGCGGGAGCCCGAGGGTTGAAGCCGCCGGCCATGCGCGCCGACCGACGTGCGCGAAACCCGTCGCCGCGCGACCATCTGCCGATGCGGAGGTCCCGGTTCCTCGTCGCGTCGGCCACGGTCGTCCTCGCGGTGGCCGCCTGTGGTACGGCCGCGGTCTCGCCGTCGGCTGCGACCGGGTCGCCGCCCGCCGCCGGATCGACCCTGCCGTCGCCGACAGCCGACACACCCATACCCTCCGTGGCCGACACGCCCGCTCCGTCCGCGTCCGGCCGGCCGACCCCGTCGCCCTCGTCGCCGGTATCCCCGGCCCCGACCCTGGCTCCCGCTCCGTCCCAGGCCTCGTCTGCCCCGGCGGCCGCGGGCACATTCACCCTGCGGTCGCGCGCGTTCGCCAGCGGTGGCGCCATCCCCGCGCTCTACACGTGCGACGGCGTCGACACCTCGCCGGACCTGTCGTGGAACGGCGTGCCGGACGGGACGGCTGCGCTCGTGCTCGTCGTGGACGATCCGGACGCCGGCGGGTTCGTGCACTGGCTGGTGCTGGACATGCCGCCCAGCCGGGCGTCGCTCGCCCGGGGCGCGGGGCAGGCGGACGGATCGCTCCAGCAGGGCACCAACGACTTCGGCTCGGCCGCCTGGGGCGGTCCGTGTCCGCCGTCCGGGGATCACCACTACCGGTTCACGCTCTATGCGCTCGCCGCGCCCCTGGGCCTCCACGGCGCGCCTGGCGGCACTGCCGTCCGCGAGGCGCTCCGTCATGCGACGGTGCTCGGCCGTGCCGTCGTCGCCGCGCACTACCGGCGCGGCGGCTGAAACCGGGGGGAGGCCCCGGACCGGGGTCGGGTCGGATGGACGGGAAGGGCGGGAATCCGGCGGACCGAGCGCAGCGGAGAGCGCGAGAGCCGGTCAGAACGGGAGGCGGCCCTCGCGCCTGACCGCGTCCATCCATGCACGCTCGCGACCCATGGTCGTCGCGACCCCGTGACCCGGGAGCACCCGGAGGCCGTCCGCCAGGCCGGACAGCCGCGCGATGGAGGAAGCCATCTCCTCTGGGGAGCCACCCGGGAGATCCACGCGCCCCCAGCCACCGGGGAACAGGGTGTCGCCGCTGAACAACAGCCCCTCGTCGTCCGAGAGCAGGCAGACGGAGCCTTCCGTGTGACCCGGCGTGTGCATGACGCGGAGGCGGATCGCGCCGAACCTGATCTCGCCGCCCTCGGCCAGCTCCACCGCCGGCACCGACGGAATGATCGGGAACGGGGCAAAGAGCGGCTGAGGGTCCTCGAGGCGGTGACGGTCCGCCGCGTGAACCGCGATCGGCGCACCGGTGTGGGCGGCGACCGCGGCGTTGTCCCCGATGTGATCCCAGTGCCCGTGGGTGCTGACGATCAGCTTGAGGGTCCAGCCGCGCTCGTCCAGCGCGCCCGTGATCCAGGGCAGCGAAGGGGTCGCGGTGTCGATGGCGATCGCCTCGCGGGTTGACGGGTCCGCGAGGATGTAGACGTTGGTGGCGATCGGCCCGATGACCGCGTGAAGGTGCTCCATGCCCAAGTCTCGCACGTCGGGCAGACGACGGAGCGAACGCGGGACGTCCGGCCCTGTTCCGGCAGGGGCTCCCGGATCAGACTCGGCGGGAGAGGTGACGGAGATGACGACCCCGGTCCATACGAAGACGAGGATCACCCCCTGGGACGATCCGGAATTCGTGCGCACCTTCGAGCGGGCCCGCGCGACCGTGATCGGGCAGGGCATCACCGACGTCCCTCTCGCGGCGGCCGAGGTCGAGCGTCGGCTCCGCGAGGCCGGCTACCCGCACGCGCGGGTCGAGGTCGACCGGACCGTCGCCGAGGCCCTCGAGCAGGTCGCGCACTGGGTGGTGACGCGCGACGGGTAGGCGCCGCGAGCAATAGGCGCCGCGAGCAATAGGCGCCGCGCCAGGCCCCGAGGCCAGCGCCGACCTCACGGTCTCATCCGCCCTGTGCTGCCGCCGTCAGGAGCAGCACGGCCAGTCCCAGCCCGCACATGCCCGCGGACGCCTGGACGATGGGGCGCAGGTCCCGGACGTCGGTCGATGGCACCACGGCCGGGGTCCACCACGTGCCGGCGATGCGAGGGACGAGCACCCGGTCCACCACGACGCCGAGGACCACCATCGCGACCACGAGCACGTGCTTGACGATGATGAGCGTGGCCCAGTTCGGATCGGGCCCCGTGTGCGCCGCCGTCAGCACCACGCCGGTCACGATGAACAGCGCGATCGGCCCCAGAATCCAGGGGAGTGCCCGACGCTCCATCTCGGCGATGACGCGACCCGGCTCCGGTGAGCCGCCGGATGAAAGCCACGGCAGGACGACCAGCGATAGGGTCGCGTAGTACCCGAGCAGGACCACGATGGCGATCGTGTGGATCCAGGTTGCCCCGACGGCAAGTGCGCTCACGCGTTGAACCTCGCAGGCGGCGGACCGACGGGCGGCCGCCAGGTGACGATGCCGATCGAGCCGGCGGGTCGGTCCGACAGCGTCCAGGAGCCGTCGCGGAAGGCGATCCTGTCCGGCATGACCGCACGGAAGTGCAGGTCCTTGGCCCCGCCCTCGGTGATGAACAGCTGGCGGCGGAGGAACGCCGTGAGCGCCTCGACCGAGTCGAAGGAGCGAGGCGAGCGCGCCACGCGCGTGACCTCCGTCTCGCAACCGCGGGCCCCGAGAAGCTCGAGGAGGTCCGGCAGCGCGGGCAGCGCCACCCGGTCCTCGCCGTGGACGAGCGGCCAGAACGGGTCCGCCACGGACGCCGGGCTGCGATCCGTCAGGACGGCCACGCACCGGTCTCGCGTCGCTGCCTCCATCGCCGCCAGGAACGGACCGATCTCCTCGATGTCGTACCCGACGTGGGCGATCAGCGACATGTCCGCCGCGGGGAGCGGCTCCAGAAGCGCGAGCGACTCCGGCCAGGGGCCGGCGACGACGCGCACGTTCCCGAGGCCGTGCTCGTCGATCCCGGCCCGCAGGGCGCGACGCATGCCCGGAGACGGCTCCACTGCGATCACCTCGCGCACACGTAACGCCAGGGGCAGCGCATACCGTCCGGCCCCGGCGCCGATGTCGACCCAGGTCTCGTCCGGGAGGGTCATCGAGCGGAGCACCTCGAGCGCCGGCTCGTCGGTGCGCAGCGGATCCGCGACGAACAGGCCCGAGATCGGGGCGTAGTGGTCGCCGGTTGACGACTCGCGCAGGCGCTCCGCCTGCTCGCGGTTGGCGCGGACGCGCTCCGCCCACACCGTCTCCAGGCTCGCGGGGTTGCGTGGACGGGCGTCAGTGGACACGCGCCAGGTCCTCCGGGCTGTCGATATCGGGGTTGTCCCCGGGTACCGCCACCTCGGCAACGAGGTCCGGTCGCCCGGCGAGCAGCGGCCCGAGCCCGCGATCCCCCGAGAGGCCGGCGGCGAGTGCCCACGCGGCCCGGCGCACGAGGACCGGGTTGGGAGCCTCGTCGTCCGCGTAGCGGACGCGGACGATCGGCTGGGGCGCCGTCTCTGCAGCCGCCAGGGCCGCGGTGATGACAGCCGGCCGCACGGCAGGCTGGTCTCCGAGCAGCACCAGGACCGCGTCGGCCGACCGATCCGCGGCCGCGGCGTCAAGACCGATGCGCAGGGAGCTCGACAGGCCGTCCATCGGTCGCGGGTTGACCTCGATCCGCTCGGTACGCCACACCACGCCCTCCCTGATCGCGGCCGCCTCGTCGCCCAGCACCACGACGACATCCGCCAGCCCGGCCTCGGCCACGGCGTCCAGCACATGCTGGAGCAGCGGACGTCCCGCGAGCCGCGCGATCATCTTCGTCGAGCCGAAGCGCCGCGCGGCGCCGGCGGCGAGAACCACGGCGACGACCTTCATCGGCGGGCGGCCTCACGCTCGAGCGCCAGCTCCCGCAACGACCGGCCGGTCCCGCCCCGCCGCTCCGCGACGACCTCCGAGAGGATCGCGAGTGCCGTCTCCGAGGGCAGCCGCCCGCCCAGGTCCAGCCCGATCGGACCGCGGAGCCGGTCCACATCGGAGGCCGGCAGACCCGCGTCGAGGAGGCGGGCCCGCCGCTCCGCCTGCGTCGTGCGCGAGCCGATGGCCCCCACGTACCGGCAGCCACGGGCGAGCGCGGCGACGATCGCGGGCTCGTCGAACTTCTGGTCGTGGGTGAGGACGACGACGGCGTCGCCCGGCCCGAGACCAATCTCGTCGGCCACCTCGTCGGCCCACCCGACGATGAGCCGGTCCACGCCCGGGAACCGTGCATCGGTCGCGAAGGCAGAGCGCCCGTCGATGACCACCGTCTCGTAGCCCAGCTCCTTCGCCAGCCGCACCAGCGTCCGGGCCACCTCCACCGCACCGACCACGACCAGCCTCGGCCGCACCGGGTAGGCCTCCAGGAAGAGCTGACGCCCGTCGATGACGATCGTTCGCGAGATCCCCTTCGCGAGCGCCTCGCGGCCCGCCGCGGCCAGGAGGGCATCTCCGGCCGCGTCGCCCAGGGTCCCGTCGAGACGCCCACCCTCGTGGAGGACCAGGGGCGCCTCGGGAGCGCTCCCCTGCCCGGGCGCGTGTGCCGCGACTGAGGGCGGGGGCGCGTCGGCCGGCAGCAGCGTGACGATCACGCGCCCGTCGCCTCGTCCCTCCCTGGTCTCGCGGGCAGCGGCCTCCGCCTCGGCCGGAACGGCGGGCGAGACGAGCACGTCGATCGTCCCACCGCACGCGAGGCCGACATCCCAGGCCTGTTCGTCGCTGATGCCGTAGCGGATCACGCGCTGCCGTCCCGTCCTCCGGGCGGCCCCGATCTCCTCGGCCACGGCTCCCTCTACGCAGCCACCCGAGACGGAGCCCGCGATCCGTCCGTCGTCCACGGCGAGGAACACGGCCCCCTCCGGCCGCGGCGCGCTGCCGAAGGTCCGGATGACGACGGCCCGGCCGACACCGATGCCGGCGCGGCCCGCGCCCGCACGCCAGGCGTCGAGCGTGTCCAGCAGCTCCTGCATCGAGGCTTCCTCCGGTCCGGGCGTCAGGCGAGCGGCCGCGCGCGGTCGGCGGCCAGCAGTGGCGGCTCGAGCGGGCGGGGCGGCGTGGGGTCGAGGGCGGCGATCCCCATCGACGGGCGTACGGTCGCTGCGTGCGTGACCGCCATCCCCCGACGCGCGGTCCCCTGCGATGCGCCGGCGAGCACCTCGCCCAGTCGTTCCAGCGAGGCGAGGGTCCCGGCAGGCAGGAAGTCGTCGATGAACGGATATGCGGCCTTCATCCCGGCCGCCAGGGGCTGGTACCCCGGCGCGGATGCCAGCGGGTTCAGCCAGACCAGGCGGTGGCAGTTGCGACGCAGGCGCGCCGTCTCCGCGGCAACCAGCGCCGGGTCCCCCCGGTCCCACCCGTCCGAGACCACGATGACGATCCCCGAGGTCCGCAGGGTCCGGCGTGCCCACTGGTGGTTGAACTGCCGGAACGACTCCCCGATCCGGGTGCCACCCGCCCAGTCGGTGACGCTATCCGCGACCTTGGCCAGGGCGCGGTCCCGATCGCGGTCCTTCATCAGGCGCGTGACCCGGGTCAGCCGCGTCCCGAACACGAACGACTCCGTCCGGACCTCGTTGGTGCGGGCGAGCGCCTGGACGAACCGCAG
The DNA here is from genome assembly GCA_963789865.1 of uncultured Chloroflexia bacterium. Taxonomy (GTDB): domain Bacteria; phylum Chloroflexota; class Limnocylindria; order Limnocylindrales; family CSP1-4; genus CAIXZV01. The sequence continues at coordinate 316,110 of CAWBMD010000007.1, forward strand.
CAGCAGGCGCGAATGGCGCTCCATGGAGCCCGAGATGTCACACAGCACGACCAGCTGGCGGGGCTCCTTGATCTGCCGCTTCCACACCCACTCGGTCAGCTCGCCGGTGGCCAGGTTGCGGCGGAACATCGCGCGCGCCGCAAGCCGGCGCCCGTGCGGGTGAAGCTCATGCCGGCGCGTCCGACGGCGCTCCAGCCTCGGCCGCAGCAGGTCGACGAAGCGCTCCGCGTCACGCAGCTCGGCGGTCGACATCCGGTCGAACTCCCGGTGCCGGAGCACCTCGCCCCGGGAGTACGCGTCGGGCGAGATGGTCTCCCCGTCGAGCTCGGCGCCCTCCGCCTCCTCGATGACCTGCACGCCGAGCCTCGCGAGCTCGGTCATCGTGGCCGAACCGCCCTGGGCGGCCTCGTCGGAGGGTCCGGGCTCGCCCGCCTCCCGGTCGGCACCGTCCGACGTTGGCGTGTCCGGACGGCCCGCGGGCAGCGATCGGCCGCGGCGGCGCCAGAAGCGGTCGAAGGTCCGGTCGTACGTCTCGCGGTCGTCCCGACGCCGCACGAACACCGCCGCGCCGGCGTCACGGACGATGTCCCGCCGGCCGACGTCCACCATGCAGAGCGCGCGGGCGAAGTCGATCGCCGCCCCGAGGTCCACCTGCAGCCCCGCAGCGCGGAGCGCCCGTCCGAACCCGACCGCCTCCGCGAGGAGCCGCCGCCCGTCGACGGCCTCGCCGGTCGGCGCCACCAGGATCGGGGGCCCCGGATCGGTCATCCCGTCACGCCCCGGCGCTGGACTCTTCCAGGTACCGGCGGGCCGTGGCGCCGCGCACCTGGCGGATGTCCTCCTCGTACTTGAGGACCACGCCGAGGGTCTCGTCCACGACATCTCCGGACAGCTCCGTGGCGCCCAGCGAGAGGAGCGCGGCCGCCCAGTCCAGCGTCTCCGCCACTCCCGGGACCTTGGTCAGGTCGGCGGAACGGAGCCGGTGGACGAAGCCGACCACGTCCCGGGCCAGCGTCGCGGGAGCGTCCGGGACGCGCGTCGCGACGATCTCGAACTCCTTCGCCGCGGTCGGGTAGTCGATCCAGTGGTAGAGGCACCGGCGCTTCAGCGCGTCGTGGACCTCGCGCGTCCGGTTGGAGGTGAGGACGACGCGCGGGGCCCTGGCGGCGCGGATCGTGCCGATCTCGGGGACCGTGACCTGGAAGTCGGACAGGATCTCCAGGAGGTAGGCCTCGAACTCCTCGTCCGCCCGGTCGATCTCGTCGATCAGCAGGACCGGCGCCTCGCCGTCCGACGCCTCGAGGGCCTGCAGGAGGGGACGCTTGAGGAGGAACTCCGGCCCGAAGATGTCGTGGGCGGACGCCTTGTCGATCTCGCCGCGCGCCTCGAGCAGGCGGATCTCCAGCATCTGGCGCGGGTAGTTCCACTCGTAGACCGCCGTGTTGACGTCGAGCCCCTCGTAGCACTGGAGGCGGATGAGCCTGGTGCCGAGGCTCGCCGCCAGCACCTTTGCCAGCTCCGTCTTGCCAACGCCGGCTTCCCCCTCCAGCAGCAGGGGACGTCCGAGCTCCAGCGCAAGGAAGACGGTCGTCGCCAGCGAGCGCTCGGCGATGTAGCCGCGGCTCCGGAATGCGTCCACGATGCCATCGATCGAGCGGGTCGCCTCGGGGCGGTCCGAGCGGGACTGCGTCCGGTCCGCGGCCGCGGCCGCGGCCGGCGAGAGATGCTGGTCTGATCCCATGGGGGGCGATCCTACACCGGACCGCACCGCGGGCGGCGACGGCGCCGGGCGCTCGCGATTGGCCCGCTGCCGCCGGTGTGACCCATCCAGGGGCCGGTCTGCCGCGAAGAGCAGTCGATGGACACGCTCGTGGGTACCCTCGTCGCCTTCCCGCCCCGTGATGCCCTCTTCGGGAGTGGAGTGGGTGTCGGTGCCCGTCCCCTTCTGTATGATCGAGGCACCCGGTTGCCAGGCCGGGGCGTCGCAGCGCAGCACCTCCTGCCCGCGTCGGCCGCCCCGGCGCATTCGGAGGATCGTGTGCGGGAGCCCGAGGACGTCCGGGCGCAGCGACGTGCGGAAGATGCCGCGCTGCTCGCCCGGATCGTCGCCAAGGATGAGCGTGCCGTGGAGGCGCTGTATGCGCGCTACTCGGGTCCGCTCTACTCGCTCGCCTACCAGGTCACGGGCGCGGAGCGCTTCGCCCAGGACGTGGTCCAGGAGGTCTTCGTAGCGCTCTGGCGCGACGCGACCCGTTTCGATCCCGAGCGCGGCGCGCTCGCGCCGTGGCTCTTCTCGCTCGCCCGGCACAAGGCCATCGACCTCGTCCGGCGTGAGGCGAACATCCGCAAGCGGACCGCCGACGTCGACCTGGAGCTCCACGAGGCCGACGACGACGTGGACCACGAGGCCTGGGTGCGGTTTCGCAAGGAGCGCGTGCGCGACGCGATCGAGCAGCTGACGCCGGTCCAGCGCGAGGCGCTCGAGCTCGCCTTCTTCGAGGGCCTCACCCACGTCGAGGTCGCGGACCGGCTCGGGATCCCACTGGGGACCGCCAAGACCCGGATCCGGAGCGCCCTTCTCCGACTCCGCGAGGTCCTGGGCGACTCCGTCTCCGAGCTGCCCGGGGGTGCGGACCCGGCGCGGGGTGGCGGCGCATGATCGAACCGCCGGCCGAGCACCTGCTCGCCGCCGGTGCCGCGCTGGAGGACCTCGAGCCCGCCGAGGCCGAGGCCTGGGGCGCCCACCGCGCGGGCTGTGTCGCGTGCCGGGCCCTCGAGGGCGACCTTGCCGCGGTGCTCGTGGATCTCTCTCTGGCCGTCCCGGAGCGGATACCGCCGCCCGACCTCCTCGATGCCGTCCGGCGCGCGATCCGGGCCGACGGAACCTTCGGACCCGTCCTCCCGTTCATGCCCGTCGGTGTCGAACCGCCCGCTGTCGAACCCGCCGCTGCCGGTACCGCAGCGCCCGCCTCCCTGGACGACGCCCGTGTCCGCCACGTTGCCCGCGGCGGAGCCCGGCGCGGAGCGCTGGGGGGGCACGGTGCGATCCTCGGCATCGCGGCCGCCCTGGCGATCGCCGCGGTTGGTCTCGGCGCCCGGTCGATCGCGCTCCAGGGCGACCTCGACCGGGTGAGCACCCGGATCGGCAGCCTCCAGGCGAGGCTCTCGGGGCAGGACGTCGCCATCGTGGCGGCGGTGGACCCCGGGCGGGTCGCGGTGGCCCTGCACGCGGAGCCCCTGGCACCGGCGGCGGCGGCAACGGTCATGTACGTGCCGGGGTCCAGCCGCGCGGTTGTCGTCGTCGACGGCCTCCCTGCCACGCCGCCCGGGCGGGCGTACCAGCTCTGGTACGCCGACGCCGCGGGCGTTCACCCGCTCCAGACGGTGAGCTTCGACGGAAACGGCTCGTTCATCGAGCCACTGGGGGTGGACCTGTCCACGGCGGCCGCGGTGATGATCACCCTGGAGGACGCTGGTGGCGCCACCGGCGACCCGGGACCGCAGGTTGTCTTCGGCCAGCTGTAGGGCTCAGCCCCAGGCGGCGACACCGAGCGTCCAGAGCACCAGGAACAGGGCCGCCAGCACGAGGAGCCCCGCGACGCGTACCGCGCGGGTCCCCGCCGCCCCGAAGGCCGGCTCGACGGTCCCCGGCACTGCGCCCGGCCGCAGCCACAGGGATCGCATGGTCGGCACCCTCGTCGGCGGGAACAGGATCCCGATCCACACGCCCGTGACGAGGCCCCCGATGTGCGCCCAGTTGTCGATGGTGTCTCCGAACACGAAGCCGATCAGCAGGTTGATCGCGATCAGACCCCCCATCTGGCCCAGGAACGCGCGCGACTGGCGGTCCAGGATCGGGCGGTGGACGAACTCGGCCGCGAACAGGAGGCCGAACAGGCCGAAGATCGCCCCGGAGGCCCCGACGCCGTACCGGCCCGGGCCGAAGGCGAACGTGCCGAGCGAGCCGCCGACCGCGAACAGCAGGTAGAACACGAGGAATGTCCAGCGCCCGTAGAGCCGCTCCACGAAGGGCCCCGCGATCCACAGGGCGTACAGGTTGAACAGCAGGTGCAGGGGCATCTCCTGCAGCGGCGCATGGACCAGGGTGACCGTCCAGAGGCGCCAGAGCTCACCGGCCGCGAGGGCCACCTTGTCCATCATCAGGAGCTCGCCGAGCTGCTTACCCTCTGGACCGCCGAGGTCCACGATGAGCGACACGATCGCGGTCACGGCGATGACGATGACGGCGAAGGAGATGCCGGCGTCGCCGCGAGCCTTGGCGAAGTACCTGCCGGCCGCCCCCTTGTCGCCGAGCTCCTTGGACAGCCATCCGAGGCGGGACGCGATCTCGGCCCTGTCGGCGTCCGGGGCGCGGCGGTCGGCCTCCCGGTAGGCGGTGATGGCGCCCTTCAGGTCGCCCGACCGGACGCGCGCCGCGGCGACGTTCCGCCACGCCGCGTACGTCGAGGGGGTCTCGCCGAGGCGGGTGACCTCCTCCCAGTAGGCCACGGCCTGGGACTCGTCGTCCAGGCGCAGGAGCGCCTCGCCCAGGCCGAGCATCGCGGCCGCGGTCACAGCCGGGTCGTTGAACCCGACCACGCGCTGGTAGAGGCGGGCCGCGTCGAGGTAGTCGGCGCTCCCCATCAGCCCGGCTGCCCGGTCCAGGGTCGCGAGCGCGACGTCACGGGGCAGCGGGCCGTCGTGCGCGAGCACCGCCTGAATGTCGATGGGGGGCCGGTCGGTCACGGCGGGGACTGTACAGGAGGCGACGCCCCCCGGGCCGCACCGGGCGGTCACGCCCGCCCGGGTAGACTCCGCGGCATGTGTGGGCGGTTCACCCAACAGCGCCCGACCTCCGAGATCGCGAGCATCTTCGGGGCCGACGACCTCGCGGACGATCCCGGTGGCCGCTACAACGTCGCGCCGACGGACGAGGCCGTCGTCGTCGTCCAGCGGGAGGACCGCCGCGCCGTCGTGCGCTACCGCTGGGGGCTCGTCCCGTCGTGGGCCACGGACGCGAGGGCCGGCTCCAAGGCGTTCAACGCCCGGGCCGAGACCATCGCCACCAGCCCGCTCTTCCGCGACCCGTTCCGGCGGCGACGGTGCCTGGTGCCCGTGGACGGCTTCTACGAGTGGCGACGCGACGGCGGGACCCGTCGGCCCGTCTGGATCCACGATCCGTCCGGGGCGCCCCTGGCGCTAGCCGGGCTGTGGACGGGGCGCCAGGACCCCGAGACGGGCGAGTGGCAGCGGACGTTCACGATCATCACAACCCGCCCCAACGACTTCATGACCGCCATCCACAACCGGATGCCCGTGGTCATCACGCCCGACGCCTGGGCGCGGTGGCTGGACGCCGCACCGGCCGATCCCGGCGAGCTGCGGGCGCTCCTGGAGCCGCGCGCGGATATCCCGCTGGACGCCCGCGCCGTCCAGCTGCTGGTCAACAACGTCCGAAACGACGGCCCCGAGCTGATCGAGGCTGCGGGGGAAGGCGACACACGGCACGCAGCCACGGAGCCATCTGCGCCGTCCTGAGCCGGGCAGGCGCGGTCAGGAGCCCGGGTGCTCCCAGCCGTCGGCGGTCGCGTCCGTGAACGCGGCCGCGGGGTCCGCCCCCCCGTCCAGGGCTGCCGCGTACCTGCCGAGCAGGCGCCCGAACGCCTCGCCCCCGTCATCGGGTGCCTGCAGCACGGTCGCGCCGACGGGCAGCCCGCCCGGCACGGGATCCGACGACGCGACGACCACGACGAGCTGCGCCCCCGCGAAGGCTGCCGCCTCGGCACAGGCCGGGATCACCGGCGCGGGGGCGTCGTCACCGACGACGAGCACCGCGAAATCCGCCAGGTAGCGCAGCCCGAGGCTCACGTCTGCCGCTTCCAGGCTGGGTCCGCCCGGCGCCCGCGCGACGGCGGGTCGAATGCCATCGACCGCTTCGAGGCTGCCGACGACGTCGTCCTCGTCGGCGTCCGCCGCGGCGAACAGGAGGGTCGGGCGGACGGGATCCCTGAGGAGGGCTGCGTGGCCGACCGCGGCGCGGCTGAGCGCAATCACTAGCGCATCGCCGGTCGGGTCGTCCCCGATGCGCCCCAGGAGCTCGACACGGGACCCTGCCTCGGCGGCGGCCACTGCGATCGATGCGGCGCGACCACCGGGGCCCGGGGGCGGACCCGGGTTCCACGCTGGAGCCCCGACGACGACGATCACTGGCCCAGCCTACGCCAACCACGCCACTGCGGCCGGCATGAGCGCGATGGGTGGGCTGTTCAGTCCGGCGTGGAGGACGGGGATGGCGTCTCGCCGGGGCGGGGCCCCCGCGTCGGCTCGGGCGCGTGGGACGGCTCCGTGCCGTGCCCACCGTCGTGCGTGGGCCACGCGGTCGGCGATGGCGTGCGGGCCGGCGCTGGCTGCTTCGGGGGGGGCGGTGCGTCGGCGGGGTCGTCCGTCTCGGTCCCCTCGGAGGGATCGGCGGAATTGGTCGGCTCCGCGGACTCGCCCATCGACGGGGACGGTTCAGGGGCCGTGCTCGGCTCTGTCGGCATCGGGCTTTCGGCCGGCGGCTCGGTCACCCGGACGGACGGCGGCGGCGTCTCGAGGTTCGGTGCGGGCGATGGTGACGTCCTGTTGCCGTCGAGCAGGCCGACGGCGCCTGCAGCGGCGACGCCGGTCCCGGTCGTCAGGGCAGCGACCACCAGCACCAACGCCATGGCCTGGGCCCGCATCGCCATCGGGAACGACGGGCTGACCGTGACGCGCCAGGCATCGCGAAGCGAGGCGAGGAACGCCCAGAGTGCGCCGTGACGCAGTGCGATGCGGGCGGCCCGGACCGGCGCGGCCACGGGCTCCTTCGCGACGGCGGCCATCACGCGATCGGAGAAGTCCGTCGACGGGCGCACCGTGCCGCGAGCGGCGGTTGCTTCGAGCTCACGAGCCAGGCGCGTTTCCGCGGCCAGCTCGTCGGGCCGCAGGCCGGACACACCGTCGAGCTCGTCCGCTCCGAACGGCCGCGGAGGGCCGCCGGGCCGCAGCTCGGTCATCGATCCGCCTCCTCGAGCACGCGCCGCAGGCGCGCCAGTCCACGGTGGAGGTGGGTCTTGACGGTCCCGAGAGGACGATCCGTCGCTGCTGCGATCTCGGCCAGCGACCGCTCGGCGAAGAACCGGAGCGCGACGACCTCCCGATAGGGCTCGTCGAGCGAGGCGACGGCGGCCCTGACCCGGGCGTCGCGCTCCGACCGGATCAGGCTGTGGGCGGGGTCGACGGCATCCGACGTCCCCATGGTCCGGAACCGGTCCCGGCCCGGCTGATCGGCTTCCGCCGCCAGGGGGTCCAGCCACGTGACCTGCTTGCGCTGCCCGGCACGACGGACGGCCAGCCGCACGGCGATCCGCGAGAGCCACGCACCGAAGGCACCGTCGGCGCGCCAGGAGCCGAGGGACCGGTAGGCGATCACGAAAGCCTCCTGCGCCACGTCCTCGGCCTCGGAGCGATCGCCGAGGACCCGCGCGCAGGCCGAGATGACCGCGGGGCCTTCGCGCTCGACGAGATGGCGGAAGGCATCGCGATCCCCGGCGAGCACCGCGTCGACGATGGTGCGGTCATCGACCGTGGCTCCGGCATCGGTGGCGGCGGTCCAGGTCCTGTCCGGCAGGGGTCCCTCCGGTGTGCGATGGGGCGAGGTCATCCGCGTGGATGGCCCGCCGAGGGCAGGTCGGGTGCCCGACGATAGCATCGCGGGCCCGGCCGGCGCCCATCGCAGGACGGAGATGGTGGACTCCCTGGTCGGATGGGACTGGGCTAGCCGTTGCTCCCGACCTGGGACAGGGCGACGAACGCCGTCCCGGCCGATCGGATCACCCTGTCGTTGGCCTGCATCTGCGTGACTCCGTCTGCCCTGCTGCAGCTTCCCTCTCTGGCGCTGCCTTCACCATTGTTGAGGCAGTTGAGGGCGCAAAGGTTTCGCGCCCTGGACACGGATTCCCATCGCAAGCGGACCCTCGGCCGGGGCGGCCGCCGCGTCAGGCGCCGGGGCTCGCCTCCCCCGGGGAGGTCGCCGCCTCGTCCGGGTCCACCCGGACCTCGATCGGGGCAATCCCCGCGGCCGCGAGGTCGTCGCCGAAGGCATCGTGATCGCCCACCAGGACGATGGCGACGGCGTCGGGGTGGATGTGGGCGCGCGCAACGCGCAGGACGTCGTCGGCCGTCACGGCCTCGATCGCCCCGCGGTATCGGGCGAGCTCGTCATCCGGGAGACCATGCACGAAGAGGCCGGACAGCGACCCGGCAACCGGTCCCGGCGTCTCGAAGCGGAGCGGGAAGACGCCCACGAGGAAGTCCCTGGCGGCGGCAAGCTCGGCGTCGGTGACCGGTTCATCGCGGATCCGGTCCAGCTCCACGAGGAACTCCTGGAGCGCCGGCACGGTGGCCCCGGTGTTGACGGCCGCCCTGGCCGTGAACGGTCCCCTCGCCCGCCGCAGGTCGAAGCCGGCACTGGCACCGTACGTGTATCCCTTCTCCTCGCGCAGCCTCATGTTCAACCGGGAGTTGAACAGGCCGCCCAGGATGGCGCTCATCACTGACACCGCGTGGAAGTCCGGGTTGAGGCGCGCGAGTCCCGGGTGCCCGATGCGGACCTCGGTCTGGACGGCACCGGGCCGGTGGACGACGCGGATGAAGCTCGCCTCCACGATGCCTGTGTCATCGATGGGCGCGGGCGCACCGGCACCGGATGCTTCCCAGTCGCCGAAGAGCGCCTCCGCGACCCGGAGCACGGCATCGGGATCCACGTCGCCGGCCACGACCAGCGCGGCCCGCTCAGGGACGCTGGCAGCGGCGTGGATCCCGCGGAGGTGTGCCGCAGTGAGAGTGGAGACCGTCTCGGCCCGGCCGCCGGCCGGGCGGTGATACGGGCTTGAGGGTGCGTAGATGGCCGACACAAACGCCTCGTCTGCCCGGCGGCGCGGATCGGCCTTCGCCTGGAGGAGGTCGGTCAGGCGCTCGTCGCGCAGACGCTCCACCTCGGTCTCCGGGAACGATGGGCGGCGCACGACCTCCGCCAGCAGCTCCAGGGCGGGATCCAGGCGCGTCGCGGGGACGTCGAGGCCGGCTGATGTCGCGTCCCAGCCCGATTCCGCGTGGATCGACGCGCCGAGGCGTTCGGCGGCTTCCGTCAGGGCGACAGCGTCGTAGGACACCGTGCCCTCCGTGAGCGCGCGGGCGCCGAGCACGGTCGCCCCGCCAACCGTCTCCGGCTCGTCCGCGGCGCCCGTCCGCAGGGCGAGGGAGGCCGCGAGCAGCTCCCGGCCGGGCATCGGCGTGACCATCACCCTGAGCCCGTTGGAAAGCGTCGTCCGGATCGTCTCCGGGAAGTGGTACGGGCGCGGCTGCCCCGGGATCGGGCGCCTGGTGATCATGCCGTCGGGCGCGCTCACGCCGCCTCCTCGTCCGTCGGGCCGTCGCCCGGTTTCGGGATGTAGGTCACCACGACCCTGTTGTCCGCCCGGAACACGGCCCGGGCCGCGTCGCGGACCTGCCCGGCCGTCACGGTCAGATAGCGCGGCAGCAGGGTGTTGATCATGCCGGGGTCGTCGAACAGGGTGGCGAAGCTCGACAGGCGGTCCGCCCGTTCCTCCACCCGCGCCAGCGCCCCGAGCTCGTCTGCCTCCCAGAGAGCCTTCGCCCGCGCCATCTCGTCCTCGGTCGGGAGCTCCGCCGCCAGCTTCTCCAGCTCCTCGAGATAGGCCGCCTCGCAGGCGGCGATGTCGACGCCGGGGCGCACCGTCACCGAGCCCACCGCTGCGGACGCGCCGCCGATCACCGGCAGGAGCCCGATGCTCACGTCCTGCGCGAGGCGCTCCTCGCGGACGAGCCTCCGGTGGAGTCGGCTCCCCTTGCCGCCGGCCAGCAGCTGCGAGGCGAGGTCCAGCGCGTCGAACCTGGGATCCCCGAACGCCGGGGTCCGGAAGCCGAAGAAGATCCGCGGGAGCGGAACCCGGTCCTCGACGATCTCCCGGCGCTCCTCCCCGATCGTCTCGGGGAGCGACATGTCCGGGAGCGCCGGGATCGAAGGGTTGGCCGGGATCGGCCCGAAGTAGCGGTCCGCCCAGGCGCGCACCTGGGACCGGTCGCAGTCACCGGCGACGGAGAGAACGGCGTTGTTCGGCGCGTACCAGGTGGCGAAGAACGACCGCACGTCGTCCACGGACGCCGCGTCCAGGTCAACCATGGAACCGATCGTGGGGTGGTGGTACGGGTGCCCCGCGGGGAACAGGTGACCGAGCAGCTTCTCGTTCCAGGAGCCGTACGGCCGGTTGTCGTAGCTCCAGCGCTTCTCGTTCTTGACGACATCGCGCTGGTTGTCGAGGTTCTCCTGGTTGAGCGCCTCGAGGAGCGTGCCCATCCGGTCCGCCTCGAGCCAGAGCGCGAGCTCCAGCTGGTGCGACGGCATCGTCTCGAAGTAGTTGGTGCGATCCAGCCACGTGGTGCCGTTGAGGGTTCCCCCCGCAGCCTGGACGAGGGCCATGTGCTCCGCCTTGCCGACGTTTGCCGAGCCCTGGAACATGACGTGCTCGAACAGGTGGGCGAAGCCGGTCTTCCCCTCGACCTCGTGCTTGGAGCCGACGTTGTACCAGAGGTTCACGGCCACGACGGGCGCCAGGTGATCCTCCGCGACGATCAGGCGCAGGCCGTTGGGCAGGCGCTCGTCGCTGAACTCCACGACGGGAACGGGCATGCGGGAAGGATCCTCGGGCAGTGGGTGGATTGCGGCGATTGTAGGGTGCGGGAGCGCGCGAGGCGGCAGGGGCCCCCGGTGCACGTCCGGCGACGCGTCCGCTCGGCAACGCGCAGCGATGTGGCGCCTGCCTGCCTGGAACACGACCCGGCCGGCCATGCGGCGCAGCTAGACCGGGAGCAGCACCGCCACGATCGCGACAAGGAGCCCGATCAGGAACGAGTCGCGCGTCATCCGGGCCACCGCCGTGATGTCGGCCCGGTGCGCCGCCGGGATCCGTCACTGTCTGCCGGCCGGCGTCGCCGTCGGCGAAGTTGCTGATGCCGGCCATCGCGAACCCGGCGCAGAACCGGCGCCGCGCCTGGAGCCACGAGAAGGCACCGCCCCAGGCCGGGAACAGGACGAGAAGACGGGCAATCGGCGGAGCGCCGGACGCGACCAGTGCCACGAACAGGACGACGGTCAGGGCGAAGCCGATGATCCCGAAGGTCCGCCGTCGCCGGATCTCCCACGGCCCGATGTTGCAGACGCCCGGGCACGTACCCTGCATTCTCTGGGGTGCTCAGGTTCATGGGGGGCACGGTCGCGGACATCGAGGCTCCTGGGTTGCCGGGGGTGGCGCCAGCATGACATCTCCTGTTCGCGCGGGACGGTCCGGCGGATGCCCGGTCGGCCCACGGGCCGTCAACGGCGCATGTCGGCCCCCGCTTGTAGACTCCGCCCCCGTGAGCACCTACCAGGGCCGCCGGCCGCACGTCCGTCCCCCGCGTCCGGGCAACCCGTCCTGGCGGCACGGTCCGCTGCCACCCTCGGCGGCCTGCTCCTCGCCCTGTCGGTCGCGGCGCCGGCGCTCGCCCACGCGGAGCTCGTCAGCTCGAGCCCGGCGGACCAGGCGGTCCTCCAGACGCCGCCGAGATCGATCACCCTGACCTTCAGCGAGGGGCTCGACGCCGCGAAGAGCTCGTTCAAGCTGCTCGGTGGCGGCGCCACGATTGGCACCGGCAGGGCCGATGCGGACGGTGCGACCGTGATGAGCCTTGATGGGCTGGTCCTGGCGCCCGGTGCCTACGAGATCCGGTGGACCTCCGCCGCGACCGACGGCAACATCGACCGTGGCACGCTGACATTCACCGTGGCCGTCGCGCTCGTCCTCCGGAGCCTGCGGCGCTCCGCCAGCCCCGTGGCGGCCGGACGCGCATCCGCGTCCCCCGAACGATCGGCGGCGCCAACGCGCCGCGGCCACCTCGTCCACGGACGTGGTCCTCCCCATCGCCGTCGGCCTGGTCGCCGTGGCCGGCTGTCGGCGCCGTACCTGCTCCGCCGCAGCCGCGGGGCCTGACCCGTGACGACCGCCGCACCCGCGTCCCCGCGCGCGCTCCTCGGGGCGCGGCCGGTCCGCTCGTTGCTGGCGCGGCCCTGCCGGCGGTCGCAGCCGCCCACGGCCTCTCCGCCGTCTACCAGAGCCCGCTGCCGCTGGCCGTCTACCTCGCCGGGGCGGCGGTCACCGTCGCCCTGTCGTTCGTCTTCGTGCTGGCCCGGGACCTGCGCGCCGCACCCGCGACCGACGCCCGCCTGGTCGCGGTGCCGCGTGCGCTCCGCGTGATGCTGCGCGCCGTCGGCCTCGTCGGCTGGACCTGGATCATGGTCCAGGGGCTCGCCGGGGGCTCGTCGGCAGCGGCCGTCGCCACTCTCTTCCTGTGGGTCTACGGCTGGGTGGGCGTCGCAGCCGTATCGGCCTTCGTCGGCGCCGGTCTGGGAGTGGCTGGACCCGTTCGCGACGCTCCACGACATCCTGCGCCTGGATCCTGCGGCACGCCGGGGTCCGGCCGTGGCGCGTCGCCGTCATCCCGCCGGGGCTGCGCCTCTGGCCCGCGGTCGCCGGGCTCGCGTTCTTCGTCTGGCTGGAGCTCGTGGCCGTCGCGGGCACCGCCACCCTGACGGTCGTGCTCGCCGGCTACACCCTGCTGACGCTGGCGCTCATGGCGCAGTTCGGGCGCGACGCGTGGCGCGCGGACGGCGAGACGTTCTCCGTCTGGTTCCGCACCCTCAACCGCCTCGCGCCGTTCGGGACCGTGGATGGGCGCAGGGCCCGGCACTGTCGACCCGACCCGGGTCGTCCGCCGGCCGTTCGCCAGCGGCCTGCTGGAGGCCCGCTGGACCGACGGCGCACGATCGTCGCTCCTCGCGATCGGCGACGGGGTCGATCATCTTCGACGGGGTGTCCCAGACGGTCGCGTTCGCCTCCGTGTTCGGCAGCCCGGCCGTGGGACCGAAGACGCTCCTGCTCGCGGTCTTCCTGGGGCTGTCGTCGGCGCCGCGCTGGCCGTGGCGCGGACGGTCAGCCCGGGCGCGATCGGCGCCGGCCTGCTGCCGATCGCCGTGGGCTACCTGCGTCGCCCACTACCTGACGTACCTGCTGATCGACGGGCAGCGGATCCTCATCGCCGTCTCGGACCCGCTCCAGCGGGGCGACGACCTGTTCGGCACCGCGTTCTACCAGCCGACCGGGGCGTGGCTGCCGCCGGGGCTGGTCTGGACGGTGGCGCTGGCCGCCGTGGTCGGCGGGCACATGCTGGGCGCGTGGTCGGGGCACGTCACCGCCCAGCGCGACATGGACGCGTCGGCCCAGCCGACGACCGGCCCGGGACATGCGCCACCGCAAGATCCACGCGACGGAGACCGCCGCCGCCGACGGCAGGGACGTGCGCGCGCGGGAGATCCCGCTGGCGGTCGTGATGGTCGCGCTGACGACGCTGACGCTGTGGTCCCTGGGCCAGGCGATCGTGCAGGAGGCCGTGGCCGAGGGCGCCCCGCCGGCCGAGTCGCACCGGCGTGAGGCGCCGGGTCGGGGGAGCGGGCGAACGGGTACCCGCCGGCCCTGGCTCAGCTGGCCGGCGTCCCGCCGAGCGGCACCCAGTCCGTGATCGGCCGGACGACGGCGATCTCGTCGACGATCGCCGGGTCCAGCGCCTCGGCCGCGGCGACCCCGGTCTCGATGGACGTGAAGCAGAGGATCCCCTCGGCGATCGTCGCGTGGCGGATGTCCGCGGCGTCCCGGACCGCACCCGACCGCGGCGTCGGCGTGTTGACCACGAGCCGGACCTCGCCGCTCGCGATCAGCTCCAGGATCCCCGCCTCGTCGCCCACCGGGCTCCGCGCCCAGCTTGGCGACCGGGGCGATCCCCGTGATGCCGGCGCGCTCCAGCGCAGCGCGCGTCCCGGCCGTCGCCGCGAGCGCGGTAGCCCGCCCGCACGAGCGCCCGCCCGAGGTCCGGCACGCCCCACTTGTCGCGGTCCGCGATCGAGAGCAGCGCCAGCGGCGCCTCCCCGTCCCCGGCCCGCGGCGGGATCAGCGAGGCGCCGGTGAGCGCCTTGGCCATCGCCACCCGCGGGTCCACGGCGATCCCGATGACCTCGCCGGTGGACTGCATGAACGGGCCGACGGACGGGTCCACGCCCTTGAGCTTGGCCGTCGAGAAGGCCGGCGACTTGACCGCGACGAACGGCGGCTCCGGCCGCAGGCCGCCCGACCAGCCCAGCGAGCGCGAGCGTCGCGCCCAGCGAGATCCGGACCGCCAGCTCCACCATCGGCACGCCGGTGACCTTGGACATGAACGGCACGGTCCGCGAGGCGCGCGGGTTGACCTCGATCAGGTAGACGCCGTCCTCGCGGACGATGAACTGGGCGTTGACGAGGCCGCGGGCGCCGAGCGCGAGGCAGATGCGCTCCATCGTGGCGACGATCAGCGACTGGTCGCCCTCGGCCACGTGCTGCGGCGGGAAGACGCCGATCGAGTCGCCGGAGTGGACGCCGGCCCGCTCGACGTGCTCCAGGAGCCCCGGGATCAGCACGTCGGTCCCGTCGCGAGATGGCGTCCACGTCCACCTCGATGCCCTCGAGGAAGCGGTCGATGCGCACCGGCCGGTCCGGGTCCACGACGGCGGCGGCGGCCAGGTGGCGGGCGAGGTCCTCCGGCGAGTAGGCGAAGTCGATGGCGAGCCCGCCGATGACGAACGACGGCCGCACGATGACCGGGTAGCCGATCCGCTCGGCGAGCGTCAGCGCCTCCTCGATGGACTCCGCCATGCCGCCCTCGGGCTGCGGGATGCCCAGCCGGTCCAGCAGCGCGGAGAACCGGGTGCGCTCCTCGGCCTGGTCGATCGCCTCGAGGTCCGAGCCCAGCAGCGGCACGCCCGCCGCGACGAGCGGCGCCGGCGAGGTTGAGCGGCGTCTGGCCCGCCGAACGCCACCACCGCCGGGCAGCATGTCCGCGGCCTCGGCCGTGCGCGTGCCGGTGGCGCCGCTCTCGAACTCGATGATGCTGCGCACGCTCTCGGCGTCGAGCGGCTCGAAGTAGAGGCGCGTGGACGCGTCGAAGTCGGTGGACACCGTCTCGGGGTTGGAGTTGACCATGACGGCGCTCCAGCCCTCGCGGCGCAGCACGTCGGCGGCCTGGACGGCGCAGTAGTCGAACTCGATCCCCTGCCCGATCCGGACCGGGCCGCTGCCGATGACGAGCGCCGCGGGACGCGCGACCGGCGGCGCCTCGGGCGGCGAGCCGGCGGACGCGTAGGTGGAGTAGAAGTACGGCGTCTCGGCGGCGAACTCCGCGGCGCAGGTGTCCACCATCGCGTAGCCGGGGATGAGGCCCAGGGCCGTCCGCGCCCCCGGACGGCGGCCTCCTGGACGCCGGCGAGCGAGCGCCAGGTCCCGGTCCGCGAACGCCGGCGCGCTTGGCGGTGACGAGCAGCGAGGCGGCCTCGGCGTCCTCCGGGTCCACGAGGCGCGGGCCCACCGCCCGCACGTCGCGCTCGAGCGCGAGGTTGCGGCCCATCTCGGCGAGGAACCAGGGCGAGATCCCGGTCGCCCGGCGGACCACCTCCTGCGGCACGCCCCGGCGCAGCAGCCCCAGGACGCGCCACAGCCGCGAGTCGGACGGCTCCAGGAACTGCCGCAGGACGATCGGCGCGGCGGAGCGCTGCGCGAACCGGGTGCTCTCGCAGGCCTCGCCGCGCTCGTCGATCCAGCGGATCGGCGGTCTCGTCGTCCGGGCAGCAGCGGGTCACGCGGCGGCATCGCCCTCGTCCGCCTCGGCGCCCGCGTAGACGGCGGCGAGGTAGTCGAAGGTCGGCCGCCAGGACGGGTCCTCGCCCAGCGGCCCGGCGCCGGCCTGCTCCAGGCCCGCGGAGCGCCTTGTTGAGCGCGGCCCCGAAGGTGCGGTCGATCGCCATGACCTCGCCGGTCGCCTTCATCTGGGAGCCCAGGCTCCGGTCCGCGCCCGGGAACTTGTCGAACGGGAAGCGCGGCAGCTTGACCACGACGTAGTCCAGCGCGGGCTCGAACGCGGCGACGGTCGTCCCGGTGACCACGTTCGGGATCTCGGCCAGGGTCCGGCCGGCGGCGATCTGGGCCGCGACGCGCGCGATCGGGTAGCCGGTGGCCTTGGACGCCAGCGCCGACGAGCGCGAGACGCGCGGGTTGACCTCGATCACCGCGTACTCGGTGGAGTCCGGCGACAGCGCGAACTGGACGTTGCAGCCGCCCTCCACGCCGAGGGCGCGGATGATCGCGAGCGCGGCGCTCCGGAGCCGCTGGTGGACGGTGTCGGTCAGCGTCTGGACGGGCGCCACCACGATCGAGTCGCCGGTGTGGACGCCGAGCGGGTCCACGTTCTCCATCGAGCACACGGCGATGCACGTGTCCTCGGCGTCGCGCATGACCTCGTACTCGATCTCCTGCCAGCCCACCAGGCAGCGCTCGATCATGACCTGCCTGATCGGGCTGGCGCGGAGGCCGGCCCTGACGCGCTCCCAGTAGGCCGCCTCGGTCTCCACGATGCCGCCGCCGGTCCCGCCCAGGGTGAACGCGGGCCGGATGATGGCCGGCAGGCCGATGTCGGCGCAGCGCCTCCTCCGCGGACGCGTGCCGGGCCTCGTCGTCCGCGCCCTCCACGATGAACGAGGGGGCGTACGGCTGGTCGATGCGGTCGAGCAGGTCCCGGAACGCCTCGCGGTCCTCGGCCATGCGGATCGCCTCGAGCGGCGTGCCCAGCAGGCGGACGTCGTGGCGCTCCAGGACGCCGGCCTCGGCCAGCGCCATCGCCAGGTTGAGCGCGGTCTGCCCGCCGAGCCCGGCCAGCAGGCCCTCCGGCTTCTCGCGCGCGATCACGGCCTCGATCGCCGGGACCGTCAGCGGCTCGAGGTAGACGGCGTCGGCCACCGTCGGGTCGGTCATGATCGTCGCCGGGTTGGAGTTGACGAGGATCGTCCGCACGCCCTCGGCGCGGAGCGCGCGGCAGGCCTGGGTGCCCGCGTAGTCGAACTCCGCGGCCTGGCCGATGACCACGGGACCGCTGCCCAGGATCAGCACGGACGCGGGCCTGGGCCGGTGGGGCCGCTCGGGCGGGACCGGGACGGTCATCGGGCGCTCACCGTCGGGTCACGCGCCCCGCCGGCAGGCGTCCACGAACCGGTCGAACACGGCGAGCGCGTCGAGCGGCCCCGGGGCGCCTTCCGGGTGGTACTGGACGGTCTCGATCGGCTTCTCCGCGTGGCGCAGGCCCTCCACGGACCGGTCGTTGAGGTTGAGCTGGCGACACCCGGAAGCCGGAGGCCGCCGGGAGGCTGTCGCCCACCACCTGGACCTCGTGGTTCTGGGCCGTCACCTGGACGTAGCCCGTGTCCAGGTCCTGGACCGGGTGGTTGGCCCCGTGGTGCCCGAAGCGGAGGCGGCTGGTCTCGGCGCCCGGCCGCCCGGCCGACGATCTGGTGGCCGAGGCAGATGCCCAGGAGCGGCCGGCCGTCCTCGATGACGGTCCGCGCGAGCGCGACGGGGCCGTCGAGCCGCGCCGGGTCGCCCGGGCCGGGCGAGAGCACGACGCCGGCGACGTCCGAGGCCAGCACGTCGGACGGCGGCGCCGTGTGCGGCAGCACGCGCACCCGCACCCCGCGGCGGCGGAGCGAGTTGACGATGTTGGCCTTGAGGCCGAAGTCCACGATGGCGACGAGGGGCGCGGCGGGGTCGTCGCCCACCTCGCGGACCGCCGCCGGCGACACCTGCGCCACGAAGTCCTGGTCCTCCCAGCGCGGCACGGCGCGGGCCAGCGCGACGGCCTCGTGCCGGGTCCGTGAGGCCGGGCTGCGTGATGATCCCGCGCAGGCACCCGGAGGAGCGGAGGTGGCGCGCGAGCGCGCGCGTGTCCACGCCGGCGATCGCCGGGATGCCGTTGGTCCGCAGGAGCGTCGCCAGCTGGCGGGCGTCGTCGAGGACCGCGGCCGTCGCGTGGGCGACGACGAGGCCCCGGAGCCACGGGCGCGTCGGACTGGTCGTCGGCGACGAGGCGGCCGTAGTTGCCGATCAGCGGGTAGGTCATGACCACGACCTGCCCGGCATACGACGGGTCGGTGGCGATCTCCTGGTAGCCGGTCTGGGACGTGTTGACCACGAGGTCGCCGCCCGCGGCGACGGGCGCGCCGAAGGCGATGCCGGGGAAGACGGTGCCGTCCTCGAGCGCGAGCAGCGCCGGACCGGCGTCGCCGACGCGCGGGTCGACGATCGCGTCGGCGCGCGGCAGCGGAGGGTGTCCGGAGGACGGTGGGACGATCACTCAGATCCCGGCGGGCCGCGGCGGATCGCCGCAGGCGGGCATGCACACTGGCAGGTTCCTCCTACCCGGCCTCACGGGACCGGTACGCCGGCCTCACGGGACCGGCCCTCAGGATGGCGTGAGGGTACCAGCCCGCGGACTCAGCCCGCAGCCGGCGGGGACGCGCGCTGTGGCTCCGGATGCGGCCGGCAGCTCGACCCGGAACGCGGCGCCGCCGCCGTCCCGGTTCGCCACGCCGATCCGGCCGCCGTGCCGCTCGGTGATCCAGCGCGCGATCGCAAGCCCGAGCCCGGTCCCGCCCGACGGGGCACCCGGGCGCGCGCCAGAACCGGTCGAAGACGTGCGGCATGTCCTCGGCGCGCAGGCCGGGCCCCTCGTCGGCCACCTCGATCGAGGCGCGTGCTCGGTCGCCGACCGCACGGTCACGGTCACGGCGCCGTCCGCGCGGGCTGTGGCGGATCGCGTTGTCCACGAGGATCATCACGAGCTGGCGGAGCCGCGCCGGGTCACCGACCACCATCGCGGGCTCCGGGTCGACCGCGACGTGGACGCCCCCGGCCTCCGCCGTGCGGCCCAGCGCGGAGGCGGCCTCGAACGCGACGTCGCCCAGGTCGAGCGGCAGGCGCTCCAGCGGCACGGCGCCGGAGTCCGAGCGGGCGAGCAGGAGCAGGTCGTCGACGAGGGCGGTGAGGTGGGTCACCTCCGCGTCGATGTCGTCGAGCGCCTCGCTGCGCGTCGCCGATCGGCCGGTCCCGGTGGCGGGACAGGTGCTCCACCGACGAGCGGATGACCGTCAGCGGCGTCCGCAGCTCGTGGCTCGCGTCCGCGGCGAACTCGCGCTGGCGGCGGAGGGCGGTCCGCTGCGCCGCGAGCGACTCGCGGATCGGGACGAGCGCGCGGCTGGCGTAGATCGTGCCGAACCCGAACGCGACGATCACGACCAGCACGCCGCCGACGAGCAGCACCGACAGCAGCGACGTTCAGCGTCTCGACCTCGGTCGAGCGGTCCTGGAGCGCCTGGAGGAAGTAGGTCTGGCCGTCCTGCGAGTAGACGACGCGCTGGGTGAGCAGCCGGACCGGGATCCTCGTCGCGGGCGACGTCGCGATCTCGAGCGATCGCCGTGCGCACATCGCGTCCCGTCCGGCGCCGCGCTGGCGGCGGCGAGGCCGCCGTGTCGGGCAGGCCGCCGAGGACCACGACCGGCTCCCGCCCGAGGCGCACGGGCGTGCCGTCGGCGTCGAAGGCGAACAGGTAGGTGTTGCCGCGCCCGGGCTGGAAGCCGAACCCCGGCGGCTGGGCGGGGCGCGTCGTCGGTCGCCTCGAGCGCGGCGACCCACGGGATCGACACGGTTCGCGAGCTGGTCGATGCTGGCGGCCGCGAGCGTGTTCGCGACCGCGGCGTAGAGGGCGATCGCGAGCACCAGCAGCACGATCAGCGTCGAGACGCCGCTCCACGCGACGAGGCGCCAGCGCACGCGACGGATCAGCCGGGCCTCGCCCGCGAGGGCCGCCTGCTCGGCGCCGTCCTCTCGCGGGATCCGCCCGGTGGCCGTCAGCCATCGGCGAGCCGGTAGCCCACCCCGCGGACGGTCTCGACCTGCGAGCCCGCCTCGCCGAGCTTCGTGCGCAGGTAGTGGACGTAGGCGTCCACGGCGTTGGGCGTCACGGCGACGCTGAACGGCCAGGCGTGGTCCAGCAGCTGGTCGCGCGTCAGCGTCTGGCCGGCGTGGCGCAGCAGGGCCTCGAGGAGCGAGAACTCGCGCGGGCTCAGGTCCACGAGGCGCCCGTTGACCGTCACGCGGCGGGCGGACTCGTCGAGGACGATCGCGCCGGCCTCGAGCTTCGGCTCGGCGCGCCGCGGACCGGGCTCCGCGCGCCGGGTGAGGGCCCGCAGCCGGGCGGCCACCTCCTGGTAGGCGAACGGCTTGACGACGTAGTCGTCCGCGCCCGCGTCGAGCCCGCTGACCCGGTCGTTCACGGTGTCACGGGCGGTGAGCATCAGGATGCTCACGTCGAGGCCGTCCCTGCCGGATGCGGCGGGCGACGTCGAGCCCCGACATGTCCGGCAGGCCGATGTCGAGGATCACCGCGTCGAGCCCGTCGATCGCCGACGGCCAGCTCGATGCCCGTCCGGCCGTCGGGCGCATGCTCGACGACGTGGCGGTCCTCCTCGAGGAGCCGGGTCAGCGATCGGGCGAGGCGCGCGTCGTCCTCGACCAGGAGCAGGTGCATCGGTTGCCTCGTGATCCCTGGTCAGGGGACGATGGTGACGGATCCGGCCGTGCCGAGCGTGACCAGACCCGCCGTTGCAGCGCCGCCGTTGCCGTTCTGCCCGGGCGGAAGCCGCCCGAGAGCTGCAGCTGCACGGTCTTGCCGGCCGTCACGTCCGAGGCGCTGGCCGGCGCCTGCTGATGGTAGGTGGTGGTGCCGTCGAGGCCGACGGTGACCGTCTGGCCTGACGGCAGCTTGATGGTGATCGAGTCCGCGGCGACCGATTCCACGGTGCCCGTGATCGTCAGCCCACCGCCGAAGGCGCCGAAGCCCCGGATGCCGCGACCCTGGCCGCCGCCGGGCAGCCCGTTTGGACCGACGCTCGCGTTGGGGAAGCCATTGCCGCGGTTGCCGGTCCCGGTTGCTGCCGCCGGTCCCGGTTGCCGGCCGTTCCGGCGCGCGATCGTGCCCCCGGTGCTCGCGGCGGGGGCCGTGGCGCGGCCGATTGCGAAGGCGACGCCCACGGCGCCGACGACGACGGCGACGGCAAGGGCGAGGTCGAGGATCCTCGAGGAGCCGCCGGGGGCGCGCTTCGGGGCAGCGACCGGGGCCGGTGCCACGGGGACCGTGCGCCGGCTGGCACGGGCCCCGTTTCGGGCGGCGCGAAGGCCGGCGGGAAGGCCGGGTGGGCGGGCGGCTGGAGCACCGGGACGGGCTCGGTCGGCGCGGGATCGAACGGAGGCGTGGTCACTGTGTGTGTCTCCTGGTGGTCGCGAAGGAGGTGACGGGATCGGGCCGGCCCGACTGGGGAGCCGGCGTGGAGGGATCGTGTCGAAAGGACGACGGGTCGCCCTCGAGGGTCACCGGCGCACGTGAGAAGCGGCTGAGAAGCCCCTGAGCTGCCAGGCGGCGACCGCGTCGCCGCCGGGTGAGCACGGCTCGCCGACCCGTCAGGTTCCGGCGCCGCCGGTCGCCTGCGAGATCAGGGCCGCCGCGTCCTCGATCGGGATCGCGAAGCCGAGGCCCTCGGCGCTCGTCGCGACCGCGGTGTTGACGCCGATCACGGCGCCGGTGGCGTCGAGCAGCGGACCGCCGCTGTTGCCGGGGTTGATCGCGGCGTCGGTCTGGATGAGGCCGGTGAGCGTCGTCGGGCTGGCCGCGTCGTCTCGTCGTTGACGGTGACCTGCGCGCCCGAGGCCGGACACGATCCCGCGGGTCACGGTCTCGGTGTAGGTGCCCAGCGGGCTGCCGATCGCGAGCGCCGTCTCGCCGACCTGGATCGCGTTCGAGTCGCCGATCCGCGCCGCCGTGAGACCGGTGGCCTCGATGCGGACCAGGGCGAGGTCGTTGTTGTCGGCGACCTTGACGATGGTCGCCGGGAACGTCCGCCCGTCCTCGAGCTCGACGGTGGCAGTCGTGGCGTTCTCGACCACGTGGCGGTTGGTCAGGATGTACCCGTTGGTGCTGATGATGATCCCGGACCCGATGCCCGGTCGTGCTGCCGCCGAACGGCGAGAAGCGGTCGGCGCTGACGCCGTCGACCGTGATCGTCACGACCGACTTGCGGGCCTCGGCGATCACGTCGGTGAGGTCCTTGCCGGTGACCGTGGTGGCGCTCGTGGTGGTCGCGCTCGCCGCGGCCGTCGGCACGCGGCGGGGCGGCTGGCCGGCGGACCGGAGCGCCTGCACGAGGGCGACGGTGCCGCCCGACGCGAGGACGGCGCTCAGGACCGCGGCGGCGAGGACGGCGCCAGCCGGGACCCGACGCGGCGAGCGGCCGGCGACGCCATCGGGGCGGCTGGGCCCCCGGGCGGCGGCGGCGGCGTCGGGACGCGGCAGGTCCGGCGAACTCGGGCCCGGCGAAGGCGACGGGCGCCGGCTCCGGGTCGGCGGGGTCGAACGGCGACGGTCATCAGGTGGACTTCCTGGGTGCGCAGGGAGTCGGTTGCGCGTCAGGCGTCCAGAGGTGAGCGCGCTGCCGGCCTGAGATCGCCGCTGAGAACGCGGTCACGCGGCCCAGCGCCGCCCTCAGCCGCGCGCTCGCCAGCAGCTCCTCGACGAGCGGCGACCAGACGACCCGGTCGTCGGAGGTGATGCCGAGCGCCCCGAACCCGGGCTGCCGGGCGACCCAGCCGACGCCCCGCTCCCCCATCGCGAAGGCGGCCGTCGCGAACCCGTCCGCGAACGGCAAGCGACGGACCGACGACGGTCAGGCTGCGCAGGGCCGTCGGCACCTGCGCCGGTGTGCGGGTCGCGGATGTGCCCGCCGCGCTCGTACAGGCCCGGACGTCGCGACCGCGAGGTCGGAGACGCCCAGCACGACCGCCACCCGATCCGGGCGTCCCGGGTGACGGATGCCGATCCGCCACGGCCGTCCCGGGCTCGGGCTCGCCGGCGCGCGACCAGGTCGCCGCCGGCCGCCACCTGGACGTTGCGGGCGCCGGCCAGCCGGAGCATGTGCAGCGCCTCGTCCACGGCCCAGCCCTTGGTGACGCCGGTCGGGTCCCGCCGGCCGTCGGGCCGGTGCGCCGCGGCGTCGAAGTAGCCGTCGGTCGCGTCCCGGAGCACGTCGGCCAGCGTGAACACGGCCCGGACGTCCGGGCTCGCGTCCTCGAATGCCAGCTCGCCCGTCCCGACGCGCGTGACCTCGCTGTCCTCGCGGTACGGGCTGAACCGCCGGTCCACGTCGTGGAACCAGGCGACGGCCTCGTCGAGCGCGGCCTCCGCGACGAACGGCGGGCGCACGTCGATGGAGACGGTGGTCCCCATCACGTGCTCCACGCGGACCTGGCGGCGTCGCGTCCACGGCGTGCACGGCTCGACCCGGCGTCAGATGCCGGCGCTGTCGAGGGCCGCCTGCAGCGAGCGGGCGTAGCCGCTGCTCGTGTAGGTCGCGCCGGAGATGCCGTCGATGTTGGCGCTCTGGGCCTGCAGCGCCTCGCGTCCGCAGGATCGGCTCCGACGTAGGACGAGATCTGGTCGGTCCGACGGTCGCCGCTGGGCAGCTGGAGCGCGGTGACCTCGACGATCTTCGAGCCGTCCAGCGTCACCTCGACCTGGACCGAGCCGAACCGCGTGTTGACCACGGATCCGTCCACGGTTCGCGTGCCGGCGGTGGGGACGCGTCGGTGCCGGGCGTCGCGGCCGGAGCGCGTCCCCGCCGCCCGCCGGCGCCCGTGGCCGCCGGTGCCCGTCGCCGCCGCCCGGGCCGCGGCGCCGCGGGCTGCCCGCGCCCGGTGCGGTCGATGCCCGGTCTGCCGCCGGCGCCCGGTCGCCGCCCGCGTCCCGGCCGCGGAGGCCGGCGAGAGGGACGGCGTCTGGAAGTTGAGCAGCAGGACGAGCGCGAGCGCCGTCAGCCCGAGGGCGAACGCGCCACGCTTCGGCATTGTCGGGTTCTCCTGGCTCGGGACTCGGTGAGCGTCCTGCGGGAGGTTGGCAAGGGTCGCTGAGAACGGGCCTGAGAGGTCGCGCCGCGCGGATCAGTACGCGAACCGCTCCGCGTGGACCTGGCCCGCCGGGCACGCCGAGCTCGCGCGAGGGACTCCTCGACCGCCCGCATCATGTCCGTGGGACCGCAGACGTAGACGTCCTGCTCGGCGATGTCCGGGACGAGGCGGGCGATCGTCGCGCGGCCGACGGGGCTCGTCGACGGGTCGTCGGTCCGCCGGCCCAGCAGGTAGTGGACGACGGCCCCGCGGTGCGCGGCCAGGAGGTCGAGCTCGTCGCGGAACACGATGTCCGTCTCCTGTGCGCGACGCGGTAGAGCAGCGTGAGCTCGCCGGGTCGCGCGGCCAGCGATTCCAGGAGGGCGCGCAGCGGGGCGATGCCGATGCCGCCCGCGATCAGCGTCACCTTGCGGCGCGGAACGACGGGCGCCGGTCAGGATCCCGTACGGCCCCTCCACGAACACGGCCGTGCCCGACCGGGATCCGCTGCATGCGGGTGCTGTCGTCGCCGAGGGCCTTGACGGTGATCCGGAGCCAGCTGCCGTTGGGCGCCGAGGACAGCGAGTACGGGTGGCCGCGCCACCAGCCGTCGCGGGTGAGGAACCGGACGACGAAGTACTGGCCGGACCGGACGGGCAGCCGGTCGAGGTCGCGGCCGGCGAGGTAGATCGACGCGACGCCGGGCGCCTCGGGCACGACCGCCGAGACCCGGAGCCGGTGGCGCAGTCGAGGTGACGAGCGGCTGGCCGACGCGGAAGACGAGGACCAGCGACGCCGTCAGCACGTACAGCGAGATCCAGTAGATCGCGGCCAGCTGGTCGTGGATGAAGTCCGCGCCGGCGAACAGCTGGTGGAGGAAGGCGAGGGCGATCGCGAGGTAGCGCGTACAGGTGGAGGAAGTACCAGGTCTCGTACGACAGCCGCCGGCGCGACGGCCCTGACCGACGTGACGCCCGAGCATCACGAACAGGAGGAACCCGACGAGACCCCAGAGGACGTACGGGTACGTCCAGCACGAGGGTCGCCGAGCTCGGCGACGACGCCACTGCCCGTCGCCCAGCGCGTAGCCGGTCGATGGTCAGCACGATGTGCCCGCCGATCAGCCAGACCGTCGCGAACCCGAGCCAGCGGTGCGCCCACGCCAGGCGGTCCATCCCGAAGGCCTCGTCGAGCCACGGGCTGCGGCCCATGAGCACGAGCCCGATCAGGGCGAGGTAGGTCCCCAGCGAGGGCCGCCAGCTGGCCGAGACGCGGTGAGGACGCCGCCGAGCGAGCCGCAGCTCGTCGAGGCCGCCGTGGCGGACCCACATCAGGACGATGAAGACGCCGTTGGCGACCAGGAGCGCGACGACGTCCCGGCGGCCGGACGCCCCACGTCCGCGGCAGCGGCACCGGGCGCGGCCGTGCGGTGGGCGTCGAGCTCATGCCGGGATCGTGCCCGGAGGCGATGAGAGGCGCCTGAGAGGCTCGTGCCGACGGCCCGGCCGCGGTCAGCCGGCGCCGGCGCAGTCGTAGAGCGTCGCCGACACGCCCGGGACGTCGACCGGGGTGCAGGCCGACTGTGATCCACCTGCGCCGCTCGTCGGCCACGTTGCCCTGTCCGTCGCCACCGAAGAACCCGCCCGGGCCGCCGCCGCGGCCGCCGAGCAGGACGAACCGGAGGCGGCCGTCGCGGATGTAGCCCTGCAGCTGCTCGAGCGTGGGGGCCGGATCGGAGCCCATGAAGCCGCCCATGGCCATGACCGGCACGCCCGTCGCGAGCTGGAGCGGACCGGCCTGGCTGGCGGACGAGACGGCGACCAGCCAGGTCGCGTCGCCGCGGTTGGCGACGAGGTACTGCGCCAGCGCGTCGTTCGTGCCCGCGGCGTCGCCCGGGAAGCCGCCGGACCGCCGGGCCGGAAGCCGCCGCCGAACCCACGCCGAGGGCCCCGTTCGCCGGGCCCGCGGCCGGATCGCCGCCGCCGATCGGACTTGCCCATCGTCGCGCCCGTGTAGATCGCGGGCCCACCAGTGCCGCGGCCAGCCCGACGACGAGCGCCCCGCGGGCGACCAGCTCCGCGCGTGCGTCGCCGGCGACCGGCGGCGACGGCGACCACGATCGGCCGCGGCCAGCGCCACGAACAGCGCCCCGATGCCGACGCCCGGCAGCAGGTCGGGCGTCCGGTCGAGGACCTGCAGCCCCCACCACGCCGTCCCGACCAGCATCGCCCCCAGGACGATCCCGGCCAGCGCGGTCCGCGACCGCAGCCCCCAGAGCTCCGTGATGCCCGCCGCCCGTGAGCGCCGCGGCCGCCGGGGCGATCGCGACCGCGTAGTACGGGTGGGCGATGCCGCTCATGAACGAGAAGACGGCGACGTGCACGACGGCCCAGGCGCCCCACAGCAGGTAGCCCGGCGCGGCCGGGCATCGGTCCGCGGCGCCCGGAAGCGCGCGACCAGGCCCGTCACGAGCCCGACCGCGGCCGCCGGCAGCAGCCAGCTGATCTCGCCCGCCCACTGGGCGTTGAACATCCGGAACGGGCCGGTGGCGCCGCCGAACGCCGCCCCCGCAGCCGCACCCGCCGGGCACTCCCCCGCCGGGCACTCCCCCGCCGGGGCCGCCGCCCTGGCCGAAGATCCGGCCCAGGCCGTCGTAGCCGAGGATGAGGTCGAGCGCGGAGTTGCTCGTGCTGCCGCCGATGTACGGCCGCGAGCGCCGCCGGCACCAGCTCGACGACAGCCACCCACCAGAACGACGAGACGAGGACCACGGACGGCCGCCAGCGGCCAGGCCGGTCAGGCGCCGTCGGAGCCCGCCCCGCGCCGCCACGAGGTACGTCAGCGCGAACGCGGGCAGCACGAGGTACGCCTGCAGGTACTTGGTGAGGAACGCGAACCCGACGAGGGCGGCCGCGAGCACGGGCCACCGGAACCGGTCGTCCTCGAGGCCGCGGACCAGCGCCCAGGCGGCGGCGACCAGCAGCAGCGTCAGCACCGCGTCGGGGTTGTTGTAGCGGAACATCAGGGCCGCCGACCGGCGTGAGCGCGAAGGCGACGCCGGCGATGAGCGCGGCGGCGGGCCCGAACGAGCGGCGCACCGCGGCCCACAGGACGAGCGCCGCCGCCACGCCGGCGAGCGCCTGCGGCAGGAGCACGGCGAACGGGCTCAGCCCGAGGAGCCGCACGGAGAGCCCCATCGCCCAGATCGCGACGGGCGGCTTGTCCACCGTGATGAACCCGGCGGCGTCGATGGCGCCGTAGAACATCGCCGACCAGCTCTGCGACGCGGCCTGCGCCGCGGCCGAGTAGTAGGTGTTGGCGTAGCCGCTGACCGCGAGGTTCCAGAACGCGACCACGGCCGCGAGCAGCCCGATGCGCGAGCGGCGCCAGCCGCGTCCACGCGGGCGCTCGCGCGGTCGATGCGAGGCGCGCGAGCGGCTGGCGTGCGGGCGTCGACGGCGGTCACGTGGCCTCTCGCGCTGAGCCGGTCATGAAAACCGCGGCGCTCTCGGTGGGGAGGAGAAGCCTCCGGGAGCGTCGCGGATCGCACCAAGTCAAACGACGGTCTCTGAGAGAACCCTGAGAACATCAGCCGCGGCTCAGCGGGTGAAGTGGATCAGCAGCTCCAGGACACCGTTGTCCGCGACCGAGAGGACCACCATCGCGGACGGCTTCGACGATCCCGAAATCGGCGAACGCGATCGGGAGCGAGCCAGCGACGTCGATCGTGTTGCCCTCGCAGCCGCGCCTGGAGCGGGATCTGCACGGACTTCGTCACGCCGTGGAGCGTCAGGTCGCCCGTGGCCGTCACGTCGACGTCTGCCCCTCCGCCGGCTCCGAGCCCAGCTCGATCGGGAGCGGTCAGGGTGAAGGTCGCCTTCGGGTACGTTCGCCGTCTCGAGTGCCTGGCGCGACAGCTGACGGTCGCGATTGTCACTGTCGCTCTGGAGCGTGGTGAGGTCGGCCGTGATCGTCGGCCTTGCGTGACGGTCGTCCCGTCGATCGTGAGCGAGCCGGTCACGTCCGACGTGCGGCCGACGGCCTCCGTCGCCCCGATGTTCGCAAGTTCCTCGCGGACCCGGTAGCCCACGAACGTGGCGGGACCGGAGGTCGACGAGGCCGCGGGATCCGTCGTCCAGGTCCCCGGCCGAGCGCGTGCCTGAGCCGCGGCGGTGTGACGCGGGCGAGTCAGCGACCCGAGCGACACGGGCGGCGGCCCGGACGGCCGGAAGAAGAGATACCAGAGCCCGGCGCCGCCCAGGACGGCGATGGCGATCAGCACGACCCCGAGGACCGGGGCGCGGCGGGACGTCGGGCTCGGGCGCGGTCATCGGGGTCCACCCCTCCGGGTGCGGCGCAGCCGGGACGGTGCCGGGCACCATGGTCACCCGCCCGCCTTGTACGGGTAGGTCACCCAGTCGTCGACGGTTGCCGCCCAGTGGTCGGGGGCGCCCGCGACGCGAGACCGGCCGGGCTTGTAGTGGATCACGGCCGACACGGGCGTCCCGCCCGCCGACGCGGACCCGCGCCAGCACCTCGGTCATCGTCTCGCCGGTCTCCCACACCTCGTCCACGACGAGGACCCGCCGGCCCCGCGAGCAGCGACGCATCCGGGAAGTGGCCGATGACCGGCGCCGGATGCGTGCCGCCCTCCGGCCGGTAGAACTCCACGCCGGCAACGAGGATCTCGCGCAGGTTGAGCCGGTAGGCCAGCATGCCCGCCGGGACGAGGCCGCCGCGGGTGATCGCCAGCACCAGGTCGTGGTCACGGCCGATCTCGGTCGGCGAGGCGCGCGACGAGGTCGTCGAGGTCCTCCCAGGTGACGACGAGCGATGTCCGGCATGGAGCCATGATCGCCCATCGCGAACGATCAGGCCGTCCCGGCGTCCAGGGCCCGCCCCGAGTCAAACCGCGGACCGCGGTGAGCACCCCGCCGCCGCCAGCCCGGGGGCGGCATCGGCACGGTGGTCAGGAGAAAGGGGTCCCGCTCACGTGCCCGGGTACGGGGCGCTCATACCCAGAGACCACGTCATGGACTGTGAGCCTGATATCCGTATCTGCCTCGGTGATGGCGCTGTCTCCGTCAGGAGCCGGCCCCGGTCGGGCTCGGCGACGGCACCGGCGACGGCACCGGCGAAGGCACCGCTGCCTTGATGTCGTGGCAGAGCACGCAGGTCGAGTCCGCGCGGAGCGCGTGGTCGATCGGCAGGCGCACCGGCGTCGGCCGACTGGTGGCAGGCCCGGCAGGTCAGGTTGGCTGGGTCGGGGTGCGGCTTGGTGGGCGGCGGCGACGGGTTCGGCTTGTGGCAGAGCCAGCACTCGTCCTGGTTGCGCCCGACCATGCTGGACGGCAGGTGCGCGACGCTGCCGTGGCAGTCGAGACAGGGCTTGTCGAGCTGTGCGTGCGCCTGCGTGATGGCCGGCCCGTCCTGCGGCCACCTTGTGGCAGTTGAGGCACTCGCGTCTGGGCGATGCCCACGTGACCCGGAGCCGTCCTGGCCCAGCTTCTCGTCGGTGTGGCAGGTCAGGCACGCGCCCCAGCCCTCCAGCGGGTGCCCGATGGCGGGGATCGGCTTGACGCCGCTCGAGCCGCCCGATTCGTGGCAGAGCAGGCAGCTGTTCGAGGTCGGGATGTGGGCGAGGCCCATCTGCATCAGCTCCGGCGACGCGGATGGCTCGAGCGGACTGCGCTGGCCGGCGCGGTCCCGCCGCCGAAGGACGGGAGGATGTCGGCCCAGTCGGCGACCATGGTCAGGGCGAGGAGCACGACGACGACGAGGTTCAAGGCGATGAGCAGGCGCAGCGTCCTGTCGAGCTTGGATCTCATGCGTCGCCTCCTCCCGGTGTCGGATCGGCCATGCCGCGGGTCGACAGGTCGCCGCGCGCTGGTCGAGCACGCGGAGCTCCGTTCGCGCCGTCGTCGAGAGCCCTCGTCGACAGCTGCTTCGACACCCGCCGACAGCCCCATGCCGAACCCCGTGTCGCCCACCTGCACACCCACCAGGGTCACCAGGTCCGGGAGCCATCCCATCAGCCGTGCGACCGCCATCATCTCGCCGACGCTGCCGGGGGTCGTCGCGGCCCCAGGTCCGCCGGCGGCGAGGATCGCGTCACCGCGCAGGACGCTGACCGTCCCCGCCTCCAGGCCCAGGTCGACGGCGTCCAGCAGGACGAGGAACCGGGCGCCGCGCATCGCGTCCAGCAGGCCGAGCCCGAGCGTGCCGCCGTCCACCAGACGCGTGCCTGACGGGACGGCCCCTGGGTCGTCTGCCGCCAGGCCGCCGGAGCTCCTCGACCACGACGCACCCCGACGCCGTCGTCGCCGAGCAGGACGTTGCCCACGCCCAGGACAAGCGACCGGGGCCAGTCGCGGCGGTCATTCCGCCCGCTCCAGCATCTCGGGGCCGCCGTCGCGGGACTCGACGATCTCCTCGCGGGTCGGGAACTTGTACCCGGCGATGATGCTCGAGACCAGGCCGTTGTTCTCGATGTGGTCCACCAGGATGCAGCTGTAGATGTGGAACACGGCGATCGCGAGGATGGCGTACATCGCGAGGTGGTGGACCAGCCGCAGCATCTGCGGGCCAACGAGCTCGCGGAGCCAGCCGAAGAGCGTCCTGCCGG
Organism: uncultured Chloroflexia bacterium; assembly: GCA_963789865.1. GTDB lineage: Bacteria > Chloroflexota > Limnocylindria > Limnocylindrales > CSP1-4 > CAIXZV01. The sequence goes on from CAWBMD010000007.1 coordinate 346,711, forward strand.
GCTCGGTGCCCATGAGCCCGTCGAGCGCGAAGCCGGTGACGACCTCGACGAGCAGGAGCGCGAACAGGACGAGATAGGCGGTCGCGGCCAGCTGGTTGTGGCCCAGGACCTTGGGGATCTCCTTGCGGACGAACCCGTAGAAGCCGGCCTGCCGGAACAGCTCCGTGGCCTGGAACCTGGTCGTCGGGATGAACGCCGTCCAGCGCGCGAAGCGGTTGCCGGCGAGGAGCCAGTAGGTCCGGATCATCCCGGAGACCAGGAACGTGAGCGCGGTCAGGATGTGGATCAGGCGGATCGTGGACATGACGTTGCCGCCGGGCGGGATCAGGAACGGGTCCGCGATGTACAGCCCGGTGACGCTCAGGATGACGATGCAGCCGGCGGTGAGCCAGTGCGTGAACCGGACCGGGATCTGCCAGATGTAGAGGCGGACCCGCTCGTGGGGCCGGTCGATCTCGTGGGCGGCGTTCGCCGGCAACGCGTCGGTCCCGCCCGGGGTCAGGGCGTCCGACAAGGCCTCGACCGGGACGCCCGACGGCCCGCCCACCGGCACCTCGGCGCCGCCGGCGATCCGCGCAGGGCGTCCGGGGCGGCGGTCATCGGGTCCCCTCCGCGGCGCGGACGCGGATCTCGAGCGGGCCGGCGGCCCGCGGGTCGAACAGGTGGGCCGCGCACGCGGCGCACGGCGCGAACGACGTGCACGACGCGCTGGATCTCGAGCGGGCGGGTCGGGTCCGCCACGGGCGTCCCCACCAGCGCCGCCTCGATCGGGCCGCGCCCGCCCGTCGCGTCGCCGGGCGAGGCGTTCCAGGTGCTGCCGTCCACCACCTGGTACCGGTCGATCACGCCGTTCTTGATCCCCACCCAGTGCCCGACCGCACCGCGCGGACCCTCGCCGAGGGAGCGGCCCTCCGCCTCCGCCGGCCAGGACGCCGGGTCCCAGTAGGTGAGGTCGACGACCGCGACGTCGCCGGTGGCGAGGTTGGCCTTGAGCTCCGTGAGCCACTCGTCGGCCTTGCGGACGATCACCTGCGCCTCGACGGCGCGAGCCAGCATCCGCCCGAGGACGCTGGGCAGGACGTCCAGCGCGAGACCGGTGTCGCGGAGCATGGTCTCGAGGGCCAGGCGGATCTCGGACTGGCCGTTGGCCGCGCCGACGAGCATCCGCGCGAGCGGCCCGGTCTCCATCGGCCGGCCGTCGTACCGCGGGGCCTTGATCCAGGTGTACTTGCCGGCGACCGTCGAGCGTGGTCAGCGGCAGTGCCAGGCCCGACCAGGCCGGCACCGTCTCCCCGCTGCGGCGGGCCGGAGCGCCTCGTCGCCGCCGCTGTACGTGTACCAGGCATGCGTGACGGATCTCGGCGACGCTCTCCGGCACCGCGTCGAGGGCCAGGTTGAGGTTGCCGCCGCGACAGGCGGCCGCGCGGCAGGAACAGGGCAGGGTTCTTGCCGTCCCCCTCCGGGATAGTCGCCCCAGGCGAGGTAGTCGCCTGCCCCGATGCCGATCCTGCCCCAGTCCGGGTAGGCGGCCGCGAGGAGGCGGACATCGGGCACGAAGACCTGGTCCACGAAGGTCAGGGCCTCCGAGAGGAGCCCGTCGATCATCGCGAGGCCCTCCTCGCTGAGGGCGAGCGGCGCGTTGGGGTCCGGGACCTGCGGATGCTCGCGGATGACCGGGGGGTTGGGGCCGCCCCACGGCGGCACCAGGGCCATGCCGCCGACGAGGTACGTCTGCGGGTGCGGGTCCTTGCCGCCCAGCAGGGCGTGGATCCGCATGAACGAGCGCTGCCAGTCGAGCGCCTCGAGCGTGTGGGCCAGCAGCAGGAGGTTCTGCTCCGGGGTCAGGCGGTAGGCCGGGTGGCCCCACGCTCCGTTCGCGAAGATGCCCGGCTGGTCCGACTCGATCACGGCAGCCAGCCGGTCCCGCGCTGTCCTTGAAGTAGTCGGGGCCGGACCTCGCCCAGAGGCTGATGCCGGTGGCGAGCCTCGACGTGGCGGCCGGGTCGGCCTTGAGGGCGGACCGTGCGTCGACCCAGTCCGGGCCCTGGGCCTGGTAGAACCCGAGCACGTGGTCCCGGACCAGCTGCGTGGCGGCGAGCAGGTTGCGGATGAGCCGTGCGTTGGTCGGGATCTCGATCCCCAGCGCGTTCTCGACCGCGCGAACGGATGCGAGCGCGTGAACCGTGGTGCACGTCCCGCAGATGCGCTCGGCGAGGAGCCAGGCATCCCGTGCGTCGCGACCGCGGAGGACCGTCTCGAGGTCGCGGAACATCGTGGCGGATGCCCACGCCTCGCTCACGATGCCGCCGGCGGCATCGGCCTCGATGCGCAGGTGGCCGCCCGTCCGCGTGACTGGATCGATCACGATCCGGGCCATGTCAGCGCGCCTCCATGCCGTCGCCGGCGGCGCCCGGGTCGACGGCAGGCGTGGCGTCGGCGGCCGTCGCTCGACGGTCCGGGGCGTCGAGTCGCGGCGCGGCCCCGTCGGGCGGCTGCGCGGCACCGTCGCGGTCGCGGCCTCCCCGGCGGCGACGAGCGGCCCCAACGGCCGTGTCGTCATCGACGGTTGGCGCGGTGCCCGCTTCGGCGGTGGCGGTTGCCGCTTCCCGGTCCTCGATGATCGCCCGACGCTTGAAGCGGACGCCCATGCCCACGGCGTGGACCCCTGCGACGGCGGTGATGCCAGCGACCATGGCCACGCCCACCTGGTCCACCGTGACGTTGGGCAGGAACGGGACGACCGGCGGCAGGCGCCTGTACGCGGCACCCATCGCGTCCCAGAAGTGCGGCATCGTGCAGCCGATGCAGCCGGCTCCGGCTCGCACGTTCCAGCTGATCCCGGCGCCGTAGCGGGCGGTCGGGCAGTTGGCCATCGTCTCCGGGCCCTTGCAGCCGAGCTTGTAGAGGCACCAGCCCTTCTGGGCGCCCTCGTCGCCCCAGGCGAGGGCGAACTCGCCGAACTCGAAGTGCGGCCGCCGCTCGCACTTGTTGTGGATCAGGTCCCCGTACGCGAACAGCGGGCGACCCATCCCGTCCGACGGCGGCAGCTCGTGGAACGTGATGTAGTGCACCCAGGTTGCGACGAGGTTCTCGACGTTCATCGGGCACCCGGGAAGCGTGATGAGCCGCCCGTTCGCCACGAGGGACCGGACTCCGCCTGCCCCGGTCTGGCCGCCGTTCGCGGCAGCGGCGCCCGCCGTCGAAGGCGCACGAGCCAACGGCCAGGGTCGCCACGGCCCCGTCCGAGACCTCGCGGACGACGTCGCCGACCGGGCGGCCGCCGACCAGGCAGTAGGCACCCGAGGCACCGGTGGGGATCGCGCCCTCGACCACGGCGAGGTAGCCGTTCGGGTAGCGCTCCATGGCACTCGTCAGGACGAGCCTCGCGGAGTCCCCGGCCGGCGCCATCAACGCCTCGTGGTACTCCATCGAGATCGTCTCGAGCAGGAGCGACGACACCGTCGGGTCGGAGGCGCGGAGCATGGCCTCGGTGTTGCCGCCGCACCCCTGGCGCTCGGATCCAGATCAAGGGCAGGCGCGGAGCGGCGCTCAACCGCCTCGGCGATCCGGGGGGCGTAGGAGGCGGGCAGGGCGAGGGCGGCGGCCATCGCTGTCGAGAACTGGAGGAACGCGCGGCGGGACATCCCGCGCCGCACCAGCGCGGCGTACAGCCCGTCCTCGCCCATCAGGCTCCTTCTCGGTTCGAGCGCCGCGCGGAGCGGCCACGGACGCTTGCCCGCGCCTGCCGCAGCGCAATCAGGGGGACGCCGGTACCGATAATGGGCGACGCGGGTGGGTAAGACCCCCTACCAGAGGTCGCCGCCATGGGTGGCGAAGGGCACGTGGATCGGGCCCGGATGGGAGGACACGGCCCCTGCCTGACGGCACGGCCGACCCGGAATTGCCCCGATGCCGGGCTCGGGGCAACGGGCGTTGCCAGCCGTTCCGTGGCGTCGACAGCCGGCGCTGCAGTCACCGCGCGGGCGCGTCAGGGCCGGGCGCGGTCGATGCGAGGGTTGACGGGTCCGGAGGGGCTGGTGAGCCGGCAGGGATTCGAACCCTGAACCTAGTGATTAAGAGTCACTTGCTCTACCGTTGAGCTACCGGCCCGGACCGGCGGAAGGATAGCGCATGTCCCGTCGCCGGGCGCGACGCCCCGCGCGGCGTGGCGCGTCAGGACGGCTGGTTGTCGATCTGGGCGCGCTGCAGCCTGCCGCTGAAGTCCACGTAGATCGACTTCCACTCCGTGAACGTGTCCAGCGCCACGTGCCCGGCCTCGCGGTGGCCGTTGCCGGTGTCCTTCCAGCCGCCGAAGGGCAGGTGCGTCTCGGCGCCCGTGGTGCCGGCGTTGACGTAGACGATCCCGGTCTCGAAGTCGCGCATCGCCCGGAAGGCCGTGTTGACGTCGCTCGTGAACACGGAGGCGGACAGGCCGTAGCGGACCTGGTTCGCGGCCGTCATCGCCTCCGCGTAGCCGTCGACCGGGACGACCGAGAGCACCGGGCCGAAGATCTCCTCCTGCGCGATCGTCGCCATCGGCCTGACGCCCGCGAAGATCGTCGGCTGGAAGAAGTGGCCGTGCTCCAGCCCGCTGCCGGTCGCGCGCTCGCCGCCGGTGACCAGCTCGCCCTCCGTCCGGCCGATCGCGACGTACCGCTCCACCTTGTCGGACGGCGGCTGCGTTGACGAGCGGACCGACGTCCACGGCCTCGTCCAGGCCGGAGCCCAGGCGCAGGGCCTCGGTCCGCGTTCGCGAGGCGGCCGACGAGGTCGTCCGCGACGTGCCGGTCGACGATGACGCGCGAGCAGGCCGTGCAGCGCTGGCCGGTGGTCCCGAACGCCGACCACAGGATCCCGTCGACGGCGAGGTCCAGGTCCGCGTCCCGCAGGACGACCACGGCGTTCTTGCCGCCGAGCTCCAGGCTGAGGCGCTTCAGGCGACGGCCGGCTCGCTCGGCGATCGTGCGCCCGGTGGCCGACGACCCGGTGAACGAGATCACGCGGACGTCCGGGCTCTCGACGATCGCGTCGCCGACCTCCGCGCCGGAGCCCGTGACCAGGTTCACGACGCCGGGCGGGAAGCCGGCCTCGTCCATCAGCTCCACCAGGAGCGTCGCGCAGTGCGGGGCGTCGCTGGAGGGCTTGAAGACGACGGTGTTCCCGGTCACCAGCGCCGGCATCATCTTCCAGCACGGGATCGCGATCGGGAAGTTCCAGGGCGTGACGATGCCGGCGACGCCGATCGGCTGGCGGATGCTCATCGCCCACTTGTCGGGCAGCTCCGACGGGCACGGTGTCGCCGAACATGCGCCGTCCCTCGCCCGCCATGAGGAACGCGATGTCGATCCCCTCCTGGACGTCGCCGCGTGCCTCGGCCAGGACCTTGCCCATCTCGCGGGTCATCGCGCGGGCGAGGCGCTCCTTGTGCTCCGCCATGAGCGCCCCGAAGCGGTACAGGAGCTCGCCGCGCTTGGGGGCCGGGGTCGCCTTCCACGCCGGGAGCGCGGTGTCGGCGGCGGTGATCGCCATGGCGACGTCCGCGGCCGTGCCGGCCTGGAACCGCCCGACGACGTCCCGCGTGTCCGCCGGGTTGACGCTCTCGAAGGTGGCCCCGGAGACGGACTCGACCCAGCGGCCGGCGATGAACAGGCGGTGGACGGCGGGCTCGGGGGGCGGCAGGTTCGGGCATCGGGGTTCCTCGGGTGGGAGCGGGTGGCGGCTGCTGGCCGGGGCAGCGACCCCGCGACGATACCGCGGTGCCGGTCGCTTCATTGCTGGTGCGCGCGGATCCTCAGACCCGCTCGACCGCCATCGCCACGGATCCGCCGCCGCCCAGGCAGAGCGTCGCGAGACCGTACCGGCCGCCGCGCCGTCCGAGCTCGTGGAGCAGCGTCGCCACGATCCGCGCGCCGCTCGCACCGATCGGGTGCCCCAGCGCGATCGCGCCGCCGTTGACGTTGACCTTCGACCAGTCGAGGCCCAGCTCGCGGCCGTCGGCCAGCACCTGGGCGGCGAACGCCTCGTTGATCTCGACCAGGTCGTAGTCGGCCGGCGCCAGGCCCGTCTTCGCCTCGAGCGCCCGGACGCCCTGCCACCGGCGCCAGGAACAGCCACTTCGGCGTCACCTCGGCCTGCGCGTACCCCACGACCCGGGCCATCGGCTGCAGCCCGTGCGCCTCGACCGCCGTCTCGGACGCCACGACCACCGCCGCGGCCCCGTCCGTGATGCCGGGCGCGTTGCCGGCGGTCACGGTCCCGATGGTCGCGCTCCCCGCGGTCCTCGCCCGTCGGGAGGTCGAAGACCGGCGCCAGCCGGGCCAGCGCCTCGGCGGTCGAGTCGCGCCGCGGGCCCTCGTCGATGGTGACGATCGTCTCGCGCCCCTTCGCGTCGCGGATCGTCACCGGCGCCATCTCCGCGTCGAACCGGCCCGCGTCCTGCGCCGCCACCGCCTTCCGGTGGCTGTCGAGCGCGAACGCGTCCTGGTCCTCGCGGCTCACCCCGGCCCTGATCGCGACCCGCTCCGCGTGGGTGCCCATGTGGCAGTCCTCGACCGCGCACCACAGCCCGTCCAGCACCGCCGAGTCGTCCAGCGAGCCCTGCCCGAGGCGGTACCCGAACCGCGCCTTGCGCAGCAGGAACGGCGCCTGGTTCATCGACTCCATGCCGCCCGCGACGTACAGGTCGCCGTCACCGGCACGGATGCCGGCCGCGGCGAACATGATCGCCTTGAGGCCGGAGCCGCAGACCCGGTTGATCGTGGTCGCCGGGGTGGTGTCGGCGAGGCCGGCCCGCAGGAGCGCCTGCCGGGCAGGTGCCTGGCCGGACCCGGCGCCCAGGACCTGGCCCATGATGACCTCGTCGATCCTGGTGCCCCGGGCCAGACCCGCACGCTCGACGGCGGCGCGGATCGCGACCGCGCCGAGCTCCACCGCCGGGACGCCGGCGAGCGCGCCGCCGAACTTGCCGATGGGCGTGCGCGCGGCGCTGACGAGGTAGACGTGGCCGTTGGGCCCGCTGGGAATGTCCATCGGCCCAATCTACACCGGCGTCGGGCGTCCTCCTCCGACGGCGGGTGCTCCCACTGACAGGTGCCCGCGGGGTGGCCTTCGCCGCCGATACCCTCACTCGAGGACACTCCTCATCCCGTCTCCCACGTGCAGGCGTCGATGATGCCCGGAGCTGCACGGTGCCCTCAGGGTTGGCGAGCGCCCACCTGGGCGAGCACCCGTCAGGTGCCAGCCTGTGAATGAACTGACCCGTCGTTGAACCGACAGGCGATCGCGCGACACTTGACGGCGGTTGCGGACGGTGGGAGGCTGCGAGCACTTCGCACAAGGGGGATAGATGAAGCGGCTGAACATTCGCCAGGGCGTCATCGGCGGCAGCATCGTCGCCCTGATGTCCGCAGCCGGGATCGCGGGCCGCTCGCCCGACCCCCTGGCGACGTTCGTCGGCGTCCTCGCCTTCTGCCTCGCGTGCACCGCCCCTCTCGTCGGACTGGCCGTGCTGGTCAATCGCGCCGCCGACAAGCCTCCCATTCGCTGGTAGGACGCTCCCGCTCCGCCGAGCGGAACGAGGCACTCGATCGTCGGAGTCAGGCCGGCTCCACCCGGAGCCGCGCCAACAGGTAGCCGAGCGCGGCGACTTCGAGCCAGGGGCGGGCGCTCTCGGGCGTGCCCTCGTAGCAGCGCGACAGCCGGCGCCATCTGCCCGAGCCGGGCGAAGGCGTGCTCGACCCGGTAGAGCGGGGCGATGGGCGTGAAGCCAACCGTGCCCTTCGGCGGGGCCTTGATGTCGAGCCTGATGCCCTTCTTGTTCGCCAACTTGCCGAGGCCCCGGTAGCCCCGGGCGACGACGACCGCCCTGACCGTGCCGAGCGCCGGCAGGGTCGCGTCGAGCTGCCGGCGGCCCGCGCTCACATCGTGCGGGCGCGCCGACTCGACCGAGACGGCGAGGGGCAGCCCGAGGATGTCGATGACGACGCTGCGCTTGGCCCCGTTCGTCCGACCTCCCCGACCACCGACGCCATGAGGCCGATGGTCGCACGAGCCGATGACAGGTTCTCTGGCACGAATGGGCCGGTCCGTACGGCGCAGTTCATTTCACAGGGTCTCAGCGCGGGTAGGTGTGGAACCCCCGGCCCGTCTTCTGGCCCAGGTGGCCGGCCGCGACCAGCTCCTCCAGGACCCGAGGCGGCGGCGAACTGCGGCTGCCCCAGGCCCTCGTGCAGGACGCGCATGATCCCGAGGCACACGTCCAGGCCGATGAAGTCCGCCAGCTCCAGCGGCCCCATCGGGTGGTTGAGGCCCACCTTCGCGCCCGTGTCGATGTCCTCGGCCGTGCCGAGGCCCTCCTCGTACGCGCGCATCGCCTCGGCGAGCAGCGGCATCAGGATCCGGTTGACGATGAACCCGGGCCGGTCCGCGGACACGATGACCCGCTTGCCCAGCTCCGCGGCCAGGGCCCGGACCGCCGCCTCGGTGGCGTCGTCGGTCGCGGAGCCGCGGATCAGCTCGATCAGCGGCATCACCGGCACGGGGCTGAAGAAGTGCATCCCGACGAAGCGCGCGCGACGCGCCGCCTCGACCGCCGCGGCGAGGGTGTCGATCGAGATCGACGAGGTGTTCGAGGCGAACACGGCGTCGCGCCGGCGCGATGCCGTCGAGCAGCGCCCACAGGCGGGTCTTGACCGCGACGTCCTCGAAGACCGCCTCGACCACCAGGTCGGCGTCGGCTGCGGCGTCGAGGTCGTCGGTGGCGGCCAGGCGCGCGAGGATGGCCTCCCGGGCCTCCGGCGTCATCTGGCCCCTGGCAACCGCGCGGTCCAGGTTGCCGGCGATGCGGTCGCGGCCGGCGACGGCCCGGGCGAGGTCGGGCTCGTAGAGCGACACCCGCTTGCCGATGGCGGCGTGGACCTGGGCGATGCCGTGGCCCATGAGGCCGGCCCCGGCGACGAACACGCGCTCGACGGTCATCACGGCTCCTCGGTGCGCAGGGCGGCCAGCAGGCGGTCGGCCGCCGCGTAGGGATCGATCTCGTGGGTGGCGACGGCGTCGATCGCCGCGTCCGTCGCGGCGGCGACGCCCGGGGAGCGGAGGCGCTCCCAGAGCCGCTCGACCAGGACGGCCCGCACCTGCGCCGCCGCCCGGGCCCGGCGCGGCGGCGGGCGTGCTGCCGCCGCCAGCGTGGCGCGGTGCCGGTCCAGCGCGACGAGCAGCTCCGGCACGCCCTCGCCGGTGGACGCGGTGGTGATGAGGACCTCGGGGCGCTTGGGGAGCGGCCGGTCCGGATCGCGCCGGGATCCACACCCACCCGGGCCGCCGACGGCACGAGCATCGCCCGCAGCTGCGCCGCCGTCCGCTGGGCGCCCGGGCGGTCGCCCTTGTTGACGACGACGAGGTCGGCGACCTCGAGCAGGCCCGCCTTGATCGCCTGGACCTCGTCGCCCATCTCGGGCGCCTCGAGCACGACGGTCGTGTCGGCCGCGGCGGCGACCTCGACCTCGCTCTGGCCCGTGCCCACGGTCTCGAGCAGCACGATGTCGAAGCCGGCGGCGTCGAACACGGCGGCGGCGGACGAGGACGTGGCCGCGAGCCCGCCCGCGTGCCCGCGCGACGCCATCGAGCGGATGAACACGCCGTCGTCCGCCGCGTAGGACTGCATCCGGACACGGTCGCCGAGGAGCGCGCCGCCGGTGATCGGCGAGGACGGGTCCACGGCCACGACCGCCACGGTCCGGCCGGCCGTGCGCAGCTCGGCGATCAGCGCCGCGACGAGCGTCGACTTGCCGGCGCCCGGCGGGCCGGTGATCCCCACGAGGTGGGCGCCGCCCGCCAGCGGGTAGAGGCGCCGCAGCGCGTGCTCGGCGACGGCGCGTGTGGTTCTCGACGGCGGTCAGGAGCCGGGCGAGGGACCGCCGGTCACCGGCCCGCGCCGCGTCCGAGAGGACCCGGGCGCGCTCGGCGGCACCGTCCCGCTGCCGGTCCGGCGAGGTCGGCCACGCTAGTCGCGGGGCGTCGCGTTCGCGCGGATGAAGTCGGCGACCTCGCGGATCGTCGTCCCGGGCCCGAAGACCGCGGCCACGCCCGCCGCCTGCAGCGCCGGGACGTCCTCGTCGGGGATGATCCCGCCGACCGTGACCAGGACGTCGTCCAGGCCGCGCTCCCGCAGCTGCGCGCAGACGCGCGGCACGAGCGTCATGTGGGCGCCCGACAGGATGGACAGGCCCACGACGTCGACGTCCTCCTGGAGGGCGGCCGTCACGATCATCTCCGGGGTCTGGCGGAGGCCGGTGTAGACGACCTCGAAGCCCTCGTCCCGGAGGCCGCGGGCGAGCACCTTGGCGCCGCGGTCGTGGCCGTCGAGGCCGGGCTTCGCGATCAGCACCTTGAGCGGTCGGTCGGTCATGCGCGGATTGTACGGCCGCGCCGCGCTCGCAACGGGCGGTCCCGGCCGTCAGGCCTCCGGCGCGGGGCGCCCGAGGTGCGCGAAGAACTCGGCGCGGGTCTTGTCGTTGCGGCGGAAGAGGCCCAGCACCGCGGCGGTCGTCATGACGGTGCCGGGCTTGCGCACGCCGCGCATCGCCGCGCACAGGTGCGTCGCCTCGAGCACGACGCCCACGCCCTTGGGCTGCCAGCCGTTCCATCAGGAAGTCGGCGATCTGCTGGGTCATCCGCTCCTGGACCTGGAGCCGGCGCGCGTACATCTCGACGATCCGCGGGATCTTCGACAGCCCGATCACCCGCCCGTCCGGCACGTAGGCGACGTGGGCGCTGCCGAAGAACGGCAGCAGGTGGTGCTCGCACAGCGAGTAGAACGGGATGTCCTTGACGACCACCATCTCCGAGTAGCCGACCTCGAAGATCGCGCGGTTGATCAGCCGGTCCGGGTCCACGTGGTAGCCGGCCGTCAGCTCGTAGTACATGCGGTGCATCCGCTCTGGCGTGCCCCGCAGCCCCTCGCGGTCCGGGTCCTCGCCGATCTCCACGAGGATCTCGCGCACCGCGGCCTCGATCCGCCCGCCTGTCCCGGGCACGAGCGGGGGCGCGAGGGCGTCCTCGCCCATGTCGTTCTCCATCTCGTCCACGATGCGGCGGACGTGGTCGGGCAGCGGGCGGGGTTCGGGTCGTTCGCTCATCGTCAGGTGATGGTAACGCGGCATCACCCGACACCGGCGGTCCGCGCCCATTCCGCGACGGTCGCCCGGTGCGACGCCCAGGAGTCCCACACGCCGCGCACGTACGCCTCGGTCGCCTCGGAGGTCCGGCCCGCGGCGACGCCCGCCTCCAGGTCGACGATGGTCGACGTTCCATTGGGCACCGGCGGCTCCAGCCAGCGCCAGGCGGGCGGTCGCACGAGGGCGCGCTGCAGGGTCGTGGACAGGTCGTCCGGCGGCAGCCCGCGCTCGAGCACGAGGAACAGGGCCACCAGGTGCAGGCCGACCGACTGGATCGCCCGGCGCTCGGGGACGCCCGGGTGCTGGACCATGTAGGCGTCCGTGACGAGCCGCCGCAGCGGCGTCCCCCCGGGCGGCAGCGTGGCCCCCAGCTCCGCGAACCGCGTCCAGCATGCCGACGACGCACCGACGTAGGCGTGCACGGCGCCGTCGATGACCGGCAGCTCCTCGCCGCAGCCGGGGCAGCGTCCGAGGTCCACGCGCTATGCCCGGGATCCCGCGGCGCCTGGGGACGTGGCCGCAACCGCCAGGATCGCCGCGGTCACGTCCGCCGGACGGTAGCGCACGAGGTTGTGCCCGGTGTTCGGGAACCCTGCCACCCGGATCGGCCCCCGTCCGGCCGCCGCGCGCGCCAGCGCCGTCCGTCGCAATTCGGACAGCCGCAGCTCCGTCGTCGCGAGATCGGCAGCCCCCAGGGCGACGAGTGCGAACACGGGCGCCCGCACGGCAGCCAGGACCCCCTCCGGGTCGTAGGCGAACATCGCCCGGACGAGCGCCTCGACCACGTGCGGCCGCACCGCACGGACCACGTGACCCGCGGCCGTCTCGACGACCGAGTCCCGGGCCGCGCGCTCCTGGTCTGCGTCCCAGGTCGGGGGATCGAACCCGCGCCGGTCGCCCAGGTACGCGGCCATCGACCGCAGCACCTCCGGCGGCTCGTCGAGGCCGCGGAGGAACTCGTCGACGTCCACGCCGCTGGTCGTCTCGAGACGCTCGAACCCGCCGTCGACCAGCACCAGGCCGGCGCACCGGGCCCCCAGCCGCGCCGCGGTCGCCGCGGCGATGATCGCCCCGAACCCGTGACCCGCCACGGTCAGCGGGCCGCCGTCCAGCAACCCCGACCCTTCCGCCACGGCGACGGCATCGACCGCGAGCGAGTCGGAGTCGTAGCCGGCCATCGGCGCATCGGACAGCCCTTGCCCGCGCAGGTCCGCGATCACGGTCCGGCGGAGCGTCGCGAGCCGGCGCGCGACCGTCGCCCAGGTCCACGCCGGCTGGAGGAGCCCGGGCAGCAGCAGCACCGAGCCTGCCTCCGCCGCGTCGGCGCCGGCGGTGGCCTCGACGCCCGCGTCGGCCACGACCGGGCCGCCCCAGTCCAGGAAGTGGAGCCGCACGCCACCATCGGCGAGCACCACGAAGCCCTCCGGCTCCAGGCCGGGATCGGCCGGCGGCGCGAGGGCCACGTCCGGGAACGACGGCTCGAGCGGTGGCGCCGCGGCGGGCTCGGGTGGTTCTGGATCAGGTGGTTCGGCTCCGCGCGGTCGGGAACCCCCCGGTTCAGGACCGGACGGGCGTGCTGCGGGGCCGGGGCCATCTGACATCGCCGCTACGATACCCGTGTCATGACCAAGCCCCACCGAGGATCCGCCCGCGCCGCACGACGGCCCAGGACAGTCCGGCACGACCGCTTCGAACGCCTCGTGGACCGCGCCGTCGCCTCGATCCCCGCGCCCTTCCGCGCCGCGCTGGACGAGATCGCGGTGGTCATCGCCGACGAGCCCACGCCGGAGCAACGGCGCGACAGCGACCTGCAGCCGGACGAGTCGCTCTACGGCCTGTACGAGGGCGTGCCGCTCGACGAGTGGGGCGGCGACTGGCTCCCGGTGCCCACCAGGATCATCATCTTCCGCCTGCCGCTGGAGCAGGACTTCCCGGATCCGGACGACCTGGCGGACGAGGTGCGGATCACCATCCTCCACGAGCTCGCCCACCACCTGGGCATCGACGACGAGGATCGCCTGGCCGAGCTCGGCATCGACTGACCGATGCGGCCCAGGCGCGGGGCGCGGCCCAGGCGCGGGGCGCGGCCCAGGCGCGCGGCGCGCCGGCGCCAGGGGGAGCGCGCCGGCGTCACGGGGAGCGCGCCGGCGTCAGCCGGGCAGCGAGAGCACACCGCCGACCAGCGCGACCAGCGCGACGGCCGCTGCGAGCGCGAGGCCCGGCGTCACCCAGGGGTCCCAGGCGTGCCGCACCGGCACGGGATCCCGCCGGCCCTGCTCGAGGCCCCACGTGTAGTGGGTCAGCGCGATGAACGCGAACACCGGCGGCGCGGCCGCGATCGCCTCGACCAGGAACACCAGCGTGCCGATCGCGAACACGAAGGCTGCGGTCAGCGGCACGACGAGCGGCGGCGGAAAGCTGTCGGCGAGCCCTGCTCCCTGGATGAACCGCGCGACCGCATCCAGGCCAGCAGACAGGCCGAACAGCACGACGAGCTGGGACACGAGCCCGAATAGCGTGACCACGACGGCCAGCCGCTTGCGTGCGCGGGCGAGCCCGAACGAGCGACGGATCGACTCGAACACGCCGGTGCCCCCAAGCACGATCCCCGCCGGGACATAGACGACCGGTGTGCCGAGCAGGAGGCCGAGCAGGAGTTGCACGCCGTAGTTGACCGGCTCGACGGGTCCGATGACCGCGAGCACGACGAGCGACGCGATCGTCGTGAGGGCGCCCGTGACGAAGCCGATCAGCAATTGCGCGCCGAGGACGGGCCAGAACCGCTTCCGGGCGAGCGAGATCGACTGGACCAGGCGCAGAGGTCGTCCCTCGACGCGGGCGCCGATCACTGCGGTGGCGAGGGCACGGGCCTCGACGGTCGCCGCCACGTAGCCGAGCATCGCGGGGATGGCCGCAAGGCTGAGCCAGCCGAACCAGGCGAGGTTCCCGGGATCCGCTCCACGGTTGTTCCCGGCCGCGAACCCCGACCCGAACAGGTCCTGTCCCTGGACGACGAGGAGTCCGAACAGCGCCACCAGCGGCGCGATGGTGACCAGCATCATGAAGCCGACATAGAACGACGGCCCCCGCAGACCGCTGTCCGGACGCGTCAGGAGGTCGAGGGCCTCCCGAACGAGGGCCCCCGTGTCCAGCGGGATGGCCCGCACCGCGTCTGTCGGTGGGGGCGGCATCTCGACGGGTCGAACCGGGTAGGCCGGCAGCCACCCGGGCGGCGGCGGGGGCGGCGGCGAGGGCGGCGCGGGCGGCAGGAGCGTCGGGCCAGAACCCGACCACCCCCCCGGGTCTGTCATGGACGCCGGACGGGCAACGGTCCGGCCCCGGCGAGGAGGTCGCCGAGACGCTCGACGGCGACGTTCCCACCGGAGAGGATGACGCACACACGATCGTTCACCCGGAGCGGGATCGCGCCGGACAGCACCGCGGCCAGCGCGGCGGCCCCCGCGGGCTCGACCACCTGCTTGAGCCGCTCGACGGAGAACTTCAACCCGGCGAGGATCGTCGCGTCGTCGATGACGACAACGTCCTCGAGGTACCGCATTGCGATCGCCGTGGCCAGGCGCCCAGCGATGGGCGCCCCGAGGCCGTCTGCCACGCTGACCGGCGTGACCGGCACTGGCTCCCCCGCCGCCACCGCCCGCCGCAGGGCGTCCGACCCGTGGGGCTCCACGCCATAGACGCGCACGCTTGGCCTGCTCTCCTTGAGCGCCACCGTGACCCCACCCATCAGCCCGCCGCCCCCGACGCCGATCACGACGACATCGACGTCCGGGAGGTCCTCCAGGATCTCGAGGCCGCACGACCCGTTGCCCAGCAGGACCTCGGGGTCGTCGTACGGATGGACGAGGGTCAGCCCGCGCTCCCGGCGCAGCTCCTCGAGGTGCACGAGCGACTCGCCGACGTGAGCTCCGTGGAGGACCACCTCCGCGCCGTACTCGAGGCAGGCCGCGACCTTCGAGGCGACGGCGCCCTCCGGCATGACGACGGTCACCGGGACCCCGGCCTCTCGCCCCGCCCACGCGTAGGCCTGGCCCGCGTTGCCAGCCGAGATCGTGATGGCGCCGCGTCGCCGCTCCCCGGCGTCCAGCGACGAGATCCGCGCCAGCGCTGCCCGCGGCTTGAACGAGCCGGTCTTCTGCAGGTGCTCGGTCTTGAGGTACAGGCGATCGTCCGCCAGGCGGACGCCGGTGGCGGATCCCGTGACGCGAGCGGCTGTCGCCGACGACAGCATCGGCGTGTGATGGATCCGCCCGGCCAGCGTCGAACGGGTGGCGAGGATGCCGGCCAGGGTCACGGCGGTGTCGCTCATCGAACGAGTATGCGATGGCGCGAGCCCCGCCGCGATGCCCGCGCTCGGCCGATCTTCCCGTGCCATCGGCTGAATCAGTGCTTGCGTTATTGCGCAATCAGTGAGAAACTTCGGACGTGATCGACATCGCCATCACCACCGAGGACGAGCGCCGGCGCTCCGCCGCCGTCGCCCGTGCCCTCGGGGACCCCAAGCGCCTGTGCGTCCTGGAGTCCCTCGCCGCGGGCGAGGTCTCCGTGAGCGACCTCGCGGCCCGGGTCGCATGCCAGGTGCCGAACATGAGCCAGCACCTGGCGGTCCTCCGCTCAGCCGGCCTCGTCACGGCTCGCCGGGACGGGAACACGATCTACTACCGCCTCGCGGACCCCAGGGTCCTCGAGGCGTGCCAGCTACTCCAGGCCATCGCCCGCTGACCGGGCCGTCAGGTCCCGCCGTCCGGGCGGGAGAAAGGAGCCGCCCCGTGGCGGAGATCAAGCACGCAACCGACGAGACCTTCCCCGAGCTCGTCCTGCAGAACGACAAGCCCGTCATCGTCGACTTTTGGGCGGCCTGGTGTGGACCGTGCAAGATGGTCGCACCCGAGATCGAGAAGCTCGCTACGAAGTACGACGGCGTCGTGGACGTCGTCAAGGTGGACGTCGACGCCAACCCGGGCCTCTCCCAGGCGTTCGGGATCATGAGCATCCCGATGATCGCGTTCTTCAAGCCCGGCGCGCAGCCGCAGGGCCTTCCGGGCTACCGCTCCGCGGAGCAGCTCGAGCAGATCTTCGGCCTCGCCGCGCTGGCCGCTCCCACCGCTCCGACCGCCTGACACGTCGTCCGGTCCAGCCCGGACAAACCGACAAGCACCACGACCCCGGTCACCGGCCGGGGTCGTTTCGATTCCCCGAATCTGCCTTCACGCAACCCTCGGTGACTCGCGCCCGGTCACATCACGGGATGGGACCCAGGGTGGCATCTACCCGGGTCGGCCGACGAGGACCGCGCCAGGGGGTGGCACTCTCCGGGGATTCGTGGCCGCGAAGATCGCGGCCGAGCCGATCGTCTCGACCTCCACGTGCTCGAACGAGGCCCCGAGGATCTCGCGGAGCCCCTCCTCCGTATCGTCGAGGTTGTCGAAGCCACCCTGGCGGTTGAATGCGCGGAGCACGCCCCGCGCCACCCGCGTGTGATGGCCGGAGGTCCCCGAGGACCGATCGCACCGAACAGGACGCCCGTCGGTGCGAGGACGGCCGCCACGTTGGCAACGGCGTCGGCCTTGCGCGCGAGCGGCTTCGGCAGGCAGTGGATCACGAGGTGCAGCGCCGCGGAGTCGAACGGGCCATCGACCGGAAGCGGCTTGAGGACGTCGGCCTCGACGGCCGTCACGTCCAGGGACCGGAGCCGGCGCGAGACATGCCGGAGCACGTTCGTGTTCGGGTCGAGGATCGTCACCCGGCTGCCCGCGGGGAGACCGGATCGCTCGAGGAAGTAGCCAGTGCCCGGGCCGACATCGAGGTGCCGGTCCCTCGCGTGGCGCCGGTATCGCTCCACCAGCCCGGTCGTCGGGCACCGCCACACGAACCTGGCGATGGGGCCGAGGACCAGCGGGTCGTAGAGGTTCAGGAGGAGGCGCGTGTAGTCGCGCTGGCCGCGGTAGGCCGGATCGTCGCGGTCCATCGTGGTGGCAACCTCCCTGTCTGTCGTCGTCGTTCCGAGCTGGGTCCCCATGGGGCTGTTCGTTCGCGATGGCCTGGGACGACTCGAGTCTGGGGTGCGTCCGTTCGGAGAGCGTTACGGACCTGCCGACTGCGCCCGTGGCGCAGAGGGCTGGTGCTGCCCGCTAAGGGCGATACAGCCTGACGAAGGCATCGACGTCGACCCTGGGGTCGCCGGCAGTCCCAACGGCCACGATCCTGATCGTGTGGATCCCCTGGTGGGACCAGGTGAATGCAAAGGCGATCCGCCGCATGATCGTCGCGGGCGAGTGCAGACTGACCGTGGCGGTGTGGATGCCGTCGAGGTAGACCCTCGCTGATCCCCTCGTCGGCCCCAGCTCGGTCACCCAGCCGACGCTGGTACCGGTGAAGGTGTAGCTGGCCGAGGCACCCGCGGCCGAGGCGTACCTCGTGGTCCCTCCGGAGTATCCGCGTGAATACGCGGTCCTCCACCTGCCACCGAACCTCACCGAGGCGATCGACTGCTGGGTCACCAGCGGCTTGAGATAGGGCCCGTAGACCAAGCCGCTCCGGTTGCCCGCACCATCGACCGCTCTCACGACATACCGCTGGGTGGCGCCGAGACGAAGCGCCTGCCTGGTCGACGTCGCCGTCGCGCCGGGCACGTCCTGCACAACCCACGCTCCGCCGACGACCTTGCGCTCGAGCGTGTAGCCAGAGACCCCGCACGTGTCCGTCGCCGACCAGGACGTGCGCACTGGTGTAGTCGTCGACCCGAGTGTGGCCGGCGCGTAGAGGCGGGAGACGGGCGCCTTCACCGCCGGTGCAGTCGCGTCAGGGACAGGGCCGGCCACAGAGGCCTTGAGCGCCATGATGCGGTCATACGAGGCCTTCAGAGTCGCTGGCGGGATCGTGCCGTCCTGGGCGGCCAGCAGGAGCGCCGCATAGGTCGACCTCGTCGCAGCCTCGGAGCCGGTCAGCATGATCATGTCGGTTCCCGCCTGGGCCGCCAGCAGTGCCAGAGAGTCTGCCGACACGCCTCGCGCGGCTGTCGTGCCGCTCAGCGAATCCGTGATCGTCACCCCGCTGAACCCAAGGGAGTTGCGGAGCAGGCCCACGCTGATCGCCGGCGACCAGCCGGCGGCGTTGTCGGGGTCGTAGGCCGGATACGTGGCGTTGGAGAGCATGATCATCGGGATGTGATTGGCGATCGCCTTCTCGTATGGCAGCAGTCCCGGTGCCAGGCTCGCTTGCGAAGCCGTGATCGTCACCACATCGGTGTCGGTGTTGCGGGTCGCGAGACCAATTCCTGGGAAGTGCTTCATCGTCGGAATGGCGCCACCCGACTCCAGCCCGGAGGTGAAGGCATCCGACAGCCTGGCGGTCAGGGAGGCATCGAACGACCACGTGCGCCCTTGCTGGTATATGAACGATGCGGTGGAGGACGGAATGTCCGCTACCGGGGCCAGGTCGTTGTTGATGCCTCCGCAGAGGAGGACGAAGCCCGTGGCCTTTCCCTCGGCAGTGGCCGTCGAAACACTGCCCAGGCTGCCCATCTGGGGCGGTGACAGGCCCGGTGGCGCCCAGGCGACTCTCTTCACGAAGGAGCCCTCCTGGTCCGTGGCGATCAGGAGTGGAGGTTGACGGCCGGCGGCTGCGGCGCTCTGCAGCCTGGCGGTCAGGGCTCTCAAGGCGCTCGCACTCGGGATGTTGGAGCCAAAGAGGATCACGCCTCCGATCTCACCTCGCCCGATCCGGCCGAGCAGGTCGGAGTCGGGGTCGCGCCCGACATCGCCACCATCAGCTTCTGCCCGACCAGCTTTGCCATTGCCGGTTGGGCGACTGCCGGTTGGGCGACTGCCGGCAATGGGCCGGACCGATACTCAGCGAGCGTGCCGACGCCCTCGCCGCTTGAACGGAGCGCTCCGCTGGCGATCGAGCCGGGAGCCTGGGGCGGCGTGCTCGCGCAGCCAAGAGCCAGTCCCGCCAGCGCCAGGATGGCTACCTGTCGAAGGGCCTGCTGTCCACGCATTCCTCCCCGACGGCCCGCTCCATCGGTTGGTGATGGCTCTCGAGCCGGAGGGCGCGCGTGCAACGCGATTGAAACGGTGAGCCGGCCGGCGTCGCGCGTGTCTGGTGGCGCCCGCACAGACGACGGAAGGTCACCTGCGGTGGTCCCTCGTCAGCCCCCCGCCCCGCGCCGGTAGGCCAGCCGGACCCAGGCCTCGGCGCGATCGAGCGCAAACCGGTCGATCCGGTCCGGCGTGAACGCGATCCACCCAGATCCGCGCAGCGACGCGACCGTGTCGGGCGTGCGGAGCGCCGCCACGGCGATTGCCGGATCCAGTGCGACCTCGAGCCGGTCCTGCATGAGCGCCGCGAACACCCGGCCCCCGATGGCATAGGCGACGGACTCGCCGTCCCTGTGCCGTGTCACGCCGTCCAGCTCCTCGACGACGGCCTCGACGCGCTCGTCCAGCGTCTCGTCCGCCGCCTCCTCGGCCGCGGCTGCACCTTCCATGGCCTCGTCGGCGTCCAGGGGCGCGTCCTCGTCCAGGTCGTCGTCGTCCGCGTGCGGCAGGCGGCCATTCCCCTCCGGCCCGCTCATGCCACGGCCTCCAGGATCGCCCGAAGCTCCTTGAGGTGATCCTCGTAGTGCTCGGTGGTCTCCCCGAAGAAGTATTCCTGGTGCGCCGCGTGCTTGATCCAGCGGGATTCCGGGACCACAGTCAGGTATCCGCGCAGCTCTCCCGAGACCGTGCGGAACAGCTCCCGGACCTCCGCGATCGGCATCGCGCGGAAGCGGGCGATGCCGTCTTCGTTCATGGCGTCGCCGGCCTCCGGGGACGAATCCCACTGCGCCTCCAGGCGGTCCATCGTGGGACTCTGCTCACCCATCGCGAGCTCCCTGGCGGTGGCCAGGGCAGCCTCCTGCCACAGGAGCATGTGCCCCATGAGGTCCCGGCCAGACCAGCCCCCGGCCGCGGCGACCGGGATGTCCAGCTGCTCGTCGTTCAGCGCTTCGAGCGCTTCGTAGGCGCGAAAGCCGTCGCGCTCGTCTTCGAGGAAGGAGAGGGCGTCCAGGTACATGACGGCATCCTAACCCCACGACGCGCGCAGGAAGCGTGCACGGTGCTAGAGTCCGGCGCGTGAGCGACCAGCTGCCGTTCCGGCTCCCCCCCGTCGATCCCGCGGCCGCGGACGTCCCCGCCGCCTCGCTGTCGCCTGAGCTCCTGGCCGGGCTGCTCGCGGACGGCGACGACGAGCTGGCGGCCTGGACCCTTCGCCACGCCTTCGCCGAGTCGAGCCGCGTCGCCGTCTACGACGGTCTCCTGACCGAGGCCATGCGACTCGTCGGCGAGCGCTGGGAGAGCGGGCAGTGGACCGTCGCCGAGGAGCACCTTGCGTCGCGGACGCTGCTGCGCGCGCTGGAGCGCGTGCGCCCCGAGCCTGGGCCCGAGGGCCGCGTCGGGCCGCTTGCCGTCCTGGCGGGCGTCGCGGGCGAGCACCACATGATCGGCCTGGTCTGCCTCGAGCAGGCACTGGCCGAGGACGGATGGACGGTCGTGAACATGGGGGCGGACCTGCCCGCCGGGGATCTCGGCTCGTTCGTCCGTCGGAACGAGGTGGCGCTCGTGGCCCTGTCCGCGATGAGCCCGGATCGCGTGGGCACGCTCGCCGAGAGCGTGGATGCGGTTCGCACCGCCGCGCCAGACCGACGCGTGCCGGTCCTGGTCGGCGGCCAGATCGCCCGCCAGCCCGGCCTCGGGACGACCGTTGGCGCCGACGGCGTGGCCCGTTCACTGGCCGAGGCGGTCTCGCTCGCGGCGGCGCATCGCCCCGCGTAGACCACCGGGAACCTCGAGCGGGCGCGACAGCCGCCCACGACGGGCGACATCTAGACCGAGACAGGCTCGCGGTACTCCCCGAAGACCTCGCGCAGGACCCGGCACTGCTCGCCCACGGTCGCGTACGCCTCCGCACACCGCAGGAAGTGCGGCATCAGGTTCGTCTCGCTCGACTCCGGCCGTGACGCGGCCTCGCGCAGGCCCGCCAGCGCCGCACCGACCGCCTCGGCGTCGCGATCCGCACGCGTCCGGGCCAGCCGGGCGAGATGCCGGTCCTGCGAGCCCGCCGGGACCTGGAGGACGGGCACCCGGATCGGCTCCGCGTTCTGGAACCGGTTGACCCCCACCACGATCCGCTCGCCAGCGTCGAACTCGCGCTGGTAGCGGTAGGCGGCGTCGGCGATCTCACGCTGCGGATAGCCCTCCGCGATCGCCGTGACCATGCCGCCCCGGGCGTCGATCTCGTCGAGGTAGTGCCAGACCTCGCGCTCCACGCGGTTGGTCATCGACTCCACGAACCATGACCCACCGAGTGGATCCACCGTCGACGCGACGCCCGTCTCCTCGGCCAGGATCTGCTGCTGCCGCAGCGCGAGCAGGGCGGCCTCGGCGGTCGGCACGGCGAGAGCCTCGTCGTAGGCGTCGGTATGGAGGCTCTGCGTCCCGCCGAGGATGGCGGCCAGGGCCTGCGTTGCGACCCGGGTGAGGTTGTTCAGCGGCTGCTGGGGTGTGAGCGACACGCCCGCGGTCTGGGTGTGGAACCGCATCCACGTGGAGCGCTCATGCGACGCGCCGTATCGCTCGCGCATCAGCTTCCACCAGATCCGGCGCGACGCCCGGAACTTGGCGATCTCCTCGAAGAAGTCGCTGTGGCTGTTGAAGAAGAACGACAGGCGGGGCGCGAAGTCGTCCACGGCCAGCCCCCGGGCGATCGCCGCCTCCACGTACGCCATGCCGTCGGCGATCGTGAACGCCAGCTCCTGGACAGCCGTCGAGCCGGCCTCGCGGATGTGGTAGCCGCTGATCGAGACCGTGTTCCACCTCGGGAGCTCGCGCGTCCCGAACTCGATCGTGTCCGTGACGAGGCGCATGGACGGCGCGGGCGGGTACAGGAACTCCTTCTGGGCGACGTACTCCTTGAGGATGTCGTTCTGGATGGTGCCCTCGAGCGCCGCACGCGGAACCCCGCGCTTCTCCGCCGCCGCGATGTACATCGCCCAGATCGGCGCCGCCGGAGCGTTGATCGTCATCGATGTGCTGACCCGGTCCAGCGGCAGGCCCGACAGCAGGACCTCCATGTCCGCGAGGCTGCTCACCGCAACGCCGCAGGTGCCGAACTCGCCGTCCGCGTCGGCGTCGTCCGTGTCGAGGCCGTACAGGGTGGGCATGTCGTAGGCGATCGACAGGCCGGTCTGGCCCGCGTCGAGCAGCTGCCTGAACCTGGCGTTGGTGTCCTCGGCGCTGCCGAAGCCCGCGAACATGCGCATGGTCCAGGGGCGGGAGCGATACCCGGTCGGATGGACGCCCCGGGTGAACGGGGGCTCGCCCGGGAGGCCGACGTCACGGAGGGGATCGAAGCCCGTGTAGTGCCCAGGACCGTCACGGAGGGGGTCGCCGTGGTGGTCGAGAGCGGTTGGACCTCCGGGACCCGTGACGCCGTCCTGGCTCGCCCGGTCGCCGCGGTCGTCGGCGACCGGGCTGCCGGCGCCGGGCGCGAGGTCCCACGGGCCGTAGACGCCGTCCACCGGGATGTCGCCCAGCGTCAGGAATGCCGCGCGGCGCTCCGGCAGCCGGTCGAGGGCAGGCTGGAGGCGCTCGATCCGCCAGGCGTGCCGCCGTTCGGCCCAGGCGTCGGGACGGTCGCTCATCGTCGGCCGACTCTAGCACGCGGTCCGGCGGGGTTCGCCGGGTGCTCAGCGCGCCGCGAACGACTCCACGGCGGCAGTGACCTTCGCGTCCCCGAGGTCGGCCGCGAGCAGGACCATCACGCGCCCGGGAACCGCGCCCGGCCACGCGACCACGGTCTGGTACGCGCCATCCGACTGCAGCACGTCGAGGCGGCGCGCGGGCCGACCGCCCGCAGTCGTGTCGCTGCTCTGGAGCTTCTCGGTCTTGCCGTTGACGCGGGCGCCGGCCTCGTAGAACTCGATCATTGCGGCCGGGTCGAGGCCGTCGGCCTCGAACGTCGCCATCGTGAGGCCGCTCGTCCCGCCGAGGCCCCAGGTCGCGCCCGCGAACCGGAGCTCCTTGACGCCGTGGCCCGGTGAGGGTCCCGAGCGCGTCAGACGTGCAGGTCCGCCCGGAGTCCACGTGGGTCGGCGGCTGGCCGTTGTAGACGGACGGGAGCGCCGCCTCGAGATCGGGGTATGCGCCGGGCTGCTGGCCATTGGTCGTGCACGGCGACGAGGGGTCGAAGGTGACGACGGGAGTGGTGGAGCCGCTGCATGCTGCGACGAGGAGCGCGAGAAGGAGGACCGTCAGGGCGGCCGGGAGTCGAGCCATCTGACGGAGCGTACCGGCGGCGCTGGGAATGCGCGCCGGAGGACCCATCTCGGGGCGGGGCGGAGGTCCAACCGCGAGGTTCCGGCGAGGTTCCGGCGGGATTCCAGCCGACTTCCACCTGCCTCCCGTCCCTCCCGGCGTCCCGGATGGGGAGAAGTCCCTAGTGCGGCCGATGGTCGCGGCCCAGCGTTGTCCGATGGTCCGGGCGGTGCCACGGCGCGCCTGACCATCGCCACGCGGGTGCCCGGTACGCGCGAGCCATTGAGTTCCGTGGGGCCCGCCCCTACGGTGAAGACGCGTTCGAAACGCGCCGACCTCACGACCAACCGGGAGCAACCTGGGGCGTCGGTCACGGGCCGGAGGACTGGACGACCCGGCCGTCGGGGACGCTCGACGGCCCGGGGGTACCGGGTCCCCGACCACGAGCCGAGTAACCATGGCGCACCGGCCAGCAGGCCCGGACGTGGGGCGGCAGGACTCATCGAACCAGAGCGCGCCCCCGGCCCTTCCCCGGGGGCGCTTTCATGCCCGGCGCGGCGCGGGATGATCCCGGCGCGGAGCTGGACGATCGTGCGCCGGCCCGCCCGAGCGCGGTCCGCCGCGCGGGCGCTATCGGAACGGGTTCGACTGCCAGCCTGGCCGAGGCGGCCGGTTCGGCCGTCGGACGCCGCGCCGGTCCAGCTCGACGGCGATGACGCGCGCCGCCATGGCGAGGTCGGGGTCCCGGGTCATGGTTCCCGCGAGCCAGTCCACGTACGACGGCTCGAACGCGACGATCTCGGCCAGCGTGTGCCCGTGGAACTTGCCGAAGGTCACCTCGAGGCCCAATGCCTCGTCCAGCGTCGGGGGTTCTGCGGGAACATGTCCCGCGAGGCGACCCCGCTCCAGTGGACCGGAAGGCTGCGAGGCGCGCAGCTCCGGCATTGAACGCCCCGAGCGAAAGGGCGGCTGGCCCACGAGCGGGAGCCGGAGACCGGGCGGGCGTCGTCGTCTGGTTGCGCGGCCGGACCGTACCGCTGAGGTCGAGACGACCTGTGACGGGCCGAGTCCGGGGAGGCGGGGGCGGCCCACCGGCTCGACTCCCACGTGTTCCCCGACCCGGATCGCTCGCCGGCCCATTGCCGGGTACGCCGCCAGGCGCCCGCCGGCCGCGGTGTCCCTCCTGCGTCTCGCCCGCCCTGGTGAGCGCCGCATACGCCGCGTTGATCTCTGCCATCCGGCGGGTCGCACGTTGCACGGCCTCCGGGTCGTCGGCGGTCAGGTCCGGGTGGTGGCGGCGGGCGAGCGCCGCGCCAGGCGGCCTTGATCGCATCCGGTGAGGCGCCTGGCTCGACGCCGAGGATGGCGTGGGGTTCCTTGGGGGGCACGGGTCGAGTGTAGCCCGGGCGGCGTTGCCACCCGCCCGCGCCCAGGGATCGGCCGACGGCCGCCCCGCCGGCGACCACGCGACCCCGCGACACTTGACAACGGTCGCCCGTCGCGGTCCGATGGGGTCGATGGTCTCGATCCCTGCTGCCCGCCGTGCCAGCCTCGCCGCCGCGCTCGCCGCCGTTCCCGTCGCGCTCGCGTACCGTTTCGCGCTCATCTATCGCGTCCGTGCCGGGTACCCACGCCGGCACCCGCCGATCTGGACGCCCGATGCGCTCGGGCTCCCGTACGAGACCCTCGACGTGCCCACGACGGACGGGCTCCGTCTCCCGGCCTGGTTCATGCCGGCCGGGTCGGCCCCAGCCCCGGGGGTGGTTCTTGTCCACGGCTGGGAGTCCGCTCGCGACCGGACGCTGCCCCACGCGCAGATTCTCCACGCCGCGGGGTTCCACGTCCTGACCTTCGACGTTCGCGGCCACGGGTCCAACGGCCCCGAGGCGCTGCCGATGTCCGTCGGCGAGTTCGCGGCGGACGCACGGGCAGCCGTCGCAACGCTCGCGGCCCGTCCGGAAGTCTCCGTTGTGGCGATCCTCGGCCACTCGATGGGGGCGGCCGGTGCGCTGGTGGCCGCCGCCGCGAACCCGGGCGTCGCGGCAGTCGTCGCGGTCGCCACGCCCGCTGACTCCTATCGCCTCACGCGGCAGACCTTCCGCCTCGCGCGCCTTCCCCTCCCCGACCCCATCGCCTGGCCCCTGGCCTGGCTCACGACGCGGGTCTACCTGCGGCCCCGCGGTCACCCGGTCGCATCCGTGAACGCCACACGCGCCATCCGCGAGATCGACGCGCCCGTCCTGCTGGTCCACGGCGACGAGGACGGCGCGGTCCCGGTTGCCCACCTCGCGAAGCTGGCCGCCGCCCGGAGGGCCTCGCGCCCGCAGGCCGTGACCGAGACGATGGTGGTCGCCGGCGGTCGCCACTCGTGGCTGTACGAGTTCCCTGCCTATCGGGCGGCTATCTCGCGCTTCCTCGCCACGGCGCTCGGAGGACCGCTCGACCCCGACGAGGCTGCCACGATCGCGGAGGCGGTGCCCGCCGTCCGCCTGCCCGAGCCCGAGCGCCTGACCGCCCTGGACGAGGAGCCCGGCGGCTTCAGGTCCCTGGCCGGGCTCCTCGGCCGCCACGAACGACCGCGGGACGCGGGCTCCCCCACCTCGACAGCCGACACGCCGGGCACGGCCGACACGCCGGGCGCCGATGCCATGGACGGCGCCGAGCCTCAGGCCCCCACGCGATGAACACCTGGGACGCGGTCCACGACAAGCGCGCCATTCGCGACTTCGCCGACTCGCCCACTGCAGCCCGAGCACCTCGAGCGCATCCTCGATGCCGGCCGTCGCGCGCACAGTGCGAAGAACCGGCAGCGCTGGGGATTCGTCGTCGTGCAGGACCGGGCGAACCTTGGACAGCTGGCGACCGTGGGACGGTACGCAGGGCACATCGCTGGGGCTGCGGTCGCAGTCGCCCTGGTGACGCCGGACCCGCGCGCGGCCGACGCCCCGCTGAGCATCTCGTGGGACCTCGGCGGCGCCGCGGCGCAGATGATGCTGGTCGCCTGGGAGCTCGGCGTCGGCAGCTGCCCGGCCACTGTCCATGACCATGCCCTGGCCCGGGAGCTGCTCGGATACCCCGAGGGGATGGACTGCGAGTTCATCCTCTCGTTCGGATACCCGGCGGACCCGGCCGCGCTGACGGCCCCGAACCGTCCCGGCGGACGCAAGCCGCTCGACGCGCTGGTCCACCACGAGCGCTGGAGCGCGGACCCGGAGATCCAGGCCTCGCCCAGGGCGCCCGGGGGTCCGGCCTAGCTCGAGACGCCTCCGGCCCACTCCGGATCGTCGAGCTCGATGTCCAGCGCCGCAAGCACCCCCTGGTCGCCGGACACCGGCCGCTCGGGTGCCGGGGCTCCTTCGGCCATGTACGAGTCCACCGCCGTATCCAGCCCAACGTCCCGGCCGGCCTGCTCCGAGAGAAGCCACTTGTGCTCAAGGACGTCGCAGTAGGCCTGTACGAGGTCCCGGTCCGGTCCGACGAGGCCGGCGATCCGGGCCTGCGTCGGCCGGTAGACCTCCCGCAGCCATCGCTCGGCCGCCTCCTCCGGCGCCACGTCGCGCTGCTCGAACCACTGGAGCCACGCCCCGTACTCCCCGAGGTCGTTGAGCAGGATCCGGGCTTGGCCCTCCAGCGTGCGGAGGCGGGTCCGCCGCTCCAGCTCGTTGGCGTGGTACCGGCGCGTGGTGACCGACGTCCGCAGGCGCACCGTGCCCTTCGGGCCAACCGGGTCGACGGCGATGTCCACGCTGAACCCCAGGTCGTTCAGCCGTCGCAAGCGCGCCCGGATGGCGCGCCGGTCGCCGGGGATCATCTCCGGCTGGTCGTGCAGCTCGCTCCACACGGCCTGATAGCGCTCCCGCACGGATTCGGCAGCACCGATGGCGGCATCGACGTCGCCCGGACGGTCCTGGTAGGCGGCAAGATCGGCCAGGCCGAACGCCACGTTCTCCACGAGGATGTCGAGGTCGAACCGTCGCTGGCCGTCCGAGAGACTCGGGTGAACCTCGCTGGTCTCCGCGTCCACGAGGTAGGCCTGGATCCGGTCGCCGTCGCGTCGGAAGAGGGTGTTCGACAGCGAGCAGTCGCCCCAGTAGACGCCGCCGCGGTGGAGGTCGACGAGGAGCAGGGCCATCGCGTCCAGCAGCCGCTCCCGGTCGCCCCAGCTCACGGTCCGGAAGCGCATCAGCAGGCGCCGGTACTGCATCGAGTGCTGCAGATACTCGGTGACCAGGATGGCGTCGCCCCGGCCGGGCCTCTCGGCCAGGCCCACGGCACGCACCGACGGCAGGCCGGCATCCTCCAGGTGGCGCAGGACGTCGAACTCACGGCTCGCGACCGCTGCCGGCAGCTCCTTGAGCGCGTACACGATGCCGCTGGAGACGAGAAAGCGGACGAGGTGCCGCGACGGTCCGACGGGCAGCTCCCGGAAGCGGTGATCCCCGGCGCTCCAGCGATCGAGCGGCTGCTCCCATGGCAGGTCCAGCAGTGCCGCGACCTCGTCGCGGAGGCGGAGGCGCGGAAACATCAGGGCGGGGACCGGCGACGCGGTGCTGGCTCGACCCCGGGAGTCAGGGCCGCTTGCGCAGGTATGCCGCGACGCCCGCGTCGTAACCCAGGGACTCGAACAGCTTCCGCGCGTCCGGCCGGTGGTGACCGGCGGTGATCTCCAGGAAGCTGACCCCCTCGGCCTTGGCCACGAACTCCGTCTCGGTCATGAGGCGGCGCCCGATGCCGCGTGCCCGGACGCCAGGATCCACGACAAGCGCGACGATCCGGGCGAACGTCTCGTCGGTCTCGAAGCGCGGCAACAGGTGGAAGGCGACGAAGCCGATGACATCCCCGCCGGCCTCCGCGACCAGGACCCTCGAGTTCGGGCCCGAGAACCGGTCGATCCGCGCGGCGAGGTCGCTGGCCCCGGCCGGGTAGCCCTCGTCGGTGAGCAGCGTGGCCAGCCGATCGGCATCGGACGCCGTGGCGGCGCGAACGGTGACAGCGGCAGCGTCATTCATGACGCGATGGTACCGCCCGCAGCGAAGGGCGACGAGGAAGGCGAGGCCAGCCCGCGTGAGACGATCACCAGGTGGGGCCCGGAAGGGACGCCGTCGAGGATTGCGGACGGCCCGAACGGCCCGGGCCTGATCGCCGACACGGCGACGCCGCGGCGGTCGGCCGCCGCCAGCCAGGTCTCCAGCCCCTCCGCCGGTTCAAGGTAGAGGGCGCAGGGCCCCTCGCCGTCACGGGCAAGAGACGCCGCGAGGCGACCTTCGGTCGATGGCTCGGCGAGGACGAGGA
>CAWBMD010000008.1:0-115784 GCA_963789865.1 uncultured Chloroflexia bacterium
CCACGTTCTGGAAGGTGCGGCCGATGCCGACCTGGGGGATGCGGTGGCGGCGCATCGACAGGATCGAGCGGCCCTCGAACAGGATGTCGCCGCTGTTGGGCACATAGAGGCGCGAGAGGCAATTGAAGAGGGTCGTCTTGCCGGCGCCGTTAGGCCCGATCAGGCCGGCAATCTGGCCTGGCTGGACATCGAATGATACGCCGTCGAGGGCGACGATGCCGCCGAAGCGCACCGAAACATTCCGCACACTCAGCAGCGCCGAGCCACGCACGTCAGGCTGGGCGCGCGTCAGGGTTTGCGCAACCATCGACCGATAGAACCTCCCAGGGCGATCTTATTGTGCGGCGGAAAGCTGCCGCATGTCCGATTGTCGGACCGACGCCTTAAGCCGGATATTGTCGTGTCCCGGGTCCGCGGTCCAGGGGGGTATTTCTGTCGGCTGGGCACGCGAGCGGGCTTGACAGCTGGCGCTTGAAACGCAAACGGGCGCCGGCAGCGCGCGGCCGCCGGCACCCGGTCAATTCATGCTCTCAGGCGCGCTTGCGCTTTACTCGCACGGCCGCGCGCGCGCCGCGCAATGCCAGTTGTTGCCGGGCTCGCTCTTGGTGCAGCGCGTGGTCTTGTGCTCCGCGCGGCTCCAGAGGACGTAGCCCGTGCCGTAGCGGTCGTGCACCTCGTTGCGCCAGCGGGCGCGGCATGAGCTCGGTCGGCGTCTGGAAGGTGCCTTCGGCGGCGCCCTGCACGAAGCTGCGGCAGGCCGCGCTGGCTGTCGCGGGCACCAGCGCGAGGCGCCCGCATCACCGCCACTCCGGTTGCAAGCGATCATCAGTCTGGCAGACATTCAGCCTCCATGGTCACGAGAGTTCTAGATCCGGGCCACTCGATCAGCACCGAGCCCGGTTGCCGCGCGCTCATTGGCATCGCATTTTGGACTAATCGTTGTCCGTCTGGTTCCGAAAGACGGCGGCCGCGGCGGCATCCGTCGCGGCTGGCCAGAAGCCGAGGGCG
The DNA here is from genome assembly GCA_963789865.1 of uncultured Chloroflexia bacterium. Taxonomy (GTDB): domain Bacteria; phylum Chloroflexota; class Limnocylindria; order Limnocylindrales; family CSP1-4; genus CAIXZV01. Next base: position 1,009 of record CAWBMD010000008.1, read on the forward strand.
ACATCGGGGCAGCAAGAAGCCACGTCCGGCATCAGGCAACGCGCCGGATTGCGCGATGCCCGGCCGTGCCGGCCGTGGAAGATGCCGCCGAATTGATCGTTTCTGGAACCGGGCGGGCCGTTGCATGACTGATCGTGCCGACGGCTGCCGCCGTCCGCGCCGGGCCCCGACAGTCCTTCTGGCGCGACGTGCACGCTGGCGCATGCCGCCAACGGCCTGGTCGGGTTCCTGTTTGCGGCCAGCGGGCCGCTGGCGATCGTGCTGGCGACCGGCACGCAGCGGCGGACTGTCGGAGGCCGATCTCGCCTCCTGGGTGTTCGGCTCGCTGTTCTTCAACGGCGTCATCAGCATCGTCTTCAGCCTGCGCTACCGCCAGCCGCTGGCGTTCTTCTGGACCATCCCCGGCACGGTGCTGATCGCGCCCGCGCTCGGCCACCTGACGTTCGCCGAGGTGGTCGGCGCCTACATCGTCACGGGCCTGCTGATGATCGCGCTCGGTGCGCTCGGCTTGGTGCAGCGCGCCATGGCAGGCCGTGCCGATGCCGATCGTGATGGGCATGGTGGCCGGCGTGTTCCTGCGTTCGGCCTCGACTGGGTGCGCGCCTTCCGGACCGACCTGCTGGCATCGCCGCCGCCATGACGGCGGCGTTTTTCGCCGTCAGCGCCGTGCCGGCGCTGGCCGCGCGCCTGCCGCCGCTGCTCGTCGCGCTCGCCGTCGGCGTGCGGTCGTGATCGCGCTACGCGGGCACTTCGCGCCGGGCCTCGATCGAGGCGCACCGTGCTTGGCCGCGCCCGCGCCTGCAGGTGCCGCAGTTCTCCTGGGCGCGCCATGCTCGAGCTGGTGGTGCCGCTCGCCATCACGCGTGCTGGTCGTGCAGAACGGCCAGGGCATCGCCGTGCTGACGGCGGCCGGCCACGCGCCGCCGGTCAACGCCATCGCCATCGGCTGCGGCGTCTCCTCGATGGTCTCCGCCTTCGTCGGCGCCGTGTCGACCTGCCTGACGGGCCCGGTCAACGCCATCATCTCCGCGAACGGCGACCGGCGCAGCGCAGTACACCGCCGGCGTCGTGGTCGGCATCGCTCGCCATGCTGTTCGGCCTGTTCGCGCCGTTCGTGACGCGCCTGATGCTGGCGGCGCCGCCGCCTTCATCGCCACGCTGGCCGGCCTCGCCATGCTGCGCGTGCTGCAGATCGCGCCTTCGTGGTGGCCTTCCAGGGCCGCTTCACGCTCGGCGCGCTGGTGACGTTCCTGGTCACGGTCGCCGGCATCCCCGTCTTCAACATCGGCGCGCCGTTCTGGGCGCTGGTCGCCGGGCATCGCCGTCTCGCTGCTGCTGGAGCGCGGAGACTGGTCGGTGGTGAAGTAACTCAGCGCTTGCGCGCATAGACCGGAATTCGAACGCGCACGCGAACGCCTGCAGGCTCTGCTCCGAAGCGCGCACCTGCAGCCGCCACTGGATGCCGGCGCCGGTGTCGTCGAGCCGACACGGCGGCTGCCCCGCCGGCAGTGCCACGCTGACTGGGATGCTGGCGCGCGCGCCTGCGATCAGGATGCGCGCGGGCTCGATCGCCGTTGTCTGCGACCAGATCGGTTTGACCACCCGCTCGCGCGTGGTGTTGCCCTTGGCGTCGCGGCCCGTGCGCCAGCTCACCTCCTCGCACGCCACCTCGGCCTGCAGTGCCTGCAGGGGACGCGCGCCGAGATTTGCCTCGATGGTGCCGCGGAACGTGTCGCCGAGGTGCCCCGGCAGCGTGTCGATGCGCAGCGTCGAGCGCCCGTAGCGCCACCATGACCGCGTCGTCTGCCATGCCACTGTCAAGCCGATCAGTCCGCCGACGGGAAAGATGAGCCCCAGCGCCCCTTGCCACCACGAGGCGGCCGCCGCCGCCAGGATCTTGTCGCGGTTCACGCTCCAGATGAACAGGATGGCGCTCCACCAGCCCACCACCCACACCCACAGGAAGATCATGGTGGCGAGGCTGCTGTCGGTCATGGTGCGCGCGGCCCAGTCGGCGCGCAGCATCCAGGGCTGGCCGGGATGGCGTGCCGTCATCTGCGCCTCGCGCGCAGTCTTCGCCGGCCCCGCCACATAGGCGAAATACACGAAGCCCACCGCGACGGCGCTGCACACCAGTCCCATCAGCAGCGCCACGACGGCGCCGGCGATCTCCTCGCCGCGCAGTAGCATGCCGGCGCTGCTCCACACCGCGATCAGCCCCATCAGGCCGATGAGCCCGATGAACAGGTGCACCACGCCCGACCAGAACACGCCGGCCATGCGCCCCGGCAGCGACGGCGGCGGCAACGGGGCGTGCGCGGGCTCGGGAACAGGCATGGGCAGGTTTGCTCAGGGCAGGAACGTGGACCGGGTGGCCTGCTTACCACGAGCCCGGCCAACAAGGTGTTGACGCGTGCGATGCGCCTCTCGCATGACGGCGGAGACCCACGGTGGCCGGCATCCCGGTGTCGGACACCGGCGCGCCGTCCCGGCCGGACTGGCAGTGTCGTTGCCGATGGAGCCCGTGGACCGACCCCGCCCCATGTCATCCCCGCGCCGCTCCCGCGCGCAGCGCGCGAGCGGGACCAGGCGGGGATCCAGGCCACCGGACCGCGAAGGTGCGGTGGAGGTCTTGTCGCCACTGATCCCGGGTTTGCGAGACGGCGGCAGTTCGAAGCGCCGGCAGCCAACTCGCAAGCGCACCGATGCGGCGCGGTGGACTGGGGTTCCCGCCTACGCGGGAACGACGCGAGTTGAGGGCGAACCACTGGGCATCCCGGCGTTCGACATCGGCGCGCCGTCGGCGGTGTCTTGTCGCGTATCGAACGATCGTCCCGATTCCCGCCGAGACAACGCCAGCCCGCCAAGGCGATCCCTTGCATCAAGCTTCCGCTGTACAACGATAAGCAGTCGACGCATATTTTCTGAATTGTATCTTGTATGGGTCTGTGGGGGGCGTCGATGGATTGCGGACCGAACGAGCCTGTTTGTCAACTCGTCGACTGGATTGCGAGCCACTCCCAGGCGATCAAGCAAATCTTCGAGTTGATGGATGGTTTGTGGGACAAGCTGGCGGGCAGATCATCAAGTTCCTGAAGGAGCACGGCGAAAAGCTCATCGCCATCGCGAGCTTTTCCTTCGGCGTGTGGCGTTGGTGGATCTATCGCGAGCGAATTCTTCACAAGCGCCTCGAAGAATACATCAGGGAAAGCGATGCGCGGTTGGGGCCAGCCAGCGCACAAACCACCGAGGCATTTCTCAGGCCGGGCAGGACCGCACTGCTCTCCCAGCCGGCCTTCGCAATCGAGCTGCAAGCGAGGATCTGCTCGAAGCCGGTTCAGTCCCGCTCCTACGCATTGCTCCAATCGAGAGGTTAGCGGAAGAGAAGTTGAGCCGGTCTTTAAAAGGCATTCGCAAGCGTCAACAGATAGCGCGTGCAGCGTTGCAGTCATTGCTGGAACAGCAGACGCAGGTTCATTTGCTTGCTGGTGCGATCGCACCAGTCACCAGCGCGGCGTAAGTCGGATCGCGTCCAAGGTTGGCGCGAAGATCATGCCGCGCTTCGCGAGTTTCGGAAGGTCCTGCAATTCCCGACCCACGACCGTGATACCGTTGCCAAAGAGTGCGAGGCGTTTCAGTTGTTGCGACTGGGCAGAAAGCCTGAGGCATTCCAGGCCTATCTCGATCTCGAGGAAATTGCAGAGACACTTAGGGAGCAGCAGCAGCGCCATTTGACGATCGCGCGTGCAAAGCGCTTTCGGGCGCAGATTTTGCAGGCAAATGCCGGCGATGGTGGTGCTGGTGCCGCATGGACGTTGATCGCAAGCCAGCAAAATCCCGAGTGCTCAGTGCAGCTTCGGGGGCGGTATGGACCATTCACAGAGTGGGAGGCTATCGAGCAGGCGGAGATACATTTTGTCGCCGCCTGGATCGCTCACATGCAGGGGTTCGGCCCTCGGGAAGCATTGCATCTTTCAACGTCGGAAACCGCGTACAATGATGTTCTAGCGCAGTTGCCTGAACGCTCCTGGTTCGTGCCGTTCGCTAAGAAAAGGCTACGGGACGAGGCACGCGCAGGCCTAAAGCGCATCGAGCGGGCAAAAGCCGGCGAATACGACAAGGATTGGCTGCTGGTCTAGATGATCCGCATTAGCCAGCCGAAACCATAGGCCAGAGCGCTTGCTATCGTCGCGTTGAACATGCTGCGCACCGTAACTGAATTGACAATTCTGGAGATGTCGAGTTCTCGGCCCTGCTCATAGGTGCGTCCGTGCTCGGCGTAAGAGAGTGATGCTAAGGCAAACGCCGCAGCACTGATGGCCCATGGGCTAATGCCCGCATACCCGGCCAGCGCCACGCAAAATATAGCTAGGTAGGCGATCATGGCGACCCTTCGATCGCCACGCCCGCACAAGAAGGACGATCGGTGTATCGCATGCCGTATAGAACGATTCGCGGCCATGTCAAGTTGCGTAGGCGGCTCAAGGGCATGGGGAGGGCGTGCCGAGCCGCAACAGGCGACTTGAGCGAATGGGTGTGGCAGCCCATATTCCCCCCCATGCCCACCCCCCCGCGTGACAGCACTCCCCGGCCGCGCGCCTCGCGCGGAAAGTCGGGCAAGCCGGCGGCGCCGCCGCGGGATGGCGTGGAGGGCACGCCCGAGACCAAGCGGTCGGCGCGGGGCATGGGCGAGGGGCCGCAGGCGCCGTTCCTGCCGGCGTCGGCCTCGACGCTGCCGGCCCTGCGCAACACGGCGCCGCCGTCGCGCAGCGTCGAGAGCATGACGGCGTCGCTCAATGCCATCCTGGCCAAGCCGCACGAGCGTTCCGAGCGGGCCCGGGCCGTGCTGGCCGAGCAGCCGATGATCGCGTCGCACCCGCTGGTGGCGGGCGCTTGCCGACGTTTATCCCGCATCGTCCGCCGCGACCGGAAAAGTCCGAGGGCGGCATCGGGTTCAAGCTGGTGTCGGAGTACGAGCCGAAGGGCGACCAGCCGACCGCCATCACGGAACTGGTCGGCGGCGTCCGCGCCGCTCGAGCACAATCAAGTGTTGCTCGGTGTCACCGGCTCCGGCAAGACCTTCACGGTGGCCCAGGTCATCTCGCACACGCAGCGCCCAGCGCTGGTGCTGGCGCCCAACAAGACGCTGGCGTCGCGTCTACGCGTACCTCCTCGCCCGCTGTGGGAACGACCCGTCGCTCGCGGAGGACCTCACCCAGCAGACATTCATCGCCGCTGTGGACCAGCGGTCGCGCTACGACGGCCGCTCGGACTCCGTCACGTGGCTGTGCGCGATCGCCCGGCACAAGCTCGCCGATCACTACCGGGTCCGCGAGCGCGAGGAGCGCCGGAGGATGCGCCTCGAGGTCCGCCAGATCCCAATGGGCCACGGCCCCAGCCACCCTGCCGGACTCGATGATTGCGTCGCCATCGCCGACGCGTTCCGCTCGCTGCCTGCGGCCCAGCGCGCCGTCCTCGCATTCGTAGTGCTCGACGACCTCCCGGTCGCGGAGGCCGCGAGCCTCCTCGGCAAGAGCGCCGGCGCCACCCAATCGCTGCTGCACCGGGCACGCGACGGCTTCCGCCGCGCCTACCGAGGGGAGCTGGAATGATGACCGACGAGCGGCTCGACGCGCTGCTTCTCCGGATGGATGTCCCGTCCGAGCCGGATCCCACATTCGTCAGTGCGACCCTCGAGGAGCTCCGGCCCGTGGTCCGCGCGGCACGGGTCGAGGACATGAGCCGGCTCGGTCGCCTGCGCCGCGAACTCCGGCTCGCGTTGTCCGCCGCTTCCGCGACGAGGCCGGACGCCGGCCGATCAGGACGCCGCCGCTCCTCCGTCCTGCGCGCCGCCCCCGGCTTCGGGCTTGCCCTGGCCGCCGTCGCGGTCCTGGTCGTGATCGTCTCGTTGCGGCCCGACCAGGTCGACCGCCGTGTGGGCGGCCTGCCCGCGGCCGTGGCCGAATTCGGCGTGCTGCGCATCGGCGTCACCTCCGGCGCACCCCAACTCGTCGGCAGTGGCCAGCCCCAGGGCTTCGACGTCGACGTCGCCCGGGAGCTCGGCAAGCGCCTGGGCGTCGGCGTCCAGGTGACGGCCGCCACGGTCGATGAGCTCCTCACCCCCGACGGCTCGCGCTGGGACGCGGTCATCGTCGCCCTCCCGCCGGGTCCCGATCAGAGCAGGACGCTCGCCGGGACGCCGTACCTGTGGCGTGCCGGCGCTGTGGTTACGCCCTCGTTGGCGCCGGTCGCGCAGACAGGGGACCTTGGGGGGCGCACAGTGTGCGTCGTCCCGGGTGGCGAGGCAGCCGCCTGGCTCGGCGGATCGCTCGCGGCGGACGCGGCGGCCCAGCCCGCGCCCGCGATGACCACCACGACGGCACCCACGCTCGACGCCTGCCTCGCCAGGCTCACCGATGGGACAGCGACAGCCGCCATCGCGGACTGGGGCTACGACGTTCTCGTGCTCCCGTCGGGCCTGGTCGTCGCGCCTGTCACCCCGTTCGCGGTGCCCGCGGCCCCCCGGGTCGTGGCCGGCACCCCCGAAGCGCAGCCGCTGCTCGACGCGATGAGCGCCGCGCTCGACGCGATGCGCGCCGACGGAACCCTCGCCAACCTGTCGCGGCATCGGTTCGCCGGCCTCGACCTGACGACCCGGCCATGAAGCTCGGCGAGGATCACTGCCGGCCCATGTCGGTCGGCCACGGTGCCGGGGACCCGACACGGATGGAGGTAGGGAGATGACCAGGGCGCGTCCCATCTCGCTGGTGCTGGCAGCCGGGCTCGCGGTCGTGCTGTACGCATGCGCGTCACCGGAGTCGGCCACACCCTCGGCTTCGGCCGGCGCGGCGCCGGCTGCCCAGGGCGCGGCCGCGGCGTCGCAGCCCGCGGCGGCGGCCGGCACGTCGACGCCCGGGGCGGTCGCCTTCGCCGGCGCCGACTCCCCGATGTACAAGGGCGGGCCCGGCCGCACGGGCGAGATGCCCGGGCCTGCGATCACGTCGCAGCCGGCCACGCTCTGGACGGTGGCGCTCGGCGGACCGGCGATCTCGAGCCCGGCGGTCGTCGACGACGTCGCCTACGTGTCGGCGGGCAATCACCACGTCCTCGCGGTCGCCGCCGACACCGGCAACGTCGTCTGGGAGGCGGCGACGAAGTACCCCGTGCGGAGCTCGCCGGCCGTCGCCGGCGGCCTGGTCTTCGTCAACGACGAGGGCGGTGGCCTGACCGCCTACGACACGGGCACGGGCACGGTCCGCTGGACGGCCGATGCCGGGGCGGCGTCGGAGTCGATGCCGCTCGTGCTCGACGGCATCCTCTACATCGGCACGCAGGCGGGCGACCTGCTCGCCCTCGACGCCGCGACCGGCACGCGCCGCTGGGCGTTCCCGACCGGCGGCGAGCTGACGCACTCGCCGTCCTCGGACGGGACCCGAGTGTTCATCGGAAGCGCGGACGGGACACTGTACGGCGTCGACCTCGCCACCGGCAAGCTTGCCTGGAAGTTCAAGGGCGACGCCGCCCGCTGGACGACCGCGGCCGTGCGCGACGGGACGCTGTTCACCGTCGGCCACGAGGTCGGCGGCGGCAAGGACGCCCTGTTCGCGTTCGACACCGCCACCGGCTTGGTGCGTTGGCAGGCTCCCAGCGACTCGCCGCTCTGGGCACCCTCGGCGGGAGCAGGGACGGCATACATCGCCGATGCCAACGGCATCCTGCGGGCAATCGACGCGGCCACCGGCCAGGAGCGCTGGTCCGCCGCCGTCGGCGGCTACATGCGGCCGGCGCCGGCCGTGGTCGGTTCGGCGCTCTACGTCTTCGGCGGTTCGAACGAGGCGCTCGGGATCGATGGCGCGACGGGCCGGATCCTGTGGCGGACCCCGATCGACGGGACGGTCGAGTACGGGACGACGGCCGCCGGGGGCCGCGTGTTCGCCGTCACTACGGCCGGGACGCTCTACGCGATCGGCCCGAAGGCCCTTGCCGTTGCGACCTCCGCGCCTCCCTCGGCGACGGCGAGTCTGCAGGCGTCCGTCACGGCAACCCTGAAGACGGCGCTGGCCGGGGCACCCGGCGGACTCTCGGTCCCGACCGGTCTAGACGTGGATCCGAAAGGCCGGACCTGGGTCGCCGAGGGCGGCAAGAACGACTTCGCGATCTACGGCGCCGACGGCGCGTTCCTCGAGCGCTGGGGTTCGAGCGGCTCGGGGCCCGGCCAGTTTGACTTCAACAACGCGAACTCCGGCAACCCCACTGCCGACATCGTATTCGCGCCCGACGGCGCCTTCTACGTTGCCGACACCGGCAACTTCCGCGTCCAGCAGTTCGACGCGCAGCGGACGTTCGTCCGGGCCTGGGGCGGCTTTGGCAAGGGCAACGGACAGTTCGCGATCCCAGTACGCGCTCGACCTCGACGCGCACCGGAACGTGTATGTCACCTCGGGCAACGGGAACGTCCAGGTCTTCACGCCGGACGGCGCGTACGTCCGCACGATCGGCGCGCCCGGCTCGGGCGACGGCCAGCTTGCGAACGCGGGCCTCGCCGTCTCCGGCGACAGGCTCCTGGTCGCCGACTTCGATAACCACCGCGTGGCCGTGTTCGGCCTCGACGGCACGTTCATCGCGAACTGGGCGACGCGCGAGATCGGCGACCCGAACGCGATCGACGCCTCCCCCGACGGCACCATATACGTGACGTCGTCGTATATCGGCGGGACGTCGGATGGCCTCGTGCACGTGCTCGACCGCTGGGAAGGATCATCGGCTCGTTCAAGACGGCTGGTGACCCCGGCTTCGTTACCGCATTGGGCGATGGACGCGTCGCCGTGACCGAGGCACAGAGTGACTCGTCTCTCACGGGCGAGCAGTCCGGCATCTACCAGGTGAAGCTCCCCTGACAGGGCGGGCTGGCCGGCGGAGGTGAGCCCCCGCCGGCCAGCGCTGCGCGTCGAGCCTGCTCTGCCGTGACGATCGCCTGCGCCGCATCACGGCCCTTCTCCGGGTCGCCACTTGGGAAGCCCCGCGGCCCCGCCGATCGATCCGGAAGTCCAGATAGCAGGGCTTCCTGAGCACGAAACGGGGGAGTGGAGCCGACACTCGGATTTGAACCGAGGACCTGCTGTTTACGAAGGATAAGAAGGATCAGCCTAGACAAGGGCGCCGAAACGCCGATGGTCGTCGGCGATCAGGGACTCCTGGCCGCCCAGCCGGCCGTCAGCCGGCAATGGAGACCAGCACGGCGTTCGCCATCGCCCCGCCCAAGCAGGACTTCACCATGACGCCCGACGCCATCTTCCAGCAGTGCGCGGCGACCGCGTCCCTCGGTCTGGAGACGTGGACCCTCTCGAACTACGGACAGGCCTGGAACAGCCTGGTGTCCTGGATGCGCACGATCCTCGAGCGCGAGCCCGTCGCAACCGACCTGTCCACGGTGTCGGTGACCAAGACGAGTCACATTCCCCGCCCAGTCGTAGAAACCGCCTTCGAGGCCCGGCATCGTGTATTGACCCGGCTCCATGTGGCGCTTGAGCAAGCGCCCGCCGCCGGCCGGCGACGGAGGAGAGGCCGTGGTCGAGGCCCGCGTAGTGGTCGACGTACCGCTCGCTTCACGCGGGGTCCGCGCCGAGGAGCTCCTCGTCCGCGATCTGCCCCGTCGCGTCGATGAAGTAGACGCGCGCCTGGTCGTACGGGATCCGCCGCGCGAGCTCGCGCACCGCGCGGACGCAGAACGCGCGCGCGCGGCTCGCGCACCGAGCCGACCGCGAGCAGGAGCTCGTGGATCTCGGGCCACGGGATGGCGAGAGCGACGGGCATGGCGCGAGTATGAACGCCGGTCCGAGCCCGGCGCGTCGACGACCGACGTCCCGCGGGTGCAGCGCACCGGTCCCGGAGCATGGTGACCAGTGCCGCGCAGAGACGGGCCATGCGGAGCGGCCGTATCAACCGTACGACGGCGTAGCGTTGCGACGTGGCTGAACCAACCCTGCGCCTCGAAGACCTCGTCAGGATCAACGACATGCTGACGTGGAGTCCCGACTACCGGCACTCCTTCGTGAGGGCGTGCAACCTGGTCGGCGAACTCGTCGGCGCCTCGATGGCACCCGCCTACATCATCGACGACTCCGGCACGCTGCTGGTGCTCGTGACCGACGAGCCGGACTGCGGAACGCCTCGGCGACGCGTACCGGACGATGCCGGTGGTGCAGCACGTCCGCCCTCCGTGGGTCAACCCGGGCGAGTGGCCGGTGCAGGCCAAGGACATCCTCGACACGGACGCGTGGCTCGATCCTGCCGGACGACTTCAAGGCGTGGTTCCGCGAGACCGGCATCGTCGCGTCCATCCACGCCGATGGCCGGCACCTGGGTGCCGTGCTGCTCTGCTTCGACGGCGACTACACGCTGACGCCGCCGGTGCGCGAGTACCTCCGTCTCGCATGCCGCATCCTCGGGAGTGCGATCTACCGGTGGCAGGCGGCCGCGCGCGAGCGCGAGGTCGGCGCGCTCCAGGAGCGTCGGCGCCTGGCCGAGGAGCTGCACGACGACATCAGCCAGCAGGTCGCCAACCTCGGCTACCGCGTGGACGCCGCCCTGATCGACCACGGCGGCGGCGACGCAGCGCTCGTGGGCGCAGGACCTGCGGGACCTCCGAGGAGCTGGTCCTCGGCCTCAAGCGGAGCCTCCGCCACCAGATGCTGGGACTCCGGGCCGACGCGATCGCCGGCGAGGGGTCGTTCCTGGCCAGCGTCCGGGAGCAGCTGGACCACTTCTCGCAGCCAGTTCGACCTGCCGGTGGAGTTCATCTGCCCGTGGGGAGACGCCGCGGACCGCATCCCGCTCGACATCGCCACACAGCTCCTGCGCGTCCTCCAGGAGGGGCTGGTGAACGCCTACCGCCACTCCCACGCAACGCACGTTGCCATCAGGCTGTTCGGGACGAGCACCAAGGTGCGCCTGGAGATCGAGGACGATGGCATCGGCTTCGACCCAGGGCGTCGTGCCCGCGTCGCGCATGGGCGTGCGCATCATGCGCCAGCGCATGGAGCAGATCGACGGGTCGCTGCAGGTCCAGCCGGCCTCACCACGGGGCACGATCCTTGTCGCCGAGGCTCCGGTCCACTACCTGAGCGCCTCGCCGCTCCGGCGTCGAGGCCAAGGCCTGATGGCCGAGCGCCCGACCCGCGTCCTGATCGTCGATGATCACCGGCTCTTCCGGGATGGTCTTGCCGCCCTGATCGCCCGCTGGGACGACTTCGAGCTCGTCGGCAGCGCGGCAGGACGGAGCGGAGGGCGCCGAGCTCGCCCGCCGGCTGGCCCCCGACCTGGTGCTGATGGACGTCCGCATGCCGGGCATGGACGGCGTGGAGGCCACCGCCCGCATCCACGAGCGACCGCCCGTCGACCCGGATCGTGATGCTCACGACGTCGAGCCTCGGCGAGGACGTGTTCAACGCGCTCCGCAACGGCGCCCACGGCTACGTCATCAAGGACGAGCCGGCGGAGCGGCTCCGCGCGTACCTCCAGAGCGGTCATGCGGGGTGAGGTCGCGCTGTCGAGCGCCATCGCCGGCCGGGTGCTCGCGCAGCTCAGCGTCGTGAACTCGAAGTCGCCGCGCATCCGGTCACGGTCCTCACCTCCCGCGAGCGCGAGGTGCTCCGCCAGCTCGTCGACGGGCTGTCGAACGAGGAGATCGCCGCAGACCCTCAACGTCAGCGAGGCGACGGTGAAGAAGCACCTCGGCCGGGTGATGACGAAGCTCCACGTGGACAACCGCGTGCGAGCTCGCCGTGTACAGCGTGCGCGAGGGGCTCGTCGACTGACGAGCGCCCGCCCCGGGTGCCGAGTGGCGGCTCGGACGTGCCGGATGGACGTATCCCTTCGGCTACCCCCGCATCCCTCAACTGGGTCACGCGTTGTAGCCCCGGGTGCTAGGACCACGACCGCCGCGAGGCGGACGATGACGAGCAGGTGCCAACGGGTGACGCCGTGCTCGCAGGAGAGCTGCACCTGGTGAAGATCGTCGTCGTCTACAAGTGGGCCAGGGACCCGGAGGACGCGGCCGTCCGCGCGGACGGGTCCGTCGACTGGCGCGGCGCCAAGATGACCGCAGGCGAGGACGACCCCGCCGTCCTGGACGCCGGCCGGACCATCGCCGCCGCGACCGGGGGCACGGTCGTGGGCCTGACCATCGGCGACGGCGACGCGACCTGGGCGCTCGCCCGTGGCGTCGAGCAGGCGGTGTCGGTGCCCGACGCCTCCTTCACCACCGACAACGCGGCGACCGCGGCCGTGCTCGCGGCCGCGGTGCGGTCGATCGGCGACGTGGACGTGGTGGTGATCGGTGACGCCGAGTCCTACCCGGGCGTCGCGCCGATGCTCGCAGCACAGCTCGGGTGGCCGTCGCTGCTGGGCGTGGCGAGCGCCACCGCCGAGGGCGACCGGCTCGTCGCGACGCGCCGCGCCGGCGACATGGAGCAGACGGTCGAGCCTGCCGATTCCGGCGGTGCTCGGCGTCGCGGCCGTGGGCGCCGAGAAGCAGCAGCCCGGGCATGAAGGAGGTCCTGGCGGCGCGCAAGCGCCCGGTGACCGCCGTGCCGCTGGCGCGCCTCGACGTGGCGGCGCTCGCCGCCGATCGACTCCCGCGGCACGAGAGCGCCCGAGGCGGGATCCGCCCGCATCTTCGATGGCGAGCCCGCCGCGGCCGCCACGCAGCTCGTCGCCGCGCTCCGCGCGGACGGCGTCCTGTGACCGCCGCCCGACGACAAGGACGAACGCGATGACGACCGACTCCTGGGTTCTTGCCACCGACACCCGCCGCCTCGCGGCGATGGTCGCCGCGGCGCGAGGCGCCGGCGGGCGCGTGACCGTCGCCGCCATCGGGCCCCGCTCGCTCGCCGACGCGGCCGCGGCCGCCGGGCCTGACGCCGTCTCCTGGGTGGAGACCGACGGCGGGACACCGGCCGAGGCCTACGCGCAGGCGCTCGCCGCGGCGGTCGCCGCCGCCGCGCCGCGCGTCGTCGTCGCCGCGACCACGCCCTGAAGGGCGCGTGCTCCTCGCCAGCGCGGCGGCCGCGCTCGGCGCAGCCGTGGTGCCGGGCCTCCTCTCGGTCACCGCCGACGGTGACGCCCTGGTCGTGGAGCGGGCCGACCTCGGCGGGCGCGTGCTCGAGACCGCTGGCAACGTCGGCGCCGGTCGCCGGCCTGTTCGGCGGCGACGACGTCACCTCCCCCGAAGGTGCACCCGGCCCCGGTCACCCCGATGGCGCTCGGCTCCGGTCGCGGTCAGGATCGACCGCACCGCGCCGGTCCCGGGCGCCACCGGCGGCGTGACCACCGCCGACCGCGTCGTGTCCGTCGGCCGTGGCGTCAAGGCGAAGGCCGACCTCGCGATCGTCGAGGGTCTCGCAGCCGATCTCGGCGCGGAGATCGCGTGCTCCATGCCGATCGCCGACGACTTCGGCTGGGTGGCCAAGGAGCGCTACATCGGCCGCTCGGGCCAGCACATCTCGCCCCGTCTCTACCTGGCGCTCGGGATCTCCGGGACGCCGCAGCACCTCGAGGGGGTCCGCGACGCGAAGGTCGTCGTCGCCGTCAACACCGACCCAGACGCGCACATCTTCAGGCGCGCCGACTACGGGATCGTCGGGGACCTCTACGAGGTCGTCCCGGCGCTCCGCACCGCACTGGGCAAGTGACGAGGCCAGGTCGGTCTCGGGACAGGAGGATACTCATGGCTGAACGGTTCGACGCCGAGTACGACGTCGTCGTCATCGGCGGCGGCATCTCGGGCCTCTCGGCGGCCCTGCAGGCGACCAAGGACGGCCTGACCTGCGCGCTCCTCGAGAAGGAGGACAAGACCGGTGGCAGCTCGGCGTTCGCCGAGGGCCACGCGGCCTTCGAGTCGGACGAGCAGATCAAGCGCGGCATCAACGTCGGCAAGGTCGAGGCGTACGAGAAGTACCTCACGCTACTCGCACTGGCGCGCCGACCCGGCGATCGTCTCGCGGTTCGTCGAGAACGCGGCGACGTCGATCGTCAAGCTCCGCGAGGAGCTCGGCGTCGTCTACGAGAGCGTCGAGATCACCGCCCCCGACCAGCCCGAGGAGCTGCAGACCTGGCACCTCCCCGAGGGCGAGATCGCGCACGTGATCGAGCTCCAGGAGGCCGAGGCGCGGCGCCGCGGCGTCGACATCTTCCTCGGCACGCCGGCCAAGCACATCCTGATGGAGGACGGGCAGGGTCGCCGGCGTCGCCGCGAAGGACTCCGACGGCAAGGACGTCACGCTCGGCGCCAAGGCCGTCGTCGTGGCCACCGGCGGCTTCGCCGCCAACCCCGAGATGATCAACAAGTACAGCAAGTTCAGCACGCGGCGAGCTGATGATCAACGTCGGCGGCCCGGGCAACACCGGCGACGGCGTGAACATGGTCCTCGAGGCGGGCGGCGTCGAGAACCACAACAACATCGGCTGCCTGCTGCTGTTCCCGTTCATGCGCGACAAGGCGATCGTCAGCCACACGAACTGCGCCGCGATGCAGCCCTACCTCTGGGTCGACAAGTACGGCAAGCGGTTCACGGACGAGACCGTCGCCCTCAACTTCGGCCACGCGGGCGACATGGTCGCCAGCATGCCGGGCGCGTACTTCTGGTCGATCATCGGCCAGGAGGCGATCAAGCACCTGGTCGAGGTCGGCAACGAGGTCGGCCTGGGCATCTACATCCGCAACTACGAGAAGCTCCCGGGCCTGCCCGCGGAGATCGCCGAGGACGCCGCGGACCCGAACCGCTCGAACGTCGAGGGCGCCGCGACCATCGCGGAGCTCGCGGCCAAGATCGGCGTCGATCCCGACGGTCCTCGTCGCCCAGGTCGAGGCGTACAACGCGGCCGTCACGGCCGGCAACGACGCCAAGTTCCACAAGCCCGCGAAGTACCTGATCCCGATCCAGGAGGGGCCGTTCTACGCGGTCAAGATGGAGACCGGAATCATGATCTCCATGGGCGCCATGAAGATCGACGACCACTGGCGCGCCATCGGCGAGGACGACAAGCCGATCCCCGGCCTGTACATCGTCGGCGTGGACGCCGGCGGGATGTGGGGAGAGAGCTACAGCCTGCCGATCCCCGGCTCCGCCAACGGCTTCTCGGTGACGTCCGGCTGGCTCGCCGCCGACGACATCGCCGAGCAGGTCAAGGAGGGCGTGCTCGCCTAGCGCGCCGCTCGACACCTGCGGGACACCCGAGTGCCGGCCCGCCCGGCACTCGGGCACCGCTGGCCGAGTCGCACGCTCGACGCCTGGCGCGTGGAGACCTGACGATGACCGCATCACCCCCCGAACTCTCCCCGGCGCAACCCCGGTCGACTTCGACGTCATCGTCGTCGGCGCCGGCGTCGCCGGCTGCGTGACCGCCTACCAGCTCGCGAAGGCCGGGCACGAGGTCCTCCTCGTCGAGCGCGGCGCGCAGCCGGGCGCCAAGAACCTGTCGGGCGGCGTCCTGTACTGCCGCGTGATGGAGCAGGTCTGGCCCGACTTCGCCAGCCAGGCGCCGGTCGAGCGGCGGATCACCCGCAACAAGGTCGTCTTCCTCAACGAGGGCTCGCTCGTCGGCATCGACTACTGGGACGAGCGGCTGGCCGAGCCCGCCAACGCCGTCACCGTGCTGCGCGCGAAGCTCGACGCATGGCTGGGCGAGCAGTGCGAGGCGGCGGGCGTCACGGTCATGCCGGGCATGCACGTGGACGAGCTGGTCCGCGAGGGCGAGCGCGTCGTCGGCATCCGGGTCGGCGAGGACGTCCTGCGCTCGCACGTCGTGGTCGCGGCGGACGGGGTCAACTCGTTCCTGTGCCGCGACGCCGGGATCCGCGCCAAGGAGCCCACGAAGCATCTCGCGGTCGGCGTGAAGTCCGTCATCGGGCTGCCGCGGGCGACGATCGAGGACCGGTTCGGCGTGGCCGGCGACGAGGGCGTGGCGTACGCGGTCGTCGGCGACTGCACCGAGGGCCTGGGCGGGGGAGGCTTCCTCTACACGAACCGCGATTCCGTGTCGGTGGGCGTCGTCGTCCGCCTCGACGAGCTGGAGCGGGTGGCCGGCGCGTCGGCGTCCGACATCCACGACCGGTTCCTCGCGCACCCGGCGATCGCGCCGCTGCTGCGCGGCGGCGAGCTGCTCGAGTACGGCTGCCACCTGGTCGCCGAGGGCGGCCTGCGCGATGGTCCACGACCTGGTCGCGCCCCGGGCTCGTCGTCGTGGGCGACGCCGCCGGGCTCACGCTCAACACGGGGCTGACCGTGCGCGGCATGGATCTCGCGGCGGGCTCCGCGATCGCGGCCGCGAAGGTCGTCCACGAGGCCCTCGAGGCCGGCGACACGTCGGCCGAGCGGCTCGCGCGCCTACCCGGCCGAGCTCGACAAGAGCTTCGTCGGGCGCGACCTGCGCACGTACGCGAAGGCCCCGGCGCTTCCTCGAGACGCGGCGCATGTACAAGGCGTACGGCCTTGTCGCCGCCGACGTCCTCCACGGGGTCTTCGACCTCGACACC
The DNA here is from genome assembly GCA_963789865.1 of uncultured Chloroflexia bacterium. Classification (GTDB taxonomy): domain Bacteria; phylum Chloroflexota; class Limnocylindria; order Limnocylindrales; family CSP1-4; genus CAIXZV01. The sequence continues at coordinate 17,543 of CAWBMD010000008.1, forward strand.
ACCCCGCGGCGGCACCTGCTGCCGACGGCCTTCGGGGCGCTCCGGCGGTCCCCGGTCAAGATGCGCCAGGTGCTGCGAGACGGCATCGGCGCCGTGAGGTCCCTCTGATGCTCGACCTCGGCACGGTCCCCGAGCGGCTCGCCAAGAACAAGTACGACCTCGACGAGGCGTCGCACATCGAGCTCGACCAGGCGCTCGCGAAGTCCACCGGGACGGACAAGCTCCTGCTTCGGGTGTGCGCGGCGCACGTCTACACCGAGGCGCCCGACGGCACGATCCTCGTCCAGCACGCCGCGTGCCTCGAGTGCGGGACGTGCCTCGCCGTCGCCGCGCCCGGCACGCTCAAGTGGCACTACCCGGGTGGCGGCTTCGGTATCGCCTACCGCGAGGGGTAGCCCCGCGACCCATCTGAGCGTCGATCAGGGCAGCACTGCCGGATCCACGCTCTCCCACGACACTGGCGAACTCCACGACATCCACCAAGGGCATCGTCAGGAAGTAGTCGTAGAACACAAGCTCGCTGCCGTCGCCGCAGGGCCAGTCGTCCCCGAAGACCACCCGGAGTGCCTTCTCGAGGACGCGGAGCAGTGGATCGGCCCTCGGGCGACCGACCGGGGGGGGCCGACGAGCCAGTCCTCAGCGCAGGCCCTTCCGTGCATGGCCCGTGCGCCCCGTTTGATGAGTTGGGGTGATTCGTCGGTCGGGTCAAGAGCCTTCGTTCCGCCGCTGGGACGTGTCCCGGGCGCTGCTGCTGGCGGCGGGGCCGGAGCTGCGGATCTTCCTCGCCACCCTGGTAGCACGGGCATCCGGCGCAGGTAGCCGCGCACCGACGCGGTGCCGAGCGCTCCCGGATCGTCCTGGAAGCGGCGCACCCGCGCGGTGGTCAGCTCCGAGACGTCGCCGATCCCGCAGGCCGTCCCGAGGCGCACGAGCGCCGAGGCGTAGTACCGGATCGTCGCCAGCCGCAGGCCGCGCCGGCGGCTGTCATCGAGGAAGGAATCGACCGCCGACGCATAGTCCCGTGGGGCTCATGCCCGCACCTTCCGGCCGGCCTGTGGAGATTCCCCCGCGAGAAACAGCAGGTCTTCTCCACAAACTGGGGCCGTTGCTGGACCACAGAGAGACGGGTCGACCACGACATGTAGGGGTGTGCCTACACGGGGACCACAACAGGAGGGGGGTGGAGCCGACACTCGGATTTGAACCGAGGACCTGCTGTTTACGAAACAGCTGCTCTACCGCTGAGCTATGTCGGCGCGGAGGGCATCTTAGCAGGCACGCCACGCTGGCCATGGTCGCGAGTTTCCGGGTGCGTGGGAGATCAGCGCCCCTCACGCCTGGACCAGCGGGCGCGGGCCGATGTCACCGGGGACCGGCAGCGGCACCTCCAGCCTGAACCAGGCCCCACCCTCCGGACGGTCCTCGTACCGGATGTGGCCGCCGTGCGCCTCCACGGCCGCAGCGGCGGTGGCGAGCCCAAGCCCGCTGCGACCGTCCCTGCCCGCCGGTCCGGCCCCGAACGGCTGAAACAGCTGATCCCGCAGCTCCGCCGGCACGCCTGGCCCGCGGTCCAGGACGTCGACCGCCAGGATGCCTCCGCCGGCGTCCGTGCCAGCGGTGCCGCCGTCGCTGCCGTCCTCGGAAGTGCTGCCGGCTGCTCTCGTCTGCACGACGATCTCGACCTCCGTGCCGGGTTCCGACTCGAGCACGGCATTGTTGATGAGGTTCCCGATCGCCTGCTCGATGCGGACGCGGTCGACGCTGACGATCACGTCCGGAGCGCTGACGACCATGCGCACGTCGCGCGCTTCCGCGACCGGGTCGAACCGCGTGACGAGGCCCTCGACGATCTCGCGGATCGACACCGGCTGCCGGAGCAGCTCACGTCCTGACGACTCGGCCTCGGCGAGCCGAAGGAGGTCCGAGGCCAGGGCCGACAGGCGGACCGCGTCACCGTGTGCCAGGCGGATGGAGGCGAGCAGCGCGTCCGGGTCGTGCTCGTAGGTCGCGGAGATCTCCAGCTCCGCCTGGAGGGTGGCGATGGGCGTCCGCAGGTCATGCGATGCCGTGGCGACGAACCGCCTCTCGCGTCGAACAGTCTCCGCGACGCGATCGAGCATGGCGTTGAGGGTGCGGCCGAGGCGGCCGAGCTCGTCGTCGGCGGCGGGGACGTCCAGCCGGCGGACGAGGTCGCCGGTCTCGATGGCGTTCACCTCGCGAACCATGACGCTGACGGGGTGCAGGGCTCGACCCGCCAGCCACCAGCCGCCTCCCAGCGCCGCGAGCGTGGCGATCGCCCCGGCAAGGAGCATCAGCCGGGCGAGGTCGGCGAGACCCGAATCGACCTGTGCGAGCGGTCGGCCGGCGACGATGGTCGTGCCATCCGGCCCGGCGATCGCCTCGATCGCGTAGGCCACCTTGTCCGGACCCAGGGTGAGGGCGGCCCTGCCGAGTCTCGGAGCGGCCAGGCCCGCTGGTGTGTCCTGGCTGGCGCTGGCCAGGGACCCCGTCCGCGTGAACACCGCCCCGAAGATCCCGCGCCAGGCGGGATCGGTGGTGTCGGGAGTCGCAGTCGCCGACTTGCCGAGGCTGGCGCCGATGTCCTCCGCCCTCGCCGCCAGCTCCTGGTCGACGGTCTCACGCACCATGCGGCTGTACTGGTACCAGACGACGCCCCCGACGACCGCGAACAGGACGACGAGGGTGACCGCGTACCAGATGGTCAGCCGGAGGCGGATCGTCACGTCCGTTTGCGGGCTGGGGCCGGGTCCGCGATCGCGGGCTCGACGAGACGGTAGCCGACGCCCCTGACCGTCTCGATCGCCGGGATGCCGGGCCCCGATCCGAGCTTCGAGCGCAGGTAGCCGACGTAGACGTCGACCACGTTCGAGGTCCCGTCATACGCCCAGTCCCACACGTGCTCGATGATCTCGGTCCGTGGCAGGGTCTGGCCCGCGCGGCGCAGCAGCAGCTCGAGCAGCGAGTACTCGCGGGCCGTCAGCGTCATCGGGCTTCCCGCGATCGACACGGAGTGGCCGGCGGGATCGAGGTCGACGACGCCGACCCGGACGTGGCTCGGACGGGGCACGGCGCCCCGCCGCACGAGCGCCCGCAGCCGAGCTGCCAGCTCCGCGAAGGAGAATGGCTTGACCAGGTAGTCGTCGGCTCCCACGTCGAGCCCGCGCACGCGGTCGTTCACCGCCTCGCGCGCGGTGAGGACGATGAGGGGACTCCAGCGACCGGCATCGCGGAGGTCCCGGCACACCGCGAAGCCATCGCCGTCGGGCAGGTTGACGTCCATCACGATCGCGTCGTAGTCGTTCTCTCGGCCCATGAACCGCCCGTCCTCGGCGGTGCCGACGACGTCGACGGCGTATCCCTCGGCCATCAGGCCGCGGCGGAGCAGGTCCGCCATGCGGGCGTCGTCCTCAACGACCAGCAGGCGCATCTCTACCCCCGAGGCCCGGCGGCGCGGCCACGGGCGCTCTCATCGGATTCCTATCCGCTGCTCACGGCCTGCATACCCCTCCGAGCCGAGACTGCCGTCATCGATCGCCCCTCGCCACGGGGGGCCAGACGCACACCAGGAGACATCGACATGCGCAAGCTCGGGATCGTCGGCGGCGTGGCCGCCACCGTGCTCGCGGCCACCGTCGTCATGGCCGCATCACCCGCGCCGGCGGCAACCCCGGCGCCCACCAGGGTTCCGGTCACCGGGCCCGCCCCGGCGGCAACGGGAACGACCCCGGCATCCGTCGCTGCGACCACCAACCCGTGGTCCGCCGGTGTCATGCCGCTCACCCTGCAGGGCACCGCGGCGTTCGTGAAGCACAGCAACGGCACGGCAACCCTGACCATGAAGATGCAGGGTCTCGATCCACTGGCCGGCTGGACGGTCACCATCGTGCCCGGCGGCACGGGCACCTTCGGGTCGCGACCCGTCCTGTTCCGCTGGACCAGCAGTGACATCGACCGGCTGGGCAATGGAACGCTCAGTGTCCGGCTGACTGCGGAGGAGTTCGCCTCCATCGCGCACGCACGGACCGCGGATGGCTTCGTCATCCTGGTGTCCGACGGCTCGAGGGATGCCCTCGCGACGTTCCCGAAGGCGTGATGCCGACAGACTGCGACCGGCTCCGGGACCCGGGTTTCCCGTGGAGGGGGACCCGGGTTCCTTCGCGTGGCCCGTGCCGGCAGCCACGCGTCGTCTGCGCGCATGCGCGAATGAACCCACGCTGGCCGGCGACGGTCAACAGAGGGCAGGGGTGCGTTCTGTGAAGAATCGCACATCGCCTCTGTGGCGGTCCTCACGCCCGGTTCACGATTCCTTCATGGTCCGAATCGGAAACTGCCTCCACACGATCGACCGAGCGGTCGCCCCAGGACCGGAGGCTACGGACATGACGCTGACCCAGACGCTCACCCCGCGACCGGCCAGCACGGACCCGAGGGAGGCACCCACCGTCGCGCCCGCATGGGCGCCTGCCCACAGCGCGGAGGTGACACGCATCCTGGATGAGCTGGTCGACGTGATCGATGTCCGGGAGTCATATGAGCCCGAGGTGTCGGGCTGGGACACCGCACACTCGATCCGGCGCCTCGAGCGCGAGCTGGCGCGGGCGTGGACCGCGATGCGCCGTCCCGCCGACACCCCGGCGGTCACCCGACGATGGCAGCTGTGATGGCGAAGGACGGGGAGAGGGCGGGGAGTGCCAGCCCGGTCACGGCCGCACCGCAGCGTGTTGACCCTGTCGAGCCCGGTACGCAGTCGCAGCCCCGGGCCGTCTCACGCCACTCCCTCTGCGTGCGAGCCCTCCTGATCTGGCCGGGGCTGGACCGCACGCAGCTCTCCCGGACGCAGGGAGACCCCCACAAGGTGGCGCGACTCGTCGCCCGGCGGACGATCCACTCCGAGGAAGCCATCCTGTCCCTGCTGGAGGGCAGCTGAGCCGGCTGGGGGTGGTTGAGCCGGCTGGGGGTGGCTGAGCGGGCCGGCCTGCTTGCCCGGCGTCGGTCTCAGGTGGCTTCCGTCCCGAGCGCTCCGGCGAACCAGCGGCTCGCGTGCTCGTTGTCGGGCTCGGTCACCCCGTAGACGAGGCGTCTCCTGCCGGGACGGCGCTGGAGCTCCTTGAGCAGCGCGGCCTCGCGGGACTTGGCAGACATCCACGCCTCGAGGCGCTCCGCGTACGCGGTGTCTGCCGGGACGAACCGCTGCACGTCACCGAGCCGGCCGGGCTCGATCTCGATGGTCGCCCAGTCGTGCGGGTGGTTGCCGAGACCGACGACCGCCGTCCCTTCGATCTCGCCGGTCAGGTACCGGTGCCGGTGGCCGCTGATCCAGAGCCTGGGCCCGATCGCCCGGCAGGCGTCCGCGAGCCGCGGGTCGTCGACGTCGTGGTCGGGGACGGCGAGCGGGGTCTCGTGGCTGACGACGATGTCCGGGCGCGGGCCTGCCACCAGTGCGTCGACCTGGGACGGGTCGATGTGCCGTCCGGATGTGGTGCCGGCAGGTCCCCACTTGCCGCCGACCGCGGCAATCTCGTGGCCCGCGATCGTCAGCCTGTCGCCGTCCGGCAGATACCGCAGGCCGGGCGGTCGGCGGGTTCCCAGCCGGAGCTCCTCCAGGACCGGGATGCTCTCGTTGTTGCCCCGGACGAACACCGTCGGGAGGCCGTAGCCGCGGTAGTCCTCGAGGTCGCCCGCGACGAGGAGCGCATCGACGCCGGTCGCATCGACGAAGTACTCGACCGCGTCGCGCGCGTGGAAGCCATGGGTATCGCTGATGAGGCCAAGGCGCAGCGGACCGGTGAGCATCGCGTCGGGAGCGTATCCGGGATGACCGACCGGGGCATCTGCGGTGTCGAGCCGACGGCAACCACCAGCGCGGGGCCCCGGCCGTCGGGCCTGCCGGTGTCGACCGGGGATCACGACACGAGTCTCGCGCCCGCCGCTGTCGGTTCGGTTACGCCGCGGCTCCCGGGTTCAGGGCCGCCTCGACGTTCGCCCGGGCAATGCGCGCCACTCGGAGCCCTGTCAGTTGGTCTGCTGCTCCGGACCCAGTTCCATCGCCCGTCGATGCCATGGAACGACGCCATCGAGCTCGATGTCGAGCGAGAAGCTGAGGAACGTGCGGACGAGGACGATCAGGCCGAGCGTGGCCGCGTTCTCCAGCGTCTGGTCGATCGCGACCGTCAGGATGATGTCGGCGACGATCAGCACCTCGAGGCCCAGCAGGATCGTGCGGCCCACGTTGTTGCGCAGGGCGACGTAGGCGGTCTTCCGGTGCCCCCTCGCCACGTCCCGTGCGTACGCCACCAGGCTCACGAGGCCGCCGACCAGCAGGATCAGGACGCCCATGAACTCGAAGGCGTGTTCGGCGAAGTCGAGGAGGTTCTCGAAGGACACCCGTTCCTCCCGGGGCTGACGGGGCTTCCGTCACCACGATCGCGTTGCACCGCCAAGGCTCGGCCGGTGGTCGCCAGGGCAAGTATGGCGTCGCGGAGCCGCGACCGCCGGTCGATCGCCCGCTGCTACGCTCAGGTCATGACCGATTCCGAGTACTGGGCCCACTATTACGCGATCACCGGCGAACGCCCCGCGTGGGGAACGGTGCTGCGAGCCATCGATCTGTTCGCGGGCGAAGGGGAGTCCGAGCGAGTGGGCGGCCGAGGCACCGGCGCACGGACCGGCCCCCGCCTGGCCGTCGATCTCGGGTGCGGGGGCGGCCGCGACGCCCGGGAGCTGCTGCGTGCAGGCTGGCGGGTGCTCGCGATCGATCGCGAAGCGGCCGCGATCGCGGCCGTCGAGGCCGCGACACCCCCGGACCTGCGCGTGGCGCTCGAGGGTCGCGTCGCCGACCTCGCGGATGTCGAGATCCCCCCGTGCGACCTCGTCAACGCGAGCCTGAGCCTGCCCTTCCTCGCGCCCGATGCCTACTGGGAGACCTGGGAGCGGATCCTCGCCGCGCTCCCCGTCGGCGGCCGGTTCGCCGCGCTGCTCTTCGGCGACAGGGACGGGTCGGCGTCGGACCCGTCGATGACCTGCCCGCCGCCGGCGGAGATGCTGGCGCGCCTCGGGTCGTTCGAGGTCGAGCACTGGGTGGATCGCGAGGAGGACACGACCACCGCCCTCGGCGAGCCCCACTACTTCCATCTCGTGGAGCTGGTCGCCCGTCGGACCTCGCCCGGCTGAACCACGCGCCCGCCCGCCGCCCGCGCGCGTCTTCCGCGCGCGTCTTCCACGCGTGTCCTGATCGTCAGCGGTGGCCGTTCGCCATCCGGACGGCATCCGGTCGACCGCGCAGCCGCCACATCGCCGCGATCCCGACCAGGGGACCGACGGCCAGCAGCGCGAACACCAGCCGCCAGCCCAGCGCGTCGGTCGCGCTCAGGACCCCGACGAGCAGGATCGTGACGCCCGTCAGGAGGAACCCCGAGGCCGTCTGGAGCGCGAGTGCCGAGCCCGCCGTCCCGGGCGGGCCGAGCTCCGTGATCGCGGCTGAGAACTGCGCCGAGTCTGCGACGACGCTCACGCCCCAGACGATCCCGACAACCAGCGTGAGCGCCGGCGGGGCGCCGAACAGGAACCCGATGACCACGGCGGACACGCCGCTGACCGCCATCGCACCGATCGTCAGCGTCGTGCGGCCGATCCGGTCGGCGGCGAGGCCGGCCGCGGCGCAGCCGATGCCGCCCGCGGCCACGACCACGAACGCCGCGAAGCTGGCTGCGGCGGGGTCCGCAACGCCGGCGGCCGTGAAGCTGGCGGCGAAGAACAGCGGGATCCACGTCCACATCGCGTAGAGCTCCCACATGTGGCCGAGGTACCCGAGGTTCGCGAGCCGGACGGACGGCTCCGCGAACGCCCGGCGCGCCACGGCCAGGCTGAACCGCGGCGCCGCGGACGTCGAACGGTCCGCGGCCCACGGCCACGGCCGACGAGCACGCCGCCGAGCAGGCCGGCCACGCTCGCGCTCGCGACGATCGCCCGCCAGTCGAGGCCGGAGAGCGCGCCCACGGCCCGGAACAGGTACGGGCAGCGACGCCCCGACCGTCAGGGCGCCGACCAGGACGCCGATCGCGAGGCCTCGCTCCCGGCGGAACCAGCCGACGACGATCTTCATCCCGACCGGGTAGACGCCTGCCAGCGCGAAGCCGGTGACGAAGCGGAAGACGAAGGCGCTGCCGAAGTCACCGGCGACGTAGGCGAACCCGAGGTTGGCGACGGCGGCCGCGATGGCGCCGGCCAGGAACAGCGACGCGGGCCGGCAGGACGTCGGCGGCGCCGGTGACGGCGATCAGCAGGGCTCCGACCACGAACCCGAGCTGGACGGCGATCGTGAGCAGCGGCAGGTCCAGGCCACTGAGGTTCAGCTGCACGGTGATCAGCGGCGCGACCGCGGAGGCGCTGAACCAGGGCGACATCGCGAGCAGCTCGCCCACGCCCAGCACGGCCAGCAGTCGCCAGCGTGCGGAGGGATCGGGCCCGACCTGGGGGGGCTGCGGGGTCATCGAGCCAGGATCTCCGTCACGTTGCCTGGGGACCGGCCACGGGTGACGCGTAGGATAGCGTCCGCCGACCTCGGTCGCGGGTCCATGGGCCGACCGCCGTCACCGGCGTTGCGGCGGGGCCGGCGGCCCCGGCTCCTCGGGCCGGATGGCGCTGGCGCATCGGCGGGGGCCGGGTCAGGATCGGTCGTCGCGTCGTCCTGTCGTCGCGTCGCCCGGCATGGTGGAGGCTCCTTGGAAACCCGGATCCTGGTCGCATATGCGAGCCGCTTCGGCTCGACCCGCGCCATCGCCCTGCGGATCGGTGGCGTGCTCGCCGCGGCGGGGCTCCCGGTGGACGTCCAGGCGGCGCGCGACTGTTGTGAGATCGACGTGTACGGCGCCGTGGTGATCGGCAGCACGGTCGAGGCCGGCCGCTGGCTCCCGGATGCCGTGGCTTTCGTCGAGCGCCACCGCGCCGAGCTTGCCGTGCGCCCCGTCTGGCTGTTCAGCAGCGGCCCGCTGGGGGACCGTTCCGTGCATGCCCCGCAGCCGGACCCGAAGGACGTCGCCGCTATCCGCCGGTCGATCGCACCACGGGATCACCGCGTCTTTGCCGGCTCCTTCGACCGCGCGACCGCGGACTTCGACGGGATGGGCCTCGTGGAACGGACCGTCGTGCGACGTTTCCTGCCCGACGGAGACTGGCGTGACTGGCCGCAGATTGAGGCGTGGGCGCGCGAGATCGCCGCGGCGCTCGTGCGTGACCCCGTGACCGGGTTCGCCTGACCGGGTTCGCCTGACCGGGTTCGCCTGACCGGGCGGAATTGACCAGGCTCGCCTGACCGGACGCTCCTGGCCAGGAACGGCTCCACGCGGGCCGACGACCCGCACGCGCCAAACGCGCGCGCCCCGCACCCGGCACAATTCGGGACGATCAGCCACAGGAGAGGGCGATGGCCATACCGCGCAGCAGCTCATTCAAGGGCCCGGTGTACGAGCTCTTCATCCTGCCGGTCAGCGTCCTGTCGGTCTTCAACGTCGTGATCGTGGTGCTGACGCAGCCGTCGATCGTGCAGCAGGTCGCGCTGCTCATGGACCTGCTGCTGACCCCGGTCTTCATCTTCGACTTCGTCTTCCGCCTGGTCACGGCGCCGTCCAAGAGGGGGTACTTCCTCAGGGACTGGGGCTGGGCGGACATGGTGGCGATCGTCCCGATGCTCCGTGTCTTCCGGGTGTTCCGGATCGGGTCCGTGGTCAGGCTGGTCCGCGCGTACGGGGGCAGGCAGATCGTCCGCGGGCTGATCGTCGGGCGGGCGACCGCCACGTTCTTCCTGACCGTGTTCATGGTCATGGTGGTGGTCGAGTTCGCCGGGATGGGCGTCTACTACGCGGAGTACGCGGCGCCGGGGGCGAACATCGTCACCGCCGGCGACGCGGTCTGGTGGGGCCTGGTCACGATCACCACCGTCGGCTACGGGGACCAGTACCCGATCACGCCTCTGGGCCGCGCCGTCGGCGTCGTCCTGCTCTTCGCGGGCATCGCGCTGTTCTCGGTGCTGACCGGCTTCATCGCGAACGTCTTCCTGGGGCCGAGGACGAGGGCCCGCGCGCAGATGGAGAAGCCGGGCACGGTCGCGGCGGAGATCGGTGCGCTGCGGGACCTCCTGGCCGACCAGGAGCAGCGGGCGGCGCTCATCCGCGCCAAGCTGGACGATCTCGAGACTGCCGTGGCCGGCGTGCCCGTCCCGCCGGTCGACTGAGTCGCCGACCGTCGGCGGTCCGTGCGGGACGAGGTACACGGTGACCGTGATGCCGGTCAGCACGTCGGCGGGACGCCACGCGCCCCGATAGCCGCGGACTTGCGCGGCACCGGGCCACCACGCCCTCCGCCGCCCGGCCGCTCCAGCGGCTCCTCATCCCCATGGGCGTCTCGCCGTGCGCCCTCCGTTCCGCCACGTCCCGTCAACGTCGGGACGTTCGGCTCTCTGTCGGGGCAGCGCCTGGTGGGATGGTATGGGCACGCGAGGCACGCGGCCCGCTGGTACGAGCAAACCAATCGCCTGCTCCACACTGGCCGACCACCGATCCGGCAGACCCTCTGAGGCTCCGGAACCTGGATCCACCGGCCGACCGGGGCAATGGCCGGGCCGCGAGCCCGCTGTTCATGTCCGGCCCTTCGCGTCTTCGGTGCGCCGTCGCGGTTGAGTCCCACCCAACCGGCCGTCAGGATTCCTCGGCTGCCTCCGCCGGGACCGTGACCGTGAACGCGGCACCGCGGTCGGGAGCGGCGGGCTCGAGGACGAGCTCCCCGCTCATCGCCCGGCAGAGCTCGCGCGAGACATAGAGGCCCAGTCCGGAGCCCTCGCCGCTGGGCCGTTCGGCGCCGCGTTCGTAGCGCAGGAACAGGCGGTCACGGTCGTTGTCGCCCACGCCGGCACCGTGGTCCGCGATGGTGATGGACACCAGCCCTGTCCCCGCATCGACCGTCACCGACGCCTCGATCGCGGTGCGCCCACCGTAGCGGACGGCGTTGTCGAGGATGGCCCACAGCACCTGGTCCAGCTGGTCCGGGTCCGCGAGCGCCAGCCAGCCGGCGGAGTGGTCGTCCAGCGAGAAGGGGACCTCCGCGGCGCCCAGGGCCTCCCACGTCCTGCGGACGCGGGGAGCGGGCGCGAACACCTCCAGGCGGGGCCGCAGCGACCCGGACTCGATCCGGTTCACGATGAGCAGCTGGCGGACCATCCGGGACAGCCGGTCGGCCTGCTCCGTGATGATCCCGAGGCGGCGGTCCGGGGCCTCCGTTGCCAGCTGCTGGGCATAGCCACGGATGCTTGCCAGCGGGGTCTGGAGGTTGTGCGAGACGCCGCGGAGGAAGTCGTCCTTGGCCTCGTCCAACGCCACGAGCCGGCGATTCTGGTCCTCCACACGCGCGTACAGCTGGGCGTTCCGGAGGGCCGCGGAGATCTCGATGGCGAACAGCTCGAGCAGGTCCTGGTCCGCGCGCTCCCAGCGGCGCGTGGCCGGCAGGTGACCCACCGCGACGCCGAGGACCTGGCCCGCAGCCGAGAGCTCCGCCCGGACGGGCACGGCCTCGCCGGGGACCACCTCCTCGAACGGGATCTGGCGGGGGTCTACCAGGAGGATCTCGCAGTCGATCATCCCGAACGCCTCGCGCGCCCGGGCACCGGCCTGGATGGCCAGGACCTCCGGCCTCTCGTGCAGCGTGATCGCCTCGAGGGCGTTGAGGATCCGCCGCAGCTCGCGGTTCCGTCGCTCGAGGTTGGCCGCGAGCTGGTTGTGGCTCTCGGCCAGCCGGCTGAACTCGTCGTCGCCGGGCAGCTCCAGGCGCGTGGCCAGGTCGCCGGCCGAGACGCGCTCCACGGACCGCTCGATCGCTCGCAGCGGCGCCGCGAGGTCCGCCGCAAGGTATGCCGCCAGGAGGACCGCAAACACGACCGCGACCGCGACCGCGAACAGGAGCACGCGCATCAGGTTGGAGCTCGCGTCGCCGGCAGCCCCGGTCGCGAGGAGGACGACGACGCCAAAGCCGAGCACCGGCAGGACCGCGGCGACGATGAGGCCCAGCGTCAGGCGGGTCCGGAAGCCGAGCCCGGCGCTGCGGTAGACGGGGACCCCCACGGCGTCCGAATCGGGTGCCGGGGCAGCTTCCGCACCGGGTGTCGGAGCGGAAGGCGACCCTGCCGCAGGTGCGGGTCCGGCGGTCATCGCCCGCTCACGAGCCCATCGGGGCGGATGCGCCGACCAGCCGGTACCCGATCCCACGCACGGTGAGCAGGTGGACCGGCTTGTTCGGGTCGATCTCCACCTTCTGGCGGAGGCGCCGCATCGTGACCCAGACGTAGCTGGGGTCCGCATCCTCCGTGTCCGCCCAGCCGCGCGCGAGGAGCGTCTCGGTGGTCACGGTCTGGCCCAGGTTGGCCGCGAGGGCGTACAGGAGTCGCGACTCGGTCGGCGTGAGCGAGACCACGTTGCCGTCCACGAGCGCCTCGCGGCGGTGGAGCTCCAGCGCGAGGTGTGGCCCGAGGTCCAGCCGCTGGCGCGGCACGCGATCACCCAGGCGCCGCAGAACGCGCTGGATCCTCGCCCGCAGCTCCGGGTAGTGGTAGGGCTTGGTGACGTAGTCCTCGGCCACCTCCTCGAGCAGGTCCGCCTTGGAGTCCGCGGTGTCGATCGCGGACAGGACGATGATCGGCAGGTCGGCGCGCGCCTTGACCTCGCGGGCGAGCGTGAGGCCGTCCATCCGCGGCATCAGCATGTCGATGATCAGGAGGTCCGGCCAGGACTGGGTGAGCCGCCGCAGCGCTTCCTCGCCGTCCCGCGCGGTCTGGACCTCGTAGCCGTCGGCCCGCAGTTGCTCGGCCAGGATCACCAGCAGGTTCGGATCGTCGTCGACGATCAGGATCCGCGGCGCCGCCACGCCGTAGGGGCCGGGTCCACCGTGCAGCATGGGCCGAGGATAACAGCGCGCAACGCGGGCGCACCCGACCTGCGCGCCGCGCCCGGGCAGGGCAAGATGGCTGCACCTGGCGGTTGCCGGACACGACTCGAGAGGTTTCCGGGCTCTGCGACGCACGCGCGGGGCGCAGCTCTGGGAGGACTGGCGGGATGGGCGACATGGCACCGGTGGTCGGGATCGTCTGCGGCAGTCGTTCGGACTTCCCGATCCTCGAAAAGGCACAGGTCCTGCTCGGGGATCTCGGCGTGCCGTGCGAGCTCCGGGTCGCCTCCGCGCACAGGGCGCCGGATCTGGTGGCCCGGTACGCCGAGACCGCGGCCGCCCGAGGGATCCGCGTCATCATCGCGGCCGCAGGCGGGGCGGCGCACCTCGCCGGGGTCCTCGCGGCGAAGACGACGCTGCCGGTCATCGGCGTGCCGATCCACACGCCGGCCCTCGGCGGCCTGGACTCGCTCCTCTCGATCGTGCAGATGCCGCGCGGTATCCCGGTGGCGACCGTGGGGATCGGCAATGCGGAGAACGCGGCGCTGCTGGCGGTCGCGATCCTGGCACTCTCCGATCCCGCGCTGGCTGCGCGGCTGGCCGCGTACCGAGTCGCGCAGACGGCCGCGATCCTGGACGATCCCTCGAACGCCGAGCCACTGGGATAGGCACGCCGTCGGCGGCCGGCTGCCCAGCGGCTCGGCGGCGCGCAGCTCGGCGGCCGGCTGCCCAGCGGCTCGGCGCGCCAGCTCGTCGCTCCGGCGCCCCGCGGAAGCGCCCGGCGGCGGCGGCCCGGCAGAGGCCGGATCGAGGGTTGGCGGCGAAGCCGATAGACTCCGGCCATGGACGACGAGCGCTGGGAACCCGGCATGGTGGTCCTGGACCGCCAGGCGGTCGTCGAGCGGCCGGTTGCCGTTCGTCCGGGACCCGCACCCACGGGCGACGAGGCGCTCCCGCCGAGCCTCCGCGGGCTGCCGCCACGCAGCGTTCCGGAGGTCGCCCCGACCCCGCTCCAGAAGCACTTCGTGCTGCTCTCGGCACCCGCTCTCGTGGCGGGAGCCATCGCGATCACCGCCCTGGAGCTCGGGGCGGGGTTGGGCAGCCCGCTGGTGAAGCTGTGCGTGCTGATCGCGGCGCCGCTCCTGCTCGTGACGACCCTGGACGCCTCCGTCCGGATCTGGCGTTCCGCGTGGGCGTGGATGCCGGTGAACCGCGGCCGCGGCATGTTCCGGCTTGCGTGGCTCCTCGTCAGCCTCGTGTTCCTCGTGCTGATCGTCGCCGCGACCATCCTCGTGCTGGGGGCCTGACATGATCGACCGGCCGGACGACGAGGAGAGGCGCGCCGGAGACGACGAGCGGTGGCCGCGGCAGGCCGCGGAACGCGAGCTGGATCTCGTGGGACGCGGGTCGGACGGGCGGTCGACGGACATCGCGTCGGGCCGCGGCGCGCCGCGCTGGATGGCTGACTCGGTCAACTTCTGCGCCCGGTGCGGCTCGGAGCTGGCGCTCGGCCGGCCGCCGGATGAGGATCGCGATCGCCTGTTCTGTGCGGCCTGCGGTCACGTCGCCTACGTCAACCCCAGGGTCGTGGTCAACACGCTCCCGGTGACCGATGCGGGCGAGGTGGTGCTCCTGCGGCGGGGGATCGAGCCCGGCTATGGAGCCTGGGCGCAGCCGGGCGGCTTCCTGGAGGTCGATGAGACCGTGACCGAGGCCGCGGTCCGCGAGACACTCGAGGAGACGGGCCTCGTGATCAGCACCGGCGAGCTGGTCGGCATCTACACGCGACTCGAGGCCGCGGTCGTCGTCCTCGTGTTCGAGGCGCGGATCGTGGGCGGCGCGGCGCACACCACGCCGGAGGCCCTCGAGGTCCGCGCCTTCCATGCCGCCGAGATCCCATGGGACGACATCGCCTTCAAGACGTCCTGGTGGGCGATCCGCGACTGGGTCCGACTGCGGCACCCGGACGCCGTGGTCCCGGAGCGCTTCGGGGGCCGCGAGGCTTACTGAGGCGCTGGAGTCCATCCGTCGCTGATCGTCGCAGCCCGTCACGGAGCGTCGCGGCGACGGCTACGATCGTCTTCATGCAGCCGATCGGCCAACGAGCTCCGGAAGGTCTCGCTCCGGGACCGGCTGGTGCACGGCCGGTTCGGACGCCATCCGCGGGGCACCACGTCCGGGCGTGGGTCGGCGTGGTCGTCGGCGTCACGGTGGTCGGGACGCTCGGCTACATGGTGCTGTTCGGATGGTCGGCGTCGGACGCCATCTACATGACGGTGATCACGCTCACGACGGTCGGCTTCCGCGAGGTCCACGAGCTGATCGGGTTCCCCGAGCGGCTGTGGACCATGATCCTCGCGGTGGCGGGCGTCGCGATCATCTTCGGATCCATCGGCATCGTGGCCGAGACCATCGTCAGCGAGGCCGCGAGCGGCCGGCGGGAGGCGAAGCGGATGCAGGAGGCGGTGGCGGCGCTCCGGGACCACTACATCGTGTGCGGCTACGGCCGGGTCGGGTCGACCGTCGCGCGCGAGCTCGCCCACACCGGGGAGCGCCTGGTCGTCATCGACATCAACCCGGCCTCGCTGGAGCGGGCGTCGCGCGATGGCCACCTCGTGGTGGAGGGCGATGCCACCGACGACGCGACGCTTCGGACGGCCGGCGTCGAGTCGTGGCCCGGGGCCTGGTCACGACCATCGACTCCGACGCGAACAACGTCTTCGTGACCCTGTCGGCCCGGGCGATCAGCGCGCGGCTGTTCATCGTGGCCCGCGCCAACCTGGAGGGTTCGGAGGCGAAGCTCCAGCACGCGGGCGCGAACCGGGTGGTCTCGCCGTACACGATGGCCGGGCGCCGGATCGCGGAGCTGGCGAGCCGTCCGCGCGTCGCGGACTTCATCGACGCCGCGCTCTCGCACGGCAACCTCTCGTTCTCGCTGGAGGAGGTCGAGGTCGACGGGGAGAGCCCGCTGCTGCGGCGTGACGGTCGGTGCGCTCCGGGCCGACGGGGTGGTGACGCTGGCGATCCTGCAGCAGGACGGCGCGTACGAGGCGAACCCGCCGGAGTCGCGCGGGCTGCGCGCAGGCGAGAGCGTCATCGCCTCGGGCTCCACGGAGGCACTGTCGGCGCTCCGCGCCCGGGCATAGGCCGACAGTCCGGCCGGGCTCGGTGAGCGGCGGCCTCGGGCCGCCGGGCGCCGTTCAGCCGCTGGCCATCAGCGAGCGGCGGCCTCCTGCTCCGCGGCCGCCATCGCGGCGCCCACGATCCCGGCGTCGTTGCGCAGCTTCGCCGGCACCACGCGTGCCCGCACGGTCAGCTTGGGGACGAACAGGTCGGCCCGCTTGGACACGCCGCCGCCGATGATGAACAGGCGCGGCGAGAACAGCTTCTCGATGGCCAGCAGGTGCTCGTCGAGGTCCGCGGCCCAGGCCTTCCACGAGATCCCGCGCCGGAGCCTCGCCGCCGCCGCCGACCGCCGCTCGGCGTCCCGGCCCCGGATCTCCATGTGCCCGAGCTCCAGGTTGGGCACCAGCATGCCGTTGTAGAACAGCGCCGAGCCGGTGCCGGTGCCAAGGGTGATCAGGAACACCGTCCCGCGCTCGCCCGATGCCCGCGCCGAACCGCATCTCGGCCACGCCCGCGGCGTCTGCGTCGTTGACGATGTGGACCGGCCGCTTGAGCACGCGCTCCATCGCGCGGTCGGCGTCGAAGTCCAGCCAGCCGGGGTCCACGTTCGCGGCGCTCCTGGTGACGCCGTCGATGACGATGGCCGGGAAGCCCACGCCGACGGGGGCGCCGGGCGCCGAGCTTCACCTCGGCCGCGATCTTCTTGACCATGCGGGCGATCGACGCCACGACCGCGGCAGGGGTGGACGGCTGCGGCGTCGGCACGCGGTGGCGCAGCCCGAGCAGCTCGCCGGTGTCGAGGTCCACGGCCGCGGCCTTGATCCCGCTGCCGCCGACGTCCACGCCGATGCCGACGCGCCGATCGCCCGGGTCCACTGGCTCCCCGTCGGCCGCCGGGCGCCTTGTCCTGGTCGTTCTCGACCGTGGATCTCGGCCAGCGCCGCTGCCTCGTCTGCGATCGCCGCAGTCGCGTCGTCAGCGATCGCCGCCGTCGCCTCGGGCTCGATCGCGGCCGTCGCGCCGACCTTGGGTCGCTTCTCGTTGGGCACGTGCAAGGCTCCTCGCGCAGGCGGCCGACGGCCGCGGGCAGTCTATCTGGAACGAATCGACGGGGGGCGTCGGCGAATCCGTAGTCTTGCACCGTTCGCCCGGCCCGTCTCACCGGCGAGGCAGGGTGGGCGTGTCGGCGCGATCGCCCGTACGTTGGTACCGGAGCCAGATTGGCCGGTGCGGGCGTACAACAAGGCGGCTGCCGAGTGTGGTGAACGCTCTCAGGACGGGCCACACCCGATGCGAACACCCGCAACCCGAATGACGCGGCCGATCCGCACCAGCCTGGTGCGCTGGTTCGCCGCGTGCGCGGTGCTGTGGATCGGCGCGACGCTGCTGATCGCGTGCGCAGACGAGCCCGGATCTGCGCTGGGCCCCGCTCATCTGGCTGCCGGTCGTGATCGGGTTCAGCGTCCTGTCCGGGATGATGCTCCAGCGGACCCTGCGCCAGATGGAGCACCTGGACGAGGAGCAGGGCGGGCTCAAGGAGGCCTACGATCGTGCTCGCCTGGACGCGCTGCACGACGGGCTGACCGGCCTCGGCAACCACCGGGCGTTCCAGGAGGAGCTCGACCTCCAGGTCGCCAGGGTCCGCGCCGAGTCGGGCTCGATCGCGCTCCTGTTCGTTGACCTGGACGAGCTCAAGCAGATCAACGAGGCGCAGGGCCACGCCGCGGGCGACGAGATCCTCCGGGCCACGGCCCGGATCATCCTGGGCAGCCTCCGCCGGCCGGATCGCGGGTTCCGGATCGGCGGTGACGAGTTCGCGATCGTGCTGCCGGACAGCGGGCCGGACGAGGCGGTCGGCATCGCGCGACGGATCCTGGCGAGCGCGCTGAGCGGAGGCTCCGGCACGCTCGGCGTCGCCCCGTTCTCGCTGACCGTCGGCGTCTCGGCCATGCCCGCGCTGGCCAGGGATCGCAAGCAGCTGACCCACCAGGCCGACGCCGCGCTCTACTGGGGCAAGCGCCACGGCCGCACGGACGTCCAGCTGTTCGACCCGACCCGACACGGGATCGCGGACGACGGCCGGTCGCTGTCCGAGCTCGCCGCCGCCGTGGCCCGCGTCTCGGCCGAGCGGCTCCTGACGCCCGTGTACCAGCCGATCCACTGCCTCCGGACGGGCCGCGTCCTCGGCTACGAGGGCCTGGTCCGCCCGAACGCGGACGCCGGGTTCGCCAACGCGAGCGCCCTGTTCGTCGCGGCCGAGTCGACCGACCACACCGTGGAGCTCGACCTGGCCAGCCTGGACACCGTCCTGACCGGCGCGCGGTCGCTCGATCCCAGCCTGTACCTGTCGGTCAACCTGTCGCCGCGGTCGCTCGAGTCCGACGAGTTCCAGCCGCAGGAGTTCCTCGCGCTCGTCCGCCGGCGCGGGTTCGACCCGTCCCGGATCGTCCTGGAGCTCACCGAGCGGGAGGCCGTCGAGGACCTCGACCGGCTGCGCCACGCCATCGCGCTCCTCCGGCGGTACGGCATGCGGATCGCGGCCGACGATGTCGGGGCCGGCAATGCCGGCCTCCGCCTGCTGCGGGAGCTCGAGTTCGACATCATGAAGATCGACCTGTCGCTGGTGCAGGCCGGAGCCCGGGACGACTCCTCCGAGGCCGTCCTGCGGGCCCTTCGGGAGCTCGCCCAGCGCCGCAACCAGACGACCGTCGCGGAGGGCGTCGAGACGCCGGACCAGCTCCTGACCGTCATCGAGATGGGGTTCGACGCGGCCCAGGGGTACCTGCTGCATCGGCCCGGCCCGACCCTCAACGCGCAGCGGATCGACCTCGCGCGGGTCGCCTTCCCGCCGCAGCCCGTCGGCGCGCCACGCCCGTCGGCGCGGCCTAGTAGATGAAGGTCGTGTCCGCCGGGAACGAGAAGACGAAGCGCCGACGGCGGGCAGCACGGCGTTCGGCTCGTAGCTCGTCACGGCCGCGTCGCGGGTCACCTGGCCGCCCATCGACTCCTCGAGCCGCAGGATCACGCCGTCCGGCACGGTCCACGGCGATCACGACCCGGTAGTCCGGCCGATCGGCGACGACGCTCCACGGTCCGCGGGTGGTCGCACTCGACGACGATCGCCTCGCGCCCGGCGACCTCCGTGGTGCCCGTGATCCGGCAGTCGCCCGTCGCGAGGACGTTCTGGCAGAACCCGGCCGGGTGGACGAACAGCTCCGGCAGCGTCTCGGCCTGGAGCGGCGTGACCGGGGCGTAGACCTTCGAGGTGCCGGGGAGATCGCCGCCGCGCCGCCGACGCCCTTCACCGGCGCGGCGGACCGGCCGCCGGGTCCCGACCTTGCGACTCGCGACGTACGTCTGGACGGTCTTCCCGTCCGAGAGCCAGACCTCGTAGTTGGCCGCCGTGCCCAGCGCCGGGCACCGACGACAGCACCTTCGCCTCGCCCGGATGGCGGAGCGCGACCTCGAGGATCGTCAGCTCCTCGCCACGCGCCGTCCAGGCCCGCTCCTCGATGCGCATCCGGAGCGTCGTCGAAGCGCAGCTCGGCGTCGCGCATGAAGGTGAACAGGGTCGTCGACCGACGGCAGGTCGCCGCGCAGGGCGGCGACCTCCGGCAGCGGGCGATCGCCGACGGGAACGGGGAGGGCCGCTGCGCGGTCCCAGGCGCGGGTGGCGGACATCGGCGCGATTGTAGCGGGCCGCCGCGCGGCGGACAGGCCCAGGCCCCGGTCGACGGACCATCCGCGGATCGCGCACGGACCCGCGGGCTCGCCCGGCCCGCCGTCACCGGCCGTCGTCGACCGCCGCCGAGCCCTCGCTCGGCGTGTCGCGGGGGCCACGATCTCGCCAGTCGCGCCACCCGTCGGGCGACTGGATCGGTCCTCGGCGGCCCGGATCGGTCGCCGGCCGACGTGCGCCGCTCGGCCTCGAGCCCGGCGCCGGACAGCCCGGATCAGTCGCTCGGAGCGCGTTCGCGGGCCGTGCGACGCGGCGCGAGCCAGTCCCCGGGGCCCCGAGCTCTCCGCCCGAGCCCAGCCTCGGCGTCAGCCCCCGCCGGGACCCGCCGCCCAGCCCGGGCTCCGTCATCTTCGCCGGGTCCAGCAGCTCGTCCAGCCTGTCCGGCGCGATGCCCTTCTCGAGCGCCAGCTCCCGGATCGTGCGGCCCGGTCTTGAAGCCCTCCTTGGCCATCGCCGCCGCCGCGTCGTAGCCGATCTCCGGCGCCAGCGCCGTCGCCAGCATCAGCCCCTGCTCCACGAGCTTCGGCCCGCGGTCGGTGGCCTTCAGCCCCTCGACCAGCCTCACCCGGAAGTTCCGCGCGGACGCCGCGAGCAGCGACGATCGACTCCAGCAGCGCCTGCGAGGTCACCGGGATCATCACGTTGAGCTCGAGGAAGGACCCGGTCTGGCCGAAGGCGACGGTGGCGTCGTTGCCGATGACGCGGGCGACGACCATCGTGAGGCTCTCCACGATGACCGGGTTCACCTTGCCCGGCATGATCGAGGAGCCCGGCTGCGTCTCGGGCAGCGCCAGCTCCGCGAGGCCGGCCCGCGGGCCCATGCCCATGAACCGGATGTCCGACGCGATCTTCCACAGGCCGAGCGCGATCGCCCGCAGCCCGCCGTGGGCCGCGATCGCCGCGTCCAGCGCCGCCTGCGCGTGGAAGTGGTTCGACGTCTCGCGCACCTGGAGGCCCGTCAGCTCCGAGAGGCGCATGCAGGCACGCGCCGCGTACTCGGGATGGGCGTTGATGCCGGTGCCCACCGCGGTCCCGCCCAGCGGCACCGACGAGCAGCTCGTCGCGGGCGGCCTGGGCGCGGCGGATCGCCTCCTCGACCTGGCCCGCGTAGCCCGCGAACTCCTGGCCGAGGCGGATCGGCGTGGCGTCCTGGAGGTGCGTGCGCCCGGTCTTGACGACGTCCCAGAACTCGTCCGACTTCGCGGCGAGCGCCGCCTGGAGCTCGATCAGGGCCGGGATCAGCTCCTCCTCGATGGCGATCGGCACCGGACAGCTGGAGCGCCGTCGGGATCGTGTCGTTGGAGCTCTGGCACTTGTTGACGTCGTCGTTGGGGTGGACCTTCGCCCCGCCCAGCCGCGCCGACGCGAGGTGGCTGATCACCTCGTTCATGTTGGTGTTGGTCGAGGTGGCCGAGCCCGTCTGGTAGACGTCGATGGGGAAGTGCTCGTCGTAGCCGCCCTCGGCGACCTCCCGGGCCGCGGACGCGATGGCCGCGGCCTTCGCGCGCGTCCAGCAGGCCGAGCCCCGCGTTCGTCTCGGCGGCGGCGAGCTTCACGAGGGCGAGCGCGCGCAGGAAGCGGCGCGGCATCCGCTGGCCGGAGATGGGGAAGTTGAGGACCGCGCGCTGGGTGGAGGCGCCGTACAGGGCGTCCGCGGGGACCTCCATCTCGCCCATGGAGTCCCGCTCGATGCGGGTGGCCGGGTGGTGGCAGTGGTCGTCTCGGTGCTCATGGCGCCGATGGTAGTGCGCGCGCGGGCGCGGCGCGGAACGGGCCTGATGGCCCGGCGCCACGTGCGGCCGACGGCGCTCGCTCGGCGGCAGCCCCGTCCCGCCGCCCAGCGACGGCCCCTGGCGCCGCGGCTGCCCGCGGCCGTATGCTGGCGCGCGTGAACGTCAGCGACCGCCGACTTCCGCACCGTGATGGGCCAGTTCGCGACCGGCGTCACCGTGGTGACGACGCTCGACGGCGACCGGCCCGCAGGGGATCACGGTCAACGCCCTGTCGTCGGTGAGCCTGGACCCGCGCGGTCGTGGTGATCGCGCTGGACCGGCGCCGGTTCATCGTCCCGGCCATCGACGCCATCGCGCCGGTACGCGGTCAACATCCTGGCCGAGGACCAGCAGTGGCTCTCGGACTGCTTCGCCGGCGCCAACGTGACCCCGGACCGCGAGGCGTTCTGCGGCGCCGACGTGGCGTCCGGGTGCCACCGGCCTGCCGCTCCTCGCGCGGGGCGATCGCCGCGCATGGAGTGCCAGGTCGTCGACCGCTTCGAGGTCGGCGACCACTTCCTGTACGTCGGGCGCGTGGAGGCGCCTGGCGCTCGACGAGCCCGACGCGCCGCCGCTGCTCTACCACCGGCGCCGCTACCTGCGGATCGAGCGGGCGACGACGACGACGGTGACCGGCAAGCCCGAGTCCCCGGCGGGCTGAGCGGGCCGGGTGGACCCATGGCGGAGCTGGCATGGCCCGGAGCGACGGACGGACCGACGACGGAGGACCGACGGGGCGGACCGACGAGCGGACGCTGGTCCGCGTGGACTTCCCGGCGGGCGACCCGCCGCACGGAGGGCGTGGCGCTCGTCACCCTGGACCAGCGCGAGACGCTCAATGCGCTCTCGTTCGCGCTGCTCGCGCAGCTGGACGGCGTGCTGGCGGTCCTCGACGCCGACCCGGCCTGCCGCGCGATCGTCATCACGGGAGCCGGGACCGTGCGTTCGCCGCCGGGGCGGACATCCGCGAGCTGGCGGGCGCAGACGCCCGAGCTCGCTCCGTGACGCGGACCCGTTCGCCGTCGTGGACAGGGTCGGCCGCCTTCGGACACCGGTCGATCGCCGCGGTCCGCGGGTTCGCCCTGGGCGGGGGCTGCGAGCTGGCGATGGCCTGCGACATGCTGGTCGCGGGCGACGACGCCCAGTTCGGCCAGCCGGAGATCCGGATCGGCGTGATCCCGGGCGCCGGCGGCACGCAGCGCCTGGCCCGTGCGATCGGCGCGCACGCGGGCGATGGAGCTGGTGCTCACCGGGCGGCGGATCGACGCGGCCGAGGCGGACCGGCTGGGCCTGGTGACGATGGTGGTGCCGGCCGCGGAGACGGTGACGCGGGCGCTGGACCTGGCGCGGCACGGTCGCGGCGATGCCGGCGCTGGCCGTCGAGGCGGCGAAGGCGGCCGTCAACGCGACGCAGTCGCTGCCCCTGGACGAGGGCCTCCGCTACGAGCGCGACCGGTTCGAGGCGCTGTTCGCCACGGAAGACCGGCGCGAGGGGATGGTCGCGTTCCTGGAGAAGCGCCAGCCGTCCTGGCGCCACCGCTGACGCGCCCTCCGCCGCGGCCGTGAGGAGCCGCCCGGCATGGGCGGTCTCAAGTTGCCGACCGGCCGCATGGAGCCCGATTCCGAGGGCTTTCCGGGCACCGTCGGAAGTACCATGCAAGGTACTGTCGCGCCCGCGCACCGGTTAGGCCGATTGTTAGGTGCTTCTTCATGGAAGGCCATCGGTCGCGAGCGGATAGTGGCCCAGCCCCAGACGATCGGCCCACACCGGACGGGGTACGCAAGTACCAGAGCCCGTCCTGATCGTCGCCCACCTGAGCGGCCCCTCGCTCGAACAGGGAGTAGTCATTGATGGTGCTCGAGAGTACCCAGAAGCCGAGACGACGCTCGGCTGCCGCCCGCAGGGTCGGGCGCCTTACGGCGATCATCGCAACAGCTGCACTTATCGCGTTCCCCCTTTCAGCGTCCGCCTCAGTCGTCCCGAACCCGCGTCCCACCACGGTCGCGCCGGCAGCCGATACGAGCTGCGGCGTGCGCCCGCTGGACGTCGTCATCGTCATCGACAAGTCCGGCAGCATGGGCAGCACGACGACCGCGAGCGGGACGCCCCCAAAGGTCCGTCTGGTCTACGCCCAGCAGGCCGCGAATGACCTCGTGACGTCCCTCAACCTCGCCGGCGGAGTCGGCGGCTCCGGCCTCCACCACGTCGGCCTGACCAGTTACGGCGGCACGACCGCTGGCAACGACGTGGTGCTCGGGACATCCTCGGCCAGCACGATCCACACGGCGATCAACGGTCTCACCTCGAACGGCAACACGCCGTTCAAGACGGGAATGGCGACTGGTGCGGCCAACATGACCGGCCACGACCGTGCGACCGTGGACGGGCTGGACGTGACTCACGTCATCATCTTCCTCTCTGATGGTCGGCCGAACCCCGACCCCGGACAGCGCCCGTCCGCAGGCGAGATCTCCACGTTCCGCGCTGCGGCCGACCAGGTCTTCTCGGTCGCGATCGGCGTCGGCGGAACCGGCGCCAACAACCCCGACCTGACCCTCATGGCCTCCCTGGCGAAGCCGGCCGACGCGTCTCACACCTACCACGTGACGACCGGCGCCGACATCCCGAACATCTTCAAGCTCATCTACGACGAGATCGCCTGCAAGCCCGGCATCGCCGTCGCGAAGACTGCCAGCACGACGAACCTGCCGTTCGGCGGGGGCTCGGTGACCTACACGTACAAGGTCACCAACCCCGGCCAGGTCGCGCTCAGCAACGTGACGCTCGGCGACGACAAGTGCTCGTCCGTCACCGGCCCCAGCGGCGACACGAACTCCGACAAGAACCTCGACGTGTCGGAGACGTGGACCTACACCTGCACGATGGACGTGACGACGACCACCAAGAATGTCGCGACCGCCACGGGCAAGTACGGGAACACGACTGTCACGGCGAGCGACAACGTCACCGTGACCGTCGCACCGCCCAAGCCGGGCATCGCCGTCGCCAAGTCCGCCAGCAAGACGGATCTGCCGTTCGGCGGCGGCGCCGTGACCTACACCTACCTCGTCACCAACACCGGCCAGGGCGCGCTCTCGAGCGTGACGGTCGTGGACGACAAGTGCTCCGCGCCAACCTACGTCACCGGTGACACGAACTCCGACAACAAGCTCGACACGACCGAGACCTGGACCTTCACCTGCACGATGACCCTCGCGGACACGACGACCAACGTCGCGACCGCCACGGGTCACGCCGGTGACGCCACGGTCACGGCCAAGGACAACGCCACCGTGACGGTCGCCGCGCCCAGGGTGGGCATCGACGTCGCGAAGTCGGCCGACATGACGGCCCTGCCGTTCGGCGGCGGCCCCGTGACCTACACCTACCTCGTCACCAATACCGGCCAGGTCGCGCTCTCGAGCGTGACGGTCGTGGATGACAAGTGCTACGCGCCCAGCTACGTCAGCGGTGACACCAACTCCGACAAGATGCTCGACCTGACCGAGACCTGGACCTTCACCTGCACGATGACCCTCGCGGACACGACGACCAACGTCGCGACCGCCACGGGCCACGCCGGTGACGCCACGGTCACGGCCCAGGACAACGCCACCGTGACTGTCGCCGCGCCCAGGGTGGGCATCGACGTCGCGAAGTCGGCCGACAAGGCGGACCTGCCCGCGACCGGCGGCCCGGTCAGCTACACCTACCTCGTCACCAATACCGGCCAGGTCGCGCTCTCGAGCGTGACGGTCGTGGACGACAAGTGCGACGCGCCCAGCTACGTCAGCGGTGACACCAACTCCGACAAGATGCTCGACCTGACCGAGACCTGGACCTTCACCTGCACGATGACCCTCGCGGACACGACGACCAATGTCGCGACCGCCACGGGCCACTACGGTGACGCCATGGTCACGGCCCAGGACAACGTCACCGTGACGGTGGCCGCAGCGGCCCCCGCCATCGACGTGGCGAAGTCCGCCGACACGACGAGCCTGCCGATCGGCGGCGGCCCGGTCATCTATACCTACCTCGTCACCAACACCGGCAACGTGCCGCTCAGCAACGTCACCCTCGGCGACGACAAGTGCTCCAGCGTCACCGGTCCCACGGGTGACACCAACGACAACCAGATGCTCGACCTGACCGAGACCTGGACCTTCACCTGCACGATGGACGTGACGGCGACCACCAAGAACGTCGCGACGGCCACCGGTCACTACGGTGACGCCGCGGTCTCGGCCCAGGACAATGTCACCGTGACGGTCGCGGTGCCGCCGCTCACCCCCGCCATTGCAGTTGACAAGTCCGCCGACAAGACGGACCTGCCCGCGACCGGCGGCTCCGTGATCTACACCTACCTCGTCACCAACACCGGCAACGTGCCGCTCAGCAACGTCACGCTCGGTGACGACAAGTGCTCCGCGCCCGCCTACGTCAGCGGTGACACCAACTCCGACAAGATGCTCGACACGACCGAGACCTGGTCCTACACCTGCACGATGGACGTGACGGCGACAACCAAGAACGTCGCGACGGCCACCGGCCAGTACGAGGACGCCAAGGTCGAGGCGACGGACAACGTCACCGTGACGGTGGCCGCAGCGGCCCCCGCCATCGACGTGGCGAAGTCCGCCGACACGACGAGCCTGCCGATCGGCGGCGGCCCGGTCATCTATACCTACCTCGTCACCAACACCGGCAACGTGCCGCTCAGCAACGTCACCCTCGGCGACGACAAGTGCTCCAGCGTCACCGGTCCCACGGGTGACACCAACGACAACCAGATGCTCGACCTGACCGAGACCTGGACCTTCACGTGCACGATGGACGTGACGGCGACCACCAAGAACGTCGCGACGGCCACCGGTCACTACGGTGACGCCGCGGTCTCGGCCCAGGACAACGTCACCGTGACGGTGGCCGAGCCGACCGCGAAGCCGACACCTTCGGGCACCGTCGCTGCGGAGACCGGCACCCCGGATATCACCCTGCCGCCGACCGACGCCACCCCCGGTGGCTCGAACGGATCGACCGGCTCGGGTTCCCTCCCGCTCATCCTTGGCCTGCTTGCCGTCATCGCCCTCGCGGCGACGATCCGGCCGGCCAGCCTCCGCAACCGCTCACGGCGGTAGCGTAGGTCCGCTCATCTAGGGTCTCCCCGACCGACGGCGGGGCGCGACACGGTGTGGGCCCGTGTCGCGCCCCGCTTGTTCGTTTTCCGCGGAGGCGCCGGCGAGCATCAGGGCAGGACGAGGTGCACCGGGTTGCCGCGGATCGTGACCTGCCAGGTCGTGACGTCGAAGGCGGGGGGGTCAGTGGCGACTCCGCCCATGACGTACTTGATCTTCCACCAGCCCGGCCCGGTCTCGCCCGGCGGCGTCGGGGCCGTGTAGGTGGACGGGATGCGCACCTCGATGCTGACCCAGCAGCCGTTGAACTGCGAGGTTCCCCCGGTGTTCGTGACGATCGAGGTGCCGGACCCGGTCTTCCCGTTGCAGGACGAGGCCCCCGCGTTGGTCGTGCCCTTCGCCGACGACCACTTGACCGAGGCGGCCGAGTAGCCCGCGGTGCCCGGGATCATGATCTGCAGCGTGGCCGACAGCGATCCCGAGTCCCCCGGGTCCCACAGGTTGATCACGACGGTCTTGCCGGCGTGGATCGCGTCGATCTGCGCGAGATAGAACAGCGAGGAGGAGCCGCCGTCCAGCGGCGAGAACGCCTCCATCGCCCCGAGCCCGTACACGCTGGGCGTCCCGCCCGAGGCCATGGCCCACAGCGCGAAGCTGTTCTGGCCGTTCGCGCTCAGCTGGTCCGAGGCGCTGTTGGGATCCGTGGACGCAGTATGGACGCGGTAGACCTTCCCGTCCGAGCCGCCCGTGAGCGTGTTCGTCAGCGTCCACCACTTGTCGTGCCAGTAGCGGCCGTCGGCCGGGTCCGAGGTCGCCCCATCGGCGCAGCTGGCCACCCCGGTCGGACCGCCGAGCGTCGTGTCGGACGCCTGCTGGCGCCGGAACAGGTCGCCGGACGATGCGACGACGGTGTCGTCCGACAGGTCGTAGAGGGTGTTCTGCGTGTCGTAGACCGTGTAGAACGCCGAGATCGCCGCCGTTCCCGTGAACCACCGGTCGCCCGTGCCGTACTGGCCGGAGCTGTTCGTGGCGCAGAAGCCCGGGTCGTAGATCTGGACCTCGCCGTTCGCGGATCCGGGCGGCATGTCCACCGCGTAGTCGTAGTACTCGCCGGGGTCGTAGTCGGGGTTCAGCGCGGACGTGCGCGTCTCGTAGTTGGTGAGGTACGCGTCGCCGTTGACGTCCTCGGAACCCTGGCCCAGCATCGCCCCCCAGAAGCCGCGGGGGTTGAGGATCTCGCCGTTGGGCCCCCGGAGGTTGGCGTCCGGCACCCACACGGTGGTGTCGAGGTGCCAGTAGAGCTTGACGGTGATGGAGTCCACGCTTGCGAGGTAGTTGTTGTCGCACGCCGGCGACCCCGGGTTGACGTACTCGAGACGGACGCGGAAGTTGCTGTTGGACAGCTCCGACGTGGAGTTCCACGTGCGGCCCCAGGTGTCCGAGGGGCCGCCGACGGTGTAGTTCGTCTGGAGGGTGGAATTCAGGGCGATCGTCCGGGTCGTCGTCCAGTTCGGACCGGTCACGGTCGCGCCGTTGTACGAAAGCGAGGCCCGGAGCGCGCAATTCGTGGGGTCGCTCGAGGCAGCCCCGACCTGCAGCTCGATCCCGTCCACCGTGAACGTGGTGTAGCTGCCGGAACCGGGCGTGGGGACGGAGAACCCGCCCCAGGCCTGATACGGGTTGGTCGTGCTGTTCTGGGTCGCGGAGGCATCCGAGTCGGTGTCGCTGTAGGCATTCGATGGCGTCAGCCAGTTGCCCGACGGGCTGGTGGTCGGATGCAGCGCCGTCGTCGCGAACGTGGTCGTCGTGGTCTGGTTCTCGCCGCCCGCCGGCGTGCGGACCTTCCCGAACACGCCGTAGTAGTTCTCGGGGCTGCCCATCGGGACCGGCAGGATGTACTCGGCCTGCGAGACGCGGCTGGTCGCGATCTGGTTGATCCCGAACAGGTGCATGAAGTAGGTGGGCACGTTCGCGGCGACGGAGACCCGGAGGCTCCTGGTGTTGGCCACGTCCTTGCCAGCCGCCACGACCACGCCCCCGACCCCGTTCGTGTAGCCGTTCTTCGCGGCCTCGTTCCGGGCCGCGGTGATTGCGCCGGCCTCGTCACCGGGCAGATAGACGACCCCGGCCAGCGCCGACGCATCGGCCGCCCGCTGGACGCGCAGGCTGTTCGCCCAGTACCACGCCACGTCGATCACGAGGCCGCACAGGCCGACGAACAGGGTGAGCGACAGGACGAACACGATGAGGACCTGGCCGCGGGACCCTTCCCCCGGCCGCCGCAGTCGTGCGGTCACTGGGTGGGGTTCATGGCCATGACCGATCGGTCGGTCATGTCGAGCCCGCTCACCGCGCTGCCGCCGGTGAGCGCGAAGACCCCGCCCAGCGGCGTGGAGAAGTTGTACCGGTAGCGGATGCTGACCCCGATCGACGGCGCCGGCAGGGTGTTCGTCCGGCTGCACGGCTGCCAGCCGGTGGACGCGGGTGCGAAGTCCACGGGCGCGCCATCCACCGACGGGCCGCCGTTGAGGCTGTACCGCCAGACGTTGACGAGCCCGCTCGTCTCGGTTCCCGCTGCCGTCGCCTGGTAGATCCGGATCTCGGAGACCTGGTCGAGCCGGACCTGCGAACCGGGTGAGGCGAGGACCCGCTCCACGGCGGCCACGATCTGCGGGTCGACGTTGGCCGCGTTCGGTGACTGGCCGGTCGAGCAGCCGGCCGTCCCGCCCCCGTTCACGAGCGCGGCGCCGACGCGGGCGCCCTCCCGGGTGGCATAGCTGATGGTGATCGCGTGGTCGAACGCCATCCCGAACTCGAGCATGCCCAGGAGCAGCATCAGGAACACGGGGAGGATCAGGGACAGCTCGACCAGCGACTGGCCGCGTTCGGCATCGCGGCCGATTGCACACACACCCGCCGCACTCGCGGCACCGGCCGTCTTCACAGGACCGGTTCCATGCGCGTCGCGTTCGATCGGTCGAACCTCAGGCCGCCGGGATCGCCGCCGACGAACGAGCGCAGCGGCGTCACCCACACGTGGAGGTAGGAGATCTTCACGCCGACGAGGTCGAGCGAGGGGTGGGCCGGGCTGCAGCCGACGAGGATGTTGCAGCGGTCGGCCTCCGTGTAGCCGTCCGAGTCCAGCGTGTAGGGAACGGTGACCTCGGCGCCGCCGGCGTAGGTGCAGGTCGTCGAGCCGCCGCGCAGGTAGACGGTCGCCGAGCCGACCATCGAGCCGTTGCGGTCCGCCTGGTAGATCTCGACCTGGGTGATCCGGTTGGGATTGGCGGGCGCGCGGACGTCCGCCTCGATGGAGCGGAGGACGATGCAGTCCGTGCCTGCCTCGGAGCCGCCCTCGGCGGCATAGAGGGCCGCGTTGCGGCTCGCGAAGTTGATGGCCAGGATGGCGTTGAACGCGAACGAGAACTCGATGATCCCGAGCAGGATGGTGAAGAACAGCGGCAGCGCGAGCGCGAACTCCACGAGGCCCTGGCCGGCCGAACCGCGACGGGCCGCACCGCGTCCGGCCGCAGCGCCGCGACGCCGGGGGCGACCGAATGACGCCGGGCGGCCCGACGCCACAGCGAAACCATTGCGGCCAGCCGCGGACTCCTGGGGTCGACGATGGGGGATCACGGGCACTGCATTCCCATGGCTTCGAGAGGTCGCGCCTCCCGAGCCTAGGCGCGCCACCGGGCAGGGACAATAGCCCGACGGTACCGGCGCGACGCCCCGCCCGGCGGCGAATCGCCCACGGGAAGGACCCGGAGGTCAGGCCGCTGCGTCCGCCTCCGGATCCCCGAGGCGATACCCGCTCCCTCGTACCGTGTGGATGAACCGCGGAGCGGCGGGGTCGGGCTCCAGCTTCTGGCGGAGCCGCCGCATCGCGACCCACACGTAGACCGGGTCTGCGCCGTCCGAATCGGCCCAGACGCGCGCGAGCAGCTGGTCGGTGGTCACCGGCCGTCCGAGCGAGGCGGCGAGCGTTCCAAGGACCCGGGCCTCGATCGGCGTGAGCCTGATGCGCCGCCCGTCCAGCACCGCCTCGCGGCGGCGCAGCGCCAGCACGAGCCCGTCGCCGACGACAACCTCCTCGGTGGGGATTCGGTCGACCATCCGCCGGAGGATCCGCTCGATACGGGCGCGCAGCTCCGGGTAGTAGAACGGCTTGGTGACGTAGTCCTCTGCGAAGTCCTGGATCATGGTCGTCTTGACAGCGCCCTCGGCAACCGCTGACAGGACGATGATCGGCAGGTCGGCACGCCGCTTGATCTCCGCGACGACACGTTCCCCGGGCATGTCGGGGAGATCCGGGTCAAGGATGATGAGGTCCGGCCAGCGGCGATCGACCGCCGACAGGGCTTCCGCACCCCTCGTGGCGACGGTCACAGCGAAGCCGTCCCGTCGCAGGCGCTCCTCGAGCAAGCCGAGGGCGCGCCGGTCCGGATCGAGGAGCAGGAGGCGCGGCGGCGCGGTCACGTGCGACCCTTCCCGCCGGGAGCCTGCCGGTCTTTCAGCTGGTTCGCGCCTGTTCGCCCGTGCATCTGTCCCACCGTTCGGCCGTTGCGGGCGGCAGTGTAGCCCACCCCAGTGCCACCCTTACAATCCCCCATATGTTCCGTGACCCACATCGACCAGTTCGCGAGGCCTGGATCGTCGACGCCGTCCGTACGCCCATCGGCCGCTACGGGGGCGCTCTCGCTCCGGTCCGCCCGGACGACCTGGCGGCCGTCGTCATCCGCGCGATCGTGGACCGGACCGGGGTCGACCCGGCGCTCGTCGAGGACGTGATCCTCGGCTGCGCCAACCAGGCCGGCGAGGACAACCGGAACGTGGCCCGCATGGCGGCACTGCTGGCTGGACTGCCGGTCGAGGTCGCCGGCCAGACGGTCAACCGGCTGTGCGGTTCGGGCCTCCAGGCGGTGAACACCGCGGCGCACGCGATCGGTGCCGGCGACGGCGACGTGTTCATCGCGGGCGGCGTCGAGTCGATGACGCGCGCGCCGTACGTGATGCTCAAGGCGGAGGCGGCGTACGACCGCGGCGCCCGCGCGATGGAGGACACGACGCTCGGCTGGCGCTTCGTCAACCCGGCGATGCAGGCGGCATACCCGCCGATCTCCCTGGGCGAGACCGCGGAGCGCGTCGCGGACCGGTGGGCCGTGTCGCGGGAGCGGCAGGACGCGTTCGCGGCGCGAGAGCCAGCGACGTGCGGGAGCGGCGATCGACGACGGGCCGGTTCGCCGGACAGCTGGTGCCGGTGAGCGTGCCCGGGCGCAAGGGCGCCGTGACCGTGGTGGACCGCGACGAGCACCCGCGGCCGGACACGCACGCCACGAGGCGCTCGCGGCGCTGCGGCCCGCATTCCGCGCCGGCGGCTCCGTCACCGCGGGCAACAGCTCCGGCATCAACGACGGTGCGGCCGCGGTGCTGCTGGTGGAGGCGGACGCGGCGCGGACGCTCGGGCTGCTGCCCGATGGCGCGCGTGGTGGCGACTGCGGTCGCCGGCGTCCACCCGGACGTGATGGGGATCGGGCCCGTGCCGGCCGTCCGCAAGGCGCTGGCGCGGGCTGGGATCGGCGTCGGCGACCTCGACGTCATCGAGATCAACGAGGCGTTCGCCAGCCAGTCCGTGGCCTGCATGGACGAGCTCGGCCTGGACCCGGCCCGGGTCAACCCGAATGGCGGGGCCATCGCGCTCGGGCATCCGCTCGGCGCGTCGGGCGCCCGCCTGGTCACGATGCTGGTCCACGAGCTGGCCCGCACCGGCGGCCGGTACGGGCTGGCCACGATGTGCATCGGCGTGGGGCAGGGGATCGCCACGGTCGTGGAGCGCGTCGAGGGCTGACCGCGGCGGCGCCGCGCCGTCCGGATCGTTCGCATGATTTCGGCGGGAGTGCTGGACGAAATCGGTTGACCTGCGTAGGATCGACGGAGTGCACGCGCCCGGACGGCCGTGATCCGCGCCCCTCCGAAGGAGAACCTTCCCATGATCGAGGCCCAGCCCCTTCCCATGATCGACGCCCAGCCGACGATCGTCTCGCTCACCGATGCCGCCGCGACCAAGCTCGCCGAGCTGACGAAGGAGGAGACCAGCCCCGAGATCGGGCTGCGGGTCTACGTCTACTCGGGCGGCTGCTCTGGCTACCGCTACGGGATGATGCTCGAGGACCAGCCGACGGCGGACGACAACGTCCTCTCCACCAACGGCGTCCGCGTCTACATCGACGCCAACAGCGTGCCGCTGATCAGCGGGCAGCCAGATCGACTACGTGGACACGCTCATGGGCGCCGGCTTCACGGTCAACAACCCGAACGCGGTCTCGGGCTGCGGCTGCGGCTCCAGCTTCCGGACCGCGGACGACGGCGGGCCAGGCCCGGAGCCTGCTCGCACTGACGGA
Source organism: uncultured Chloroflexia bacterium (assembly GCA_963789865.1). Taxonomy (GTDB): domain Bacteria; phylum Chloroflexota; class Limnocylindria; order Limnocylindrales; family CSP1-4; genus CAIXZV01. The sequence goes on from CAWBMD010000008.1 coordinate 50,668, forward strand.
TGCCGCCGCGGGCCGCCCGCCCGCCGGACGCACCGCTGGAGCCGCCGGCCGACCGGCGGCTCCGCTGTCTGCCGGCCGCAAGCGCTCCTGCAGGCGGCTGGCGTAGGCTGACGCCGGGATGCGGATCCAGCTGTTCCCCCTCCACACGGTCCTCGCGCCCGGCATCGCGCTGCCGCTCCACGTCTTCGAGGAGCGCTACCGGCGGATGGTCCGGCGCTGCCTCGACGCGTCCGCGCCGTTCGGGATCGTGCTGATCCGCGAGGGCAGCGAGATCGCGCCGCTCGCGGTGCCGGCGTCGACGCGCTCGACGATCGCCGGCGTCGGGCACGTTCGCCGAGATCCGGGAGGCCGACCTGCTGCCCGACGGGCGCTGGAACCTGCTGGTGGTGGGCACCGGCCGGTTCCGGATCCGGCAGGTCTCGCGCGGCCTGCGCCGTCGTCGTGGAGGCCGAGGTGGAGCCGGTGGCGGACGAGCCCGGCGACCGCGAGGCGGAGGCGGAGCTCGTCGGCCCGCGTCACGCGGCGCTTCGTGGACTACCTGCGCCTGCTCCAGCCGCGCGACGGCGAGGACGGTGGAGCCCATCGACGTCCAGGTGGAGGTGGACGTGGAGGCGCGAGGACGAGGACGAGGACGACGACGCCGTGGATGACGACGACGATGCGGAAGCCGCCGACGAGGGCGCACGACGACGAGGCTTCCGCGGTCTTCGACGCGGGTGGGCCGGCCCAGCTGATCGAGGTGCTGCAGATCCCGGACGACCCCTCGTCTCTCTCGTTCCTGCTGACCGGGATCCTGCAGGTGGAGCCGGCCCGCAAGCAGGCGCTGCTGGAGGCCGTCACGGCCGAGGAGCGGATGCGGGGCCTGGACGCGCTTCTCACCCGCGAGATCGGGCTGCTCCGGCGTCGCCTTGCGTTCTACGCACCGGACCATCGCGAGACGCTCGAGTCGGAGAACTGAAGCCGCTCGCGCCCCGCGACGGCCGGCGGAACGAGGCCCCTTCCGGCGCTCCGGCGTGGTGAACCGTCCGTGGGCACCGGCCTCGCGTGACCGCGCGTCACCTCCGGGCCCGATCGACCGCAGAATGGCGCAATGCGGATCCGTGCGTTCGGCGTCGAGACGTGGATGAACCGGTGGGAGACCCGGTGCCGGTACAACCTCGCCGAGACCTGCGTGGAGTCCCTCACCGTGGACCAGCTCCTGGACCTCGCGGGCGTCGGCGGCGCGGCCTTCCTCGCGGATGTCGGTGGGCTCAAGCTCACCTATGGCGCCATCGAGGGCTCGGACCGGCTCCGGGACGCGATCGCCTCCCTGTACACGACCGTCGGCCGCGAGGACGTGGTGGTCGCGCATGGGGCGATCGGGGCGAACCATCTGGTCTACGAGGCGCTCGTGGAACCCGGCGATCGCGTGATCTCGATCGTCCCCACCTATCAGCAGCACACGTCCATCGCGGAGAGCCTCGGGGCAGAGGTCGTGCCGCTCGTGCTGCGCGAGGCAGACGGCTGGCGGGCGGACCTCGGGGAGCTGCGCCGGCTGGCGGCAGGGGGCGCCAGGCTGATCGCCCTGTGCAACCCCAACAACCCGACGGGCGCGCTGCTCGGCACTCCCGAGCTACGGGAGGTCGCCGCGATCGCGGAGACCGTCGGCGCGTGGGTCCTGTGCGACGAGGTCTACAGGGGGATCGACCAGGCGGGGAGCGGGACCACGCCGTCCATCGTGGACCTGTACCCGCGAGGCATCGCCGTCGGCAGCATGTCGAAGGCGTTCTCGCTGGCCGGTCTCCGGCTGGGCTGGATCGCCGCCCCGACCGAGGTGATCCGGTCGGTCTCCGGCCACCGCGACTACAACACCATCAGCGTCGGCATGGTGGACGACCTGCTCGCCTGCATCGCCCTTGAGCACCGCGACGCGATCCTGGCGCGGAACCGGGCGATCACGAGGGGGAACCTCGCGATCCTGGACGCCTGGGTCGCGCGGGAGCCGTCCATCTCCTACGTGCCACCACGCGGCGGCACGATCGCGCTCCTCCGGTATGCCGTCGACCTGCCGTCCGAGGCGCTCTGCGTCCGCCTGATCGAGGAGCACGGCGTGATGTTCACGCCCGGCAGCGCGCTGGACATGGAGGGATACCTGCGAATCGGGTATGCGAACAACCCGCAGGTCCTGGCCGACGGGCTGGCGGCGACGTCGGCGTTCCTCGCCGTGCTCGGCTGAGGGGCCGCGCCGCCACCTGCACGGGCCGGCGCCGGGTCAGGCGGTCGCGGGCTCGGACTCCTCCCGCACGCCCGCTGCGGCCCCGGCAGCCACGGCGAGCGTGACGAGCAGCGCGACCACCAGCCACGCGACCAGCACCGCGGCGTCGACCGCCGCCGAGGACGCCCCGCCGTAGATCGCACCCCGGAAGGCGTCCATGGCGTGGGTGAGCGGAAGGAACGGACGAAGCGCCCCGAGCGGTCCCGCGGTGCCCGTGGTCAGCAGGACCCCGGACGCGGCGATCTGGACGACCAGGAACAACAGCGCCGCGAGCCACCCGCGGCTGCCGAACAGGGCGACGAGCGCCTGGACGATGGCCGTGAAGGCCAGCGCCGCGAGCACCGCGAACCCGAGCAGCTCCGGCAGGCGCGCCGCCTCGACCCCGACGAGGAACCGGATCCCCATTGCCATCAGGAGGGCTCCCGCGATGGCCACGCCGGCTGCTCCAGCAAGCGCGACGAGCATCGCGCGCCACCAACGCCGGTCGTCGCCCGGCCGCAGGGCGGGCAGGACGAGGAAGGCGCCCAGAGCACCAAGCCAGGCCGCGATGGCCATGAGGAACGGCGCGAGGCCACCACCCGTGCCGGCGACGGCGTTGACGCGGCTGGCCTCCACCGCGACCGGGTCGGCCGCGAGGTCGCCCATCCGGGTGCGGGTGTCGGACGCGTACGTCCCCGTGTTGTCCGCGGACGCCTGGAGCCGCTTGGCCAGCGCGTCCGCCCCACCCTTCAGCGTCGTGCCGCTGTCGGCGAGGCCCTTGGCCTCCGCCTCCAGGAGGGCAGCCCCGTCGACGGCCTTCCGCACGGCACCGGTGAGCTGGTCGATCCCGCTCGCCGACTGCGCCGTGCCGTTCGCCAGTGCCTGCGCGCCGTCGGCCGACTTCCTGGCACCTGAGGCCAGCGTCGCCGCACCGCCCGCGAGGGCGCTCGTCCCGGACGCGAGTCTCGACGCGCCCGTCGAGACCCCTGCGCCGCCGGTCGCCAGCTTCGCGACGCCGTCCGCGAGGGCGGGCATGCCGTCGGCGAGCGTGCGGGTGCCGGCCGAGACCTGAGCCGCCGCCGAGTCCAGCGGCGCGCCGTTCGCTGCGAGCGCGTCCAGCGCCGAGCAGACCGGTCCGGAACCGCCCATCGCGGTGCAGTTGCCCGCCAGCGCGGCGACGCTGCCCGTGTAGGCCGCCACGCCGTTCGAGAGCCCGGCCGCCCCGGCCGCGAGCGCATCAGCCTGGTGCGGGAGGCCGGTCGTCTGCTTCCGCAGCGCCGTCAGTCCGCCCGAGAGCTGACGCCGCGCCCCTGGCCAGGGCGGCGGCGCCATCGGCCGCGGTCCGCGCGCCCGTGGACAGGTCCTTCGCTCCGCCGGCGAGCTTCGTGGACCCGGTTGCCAGCTGCCTGGTGCCGCTCACGAGCTTGCCAGTGCCGCCCACGGCCTGGTTGGCTCCGCTCGCCAGCTGCCGGAGGCCGGTGACCAGCTCGGAGGCGACGGCCCCTGTGCCGGCCGCGTCGTCTGCCAGGCTCTTCGATGACGCGGCCACGGAGGTCGCGTCGGCGGCGGCCGAGGACAGCGAGCCGTGGGCCGAGCTCACCGCCAGCAGCACGCCGTCCACGTAGGATGCGGTCACGTCCCTGGCCGTCGCGGTGCCGATGGCGGCGGTGACGTCACGTGCGACGGTTCCCGGCGCATAGCCGGAGCCGTCGTCGGTCACGAGGTGGAGGGCAGCGCGCGGCGCCCGCCCGGTCGTGTCGGACCGGATCGCCGCGACGGTGCGGGAGAAGTCGGCCGGGATCGTCAGGATGGCTGCATAGCGGCCGTCGGCCAGCCCAGCCGTCGCGTCGGCTCCGTCGGACGCGACCCAGGAGAAGCCGCCATCGGTCCTGCCGGTCGTGAGGGCGGTCGACAGGGCCGTCCCCAGCGCGAGCTGTTCGGTCGTGCCGTCGGCCCTGGTCACCGTCCCGCCCTGGTCGAGATTCACGACGACGGCCGGCAGCGACCCGGGATTCCCGCTGGAGCCGCCGAGCGACCATGTCAGGAGCCCGGCCACGGTGACCGGCACCAGCACGACGAGCGCCAGCGCAACAGCCAGCTTCGTGCGCGACCTCGGGAGTCCGGAGGCCATCGAGCCCTCGGCCGCCATGGCAACGCTGCTCCCGGCCGCCGTCGAGCCCCCGGCCGCCATCACGCCGGCACCCGCGACAGGCACAAGAGGCTCCCGCCCCAGCACGCCGGCGAAGGTCGCGCCCGACGGCCACCAGGCGCGGTCACCAACGAGCGTCGTGATCGCGGGGACCAGGATGGAGCGCACCAGGAACGTGTCGATGAGCACGCCGATGGCCACCGCGACGCCGACCTGGAACAGGACGCTGAGCGACGCCGTTGCCATCGACCCGAAGGTTCCGGCGAGGATGAGGCCGGCCGAGGTGATCACCGCGCCCGTGTGACCCGACGCGATGCGGATCCCGTCCCTGATCGGCCGGTGCTCGCTCTCCTCGCGGACCCGGCTCATCAGGAAGATGTTGTAGTCGGACCCGAGCGCAACGAGCAGCACGAACACCATCAGCGGCAGGTAGAAGGACACGCCCGGCTGACCCAGGACGACCTGGAAGATCCACGCGGAGAGTCCCACGGCCGACGCATACGAGATCAGCACGGTGGCGACGAGGTACAGCGGCGCGACGATGGCCCGCAGCAGGATCACGAGGACCACGAAGATCCCGAGGACCGTGATCACGCCGACGCGCTGGAAGTCCGAGGACAGGGTGTCCTGGACGTCCGCGAACTGCGCCGTGGGCCCGCCCAGGTGGGCGGACGCGGCGGTGCCGAACGCGGGAGCCGCCGCGGCGACGGCGTCCTGGGCCCTCCGGACGACGGCGAATGCCCCGCCGGAATACGGGTCGTTGGAGCTGGTCAGGTAGAAACGCGTGGCCGCATGGTCCGCGGACACGAAGGCATCGACGGCGTCCCGGACCTTCTTGCCGTCATCGCCCGTCAGCGTCGTGGGGATGTAGATGTCGTCCGGGCGAGACGCGAAGACCGCGGCAAGGGCCGTGAACTGGTCGGGGAGGGCACCGAAGACGGCCTTCGCCTCGCGCTTGAGCTCGAGGGCGGCGGCCGTGCCGGACAGGCTCGTGGGGCTGAGGGTGGCGGCCGGCCGGCCGTCGAAGTGGACCGCCAGCTGCTCGAAGGCGGCGGAGAGGTCCACGGCCGCGCCGACGGTGGCCTTCTTCTCGAGGCTCGCCGCAGCCTTGACGGCCGCCGTGTAGGCGTCGAGCGAGCGCACCTCCGGGTAGGCCGTCCCGAGCTCGTCGAGGTAGTCGGCCATCAGCGAGGTGGGTCCTCCCGATCCTCCGGAGTCCGAGGCGGCGGAGCCCGAGGCGGCGGCGGTGGGCGAGGTGAGCGAGGCTGACAGGGTCCGCAGCTGGGTGGACAGGACGCTCTGCTTGCGGACCCGCTCGATGATGCCCTGCGCGTCCGCGATGCCGCCGGTCACGGCGCGCAGCTCGGCTCCGCCGGCCACGTCCGGGTACGCCAGCGCGAGGCCGTTGACATAGGCCAGCGCGGTGTCGAGGCCGTCGGACACCTTCTGGTCCAGCAGGGACGCCGAGTCCGTGTTCGTGGACCCGTCGTCGCCCTTCATCCCGTCGCCGATGGTGGCGAGCTGCCGGGACGGCCGGAAGCCGTCCGGCACGACGCCGTCACCCTTGGGGGTCACGAGGCTCGTCGCCGTCGCGACGCCGGGGGTCGCCTTGAGAGCCGTCATCAGGTCCCGCAGCTTCGCGAGCGAGGCCGGTGCGAGCATGTCGGCGCCGCCCCCAGCGTCCACGAGGCCTGTCGACTGGACGAGCTTGTCCTCGCCCATCCGCGCCGCGATCGCGTCGTAGCCGACACGGGAGTCGGCCGCGGCCGGTAGCTCCGCGAGCACGTCGAAGTTGGTCTTGACCTGGGGCAGGTAGGTCGCCGGGATGAGCAGCGTGACAAGGAGGGCGATGGTGACGACGCCCGGGTGCCGGGAGACCGCGGCCGCGAGCCTGGCGAAGAACCCGCCGGGCTCGCCCTCGGGTCGGGGACGGGCGTGGAGCGGCCAGAACAGGTAGTGGCCGAAGATCGAGAGCATCGCGGGCGCCAGGGTGAGGCCCGCGATGAGGGTCACGAAGATCGCCACGGCGATGGCGGGGCCGGTCGACGAGATCATCTTGAAATCGCCGAAGGCCATGGACGCCATGCCCACGATGACCGTTGCTGCGCTCGCGCTGATCACCGCGCCGATCCGCTTGACCGTCTTTCGGGCCGCGTCGTGCCAGTCGCCGCCCCCTGACACCTCCTCGCGATAGCGCGAGATCAGGAAGATCGCGTAGTCGGTGCCGACGCCGAAGACCATGACGACGAGGAACGTGTCGAGCAGGGAGGAGACCTGCCAGCCGAGCGCCGCGAGGAACCCGAGGACGCCCCGCGACACGACGAAGGCGGCCCCGATCGTGACGAGCGGGACGAGCGCCGCGAGCGGCGCGCGGTAGATCAGCAGCAGGATGACGAGGACGAGGATGACGGTCACGGCCGTCGTGCTTGCGGTCCCCGACTTGACCGCCGCCAGGTAGTCGCTGCTGATCGCCGCCGCGCCGGTCACGTGCGTCTCGAGCCCGGCTGGGCGCGGTGGCGGCGAGATGCTCCCGGAGCTGGTTCACGACGATGGCGCTGGCGTCGCCAGCCGTCTGCACGTCGAGGTTCGCCACCAGCAGCTCGAGCTGGCCGTCGTCGCTCCGCAGCATCGTCGCGAGCTCGGGACGGGAGTCGGCGGTCTCCGTGCCGTGACCGCGGCCCGGAGTTCGGCGGGTGCCTCCGCGCTCGTCATCCAGGTCGCGCAGCGCGTCGCGGTACGCACGGTCCGCGTCGGTGAGGCCGCCCGGGCGGCCGAGCGTGATCGTGGCAGAAGACGCCGACGTGCTGCCCGGGAAGGCCCGCTCGAGGGCATCGCGCGCCTGGACGGAGGGCGTGCCGGCCGGGAGGAAGGACGCCTGGTCGGTGGAGCCCGAGCCGGCGAGGGACGGAGCAAGGCGCACGGACACGACGGCGCCGAGGACCCACACGACGACGATCAGGAAGCGGAACCTGTAGGTGAGGGAGCCCAGTCGCTCGAACATCGGAGGCCTCCCCGGGCGGCCGTGGCGCCGGGACCCGGTGTGTGACGTACGGAAGAGGGTTGCGGCACGTGGCCGCAGTCGCTAGGATACGGATGTGTATCGGATACGTCAACGCATCCGATACGGAGTTGTATCGAAGACCACGGGAGCAGGCATCGCCGATGGGGCGCCAGCAGCGACCGGGTGACTGGGCGGCGTGGATGGAGCCGGGGACACCGGCCGTCCCTGCACGCGACCCGGGGCAGCCCGGGGAGGCGGAGGCCGGTCCCGGCGCCCGCGAGGGCCATCGACCGCGGAGCCCCCGGCGACGGCAGAGTCCCCGGCCACGAACGTGATCCCGCAGACGGACGGCGGTGCCAACGGGTCTGAGCCCGCCGGCGACCACGGCCGCTCCCCGCGCCGCGAGGCCACCCGCCAGCGCATCCTCGACGCTGCCCGCGAGGTGTTCGCCGAGATGGGCGTCATCGGCGGCACGGTGGAGGACATCTGCGAGCGCGCCAGGTTCACGCGCGGTGCCTTCTACTCCAACTTCACCGACAAGGACGATGTCCTTGCTGCGCTGGTCGACCGCGAGCATGCCACGCTCCTTGACCACCTCGACGCGAGCCTCGCCCTCGTGGACCAGGAGCTCGCGGGGGCACCGGACCTCGGTGCGGCGATCGCGTCGATCGTCGACTGGATCCTGCGGTCGATCCCGGTGGACCGCCAGCTTTCGCTGGTCCAGACGGAGCTGGAGATCCACGCCGTGCGACGCCCCGACCTGGCGCGCCCGTTCCTCGAGGCCAACGAGCGTTTCCGCTCCCGGATGGTGGTCGTCATCGAGGCGGCCATGGCGCGCAATGGCCTGGAGCTCGCGGTGGACGCGGCGGACCTGGTCGATGCCTCCCTCGCGGTCACCGAGCGGAGCGTCCGGCGGGCACTGCTCGCCGGTGGCGACGCCGACCCCGACGCCATGGCCCGGGCCGTGCTTCCGGCGATGCTCCTGGCCCTTTCGAGGCCCGTCGGCGCCTGATCACCTGACTGGGAGCCTGCGGCTGGGGAACGTCCCCACGTGGTTGGCGGCTCCCTGATGATGCCGCGAGGGTGGCAGTGCCGGCGAGGATCAGGGTTCGTAATCGGGGGAGTGGATGACAGCCTCGATGCCTGCCCACTCCTCCGGAGTCAGGAACTGCGCGCGAAGGGTGTCCGGCCCGGAGCGTGACTCGTGGACGGCGTAGACGCTCGCCATCCAGCGGTCAGTTTCGGGATTGGCATACCGAAGCTCGAAGGGCTTGCGGAACCAGAGATGGTGTCCGTAGCGGGCGACCCACTCCTCGGGTGTTGCGGCCATCTCGCGCATCGCGCGGGCCCTGGCTTCCTCGTCGTCACGCGCCACGCGGCGCGGTTCGAACGCATCGGCGATCGCGACCTGCTCGTCGAGTGTCAGGAGCGACCGGCGGGCGTGGATCAAGAGTCCCGGGTGATCGAGGACCGAGACCGCGCGAGCAAGCCAGTCGGTGGACACGGAACCCGCGAGCGGTGCGATCGCGGTCTCGATCTCGCCGCGCATCGAGCGTGACGACAGGACGACAGGGACGGGAGCCGCGCGACCGGCGGACGGCGAGGGCTCGGGAGCCGAGTCCGCGCCGGCGGGCCGCCATGCGCCGCGGTCCCTGTCTAGGGTCCGGTCCGCGGGGTTGTTGAGGAGCCAGGCGAGCCGGCTCACCGCGGTCTGGGATTCGGTGCCCGCCGGCGCAGAGCGGGCGATGTGGTTGACGACCGCGGCGATCCCGTGGAGCGCCGCCCAGTGCTCAGGGGACATGGTCGCGGCGGCTGAAAGGTGGTCGTCCATCGCTCCGATCATGCGCACGCGGCCAATCGAGCGCAAGGGCCCGCCACGGGCGGGTCCATGAATCCCCGCCGTCGGCTCTCTGCGCGCACTCTTGCACACGGTTGGCGCCTGACCCCCGCAGGAGTCATCTCGGCGATTGCCGAGCGTGCCTCGCGTCCCGATCGGGCGTTCCTCGGCGCGAGCCCTGCACGCCCATCCCGTCCTGACTCCACCTCGGTTCAGCCGGGTCCCCAGCCGCGTCTTGGAGCCACCTCCTCGCGCTGCGGCTGTCCTCGATCCGGGCCATCATGGCGACGGAGGTGCCCCGCCGATGGAGATCCGGATCGAGATCCGGCTGCTCGAGGTCGCGGAGCTGACCCGCGTTGTCGAGATCGACGTGACCGAGGACGGCTCGGTCGTTCTCGAGCAGCGGGGCCAGACAGTCACGGCCCGCGCCGAGACATGGAGTCGTCCGCCTCGCCCGGCCGATCGCTGGACGGAGTTCGAGGCCCGCTGGTGTGCGTTCGTGCCGGACGCGGGCGCCGCGCTCGGGGCGTTCGACGAGGGACGCCTCGTGGGCATCGCCACGCTTCGACGCGACGTCCGCCCGGAGACGGACCAGCTGGAGGCCCTGTTCGTGGACCGCGCGCACCGCCGCCGCGGGGTGGCGACAGCGCTCGTCGCCGCGGTCGAGGGGCTGGCGCGCGAGGGCGGCGCACGGACCCTGTACGTGTCGGCAACCCCGTCGGAGTCCGCCGTGGGCTGCTACCGGAGTCGCGGGTTCGTGGCCACGCCGGATCCCATCCCGGAGCTCCTGGACCTGGAGCCGGAGGACATCCACATGGTGCTCGCCCTCTGAGGCACCCGTGGACCGCGAACCAGGCCACCGCCCCGGCCTGTCGCGGCGATGCCCCGCAACCGCAGCGGCCTGTCGCGGAGATGCCCCGCAACCGCAGCGGCCGGCGGCGTCGGCGACCTGGTGGCTCCGTGCTACGGGCAGGTGCCCGGCTTCGGATCGACGCGGTAGACGGGCAGCTTGTACACGCCGGTGGGCCCGAGGGAGCCCACCGTCACGTTGACCACCGGGGTCACGTTGTACAGCGCGCGCGTCAGGGCGAGATCGTGCTCGTTGACCGGGAGGTCGTAGACGGGTCGCGTGCAGATCACGGAGGCGATCCGCGCCTCACGGGTGCCCCACCCCTCGTAGACGATGTTCGTGTCGTCCACGATCAGCACGTCCGGCCGCTCCCTCGAGGACGAATTGCGCGTGCCACAACGGCGATGACGCCCCCCAGAACGAGAGGATCACCGCATTCTCCGGCAGCGCCGCGAACAGCGTGTCCACGTAGGTCTGGGCGGAGTGGTCCCGGCTCTTGTCCACGGTCGGCAGGTTGGCGGCGATCAGCGCCACGGCCAGCACCGCCGCGACGAGTGCCACCGCGGGCCCCGCGCCCCTCTCGATCCGGGCCGGGAGCGACGCCGCGATCGCGTGCGCGATCTCCTCGAGCGCCACCGCCGCGCCGATGCCCAGCAGCAGCCATGGCACCAGGAGGTAGTGCTCGAGCTGCAGGTAGTTCGCCCACACGACGACACCGACCAGCAGAGAGGCGGCGCAAGCAAGCCCGAACGCGGTCCGCCGCACGAGCAGGATCGCGATGCCGGCCAGGCCGAGGATTGGGACGAACAGGTTCGCCCGGGAGATCGCCGTTGACCACAGCGCCGGCAGGGCATCGACGAACTTGCCCAGGCTCCCCGTGGTGAACAGGCCGTCGTACTGGCCGCGGAACTGCTCACCGGTCACAAGGAATTGGATGCCGTCGAGGGTCGTCGGGTGGTTGTAGGGGAGCGGCGGCGAGAAGCTCGCGGCGAGCGGGATGTAGAGGTAGACCGCAAGCCCCGCCAGCCCGGTCACGATCGGCACCAGGACCAGCCTCTTCCGCTGCCACAGCGTCCGACGGCCCGCCCACAGGGCGAACAGCACGAACGGTGGGGCCACGAACGCTGTCAGCACGTGGTTGCCGAGCGACAGGCCGACCAGGAGCCCGCCGAGCGCGAGGTCGCGCGTCCGCCGGTCGTCCGCCCACGCCAGTGAGCGGTTCACGATCAGCGCGATGAATGCGAGGTGGAGCGCGTTGACCTCCGCGACGACTGCCGATGCCCAGATGGTGCTGATCGCCCCGGTCGCGACCGCGACTGCAGTGGCGATCGCCGGACGCACACCGAGCCGGATCGTCGTGGACGTCATCGCCGCAAGCGCGACGGCGACACAGACGGCGGAGAACAGGTTGGCGCGGAACGCGATCGTGCCCAACGGCAGCAGCTCGAACAGCCAGGCCGTGATGATGTAGGTGGGGTAGCCGGTGGGGTGGGCGATGCCGAGCACGTGCGGCACCGTCTGCATCTCGCCCCAGTCGTCGAATGCCATGCCGGGCAGGAGCGTCGGGAGGTAGAGCACCAGCGCGGCCACGAACACCAGGAGCGGGGCCCAGCGCTCGCCAAGCGACGGCGCGACGGGTCGCTCCTGGTCCATCGGTGGGGGTTCCCTCGTGTCTGGCGGGCGCCGGACGGCGTGCAGCGAGATTAGTTGACGTCGGCCTCGGCCGTGATTCGGGCGCCCCGGGACACCCGTCCCTCGACCCATATTGCCGCACTGTCGGTCAATCTCGGGCACCACCCGGCCCGAGGTGGCTCACGCGACGTGTCGGAAGCCCGCGTCACAGGCCGCTGGAGCCAGTCCTAGTGCTTGAAGCCCGTGCTCGAATCCTTGTCCTTGACCGGTGCCGACTGCTTCCGGAGGCGCGGCAGCTGGCGCTGCAGGTCATCGATGAACAGCGAGCGCAACGTCGTGCGTGAACCCGCGCTTCACCACGACACGCAGCACCGCGAGGTCCTCCCGGTTGGCCGGGAACGTGTACGCCGGGACCTGCCAGCCTCGCTCGCGGACGGCGTCCGAGACGTCGAACACGTTGAAGTTCGTGATCTCATCGCGCACCTTGAAGGCGAAGACCGGCAGGTCCTCGCCCCGCGTGATCAGCTCGAACGGCCCCAGCTTCTCCACCTCGTGAGCAAGGTCCTGGGCCACGTCGCGCGAGTACTGCTGGACGCGCCGGTAGCCCTCCAAGCCGAGGCGGACGAAGTTGTAGTACTGCGCGACGACCTGGGCGCCCGGCCGGGAGAAGTTGAGCGCGAAGGTCGGCATGATGTCGCCGAGGTAGTTGACGTGGAAGATGAGCTCCTCCGGGAGGTGCTCCTCGGTCCGCCAGATGATCCACCCGACGCCAGGAGCCACGAGGCCGTACTTGTGGCCCGACGCGTTGATGGAGACCACGCGATGGAGGCGGAAGTCCCACTCGAGCTCCGGCTCGAGGAACGGCGCGACGAACCCGCCCGACGCCGCGTCCACGTGGACGGGGATGTCGAGGCCGGTCTTCACCTGGAGCCTGTCGAGCGCCTGCGCAGATCTTCTTGATCGGCTCGTACGACCCGTCGTAGGTGGACCCGAGGACGCCGATCGACGCCGATCGTGTTCTCGTCGCACAGGGCCGCGGCGGCGTCGGGGTCGATGTGGAAGCGGTCGCCCTCCATCGGGACGGTGCGCGGCTCCACGTCCCAGTAGCGGGCGAACTTCTCCCAGCACACCTGGACGTTGATGCCCATGACGATGTTGGGCCGGTCGATCGGCTTGCCGGCCGCACGCCGGGCGTCCTGCCAGCGGCGCTTCAGCGCGAGGCCGCCGAGCATCGCCGCCTCCGACGAGCCGGTCGTGGAGCAGCCGGGCGCATCGTCGGGGTCGGGCGCATGCCACAGGCGGCTGATCATGTCGACGCAGCGCATCTCCATCTCGGCCGTCTGCGGGTACTCGTCCTTGTTGATCATGTTCTTGTCGAACGTCTCGTCCATCAGGCGGCGCGCCTGGGGCTCGAGCCACGTCCCGACGAAGGTGGCGAGGTTGAGACGCGCGTTGCCGTCCAGCATCAGCTGGTCGTGGACGATCTGGTAGGCGACCTCGGGGTCCATCTCGTCGTCCGGGATCCGGTGGCGCGGCGCCCGCCCGATCTCCGCGAACACGTCGCCGACCGATTGCGCCCCCGCGCGCTTTGTCTGCTTGACCGCCACCGTGTGCGTCCTCCGTTGACCCGCGGCGCCCGGCCCGTCGCGCGTGCGCCCGAAGCCCGAAGCCTAATCGCCCACCGCAAGCCTCATCGGACGCCGCAAATCATCGCTGGCGGCGCGCCGCCGGTTGGGACCGGGTGACGGTGCGCGATCTTGCGCGTTGTCGGGCAATCCCTACCATGCGATCTGCGTAACGACACGGCGCGGCGAGCCGTCATGGAGGCATCGCCGGCCACCCAGGCACAGGCAGGAGGCGTCCCACCCATGTCGACCGAGTCCATGAGCGCCGTTGATCCGGCGCTGCTGCGCGACCTTGCCGAAGCGGTCCACCGCGTCGCCCTTCCCGGCGACGAGGCATACGCCGCGTTGGGCACGCCCTGGAACCTGGCCGTCCCGAGCCTGCCACTGGCCGTGGTCGAGCCCCGGGACGCGGCGGAGATCGCGCAGGCGGTCAGGTTCGCGAACACGCACCACGTGCCGGTGGCGGTCCAGTGCACGGGCCACGGCGCCGCCGACGACCTGGATGGAGCGCTCCTGATCGTCACGCACCGGCTCACGGAATGCACCATCCACCCTGAGGATCGCTGGGCCCGCGTCGGGGCCGGCGTCGCCTGGCAGCAGGTTCTCGACGCGGCGGCGCCCCACGGGCTCGCCGCACTCGCCGGATCCTCGCCTGGCGTGGGGGTCGTCGGCTATACGACGGGCGGTGGTGTCGGCCCGCTTGCACGCACGCTCGGCGCGGCGTCGGACCGCGTGCGGGCGTTCGAGGTCGTCACGGGAGACGGCGAGATGCGGCGCGTCACAGCGGCCGAGCACCCGGACCTGTTCTGGGGACTCCGGGGCGGCAAGGGCGCCCTCGGCATCGTCACCGCAGTGGAGTTCGACCTCCTGCCGATCCGCGACCTGTACGCCGGGGCCGTCTACTTCGACGGGTCGTCCGTGGCGGCGGTGCTGCGGGCGTGGGTGGGGTGGTGCGAGACCCTTCCGCGAGAGGCCACCACCTCGATTGCGATGCTGCAGCTCCCGCGCATGCCCGGGGTTCCGGAGCCGCTGGCCGGCCGCTTCACGGTCGCGGTCCGGTTCGCCTGGACGGGGGACCCGGCCGCGGGCGCGGCCGTCCTCGCGCCGATCCGGGCGGTGGCGCCCGCGTTGATGGATGGCGTCGGCCCGTTGCCGTACGCGGGGCTTGGGGCGATCCACGCCGATCCGGTGGACCCGATCCCGGTCAGGGAGGTGTCCGGACTGGTCGCAGCCCTTCCGGCCGAAGGTCTCGACCGGCTGCTCGCCGTGGCCGGCCCCGAGTCAGGGTCGCCCCAGCTGCTGGTGGAGGTCCGCCAGCTCGGCGGGGCGGTCGCCGCCGGGGGTGCCATTCCCGCGACCGCCGTGCCGGGCGCGTTCGCCGGCACCGACGCCGCGTTCAGCCTGTTCGTCGTCGGGATCGATGCACCACCGATGTCAGAGGCGGTGCGGGCACACGGGGACGCGTTGTCCGAGGCGATGGTGCCGTGGCTGACCGGGTCCGTCCTACCCAACTTCGCGCCCGGGGGCGGTGCCGCGCGCTTCCGCCGGGTGTTCCCGCCCGAGACCCTCGACCGGTTGCGCGGGATCTCGAGGACCTACGATCCGGCGGGCGTCCTGCTTGCCGCTCACGGCCTGTTCGCCTAGGGAGACCGCATGGATGCACCGCCGCGCCGCGTCCTCCTCCGGGCGGCGTTTGCCACCTTCCTGCCGCTCGCGGTGCTCGCGACGCTGCTGGCCGGTCTCGTCTACGCCGCCGCCCAGCAGGGCCTCCGATCGGGCGCGAACGACCCGCAGCTCCAGGTGGCCGAGGACGCGGCGCGGGCGCTCGATGCGGGCGGCGACCCGGCGGGCGTCGTGGGGCCGGGGAAGGTCGACATTGCCGTGAGCCTCGCGCCGTTCGTCGTCGTGTTCGATCCCGCCGGCCGCGTCCTCGCCAGCAGCGGCGTGCTCGATGGGGCCGATCCTGCCCCGCCATCCGGCGTCCTCGAGCACGCCGCGGTCGATGCGCCGAACGTCGTCACCTGGCAGCCACGGGCGGGCGTCCGCGTCGCCACCGTGACCGCGCGCTGGGGCGGCGGCACCGTGATGGCGGGCCGCTCGCTCCGCGAGGTGGAGCAGCGCGAGGACCAGGCGCTGCTGCTGGTGGCGGCCGGCTGGGCGTGCACGCTGGCGGCGCTGGCGATCTCGTCGCTCGTCGCCGAGGTCATCCGCCGCCCGTAACCCCGCCGAAAGGAACCGCACGGCATCCTCTGGTCACTCCTCCTCACTCCGCGCAGCGGGGTCGGCATCGACAGCCGGCCCCGTTTCGCGTTCCGGCCCCGTTTCGCGTTGATGGGCGCGCCGTGCGGCATTCCGGCAACGGGCGGCCACCGCGCGACCGGCGCCCGTGCCATGCTGGTGACACGCACGAGGATGATTCGATGACGTCTTCCCTCGAGGCGACCGCCCGCTGGACCGCCGCCGTCCGGGCGGCCGAGACCGGCCGCGACGACCGCCTGTTCAATGACCCCTGGGCCGCCGCCCTGGCCGGGGCGGAGGGCGCCTCCTGGCTCGCAACCCGTCCACCCGGCAGCACGCTCCCGATCGCCATCCGGACCCGCTACTTCGACGACTGGCTGCGCGATGTCGCCATCGATGACGGGATCCGGCAGGTCGTCCTGCTCGCGGCAGGCCTCGACACGCGCGCATACCGTCTGCCCTGGGCATCGGCGACGACCGTCTTCGAGCTCGACCGGCCCGCGGTGCTGGAGGAGAAGCGGGACGCGCTCGCATCGGCGGGCGCGATGCCTGCCTGCCAGCGAAGGCCCGTCGTTGCCGACCTGTCCGGCGACTGGGAGGGCGCCCTGGTGGATGCGGGCCTCGATCCCGCAGCCCGGACGGCATGGCTCCTCGAGGGCCTGCTCTTCTACCTGTCGCGAGACGTCATCGACCGGATCCTGGACGGGGTCACCCGACTCTCGGCCCCGGGAAGCCGTCTCGGCTTCGACATCGTCAACGGGCACGTCCTGACGTCGCCCTGGACCAGGGCATGGGTGGAGATGCAGGCTGCCGCCGGTGCTCCGTGGATCGGGTCGATGGACGACCCGGCAGCCGAGCTCGCGTCACGAGGGTGGATCGCCGCCGTGACGCAGCCCGGCTCGCCCGGAGCGAACCATGGGCGCTGGACGCTGCCGGTCGTGCCCCCCGAGATGACGGAGATGCCGCACAGCTGGTACGTGACCGCCGAACGGCCCGGCTGACCCCGGTCTGGGCGACGTTTCGGCACTCGAAAGGCCTTCGGTTGAGTACGGCAGTCGGAGGATGCACGGATGGGTCCAATAGGTGACGGCGCTGATGCTCACACGGGGTAGCCGGCGATCCGCTCGAAGTCGATGATGAGGCGGATGCCGAGCATGGTCGACCTATACCGGACACTCCAGGTTGCCCCGGACGCAGAGGCGGACGTCATCCGATCCGCCTTCCGGGCGCTCGCCCGCAAGTACCATCCGGACCTCGGCGGGTCGGATGGGCAGATGGCGCTCCTGAACGAGGCCTGGCGGGTGCTCGGCAATGCACGCGAGCGTGCCCAGTACGACCGCCACCGGGCCCAGCCACCCGTCGCATCCTCGCCCGCGCCGTACTGGCCGATGACGAACGCTCCTGCGTCAAGAACCGCCGCGCCAAATCCTGGTCCGTCGTCGCCGCATTGGCCCCCAGGCCCGACGACTCTCGACTTTGGTCACTATGCCGGCTGGTCGCTCGCCGAGCTCGCCACCCGCGATCCGGACTACCTCGAGTGGCTGGCGCGGACATCCATGGGGCGAAGGCTGCAGCCCGAGATCGAGAAGCTCCTGGCGGCGAGACGCCGCGGCGCCCGGATGGACGCTCCCGCGTTCCGCGCGGCGCACCGCAGCCGATAGCCAGAGCCCTCGCGGGCACCGGCGGTCACCAGCCGCGCCAGAGCCGCCGGCCTACGGAAGATGACGGATGGGCCGATGGTGACAACGCGGCATGGGCCACCACCAACGGCACCTAGCCGCGCTGCGGCCGCAGGTCCACGCTGCCGCCACACGACGGTGGTGCTTCCGGACACCACCGGCCATCGAGTGGGTGTCACTCCCGGGAGACGACATCATCCCGCACGTCGATCCCGCGCCATGCGCAGTTCCGAGCGTCCGCAGCCCGACACAGGGGTGTACGCTGCCGCCGGCAACGGCCCGCTCCCGGCGACGGTCGCAGTCGTCCCGGGCCGCGTCATGAACCGAGCCCGATGAACGCCGATCCTGGTCGCGTCCCCGGCCGCCAACAGGCGGCCGCCATCGAGGCTGCCCGTGTCGGCGCGTCCCCGGACGAGATCGCCGGGATCGGGCGCGGCAGATCGCCTGCCGGCTCCGGCCTGGACCGGCGGACGACGATGGCCATCCGATTCGCTGCCACCCCGCTGGTCGTGCTCGTGGGCCTTCTCGCTCTCGCGCTCGTCGTCGAGACTCCGATGACCTTCGAGCCGCCGTGGCTGCTTCCCCTCCTGAACTTCGTCTTCCTCGCTGCCATCCCGGTCTATGTCGCT
The DNA here is from genome assembly GCA_963789865.1 of uncultured Chloroflexia bacterium. Lineage (GTDB taxonomy): Bacteria > Chloroflexota > Limnocylindria > Limnocylindrales > CSP1-4 > CAIXZV01. Next base: position 68,541 of record CAWBMD010000008.1, read on the forward strand.
CTCGTCGCAGCGAGGGCCTATCGATCCCACGGCGCCCCGGTGTTCCTTGCGATCGGGGCCGGCATGATCGCCCTGGCCGTCGGTAGCGGCATCTTCTCAGGGATCATGCTCACGACACGCACGCCGAATGCAGGTGCCACGGCCTACTATCTCGCGGCGCTCCTCTCGGGTCTCTGCCAGGTCGCCGGGCTCCTCGTGCCCACGGTCATCGTTGATCGGCCCACGCGGATCCGCAACATCGTCATTGCCTACGGTGCGATGGCCACCGTCATGGTCGGACTGATCGTCCTCGTGCTGGCCGGCCTGACACCTCCATTCTTCGTCCCGAGCGTGGGCGTCACCCCCCTGGGCGACGTGGTGCTGGCCGTTGCGATCGTGTGCTTCTCATATGCCGGGTTGAGCTGGCTCCAAATCTGGCGGCGCGACCCGAGGCTCCAGCTCCTGGCGTGGTATGCCCTTGGTCTCATCCTGTTCTCGATCGGACTGGTCGGGCTGGCGTCGGTGACGCTCACGGGCAACCTCGTCAGCTGGGTCGGCCGGTTCTGCATGTACGCGGGCGCCGCCTACGTCCTCGTCGCGGTCATGCAGGCTGCTCAGCGGCGCCACGACGGCGATGCCCTGACGCCCGACGCGCTGAGCGCACGGCTCGCGCAGGCCCTCATGGTCTACCGGCCGGTGGTCGAGTCCCTGGTGGAGGCCGTGTTCAGCCTCAACCGCCGTGGCGAGATCCTGTACTGGAATACGGCGGCGGAGAGGGTCTTTGGGGATCGCGTCGCGGACGGGTTCGGCCGACCCTTCGCACAGCTCGTCGTCGGGAAGGAGGCGCAGGCAGAGGTGCACTCCACGATCCTCGACCTGCTTGAGGGCACACGCTTCCTCGGGACCCCGCAGCGCCTGGAGCTGGACGTGGTCAACCAGGACGGCCTGGCATTTCCTGCCGAGTTCGTGTTCCATGAAGACCAGGCGGAGTCGACCGTCGTGACCTGCATCGTCCGCGACATCAGTGCGCTCAGGGCGGCGGACGAGGCGCTGCGGGCCGCCGCGAGCCGATATCAGACGATCGTCGAGACGTCCCTGGAAGGCTTCTGGGTGACGGACATGCAGGGGCGGTTGCTCGAGGTGAACGACACCTACTGCAGGATGAGCGGCTATCCGCGCGAGGAGCTCCTCGAGCTGGGCATTCGCGACCTGGATGACGCGGAGCCGTCAGCCGACGTTGCCCGCCATCTCGAGCGTGTCTTGGCGAGCGGCGAGGAGGACTTCGAGAGCCGGCACCGGCGCAAGGACGGGAGCACCTTCAGCGTCGAGGTCAGTCTCCAGTTCCGGCAACACGACGGTGGCCACTTCATCTCCTTCATTCGCGACATCACCACCCGCAAGGCGGCGGAGGACGAGGTCCTCCGGCTGAACGAGGAGCTGGAGGAGCGCGTACGGGAGCGCACCGCGAAGCTCGAGGCCGCCAACAAGGAGCTCGAGACGTTCAGCTACTCGGTGTCCCACGACCTGCGCAGCCCGCTGCGGGCGATCACGGGCTTCGCCGAGATCCTCGACAGGCGCTACGGCGAGCGGCTCGACGCCAAGGGCCGCCACTACCTCGACAACATCGTCGAGGGCGGCCAGCACATGGGGATCCTGATCGAGGAGCTGCTCGACTACTCGCGCCTCGGAACGCGGCCCGGTGCGGCCCGGGCCGTCCCCCTGGGGCCCATCGTCGCCCGCCTGCGCACCACGTTCGCCGACCGGATCAGCGCCGGCGGCGGCATGCTCGCGGTCGGCCGAGCCCCTCGCCGTCCCGCTGGCCGACCCCGTGCTCCTCGAGCAGATCCTGGCCAACCTGGTCGACAACGCGCTCACCTACCGCCGCCCGGACGTCGCCCCGCTGGTGACGGTCTCCGCGGTCCGTCGCGGCTCCAGGGTGCGTGCTCGCGGTCGCCGACAACGGGATCGGCATCGCCCCCGAGTACCGCGCGAGGATCTTCGAGGTCTTCGTCCGTCTCCACCGCGACGAGGAGTACCCCGGCACCGGCATCGGCCTCGCGACCGTCCGCAAGGCCGCGACGGCTGATGGGCAGCGACGTCACCGTCGCCTCGGTCCCGGGAGAGGGGCAGCACCTTCAGCCTCGATCTGCCGGCGGCGGTCGTCCGGAGCGACAGGCCGACGGAGCCGGCGCCGTGACGGAGCGCGATTCGCATCCTGATCGTCGAGGATCGGCCGACCGACGCCGAGCTGATGGTCCTCGAGCTTGAGGACGAGGGGTTCGACCCGACCTGGGAGCGGGTGGACACGGAGGGGGAGTACCTCAAGGCCCTCGCGATCGGACCGGACATCATCCTCTCGGACTGGAGGCTTCCCCAGTTCAGCGGCCTCCACGCTCTCAGGCTGCTTCGCGAGCAACGGCTGGATATCCCGTTCGTGATCGTGTCCAGCAACATCGGCGAGGAGGCGGCCGTCGATGCGGTGCATGGTGGCGCGGAGGACTACGTCTTCAAGGATCGCCTGGCGAGGCTCGGTCCGGCCGTCCGCCGCGCCCGGGAAGGGAAGCGCATGCGCGACGAACAGCGCATCGCCGATGCCCAGCTGCGGCTCGCGGCCACCGTGTTCGAGAGCAGCACCGAGGGGGTCACGATCACGGACCGGGACGGGATCATCCTCACCGTGAACCAGGCATTCGAGGAGATCACGGGCTACCGCTGCCGAGGACGTGGTCGGCCGGAACCCTCGTATCCTCCAGTCCGGGCGCCATGACGAGAGCTTCTACCGCGACCTGTGGGCGATGCTCCGGGCCACCGGGCGCTGGCGAGGGGAGCTGTGGAACCGGCGCAAGGACGGCCGGATCTATCCGGAGTGGCTGACGATCAGCGCCGTGACCGGTGCCGACGGCGGGACGACGAACTATGTCGGCGTGTTCAGCGACATCGGCGACGTCAAGCAGGCCCAGCAGGACCTCGACTTCCTCGCTCATCACGACGCGCTGACCGGCCTCCCCAACCGCACCCTGCTCCTCGACCGGCTCGAGCAGGCGATGCGCCGGGCTGAGGAGGTGTCCGAGGGCGTTGCCGTCCTGAGCCTGGACCTGGACGGCTTCGGGGCGATCAACGACGCCCACGGCCATCCCGTCGGCGATGCGCTGCTCGTGGCCGCCGCGGTCCGGCTCGGCGACGAGCCTCGGCTCCAGGGGCAGCCTCGCGCGTCTCGGTGCGGACGAGTTCGTGATCGTGCTGGAGGACGCGCGTGGCGCACCCCAGGTGGCCGGTGTGGCCAGGATGCTCCAGGAGTCGCCTGGCGATGCCCTTCTCGGTGGATGGCCACGAGATCGTCATCACCGGGACGGTTGGCATCAGCCTCTACCCGGACGACAGCGCCGATCCGTCGACCCTGCTTCGCGATGCGGAGACCGCGATGCGGCAGTCTCGAGCCGAGGGCCACAACTCGATCCGCTTCTTCGAGAGCGCTCTGACCGCGGGCATCGAGGAGCGCCTGCACCTCAGCCGGGACCTCCGCGGCGCGACTGCTCGTGGGGAGCTCGTCGTGCACTACCAGCCGCAGATGCGCCTTGACGATGGCTCGCTTGCGGGCGCGGAGGCCCTTGTCCGCTGGCAGCATCCCGAGCGTGGGCTCATTGCGCCGGGCGTGTTCATTCCGCTCGCGGAGGAGATCGGCGTCATCGACGAGATCGGTGCGTGGGTCATGAACGAGGCGTGCCACCAGGTGGCGGCGTGGGATGCTGCCGGACTCCACCTGCCACGCGTGGCGGTGAACCTCTCCGCGCACCAGCTGGGCGACGCGGCTCTCGCCGGCCGGGTGTCCGCCGCGCTCGACGCGGCCGCGATCGCGCCCGAACGGTTGGAGCTCGAGGTGACCGAATCGATGGTCATGCGTCACGTCGCGCGATCGTCGGCGGCCCTGGCCGATGTCACCGCCATGGGGGTTGATGTGGCCATGGATGACTTCGGCACCGGGCATTCCTCGCTCGCCCAGCTGAAGCATCTGCCCCTCCGCCGTCTCAAGATCGACATCAGCTTCATCCGGGACATCGGCGTCAATCCGACAGGCGAGGCGATCATCCGGGCCACGGTCGTGCTTGCGAAGAGCCTTGACCTCGAGACGGTTGCCGAGGGCATCGAACACGAGGACCAGGCCCGGTTCCTCCGCGGGGTCGGCTGCGACATCGCCCAGGGCTTCTTCTTCGGGCGTCCCGTTCCGGCGGCCGAGTTCCTGGACCTGCTTCCCGGCCAAGCCAGGGGCGACATGACAAGACGAACGGGCGTCGCCCGGCCTGCCGGAAGCGTCACCGCCGTCGGTCCCACCGACGGCTTCGAGCAGGCCGTGGTGGACCAGCTCTACGAGGGCGTCTACTACGTCGACCTCGGCCGCCGGATCCGCTACTGGAACCAGGGAGCCGTGCGGCTGACCGGCTTCCCAGCGCCCGACGTCGTTGGCCGGTACTGCCATGACAACCTGCTCAACCACGTGGATGCCAGCGGCCGTTCGCTCTGCCGCACGGGATGTCCGCTCGCGGCAACGATGCGGGACGGCGAGGGCCGCGAGGCCGACGTCTTCCTGCGCCATCGCAAGGGTCACCGGGTCCCAGTTCGGGTCCGCGCCTCGGCCGTTCGTGACCGTGAGGGCAAGATCATCGGGGCCGTGGAGATCTTCGACGACAAGACGGATCTCTCGGCGGCTCGCCGGGAGCTGTCAGACCTGCGGGACCTCGCCATGACGGACGCGCTCACGGGGATCCCGAACCGCCGGCACTTTGAGATGTCGTTCGCGTCGCGGATCGCCGAGTTCGCCGGCTACGGTCGCGACTTCGGCCTGCTGATCGCCGACATCGACCGATTCAAGGTCCTCAACGACACCTATGGCCATGCCTCGGGTGACGTCGCGCTGCGGACGGTGGCACAGACGCTGCTGGCATCGTCCCGCGCGACGGACGACATCGCACGGTTTGGAGGAGAGGAGTTCGCGCTGACGATCGTGGAGATCGAGGAAGTGGGCCTCCGAGCCATCGCCGAGCGGCAGTGTGCGCTGGTCGCGCGGTCGAGCATTCTCACGGACGGCCAGGACCTGCAGGTGACGATCTCGATCGGGGGGACCATCGCGGTCGCCGGGGACACCGCCGAGACGGTCTTCGCTCGAGCCGATGCCGCGCTCTATCGCGCGAAGGACGGGGGCAGGAACCGGGTGGAGCTGGTCAGTGCCTGACGGACCGGCCGGGGATCGCACGAACGGAGGTGCTGAGGTGGTCGGACGAACGGGGGATCCGGGCCGCCTGGATGGTGAGCCGGATCGAGGGCGGACCCGGGCCACCAGGGTGTTGATCGTCGAGGACGAGCGGTTGCTGGCCGAGATGCTGGCCGACGTCATCGCCCACGAGACGGACATGCGTGTGGTCGGCGTGGCCGGGACGGTCGCAGAGGCGGCATACCTCGCCAGCCGCGAGCCGGACGTCGTCCTCATGGACTATCGGCTGCCCGATGGCACGGGTGCCCAGGCCACGCTCGCGATCAAGGCACGGTGGCCGGTCGCGCGCGTCGTGATGCTCTCGGCGGTGCATGACGACGAGACCATGATGGACTCGATCCGGGCCGGCGCCGATGGCTACCTCACGAAGGATCGCGCCGTCGAGGAGCTCGTCGCTGCGGTGAGAGCCGCCCGAGCGGGCGCGACGCTGCTGCCGAGGTCGATCATCCTCGCGATCGCCGACCGGGTCGCGGCGGCGCGTGACCGGCCGGTCGTATCGCGTCAGGTGGAGATGCTCACCCCACGCCAGCTGACGATCCTCCGCGAGTTCGCCAGCGGCCGATCCACGCAGGAGATGTGCGAGCGCCTGTCGGTGACACCGAACACGCTGCGAACCCACGCCGACAACATCATGCACAAGCTCGGGGTTCACTCGAAGCTCGAAGCGGTCGCCTTCGGGTTGCGCCATGGCCTGATCGAGTCGCCGCGCGACGAGGAGCGGCGCCGCTGAGGCAGGCCGGCGGTCCGGCCTGCGTCGACCAAGGGCAGCAGTTACCGGCACGGAGCCGGCCCCGACTGACCGGGGCGCCCGCGGCCCCGTCGCCCGGCTCGGGCCCCGTTGCCGGTTCAGGCCTCCGCGGCCGCGGCCTCGTCCTCCGGCACGGCGTCCGCCGCAGCCTCCAGCTCTGCGATCTCGATCCGCGACATCGCGAGCATCGCGTTCCTCGCCCGTGTCGCCCGGCCGGGATCCGGATCCCCCAGCAGCTCCATCAGCCGCCCCGGGACGATCTGCCACGACAGGCCGAAGCGGTCCTTCAGCCAGCCGCACTGGCTCGGCTCGCCGCCGTCGGTCAGGCCGTCCCAGAGGCGATCGACCTCCGCCTGGCCATCAACGCTCACGAACAGCGAGAACGCCTCGGTGAAGGGGAAGAGGGGACCGCCGTTGATCGCGAGGAGGTCCTGGCCGTGGATCCGGAACCGCGCCGAGAACAGCGGATCCGTGGCCGCGGGCCCGGTCCGGGACAGGTCCATCACCATCATGTCGTCGAAGATGGAGGCGTAGAAGGTCAGGGCCTCCTCGAGGTTGTTGTCGAACCAGAGGAACGGGGTGATCGTCGGCATCGGGCTCCGCCTTTCGCTGGGGACGCGGGCGGCCTCGAGGACGAGGACGGCCGCCGGACCGCGAAGCCTACCGCGGCTGGCGGACTTTGGGGCGCTACCGGGTGACCAGGCGGCCGATGATGACGCCGGCCAGGGCCGCGGCGCCCGCGATCGTCATCGTCTGGGCGGCCGTCCTGACGACGCTCACCTGGCCGATCTTGCCGCGCACGACGCCGAGGGCCGCCATGAGCATGCCCGTGACGACCAGCGAGACGATCCGGGCCGTCTGGATGTCGAAGAGCGCGAACGGGATGACGGGGACGCTTGCCGCGAACAGGTCCGCAGCGAACATCCAGCTCGCATGGGCCCAGGGCGACGCACCCGGCTGGCGCACCACGCCGAGATCGAATGCGACGACATGGTCCAGGAGTGCCTCCGGGTTGCGGGCGAAGGCGCGCGCGATGAGGGAGACCTCCTCGTCGGTGAAGCCGGCGGTCGCGAGCCGCTCCGAGAGACGGGTGGCGTAGGCGTCGGGATCGACGGCGATCCGGGCCCGGGCGTCCGCCACGAGCGCATTCGCGCGGTGACGCTCGGACTCTGCATCGAGGTACGTGCCGGCCATCATGGACACCGCGCCCGCGATCGCGCCCACGGCACCCGCGAGCAGCACGATGGAGCTGTCGTTCGTGCTGGCGGCGACGCCGAAGACGAGCCCGGCGATCGAGACCGCTCCGTCCTCCATCCCGAAGGCGACATCGCCGATCGACGCGTGCAGAGACTCGCGAACGCGCCTCGCGAGCGTGCGGACCATGTGCATCGGACGAGACGCCGCTCCAGTGTCGAGGGACTGCCGCACCCGTGGCCTGGCCGGCGCGGCCTGCCAAGCGTACCGTCCTGCGGCGGGTCGCTGCCGGGGACGGAGGACGGCAGCCGGTCAGCTGCCGTCATACTCCGGGCGTGCGCAGACTGGTCCTCCTCGTCCTTCTCGCGGGGGCCGGTCTCACCGCCTGTTCGACGGGCGGTGGATCGAAGGTCACCGGCACCGTGACCTACCAGCAGCGGATCGCGCTGTCGCCCGACGCGTTGATCACGGTGACGCTCCAGGATGTCTCCCGTGCGGACGCCGCCGCCACAGTCATCGGGGCGCAGGTCCAGGCGTCGGGAGGCAGGCAGGTGCCGATCGCGTTTGAGGTCGGCTACGACCCGGCCAGGATCGACCAGCGGCTCACCTACACGGTGTCGGCGACGATCCAGGAGTCGGGCACGGTGACCTGGCGGAGCACGCGGGCGTATCCGGTCATCACCGGCCGGGCGCCCACCACGGGCGTCCAGGTCATCGTCGACCAGATGCCGTGACGTGCCGGTTGCGTCGCCGGGTCACGCCCCATCGCCGGTGGCCCGGAGCACATAGACCCAGCCCTTCATGCGATCGAGGTCCTCGAGCATCGTGGTGGTCCGGACATCGTAGGCGGCCAGCTCGACCAGGGCGCCGGCCGGCAGGTAGCGTCGGCCGGGGTCGCCGACCAGGACGTCGATGCCGCGGGCGCGCGCCCGCTCCAGCCACGGCAGGACCCGTTCGGCGAGCCGGGCCTCGTACCAGCAGTCGCCGGCCAGGATGACGTCGGCCTCGGGCGGGTCGTCGTCCAGCACGTCGCGGCAGACGGCCGTCACGCGGTGGCCGTTGGCCCGTGCGTTCAGCGTGATCGCGGCGGTCGCGAAGGGGTCGATGTCCGCAGCGGTCGCCACGGATGCCCCGGCACGCATTGCCGCGATCGCGCAGACGCCAGACCCCGAGGCGAGGTCGAACACCCGCCGGCCCGCGACCGCCTCGGGGTGCTCCCGCAGGTATCGCCCGATCGCGAGCCCGCCGCCCCACGCGAACGCCCAGTAGGGGAGCGCCGCGTCCGGGTCGTCCGTCTCGACCTGGACGGCATGCCAGAGTGACAGCGCCTCGTCTGCCAGGTGGAGGCGGACCTCCTCGAGACCCGGGACCGGCCGGACATGGGTGTGGCGGAGGACGAAGGAACGGGGCGATGACGTCACCGCCGGACTCTACGACGGCTGGCCGTCGCGCGAACGGGTCCGGCGGTGCACTCATCCCTCAGCGAACGCGGGACCCGTCAGCCCGTTGCCGCCACAGGGCGCCCTGCAGGGTTGATCATCTACGCTGGGACCCGTGGTGGGCGCCGGATGACCGCGCCCCGGACGAGGACGTCGAGATGCGGGCCTTGGGAGGCGGGTGGACGCCGCTGTCGGTGCTCCGGAGCATGGTGGTCGCCAGCCTGGTGCTCGCGGTCGTGATCGGAGCCGTGTACCGCTACGACACCCGGACCACCGTCGGCTGGCTGGCCGGCATCCTGGTGCTCGTGGCGATCGCCACTGGCCTGCAGTGGCTCGCGCACCGGGCCGGATCGTCGGCGAACCCCGGCGGCACCGAGCCCGGTGTCCGGATCGGCCTCATCCTGGGCCTGCTGTGGGTCGTGGAGATCTCGGTCAACAACCTCCTCGCCCCGCCGCTCCCCGGGCGCGACATCTTCGACGATGTCATCTGGGCCGCGATCTCCCTCGCCATCGTGCTTGCCGCGGCGATCACGGCGTACCGCGCCGGCCGTTTCCGCGCCGGCGCTGCATTCGGTGCCTGGAGCGGCCTCGCCAGCGGTCAGGTCGCCTGTCTGACCGCCCTGTCGATGGTGGCGGTCGCGATGCCGGCGATCGTCGCCGACCCACTCAACGTGACCGAGTGGGCCGCACGGGGCGGGCATACCGGTGCGCCGGACATGGCCGCGTACTTCGCGCTCGAGACGTTCGCCGGCGCCTTCATCCATCTCATCGTCCTGGGGCCGGTGTTCGGGCTCCTCCTGGGGGTGTTCGGCGGCGCAATCGGCTTCGTTGCGGCCCGGAGCGCGACCCGGCTCCCCGGTCGCTGACGCCGCGCGTCTCTCCTCGACGCGACGGCGAGGCCCCGCGACCGGTCGCAGCCGCCGCCTGCGCCGGCTACTCGCTGAACCGTTCCTCCCGCCAGGGGTCCGCGTCGTTGTGGTAGCCGTAGCGCTCCCAGAAGCCCTTCGAGTCGTGGTCCAGGAATTCCAGGCCGCGGATCCACTTCGGACCCTTCCAGAAGTACCGCTTCGGGACGACGAGGCGGAGCGGGTAGCCGTGATCGGGCTCGAGCGGTGCGCCCTCGTAGGTGTCCGCGAGGATCACGTCCTCGTCGTCCAGCACGGACAGCGGCAGGTTGGCCGTGTAGCCCTGCTCCGCGTGGCCGACCACGAAGGCGGCCTCCGGGCGCACCTGCGCCATCTGCAGGACCGTCCGGATCGAGACGCCCCCCCACTGCGTGTCCAGCTTGGACCAGCGGGTGACGCAGTGGATGTCCGCGGTGAGGACCGTGCGCGGCAGTGCCGTGAACTCCGCCCAGGTCAGCGTGAACGGGTTGTCCACCTCGCCCCAGACGCGGAAGTCCCACGTTGCGAGGTCCACCTTCGGCACGCTGCCGTAGTGGAGGACCGGAAACTTCTCGGTGAGGTACTGGCCGGGCGGGATGCGGCCGGCGGGGGCGGGATCCTTACCGCGGTCACCAAAGAGACGTTCGAACATCGCTATCTCCTGCGCGGGACGTGTCGCGGCCGCCAGCATGGCCGGAATCGCCCCGGGCTGCACGCGAGCCAAGACCCGCGTACCTTGTATCCGACATGCCCACTCCGGACCCGCGCGTCGTCATCGTCATGCCCGCGTACAACGCCGCCAGGACGCTGGAGCGCACCTTCGCCGACATCCCGCACGACCTCGTCGACCACGTGATCCTCGTGGATGACGTGTCACAGGACCAGACCGTCGAGATCGCGCGGCGGCTCGGCGTCGAGGTCATCACCCACCGCCAGAACCTCGGCTACGGCGGCAACCAGAAGACCTGCTATGACCGGGCGCTCGAATGGGGCGCGGACGTCGTGGTGATGCTCCACCCGGACTACCAGTACGACGCGACGCGGATCCCGCAGCTGGTCGCCCCCATCCTCACCGGGGAGCGGGACCTGATGCTGGGCAGCCGCTTCCTGGGGGACCCGCTGGCGGGCGGCATGCCGAGGTGGAAGTTCATCTCCAACCGCTTCCTGACCGGTCTCGAGAACGCCGCCTTCGGCCTCCACCTGTCCGAGTACCACACGGGCCTCCGTGCCTACAGCCGGCGTCTCCTGGAGACCATCCCGTACCGGCTCAACTCCGACGACTTCGTGTTCGACCAGGAGCTGATCGCCCAGGTCGTGGCGGCCGGCGGGCTGGGCGTCGGCGAGATCGCCGTGCCCACGCGGTACTTCGAGGAGGCGAGCTCCGTCGGGTTCCGGCGGAGCGTCGTGTACGGGCTCTCCACGCTGCGGGTCGTGGGACGGTACATCCTCCACCGCACGGGCCTGCGGCGTTCCGCGAAGCTGCGGGCGCGGTCCGTTCCCGGTGGGCCCGGCGTGGCCTGACATGCGCCTCCGTGGCCGTTCCGGGCGGGCGGCGCTGGGCATCCTGGTCTCCGTCATCGCGCTGGCGCTCGTCTTCAGGTCCGTGGACCTGGCGACGGCCTGGGACGCGCTCCGCAACGCCGACCTCCGCTGGGTGGTCCTGCTGGTCGCGTTCATCGTTGCCGACGTGCTCCTGCGGGCGCTCCGCTGGAAGGTGCTGCTCCGTCCCGTCGGCGTGGTCTCGTACGGGGACTCTCTCGGCTCCCTGCTGGTCGGCTACCTCGCCAACAACGTGCTGCCGGCGCGGCTGGGCGAGGTGATCCGGAGCCACGACCTGGGCGAGCGGACCGGCATCAGCCGGACCACGATCCTTGGGACCATCGTGGTCGAACGGCTGGTGGACACCGTGGTCGTGGTGTCGATCGCCGCCGTCGCGATCCTCGTGATGTCGGTCCGCGGCGTCGTCGCCTCGGCGGTCCTGGTCGGTGCCGCGATCACCGCGCTGCTGGTCATGGCCATCGCGCTCGGGATCGTCGCCCACCGGCTTCCAGGCGCGGAGCGGGTGATGGCCCCCATCGTGCGCAGGCCGCGGATCCACGGGACCCTCGTACGGCTGCGAGCCGGCCTCGCGATCGCGGGCCACGCCCCCACGATGGCGGCTGCCGTGGTGCTGTCGATCGGGTGCTGGTCCTGCACCGTGCTGGCGTTCGCGGCTGCCGCCCAGGCCGTCGGCGTGCAGCCAACGATCGGCCAGGCGGCCCTGCTGGCGGCCGGGACGAACCTCGCCACCGCGATCCCGGCGGCGCCCGGCTACGTGGGGACGTTCGAGCTGGCCACCGTGACGATCGCCGCGTCCGTGGGCATCGCGCGAGCGCCGGCTCTCGCATTCGCGGTCCTGCTTCACGTGACGACGCTGCTGATCACGTCCATCGCCGGGGCGGTCGCCTACGTGATGGGAAGCCGGCGCCGCCACCGCGCCGCCGTCACCGAGACGCTGCCGGAAGGAGACCCGGGATGATCCACGTGGCACGCCCGTGGCCGGGCGACCTGAACTGGGGTGGGGACTGGCTCGTCGCGGCCACGAACGAGCTGGCGCATCTCGGCTTCGTCCTGCGGGACGGCGGCCTCACCGGGACAACGCCGGGCCCCCGGCTGCTCGTGGCCCTGCGGGACGCGCCGACCATGGAGCATTTCGACCCGGAGAGGGTGACGTTCTGGGAGGCACGCGGCGGCCGCGGCAGGTCCACGTTCATCGACCGCGAGACGGCCCTGCCGGTGTCCCGCCAGTACTCCTGGGGCCGCATCCAGGTGGACGACAGGATCCCGGTCTCCAACCAGTTCCTGGGCTTCGGCGGCACCGTGCTCGCTGACGCACAGGACGAGCGTGTGACCCTGCTGGCATTCGTCTCCCGTGCGCCGATCGTCCGCTGGGCCGGCCACTCGCAGGGGGTGGACCCGCTCGCCGACGAGATCGGGTCCTTCTTCGCGCGGCTCATGGTCCCGATCGACTTCCAGGAGGGGGCGGAGACGCGCATCGCGGAGACCGACCCCGAGGTCCTCTACGCGGCCTTCCTCGACCACGCGACGAGGCGCCTGCGCCCCGGCAGCCTGCTCCGCGAGACGTTCCCCGACGTGGCGCGCTTCGTGGACCACGAGCGGCACCGGCTGCTCGTCGACGCCGCCGCCTCGTGGCAGGCGGGCGAGGCGCTGCTCGGGTGGCTCGAGCTGGGCTGAGGACCGCCCCGCCGTCCCCGGAAGGTGGCGTGCAGTCCTGTCCTTCGGGCGCGAGGTCCTTCGGGAGCGAGCGCGAACCCTGAGGCCGGATGGCTCTGGTCATAGCACTGATTCTGGGTGAATCTAGGTATACACCAGCCCGCCCGTCCGGCCCGTGAGCCGGAGTGCTTCGGCCGGTCGTGGAGGAGCCGCGATGATCGAGATGAACTGCCCGCCCGCCCAGACCTTCCGCTCGGCAACGCGGTCGAGCGCCACCGCCGGCTCCCGTTCCAGGCTCGCGCTCGAGCTCCGCGTCGTCGCCCAGGACATGGCCGGGCGCGTGGACCGCGACGAGCTGACCTTCGCCGAGGAGACCGTCCTGGCCGACGCGCTGGAGGCGGCGGTGGCCGCCGTCCTGCCTCAGATCGTCGACGCCCTCGACAATGCCCTGACGCCGCGCCTCGAGTCGCTTCCAGCGCATGCCCGACTGACCCTGGCCCGTGCCCGCGGACGCAACGAGTACGGCCTCGGCTGATCGCCCGTCAGGCGGGAAGCGCGGCCAGGTCGCCTTCGATCACCGCCCGGTCCTCGGCATCGGCGATCCCGTCCAGCCGCACGGCCGCTCGCAGGGCACGATCCGCACCAGTCCGCGTCAGGCGTTGTCGAGCTCACGCACGATCGCCCGCAGGATGAAGCGCGCCGCCTCGGCGCTCTTGCCGCCCAGGCGCTGGCCGTCCTCCTGGTCGAGAGCGCGTGCCAGGTCGGCCAGCATCTGGTCCAGCGCCTCGGTCCGCACCAGAACGCCCGCCGCGAACGCGTCCTCCAGGCCCGCCACGGCCGCTCGCGCATTCTCGACGGCGTGGCCCTTCGCGTCCACCTGGTCCCGGAATGCCGTCCGCGCCGCGGTGGCCGCGGCGCCCTCGCTCGCCATCCTCAGCCGCCGCCCTGGCGCACGGCCGCTTCGCCCTCGTCGTCCAGGCGCGCTCGCCCGTCCGCGACGGCACGCGCCTGCCAACGCGCCGATCGCCAGTCCGGCTCAAGGATGCTCATGTGGATCTCGTCCCACCAGCGGCCGTCGCGCCAGATCGCCTCCCGCGCCCGCCCCTCGATCACGAACCCCACCCGCCGGTAGGCACGGATCGCACGCTCGTTGAAGGCGAAGACCGTCAGGGCCACGCGATGCAGCCCCATCGCCCCGAACGCATGGTCCACCATCAGCCGCGTTGCCTCGCTTCCGTACCCGTGCCCCCAGGCATCATGTTCGCCGATGGTGATGTGGAACAGCGTGGCCCCATTGTCTCCGTCCAGCTGCGAGAACGCGCAGGACCCGATGAGCCGGTTGTCCGCACGGATGTGGATCCCCATCGCCATCGAGTCGGGTCCGACGGCCCGCAGCGCGAAGAACCGCTCGATCTCCTCGCGGCGCATTGGGCCGTCCTGGTAGCGCGTCAGGCGCGCGACCTCCGGATCCTGGTACCAGCGCATGAAGGCGGCCAGGTTGTCGCGCGTGTGCCGCCGCAGCACGACGATATCGCCGTCGAGGTGATCCGGGAACCAACGCCGCTGAAGCATCGCGGGAACCCTATACCATCGCCCGCATGCGCCGCTGGAGCGAGACGGCCGAACGCGTCGGAGCGACGACGAAGACCGGCGAGAAGACCGCGATCCTGGCCGCCTACCTGGGCGCCCTCATGCCGGCCGAGCTGCCCGTGGCCGCGGTGTTCTTCACCGGCCGGCCCTTTCCGGAGTCCGACCAGCGTTCCCTGGGCATGGGCTGGTCCGGGATGTCCGGGGCGGTCCTGCGGACGGCCGGGGCGGACGACGGGGCGCTGCGCGCCGCGTACGACCGCTCGTCCGACATCTCGACCGCGGTGACCGAGGTCCTCGCGGCGGCCGGCCATGCTCCCGATCCCGCCACCGGGCCAACGCTCGTCGAGGTGCGCGCGGCTTTCGACGCTATCGAGGCGGCATCCGGAACGGCCGCGAAGGGCGCGATCCTGGAGGCGCTGCTTGCCCGCTCCGCGCCGCAGACGGCCGGCGCGATCGTCAAGGTTCTCGGAGGTGAGCTCCGCATCGGGTTGCGTGAGGGGCTCCTGGAAGCCGCGATCGCTCAGGCCTTCGACCGTCCGCTCACCGAGGTCAAGCGGGCCGGAATGCTCACCGGCGACGTCGGCCGCACCGCCGTGCTGGCCCTCGAGGGCCGCCTCGGAGCGGCGTCGCTGGCGCTCTTCCACCCGCTCAAGTTCATGCTTGCCTCGCCCGCGGAGAACGCGACGGAGATCATGACGCGCCTGGGGCCCATCGTCTGGGTCGAGGACAAGTACGACGGCATCCGCGCCCAGCTGCACCGTTCGGGCGAGGACGCGCGCCTCTACTCCCGGGATCTCCACGACATCAGCGGCCAGTTTCCCGAGGTGGTCGAGGGCGCCCGTCGCCTGTCCTGGGCCGGCATCCTGGATGGCGAGCTGCTGGCATGGAAGGATGGCGTCGTCCTGCCGTTCCTCCAGCTCCAGGCAAGGCTCGGGCGCAAGGCGCCGTCGGCGAGCATCAGGGCCGATGTCCCGGTGATCCTCGTCGCCTGGGACGCGCTGGCCCTCGACACCGACGACGACGGCGACGTGCGCCCGCTGCTCGAGATCCCGCTGGAGGCCCGCCGCCGGCGTCTCGAGGGGCTGTCACTCCCGCTCGCCGCGGACGGGGGCCGGTTCGCGCTGAGCCATCTCGCGACGGCCGACTCGACCGGCGCCCTGGAAGCAGCCTTCGCGGAGGCTCGGGCACGGCGGAACGAGGGCCTCATGGTCAAGGATCCGACCAGTCCCTACACGCCCGGTCGACGCGGTCTCGGCTGGCTCAAGATGAAGAAGGCGCTGGCCACGCTCGACTGCGTCGTCACCGGCGTGGAGGTCGGCCATGGCAAGAGACACGGCGTCCTGTCGGACTACACGTTTGCCGTCCGTGATGACGACACCGGCGCGCTGGTCACCATCGGCAAGGCGTACAGCGGGCTGACCGACGCCGAGATCGCGGACATGACCCGCTGGTTCGAGGCCCACACCGTCAGCAGCCACGGGCGGTTCCGCAGCGTCGAGCCGGCCGTCGTCGTCGAGATCGCGTTCGACGTGATCATGCGATCCACCCGGCACGGGTCCGGGTTCGCGCTGCGGTTCCCGCGGATCGTCCGCCTCCGCCCCGACAAGCCCGCGGCCGAGGCCGACAGCCTGGCCACCGTGCGACGGCTCTACGAGGGGCTCCAGCATGGGCCGGAGCACCTGGTCACTGCGAGCTTGAGGAAGTAGGCATCGCCTGATGGCAGGGGTGATTCCCGGCCGCCTCGCGACCGTATCCTTCGCGTGACGCGCCTGTGCGATCGGGCGCCGAGCAGCGCCGGAAAGGAAGGAGCAGCATGTTCGCTGCCTTCAACGAGATGGCCCGGGTCGAGCTCACGTTGTATACGGATGCGCTCATCACCCGGGGCAGCGTCCGCAGCCGCCAGCAGCGCGTCACCGACGTCCTCAACCTGTCGACGGAATCGTTTCTCGTCCTGGAGGACGCGACGGTCGAGGAGATCGGGATCCGCGTCCAGCCGATCCGCGCCGGGTTCGTGCAGGTCAACCTGGACGCGGTGCTGTTCGCCGTGGCAAACGAGCCAGTCCGCGATGCCCCCGAGCTCCGCACGCCCAGGAGTCAGGAGCAGGCGATCCTGTCGGTGCCGCCATTCAAGGTGGTCGGCACCATCCACCTGCTGCCGACGGGCCAGGACCTGCGGCAGGCACTGGTCGAGCTCACGGACCGGTTCATCCCGGTGACGAACGCGACCTTCTGGTCGGAGGCGGCGGGCGAGTCCCGCCAGGACGCCCTCCTGGTGGCGGTGAACCACCGGCGCACCCAGATCATGGCGCACTACGAGGCGCCGGACCCCTGGGCGGGGATCAGGCGCTAGCGGTCGACCGGCAGGTCCAGGCGGTCGCCCCACTCGGCCCATCCGCCGTCGTACACGGCCACGTCCTCGTGGCCGAGCAGCGTGAGCACGTAGGCCAGCTTCGCCGCCGCAACGCCCGATCCGTCGTAGCAGACCAGGCGGCGGCCGCGGGTGATGTTCGCCTTGAGCAGCAGGGCCCGCAGGTCGTTCGCGTCACGGAGGCGCTGGGTGCCGGGCAGGTGCATGACGCCGACGGGCATGTTGACGGCGCCCGGGATGTGACCGAGACGTCGCACGTTGCCCTCGAACCCGAGGTACTCCGCGGGCCCGCGTGCGTCCACGAGGAGCACGTCCGGCGCACCAAGCAGGCCCCGCACGTCGGCTGTCGTCAGACGCTGGCGGACCTGGGCCCGTGGGGTGAACACGGCTGGGGCGACGTCCGCGAGGCCGTTGGACACGGGCCGCACGCCGTCCACCCAGGCCGGGTACCCGCCCTCCAGGATCCGCGCAGACTCGTAGCCGTACGCCCGGAGGCTCCACCAGACGCGCGACGCGTAGTAGGAGAGCGTGTCGTCGTAGAGCACGACCGACGTTCCGTCGCCGACGCCCGCGTGCGACATCACTGCCGCGATCCGGTCGGGCGGGGCGAGGAGCAGAGCGTCCGACCCCTCGATGGTCGCGGTCACGGCGGCACGCCAGTCCATGTGGACGGCGCCCGGGATGTGTCCCGTGGCGTGGATCGCGGCGCCCGTCGAGTCGGGGCGCCAGCGGAGGTCGATGATCCGCAGGTCGGGACGGCCGAGGTTGTCGGCCAGCCAGTCCGGTGTCGCGAGCAGCTCGGGTCGAGCAAAACCGGCCACGGTGCCTCCGAACGAGGTGAAGGGCGCAAGCGGCGCCGCCGATATGATACGGGCGTGGTGTCACCGTTCATGCCCGACCCGGAGAAGATCGCCGCCGTCCGCGCGGCACTGCCCTCGACCGCGGCCGGGATCTACCTGAACGCGGGAACATGCGGTCCGATGCCGGCCGAGACGCAGCGGGCGATGGACGAGCAGGCCGCGCGCGAGCTCGCCGTCGGACGCGCCCAGGTCGACCAGTGGGTGGATGCCACGGAGCGGATGGCGGAGGCGAGGGCCGCTGTTGCTGCCACCCTCGTCGGGGACCCGGCGGATATCGCCCTCACGCACTCCACGACCGAGGGGATGAACCTGGCGGTCTCGGCGCTGCCGTGGGTCCGTGGGGACCGCGTCGTGACGTCCTCCCACGAGCACCCGGGCGGACTCGGGCCGCTGTGGGCGCTCCGCGAGCGGCTCGGCGTGGAGATCGAGATCGTGGACGTCGGCGACGGAGGTGACGCGGATGCGGTCGTAGCCGCGTTCGCCCGTGCCCTGGATCGTCCGGCGCGCGCGCTCGTCGTGAGCCACGTCCTGTGGACGACCGGTGCGATCCTGCCCATCGCGAGGCTCGGCGCGCTGGCCCGCGAGGCCGGCGCCGTCAGCGTCATCGACGGCGCCCAGTCCGCCGGGGCCATCCCGGTCGTGCTGGAGGACCTGGGCGTGGACGCCTACGCGGTCCCCGGCCAGAAGTGGCTCCTTGGCCCCGAGGGCATGGGCGCGCTCTGGGTCCGACGCGGGCTCGCCGACGCCGTGACCCCGGCTACGGCCGGGTACCTGGCCTATGCGGTCCCCGCCGCGGGCACCCTGCACCCGGGCGCACGGCGGTTCGAGTCCGGCGGCTTCCATCGACCGTCGGTCACCGGCTTTGCCCGGAGCCTCGGGTGGCTCTCGATGTACGTGGGCCTGCCGTGGGCACAGGCGCGCGGCGCGAGCCTCGCCGTGGCCGCCTACGACCGGCTGGCCGCGATCCCGGGTGTCCGGATGGTCTCTCCCCGATCTGCGCTGGGCACCCTGGTCACCTTCCGGATCGACGGATGGTCGGCCGCCGCAGCGCTCCCGGAGCTCGGGGCACGGGCCTTCGCGATCATCCGCGACCTGCCGGTGATCGATGCCCTGCGCATCTCGATCGGCTTCTGGAACACGGAGGCAGAGCTGGACCGGTTCGCGGAGACGGTCGAGCTGCTGTCGCGGCACACGCCGGGTTCGATCCCGCCACGGCGGACGCTCGCGGTCCTCGGCGGCGATGACGGCCCCCTCCGCTGACCGGCGCCCGCCCGCGGAGATCCACCGGCGCGGGTGGTTCGAGGTCCGGTGGCGCCAGTTCCGGCGCGCGCCACGGCCGGTCGTGCGCGCCGTGGTCAGCAGCCTGAGCATCGCCCTCGTCCTGGGGATCGCGTTCCTCGTGTACGACATCGCGCTCGATCGGGGTGCCGTCCTGCCGGGCGGCGACCTGCGGGTCGGGTTCCTCGCGGCGTATGTCGTCATCGTGCTCGTCGCCGGGTCGCTCGTGACCTGGTGGATCGTGCCGCTGCCGGCGGGCGCAGGCGCCGCTCGCACCACGCGCACGCCGTGGAGCGCCGCGCTCGGCCTGTTCGCCGCCGTGCCGATCGCCTATCTCGTGCTGGTCGTGCTCCACGAGATCCTGAAGCCGCTGCTGGTCCAGGGATGACCGTGGATCTTCCGGGGAGCGCGGGTTGCAACCGCGTTCGCACGCCGGGCAGGTGCGCCGGTATGATCGTCGCGGTCGTGCGACCGATGCCCCAAGCCACCCGAGGACATCCCATTGGGCAATGACGATCGCGGACACGTGGCATTGCCAAAGCTGTACGGCGCGCCTGCGTACTCGCGACCGCGCGTCGTGCCCGTCCAGCCCGTCGAGCGGCCGTTCGATCCCGACGAGCTCCCCCTGGCGAGCGAGCTGAGCCCGGAGGCGATCGCCCAGCTGGAGGAGCTCGTGGGGCGCCCGTACGACGGCGCGGCATCCTCCGGCGACGTGCCGGCCCCCCGAGACGGGACGCCGACCCTGCGGGGTCGCCCGTTCCGCCTGCGGAGCATCGGGAGCATCATCCGGGGTCGCGGTCACAATAACGGGGCCGGCTGACTCCTCGACACGGCGGCCGGTCGTCACCAGACGAGCACGCAGGACTCCCGGCCGCCTCCGGCCCGATCGCCGGAGCGGCATGCGCCCGGAGTCGCAATCGCACCGCAAGCGCAGGCAGACGCCCTCGATGCGGCACGAGATCGGAGGAGCCGGAATGGCTGAGCACCGGATTGTTCTGGGGATCTTCGCTGACGAGGCAGCGGCGGATGCGGCCGTGAAGTCGCTGATGGACTGGGAGGCCAAGAACGAGGTCGTGTCCCGCCCGGTCGGCGTCCTCGTCGTCGACGAGAAGGGCCAGGTCAAGGAGCACAAGCTGGGGAAGCGAAGCGGCAAGGCCGGTGCGGGCATCGGGCTCGTTCTGGCCGTGGTCGCGCCGCCGACGCTGCTCGCCGGGATGATCGGTGGCGGCATCCTCGGCCATTTCCACCACAAGGGCCTGGGGCTGACGGATGGAGATCGCGAGCGGATCGCCGCGGAGCTCACAGGTGGCAAGGCCGCGGTCGGCGTGCTCACGGAGGAGGAGGACGAGGCGGCGATGATCGCCCGCCAGCTCACCGAGCTCGGCGGCACTGCCGAGATCCACCTGGTGACCGCGGAGGCGCTCGAAGCCGTTGCGGCAGCCGCGCCGCCGGAGCCCGACGCGGCAGCCGCCGCCCCGGAGACGCCGACAGGCACGGCCTGACCGGCGCGGCTCACCGGGCTCGGCGAAGGCGTTGCCCTGCCGAGCCATGGCCCTCGGGCGACCTCGCCGGCGCGGTCGCCCGAGGGCAGCCGCCATCCGTCAGGCGGCGGTGACCTCCTCGGGAGCAGGCGCTCGCTCCGGCGTCGGCAACGGTGCTGCGCTGCCGTCCTTGCCGAAGCGATGGTCGAGGTGCCGCTCGGCCCAGCGCCGAATCTGGCGGTAGACGGCCGGGGCGCCGACCAGGTCCTCGTCGAGCTCCCATTCCGTCGGGTGCATGATCAGCGGCAGGGTCTGTGGGCCGCCCAGGCCTCCGTGGGAGCCGATGAGCTCCTCGAACGCCGCAACCTCCTCGAACTCCGGGTCGTACAGGCTGATCACCGAGAGGTCCGGCACGTGGTCCATCCCGTCGAGCCGCAGGAACGCCTCGCGGGAGCGGCCACCGTACTGGGCGACCGGATCCACGCCCTCGATGCGGTCCTCCTCGAGGAAGTTGATCCCCGTCCGGCCGATGACGATCGAGCCGTGCTTCTCGGACTTGATGAGCATTGCCCCGATGCCGGGGTGGCGGGCCAGCGCGTCGATGAGACCCGGGTGCGCCTCGGCGAGCTGCTCCAGCGTCACCCGCCCGGGCATGGTCGGGAAGTAGACGAGACCGAGGTTGCCCGAGGCGATGGCGATGAGGTCGGGCCGCTCCTCTGCGGGCTGTCCGGGTGCCGACGCCGTCGCGGACGTGTCCGTCTCGGCCGGTCCGAGCTCCACGACGCCACCCGATGTCTGCGAGCGGAGGGCCGTCCGCGCGATGCCGCCCGAGACGCCCTTCGTGGTGGTCAGGTCGGACAGGAAGGCGTTCGTGGGCCCCCACTCCTCGACGCGAGCGGTGGCCTCCTGCATCGTGGTATCGCCGCTCATCAGCTCCCGGACCACGTCCCCGAGCGTCTTGCCGTACCGCTGGAGGAACGTCGCCCCGAGGGTCTGGCCGTGGTCGGACACGACGACGAAGCGATACGGCCGGGCCGCGGTCGCGGCGGCCTTCTCCAGGGTCGCGATCGCCCGGTCGACGCCGTCCAGGGCGTCGAAGGTCTCGGCCCGCTCGGGACCGCTGTGGTGCGCGATCTCGTCGTAGTCGGTGTAGTCGACGTAGATGACCGGCGCGCCGCGGTACATCTCCTCGATCACGAGGGAGGTCGACAGGTCACGGAGGCCGACGTTGGTGGCGGCACGCGCGATCGGATAGGGCCGGCCGCGGTTCATCCGGGGGACGACGCCGGCCCGGATCGCGCGTCGCGCCTGGATGTTCTCCTTGAGCATCTCGGCCACGAAGCGGACGATGGTGCCGAGGTAGTTGTACGGGCTGGCGAAGAACGTCATGAAGGTCTGGCTCTTGCCCAGGCCCTGACCCTTGTCCTTGATGGTGGACATGGTGATGTAGGAACGGGCGGCATCGCCGGAGAAGAGGTTGCCCACGCTCGCCCCGTCGTTCGAGCACAGACCCTCGCCGTTGGAGATCCGGGTCGCGACCTCCATCGCGTCCACCGGATGGTTGGCCACCATGATCCGGCCCGGCCCCTTCTCGTACCAGCGGAAGGCCGGGATGCCGTCGTTGTTCCCGTGCAGGATCCCTGCCTGGCTGGCCGGGGTGGTCGGCGGCAGGAGCGCCTCCCAGCCCGACAGCCGATACCGGCCGGAGCGAACCCAGTTCGACAGGTGGGGGACGCGGCCGGCCCGGATCTGGCGGGCGAGAATCGGCAGGGCGAGGCCGTCGATCTGGACGACCACGAGCCCGGGCTGCTCGGTCCGGACAACGCCCTCCCTGCCGGCGGACACCTGCTGCATGAGGATCGCGAAGTAGGAGTCGTCGCTGGTGATCGAGAACAGTGCCACGAGGATGGTGTTCACGGTCGCGTACACGAACGACGCCACCAGGGCCGACAGGATGCCGCTCACGTTGAGATCCTTGACCGCGTACGCGAGCACCAGGAAGGAGGCGACCTGGAAGACGAGGGTGGCGATGACCACGGCGATGACGGAGACCCCGCCGAACAAAGCGAGGAACAGCGGCCGGACCAGGACGTTCAGCACGCCCAGGACGAGCGCGCCGATGAGCAGCGTGCCGATGATCGGCGCGCCGGGGGTGAGATCGAAGCCGGGCGTGAGCGCGACCGCCCCGCCCAGCGACAGGACGCTGATGACCAGCGTGGCCAGGATGCGGCGAGCCCGGGAGGTGCCGCTCGGCTGCCAGGTCCGCATGACCCGGATCTGGAGCCGGTAGAAGTCGATCACCCGGCGCATCGTGGTCTCCCTTCCTGTCAGCCGCGGTCGCGCGGTCGCCTCCCGGTACCACCGGATCGTAGCGGGCACCGGTGCGATCCGGTGGCTGCTGCTGCCGCCGCTCGCGTCGGTGCGGCCGGCCGTCGGTGCGACGGGTGGTAGGGGAGGGTGGACTCGAACCACCGACTTCCGAGGTATAAGCTCGGCGCCTCTGACCAACTGGGCTACTCCCCCGCCCGTCAGTCTATGCCCCTCGGGCGATCCCCGGACGACCCTCTCCGGCTGCCGGCCGCCCGGGCCGCGCCGGGATCAGCGCGTGGTGGCGACGGAGCGCACGAGCTCCACCAGGCGGGACCGGCGGTCGGTCGTGATGCCGCGCTGCGCCGGGAGCCCCATGAGCCACGCCGCGAGGTCGCCGGGTGCCACGACCGCGCAGGTCGTCGTCCGCTCGACCCGCCGGTCGTCGGTCACGACGGCGGCATAGACGCGGACCAGGAAGTCGCGGTCGTCGGCCGCCAGCCAGCTGCGGACGCGCTCCGCGTCACGGGACGTCCGATCGGCTGGAGCCTCGATCGGGACCCACTGCCCGCGCTCACCCAGGATCTCCCAGTGAGCGCCGACGTGCCGGGTCACGGACGGGGGCGGGACGTCGCCCAGCACCACGATGCCGAACGGGCCGAGGACGAGCTCGTGGATCCGCCGGCCGCCGGGAATGACCAGGTCGGTGGCGGCCAGGTGGTCGGGTCCGAGGGAGCGCGCGAGGCCCGCCGTCACGGTCCGCGGCTTCAGGCCACGGAGCGCCTCGAGGGTGGCTGCGAAGCGCGACGCGCCCAGGATCATGAGCGCCGCCGGCACGGCGATCGCGAACCCCCAGGCGACCACGCCGGCCGCGGTCTGCATCGCCGAGGGCCGCCCCTTCGGGATGAATGCGCTGACCAGCGGGGTGCCAAGACACAGCCATGCCAGGGACAGGCCCGCGAGGACGAGCAGCGCGGCGGCAACGCCAGAGCGCGCCAGGGCGACGCGATCCGACAGCGTGACAGGGCTGGGGGCGGCGATGACCTGCATGGCGGCATCGTCCGTCGTCCCGCGCCCGCGTGACGTGGCCGAATCGGGCTACGTAGGAGGACGCGACGGTCCGCCCATCCGCTCCGGACACCACCAGTCCGACCCGTGGCCGGTGCGGGGGTGCACCGCCGGACGGTGGTGCCGAGGACGTTCCGCGCCGCTGGCGCCACGGGCCCGGAAGCCAAGCGGACCCTCGCCACCGGGACCCCCGTACCATTGCGGTTCGCCCCGGGGCTGACGATGCTGCCGTCAGGTTCCCATACGCGCCTCACTCGGGCGCGGGAGGAGGCAGCTACCAACGTGCTCCAGGTCACGAGGCCTCTCGTCGCGGCGCTCGCCGGTTCTCGCGGCGGGACATCGGTCCGGGCGTTGGTGGCCGCCATGATCCTGGTCGCATCGACCGTCCTGCCGGCCGTCGCCGCCGGGCCGACGACCCTGTTCGGCGCCGCGGCCTCCCCCACGACCGGGACCACGGCGACGCTCGTCAGGTTCTCGGTGACGTACCGGAACGCCGACGGCACGGCGCCCGACTACGTGCGGGTTCGGGTGGCCGGCTCCACGTTCACCATGACCGCGACGTCCCAGAGGTGGACCCGCGGCGCCAGGTTTGCAGTGTCGACAAAGCTGCCCGTCGGGAACTGGACCACGACGTTCGAGGCGAGTGTCCTCGGGTCCACCTCCTCGGTCGCTGGGCCCACGGTGGCGATCGGGGCCCAGCCCACGCCAACCCCTGCGCCGACACCGACCCCGCGGCCCACGCCAACCCCGACCCCCCGGCCGACGCCAACCCCGACCCCGCGACCCACGCCAACCCCGACCCCGCGGCCGACGCCAACCCCGACCCCGCGACCCACGCCAACCCCGACCCCGCGGCCGACGCCGACCCCGACCCCCCGGCCGACGGTTGCGCCAACGCCCACTCCTCGGGTTGCGCCAACGCCCACTCCTCGGGTTGCGCCAACGCCCACTCCTCGGGTTGCGCCAACGCCCACTCCTCGGGTTGCGCCGACGCCCACTCCTCGGGTTGCGCCAACGCCGACAGCCACGACCCCGTCGACCCCCCGCGCGACCGGTGCGCCAGGTCCGACCTCGGCGCCAACGACGCCACCGGTCCTGGACCCGGCTCCCACGCCGCACCCGTCCGTCACTGCAGAGACCCCGGGGGCCACCGCAGCTCCAGGCTCGACCCCGGACGCCACGGCCTCGCCCACCGACGAGCCTGGCCTGGCCATGGTGGTCCCGGGCGCCGCCGTCGGTGGCACGGGAACCGGTGGCGGTCCGGGAACGGGCAGCGGCTCCGGTACCGGCGGCTCCGGTACCGGCGGCACGGGTACCGGCGGCAGGGCCACTCTCCCCGTCGGGATGGGCGGTGGCTCCGGCTCGGCGACCTTCACGCGCATTCTCCCGACGACTATCGTGGTCACGACCGTGGTGGTCGCGATGATGGCGTTCCTCGCGTTCGGCAAGCGGCGTCGGGACCAGGAACCAACCGCGTCCGACGCGGTCCTCGGCGCCGCCGCGGCATGTGGCTCCGGGCTCATCGCCAGCACCCGGCTCGTGCCCGCTCTGGCTGCCGCACCTGACGCCTCGGTCGTTCCGGCGGCAACATGGGCCGACACGTCGGGGGCATCGATGGCGAGTGCCGCGATGGCCGCGTCCGCCGTGCAGACCGCCGTCGCCGTGGCCCCGCCGCCGGTCGCGGCGGACGCCCATCTCCCGCGCTGGCGCCGTCCCTCCCTGGTGGAAGCCCGCAAGGCCGATCCCCTCCGCTCCGCCGATCCCCTCCACTCCGTCGCGTCACCGGCTCATCTCGTCTTCGCGGGCGCGGTCGGGGCCGCGGTCACGGGCCTCGAGCGGCGGCGGATCCGGTACCGGCTGGTGAGCCTGCTGTCGGCTCCCGACGAGGTCCGCGGCGTGGAGATCGGCGTCCTCGACGAAGGCGACGAGGTGGTGATGATGGAGAAGCGCGGCACCTACTGGCGGGTCCTGTGTCCCGATGGGCGCGAAGGCTGGCTGCACAAGATGGTGCTGGGGGACGTCGTGGGGGACACGTCCGCCGCCAACGCCGGTTTCCGCGTCACCGTCGACGACGGTCCGCCGACCGGGAGCTTCGAGGACATCCTCCGCACCTACACGGAGAAGCGCAGCCAGTTCGGCGAGGCCTAGGCTCCGGATCGCTCCGGCCGCCGCCGCGGCGCTGCCTTTCGCGGGGCCGGCGGCTTGCGCAGCACCACGATGTGCTGGTGCGCGATGTTGGGCACGAAGGACCGCGGATACCCGTACGGCCGCAGACGGGTCCCGGCCTGGTACCACGCGATGTCGCCCTTGGGGACCAGGCCTGCACCGTCGGCGCGGGCGGCGAGATCCGCGGCCGTGAACAGGTACCGCCCGTCCTGGTAGGCGTCGCGCACGATCAATGCCGCGTACCGGCCGGGCCGCAGGACGCGGCGGACCTCGCCCAGGACCTCGCCCATCGCATCGAGGAAGGCCGCGTAGTCCGGCAGGTTGGCGAGGTCGCCCGCCAGGTCGGAGACCATCGCGTAGTCCGTGCGGCGGTTTGCGTGGGCCTCGGCGAGGCGTCCGCCCGCCATCGTCATCGGCAGCTGCACGTTGTACGGCGGGTCCGTGGCCACGAAGTCCACCGAGTCTGGCCTCGAGCGTCCGGAGGATCAGGCGGGCATCACCTTCCCGCATCTCCAGCCCCGATGGGTCGAAGCCGCGCTCACCGCCCGGGTCGCTCTGGCCAAGGTCTGCCAGGCGGGGACCAGCCCCGCCGTGCTCGGCCTGCAGCGCCGCAACCGTGTCCGCGAACACGACCGCCCAGCGCTCGTCGAGCTCGATCCCGATCGCGCGACGTGGCCCGCGGGCGATCGCCGCGCCCGAGCAGCGTGCCGCCCACGCCGGCGAACGGGTCGAGGACCAGCTCGCCGCTCTTCGTGAAGAACTCGATCAGGCGGGCCATCAGCCGCGGCGGCTTGTTCGCCCCGTGCGCCTTCCGCCGGGCGTGGCCCAGCTCCGACGGGTACGCGGTGGTCCACACCGACTTCGTGAAGTACAGCCACTCCTCGCCGGAGAGCTCGTTCAGGTCGTTGGACGGGTGGGGCGGGCGGCGGGCCTGCACCCGCGGAGGGTACCGCCCACGGCTCCGCGTGGCGATCCCGCCTGTCGGCCACCCTCCTACAATGCGTCGGTGCCGGGCAGAGTCGTCAGCCGTCGTTTCGTCGGGCGCGAGCACGAGCTCGCGCTGATCCGCGTCGGCCCTCGCCGCCGCGGCAGCGGGATCGGCGACCACGGTGCTCGTGGCCGGTGGCGCCGGAATGGGAGCCAGCAGGCTGTTGGACGAGGCGCTCGAGCGTGCCGCGGCCGCGTCCCGCGGCGCCCCTGGTCCTCCGCGGCCGGTCCAACGGTCCGGCCGACCCGCCCTGGGCCGCCGTGCTCGACGCCCTGGCTCCGGCGCTCGCGACCCGGCCACCGCGAGGAGCTCCAGGCCCTGCTCCGTCGCGACGCCCGCCCGATCCTGGTCGGGCTGCCGGGCATGGCGGCCCTCGCCGCGGCGATGCCGGAGCCGCGTTCGAGCGCCCTGGAGGATCCGGAGCACCGCCAGCCGCGCGCCCTCGAGGCGCTGTTCCGCTGGCTCGGGACGGCTCGCCGCGGAACGGCCGGTCGTCGCTGGTGCTCGAGGATCTCCACCGGGCGGACGCGGCGACGCGCGCCTTCGCCACGTTCGTCGCGCGGATCGCGCGGGACGAACGGATCGCCCTGGTGCTCACGTACCAGCCGGACCGGCTCACCCGCGGAGCACCCGCTCCGCGAGAACCTCGCGGTCATCGAGGCCGGCCTCCGGCCCCCGGTGCGCGTGGATCTCGCCCCTCTCGCCCGGCGCGAGATCGCCGGCCTCATCGAGGGCATCGAGGGCGAGCGGCCGTCAGCGTCGATCGTGGTCCTGGTCGCCGAGCGGTCCGCCGGTTCGCCGCTGGTCGTGGAGGAGCTGGTCGCGGCGCGCCGCGAGCTGCGCAACACCTCGCTGACGGGCTCCCTCGCGAATCTCGTCGCCGCCCGCCTCGCGCGCCGCTCCCCGGAGTGCCGGCGCGTCCTGCGGCTGCTCGCCCCGGCCGAGCGCCCGATGGGACGGCAGCGCCTCGCCAACGCCGCCGCGGCGTACGAGGAGCTGCTCGCCGCCGAGCGCCGCGGCCGGTCGGGAACGCTCCCGCCGCGTTCCGCCGTCGGCCCCCGGCGCGCCACGGAGCACCTCGACCAGGACCTCGCCGCGGGGCTCGCGGAGGCCCTCGAGCACGGGCTGGTGAAGACGGAGACCGGCGACCGGCTCCGCATCCGTCACGAGCTCGTGGCCCGGGCCGTCGTCGCCGACCTGTTGTCGCCCCACATGCCCCGGTACCACGCCGCGCTGGCCCGGACGTTCGCCGACGTGCCGATCGTGGCTGCCGTCCACTGGCGTGCCGCGTACCGCACGGTCGAAGCACGGAGAGCCGCGATCGAGGCGGGCCGCCTCGCCACGCGTCGGGAGGCGCCGCAGGACGCGCTGGCCGCGTTCGAGCTGGCCCTCGAGCTGCCGGTCCCGGCGGGCGCGGGCGAGGACGGGGTATCGGCCGACGCGCTCGCGACCGACGTGCACGCCGACGACTCGCCCCCGCCGGTCGCGGCGCAGGCCAGGGCCGAGCTCGTCCTGGAGCCCGTCGCGGACCTGGCGCAGCTCGCCGCAGAGGCCGCGTACGCCTCGCTCCGCCCGACCCGGGCCGTGGCCTACGCCGAGAGCGCACTCGCGGCCCTGGGCGAGCGCCGTGACCGCCTCGCGCGTGCCGTGCTCGAGGGCCGCCTCGGCCGGTACCGTCTCGCGGCGGGCGACGCCCCCGGTGCAACGGCCGCGCTCCGGCGTGCGGCGGAGGCTGCGCCGCCCGGCGCATCGATCGAGCGCGCACGGATCCTCGCGCTCCTCGCCCAGGAGCGGATGATCGCCGGCGCCTTCCGGGACGCGGAGCGTGCGGCCCTCGAGGCCCTCGAGATCGCTGCCGCCCATCGGCGACGAGGCGGAGCCCGAGGCGATCCACGCCACCACCACGCTCGCCGTGGTCCGCGGCTGGGGCGACAACCCGGAGGCCGCGGTGCCGCTGCTGCGGGACGCGCAGCAGCGCGCCCGGGCGCTCGGCCTGGTCGAGGAGTGGTGGCGCGCCGGCGCCAACATGGCCGTCGTCCTGGAGGTCCTCGGCCGGCCGGCCGAGGCCATCGAGGAGGCGTTCCGCGGGCATGGCGGAGGCCCAGCGCGGACGACCTGGGCGCCGTCTACGGCAACCTGATGGGCGGCAACGTCGCCGGGATCCTCGTGGACGTGGGCCGCTGGGCGGAGGCGCGGGAGCTCAGCCTCCGGGCGCTCGACTGGAGCCCGGCAGGGATCCCGTTCGTCAACGCGATCCTCAACCTCGTCATCGTCGAGATCGAGTCCGAGGCGGGCGAGGAGGCGGGACGCCTGCTCGGCCGGATCCTCGTCGAGCTGGAGACCGGCGGCGACCTCCAGTTCGCGGTGCCGGCCTACCAGGCGACGGCGTCGTACGCGATGTGGAGCGGTGACCTCGCGGACGCGCGGCGCGCGGCGGAGCGCGGCTGGGCGCGCCTGCGCGGCAGCGAGGACTGGGTGCTGGTCGCGCGGATGGCCGCGACGGCGCTCGAGGTCGAGGCGGCCATCGTCGCGGAGGCGCTGGAGCGGCGGCGGATCGGCGACGTCGCCGCGTCGCGGGAGCGTGCCAACCGGATCCTCGCCGATGCCGAGGCGGCGGTCGCGCGAGCCCGCGCAGAGGAGCGGCGGCGCGGCGGCCCGGGAACCGGAGGCCAGCCTTGCGACCGCCCGGGCATTCCACGCGCCGGCTCCAGGGTCGCGACGATCCGGCCACGCTGGGCCGCGCTCGCGGAGCGCATGCACGGCCTCGGTGACCCGTACCGGGAGGCGCGGGCCACGCTGGCACCAGGCCGAGGCGATCCTCGGCGGGGCGATCGCCGGCCCGGGTGGGGCGCGGGACCGGACGGACGCCCGCCTCGTGCGGGCCGACGCTCGAGAGCCACTCCTCGCGGCCGTGATCGCTCGCGCTGGGGCTTCGGGCCCGTCCGTTGCTGCGGCGCCTGCGCGATCTCGCCGGCCGCGCGCTGATCGCGCTTCCTCCCGAGGTGGAGGCCCTGCTGGCTGAGCCGTCGCCGGTGCCGCCGGACCCGCGGGCGGTCGTGAGCCCGGGCCCGTGCCGGACGCGACCACCGCGCAGGCAGTCCCCTGCCGCCCGCACGGCCCTCGTCCGGCGGCGACACCTTCGGGCTGTCGAGGCGGGAGCTGGAGGTTCTCGGCCTGATCGCCAAGGGACGGACCAACCGCGAGATCGGCGATCGGCTGTTCATCAGCCAGAAGACAGTGGGCGTCCACGTCGGCAACATCCTGGCCAAGCTCGGGCGTGTCCGGGCGCGTGGAGGCGGCGGCGGTCGCGATCCGTCTCGGCCTCGAGGATGCCGGTGACCCCCGGCCCGGCGGGGGAGCCACGCCCCGCCGTTGACCGGGCCGGGCCCGGCAAGGGGGCTCGGCCACGGCGCATCCGCACCCAACCGCCCCATCCCCCGGCGCATCCGCCCGGCATTGGGTAGATTCGAGGGGTTCCACGTTGCCGGCATTCCGAGGTCCCCATGCGTCGCCCGCTGCTCGCCGTCGCCCTGCTCGCCATCGCACTGGCCGCAGGCGCCTGCTCCGCGTCCACCGCGCCCGGCTGGACCTACGCCGCCGCCGACCCCGGCACCCGCCGGTCACGCCGGCGCCCTCCGGCGCATCCGCGGCACCGTCCGCCGCTCCCGCGGAGCCCACCCCGGTCCCCGGCGGCTCCGACCGCGTCCGGCGGCGCCGGGGGCGGTGCCGCGGTCGAGGTCTCCGCGGTGAACGTCGCGTACGAGCAGACGGAGATCAGCGCCCCGGCCGGCGCCCCGTTCGTCATCCACTTCGTCAACAAGGACGCCGGCATCCCGCACAACGTCGAGATCAAGGATGCGTCCGCGATGTCCATGTTCAAGGGCGACATCATCACCGGCACCGCGGAGGCGCAGCTACCAGGTGCCCGCGCTCGCTGCCGGCACGTACCAGTTCGTGTGCAGCGTGCACCCGAACATGGTCGGGACGCTCAAGGTCGGCGGCTGACCACGTGACCACGGCGAGTCGTGCGATGACCCCACGCGTCGACGAGGTCTGCTACCGGGACGCGTACGCGCGGTCGCTCGATGCACGCGTCCTCGAGGTCTCGGCGACGGACGGCCCGCCGCTGGTCGTGCTCGACGTGACCGCGTTCTACCCGGGCGGCGGCGGCCAGCCGTCGGACCGGGGCGTCATCCTGCGGGCGGCGGACGGGCGGACGTGGACCGTCCGGGCCGCCCGGCGCGTGGGCGGCGAGATCGTGCACGAGCTGGAGGCGCCGGCGGACGGCGAGCTGCCGCGGGCGGGCGACGCCGTGGCGGTGGACCTGGAGTGGGCGCGCCGGTACGCGCTGATGCGCACCCACACGGCGCTCCACGCGCTGTGCGGCGTCGTCTGGCGCGACTACGGCGCGCTGGTCACGGGCGGCAACATGGAGCCGGGCGCCGGTCGCATGGACTTCGAGTTCGAGACGATGTCCGGCGACCTGGTCGACGAGATCGAGGCCAAGGTCAACGCGCGAGCTCCGGACCGCGCGGGACGTGCGCGTCAACGTCCTGCCGCGTGACGAGGCGTTCGCGATCCCGGACCTGATCCGGACGAAGGTCAACCTCCTGCCGCCCGGGATCGAGCAGATCCGGACGATCGAGATCGTCGGGCTCGACCTGCAGGCGGACGGCGGCACGCACGTGGCGAACACCCGCGAGGTCGGCGGGATCCGCGTGACGGGCTACGAGTCCAAGGGCCGGATCAACAAGCGGATCCGGCTGGAGCTCACGGACCCGGACTGAGGCGCTCACGCGATCCGGCTGGAGCTCACCGACCCGGATTGAGGCCGCTCACGCGATCCGGCGGTCCAGACCCCGCTCTCGGCCTTGATGCGGCCCGACTTGATGGCGGCGGCTCAGCGCCGCGTGGTCCCGCTCGCTCTGGTCGGCGTAGGCCTCGGCGAACGTCGCGATCGCGACCTCGAACGCGTCGTCGGTGCCCAGGTAGGCGGCGATCGACGCGGGTTCGCCGGAGCGCGCGTGCCCGCGGGCCAGGGCCCAGGCGCACAGCTCGCCCCAGGTCTGGAGGTCCTGCGCCGTCATCGTCTCGATGACCGCGCTCCCCTTCTGGTCCTCGTGCTGCCTCACGTACCAGTGCCTGCCCAGCGTCCCGACCGCCCAGCCGAGGAGGATGTCGCTCGCCGCCTGCAGCCTCCGCTGCCCGGTGACGACGCGCTCGCCGTGGCTCGCGGCGTGGCTCGGTGCCAGGTACCGCTCGTAGACCGATGGCTCGGCCTGCTTGACCTGCAGGAACAGGGGATCGTCCTCCGTGCCGCCCATGAACAGCGCGATGAAGGCGCCGAGGCCAACGCTGCCGACGCCGACGACCTTGAGCGCATAGTCGGCGATCGCGTACCGGTCCAGGAGCTGGCGCCGGTCCTCCTGGAGGCTCTCGCGGTATTGCGCGAGGACCGCGTCGATCAGGGCCGGGGTGGCGTCCGATCGGTGCAGGAGGGTCGGCGGATGGTCCACCAGCTGCCGCGTTCCATCCACGACGGTCGTCAGCTTGGACAGCTCGTGGACGGCGTCGTGGTGGGCGGTGGTCTTGACCGTGCCCTGCGATCATCGCCCGCTCGTGCTTGGTCACGTAGGCCATGATCTCGGTGACATCCACGTGGGCGTAGTACACGTCGATGGCCCGCATCGTCGCGTAGCCGGCCATCCGGTCGCGATACGAGCGGATGGCCCGGTGGACGATGTGCCGGTTGTCGTGGGCGGCGAGGCCACGGGTGCGCCCGGCGACGACGAGGCTGGCGGCCAGGCGCTTGAGGTCGAACTCGAACGGCCCGTGGAGGGTCTCGTCGAAGTCGTTGATGTCGAACAGGAGGTCCCGCTCGGGCGAGGCGAACAGGCCGAAGTTGGCGAGGTGCGCGTCACCGCACAGCTGGGTCGACGATGCCGGAGCTCGGACCCGCGCAGAGGTCCGCGGCCATGGGCAGCGCGGCACCGCGCAGGAACGTGAACGGCGAGATCGCCATGCGGCCGTACCGGACCGGCACCAGCTCCGGGATCCGGGTCCTGGCCTGGTCCTCGAGGAGCGCCACCGGATCCGGGCGGTCCGGGCGCCGCAGCCCAGGCGCCCAGGGTGGCGGGCGGGATCGCGAGCCGGGCCGCCTCACCGGCGGCCCGATGCGCCTCTCGTCGCCGTCTGCACGGTCATCGGCCCGGCCTCATGCTCGACGGCTGTTGGGGCGTCCGTTCCGACCGGTGCCGCCTGGCTCGCCGCCCTGGTGCGCCGCGACCGCCTCCGCGACGGAGGTGAACACGTTCGCCGCGCCGATCTTCTCGGTCAGCCCGTAGGCATCGAGCTGGGTCCGGAGCGCCGGGCTGACGTCGGCCACCGCGAGCGTCACGCCCTGGCGCCCGAGCTCCTCGTGGACCTGGCGCAGTGAGTCCGACCCGGAGTAGTCGATGTCGGCCATCGCAGGATCCCATGATGACCAGCATGCGCAGCGGGGGATCGGCCCGCTCCGCGATGCCCATGATCTCCTCGGTGAAGCGCGCGGCGTTGGCGTAGTACAGGCCCGCGCCGAAGCGGTAGACCACGAGGCCGGGGACGATCTGGCCGCCTTCCTCGATCGGGACCGTCATCAGGCCGTGCTCGGCCGTAGTCGACGATCAGCGTGTCGTACGGCCGGTAGCTGTGGTAGATGTGCTCGACGATCGAGAGGGCCATCGCGAGCAGGATGCCCTGCTCGACCCCGACCACCACGACGACCGCGGCCGTGATCGCGGCGACCGCGAACTCGCCCTTGCGGAGGCGGTAGATGTCCTTCATCCCCTTGACATCGATGAGCCGGATGCCGATGAGGAACACCACGGACGCCAGGACCGCGTTGGGCATGTAGGACAGCGGCACGGTCAGGAACAGCAGGACGACCACGACGAGCGCGGCCGCCGTCAGCTGGGCGATCTGGGTGCGTCCGCCGGCGCTGTCGACCATCTCGGTCTTGGTCGGGCTGCCGTTGACGACGAACGTGCCGGTGAGGGCGGCGCCCAGGTTGGCGGCACCCAGGCCGACGAGGTCCACGTTCTCGTCGAAGCTGTCCGCGTACTTCATCGCGTAGGCCCGCGAGGTCGCCGCGCTCTGGGCGAGGATCACGATGACGAGCGAGATGACGGTGGGCAGCAGGGCCTCCACGTTGGCCGAGCGTCATGACCGCCGTGGGCAGCCCGAGCGTCGGCAGCCCGCTGGGCACCGTCCCGAGGTCGGTGACGCCCTTGGCCGCGAGGTCCAGGAAGTAGCTGGCCGCGATCGAGACCACGACGGCGATGAGCGCGCCCGGGATCTTCTTGTTGACGCGGTCGAGGCCGAGGATCGTGCCCAGGACGAAGACCGAGACCGCGAGGGTGGCGAGGTTCGTGTCGGTCGGGATCAGCTTGAGCGTCTCGACGAACTTCTCGATCGTGCCGCCGCTCTGCGACGGGATGCCGAACATGCCGCCGAACTGGCCCATCGCGACCTGGATGCCGACGCCCGTCAGGAAGCCGATGAGGACGCTCCGCGACAGGAAGTTGGCGATGAAGCCGAGCCGGAGAACGCGGGCGAGCACGAGCAGGACCGCGCACATGAGGGCGGACAGCGAGGCCAGCTCGACGTAGTTGGTGGAGTCGGCCACCGCGCCCATCGCCACGAGGCCCGTGGCCATGATCGCGGCCGTCGCGGAGTCCGCGCCCGACGACGAGGTGGCGTGACGACCCGAGGATCGCGAAGAAGATGATCGGCAGGAGGATCGTGTACAGGCCGGTGATCACCGGCATGCCGGCGATCTTCGTGTAGCCCATGACCTCCGGGATGGCCAGGGCCGCCAGCGTGGCACCGGCGATGACGTCGGTGCTGATGCGCGACGGGTCGATCGGCAGGATGCCCTCGAGGATCGGCAGGCCGCGCATGCCCCCGCTTCGCTTTGACGGACGCCATCGAGAGTCCCTCCTACACGCCCTGCGACCATGGGCCAGCCGCCCGGTCAAGTGTGCGGATGGTCTCACATCAGCCGATCGGACCCGCATCATCCCAGTCGGGCGACGTGGACTCGACCGCGCCGGGCGCCGTGCCGGCCCCCGTCGCCCGGAGGCGAGCGGACCCGTTGCGCCGGGTTGCATCCGATCGGGGCTCGTTGGTAGGATGGCGCGCCCGCTGCCAGTTCGGGCCGCAGCGCACTCGGCCGGCGTCCTCGCCGTGATCGGCCCGGGCCGATGCTCCGTCGTGCTGCGCTCACGCCGCCCGGCGCCCCCAGTGCGAGGTCCCACCTTCGTTCGGCGCGCGCCTCGCCTGCCGTCTCGCGCCGCACGCGTGTCTCAGCTGCGCGTGGTCGTGCCCGGTGGCCTCC
Organism: uncultured Chloroflexia bacterium; assembly: GCA_963789865.1. Taxonomy (GTDB): domain Bacteria; phylum Chloroflexota; class Limnocylindria; order Limnocylindrales; family CSP1-4; genus CAIXZV01. The sequence goes on from CAWBMD010000008.1 coordinate 103,744, forward strand.
CCGCTCCGCCGGTCCCGGCGCACGCATGCCCGCCGCGGAGCATCCACGCTGCCGGAGGGCCGAAAGGGGTGCATATGGCTGCACCGGCACGTCCCGCTCCGTCGCTCCATGCGGGGGTCAGGCGCATCCTGTTCGTCGATCCTGGCGACGCTCGCGGCCTCGGCGGCCCGCGCGATCCAGGAGCCGCCCGACCCGTGTGGCAGCGGGTCACCCGGGAAGCGTTCGAGGAGCCCCACGCCGCCGGGCGGTCGGGCTGCGTGACCCGACACGGCCACGGCGACCCCGCTCGTCACCGCGGTCCTCCCGAAGGCGGAGCGCCGTCGACCGCGGCGTCGCCGGGCTCGTCGCACCTCGAGGCCCCGGTCGGCGCGGACCGGACCACCGGGCTGATCCCGGACCATGGGTCGCGCCACGTGCCGCGGACGCTGTGGCTGGCAGCCTATGCGTCGCGATCGTCGGCGCCTTCATCCTCGATCCTCGTCCGCGACGACGCCCCGCCCCGGTCGTTCATCCTCGAGCTCGGATCCGCCCTCGGGATCGCGGCCTGAGCCTGCTGGCCCTCCAGCTCGCGCTCCCGGCGCGCCTCCCGCTGCTCGCGACGCTCGGGGCCGAGGTGGCGGTCCGCCTGCACCGCCGCCTGGCCGACATCATGCTGGCCGTCGTCGCGGCGCACGTGGCCGCGGTCATGGTCGCCGACCCCTCCCGGCTCCAGCTCCTCACCTTCTTCGGGGAGCCCTGGCGGGCCCAGGCGGCGATGGGATCCGTCGTCGCGCTCGCGGTGCTGTCCGTCACCTCGATCCTGCGGCGCCGCCTGCGCCTCCCGTACGCCGGGTGGCGCCTCATCCATCTCGTGACGGGCGCGCTGGCCCTGGTCCTCGCGGTCGTGCACACCGTCGGCGTGGGTCGCTACCTCATCCGCGGCCCCGCCGAGTGGGCGCTCGCGGGCCTCACCGTCGCCGGCCTCGGCGCGCTCGTCGTCATGCGCAGCCGGTGGTTCCGCCGCGGCTCGGTCCGGCCTACCTCGTGGACCGCGTGGTCACCGAGCAGGGGGGCGCGGTCACGCTCGAGCTGCGGGCCGACGGCCACGCCGGCCAGCGGTTCATCCCCGGCCAGTTCGCGTGGCTCAAGCTGGCGGGCACTCGGGCGATGCTGGCCGAGCATCCCTTCTCGTACTCGTCCAGCGCGGAGGCACCCGGACCGGCCCCGGTTCACGATGAAGACCCAGGCGGGCTTCAGCGCACGCGCGGCCGGGTTCGAGCCCGGCACCCGGCTGCTCGTCGATGGCCCACACGGCGCATTCCGGCCCCGTGCCGCCTCCACCGGGACCCTGCTGATCGCCGGCGGGATCGGGATCACCCCCTCGATGAGCATCCTGCGCACCGCCGCAGATCGCGGCGACCACCGTCCCTACCTCCTGGTCTACGGAGCGCGGACGCGGGAGTCGGCGACCTTCCTGGACGAGCTCGAGGCGCTGCGCGAGCGGCTCCGCCTGACCATCGTCCTCGTCCTCTCCGCCCCGCAGCCGGACTGGGCCGGAGAGCGCGGACGGATCAACGCCGGCGTCCTGGACCGCCAGCTGCCCCGAGACGTCCGGGGCTGGGAGTTCATGATCTGCGGCTCCGGGCCCGTTCGTCGACGGCGCCATCGAGGCGCTGGAGACCGTCGGCATCCACGGCGAGCGGGTGCATGCCGAGCGGTTCGTGGAGGTCTGACGCGATGAAGTCCGACGAGACCCGCTGGATGGCCGCGGCCATCGAGATCCTCACCCTCGTGGCGGTGGTGGCCTTTGCGCTTGCGCGGTCGCTGTCATGACGGCCCATCCCTGCGCCCCGGAGGTGTCCCGCCGATGAACCGTCTCCTGCCCCATCGTCCGCCGCACGTCCGCATCCGGCGGCACGTCGGCACCCTGCCCCACGGGCTCCCGACCGCCCTGGTCTTCGCGGCAGCGTCGCCGCGCTGTTGCTCGGCTCCTTCTTCGTCGTCGACTCCGCGATCCCGACCCTCACGGGGCAGGATCGCGACCACCAGCCTGCCGTGCCCGGCGTGGCGGCCGTGTCGCCGGGGGACGACGCCCGGACCGCCCCTCCGGTCTCGACCCCTTCTCCGTCCGTGCCGGACAGAACCGGTCCACCCGACCAACCTGTCCGATCTGCCGCCGCACCAGCGGCCGGGATCGTGGCGCTGCAGGTGACCCCGTCGCTGGGAGGGTCGGGTCGCACTCGCTCCGGGGTCGATCTGGGGAGCGCGGGTCCAGGCCCGCGTCCGACGCCCCGGGACTGGCCGGGCGGCGGCGATCGCGCCACGCCCGGGCCCTCTCCGACGGCTCCTCCGGACGAGACACGTAACCTGCACGAGGTGGAGCCTGCGCCCTCGGCGAAGCTGAGTCCCGGGCCCACCGCGTCGCCCGTCACGGCGCCGACTCGTCGGCCGGCCCAGGCTCCGCGCCCCACACCGGCCTTGCAGGGGACTCCTGAGCCCACGCGGTCCCCCGAGCGAGGAGGGTGAGCGCGAGGGTTGCGTGGCCGTCCCGCGGGCGTGGCCCGCCGCCCGGCCCGCCTGATCCTCCATCGCCACGGCCGGCATGGTCGCCTCCCTCGCCCGGGCCGCTTCCATGGCCCGGCGCGCTCGGCGTGCCCGCGGGCTGCGTGTCGCCCCGGCGTGGATGCCGCGCGAGGGCCAGTCAGGCGGTCAGCGCCAGAGATCGGGCGGCGGGAGCGTGGCGCCGATGCTCGCGGCCAGCTGCTCCAGCACGGCGAACCAGTCGAAGCGGCTGGTGACCTCGGAGGCCCGCATCGTCACGAGCCGATCCGGCCGGCACCAGCTCCGGGAGCACGCGGTCCAGGATTGCCTCGACCTCGTCGCGGAACGCATCGCTCGTCGACCGCACGCCGTCGGCCTGGAGGGCGACGTCCGGAAGGAGGCGCACGACGAGGTCGTACGTCTGCGACCAGCGGCGGACCAGCGGCTCGACGTCGAAGGTGTCCGTGCCGCCGCACGCCCGCAGGTAGTAGGCGTAGTTGTCCATGACGCCGCGGTCGGTCACGAGGACGTCCGCCTTGTGGGCGAGCTCCAGCTCCTGGCGAACCTGCGAGACCAGGACCCAGAGCTGCGCCTCGCCGGTGGCGCCCTCGTTGATGCCCAACGGGTTGTCGCGCACGACCTCGCGCCCGAGCTCCACGGATCGGCCGGCACGCTGGACCTCCGCCGCGAACGCCAGCAGGGCGGACGTCTTGCGGATCCCGTGGGAGCCGATGAACGCGATCTTGGCGGGGCGCGGCCACGCCGGGAGGGCGGACGCCGGGATGGCGGACCTCCGCGCGTCGGGTCGGGTGGTCTTCCGGGGCATGCGATCAGCCTATGCCCGCCGGGAACCCCGCGTGGGGCAGGCGTGACTCACGGTCCAGGCCTGGTGAGGGTGATCGCGAGCGAGCAGACCCGCGACGTCTGCGGCCCAGTTTGCGAGGAGATCGCGGCATGCCGCGCCTGCGGTGGAGTCGTGATGATCCGGGCGAGCGATCCGCCGGGGGGTCGCCGTCACCATGCTCGTCATGAGCCGACTGGGTTGCGGGAGTCCAGCCGCGCCGGATCCGGGCCCGACATCCACGCCCGGCGCCGCCGCGGGGTCGCCCGCGGCCGGTCAGGAGCCGGCCGGGCCGGCCACGCTTCTCGAGATCGGTGGAGCCCCGGGTGGCGTCAGGCGTTTCCGGAACCAGAGGACCTCCGTTCCAGACGGGAAGTCCTCGACCCTGCCCACCAGCTCGTAGCCGGCTCGCTCGTACAGGGGTCGGGCCTGGAAGTCCCAGGTGAAGTGGACAGTCTGCGTGCACCCCCGCGCCGCCGCCTCGGCCTCGGCGGCGGCGAGGAGTCGAGACCCGAGCCAACGGCCCGTGAGACCCGGCTCCACCCAGAGGCTCTGCAGCTCGCAGCAGTCGCCCCACGTCCAGCCGCTGATGCCGGCCACGATCCGGCCGGCATCGCGCACGAAGATGGCCAGCTCGACCTCGTCACCGAGCCCGAGCGCGGCAGACGCCTCACGACGGATCTGCGTTTCGAGGAACTCGATGTCCCTCGGGTCCGGATCGTCCTCGACCAGGAAGTCCACCGCGTCAGCCCGTCAGGCGATGATCTGCTCGATCAACGAGAGGTCGTCGAAGTACGTCCGGTACGACCGGATCTTGCCCTCGCGGAAGTCGGCCACGGTGACGCCGGCCAGCTTGACCCGCCGTCCCGTCGCCTCCAGAACGGCGTCCTCGCCAATAACGAGGGGTCCGGTGTGATCGGCCTCGATGCGCCATTCGGCGAATGCCCGGTTTCCTACCTCGTCGAGTCCTCTGAACAGGATGACGACGTTGGTGAAGGCGATCTCGCGGAGCGCGGAGAGCTCTGCCAGCGACTCAATGCCGGTAAGGGTCGCGTACGGCGACCAGCCCACGACATCGTCGGTGAACAATGTGCCCAGATCGACCGCCTCGCCGCCGATCTCCGCCTCCAGTGCCGCCGCCAGCACGTCCTTGCGCGATCTACTCATTGCAGCTCCCACTCCATTTCGTGACGACCTGCCCGACAGTCCCCGGCAAGCCGGGGCCCTGCTCAGGACGCCAGGACCTTCGCCTTCTCGGCCGCGAACTCCTCGTCCGTCAGCGCGCCCGAGGCGTGCAACTGGGCGAGGTGCTCGATCTGGTCGTAGGGGTCCGGCGCAGGCGGCACCGGAGGGCGGGCTGCGCGGCTCCGTACTCCTCGGGGGGAGGGGCGGCATCAGCCTGCTGCTGCGCGGCCTGGTTGTTGCGGTGATTGACAACCACCGCCGTTGCCACCACTGCCCGGCGCCGTGTCCGTCGCCTGAATCCCATCGAGATCCCCTTGTTCGCAGGTCTTGACCGATACATCATGCGCGCCGGCGCCCGATTCGGCATCCACCCGAAGGGCTGAGATTCGATGAGTGGCAGAGGACGCCCCCGATCGCAACCCGTGGAGCGGTGGACGGGCGAACCGCCTACAGTCAGCAGATGCGCACGCCCATCAGACACTCGCCCGACCCGATGTATGCCGAGTTCGAGGTGCACCGGTCGATGATCATGGATCGCATCCGGACCGAAGCGTTCCGGCGGGCGATCGACTCATCCGTGCGGCCCGGCGACGTCGTGCTCGACGTTGGTGCGGGAAGCGGGATCCTGAGCGTGTTTGCGGCGAAGGCCGGTGCGGCGCGTGTCTATGCGGTGGAGCAGACGACGATCGCCGCGCTGGCGGAGGAGCTGGCCGCGGCGAACGGAGTCGCGGATGTCGTCCAGGTGATCCAGGCCGACATCTTGACATCGAGCCGCCGGAACAAGTCGACGTGGTCGTTTCAGAGTGGCTTGGAGGGTTCGGGATCGACGAAGGGATGCTCGTTCCGGTCATCGCCGCTCGAGACCGATGGCTCAGGCCAGGCGGGACGATGATCCCCAGCTCGGTGACGGCGTGGACGGCGCTGGTGCACGACCGCTATCTCGCCGAGACCGTGGACTTCCTGCAGGACACCCCGTACGGCATCGACTTCGCGGACCTCATCGACAAGACCGTCAACGAGATCTCCTACTCCGGCACCTTCCGTCACCTCGTCGCCGACGATCTGCGCTCGGGGCCGCGCCCGTTGTGGACGACGGATGCGAACCTGGTCACGCTCGAGCAGGCGGACGCACCGCACGAAGCGGAGACGGTCCTGCCCATCCACGACCGCGGAACGGCCAACGCGCTTGCCCTCTGGTTCAGCGCCGAGCTCGCGCCCGGCGTCTCGCTCTCCATCGGCCCCGGCGATCCACCGACCCACTGGGGGATGACGACGGCTCCACTCCGCAGCGCCCGTGACGCTCACGCCCGGCATGGTCGTCCGCGCCAGGGTCAGGACCGCCCCGGCTCGGCCGGTGGGGACATGGACGAGCTGGGCCATCGCGATGCCGGGTTCCGACTGGGAGGAGCACGACGAGCAGGCGATCTGGGAGGAGATCGACGACTGAGCCGTCACGACGACGGGCCGTCGCCATGGGTCCGTGACATGGCACCGGCCGCCCATCGAAATCAGCCGAATCGGGCGATGAGGACCGTGGTTCACCGGGGGATCATGAAGCCCGACGAGAACAGGTGACGCTCGGCGCACTGGAGGACGACGCCATCCGCACGGACCGCCCGGATCCGATGCAAGGCGATCCCGGATGAGATCGGGCGCATCGCCGCCACGCGTGATGTCCGGCCAATCGACGAGATCCCGGCGGTGAACCAGCCAGGGCATGATCCGCTTTCCCCGAACCTCGATGGTGGCCCGAAGGCATCGTTGGCCGGCCAGCTGCGGACCTTGGTGCTGCCGACCCTGAGGGGGTACAGCCCGGGATGGTGGCGGCAGGATCTGTACGCCTCGCTCATCCTCTGGACACTGCTTGTCCCACAGGGTCTTGCCTACGCGCAGGCCGCTGGCCTGCCACCGCAGTACGGGCTCTACGCAGCGCTCGGCAGCATGGCTGGCTACGCACTCATCGGTGTGTCGCGGCAGGCGAACGTCGGGCCCGAGGCCACCGTCGCGCTGCTGTCGGCGACCGTCGTCGCACCCCTCGCCGCCGGGGACGTTACCGCGTTCGCCGCGCTGAGCGCAGCACTCGGGATCCTGGTCGGCCTGGTGTGTGCCGGGATCGGCCTCATGCGCCTCGGCTTCCTCGCCCGACTGCTCTCCCGTCCGGTCCTCGCGGGCTATCTCGTCGGTACCGGGGTCACGATGATCATCAGCCAGGTCGACAAGCTTCTGGGCGTGGACGTCTCGTCCTACGACGCGCTCACGATGGCCGGCCAGGTCTGGCAGGCACTCGGGGACGCCAACCTGGTCGCCCTCGCCATCGGTCTCGCGGTCATCGTCGGGATCCTTCTGCTTCGGCGCTTCGCCCCGTCCGTCCCGGCGTACCTCGTCGCCGTGATCGTCGCGACTGCCGTCACCGCCGTGCTCCAACTGGATTCGCGGCAGGGTGTCGCCGTTGTCGGGAGCATCCCGGCGGGCCTGCCGGGTGTCGCCCTGCCGCGCGTGGGCCTGGACAAGCTTGGCTCCCTGATCCTGCCCGCCCTGGGCATCGCGTTCCTCGTGTTCGCAGACAGCGGAATCACGGCGCGAGCGCTTGCTCGCCGCACCGGCGACGCCGTCGACCAGGACCGGCACATGCTGGGCATGGGGGCGGCAAACGTTGCGGCCGGCCTGGTCGGCGGCTTCACGGTCAACGCGAGCACGAGCCGCTCATTCGCGGTCGCCGATGCGGGCGGCCGCTCCCAGGTCGTGAGCCTGGTCGCCATCGCGCTGATCGCAGTCACGCTGCTGTTCCTGGCGCCGCTCTTCGCCGAGATGCCGCTCGCGGCGCTCGGCGGCATCACGGTCGTCGTGGCACTCGGCCTGATCGACGTGCGGGAGCTCCGGCGTATCGGTCGATATGACCGGTCCGACCTCGCCCTCGCCCTCGGCACCACGGCGGGCGTGATCTGGATCGGGATGCTTGCGGGCATCCTGATCGTCGTGTTGCTTTCCCTGCTCGACGTTGCCCGCCGCAGCTCCATTCCGAACCGCGCACTCCTGGTGCGCGTGCCGGGAACCGACACCTACCGCAGCATCGAGAACGTCGGGCCGGCAACGGCTGACCCCGGCCTCGCCATCTACCGGTTCGATGCGCCGCTCTTCTTCGCGAACGTCGAGGTCTTCGTCGACGATGTCCTTCGACTGGCTCGCGGGGACGGCACGACGCGGCGTCCGGTGCTCGTCAATGCCGAGGCGATCACCGGCCTCAATTCGACCGCCGCCCAGGCGCTCGACGAGATGCTGGACGAGCTCGAGGAGATGGCGGTCCCATTCGGGCTGGCACGTGTCAAGGCACCCCTGCGCGAGCGACTGGGCGCGTCAGGCGTGCTCGGGCGGATCACCGAAGGGCACATCTACCTCGAGGTCGACGATGGGGTTGCCGCGATGAGCGGTGAGCGTGCCCCCGAGGCGTGACGTGACCATCCCCCCGGCCTAGACCTGCGGCCGCCGAGCGCTGGTCGCAACGGCGCAGACACCAGGAAGTCATCAAAGGAGCGCTTGTGCAGCAGGTCATCGTCTGATTTTCCCGCTCGCGGTGGGCATCGACATCAGCGCCCTCCCATCGTTGCTGTCATCCTGATGCTCGGCACCGCGAGGGCGCGCTCGAACGGACTGGCTTTCGTCGTCGGCTGGATGGCGGGCCTGTTCGTCGTCGGCGGTATCGCCCTCGTCCTCGCGAGCGCGGCGGGGCTCTCCACGTGGACAAGCTCGACCTCGCGCGCAGTCGGACTCACCAACCTGGTGCTTGGCGTGCTGCTCCTCGCGCTTGCCGCCAGGGGGTGGCGGTCGAGGCCAAAGCCGGGGGAGGTGCCGCCGCTCCCGAAATGGATGGCATCGCTCGACACGATCACGCCGCCGAGGTCCGCCGGCCTCGCGGCGCTGCTCTCCGGGATCAACCCCAAGAACCTGGCCTTCAATCTTGCGGCGACGTCGACCGTCGCCACGGCCGGGCTGCCGGCGTCATCGCAGCTGGTCACACTGCTCGCCTTCGTGCTCCTCGCCAGCGTCGCGATCCTGGTTCCCGTCATCGTCTACATCGCCGGTGGCGACAACGCCGCCGTCGTCCTCGCCGGCTGGAAGGAGTTCCTGGTCGCCAACAACCCGGTGATCATGGCCGTGCTGTTGCTCGTGTTCGGCGCGCACTTGATCGGCCAGGGCATCGCCCAGCTGTAGGAGGTTGGGGCGCCGCCGGGCCGGAGAGCGCGTTTCTACTGCTTGACCTGGTCCGGCGGCGCCGCGCTGGTCGCGGACCACACCGACTTGTCCTGGGCAAGCTGGGCCCCGAAGTCCTTCAGGCACTTGCCCGAGAGGAACACGTCGATGGAGCAGTTCTGGCCCTGGGGCGCGGAGAGACCCATGCCGTTCGATTGTGTGACCTGCGCATCCGGCGGGTCCTGCGGAAGCGGGAGCGTCGGGTTCGCCGTCTGAGGGCAGGGCGCTCCTGCGGTCGCCGAATTCGGGCTCAGGGAGTTCGGCCACGTGTCGTTGGAGCCCTTCTCTCGGATGACCATCAGGTTCGGCACGAGCGTCGTCTGCACTCCGCTGCGCAGCAGGTTCCATCCGTTCGCGTCCACCACGGCCTTGATCGCCGCGACCTGATCGCTCGTCGCGGATCGTGGGTACAGGACGATGGTCGCGCTGCCATCGCTGTTCACCTTGATCTGGCGGTTGCCGATCTGCGAGTTCTCGACGGTTCCGAGCGCGTCAAGTTGCTTGTCCGCGCCGTAGATCACGGCGCTGTAGAACGCCAGGTTGTATTTGTTGTTGTCGTTGAGGGTCGAGTTCGTGGCGCCCTGGTAGTCGGGGAACGTGGGGACCTGCGGGACGTGGACGAGCGAGACGACATCGTTGGGGAGGTTCGCCATGACGTACCCGCCGCAAGCGTTCGGCGGGTCGCCGGCTGGCGGCGCGGACTGAACGTCCGCGTACGGCGAGTTGGCGGCGACGTTCCGGTAGAACTGGACCTCGCTCGGCACCGGTGCCGGTGGGAACTCCGCCCCGAGGACGCCGGAGACGGAACCGGCCTCGAGCAGGAACTTGGGCAGGTCAGTCAGGTCCTCTCGCTTGGGCGGCGTGCCAAGCTTGAAGTCGAGGACCGGCGAGTTCGTCGCGGGGTTGTACGCGAGCTTCTGGGGGACCTGGCTCTGCGCGGCGCAGTCGGAGACCGGTGTATCAGTCAGCTCACCGGTCGTCGGGTCCGTCTGGAAGGCGAGGATGCTGTGGTGCCGGGTGTTCGTCGGGCCGCCGTACCCGAATCGATCGTAGTCGCCGAGGTTGTCGTTGCTGAGCGACCAGTAGCTGCGGAAGACGATGGACACGCCGGGGGTGGTGCCCACCGCAGGCAGGAGCGCGACGTTCTTGCCTGCGGCCTGCATGCTCGTGATGACGTCCGCGGGCGTATCCGCCGGCATGAAGATGATCGAGTAGCGGCGCGTGGGCGCCAGGATCGGGTTTCCGGGGACGAACGGATTGGTGGAGCCAGCATCGGGCGCGATGTCCTTGTCGGACACCTTGAACAGCGGTACGCCACTCGTGCTGTACAGGTACCAGGACATCCAGTAGGAGTACGGGTAGTCGCCGGTGACCTCGTAGGCCCAGTCGGCCGTGTCGCTGTTCAGCAGCTGGGCCGCAGCCGAGTAGCCGGCCGAGAAGCTCGGCTGGACGGGGTAGTAGTCGGCCTGCGCGGCGTCGAATGCCTGGGGGCACACGTTGCCGGTTGCCCCGGCGCTGGCGGCCGGCTGGCTCGCCTGCGAGGTCGCTGTGACCGGTTGGCTGGCCGGCGGGGTCGCTGTGACCAGTTGGCTGGCCGGCGGGGTCGCTGTGACCGGTTGGCTCGCCGCCGGGGTTGCTGTAGAGGTCGCGCACCCGCCGACCGCCGACGCGGCGAACAAGGCGACCAGCGACGAGATGATGGCGACGCGTAACGAGCGCGCGCTACGGTGCATCACGACTCCACTTCCTCAATGACTCCGCGCGTTCCGAAGGTGGCAGCGCATGGCGGTCTCGATCGAACACTGAGGCGCCGAAGGTCTCTGGGCATCCTCCGAAACGATCGAAACGACGCGCGCACTGCGCCGACCCGCTGTGGATCGCGCGGCGGGTGCGGGAAGTCCTCGCGATGCTGCGCGCCGCGGATCCGTGTCATCACAGGCGCTCGTCGTGTCCCGAAGCTGCCAGTCCACGGCCGACACGGGGAGATCAAGCCTGAGCGATCGTTGACGCCCGGCCGGCCCACAGGGTCCACGCGGCCGACCGGAAGTCTCCCGGGTCCCAGCCCGGTTGTCACGCCGGGTCCGGCAGCCCGATGTCCTTGGCGATCGCGAGATCCTTGACCCGGTCGGAAGGCATGCGCGCGAGGGCTGCGACCTCCTTGGCCCCCTTGCCGGCGAGGTACCGGGCCTTGGGCTTGTCGGTCGTCAGGGCCTCGGCGATGACCCGGGCGAGCACCAGGGCGGGCGAGGCGTCGGCCGCGGACTTCTCGACGCTGCCCCTGATGGCCTTGATCTGGCCGTCGTACCCGCCGTGCCCGGCAGCCACAAGCGACTCTGTGAGGGCATCGAGCGCCGCGATCGTCTTGCCGAAGATCGCACTCTGCGTGGGGCCCGGATCGACAATGGACACCGGGATCCGCCACTGGCGCAGCTCGAGACGCAAGGCATCGCTGAGCGCCTCCATGCCGAACTTGGACGCGCTGTAGGCACCGTGGATCGGGAGCGCCAGGCGCCCGCCGATCGACCCGACGTTCACGATTCGGCCGCGGCCTTGCCGGATCAGCGGCAGGAACGCCTGGATGACGGCCAGGTGGCCGACCAGGTTGACCTCCAGCTGCTGCCGGAAGTCGTCCAGTGGCTGGAACTCGAGCGGTCCCGGCTTGACGATGCCCGCGTTGTTGACGAGGCCGGCCAGGCCCCGCTCGCCGACGGCGGCAGTCACGAGCTCGACGGCGCGCGAGATCGTCGCGGCATCGGTGATGTCGACCAGCAGGGCCGTGACATCACCGGTGGTCTGCGACTTCAGCACCTCTCCATCGGCCTCACGACGCACCCCGGCGAACACCTGGAAACCCTTCTCCGCGAGGTACAGGACCGTGGCGGCTCCGATGCCCGTGGACGTGCCGGTGATGACGATCGGGCCCCGACGCTCGGGCCGGTTCCTGGACAAGCGGTGACCTCCTCTCGGGTCTCTCGATCAGCCCCGTCCCGCCACGTCGGGCCGCGTGCCTCCAGGGATGCCGAGCGCACGATCGGCAACACGATCGGCGAACTGCTGCGCCTGTGACTCGAAGCCGGCCTGGAGGTTCGTCGGCGGCAGGTGCAGGAGGCGGTCGAGGTAGGTGAAGCCGGACATGTAGCCGAGCCACGCGAGCATCGACTGGACCTGGTTGCCGGCGGCGACGAAGTGCGTCTGGCCGATCCATTGTCCCCCGTTGGCCCGGCCGAGTCGCCTGATATCGCCCACG
>CAWBMD010000009.1:0-205450 GCA_963789865.1 uncultured Chloroflexia bacterium
TAATAATATAACTTAATGGTCGGAAATAAGAAATACTATAAGAAGAGAAGTAGACGGTTTTATATATACAAGAATGAAAAGAAAACCTATGATTTTAACAGTAATTACGGAAATATAAGATATATTAAAAAAAGCAACCTATAGCTAAGGAGAAGTTCTTATTTAGGGGGCACTTTACCACCTCCTTGTATATTTCAAAATATAGAAAATGGCGTAGAAGATTCTCAATTTCTTATTAAGGTTCATTACAAAAAAAATGGCACATTAATAACGCACTCAGCAGTTTCTTTTAAATCTTTAAATATTATAGTTAAACCATATCTAATATTACCAGTACCAAACTTTCCTTCAACTTCATTTCTTTCACATATATCAACAAATTTAAAGTGTAGATTGTAATATTTTATTTATAGGATGTATATATTATTATAAAATCAATTAAATTAGAGGTAAGTATGTATTTATCAATACCAAAAAATTTGCTTATACCAGTTTCTTATGTTGAAAAGGAGAGTCTGGATATTGAAGAAATAGAATTTTTACAACAGAGAAATTCTAATGATAATATTACAAATGAAGTAAACAGAATTCAAAGACAGTTTATAAATATTATGAAAAAAAATATTTATAGAAATTATTTTAGAAATGAATAAAACTATATTATTTAATGAATTATTTAATAAAAAAGCACTTAAATTAAAAAGCTGGCATATATATAAATTATTACGTTATTAATTTAAAGGAGTTATTATTTTGGAAACAAATAATTTGAAATTAGGGACTGATATGGATATAGCTGATATGAAGGAAATGATGCAAATGATGTACATTATGTCTATGATGCAAGCGATGCAAGGAATGCAAGGTATGCAAGGAATGCAAGGCATGGATGGTATGAAAGGAATGCAAGGCATGAGCGGCATGAATGGGATGCAAGGCATGGATGGTATGAAAGGAATGCAAGGCATGAACGGCATGAATGGAATGCAAGGCATGAACGGTATGAATGGAATGCAAGGCATGAACGGTATGAATGGAATGCAAGGAATGAACGGCATGAATGGAATGCAAGGTATGAGTGGAATGGATGGAATGCACTGTATGAAAGGGATGCAGGGCATGAATGGCATGTGCGGAATGCAAGGAATGTCAGAAATGAAACCAATGAAAGTAAAAGAAAAATAATACAAGTTAAAATGTAAAAACATACTTGTTTCAAATAAACTTATTGTTTAAGGGGACTTATTTTTAGTCCTCTTGTTTCCTAAAAAGAAAAAAATTCATACTCTAGAATTTGCAATTTATTTTGAAACAGACTATTAGTTAATTAATATTAATATATATTATAATGAGGTGATAATGTGTGAGTGAATATAAAGATATAAATTTTAAAGATAATAATCCAGACATAACAATACATAAGATAAAAACTATTTTGGACGAAATTGGAATAAAAACATTTGAAAGTAATTGGCGTAATTCAATTGAAAATTACTATTCAGTTACAATAAGGATTAATAATAGTAATCTTGCTACTAATGGAAAAGGAATAAGCCCTTCCTATGCTTTAGCAAGTGCCTATGGTGAATTAATGGAGCTATTTCAAAATCAAGCATTTTTCAAGTTATCTGTTGATGTCAGTCCAAAGGCACTTAAATATAAAGGATTCTATTATTGCCCAGATGAAAAATCTATGACGTTTGATGAAGTATTGAAGTTTGACAATGATTGGTTTAAAATTCAAGAAAAGCTTATTAGGGGAACTGTTGATAAAAGGTCTCTTTTAAAAAAATGGATGTCAATTGCATATGAAAATTTCAATACACACTTTATTCCTCTATTCCATATATTAATATATTAACAAAAAGAGAATCATATATACCAATAAAAATGGTTTCTAAAATGTATATGTCTAATGGTATGTGTGCAGGAAATACAAAGGAAGAGGCTCTTGTTCAGGGAGTATCAGAAATATTCGAAATAGTACGTTAATCAGAAAATATTAATGGAAAATATTGTTCCACCAGATATACCAATAAGTTATATAGCTAAATATCCACGTACTGAAAAATGTTAAAGGACTTAGAGTTATCTGGTAATTATAAAGTTATGGTTAAGGATTGTTCACTGGGTAAAGATTATCCAGTAATTGGAGTAATTATAATCAATAAATCAGATCAAACATATTTTGTAAAATTTGGTGCACATCCCAAATTTGAAATTGCTCTCCAAAGAACACTTACTGAATTATTACAAGGTCAACACATAAAAATGCTTAAAGGTGTTACAGAATTTTCTTCAATTCCACAAATTAAAGATGTTCATAATAACATGATTGGAATTTTAGTAAATGGCTCTGGAGTTATGATAAAGATTTATTCTCTAATAAAGAATCATATGAATTTACAGGATTTAATAACGTAAAGGGTGATAGCAATTCAGATATGTTAGAATGCTTATTAAATATATTGAAAAGAGATGATTATTCTATATTTATCAGAGATGTGTCATTCTTAGGTTTTCCAAGCTATCATGTAATCGTGCCAGGATTTAGTGAAGTGGAGAGTATTAATGATGTTGAATCTCTTGACAATTATAGTAGCTACATTAAATTAAAAAAATATTTAAGAGATATTGATAATATAAGCGATGATGAAATTACTGAATTAATATCTAATCTAAATAGTTCAAATATAAAAGGGAAAATATCAGTGCCACAGATATTAAATATAAATATATTTGATAAAGTTAATTGGTACTATTCAGATATAGAATTGTTAAAATGTGTATTGTCCTATAAAATAGGTAGATATGAAGAAAGTTTTAATTATATAAACAATTTCATAAATTCATTAAACAATCCTAATAATGATAAATTTAATTATACTTATTACAAATGTGTTAGAGATTATATTGGTAATAGAGCTTTTAATTTTGATAGTAACACTAATATGGAATTATTAGAACAGTTTTATCCATCAGAAATGATTCAGGATGTGACTAAAAATTTCCATAACGATAAAAATGTTATTGAAAAATTTGGTGCGATTTCTTGTTGGAATTGCAATAACTGTGATTATGCTGATAATTGTTGGAGTAAAGAACATGACAGAATATTTATGATTTTAAAAGATCAGTATTCTTCCAATATTTCGAGGTTTATTACAGCATCGAATCCTGGCGAGTCGCCGACAGCGGTGCTCGGGGCGCTCATCGTGTTCGACGGCGAATTCACCTGGCTGGAGGGCCTGATGCTGCTGGGCCTGTACCTGATCATCGCCGCGTCGGTCTGGTACGGCCCGCCGGTGAGGTTGTAGGAGTCGTCCATCCGGTGCGCCCGAGGCCCCGCGCGGGGCGCGGCGACGGGGCGCGGCGGCGAGGGCGCGGCGACGAGGGCGCGGCGGCGAGGGCGCGGCGACGAGGGCGCGGCGACGAGGGCGCGGCGACGAGGGCGCGGCGGCGAGGGCGCGGCGGCGAGGGCGCGGCGGCGAGGGCGCGGCGGCGAGGGCGCGGCGGCGAGGGCGCGGCGGCGAGGGCGCGGCGGCGAGGGCGCGGCGGCGAGGGCGCGGCGGCGAGGGCGCGGCGGCGAGGGCGCGGCGGCGAGGGCGCGGCGGCGAGGGCGCGGCGGCGAGGGCGCGGCGGCGAGGGCGCGGCGGCGAGGGCGCGGCGGCGAGGGCGCGGCGGCGAGGGCGCGGCGGCGAGGGCGCGGCGGCGAGGGCGCGGCGGCGAGGGCGCGGCGGCGAGGGCGCGGCGGCGACGGCGCGGGGGCGGGGCGCGGCGGCGGGGCGCGGCGTTGGGGCGCGGCGGCGGGGCGCGGCGGCGAGGGCGCGGCGGCGAGGGCGCGGCGACGGGGCGCGGCGTGGCGCGGCGGGAGGCGCGGCGGCGAGGCGCGGCGGCGAGGCGCGATCGCCCAGCCACTCGACCCCGTATGCGTACCAGATTTGCCGGGCAACGCATCGGCGGCGAAACAGGGCTCCAGCGACGTTGCGCATGCGTACCACGCATCGGACGAGCTCCTATCGGCTCGCCGGAGACCATCCCGAGGGGCGAACCTCATGGGATGGGGCCTGGTAAACGTGGTACGCATACGGGCGACGGGCAGGGAGCCGGTGAATGGGCGACGGGCTGGAGCCGGTGAATGGCGACGGGCAGGGAGCCCGTGAATGGCCGACGGGCAGGGAGCCCGTGAATGGCCGACACACGGGCGCCGCCGGATGGGCGCTTGCGCAGGAGACCGGCGCGAGACGGGGCACGCCTCACAGGGGTATGGGCTGAGCAGGGACGGGGGGTGGGCGATGTGCGACGAACCCGCTACCCTGTTGCGGGCCACAGGACCCGACCCACCACGGGCCACCCGGCCCTGTCCCGCCATCTGTATCGAACGGCACAGTCGGCACGCGTTGCCGCGGCCACGTCTCAAGCCACCGCAGGGCATGAACCGACCTCACGCATGACCGAGCCGCAACCCACAGGTCCACGACGATGAGCGAACCCACCGGCACCCGCGACCTGAACCGCCTCAAGTGGGCGACGATGATCGTGCCGATCGTCTTCGTCTGGCTGTTCGAGCTCGGCCGGTTCCTCGTCATCGATCCCAAGGACACGGGCGACGGTGCCCACGTCGTGTCGGCCATGATCATGGGCGGCGCGATCGTGGTCTTCGCGACCATCGTCTCCCTCTACCTGGACCGCGCCCAGAAGCAGCTGGTTGCCCAGAACAAGGATCTCACCGTCACCCATGCGGTCAGCTCCGCGGTCCGGGGCGGCCTCTCGCTGCCGGACCTGCTGGAGCAGTCGCTCGACCGCGTCGTGACCGAGACCGGCGCGCTTGCCGGCATCGTCAGCGTCAACGGCTCGGACGGCCGCCCGATCGTGATCCAGCGCCCCGCGGCCCTTGCTCCCGGCCTCGCGTGGCTCTCACCTCTCCTCACGGGACAGCTGGACCCGGCACTGTCGAGCCCGCACTACCAGGTCCGGTCGGGCCTGGACACCGGTGTCCTGGACCTCCCGCTCATCCGCGGCACCGACCGCATCGGCCATATCCGGCTCACCTTCCACCCGCCGGTCGAGCCCGACGTCTCGGACGCGGCGCTTGCCGACATCGCGGGCGAGATCGCCGGTGCCGTCCAGCTGAGCATCACGGTCGCCGACCTCCACCGGCGCGAGCGGGAGCGCGAGGCCCTCTACTCCGTGGCCCTCCAGCTCACCGGCCGCAACGACCTCCGCGACGTCCTGGACACGATCACGATGCACGCCCGCGAGCTGCTGGGCGCCGAGCGCGCCGTGGTGTGCCTGAGCGACGTCCGCGCCATGACACCGCGCAGCGCGATCGGCCGCGAGCGCATGGCGATGGCGGACGACGGCAGCGTGTGCCTCGTCGCCCACGAGCTGACGTCCGCCCAGCACCCGCGCAACCCCCTCTGCCCGCTCCTGGCGAAGGACGGGGACGACGCCTGGGCCGCCCGCCCGCTCCGCGGCCCTGACGGGATCCTCGGCGAGCTGTGCGTCGTCCGGTCCGGCAGCCAGTTCACAGCGCAGGAGCGGAACCTCCTCGGCGCCCTCGCGGACATGGCCTCGATTGCCGTCCGCACGGCACGCCTCCACGAGGCCGAGGAGCAGTGGACGATCCACGCCGAGCGGGACCGGATCGCGCGCGAGCTCCACGACAGCCTGGCCCAGGTTCTCGGCGTGATCCACCTCCAGCTGCGGTCGCTCGAGTCCAGGGCCAAGGACGAGGCCAGCCTCGGCATCGCCGACGAGCTCTCGGGCATTGCCGAGACCGCCGACGAGGCCTACCGCGACGTCCGGGAGGCCATCCTGGGCCTGCGCGAGACCGTCCGGGAGGACGACGGACTCGAGGGCTCGCTACGCGAGTACCTGCGCAAGTACAGCCGCCAGACCGGCATCGCGGCCACGCTCAGCTGCGAGGGCGACACCCGACGCGCGCTCAGCCCGCGATCGGAGGTCCAGCTGCTGCGGGTCGTCCAGGAGGCCCTGACCAACACGCGCAAGCACTCGGGCGCCAAGCGGGTGGCCGTGCGGATCGACTGCCTGCGACCGGGTGTCACGCTCACGATCGAGGACGATGGCGTAGGCTTCGACCCTTCGACCATCGTGGGCTCCTTGGAGGGCGGCTTCGGCATGAAGTCCATGCGCGAGCGGGTCGAGCAGATCGGTGGCAGCATCGATGTGCATACTGCCCCGAACGAGGGGACGACCGTCGTCGTCCGGCTCGCCGCAGAGGACACGCGTGGGACACCTTCCGCCGAAACTCCGGGTGCTGCTCGTCGATGACCAGCCGCTGTTCCGCAGGGCGCTCGCGACGCTGATCTCCGCCCAGTTCGACATGACGGTCGTCGGCGAAGGCGAGAACGGCCGCGATGCCCTGGAGAAGGTCCGGTCCCTCCATCCGGACCTCGTCGTCATGGACGTGAACATGCCCGTCGCCTCCGGCGTGGACGGCGTCAGCCTGATCAGGGCCGCGGGCGTCAAGACCCCGATCGTCATGCTCACCGTGTCCGAGGACGACGACGACCTGTTCGAGTCGATCAAGGCTGGCGCCAACGGGTACCTGCTGAAGAACGTCCGCCCGGAGCAGCTGTTCGAGGACCTGCGCGGTGTCATGCGGGGCGAGGCTCCGATCGCGCCGGCCGTCGCGAGCAAGCTCCTCGAAGCGCTGCGGACCGGCGGGATCCCCGCCCGCGGCCAACCGGCCGCCGCCGCCCAGGACACCGTCCTGACCCGCCGCGAGTCCGAGATCCTGCAGCTCGTGGCCGCCGGCATGTCCAACAAGGAGATCGCCAACGAGCTGACGATCACCGAGGGGACGGTCAAGAACCACGTCCACAACGCGCTGGAGAAGCTGCACCTGACCAACCGGGTGCAGGCCGCCGCCTACGCCGTCCGCCTGGGCTACGCGAACCAGGAGCCGAACCGGGACTGAGAGGGTGCGGAGCAGGGCGATGGGCACATGGACGAAGCGCCGGACGAATCATCGGATGACGGGGCCACGTTGATCAACGAGAACGGCGTCGAGATCATCTCTGCACCCACGACCATCGCCCACCTCAAGCAGACGGCCGAGCGGACGTTCGGTGATCTCGGCCTCGTGAAGGCCGTGGTCGATCTCGAACGCACCGTGATGGCGATCGGTGGCGGTCTGCACGTGGACGAACAGGCCGCCCTCCTGAACGACGGATCGCGGCAGCGTGACGTGTGGGGGATCAACCACTACCCCGACCAGTACGGATCGCCGGACTGGCTTGAGTTCGACTCGACGATCAACCTGCGGCCGCCCATCAACCGGTCGAGGTCCATCCAGGATCCGACCACGCAGGCGCGGGTCATCGATGTCGTGGGAAGCCTGGTGAAGGAATGACCGACGTCGCCCTGCACGGGGGCCTGACCCACGAGCGCTGGGAGCGCATGAGCCTCGCGGACCAGCTCGCCAACATCGGCACGGAGGTCGCGAGGGCGGCGCGAGCGAAGGACAGGCAGGACGACCGCCGTCTCCAGCGCCACTTCGACCTGGCACTCGAGCTCTTCGAGTTCACGCTCGACGACGACCGGTGGCGGAACCAGCGGGTCGAGATCGGGCGGGCGCGCGAGATCGCCTGCGACTTCCTCGTCGGAGACAACGAGTACGAATCCACCACCGAGTCTCTCGACGCGTACTACCTGCCCTTCTCCTACCTCTCGCTCCGGGCAAGCGGCGAATAGCTGCGCCGCCGTCCCGCAACCGGCGCGCAACCCGCGTCGCCCGCCGAGCCGGACGGCGAACCTGCCCAGGCGCGGGCCCGAACGTCCCCCGTCGGATACAGCCCGCCCCTGCCAAACGTGTGCCGGGCGACGGATTGGTGCGCGCGCCGCACTCCCCTAGCATTCGACGACGGGGCGCGATCCAGCGGCCCGCGCTCTCGAGGAAGCCCATCGTGTCACCAGATCCGGTGCGAGTGCTTCTCCTCTACAGCCATCCCCTGATGGGGGAGGGTCTGGGGAAGATGCTCGCCGCCGAGCCCGGCGTGGTCGTGGATGCCGTGGACATCGGCTTCACGGAGGCGGTCGACGCCGCCATCGCGCGGGATCCTGACGTGATCGTGGTGGAGGAGGGCGGTGCCGTGGACGCCGCGGACGTCGTCCGCAGGTCCAACTGCCCCGTTGTCCTGGACGTGGACATCACCACGACCAGCGCCTGGACCCTCCGCCGCGAAACCCTGTCCACGCGCCCCGACGACTTCCTGGCCACGATCCGCGGCATCGTCGGCCACTCCGGCCGACCAGGGCCGGGCGAGCCGGTGATGGATCCGGACCACGCCCTGCAGCCCGCGCCCATCCCCGGCTGATCTGCTCTCGGCTGGCACGCGACATGGGCGATGACCTCCACGGGCCGCAGACCGGACTGCACACCGAGCCGCAATTCGGGCCCGCCTTCGATCCGCGTGCGACTCCCGTTCCCCGCCGCCGTGTCCTGCTCCTCATCGGCGTGGGCGTGCTCGCCGGCGGCAGCCTGGCCGCCCTCCTGGAGGGATGTGCCGGCCCGCCGGTCCCGGTGGAGCTGGCCATCGACCCGGAGACGCTCGTCGCCGGCACGCCCGTCGAGGTGCCGTTCACCGTGGACCTGGGTGGCAAGACCGTCGCTGCGTCCACCTGGCTGGTGAAGTCGGCCGCCGGCGAGATCACGGCCTTCGACCCGCGCTGCACCCACGCCCTCTGTACGTACCGGTGGGAAACGGGTCAGGAGCGGTTCTTCTGCAACTGCCACGACGGGCAGTTCGCGCTGGACGGGACCGTGCTCTCCGGCAAGCCGTCGAAGCCGCTGATGCAGTTCCCGGTCCAGGTCACCGGGTCCGTGGTGCAGGTGGACGTGCCCGGCAACTTCGAAACGCCCCGGGAGTCGCTGCCGGCGTAGCGGGATCCGGTGGCCTCGCGGGGACGAGCGCCCCGCGCACGTCGATCCGTGGGCCGGACGATACAGGCGCTGTGGTGCCTGCGGGCCACGCCCTGTATCGCAGTTCTATCCCCCGACGGATGGGAACGCCTTTGCGCGCGCCCGATGATTGAGACAGGCCGGGTTCCCTGATTCCGCCGGCCAAGGAGTACAGGTGCCATTCATGTCCCGGGTCACGTCCCTGACCTCGATGCCCGAGGCGCAGCTGAACCGCTGGATCAAGCGGATCGGCCTGCTGCTGATCATCGGCATCGTCGTCTTCATCGCCTTCTACGCCGTCGACCGCTTCCGCGCACCCACGGCTCCCCTCATCGACCGGGAGATGACGGCCATGGAAGAGGCCGTCCGAACGGATCCGACTGACATCGCCTCCCGGGGCAGACTCGCGGATCTGTACCTCGCGGCCAATCGCTACGACGAGGCCATCGCCCAGTACACCGAGATCATCAAGACGGGCAAGCAGGACGAGGCCGGATATACGAGCCGTGGCCGCGCCCAGGAGCTGAAGGGCGACCTCGACGCCGCCGCGGCCGACTACAAGAAGGTCATCGAGATCGGCACGCCCGGCGAGATGGCCAACGTCGACCCGATGATGGAGATCGCCTACTACGGGCTCGGCGCGATCGCGCTCAAGCAGGACCGGGCTGACGACGCCGTCACACAGCTCCTCAAGGCCCTCGCGATCAAGCGCACCGACGCTGACGCCATGAACCTGCTCGGCGCTGCTTACGTGAAGGCAGGAACGCCGGACAAGGCCGTGGAGCCATTGCGGAAGGCGATCGAGTTCGTTCCGATTGGCTGGGCGGAGCCGTACCAGACGTTGGCCGCCGCCTACACGGCGTCCGGAGAGTACCGATCTGGCCGCGTGGGCCGGGGCGATGGCCGCCGCCAACACCGGCGACATTGCCGGCGCGATCACCCGGCTCACGGCCATCTCGAACGGCCCGGCCGGGCTTGACGCACGCATCGGCCTCGGCCTGCTGGCCGAGATGAGCTCCGATGCCGCGACGGCGGAGCAGTGGTACCGCAAGGCCCTCGAGCTCGACGCCAAGAGCACATCCGCGACACTCGGCCTGAGCCGCGTAACGGGCTCGGCCGGGGGGCACCCCTCGATCGCGCCGTCGCCCAGCGCGGGGAGCAACTGATGACCTCGTCGACCCCGGCTGCACAGCCGGTCGCCGGCGCTCCGGCCCCCGACCTTGCTGGGGTGCCGCCCGACGGCTCCGGCACCGCCGATGTGGAGGAGGCTCCCCCGGAGCATCGCCGCCGCAAGATCCTGATCCTGCTCCTCCTCCTGGCCGGCTTCGCATTGCTGATCGGTTTGGCGATCTGGTACCTGCTGTTCCGCCAGCCAATCCCGGTCCCGACGATCCCGGGTGAGACGGTCATGCCCGGCTACGTCTCCTCAACCTACGGTGCCTCCCGCCCGATGGGCGTCGCCGTGAACGCCGCTGGCGACCGCATCTATGTGGGGGCGACCGCCGGTGAGCAGACGGCGCTGGTGTTCGATGCCGGGGGCAACGAGGTGGCCAAGATGCTGCCGCCGAAGTCAACAGGCGACACCCACGTGCCCGTCTACATCGCCGTGAACCCGGTGACGAACGAGGTGTACGTCTCCGACCGGCCCACTGCCTCCATCTACGTCTACGACGCCCAGGGGGCGTTCCTTCGGACATTCCAGCCGCCTGCCGATGTCAAGGGTTGGCAGCCGCTCGGCATGGCGTTCGACACGGCCGGCAACCTGTACGTCACTGATGTCGGCCAGGTCCCAAATGTCGTTCGCGAGCTGGATCCGTCCGGCAAGCAGGTCCGCGTCCTCGGGGCCACCGCGGGGCTCAACTTTCCGAATGGCGTCGCCCTCGACACTGCGGGGCACGTCTATGTGACCGACAGCAACAACGGGCGGCTGCTCGTCTTCGCGCAGGACGGGACCGTCGTCGCGACCGTCAGCCGGGGCATCGGCAAGGGCAACCTCGGCCTTCCTCGCGGCGTGGCCGTCGACCAGCAGGGTCGCGTCTACGTCGTTGATACGAGCGGCAACTCGGTGTTCGTCTACGGTCAGTACAAGGAAGGCGCGACCGGGCTCGAGTTCCTCGGCTCCTTCGGAACCGAGGGCGTCGCAAACGGGACATTCGCCTATCCCAACGACATCGCGGTCGACGCTCGAGGGCGGCTGTTTGTCGCCGACTCGGCCAACGATCGCGTGCAGTTGTGGAGCTACTGAGCAAGTCACACGAGGGAGGTGGAGACCGAAGCGCCTGCGTCACCGCCAGGACCTGGCGGCCCATGTCAAGTCCACGTAGCAAAGAGAAAGGAGGTGAGGACAGTTGAAAAGACTGATGCTGCTGATTGCAGCCGGTAGTCTTTGGCTGTTCCTTGCCGCGGTCCCCGTCTTCGCAGACGGCGGGCCGCATATTGCTGCGGTGAACAGCGGCGTAAACGGCGTCAACGCCGACAGTTGCGCCGGCTGCCACCGCGCCCATTCAGCGCAGGGGGACTTCCTGCTCGTCGCGAGCTCGGCGACGTCCTCCTGCCTGACCTGCCACGGGGCCACCGGTCTCGGCGCGACCACCGACGTCGAGTCGGGCGTCCAGTACGTGCTGAACACCGACCCCACGGCCCTACCTCGCACCACCGCTGTCCTCGGCTATCTCCGAGGCGGCGGCTTCGTCAACGCCCGAATCGGGTCAGCCGAAGCCGTCCGCGTCGCCTACCTGAGCGGAACCAGCGTTCGCCTGAACGGCAAGGTTCCGGTCCGGACCGCGGGCTCGCAGGCCGTCACGTCGGCCCACCTGCCGAACGCGGCAGGCGTGGTCGGAGCGGCGAGTGGCGTTGCCTGGGGCAACGGCCCCAACAGCGCAACGCCGTTTGCCGGCGCCGCCGTCGAGGTCGAGTGCGCCACGTGCCACAACCCGCACGGCAACGGCCAGTATCGGATCCTCAATCCGATCCCGGCCCCCGCCGCAACGGGCACGGACGTGTTCGTCCCGGCCGCCGTCGCGGCGACCGTCACCGACGCCCCGCTCCCGGCCGCCGGCGACAACCGCAACTACACCATCATCCAGACGAATGGCGGTACCGGGACGCTGACGGCGAACCAGGTCACCGCTCTTGCCCTGCCTGCGACGGCGGGCGACTACTGGCGGCGGAAGGTTCCGTGGAATGGCACGACCGGCACGGCAAACGACGCGCCGAACGGCCAGTCCGCGACCTTCTTCACCCAGATCTCGACGTGGTGCCTGACCTGTCATACCCGCTACCTGAGCGCCGGGTTTGACACCAAGGAAGCCGACGCGATCTACACGTACCGGCACACGTCCAATGCGTCGTCCCGGAACTGCATCACGTGCCACGTGGCACACGGTTCCAACGCGCAGATGACGGGTCCCAACTCCGCCAACCTCAAGAACCCGGGCGGCTCCACCGCGACGGTCGGCGACAGCCGGCTGCTCAAGGTGGACAACCGCGGGACGTGCCAGCTGTGCCACGACCCGACGGGGACCATCGTCGTTGGCCAGCAGGTCGGGCCCACGCCCGCACCGGTCCTCCCCTAGCGCACCCATCGTGGGTGGCCGGCGACGCACGTCCTGGCCACCCACGCCCCTCAATCCAGGCCGAAGCCGCGCCGAAGAGCCGCCAGGCGGGTGCTTGACGACTCCTCCGCAGGGCTCCCGCCCGGCTCCATCGCCGAACCGGTCAGTCAATGGCCTCCACGGGTGAACGTCCACACCTTGCCATGATGAAGTCGACGCCAGCATGACCAGCCAGCAGCGACCCACACGCCACCGGGCGGGCCGCCTCTTCGGCGTGCTGCTCGTCGTCGCAGGCGCGCTCGCGGCTCTGACGCCAGCCGTACCGACGGTGCGCGCGCTGGATCCCACACCCACCCCGTCCGTCAACCCGACGGTGGCCCCGACGGCCGATCCGACGCCGGCCCCGACGCCAACAACCGCGCCGGCCCCGACGGTGGACCCGATACCCTCCAGTGACCCGGCACCGTCGGTCGCGCCCTCCCCGTCAACGGATCCCGCAGCGTCGGGTGACCCGGCGCCGTCGGTCGCGCCGAGCGCATCGCCGTCGATCGCGCCCTCCCCGTCAACGGATCCCGCAGCGTCGGGTGACCCGGCGCCGTCGGTCGCGCCGAGCGCATCGCCAGATCCCGCAGCATCGGGTGACCCGGCGCCATCGGCCGCGCCGAGCGCATCGCCGTCCTCGGCCCCCATCGGACCGCAGGTCGGGCACGCCTGGATCGACACGACGAACCAGGATGGCATGGTGACCGATCACGGCCCCGTCGACGCGCCGCTCGACGCCGCGCAGCGGTTTACCGTCTACCGGGTCCGGTTCCAGCTGGTCAACGACGCGGACACCGACGCGACGCTCGCTCCCGCCCTCGAGATCTCGGGTGGAACCGCCGACTGGACCGCGGTGCCGATGGTCGACCCGGAGCATGGCAAGGCGTTCTACGGCGCGTCCGACGACGGCCCCGTGTTCAGCGCGCGTCGGACGACGATCGCCGCGGGGGACCTCAGGCTCGCCCAGGCCGCCGACCCGCTCGCGATGCCCGTGCCGGGCGAGGCCAGCGCGGGTCTGATGCTCGTCGCCATCGCCCTTCCCGCCCACAGCTTCACGGAAGTCGAGTTCGCCGTGCGGGCCACAGCGGACGCGACATGGGGCGCCCAGTACCGGTTCCGGGTCGTGGACGGGTCCACCCAGCTGCCCGGCGTCGAGGCCGATCTCACCATGGGCGCCAAGCCCGCGCTGGACCTGTCGCCGGGGCAGCGCAAGGGCACGCCCGTCGACGACCCGGTGCCGCTCTACAAGCTCGACCCCTCGGTCTCCTCGACCGATCTGCCGGTGGCGACCTCGACCGGCAGCGGCCGGACGGCGACCTATGCGCTGGCGCGGCCAGTCGCGGCAAACGCCACCCAGGATTCGCCCCACGTCAGCTACGGGCTGGCCTCGGACACCTGTGCCTCGTGCCACGCGGCCCACGACGCGCAGGGTCTGTCCCTGCTCCGCCAGCCTGATCCCCAGTCGTCGACGTGCTTCACGTGCCACGACGGGACGGGCGCCTCCTCGGACGTCCAGAGCGACTGGTCGAGCTCGTCGATCCCCGCCAACGACCCGACGACATCGGCCTGGTACTCCCACCCTGCCACGTCGCCGTCAAACCACCAGTCGGCGCTGGAGAACTGAGTTCGAAGGCACGCTCAACCGTCACTCAGCATGTGCCGACTGCCACCAGCCGCACCTCGCAGACGCCTCCAGGCCCGTCAACAGCGTCGGCGGCTGGTCGGCCTCGGGCGCCATAGCGGGTGCATCCGGGGTCTCCGTTGTGAACGGCGCCGCCGGCATGGCCCCGGCGTACACCCTGCGGACTACGTCGACGTTCGAGTACGAGCTCTGCTTCAAGTGCCACTCCGGCTTCACCCAGCTGCCAGCCCAGGATGCGGCCCACCCGAGCCGATGGGCGCTGGACAAGGGCATCGAGCTGAATCCGGCCAACGTCTCGTATCACCCCGTGGAAGCCGCAGGCAAGAACACGACCAACGCCATGGCGCTGAGTCTCGCGGGAACCTCGCCGTACAAGCTCTGGGTCTTCGCGATCAACGACACGATCCGCTGCGTCAGCTGCCACGGCGATAGCACCGCCGCCAGCGTTGTTCCCAAGCCCGCCGCGGACACGACCCTGGCCGACCACTCCTCCCCGAACCGCGGGATCCTGATCGCGCCCTACCTGGACCGCGGTCTCAAGCCCCGAGGGCCGTACGCGGCTCAGGACTTCGCGCTCTGCTACGTCTGCCACGCCGAGGCGCCCATGGTGGACGACAGCGGCGACGTGCGGACGGACACGAACTTCAGCTGGCATGGCTACCACCTGAGCTCGATCAGCGGCAACGGGCTCGGTGGCACGAGCATCGATGTCCCGGGTGCTGGGCCCGGCAACGCCACCTGCGCCGAGTGTCATTTCCGGATCCACGGCTCCGCGCTGGCCGTGAACGGCCAGGTGCCCGCCACGGGCCTGGTGAACTTCGCCCCAGACGTCCAGACCATGCGTGGCGTCCTGAAGTTCGTGCCCGCAACTCCGACGTCGATGGGCACCTGCACCCTGACCTGCCACGGCAAGGCGCACCAGGCATACGGTTACGACTACCCCTCGACTCCATGAAGCCAGGCGAGAGAGCGCAGCTGCCGCGAAGCTCAGGTCCAGCGCGGCGCTAGGCCCGGCGCACAGCGATAGGGCCCGGCACCATCCAGGGCGACGGCCCGGCTCACATTGGCCCGGCCGGAATCACGAGGGGCCTGCGACCACCGCACTCGCCCGGGCGCGTCAGCGTGTCCCCAGGCTGGCGGCCCCTGCTCCCGCGCTGGCACTGATCGCCTGTATCGAGCGATACAGGGCCGGCGCGCCAACTCCACCCAAGGGCCCGTCCCGGTCCCGACAGGAAATGTGCGGCCCGACGGATGGGCGCACGGGTGCGCTCCCGGGACAATCTCATCAGGTGTCAAGCCGCGGTCCCCCGCGGCATCAGATGAGGGTTCCACGATGTATCGCACGTCGGCGCGCGACGCAGGTCGCTCGCGCCTTTCAGGAGGCCGGGGATGACCCGCGGTCTCCCCTCCACGGGGCACGAGGCCGAGGAAGAACGAGCTGCTGGCCCAGCTCGGCCTTCCCGCCAGCGCCTCAGCCGAGGATGTCGACAACCTCCACCAGGCCGCGAGCCAGTATCTCGCGTCCGCGCCTCCGGAGCTGCGGGGCTGGGCCCACGCCCAGGCCTCGGCGCTCGACCAGGCGTACCTCCAATTGACCGACCCGGTCGGTCTCCAGGGCTCGGCCCTCAGGAGTCCGGCAAGACCGCCTGCGGTCGTACCCGGCGGACCGGCGACACCTCCGGTCCGCCGGGGCTCCGATCCCGCGGAAGCCGTCCTCGCGGCTTCGGTCATGGATGCCGGCGCACCCGACGGCGACACGATCGAGCCGGACGTCGAAGCCGAGCCCGCGGTTGCAGAGCCGGACCTGGACGACCTGGCCGTGCTCTACGCCTCGGTCACGCCGAGCGCCCACCCAGACACGCTTCCGGACGCGAAGCCGAAGGCCACGTCCCCGGCGCCCGTCAAGGCAGGTCGCCCGGTCGTCCGTCCGGCGGCCGCCGCAACGGCAACGGCGCCGCAGGTCGCCAACCCCTGGAAGAGGCTCGTCCTCGCCGGCGTCGCGGTCATCGCGATCATCGGTCTCGGGTTCGGCGCGATGCAGGTGGCAAGCGCGGTCGGCGGTTCGCCGTCCTCGAGCGCTGCGGCGCAGGCGCCGGTGTCGACGGCTCCGGCCGTCGATCTCGCGAAGATCAGCACGCTGATGCAGAAGCTTGCGGCCAACCCCAAGGACACGGTGACGCTCCTGGCCCTGGCAAACGAGTACTACGCGGGTGAGCAGTACACCGACGCCGGGAGCTGGCTGGACAAGGTCCTCGCCATCGACCCCAAGAACGTCGAGGCCCTCCTGGCTCGGGGCGCGGTCAGCTTCAACACGAATGACCTCCCGGCCGCCGAGACGGCCTGGAAGAAGGTCGTGGTGATCGACCCGAAGAACACCGAGGTCTATTACGACCTTGGCTTCCTGTACCTCAACCAGGCGACGCCGGACTGGGCCGGCGTGCAGCGCGAGTGGAACAAGGTCATCGAGCTCGACCCGACGTCCCAGCTGGCCCAGACGGTCAAGTCCCACCTCGACTCACTGGTCAAGGCCTCCATGATCCCGGCCGGATCACCGGCGGCCTCGGCTGCACCGAGCGCCTCTCCGGCTGCACCGAGCGCCTCTCCGGCTGCACCGAGCGCCTCTCCGGCGCCCAGCCCCTCCCCGTCCGCGAGCGCCAAGCCGTGAACGAGCTCGGCGGCGCGATCGGCATCGGCATCGCCTTCGTCGGCGGGGTCGTGTCGTTCGCGTCCCCCTGCTGCCTCCCGCTCGTCCCGGCATACCTCGCTTACATGATGGGCGCGACCGGTGAGGGCACCGCCGGTCGCCGCCCGGCCCTCATGCACGGCCTGTCGTTCGTGCTGGGCTTCTCGCTCGTGTTCGTCGCCTTCTATGCGGCGATCGGCGCGCTGGGCGCCTTTGTCGACCGCCGCGTGCTCAACACGGTGGGCGGCGCGCTCCTCGTCTTTCTCGGCCTCCAGGTCGCTGGAGTCATCAACGTCCGGGCCCTGTGGCGCGACACCCGCGCGATGCCCGCCATGGGCGGCGGGCTCGTGATGGCCAACGGTTCGGGAACCGGCACCGGCGGTTCGGGCAATGGCCCGAGCGCGGGAACCGGCAACGGAATCGGATCCGGCTCCGCCGCCGGCCTGGGCTTCGGCGCGATCACCAGCCCGGGAGAGCGGCCCGGATACCCGCGGTCCTTCCTGTTCGGCCTGCTGTTCGCGGCGGGCTGGAGCCCCTGCATCGGCCCGATCCTGGGCGGGATCCTGGGCCTGGCCACGGCCACGACGAGCGTCCTCCACGGGACGGTCCTCCTGGTCGCCTACGCGGCCGGACTCGCCATCCCGTTCCTCGCGGTCGCCCTGGGCGCGTCCTGGGTCGCCACGCGGCTGACCGTCGTCGGCCGCCACCACCATGCCGTGTCCATGGTCACGGGCTTCCTGCTCGTGGCGGTCGGCGTGCTGATGCTCACCAACATGCTCGGCCGTCTCGCGACCCTCGGGTCGCCCTTCGGTCTCTGAGGAGGTAGTCGGACATGACCCAGGAGGTCCAGACCCGGCCGCTTCCGCCGGCCGGCGCCCCGGCTGCCGCGGCGGCCGGCCCCACATTCATGGATCGCGTCGACCGGGTGCTGGAAGGCCTGTGGCACTTCCTGACCTCGATGCGCGTGGCCATGGTCCTGATGCTGGCCATCGCCGCGCTGGGCGTCGTCGGCTCGCTCGTGATCCAGGCGCCTCCGGGCGTCGTCAACGACCCGGCCGCGAAGGCCAGCTGGCTGGACGAGGTCCGGCCGAAGTACGGCGGCTGGACCGGGATCCTGGACACCCTCCAGCTGTTCCAGATCTTCAACTCTCTCCTGTTCCGCGTCCTGGTGGCGGGGTTGACGATCAGCCTGATCGCCTGCTCCATCCACCGGATCCCGGGCATCTGGCGGACGACCACCAAGCCTCGCGTTGACGTGGGCCCGGCGTTCTTCGAGCACGCCCCGCAGCACGAGGCCATCGTCGTCCGGCACACGCCTGCCGAGACGAAGGCGATCGTGGAGGGCGTGTTCAAGGGCCGGCGCTACCGCACCCTCTCCGCCGACGACGGCGCGATCCACATCTACGCGGACCGCAACCGCTGGGCACCCTGGGCGGGCCTGATCGCCCACCTCTCCATCGTGATCATCCTGATGGGCGCCATCGCCGGGACGCTGTTCGGCTATCGCGACTCGCAGTTCACGATCGCCGAGGGCGCCACTCTCCCGGTCTCCGGGGAACCGGGCCTGACCATCAAGCTGGTCGACTTCACCGACAAGTACGACACGACCACGGGCGCGCCCATCGACTACGCCAGCCAGGTCATCCTGTTCAAGGACGGCCAGGAGGTCGAACCGCCACACCATCCGGGTCAACGACCCGCTGCAATACGACAACACCACCTTCTACCAGGCATTCTTCGGCGCAGCGGCCACGATGACGGTCAAGGACGCCGCGGGCAAGGTGCTCGTCTCCCAGGGCGTGCCGCTGGCCTGGCGGACGACGGCCGACAACCGGCCGATCGGCTCCTTCGCGATCCCCGGCACGGACTACGTGGGCTGGGTGATCGGCACACTGGGCAACGGCGATGCGACGATCAAGCCGGGCCAGATGCAGGTGGAGCTCTACACGGCCGGCGAGGGCAAGCAGGTCGCCTCGCAGGTCGTGGACCAGGGCAAGCCGACCACGCTCGGCGACTTCACCGTCACCTTCGACCGCGAGGGCCAGTTCACCGGCCTCAACATCGCCCGGGACCCCGGCGTGATGCTCGTCTGGCTGGGCGCGTTCCTGCTCTTCGCGGGCTTCTGCATCCGCTTCACGATCCAGCACAAGCGCGTGTGGGGTCGCATCGTCGCCCGCCCGAACGGCGGCGCGGTACTTGGCATGGCCACCCTGGCCACCAGGGACGTGTCCCAGGCCACCGACTTCGAGAACCTCGTCACCGACATTCGTGCGGCGCTCCAGGCGCCGGCGCAGAGCTGAGGAAGGTCCCCCAATGGAAAAGCTCTCCGGTTACGCCTTCATCGTCGCGATCTTCTGCACCGCGCTCGCGACGGTCCTCTACATGGCCTATGCCATCTCCGGCCTGCGGGCCGCCCGGATGCAGACGGCCGGCATGTCCACGACGAGCACCGTCACGGGCTTCACGTCCGGGCCGCGCACGGCGGCCATCGGGATGTACGCCACGATCGTCGGCTGGCTGGCGGTCTTCGCGCTCCTGATCAGCCTCGTCCTCCGGACGATCGCGACCGGCCACGGCCCGTTCGCCAACATGTACGAGTTCTCGGCGGCCTTCGCCTTCGGGATCCTCGCCGCCTACATGTGGTTCGAGCGCAGCTACCACCAGCGGATCCTGGGCCTGGTCGCTCCTGCCGTCGCGCTTGCCATGATGCTCTACGCCTGGACGCATCCGGCGGCCGATCGAGCCGCTCGTCCCGGCGCTCCAGAACAACCTCCTGCTGACCGTCCACGTGGCCGTGGCCATCGTCGCCTACGGCAGCTTCGCGATCGCGTTCGCGGCGGCGGCGCTCGTACCTGGTCCAGCTGTTCATCGCCTGGGTCTGGCGAATCGCCCCGAGCCCGGCGGCTGGGGCCTGCCCCGGCTGGACGTCCTGGACGACATCGGCTATCGCGCCGTGGTCGTCGGCTTCCCGTTCCTCACCCTGACGATCATCCTCGGCGCGATCTGGGCCAACACGGCGTGGGGCACCTACTGGAGCTGGGACCCCAAGGAGACCGCGTCACTGGTGACATGGTTCATCTACGGCTCCTACCTCCACGCCCGCGTGATGCGCGGCTGGCGCGGCAAGCGGGCGGCGATGCTGCTGGTGCTTGGGCTTCGCCGCCACGCTGTTCACGTACTTCGGGAACCTGTTCTTCGGCGGGCTCCACAGCTACGCCGGCCTGAACTGATCGGGCCCGGGAGAAGGGGTCTCCGAGGATGAGCGCCGCAGGAACCACCGCCCGCCCAGCTGGTCGGTTGGCCGGCCGGCTGCAGACGATCGCGGTCATCGGCATCACCGCGGTGGTGCTGGGGGTGCTGGTCTACGCGGCAAGCGGCCAGACGCCGTCCGACGGGGTGACGGAGATCAACCTCGGGTCCGGGGCGGCGGCGACCTCCCCGGTCGTGGGCGGGGTGCCGCCGGCCTTCACGGCCCTCACCTACGACGGCAAGACGGTGTCGCTCGCCGACTACGCGGGCAAGCCGGTCTGGCTGACATTCGGCGCCTCCTGGTGCCCGGACTGCCGGACCGAGTCCGCGGACGTGGAGACCGTGTACAAGGCGAACAAGGACAAGGGGCTCAACGTCCTCGCGGTCTTCATCCAGGAGCCGGCGGCCGACGTGAGCGGCTATGCGCAGCGCGCGGGGCTGACGTTCCCGATCGCCGTGGACCAGCAGGCCGCGATCGCGGACGCGTACCGGACGATGGGCATCCCGACGCACTTCTTCATCGGTGCCGGACGGCAGGATCCGCGAGGTCCGGATCGGCGCACTGTCCAAGGACGAGATGGACGCCGCCGTCGCGGCGATCTTGAACTGACGGGACGATGACCGACCCCGCGACGCCCGACGCGCTGCCGCCCGCCGACGGGGCGGTTGCGCCGTCGGAGGCGGGCGGGGAACCGGCTGGCGGCGCCGCCGGAGGCGTCCGGCGCGGCCGATGCGTCCGGCGCGGCCGAGGCGTCCGGGCGGCCGAGCGTCCGGCGCGGCCGAGGCACCGTCGGTCGTCGGGACCGCCACGGCCGAGGCCGTCGCGACTCGCCGGCATCGGCACCCGTTCTACCTGCGCGGTCGCCGCCTCCGCCTGCCCCAGCTCCCGGCGCGGCCTGTTCGCCCTCCTGCTCGTCCTGTCCGCCGTCGGGCGGCATCGCCGTGTTCACGGGCGTCTCGCTCATCCAGTGGACGGAGACGGCCGACTTCTGCGGCCGCTGCCACACGATGGCGCCGGAGCTCAAGGCCTACGAGGCCGGGCCGCACGCGCGACGTCGCCTGCGCCGAGTGCCACGTGGAGCCGGGCATCACCGGCTGGATCAAGGCCAAGATCAACGGCACCCGCCAGCTCGTCGACGTCGTGCTGGGCACGTTCCCCACGCCGATCCCGCCGCCCAACCACGCGGACCTGCCCAGCACGTCGGACACCTGCCTGAAGTGCCACGACGTGCAGCGCGGCGGCGCGCTCTCAGCCCTCAAGAACGCAGACCCAGTTCACGGAGGACGAGGCCAACACGCGCCAGTTCGTCGGCGCTGCTGGTCCGGCCCGGCGGTGGCAACCCGTTCGACGTGAACCGCAGCGTCCACTGGCACGTCGCTGCGCACCGTCACCTACGACTCGCCCGACGAGAACGCGCGCGACGATCGACTACGTCGCGGCGACGCACGCCGGACGGCTCGGTCCAGCAGTACATCGCACAGGACAAGATCAAGCGTCGCCGAGGACGTCCAGCCGGACATCGACGCGATCAAGGCCACCGAGCCGCACGACCACGATGACCTGCTACGACTGCCACAACCGCGTCGGGCACGACATCGCCAACCCGCGGGTCGACCTCGACTACGCAGCTGTCCACCGGCGCCGATCGACCCGACGCTGCCGTACATCAAGCGCGAGGGGATGCGGATCCTGTGGGCCGAGCTACCCGGACGTCGACGACGGCCGACGCCGAGGCCGACAAGCTCACGAGCTTCTACGAGACCAACTACCCGGACGTCGCCAGCGACCAAGGCCGCCGCAGATCAACGCCGCCGATCGACCGAGATCAAGGTCGCTGTACCGCCTGACGGCGACGCCCGAGATGAAGGTCACCGCCAAGACCTATCCGAACAACCTGGGCCACACTGGACTTCCCGGGCTGCTTCCGCTGCCACGACGGCGGCCACTTCCTGGTGGAGGACGGCGTCGCGACGAAGAAGGTCATCCCGTCCACCTGCGACACGTGCCACACGTTCCCGCAGATCGGGCCCGCGGTCGCCAGCCTGCCGCTGGGCGAGCCGCCGAGCACCCACAACGACAGCCTGTGGGTGTTCAACCACAAGAACGTCGCCACGAGCGTGGACCCCGGCGGCCAGACGCTGCGGCGAGTGCCACGCGCGCGACTACTGCGTGAACTGCCACTCGACGGGCGCGGTCACCGTCGACCACGACGACGATGGCCACCAACCACGCCGCAGGTCATCCGCGACCAGGGCAACACGGCCTGCGCCTACTGCCACCAGCCGGTGTTCTGCGCCCGCTGCCACGGCGAGCCCGTCCTGCCGGTCACGACGCCGTTCTCGCATGGCACGACCAGCGGTGCCCTGCCGGACCTGCCGACCGGCGTGTCCTGGCCACTGACGCCGAGGGACTGACGAGCACCAGACGATCACCCCGTGGGCGCCGCGGCGGGCACACCGCGCGCCCTCTCCGGAGGAGACCTACGCCCGCCCGACCGCCATCCGGTCCGGGCGGGCGTAGACGTTGAGGCAGTCCCGCGCGTGAACCCGACCAGGTCCCCCAGGAGCTTCGCCGCGCTCGGGGCATCGACGGGATGGGCCTACCGCCGCTCCAGGTAGACCGCGGTCCCCGTCGGCCGCAGGCAGTGCGTCGTCGACATCGCCGCAGGTAGCCGCCGGCGTTGAGGATGGCCACGACCTCGCCCTCGGCCACGTCCGGGAACGGGTAGTCCTCGGCGAACAGGTCGCCCGCCTCGTTGATGTGCCCCGCGACGGTGACCAGCTGGGTCCGCTCGCGGAGCGGATCGCGCAGCGGGAGGATCTCCTGGGCGTACTTGTAGATGAAGTACGCGCAGTTGACGTTCCAGCCGATGTCGAGGCCCACGAACGTCGTTCCGCCGCGCCGCTCCACGGTGACCACCTCGCCCAGGAGCACGCCCGCGTCCTTCATCACGAGGTCGCCGGGCTCGAAGGCGGCCGTCACGCCGTACGGCTCGAGGTGGCGCCGGACGGTCTGCGCGTAGGCGTCGAGGTCCACCGGCCGCTCGCCGTCCCGGGCGACCGTGCCCAGCCCGCCGCCCACGTTGACCTCGCGGATGGGGCAGCCGGCCTCGAGCATCCGGTCCAGGAACCGGGTGGCGCTCGCGGAGGGCGGCCTCGAAGCCGTCCAGCTGGTCGCCCAGCCAGCCGGACCCGGCGTGGAAGTGCAGCGTGTCCACGGTCAGCCCGTGGCGACGGGCCGCGGCGAGGGCGTCGTCCAGCCGGTCCTCGGTCACGCCGAACTTGGTGGGTCGCTCGCCGGCGTAGGCGAGGTGCTCCGTGTAGCCGGCACCGGCGCCCGGGTTGATGCGGATGCCGACGGTCCGGCCGGGCGCCCGGCGACCCACCGCTCGATCTGGCTGACGCCGTCGAGGTTGAGCCGGATCGGGTGGGCCAGGAGCACGTCCAGGTCCCGCTCGGACGACGTTGGTGCCGGTGTGGCTGATCTCCTCGGGGCTCCAGCCGTTCGCCAGCGCGTGCAGGACCTCGCCGGGCGAGCAGGCGTCGATGCCCACGCCCTCCGGCGTGCCGGGCTCGCCCATGCCGCGCAGGACGTCGAGGATCCGCGGGTCCGGGCAGGCCTTGAGCGCGAACCGCGTGACGTACGGGACGCCGGCGCGCGCGAGCGCGGCCTGGAGCGCGCGCATGTTCTCCACGGGGCGGGCGAGGTCGTAGACGAACAGCGGCGCGCCGTGGTCGCGGACCAGCTTCTCGAGGTCCACGCCGTTGAGCGCGAGGCGCCCGTCGACGACGTCCAGGCCGGGACGGCGCCACCAGGTGGGCGCCGGGGCGGGCAGCGCTGGAGCCGCGGGCGCGCCCACCGCTGGTGCGCGTCATGCCCGGGCCCGGTATCGGGCGGGCGTCGAGGATCGCCCGGCGGCCCGGCGCCGCGGGCTCGCTCACGCCGTCGTCCGCTAGGCCGGTCGGGCAGCGAGGATCGGCCGCACGGGTGACGGGATCCGCGAACGGGTCCGGTCCCTCGGCGACGCCGGTCCCGAGTGCGGCGAGCAGCCGCTCCGTGGCCGGCGCGACCTCCTCGACGGCGGCCTGGAAGGCGGCCTCGTTTCGCGCGGCGGGGGTGCGGTACCCGCTGATCTTGCGGACGTACTGGAGGGCGGCGGCCTGCGCCTCGCCGGTGGTGGCGGGACCGTCGTCCTCGGCCCGACGGAGCTGGCGGATGCTGCGACACATGCCGCGCAGCGTACCTCGCGATCGGGCGCCGCACGTTGCGTGCCTCACGGCCGATGCCTCGCACCGGTGCGACACCGGCGCATGACTCGCGCCGGCGAATGCCTCACGCCCGTACGAGCTCCGGCCGGCACATGCCGAACGCCCAGGTGCCGCGCGACCGCGTGCCGTGCCGCGCGCAGGGCACCCAGCGACTGAACGGTGCGGTGGCGGCGGGTTTTGGTCGCCAGGCGACCAGGACGCCGCAGAGGGCCGCGCGGGACCGCACCGGCAGGTCGCCCCAGGACCAGAGCGTGCACCCAGCGCTCCGTTGCGTCGTCCAGCGACCGGCGGGCGGGCGCGCGACCGGCGCGCGGGTGGGCGACCGGCGCGCTGGTGGGCGACCGGCGGGCGGGCGGGCGACCGGCGGGCGGGGGCACCAGCCGGGCGGACCGAGGAGTGCCTCCCTTGGCCCGGCTCCTCGATCAGGCTGGCATCGCCGCGGGCTCCGCCTCCCCCTCCCCGGGCTCCGTCTCGCCGTCCTCGCTCTCGACCTCCACCGTCTCGCGGAGGCCGCCCTTCGGCATCTCCGGCAGCAGCAGGGTGAGGACGACGCCGACCAGCACGAAGCCGCTGGCGACGAACCCGGCGAGCCGGGTGGCGTCCACGAACGCCGACTCGATCGGGGTGACCGCCGCCTGGTACTGCGGCTGCTTCCGGATCTCTACCAGGGCCTGGCCAGCGGACTGCTCCATCGCGTGGCCACGCCGTCGACCGCCGCCGGCGGGATGCCGGGGATGGCCGACAGGTTCTCGTGGACCCCGTTGCCGAGTGCCGTGAACAGGACCGTGCCGAGGATCGCGATGCCCAGCGCGGAGCCGACCTGGCGCATCGTGGAGTTGGCGCCCGAGGCCAGCCCGGACCGCTCGCGGCGGGATGTCGGACAGCACGATGCTGGTCAGCTGCGCCGTCGCGAAGCCGACGCCGATGCCGTAGACGAACAGCGGCATCGCGAGCTGGAGGCCCGTGACGGTCGGTCGAGATGAGCAGCGAGCGTGCGCGATGATGCCGACCGCCTCGAGGCACATGCCCAGGGTGACCGCGCGGCGCGGGCCGTACCGGTGGGCGAGCCGTGCGGCCATCGGGGCCGCGAAGAACGCGCCGATCGCCAGCGACAGGAACACGAGCCCGGTCTCGAACGCGGTGTAGCCGACGGACGGCCTGGAGGAACAGCGGCAGCGCGAACAGGAGGCCGAACTCGCCGAGCGAGACGATCGTGCCGGCCAGGTTGCCGTAGCGGAACGCCGGGAACAGCCACAGGCCGACGTCGAACAGGAAGAACTTGCCCGCCCGGGACCGGCGGCCCTCGACCCACGAGGAACAGGGCGAGCGCGACGAGGCCGCCGACGAGCGCGAACGGGATGATCGAGACGGTCTCGAGCGGCCATGTCCAGCCGAGGATCGCGAACGGCTTGCTCGGGCGTCCACCAGCCGTAGCGTGCGGCCCTCGATGAGGCCGAAGACGAACGCGCCGAGGCCGCCGGTGATGAGCAGGAAGCCGATCGGGTCGAGGCCCGGCCTTCGCGTGCTCGTCCTTGGACTCGCCGATGTAGCGCAGCGTGCCGAAGATCGCGATGATCGCGACCGGGATGTTGATGAAGAACGCCCAGCGCCAGGACAGGTAGGTGGTCAGCCAGCCGCCGAGCAGCGGCCCGACCGCGGCCATGCCGCCGATCGTGGCGCCCCAGATGCCGAACGCGATCGCCCGGTCCCGGCCGCGGAAGTTGGTGTTGAGGATCGACTGCGTCGACGGCAGGATCATCGCGCCGCCGACGCCCTGGAGGACGCGGGCCGCGATCAGCAGCTCGCCCGTTGGGCGAGCGCCCGCCAGGACGGACGCGACCGCGAACACGACGAGGCCGAGCGAGGTACAGCTCCCGCCGGCCGACCAGGTCGCCGATGCGGCCGAGCGTGATCAGCAGCGCAGCGAACACCAGCGCGTAGA
This sequence comes from uncultured Chloroflexia bacterium, assembly GCA_963789865.1. Taxonomy (GTDB): domain Bacteria; phylum Chloroflexota; class Limnocylindria; order Limnocylindrales; family CSP1-4; genus CAIXZV01. Next base: position 26,308 of record CAWBMD010000009.1, read on the forward strand.
TCGTGTTGATCCACTCGGCCTGTGGTGGAGTCGATGTTCAGGTCGCGGATGATCGACGGGACGGCGACGTTCACGATCGTCGCGTCCACGATGATCATCGCGACGCCCAGGCTGAGCATCGCCAGCCCCAGCCAGCGCCCGCGGCCGGACTCGTGCATCGCCGCGGTTGCGGCCACCGGTGACTCCACCGTCGTGTGCTCCTCGTCTGCTCGGATCGACGCGGCGCGGGACGGGCGCCATCCACGGTTCGCGCGACGGCGCACCTCGGATGGGCCCGAGTGTGGCACGGGTTCGCCCGGCGTGAGGCGGCCTGGGATCAGTCCCGCGGGTCTGCGGGCGCCGGCGAGCTCGAGCACGCGACCCGCGAGCTCATCCGGTGTCAGGCCGTCCGTCGCCAGCTCGGCCACGGATACCGACCGGAACAGCGGTGCCCGCTCCTCGGCCTGGCGCGCGAGGAACTCCTCGGGGTCCGGGCCATACCGCGGGCGGTGGCCCTGGTCGTTGAAACGGGTCGCGGCCGTCTCCGGCGAGACGGTGAGCCAGACGACGAGGATCGACGAGCCGCGCAGCGCGTCGCGGCACCGTGGGTCGTCGATGGTCGAGGCCGCCGCGCAGACCACGTCTGGCCCCGTGCCGGCGAGTGCGTCGAGCAGGTGGCGCGCCTCCAGGGCATGCATGGCAGGGGTCCCGGCGGCGTCGCGGAGCTCGCGGACCGTGCGACCCTCCCGGGCCTCGATGTCGGCGTCCGAATCGCACAGGGGCCGGCCGAGGCGCGTCGCAACGATGGCCCCGACGGCGGTCTTGCCACTGCCCATGAGGCCGACGAGCACGAGATGCGGTGCGACAGGGACCGGATCTCTCACGCGTCCAGTCTGGCATGGGCCGACGACACGCAGGCAGTGCACGTTCCCTCCCCCTCGGCCCGGCGTATCCTCCGGCGATGGACCGCTGGACGACGATCATCGAGCCCTTCCGCATCCACGCCGTCGAGCCGATCCGGCTCACCACGGAGGCCGAGCGCGAGCGCGCGCTCGAGGCCGCCGGCTGGAACCTGTTCAACCTCCACGCCGACGACGTCCTCATCGACCTGCTGACCGACTCCGGCACCGGCGCCATGAGCCGCGACCAGTGGGCGGCGATCCAGCACGGCGACGAGAGCTACGCGGGCAGCCCGTCCTGGTTCGTCTTCCTCGAGGCCGTGCAGGACCTGTTCCCGTTCAAGCACGTCATCCCCACCCACCAGGGACGCGCGGCGGAGAAGATCCTGTTCACGGCGATCGGCGGGCCGGGCAAGGTCGTCCCCAACAACACCCACTTCGACACGACCCGCGCCAACGTGGAGTTCACGGGCGCCGAGGCCGTGGACCTCGTGATCGCCGAGGGCCGCGCAGCCCGCGCTGATCCACCCGTTCAAGGGCAACATGGACGTCGCGGCGCTCGAGGCGCTGCTCGCGGAGCGCGGCGACGACGTCCCGGTCGTCGTGGTGACGATCACCAACAACTCCGGCGGCGGCCAGCCGGTCAGCCTCGAGAACCTGCGCGCCGTCCGCGCGGTCTGCGACCGCTACGGCAAGCCCCTGTTCCTCGACGGCTGCCGCTTCGCCGAGAACGCCTGGTTCATCAAGACCCGCGAGCCCGGGCAGGCGGACCGCGCGGTCATCGACATCGTCCGCGAGATCGGCGCGCCTCGCGGACGGCATGACGATGTCGGCCAAGAAGGACGGCATGGCCAACATCGGCGGCTGGCTGGCGATGAACGACGACGCGCTCGCCGAGAGCTGCCGCAACCTGCTGATCCTGACCGAGGGCTTCCCCACCTACGGCGGCCTCGCCGGCCGCGACCTCGAGGCGATCGCCCAGGGCCTGAAGGAGGTCGTGGACGAGGACTACCTGCGCTACCGGATCGAGTCCACCGCGTACCTCGGCGAGGCGCTGGACCGCAGCCGGGATCCCGTGCGTCCAGCCGTTCGGCGGCCACGCGGTCTACCTCGACGCCCGGGCGCTGCTGCCCCACATCCCGCCGCTGCAGTACCCGGGCCAGGCGCTGGCCGTGGAGCTGTATCGCGCGGGCGGGATCCGCGGCTGCGAGATCGGGACCGTGATGTTCGGCCTGCACCCGGACGGCACCGAGACGCCGGGCGCGATGGACCTGGTCCGCCTCGCGATCCCGCGGCGGACCTACACGCAGAGCCACATCGACTACGTGATCGAGGTGGCGAGGGACGTGGCGTCGCGGGCGTCGTGCCTGCGCGGCTACCGGATCGCGAGGCAGCCCGCCCAGCTGCGGCACTTCACGGCGACGTTCGCGCCGCTCGGACGGTAGGGGGACCCCGGCCGATGCCCGACGTGTCGCCGCAGACCAACGAGCTCGTCGGCTGGCTGAGCGCCAACGGCGTGATCCTCGCGCTGGCCGCGATCGGGCTGCTCCTCCTCTACCACTGGGCCCGGCCCGTCATCCACCGGGTTGTCGTCCGCACGATGGAGGCACAGGCGCGGACGCTGGGTGCCGACCCAAGCCAGTCCGCCGACACCGAGAAGCGCGTCGACACGATGGAAGACCTGCTGGTCAAGGTCCTCCGGTTCCTGGTCGCCGCGGCGCTCGTCTCGCTGGTCCTGGGGCTGTTCGACCTGTGGTCCGTGCTCGCCGGGCTGGGGCTTGCCCTCGCGGCGATCACCCTCGCCGGCCAGAGCATCGTCCTGGACTACCTGATGGGGCTGCTGATCCTGCTGGAGGGCCAGTACTTCAAGGGCGACGTCGTGCGGATCGGGGCGGTTGAGGGGACCGTGGAGGAGGTCGGGCTGCGGCGGACGCTGGTGCGGGACCCGCGCGGCGTGCTGCACTCGATCTCGAACGGGGACGTCCGCGCCTCCGCGAACCTGACCCGCACCTTCGCCGTGGCCATGGTGAACATCGACGGCGTCGCGGACAAGGACCTCGACGCCGCGATCGCGGTGCTCGAGGCCGTGGCCCAGGACCTGGCGGCCGATCCGGCCCTGGCCGACCTCTTCCTGGCGCCGCCCGCGTACGCGGGGATGACGAGCCTCACGGCGGCCGGGGCGACGGTCCGGCTGTCGGGCCGGGTCCGGCCGGAGAGCCGGATCCGGGTGGAGATCGAGATGCGGCGGCGGGTGTCGGCCGGCCTCGCAGAGCACGGCATCGAGCTGATCAGGCCCGCCATCGGGGCGGCGCCCAGACCCTGAGCCGGGCGCTCAACGGTCGGCGGTCGCCTCCCTGGACGCGCCATCGGAGTGCAGCACCAGCCCGTCGCGCCAGGAGACGCTCCTCAGGTCCGCGACCACGGCCGCCTGGCCGGGACCCGGCTCCCCCGTCCCAACCCGGATCACGGTGCGCGCTCCCGACGCGATCGCGGCGGCGATCCCTCCGCCGCTGTCCTCGAAGATCGCGACGCGCTCCGGTGCCACACCGAGGCGCCGCATGGCATCCGCGTATCCCTCCGGGTGTGGCTTGCCGAGCGTGACGTCATCGGCGGTGATCACGATGGCCGGCTCGGAGAGGCCGGCCGCGGCAAACCGGGCCGTGAACAGCTCGCGCGACGCGGACGTCACGACGGCCCAGCGGCCCGGCGGGATGGCTGCCAGGAGGGCAGCGGCCCCCGGCATCGCCGTCACGTCGTCCACGTCTCCGATCTCGTACCGGTCGATGAGCACGATCGCCGCCTCGAGGTCCTCGGGCGGCAGGAGCGTGGACACGCTGTCCCGGGTCGGCTGGCCGTGGATGATGGCGAGGACGACCTCCGGGTCGAGGCCCACGTCCAGCGACCACCGGCGCCACGAGCGGTCAACGCTCCCCAGCGAGTCGACGAGCACGCCGTCGCAGTCGAACACGACCGCATCCACGGCCCCCAAGGCGGCCGTTTCCGTGGCGCCCGTGTCGACCGCATCCATGGCGGCCGCGCCGGGCATGCTCACAGCGCCACCGTCACGCACTTCGTCTGCGTGTAGTGGCGCAGCGCCTCGACGCCCTTCTCACGGCCGTAGCCGGACAGCTTCGTGCCGCCGAACGGGGTCTGCACCCCACCCGACCACCAGGAGTTGACGAACACCTGCCCGGCCTCGACTTCCGCGGCCACGCGCAGCGCGCGGGTGATGTCGCGGGTCCAGACCCCGGCCACGAGGCCGTACGGGGAGTCGTTCGCGATGGCGATGGCCTCCTCCTCGGTGTCGAACGGGATCACGACGAGGACCGGGCCGAAGACCTCCTCCTGGGCGATCCGCATGTCGTTGGTGACGCCGGTGTAGACGGTGGGCGGAATGAACAGGCCCGGGACGTCCACCCCGCCCGTGGCCGCGGCCGCCCCACCGGTGACGGGCACCGCGCCCTCGCCCTCGGCGACCTCGAGGTAGCGGCGGATCGTCCGGAGCTGACCCGAGCTGATCACGGGGCCGATGGTCTCGCCCGGCCGGAGCGCGGCGGCACGCTCCGCCACCAACGCCACGAAACGGTCGTGGATCTCGCGCTGGACCAGGAGCCGCGTGCCGGCCGAGCAGACCTGGCCGGCGTTGCTGGTGAACGCGGTCGTGGCCCAGGTCGCGGCCTTGTCGAGATCCGCGTCCGCGAACACGATGTTGGCGCTCTTGCCCCCCAGCTCCAGGGTGAGCGGGATCAGACGGTCCGCGGCAAGGTGCGCCAGCTCCCTGCCAACCTCCACCGAGCCCGTGAACGCGACCTTGCGCACGGAGGGGTGCGTCACGACGGCCGGTCCGGTCGTCGAACCGGCCCCGAGGAGCACGTTGTAGACGCCGTCGGGGAGGCCGGCCTCCCGGCACAGCTCCGCGAGGCGGATCGACGTCGTGGACGTCAGCGACGACGGCTTGAGCACGACGGTGTTGCCGGCGGCAATGGCGGGCGCGACGGCCCGGGCGGCCTGGTTGACCGGCACGTTCCAGGGCGTGATCACGCCGACCACCCCGACGGGCTCGTTGCGGGTGAAGGAGTGGTAGTCGCCGCCGAGGTCGATCGTCTCGCCATTGACCGCGTTGATCACCTCGCCGTAGAACTCGAAGTACTGGGCGGCAACCTCAACGTCGGCGGCAGCCGTCGCACGCGGCTTGCCGGTCTCGGCGATCTCGTCCGCGGTCAGCGAACCGGAGGCCTCGCGGATCCGGCGTGCGACCTCGATCAGGATCCGGCCGCGAACGGCCGCAGGGGTCCGGCGCCAGGCGGGCAGGGCGCCGCTGGCCGCGGCGACGGCCGCATCGACATCCTCCTGGCTCCCGTCGGCGACCCGGCACACGAGCGACCCGTCCACCGGGCTGATGCGGTCGAGATAGCGGCCGCCGGCCGGCACGCGGGCCGCGCCGTCGATCCAGTGATCCAGCGTCCAGGTCATGTCAACGTCCTCGCGTGCGCGCGCCGGTGGGGTCGCTCCCGACCGCGGTCGGGATGGTGGCGGCTTCGTGCGATGGTACGGCGCGGGCGCCTTCTCCCGAGGCGATGCGGTCGACCGGTGCGCCCGGCGGGTCCGCGGCGCGCCCGGCGGGTCCGCATGGTGCTTGCGCGGGTCTCGGGTCAGGCCTTGAGGCTGATCGTGCCCGCCTGGTGGTCGATGACGAGCGGCAGCTCCATGAGGGGCGTGTTCGTCGGGCCGCCCAGGACCGCGCCGTGGTCGGCCGGATCGAACGCCGCACCGTGGCACGGACACAGCAGCACGCTGTCCCTCGCGTCCCAGCCGACCTTGCAGCCTTCGTGGGTGCAGGTGGCGTCGTAGGCGACGTACGTCCCGTTGGCGAGCTTGACGATGATCCCGGGGTCACCTCCCTGGTATGGCGCCGGGGCGTCCGCGGGGATCGTGATCCGGGCGGCGCCCTTCTTGTCCACGGTCGCGATCGACGCCAAGGCGAGCCCCTGGGCGACGAACGGGGTGGCAGCGGGGTTGGTGCCGGCCGTCGCACCCGGATCCGCGGTGGCACCGGGTCGGGCGGTCGAGATCGGGGCATCGGTCGGATTGCCGAGGTCCCCACCGGCGGAGGCGACCCGGTCACCGGTGGACGCCGGTCGCAGGATCCGCAGCGGGACAGTGAGCGAGGCGACGGCCAGCGACGCGGCCGCGAGCACGCCCGCCTGGAGCAGGAAGCGCCTGCCCTGCGAGGGCTCCTCGACGAACCCGCGCACGTCCCGGAGCCGGGCACTCGTGGAGACCCCACGGGCGCCCCAGGGGCCCTCGTCCACGACGCGGTTGCCAAGCTCCCGGATGGCGGTCGGGACCAGCAGCCCACCGTGGCCGGCGAGGGCGAGCGTGATCCAGCCGAACGCATAGGGCAGGTCCGCGCCGTAGTAGTAGGGGCGTGTCGTCCAGGAGGCCGTCAGCCAGAACACGATCGAGAGCGCGGCGCCACCGACGGCGGCCAGGCGAAAGGCCAGCCCTGTCAGCGCTCCGAGCCCGACGGCGATCTCCGCGATGGCGATGAGCAGGCCCATCGGGATGGCGAAGGGCTCGACCATGTGCACCAGCGGGGACAGCGGCGACACGCGCGCGAAGGCGGCCAGCTGGGCGACGATCGAGGACGGCGCGGACGCGTCGAAGAAGGACGGATCCAGGAGCTTGTCGAGGCCGGCGTAGAGGAATGTCGCCCCGAAGAACAGGCGGAGCGGCAGGAGCGCGCGAGCGGGCACGCTCGCGCGCTCCATCTGCTCCCTGAAGCTGGGTCCGGAAGCAGATTCGGAGGGCCTGGTACCGGGTCTCGGCGCCGGTTCCACGTTGCCGGTCGTCCTGGTACGCGCACGCTGCGACTCACGGTCCCGGCGAGTCATCGCCGGTTCACGCTTCGCACTGCGGCCAATCGGTCCTCCATGCTTCGGGCGCCGAGGAGCAGCGCCGTCGTTGTAACCATACGAGCACGGCTGCAGCCACGGATGTGCCCCACATGAGCATTCTCACACGTCCGAGGCACGACCCATTTCGGCGGTCCGGTTCGGCCGGCGACGGGGTCAGCTGCCGAGCTCACCGGGAAACAGGGGACGAACCCAGACGGACCATGCCGTTCCGCCGGAATCGACCACGCCCCCGGAGGCGACCCCGGTCATGCCCGCGGCCAGGGCCTGCGCGTCAGCGCCGGTCACCACACCCGATCGCAGGCCCGCCACCCCCAGGTCGGGGACGGCCGGCGCTGCCGAACGCATCGGGGCCGGCCTTGAGGGGCCACGACGCCACACCGGGCGCGGCGGCGCCGGCCGGGGCCACGTAGACGACGTACCCGTCCGGGACAAACGGCTCGGCCACCGGGGCGGGCGCGGCACCCCACGTCTCCGCGGGGTCGACGAGGCGCGACAACAGTGCAAAGGCCCTGGCACCGGGAGCCTCGGGCGCGGACGAGGCGCCGGGATCGCTCGTTCCGCCGGGCTGGTGAGGCTGGCCAGGCCCAGGGGCGGCGAACCGCGATAGCATCGTCTCGCCATCGATGACCGCGGTGAAGACGGTCGACCCCGTGTCGGCAGCGACGCCGCCGACCTTCTCCGTGTCGAGGCCGGCGGCTCTCATGGCCGCCAGGATGGCCGCGGCGCCGCCCGGGCCCGTGTCGCGCACCTCGAGTGCCGGGATGACCGGTGACGAACCGTCGGCGGCCGTCACGGGCGTGAAGATGCGGCCGGCGGTGTCAACGAACACCTCCGGCAGCGCGGCGATCGACGCGGACGGCTTGATGAACCCGCCCTCGGTCGTCGCCTCGAACAACACGCCGATGGCGGCGAATGACGGGATCGGCGGCGACGGGGTGGTCGACGGCGTGACGGTCGGCGGGGCCAGCGATGCCGTGGCAGCAGACGGGACCGGAGGCGGGGTGGCGGGCGTCCCGGCGCAGGCCGCGACGAGCGCGGCAGCCACAGCGACGATGCAGGTGGACCGGATGGGACGCGCGATCACGGCGAGGACCTCGGGCTCGGGGTGCATCTGCACCACACCAGGTCCGTCTGACGCTCACGGACCCTCCGCGGTTTCGCGTGTCGCCGAGAGGGCCGGCTCAGCCGCCGGAGCCCTTCCCGAAGCGCCAGTCGATCGACCCGGTGCAGCCATGACCGAGGTAGGCGCACAGGCCCCTGGCCATGTCCCACTGGCGGCCCGTCACAAGGCGGCCCACCGTGGATGACGGGCATGGACCTGTCGTCCGTTGGGCGGGTTGCGGAAGGTGACGAGCGTCCCGCACGGCAGCGTCCTCGGGGCGACTCGATTGTCGATTGCCACCTGACGGCCTGGCACGCATCGATGCCTGCGCAGGCTGCCCGACGATGTCGGACCGTGGCCCGGCGGGCAGGCGGCTCCCGGATCCGCGGCGCGGCCGGCGCGGCGTCGACGGGGCGGCGTACCCTCCCGTCGTGACCGCAACGACGGACCCGCGTGCCGCAGGTCCCCGCCAGCCGCCGAAGGAGATCCCCGTGACCAACGCCATCGCCCGTCGGCTGACAGCCATCGGCGGAGCACTGATGGTGCGATCGGGACAGGTCGGGATCCTCGGGACGACGGGGGCGAAGACCGGCCTCGCCCGCCGCGCCCCGATTGGCTTCGTCGCGCGGCCGGACGGGTCGATCCTCATCGGCTCGGGCAGCCGCGTGAACCGCGGCTGGGCGGCCAACCTGGAGGCAACCCCCGAGGCCACGTTCACCATCAAGGGTGTCGAGCGTGGTTACGAGGCCCGCCTCGCGGCCGACGGGGAACGCACGGCGACGCTCGCGGAGCTGAAGATCTCGATGGGCAGCGTCGCCGGGCGCGCTGACTGGGGCGACCTCTTCATCCTGGAGCCCCCGGGCCCGGTACTGGAGCCCCCGGGCCCGGTACTGGAGCCGCCCTGGCCCGGTAGTGGTGCCGCGCGAGCCCGCGGGTCCGATCGCCTAGCCGCGGCCCTCCGCCCTCAACCGTGACCGACGCCCCGTATCCGCCTGCCGCCGAACGCGAGGTACAGCTCCCCTCGTCGTTCAGCCTCCGTCTGACCCTCGGCATCCACGCCCGCGGCAGCGGGGACCCATCGATGCGGTTCGAGGTCTCGGGCTCCGTCTGGCGGGCGACACGGACGCCGGACGGGCCGGTCACCCTGTTCATCGAGGCGCACGAGGGAACGGCCCGAGCGAGGGCCTGGGGACCGGGGAGCGCCTGGGCCCTGTCCGGCCTCGAGGGGCTCCTGGGCACTGGACGACGAACCCGGCCTCCTCGTCCCGCAGCACCCGGCGGTGGCCGCGGCAGTGAAGCGTTCGCCCGGCCTCCGGATCGGGCGCACCCGCGCGGTCCTGGAGGCACTGGTCCCGGCGATCCTGGAGCAGAAGGTCACCGGCGAGGAGGCGCGTCGCACCCTCCGCGGGCTTGTCCGCACGTACGGCGAGGACGCTCCCGGGCCGCCCGGCCTGCGGCTCCTGCCGGCACCGGACGTGCTGGCGCGGCTCCCCTACCACGCGTTCCACCCGCTGGGACTGGAGCGACGGCGGGCGGAGCTCGTCGCGGCCGTGTGCCGCGAGGCCGCTCGCCTGGAGCGCCTCGGAGAGGCCGCCGCCGGCCCGAGCGCAGCCGCCAGCGCCCGCGAGTCGGCCTACGCCGCGCTGCGGACGTATCCCGGGGATCGGGCCCTGGACGGCGGCCGAGGTGGGCATGCGCGCGCTCGGGCGACCCGGACGCGGTGAGCGTCGGCGACTTCCACATCCCGAACATGGTCGCGTGGGCGCTGGCCGGCGAGCCGCGCGGCACCGACGAGCGGATGCTGGAGCTGCTGGAGCCGTACCGCGGCCAGCGCGGGCGCGTCATCAGGCTCCTGGAGCTGGCCGGGTTCGAGGCGCCCCGCTACGGCCCGCGACTGTCGCCCCGGCGGATCGACGGGATCTGAGCACCGGATCCGGCTGGGTCCGGCGGGAGACGGGTCGGCCCCGCCCGACGATCGACCGGGCCGGACGATCGCCCCGGCAGGACGGCATTCCTACCAGCTCCTCACAGGACCGGCGCCGGCTCCTCGCGCATCCCCCAGGGCGACCCGTACTCCGCCAGCAGGTCCAGGAACGGCTTCGGCTCGAAGGCCTCGGGACCCAGGACGCCGGTCCCGGACCACGTCCCGCGCGCCAGCAGCTCAGCCCGACGATCGGGTTGATCGCGGTCTGCCAGACCACCGCCTGCGAGCCGTACTCCTTCCAGGACCAGTCGCTGTCCACCACGTGGTACAGGTAGACGGCGCGCGGCGCCCCGTCCTTGCCGCGTGCCCGTGACCCAGGTGCCGGCGCACGTCTTGCCGTGCATCCGGTCGCCCAGGCCGGCCGGATCCGGGAGGCACGCCGCCACGACGTCCCGCGGCGACACCGCCGACGCCCTTGACCGTCACGGGTCCGTCCGGTCCAGACCGAGCGTGTGCAGGACCTTGAGGACGTTGATGAACTCGTCGCCCAGGCCGTACTTGAAGGTGACGCGCTTCGCCTTGACCCAGCGCGGGATCAGCAGCACCTCCTCGTGCTCGACGTTCACGCACTCGACCGGGCCGATCCCCTCCGGGAAGTCGAACACCTCGGGCTCCGAGAACGGCGGCGTGGTGTACCAGCCGCGGCCCTCCTCCCAGATGACCGGCGGGTTGAGGCATTCCTCGATCGTCGTCCAGATGGAGAACGACGGGGCGAACTCGTAGCCGTCCACGACGAGGTTGGCGCCGTCCCGGACGCCCGCCTCGTCGATCTCGCTGAACAGCTCGTCCTGTGCATAGCGCGCGAAGATGTCGGACAGTCCGGGCTCCACGCCCAGGCCGACCAGCGCGAGGCGACCGGCCGCCTCCCAGTCGCGCGGCCTTCGCGAACTGCCGGTCGCCCAGCTTCTCGCCGGTCTGCTCGTACGGCCGCTCAGGGTGCGGGTGCGAGAGCGACATCGCCATGTCCATGTAGCTCGACGCCCGCCACCGCGCAGGCATCGAAGATCGGCAGGACGAAGCGCGGGTCCACGGCGTTGAGGACGTGCGTGATCCGCTGCTCGCGGATGAGCGCCACGAACGCGTCCACGTTCGAGGCGTCGACGCGGGCACCGGAGAACCGTGCGTCGCCCGCCACCTGGGCCGAGCGCGTGCTCGACGCGGGCCGGGTCGTAGTCCGCCACCACGATGTGCTCGAAGAAGCCGCGCCGCGCCGCGATGGCGACCGCCGCCGTGCCGACACCGCCGGCACCGATGACGAGGATGCGCATGTCCAGTCCACCTCCTGAGGAAGCGCCGGTCGACGGGCCGCGCGCCGAGGCACGGCCTGGGAGGGCCTCCCGGTGCCTCTCCGGTGGTGTCAGCCTCCGGGCCTCGAGCCGGTGTCGCGACCCTCCTGGAAGGCCCCGGGCCGCTGCCGGAAGAACTCGGGCGAGCGCACCATCCAGATCACCATCAGCACGACGCCCAGGATCAGGAAGCCGATCGAGAGCGCCAGCGGGACGCCGATGCCGAAGAGCTGGCGCACGTCGACGCATCGTTGGGATCGGTGCACGAATTGGAGCTCAGAGGATCGGCGAGATCGATGACCGACTGCCACGAACGCCCAGGTCAGGATCACCCCGCCGGTGACCGGCAGGACGCACATCCCGACGAAGTTCTTCACGCTCCGGAACATCACCTTCCGGTAGTAGATCGCCGACGCGTAGCCGGTGATGCCGTAGTAGAACGCGATCATCAGGCCGAGCGCGGTCAGGGCGTCGTAGTAGACGTTCTCGGACGTGAGCTTGAGCGCCGACGTACCAGACGACGGACAGGATCCCCGTCCAGATCGTCGCGTTCGCCGGCGTCTGGAAGCGCGGGTGGATCCTCGACCAGTACTTCGGCGCTGCGCCCTTGGCGCCCATCGACAGCGCGGTGCGCGCCGTCGGCAGGATCGTCGTCTGGGTGGAGGCCGCGGCGGACGTCAGCACCGCGATGATCAGGAGCTTGTCCAGCGGCGAGCCGAGGACCTCGTTGGCCAGGCTCGCCGAGGATGTCGCTCTCGCCCTGGTCCGCGAGGTACTGCGCGCCGTGGAGCGCCTGCGCGGCGATCGTCACCAGGAGGTAGGTGCCGACGAGGATGAGCACCGAGAAGATCGTCGCCCGGCCCGGCTGCTCGGTCGGGTTGCCGCTCTCCTCGTTCACCGAGGCGGTGGTATCCCAGCCCCAGTAGATGAACAGCGTGACGAGCAGGCCGGCGGCAAAGGCGCTTCGTATCCCAGCCGCCGCTGTCGTTCGTGATGGACAGCGGGTTCAGCCAGTCGAGCGACGGCATGCACCGCCGTGGCGACGCTGCCGCTGTAGACCTGGATGAGCGCGAGCGACGGAGAAGACGCCGAGCGTGATCAGCTCGATCGACAGGAGGACCGCCTGGGATCGCGCCGAGAGCTCGATGCCGCGATAGCAGATCCAGGTCATCCCGGCGACGAAGAGGACGCCGAGGCCGATCACCCCGGCGTCGAAGGTGACATTACCCACCGCAATCGGGTAGACCGGGTTGTCGATCGCGTTGATCCCGAACAGGCTGAAGGTGTACTGCGCCGCGACCTCGGCCAGGCTCGCGATGACGACGATCTGGGCGACGATCATCACCCAGCCGGTCATCCAGCCGAGGTGCGGGCCCATGGCGCTGGTCACCCACGTGAAGCTCGTGCCGCAGTCCGGGTCGGCGCGGTTCATGTAGTAGTAGGCGATCGCGATGCAGAACATCGGGATGAACGCCACCCACATGATCGCCGGCGACGCGAGCCCCACCGCGCCGGCCACCAGGCCCAGCGAGACCGCCAGGCTGTAGGCGGGCGCGGTCGATGCAACGCCGATGACGACGCTCTCGACCATCCCCAGGGCGCCCGTCTTCAGGCCCTTCGTTCCAGCGGCCCCTTCCGGGACCACCTGAGGCGCGTCCGCGACGCTTGTCATCCCACACCCTCCTCACGAAACGGAACGCACAGCGATCCCACCATCCCGCACGGGCTCCACGCAAGGGCCGGGGGGCATGGGCGGGGTCCCGTCGCGGCACGCGGAACGGCCGACGGGCAACTGGCCGGGCGACCTTCGGGCAGAGGGGGCTGGGCCGGGGATCCGGCTCAGCGGCACGGGGTGCCCGGCCCCAGGGCTCCGATGGCCCGGCTCAGCGGCACCGGGTGCCCGGCTTCAGGTGCGCAGATACCCACCGCATGGGTGGTACTTGCCCCGACGGTCGCAGACCTGCGCAGCCACTCATGGGACGAGTACGCGAGCAAGCTCAGCGAGTCTGGATCCAAGCATCCACTCATATGGCGGGTGCTGGCGCAGGTTCGTCCGCCTGGATCACCGCGAGCAGCCCCCCTGCGAGTGGATGGCCTGAACGGCGGGCCGGTCCACGCACGAGGAGTCGGCCAACCCGAATCACCCGCGCTCATGTGCCCGGGTACCACGCACCTGGCAGGTGAGTGATGACGACCACCCTCGGGCGAGGGGCGACACGCGTCGCCGGCGGGGGCCCGGGGCTACACTCGCGATCCGATGGCAGCCCTGCACGACCCCTCGCCGTTCACCCGGGAGACCCGCCTGGCGTGCCTCCCTGCGCTCCTGCGGGAGCGGATCCTGGTGCTGGACGGCGCCATGGGCACGATGCTCCAGCGTCACCGCTTCACCGAGGCGGACTTCCGGGGCGAGCGGTTCGCCGACCACCCGAAGGACCTCCGGGGCGACAACGACATCCTGTGCCTGACCCGCCCGGACGCGGTCCGCGCCGTCCATCGCCGCCTACCTCGCGCGCCGGAGCCGACATCGTCAGCACCAACTCGTTCACCGCGACCCGGATCGCCCAGGCGGACTACGGCCTGGAGCACGTCGCGCGCGAGATCAACGAGGCTGCCGCCCGCCTCGCCCGCGAGGCCGCCGACGAGGCGGAGCGCACCGACGGCCGCCCCCGCTACGTCGCCGGCTCGCTGGGTCCCACCAATCGCACCGCCTCCATCTCCCCGGACGTCAACGACCCCGCGGCCCGCAACGTCAGCTTCGAGGAGCTGGCGGCGGCCTACCAGGAGGCCGCCGAGGGCCAGATCGCGGGCGGCGCGGACCTCCTGCTCATCGAGACCGTCTTCGACACGCTCAACGCCAAGGCCGCGATCTTCGCCCTCGAGGACGCTTTCGAGGCCGCCGGCACCCGCCTCCCGGTCGATCGTCTCCGGGACGATCGTGGACGCGTCGGGACGCACGCTCTCCGGCCAGACGCTGGAGGCCTTCTGGACCAGCGTCCGCCACGCGGACCCGCTGCTTCGTCGGGCCTCAACTGCGCCCTCGGCCCGAAGCAGCTGCGGGAGCACGTGGAGGAGCTCGCCCGCCTGGCGGACGTCGCGCTGCTGAGCTACCCCAACGCCGGCCTGCCCAACGAGCTCGGCGGCTACGACGAGACGCCCGACCAGATGGCCGGCGCCATCGGCGAGTGGGCACGCGCACGGCTCCTCAACGCCGCGGGCGGCTGCTGCGGCAGCACCCCGGAGCACGTCGCGGCCATCGCGCGGGCGGTTGCCGGCATCGCGCCGCGTGCCATCCCCGGGCACACGGCGAGACCCGCCTGGCCGGCCTCGAGCCGCTGACGATCCCGATGCCCGGCGGGCGCCTTCGTCAACGTCGGCGAGCGGACCAACGTCACCGGCTCGCGCAAGTTCGCCCGGCTCATGGCCGGAGCCCTGGCCGACGGCCACGCGGGCGAGGACGAGGCCGTCGCGATCGCGCGCGACCAGGTCGTGAACGGCGCGGTGCTGCTGGACGTGAACATGGACGAGGCGATGCTCGACGGCGTCGCCGCCATGACCCGGTTCCTGCGCCGACTCGCCGCGGAACCGGACATCGCCGCCGTCCCGTTCATGGTGGACAGCTCCAAGTGGTCCGTCCTGGAGGCCGGACTGCGCCAGCTCCAGGGACGGGGCGTCGTCAACTCGATCTCGCTCAAGGAGGGCGAGGACGAGTTCCTGCGCCAGGCGCGGCTCTGCCGCCGGTACGGCGCCGCGGCGGTCGTGATGGCCTTCGACGAGGCCGGACAGGCAGACTCGCGTGGAGCGCCGGGTCAGCGTCCTCCAGCGCGCCCACGGGCTGCTCACGGAGCGAGGCCGGCTTCGCGAACCAGGACATCATCCTGGACCCGAACATCTTCGCGATCGCCACGGGCATCGAGGAGCACGCGGACTACGCGGTGGCGTTCTTCGAGGCCACGCGACGGCTGAAGGCACTCCTGCCCGGCGTGCGGATCAGCGGCGGCGTCTCGAACGTCAGCTTCGCGTTCCGCGGCAACGACCGCGTCCGCGAGGCGATCCACGCCGTCTTCCTGTACCACGCGATCCGCGCCGGCCTGGACATGGCCATCGTCAACGCGGGCGTGATCCCCCAGTACGACGACATCGACCCGGACCTGCTCGAGCGCGTGGAGGACGTCGTCCTCAACCGGCGCCCGGACGCCACGGACCGGCTCCTGGAGATCGCGCCGCGGTATGCGGGCGGAGCGGCCGTCACGCGGACCGGCGACGACCTCTCGTGGCGGGAGCTCCCGGTCAGCGAGCGCCTGACCCATGCCCTGGTGGAGGGCATCGACGCGTACGTCGTCGAGGACACGGAGGAGGCGCGGCTGGCGGCGGACAAGCCGCTCGACGTCATCGAGGGTCCGCTGATGGCGGGGATGAACATCGTGGGCGACCGGTTCGGGGCCGGGAGGATGTTCCTGCCGCAGGTCGTGAAGAGCGCCCGGGTCATGAAGAAGGCCGTGGCGGTCCTGATCCCCTACCTCGAGGCGGGCCGCGAGGGCGTCGGGCAGGCGCGCGGGCACGATCGTGATGGCGACGGTGAAGGGCGACGTCCACGACATCGGCAAGAACATCGTCGGGGTCGTGCTGGGCTGCAACGACTACGAGGTGATCGACCTCGGGGTCATGGTGCCGGCCGCCCGGATCCTCGAGACCGCGCGCGAGGTCGACGCGGACATCATCGGCCTGTCCGGGCTGATCACCCCGTCGCTGGACGAGATGGCGCACGTCGCAGCGCTGATGGAGCGCGAGGGGATCACGACCCCGCTCCTGATCGGGGGCGCCACGACGTCGCGCGTCCATACCGCGGTCAAGATCGCCCCGAACCGGGTCGCGCCCGTCATCCACGTCGCGGACGCGTCGCGGGCCGTCGCCGTGGCAGGCGCGCTGCTGGACCGGGGTGGACGCGAGGCATACGCCGCCGGGATCCGCGCGGAGTACGAGGCGGTCCGGGAGGAGCGCGAGGGCCGGCAGGCACCGCGAGACGCGCCTGACGATCGAGGCCGCCCGCGCGAACCGGCTTGCGCTGGACTTCGCCGGCGGTGCCGCCGCCGCGGCCGTCGTTCCTCGGCGTGCGGACGCTGGACCGACTACCCGCTCGCCGGAGCTCGTGGAGCGGATCGACTGGACGCCGTTCTTCGCCACGTGGGAGCTGCGCGGGGCGTATCCCGCGATCCTGGACGATCCCGCGCGTTGGCCCGCACGCCCGGGAGCTGCACGACGACGCGGTCGCGCTCCTCCGGCGCATCGTGGACGAGGGGCTGCTGCGGGCATCGGCCGTGGTGGGCTTCTGGCCGGCCAACGCGACGCCGGACGACGACATCGTGCTGTGGGCGGACGAGACACGGACCGTCGAGGCGGGGCGCCTGCACGCGCTGCGCCAGCAGATGGCGAAGGCCGACGGGCGGCCGAACGTCTCCGTGGCGGACTTCGTGGGCCCGCCGGGCATCCCCGATTTCGTGGGGGCCTTCGCCGTCACCACGGGCCTGGGCCTGGATGCGCTGGTGCGGGACTTCGAGGCTGACCACGACGACTACTCCTCGATCATGGCCAAGGCGCTCGCGGACCGCCTGGCGGAGGCCTTCGCCGAGCGCCTCCACGAGCGCGTCCGGCGGGAGCTCTGGGGCTACGCCGCGGACGAGGCGCTCTCCAACGAGGACCTCATCGCGGAGCGGTACCAGGGCATCCGGCCGGCGCCCGGCTACCCGGCGACCCCGGACCACACGGCCAAGGGCCTGCTGTTCCGGCTGCTGGACGCGGAGACCCGGGCCGGGATCCACCTGACGGAGTCCTACGCGATGCTCCCGGCGGCGTCCGTGTCCGGGCTGTACTTCTGGCACCCCGGCAGCCACTACTTCGGGCTGGGGCGGATCGGGCGGGACCAGCTGGCCGACTACGCGCGGCGCGCCGGGATGCCCCTGGACGAGGCCGCGCGCTGGCTGGGGCCGAACCTTGCCGACGAGCCCGCGGGCGGCCGGCTGGCGTCGGCCGGTCACGGCCGACGGCGTCTGACGGGAGGCTGACGATGCCGAAGCTGGAGAAGTCTCCGCCAGAGCTGGTGGCACGGTTCGAGGCCGCGGCGGCGCGGCATCCGGTTGGGCAGCGACGCCAGATGTTCGGCTACCCGGCGCTGTTCGTGGGCGGCAACCTGGCAACCGGCCTGTTCGCGGCCGGCTGGATGGTCAGGCTCGGCGACGCTCGACCTTGCGTCGCTCCTGGCGCTGCCGGGCGCGATGCCCTTCTCACCGATGGCCGGCCGCACGATGCGCGGCTACGGCATCCTCCCGCCCGATGTGGTTGCGGACGATGCTGCGCTCGACCAGTGGCTTGAGCGCGCGATCGACTTCGCCGGGTCGCTGCCGCCGAAGGGCTGACGTCGGCTCGGCCGAGGCGACCGACGACGGGCTTCGGCCGGCGCGAGCGGGCCAGGGCAGGGTGCGCTGCCATTCCGCGCGCGCCGGGGAAAACCTGCCCAACTGCCCGGAGCCTGGAGCCACGATGGCGTAGGATCCACCCGCACCCCGGTTGCTATCCCCCCAGCGGCCGGGGTGCCCTCGTGCGTGGGCGCATGCCACGCAGTCAGTCTGGCGCACGCGGGCGTGCCGAAGCAGGGTCGGGCGGGCTGAGGACGGAACCAGGGTCGCGACCGGGTCGGTGAACCCGTGGCGTTCAGCGGCGCGAGGCGCGGCCGTCGGCTGGAGGCGCGAAGGCTCCTGCCATGAGGGCGACCAGGCGGGCCAGGACGCTCGAGACCCGGCGTCCCAGGGTCCGTCAAGACGGGCGGCCGCGCCGTCGCCGGACCGGCCGCCTGAAACTCCCATTTGCGGAATCCTGCCGATGGCGTATGCTCCGGCGACGCCCCACCGTTGGGCGCCAGCCTAAGCACGGCAGACTCGATCCACCACCTCCCCGGGTTCCGCAGAGGCAGATCGCGGATACCGTCGCACACGCCACGAGGAGTGGATCGTTCATGAACGTCGATAAGACGCTCACCTGTGCTGACTGCAGCCAGTCCTTCACCTTCACTGCCAGCGAGCAGGATTTCTTCGCGGAGCGCGGCTTCACCGAGCCCCGCCGCTGCCCGTCCTGCCGCGCAAGCCGCAAGGCCTCGCGCGGTGACAGCGCCGGCGGCGGCTACAGCTCCGGCGGCGGCTACAGCTCCGGCGGCGGCTACGGCTCCGGCGGCGGCTACGGCTCCCGCAGCGGCGGTGGCGGCTCGCGCGGCCCGCGCGAGATGTTCGCGGCCACCTGCTCGGCCTGCGGCCAGCAGACCGAGGTCCCCTTCCGGCCGACCTCCGGCAAGCCCGTCTACTGCAGCGCGTGCTTCGCGCAGCGCCGGGCCTGAACCTAGATGACCGAGGTCCGGCGGCCCGGCAACGGGCTTCCGCCGCGACGCCCGGCCGCTGAGCCGGACCCGCGCCGTCACGTCATCGCGGAGTACCGCCACCGGGACCAGGAAGTGACCTGTATCTGCGGTTGGACCGGCAGCTCCGTGATGCCCGACGGACGGACCTCGGACTGGAGCCGCCACGTGGCGGCTGCACGCAACGGAGCCGGCTGACACCGCTCCCTGCAACCAAGGCGACAAAGCTCGAAGGCCGCCGGCTCCGCCGGCGGCCTTCGACGTTCCCGCGCCCGACCGGCCCGCGCGATCGGCCGGCGTCGGTGCCCGAAGACCGGTGCCCTATCCCTTGCCCTGCAGCAGCTCGAGCGCCTGGAGCAGCTGCGTGTCCGTCGATGAGGCCAGCTCGGCCGCGGTCATCGACCGCAGGTCGTCCGGGCGGACCGGGGTTGCCGTGTCGGCCAGCTTGACGGTCACGTCCGGCTCCAGGCCCTCGTGCCAGATCGGGCGGCCGTTGCGCGTGAGCCAGCGCTCCGTGCCGATCCGCAGCGACGGACCCGTCGGCGAGGTCGAACCGCCCGAGCACCGTCCCGGTCCCGAACGTCTTCTCGCCCACCACCGTGCCCGCGCTTGGCGTCCTGGATGGCGCCCGGTGACGATCTCGGCGGCGCTCGCCGTGTCACCGTTCGGCGAGGACGACCAGCGGGATGTCGGTCGCCAGGCCGCCGGGCTCGACCGGCTGCGTCCTGCTCCTTGCCCGACGCGATCGACCGACTGGTAGACGATGCCGTCGGCCACGAACTGGCTGGCGACGCCGATCGCCTCGTTCACGTAGCCGCCCGGGTTGCCCCGGAGGTCGAAGATGAGGGCCGTCGCCCCCGCGTCCTTGGCCGCCGTGATCGCCTCCTTGAGGGCCTTGGTGGCGCCGGTCGCGAACTGGTCGAGCCGGATCATGGCGACCTTGCGCCCAGGGACCATCGCCCAGCTCACCAGCGGCAGGTCGAACTTGCGGCGGATGATCGTGACGTCGAAGTTGGCGACGCCCGTCGCGGCCGATGCGTGAGGGTCACCGACTCGCCCTCGGGCCCGCGGATCGCGGGCGACGGTCTGGTCGATCGTCTCGCCGTCGGTGGTCTTGCCGTCCACGGCCAGGATCTGGTCGCCGCGCTTCAGCCCGGCCTCCTCGGCCGGCGTGCCGGGGATCACCGCTCCGACGACCGGCTTGCCGTTGTCTCTGGGCCATCTGGACGCCGATGCCGACGAACGTGCCGGACAGCGACTGCGTCCGAGCGCCTTGACCTCGTCGGCGGTCATGAACGAGGTGTGTCCGGAGTCGCCGACCGCGTCGATGAGGCCGCGGATCGCGCGCGTAGGCGAGCTTCTGGTTGTCGAGGTTCTTGGCGTCGACGTAGTTGTCCTGGATGGCGCGCCACGCCTGCTCGATCAGCGCGAGGTCCGCTCTGAGGCGGTCGCGGATCGGCAGACGGCGCCGCCTGCGGCCGGGGCCTGGGCCTGCGCGAGGGGGCCTGCTCCGAAGAGCACGCCGCCGAGAACACGACGACGGCGAGGACCGGGGCGAGAACCGCCACGAGGCCCCGCGAGCGCCCGGCGCCTCCGCGTCGAGCGCGGGCGGCGTTGGGCTCGAGCGGCCCCACGGCGGATGGCGGGGCCGGCGGGGCCGGCGGGCGACGCAGGCGAGGCGGACTCGGGATCCGGCATCGCGGGGAGAGGCGGCACGGCCGGCCCTGCGGGCGCGGGGTCGTCGGCTGGATGGGCTGGGCGTTGGGGTCGGTCATCGGTCTTTCGGGCTCACGGCACACGCCGAGACATGGTCGGCTCGGTCCAGCATGACGCCTTCGGCTTCAGGACGGGTAGAGGGCCGGTGAAGTTGCCTTATGCCGAGGGTCGGAGCGGGCCCAGGATGGACGGACGTGACCGGATCGGCGCCTGCGTCGTGCCACGCCGGTCAGCCCTCTCGCACCAGCCGTCGGGCCGCCCGGGTGGCGCGGACGAAGTGCCGCAGGTGGGCGACCGGCCTCACGTGGCTCGGGTGCGCCGGCGTAGATCGTGGAGATCGGCACCCAGCCCAGCGTCCAGCCGCTGCGGATGCACACGGCGATCATCTCCACCTCGAACTCGAAGCCCGTCTCGCGGCTGTCGAGCATCGCGGTCATCAGCCGGCGGCCGAGGAGCCGGTACCCGGACTGGTTGTCGGGCACCTGCCGGCCCACCGCCCAGGAGAAGGCCGCGGTGCCCACGGTGTTCGACAGGCGGCGCACCGGCGGCATCCGGGCGAAGTCGCGGCGGCCGACGATCAGCTCCGGCCGCGGACCGGAGGCCCCGGGCGCGGCGAAGGCGGCGAGGAACCGCGGGATCTCGTCCGGATCGTGCTGGCCGTCCGCGTCGAGCGTGACGACCGCGTCGTAGCCGTCGTCCAGCGCCTGGCGGAACCCGGCCCGCAGCGCCGCTCCCTTGCCCTGGTTCGGGCGCTGGCGGATGACGTCGGCCCCGGCAGCCTCGGCGGTGGCGGCCGTGTCGTCGGTCGAGCCGTCGTCGACGACGAGCACCGGCAGGTGGCGGAGGGCCGCCTGCACCACGGCGGCGATACGCGGACCCTCCTCGTACCCGGGGACGAGCGCGAGCACGCGGGGACCCGGGCGGGCCTCGAGGCTGGCGCGCGCGGGAGCGTCGGCGTTCCACACGGGCGGGTCAGCTCGTCGCGAACTGCATCGACCGCACGATCGGCGCGGCGCTCTTGACCAGGTCGTCGTACTGCGTCCCGTCGAACGCGTCCACGTCCACGATGACCGTGCCGCCGCCCGGCAGGTCCAGCACGTACATCCGCAGCCGCTCGTTGCCGACGATGACCCAGTGGTAGCCCGCCGTCTTGCTCGTGATCAGCGGCACGGTCGGGTTGCCGCCCGCGAAGGGACACGAGACGGTCCAGCCGTCCTTGATGGCGACGTCGACTGAGACGCCGCGCAGCCCGCCGACGGTCGCCAGCGCAGGCGTCCCGACGACGAGGCCCGGGCGCTCCCGCAGCCACGCCACGAGCTCCGTCGAGGTGCTCGCCGACGCCCGGCTCCGGCGTGGCCGGGCAGGCCGGATCCTGCGAGGCGGCGACAGGGTCGCGGAACAGGTGGATCCCGTCGACCTCGGAGCCGGCCGGGCGGAGCTGGAGGTACGGGGCAGAGTCCGTCGCCAGCTCCCAGCCGTCGGGGACGGTGAACGTGACCGCGGGCTGGAAGGCCGTGGAGGTGTGGGTGCCCGCGGACAGGGCAGTTGCCGTGGACCCGCTGGCGGCCGGCGTGGCCGGCGGACCCGCCGCAGGCCGCGACGGCCAGGAGCAGGACGAGGGACGCAGAGGCCGCGGATCACGCTTGATGACCTCCTGCAGGAGCAGTCCGGGAGCGTCGGCGCGGGCACGCCACCGACGGGACGGATGCCATTGTCACCCGATCGTGGCCGATGGCGCCGCCGCCCGTGACATGCCCCCGAGCGAGCCCGGCGATCTGGTCCGGCGTCACCCGGCAGCAGCCGCCGACCAAGGTCGCGCCGGCAGCGCGCCACCGGGCCGCGGCAGCCGCGTCCACTCGCTCCGCCGGCGCGCCCGTCCAGCGTCGCGCCGCCGCGTCCCAGCCCTCGCCGCTGTTCGGGTAGACCACGATCGGCAGCGTCGTCACGGCGCGCATCCGCGCCACGATCTCCTCCACGAATGCCGGCGGGGTGCAGTTGACGCCGACCGCCACCACCCCCGGCGACGCTGCGGCGGCGACGGCCTCCTCCACCGGGACGCCGCTCCGGAGCCGCGGCCGTCCCGGCACGTCACGCTGATCCAGGCCGCCGCGCGCGGGCGCTCCGCCGAGCAGCCCCGCGACCGCCTCGATCTCCTCCAGCTCCGGGATCGTCTCGACCGCCAGGACGTCCGCCGGGGTGTCCGGCCAGGACGTCCAGCCGCTCACGGTGGAAGTCGCGCAGCTCGCGCCACGGTCCGGCCGTAGCGGCCGCGGTACTCGGAGCCGTCGGCCAGCATCGCCCCGTACGGGCCAACCGAGGCAGCCACGAACAGCGGCCAGGGTTCCGGCGATCCGGCCGCGAGGCATTCGGCGACATGCCTCGAGCGCGCCGCGAGAGCGAGGTCCACGCTGCGTCGGAGAAGCGCGTCCGCGGCGCCCGGTCGATTCCGCGCGCCGCGAAACCCTCGAACGTGGCCTGGTAGCTGGCGGTCGTGGCGACCCGCGCGCCGGCCCGGTAGAACGCGAGGTGTGCGGCCGTGATCGCCTCCGGCTCCTCGATCAGCAGGCGGGCCGACCACAGGCGGTCCGACAGGTCGGCGCCCTGGGCTTCGAGCTGGGTGGCGAGACCTCCGTCGAGGATGATGGGATCCCCGGCGGCGAGCGTCGATCGGAAGAGCGTGGCGTCCATGGCGACCCGATCGTGCCACCTCCCGGGTCGCGGCGCCCGGTACCCTCGCGCCACGCACCCGGGCGTGACCACCCCGGCACGACGAGGGAGACGCGTGCGCTACCGGCGAATGCCGATCGAGGAGGAGTCGCCGGAGCAGCTGGGCGACGAGCGGATCCGCTGCAACCTGGCGGAGAGCCCCGTCGCGGACGCAGTTCCGGCCTGGGGACGGCTGGCCGGCGCTCCGGGAGCTGCGGGAGGGCCCGGCCGTGATCGACATGGCGCTGGAGACCGTCACGCGCCGACGATGAAGGTGTACGTGCCGATCAGCGCGTCGCCATCCCGTGTGATCGCCAGGAGCATGTCCGGGCTGTAGATGCCGTCGCTGTCGTTGGCGGTCGCGCCCGGAAAGTAGAGCTGTGTCGTCAGCGTCGCGCCGCCCGGGGGCGTGACCTTGACGTGGACGTGTTCCGTGCGACCCGGGTACTCGCCCGGGACGATGGTCCGGATCGTGTAGCGTCCGTCGGCGTCGGTCAGGACATAGCCGCGGAGCGTATAGCCCGTGTTGTCATAGGTCCCGCTCGCGTCGGCCTGCCAGGTCTCGACCTTCGCGTTGGCGATCGGCGCGCAGTCGGTGCCCAGGACACGGCCGGTGAGCGTGAGGCGCGTGCCAGCCATGCCGTCCGTCACGAGGTCCGCCGACGCCGGGGCGCCTGCCTTGTAGTAGGGGCCCTCGGTCTGCGCCGTCGTCGCGGTCGCCGGGGCGGTGCACGCCGCCGCGGACGCGCTCACGGCGGCTGACGGTGTCGTCGAGGCGGCGGTCGACAGGACCGGCGTGCGCGCAGCGGTCGATCCGATCGCACCGGTCGAAGCAACCGTCGTGCCCGACGCAGCCGTGCTGTCCGACGACGACCCGCAGGCGGCGAGGAGCAGGGCGAGGCCCAGCATGGAGGCGGACAGGGTTCGCGGGTGCCGCATGAATGGATCTCCAGGATTCGGGGCGCATGGATCGCGGGACGGGACCCGATCTTCGATCCATCGTCTTTCGATTCGATGACAACACGGACCGGACCCACCCACGTCGGCACCTGCTCCGGGCCGGGGCAGGAGCAGGCGCTCGACCTCGCCTGTGGCGACCGACGCAAGGCGATCGATGCCCTCGTGGTCGCGCTCCGGGGCACGCGCGAGGCCCGATCCGGGAGAAGGTGGATTCCGTTAGTTGCGCAATCTCGCAACTAGGCGTACGGTGGCACCGTGACCATCGACGTCGACCTCGAGCGCTACCGGCTCCACGCGGAGATCTGCAAGGTCCTCACCGATCCCAAGCGGCTCAGGCTGCTCCACGCCCTGCGGGATGGCGAGCGCACGGTCGGCGACCTGGCGGCGGTCCTCGGCATCCCGCTCCCCAACGCCAGCCAGCACCTCGCGGTGCTCCGCGCCGCGGGACTCGTCGATGGCCGCCGCGACGGAACGTCCGTCCGGTACCGCCTCGCCGAGCCGGCCATCCTCGACGCCTGTGACATCGTCGGGGGCATCGTCGACCGGCGCCTCCGGGGCCGGCTCGCCCTCACCACCGCCATCCCCGCTCCCGCCTCACTCGCCGGAACGGCTGCCCCCGCCGCACCGGCCCACTGACGAAGCCACCGCAGATCCACGGCCGGACGCTCCGGCCGGACCAGACCGGAGTCACGAACCATGGCCCTCAAGACTGCGATCGTCACCCTCGACGGCGACGGCCTCCGCTTCAACGCCACCGCCGGCAGCGGCCACTCGATCGTCCTCGACAACGGCGAGGGCGACATGGGCATGCGCCCCTCGGAGCTCGTGCCCGTCGCACTTGCGGGCTGCACGGGCATGGACGTGATCTCGATCCTGCGCAAGAAGCGCCAGGCCGTCAGCGGCTACCGGATCGAGGTCGGCGGCACCCAGATGGACGCCCACCCGAACGCGTTCACCCGCATGGACGTCACGCACATCGTCGAGGGCGTGGGCGTGGAGGTCGACGCCGTCGCCCGCGCGATCGAGCTGTCGGCCACCAAGTACTGCGCGGTGGGCACGACGCTCGCCACCGGGATCGTCGAGATCCACCACGGCTACCGCGTGGTGGACACGGCGACGGGGGCGGAAGCGGCGGGCGAGGTGCTCGTCGAGGGGCCGCACCACGATCTCGGGCCCGTGGTCACCCCGGTCGCCGGCTGAGCGCACGCCCGATGGCCCCCCGGAAGCCTCGCCGAGCCGTCACCGCTGCCCTCGCCGTCCTCGCCGTCCTCGCCCTGGCTATCCTGGCCGCCGGGTGCTCCTCCTCGTCGAAGGGAACGGTCGTCCAGGCCACCGGCGGCACGTGGGCCAACATCACCCCGGACCAGCTGGCCGCCAGCATGAAGACCAAGGACTTCACGCTCCTGAACGTGAAGACGCCCTACAGCGGCGAGATCGCCGGGACCGACCTGTACATCCCGTACGACCGGCTCCAGGCCCGCGCCACCGAGCTGCCGGCGGACAAGGGGGCCCCGATCGTCGTCTACTGCCGGTCGGGCCACGAGAGCGCGATCGCCGCCCAGACGCTCCTCGACCTGGGGTACACCAACCTCCGGAACCTCGACGGGGGGATGGTGGCGTGGCAGGCATCGGGCCGCGATCTCGTCCAGAAGCCCAGGACATGAGAGAGCGCTCAGGCCTGCTCCAGCCGGGACGGGCGTTCGTCGCGCAGGCCGCGGTCTGGATGCTCGCGTCGCTGGTGGCCTACGGCGTCGTCGCCGCGATCATCCCCAACCCGGTGTTCGGGCGCCAGATCCCGCCCGAGCCGTTCGCGATCGCCATCTGGCTGGTCTCGGCCCCGTTGCTCGGGATCGTTGGCGCCACGTACACCGCGCCGTCCGCCACGGTGCTCCAGCCCGTGACGCTCGCCGCCCCGGACTCGGACGGGCGATCGACGCACGTCCACGCTGGGCACCCTCGGCAGCCTGGGGGCCTTCCTCGCCATCGGCTGCCCGATCTGCAACAAGCTGGTCCTCCTGCTCCTGGGGACGAGTGGCGCGATCGCCTACTACGCTCCCCTCCAGCCCGTGCTGGGGGCGATGTCGCTCATCCTCCTCGCGATCACAGCCGGCTGGCGGCTCCGGATCCGCGCGCGTGGCGGGGCCTGCGCGGCCTGAGACGGCGACGCCGGGTGCGGTGATCTCGGCCGCCCCGACTCGGCGGCGGTCGCCCGCGGTCGTGTCCTCAGCTGAACAGCGACGCGTACCCGTTGATCGCCGGCTGTCCGCCCAGGTGCGCGTAGAGCACGTTCGACCCCCGCGCGATCTCGCCGCGCGCGACCAGGTCGACGAGGCCCGCCATCGACTTCCCCTCGTAGACGGGATCCGTGATCATCCCCTCCAGCCGCGCGACCAGGCGCATGGCATCCAGCGTCCCCGCGTCCGGGATCCCGTAGACCCCGGCGTGGTACCGGTCGTCCAGGATGATCTCGTCTTCGCGCAGGTCCCGTCCCAGGCCGATCGCCCCAGCCGTGCGGCGGGCGATCCGGGCGACCTGGTCCCGTGTCTCCACCGGCGTGGCGGACCCGTCGATGCCGATGACCCGGCGGGGGCGACCGCCGGCGTCCTCCAGCACCGCGAACCCGGCGATCATCCCCGCCTGGGTGGAGCCCGTCACGGAGCAGACGATGATCGTGTCGAAGAACACGCCGAGGTCGTGCTCCTGCTGCTCGACCTCGAACGCCCAGCGCGCGAAGCCGTGGCCGCCCAGAGGGTGGTCCGAGGCGCCGGCCGGGATCGCGTATGGCTTGCCGCCCGCGGCCACGACGTCGGCGAGCGCTCGCTCCCAGCTCTCCTTGAACCCGATACCGAAGCCGGCCTTCACGAGCCGGACATCCGCGCCCATCAGCCTGGACAGGAGGATGTTGCCGACGCGATCGTAGGTGACGTCCGGCCAGTCCACCCAGCTCTCCTGGACGAGGACGCAGCCGAGGCCGGCATGGGCGGCGACAGCAGCGACCTGGCGGGTGTGGTTCGATTGCACGCCGCCGATGGAAACGAGCGTGTCGCAACCATCTGCCAGGGCCTCCGCGAGGAGGTACTCCATCTTGCGGACCTTGTTGCCACCGAACGCCAGCCCGGAGTTGCAGTCCTCCCGTTTGGCCCAGACGGTCGCACCGCCCAGGTGCTTCGTCAGGCGGTCCAGGCGCTGGATCGGCGACGGGACCGAAGAGCAGCGGGTGGCGGGGGAAGTCGGCGAGGGGCATGACGGGCTCCGGTGGAGCGGAGCATTCCGGACGCACGCCGGATGTCCGGGGCGTGATCGTACCGCCCGGACGACCGGCGCCCTGTCGTCCGTCCTCCCGCCCGGCGAAGACGCCGGTTAGGAACATGACCCCCGGTCGGATACCCTGTGTGTCAACAGTTGATGCTGGAATATGCGGCAGCAGCCGAATTCATCCCCGTATGGAGGTCCTACGACCGCAGTGCGAAAACGCAAGGTGAACTACCCGGTGGCAAAGACGGCCACGAAGGGCGCCCGGAACCCCCTGGTCCCCGGCGACCCGCGCGGCAATCGGACGCCCGCCACCACGATCGACATGACCGCCCTCGAGGGTCGGACCGACCTCTCCGTGGGCGATCGAGTCCGGATCGGTGGCGCCGGCCTCTATGCCGGCGAGCTGGCCACGGTCACGGCGCTCGTCACGGGCGTGATCCCGTCGGCCACCGTCCGCACGGACGAGAACCGGACGCGGCGGGTCCGGGCGATCGACATCGAGCGGGTGCACCCCGAGCGCTGACGCCTGCGGAGGTGGCCGGGGCCCCGCTCCCCGAGCATCCCGCACCGGCCATACTGGTGGCCATGCGCCGCCCGGTCCGTCGTCGCCTCGTCCGCCGCATCGCGACGTTCCTTGCCTCGCTGACCCTGGCGACGGCCGCGATCGCCCTGCTCGAGAACGTGGCGGGCGTGCCCAACGCCTCGGTCGTGTACCTGGCCGCCGTGGTCGTGACGGCGTTCGTGGCAGGGACGGTCGGCGCGATCGTGACCGCCACGGCCGCGTTCCTCCTCTACGACTTCCTGTTCATCCAGCCGGTCCAGACCCTCACGGTCTCCGATCCGGGCGAGTGGCTGAACCTGGTGTTGCTCCTGTTCACCGGGATCGTCGTCGGCCAGCTGGCAGCCCTCCAGCGCTCGCGCGCGGACCAGGCGCGGGAGCGGGAACGAGAGGCGATCGCGCTGTTCCGGGTGAGCCGCGAGCTGGCGACCCGGTCCTCGACCCAGGACGTGCTCCCGATGATCGCGAGGACGCTCGCCGCAGAGACCGTGATGGCCCGGGTGTGGGTCGCGCTCGGACCCGATGATGCCCGGGAGCGCATCGCGGCCGACTCGTCCGACGGGTCGCGCCCGGCCGTCCCGGGCCTGTACCAGGTCCTGCAGCGCCTGCCGGACGACGTCCCAGCCCGCTGGGTCAGGGTCCACCAGCCGTCACCCGGGCGGAGCCGGTCGGCCGCGTCGCAGGACGCCTACCGCGTGCGGATCGAGGCGGGTGGCCGCACCCTCGGGTCGATCTGGGCCCTCCGGGACCGTGCCGACGGCGAGCCCGACGGTACCGAGACGCAGGCTGCTCTCGGCGGCCGCGGACCAGGTGGGCCAGGCCGTGGCCCTCGACGCGCTCGCGGCTGAATCGCAGGCTGCCGAGATTGCCCGCCAGAGCGACGCCCTCAAGTCCGCGCTGCTCCAGTCGGTCTCGCACGACCTGCGGACGCCGCTCGCCACCATCCGCGCCGCCGCGGGAACGCTCCGTCCGGGCAGCAACCTGGACGAGGAGGGCCGGCGCGAGAGCGCCGACGCGATCGACCGGGAGGTCGAGTACCTCAACCGGCTGGTCACGAACATGCTCGACCTGAGCAGGATCGAGGCCGGCGCCCTGCGCGCGGACCGGGACGTCTTCGATCTCGAGGACCTCCTCGGGCGCACGCTCGAGCGGTTCGCGCCGCGCCTCGCCGGCCGCCCGGTCGACGTCGCTCTCGATGCGCCGCCGGTCGAGGCGGACCCGGTCTTCCTCGACTCGGCCGTCACCAACACGCTCGAGAACGCCCTCAAGTACACGCCGCCCGGCACACGGATCCGGATGACCGCCACCGCCCTGTCCGACGGGCGGACGGTGCGGCTGACGATCGAGGACGCCGGTCCGGGCGTGCCGCCGACGGCGTTGCCCCGGCTGTTCGACAAGTTCTACCGGGTCCCGGGGGCGGCCGGCGGGTCACGCTCTGGGACTGGGGTCGGCCTGGCCGTCGTCAAGGGCCTCGTGGAGGCGACCGGCGGCCGCGTCACCGCGCGGCCGAGCGTCCTCGGCGGGCTGGCGCTGGACATGGACCTGCCGCGGGCGACGGAGGCTGCCGGGTCTGGTGAGACCGTCGAGGCCGATGCGACGCGCCCGATGGGACCGTCGCCTCCGATGGGACCGTCGCCCCCGATGGGACCGTCGCCTCCGATGGGACAGCCGTGCCGGAGCAAGCCCCGGGAGTGCGACCGCGGACGGGCGCACCGCGATGACCGTCCCCCGTCCGCCCGCGGCGGGACCCGTCGTGCTGATCGTCGAGGACGATCGCGAGACCCGCGCCGCGCTCGCGCGGGAGCTCGCCGGCCGCGGCTACCAGGTCGTCGAGGCCGAGGACGGGAGGTCGGCCCTGTCGCGCTGGGAGGCCCGCCGTCCCGACGTCGTGCTCCTGGACCTCGGCCTGCCCGACATGGACGGCCTCGACATCGTGCGCCGCATCCGCCGGGATGCCGCGACCCCGATCGTGATCCTCTCCGGGCGGTACGAGGAGCGGGAGAAGGTGGAGGCGCTCGAGCGCGGCGCCGACGACTACGTGACCAAGCCGTTCGGCGTCGACGAGCTCAACGCCCGCCTCCGGGTGGCACTGCGGAGGGCAGCGGGCCCGGTGGTCGGGACCCGACGGCCGGATCGAGACGGGCGCCCTCGTCTTCGACGCCGCGCGACACGAGGTGCACGTCAACGGCACGCGGGTGGATCTCACGCCGCGCGAGTTCGAGATCCTGCGGGTGCTCCTCACCCACGCCGGCCGCCTCGTCACCAAGGGCCGGCTGCTGCGGGCCGTGTGGGGCGAGGCCTACGGCGACGGAGAGCAGCTACGTCTACGTCCACGTGAGCCAGCTGCGACGCAAGCTCGCGGCGGCCGATCCCGACGGGTCCCTCCGCGACCTGATCGTCACGGAGCCGGGCGTCGGCTACCGCGTCCGCAGCCTTCAGCCGCCGGAACCTTAGACGTCCTTTAGGCCGCCGGCGCCTCGCGACCCTCGTCGCCTCTTGGGACCCCGGCGCACGATCGGGGCATGGAACCGAGGACACCGGACGACGCTGCCTGGCCGCCGACCGAGCTTGCCATCGAGCGCGAGCTCGCGACGATCCGGGGGGCAATCGAGATGGTCGCGGGCGGCTACTCGCCGCGCGTGGTGCTGGGCGGGCTGCGGTTCGCCGAGGCGATCCTCCCCCAGGCGCGCGACGTACGCCGCCGACCTCGGGGTCCGCGTGGTGCCCCTGTGGATGGCAGACGATGCGGGCGCCGACCTCGCAGGTCGAGCGGATCGATGGCTGACCGCGGCCGGACCATCCTCATGGTCGAGGACGACGAGAGCCTCCGGCGGATCGTCGCCCGACACCTGCGCGGCCTCGGGTACGAGGTCGTGGAGGCCGCGTCGGCGGAGGCCGCGGAGGCCGAGCTGCGGCCGGGGCGTCCGTCCGGGCGTGGTGCTGCTCGACCTGAACCTGCCCGGTGACACCGGCTGGCAGCTCCTGCGCGGGCACGTGCGCTCGCGGATGCGGGCTCGCCGCCCGTGCTGATCGCCAGCGCGACGACCGTCAGCCCGCGCCAGCTGGCCGAGTTCGGGTGCGCCGGGTTCCTGCCCAAGCCCTTCGCCCTCGACACGCTGGTCGCGACGATCGAGCGGCTGCTCACCGTGGAGAAGGACACCGAGCGCTCATGACGGACCTGCAGATCCTCCTGATCATCGCCGTCGTGGTGGTGGTGCTCTGGGGCTACCTCGAGCTCTGCGAGCGGGTGCACGGATGAACCCCATCGACGTCCTCGCCGGCCTGATGGCGGCGTTCACCTTCGTCTACCTCCTGTGGGCGCTGCTGCGCCCCGAGGACTTCTGATCATGACCCTCGGTGACTTCCTGACCTTCGCGACCCTCGCGCTCGCGGTCCTCGTCGCGACGCCGTTCGTCGGGCGCTACATCCATCGCGTGATGGAGGGCGAGCGGGTCTTCCTCAGCCCGATCCTGCGCCCGGTCGAGCGCCTCGTCTACCGCATCGGCGGCGTCGACGAGACCGCCGAGCAGGGCTGGAAGGGCTACACGATCGCGGTGCTCGTGATGGCGGTCATCGCGATCGTCGCGGCCTACGTCGTGTTCCGCCTCCAGGACGTGCTGCCGCTCAACCAGGGCGGCATCCCGGCGATGTCGCCGGACCTCGCGCTTCAACACGTCCGTGAGCTTCGAGACCAACACCAACTGGCAGAACTACTCGGGCGAGACCGGCGCGACCTACCTGACCCAGGCCGCGGTCCTGGCGGTCCGCAACTTCACCTCTGCCGCCACCGGCCTGGCCGATCGCGATCGCCCTCATCCGCGGGCTGACCCGCCGCAGCAGCAAGACGCTCGGCAACTACTGGGTCGACCTGACGCGCGGCGATCCTGTACATCCTGCTGCCGATCTCGCTCGTCGGCGCGCTCGTGCTCGTCTGGCAGGGCGTGCCCCAGACGTGGAACCCGTCCCAGGCGGCGACGACGCTCCAGGGCGCGACGCAGACCATCGCCATGGGTCCGATCGCCTCCCAGGAGTGGATCAAGGAGCTGGGCAACAACGGCGGCGGCTTCCTGAACGCCAACTCCGCCCACCCGTTCGAGAACCCGACCGCGCTCACGAACTGGCTCGAGATGTTCGCGATCCTGCGTCCTGCCCTTCTCGCTCACCTACACCTTCGGGCGGTACGCGGGCAACCAGCGCCAGGGCTGGACGATCTTCGGCGCGATGGCGGGGATCCTCGTCGTCGGCATCGTCGTCGCGATGCTCAAGGAGGCCGGCGGCAATCCCCTGTTCCCGGACACCGTCAACCAGGCCCTCGGCAACATGGAGGGCAAGGAGACGCGGTTCGGGGCCGCCGTCGGCGGGCTGTTCGCGGCGGTGACCACGGGCACGAGCACCGGGGCGATCAACGCCTGGCACGACAGCTTCCAGCCGCTCGGCCGGGCTCGTCCCGCTGTTCAACATGGAGCTGGGCGAGGTCACGCCCGGCGGCATCGGCGCCGGGATGTACGGGATGCTCGTGATCGGCGCCATCCTCGCGGTGTTCATCGCCGGCCTGATGGTCGGGCGGACGCCCGAGTACCTGGGCAAGAAGGTCGAGTCGTTCGAGATCAAGATGGCGATGCTCGTCGCCCTCGTGCTCGGCGCCAGCATCCTCGGCTTCACCGCCATCGCGTCGGTGCTCCCGGAGGGCCTGGCCGGACCCCTGAACCCCGGGCCGCACGGCTTCAGCGAGATCCTGTACGCCTTCTCGAGCCAGACCGGCAACAACGGCTCGGCGTTCGCGGGCCTGACGGGCAACACGCCCTTCTACAACGTCACGGGCGCCTTCGCGATGCTGATCGGGCGCTACGGGATGATCGTCCCGATCCTCGCGCTCGCGGGCTCGATGGCCGCCAAGCGGCGCGTCGCGCCGTCGCTCGGCACGTTCCCGACAACCGGCGTCCTGTGGAGCGTCCTCCTCGTCGGCGTCGTGATCATCGTCGGAGCCCTCACGTTCTTCCCGGCCCTGTCGCTGGGACCGATCGTCGAGCAGCTCCTCCAGAACGCCGGAAAGGTCTTCTGATCCATGAGCGAGACACCCCTCCTGCGTACGGTCGACCTCGGCCGCGGCACGCGGCGCTTCCAGCGCAACGTGACCCTCGGCGGGGCCAAGCCCTCCGGCGAGGCTCCGCCGCCGCGCGGCGTGTTCGACCCCGAGCTCCTCCGCTCGGCGATCCCCCACGCCTTCCGCAAGCTGGACCCGCGACTCCTCGTCAAGAACCCGGTGATGTTCGTGGTCGAGCTCACCGCGGTCCTCGTCACCCTCACGGCCGTGGCCAACGCCACCGGAGCCCAGGCCGTCGCCGAGGGCGCGGGCCAGGGCTTCACGATCCAGATCGCCGTGTGGCTCTGGTTCACCGTCCTGTTCGCGACCTACGCCGAGGCCATCGCCGAGGCGCGCGGCCGTGCCCAGGCGGCGACCCTGCGCAAGACGCGCTCCGAGACCACCGCCCACCGTCGCGCCGGCGACGGGACGCTCACGGACGTCGGGTCCTCGGAGCTCCGCCGCGGCGACATCATCGTCGTCACCGAGGGCGAGACGATCCCGGGTGACGGCGACGTCATCGAGGGCGTCGCGTACGTCAACGAGGCCGCGATCACCGGCGAGTCCGCGCCCGTCCTCAAGGAGCCCGGGACCGACATCCGCAGCTCGGTGACCGGCGGCACGACCCTCACCAGCGACACCCTGGTGATCCGCGTCACGGCCGATCCCGGCGAGACCTTCCTCGACCGGATGATCGCCCTCGTCGAGGGCGCGAAGCGGCAGCGCACCCCGAACGAGATCGCCCTGTCGATCCTGCTCGCCGGCCTGACCATCGTGTTCCTGATGGCCACGGTCACGCTCCGGCCGTTCGGGCTGTACGCGGGGACCACCATCAACACCGTGGCGCTCGTCGCCCTCCTGGTCTGCCTCATCCCGACCACGATCGGCGGCCTCCTGTCGGCGATCGGCATTGCCGGGATGGACCGCGTCGCGCGGTTCAACGTGCTCGCGATGAGCGGGCGCGCGGTCGAGGCGTCCGGCGACGTCGACGTGATCCTGCTGGACAAGACGGGCACGATCACCCTGGGCAACCGGCTCGCCTCGGCGATCACCCCTGCACCGGGGATCAGCGAGGGGGAGGTCCTCGAGGCCGCCCTGGTCGCGTCGCTGCGCGACGAGACGCCGGAGGGTCGCTCGATCGTCACCCTGGCGCGTGCCCGGCTCGCAGAGCTCGGCCTGCCCGGCGGCGACGGCGACGAGGCCGGTCTCGCCGTCCTCGAGGCCAGGATCGCCGAGGAGCTGCCGTTCACGGCGGAGACGCGTGCGAGCGGCGTCCGCCTCGTGGCCGGCGAGCTGGTGCTGAAGGGAGCCGTCGACGCGATCGAGCGGGACCTCCCGGCCGGCCTGCCGCCGGAGCTGCGGACCGGAACCGACGAGGTCGCCGGCCGCGGCGCGACGCCGCTCGCGCTCCGCCGCGACGGGATCGCCCTCGGCCTGATCGAGCTCAAGGACACCGTCAAGCCCGGCCTTGCGGAGCGGTTCGAGGAGTTCCGGCGCATGGGGGTTCGGACGGTCATGATCACCGGGGACAACCCGCTGACGGCCGCCACGATCGCCCGCGAGGCGGGGGTCGACGACTTCGTCGCGCAGGCCAAGCCCGAGGACAAGATCGCCTACATCCGCGCCCAGCAGGCCGACGGCCACCTGGTCGCCATGACCGGCGACGGCACGAACGACGCACCCGCGCTCGCCCAGGCCGACGTCGGGCTCGCGATGAACAGCGGCACGTCGGCGGCGAAGGAGGCGGCCAACATGGTCGACCTCGACTCCGATCCGACCAAGCTGCTCGAGGTCATCGCGATCGGCAAGCAGCTGCTGATCACGCGCGGCTCGATCACGACGTTCTCGATCGCCAACGACGTCGCCAAGTACTTCGCGATCCTGCCGGCGATGTTCGTCGCCGTCTACCCGGAGCTCGGTGCGCTCAACGTCATGGGCCTCTCGACGCCCCAGAGCGCGATCCTGTCCGCGGTCATCTTCAACGCGCTGATCATCGTCGCGCTCATCCCGATCGCCCTCCGCGGCGTCGGCTTCCGGCCGGCCCCGGCGAGCGAGCTGCTCCAGCGCAACCTCCTCATCTACGGCCTCGGCGGGATCATCGCCCCGTTCCTCGGGATCAAGGCGATCGACCTCGTCGTGACCGCCCTCCACCTCGCCTAGGACTGCACCGATGACCCGCTTCCTTCGCCACTACGTCTGGCCGGCATTCGCGATCCTGGTCGCGCTGACCCTGATCACCGGCGTCATCTACCCGGCCGTCGTCACGGCCGTCGCCCAGCTCGCCTTCCCGTCGCAGGCCAACGGCTCGATGATCGTGGTCGACGGGAAGACCGTCGGCTCGAGCCTGATCGGCCAGGCCTTCGACGATCCCAAGTACTTCTGGGGCCGCCCGTCCGCGGCCGGCACAGGACGGCTACGACGCGAGCGGCTCGGCCGGCTCGAACCTCGGGCCGACCAATCAGAAGCTCATCGACCGCGTCACGGCGGACGTCGACCGGCTGCGCGCCGCGAACGGAGGCGGGCCGGTCCCGGTGGACCTCGTCACGACCTCGGCCTCGGGCCTGGATCCGGACATCAGCCCCGCCGGCGCCGACTACCAGGTCGCCCGCGTCGCGACGGCTCGCGGCATGTCCGAGACCGACGTCCGCGCGGCCGTCGCACGCCATACCGAACAGCCCTTGCTCTGGCTTCCTCGGCGAGCCCAGGGTGAACGTCCTGGAGCTGAACATGGACCTGGACGGGCTCCTCCGATGACCGAGCGGGAGCGCGACGCGTTCGACGTCCGCCCGAGCGCGGACGAGATGCTGGCACGCGTGCGTTCGGAGACGATCCGGATGGCCGCGGCCAGCTGCGGATCTACCTGGGCATGGCGCCCGGCGTGGGGAAGACGTTCCGGATGCTCGAGGAGGGCCACCGGCGCGTCGCCCGCGGCACCGACCTCGTCGTCGGGTTCGTGGAGTCGCACGGTCGGCCGCACACCCTGGAGCTCCTGGACGGGCTGGAGGTCGTCCCGCGGCGGCGGATCGAGTACCGCGGCGTGGTGGTCGAGGAGATGGACACGGACGCCGTCATCGCGCGGGCACCGACGGTCGCGCTGATCGACGAGCTGGCCCACACCAACGTCCCCGGGTCGGAGCGCGCGAAGCGCTGGGAGGACGTGGAGCTGATCCGCGACGCCGGCATCCACGTCGTCACGACGATGAACGTCCAGCACCTCGAGACCCTCGCCGATGCCGTCGCGACCATCACCGGGGCACCGGTCAACGAGCGGCTGCCCGACGAGGTGCTCGAGACGGCCGACGAGATCGAGCTCGTGGACATGAGCCCGCACGCCCTGCGGCAGCGCATGCGCCACGGCAACGTCTACCCGCCCGACCGCGCGCAGGTGGCGCTGGACCGCTTCTTCACGGAATCCAACCTCACCGCACTCCGGGAGATCTCGCTGCGCCTCGTGGCCCGCAGCGTCGAGGGCGAGCTGGAGGACCGGCTGGCCGGGCTGCTCGTCCCGCTGGTCAGCGAGCAGGTGCTCGTGCTCGTGGACGGCGGGCCCGCCTCGGGGCGCGCCGTGCGCCGCGCGGCCGCGCTCGCCAGCACGCTGCGCGGCCACCTGATCGCCGTCGTGGCCGAGACGCCGGCGACCGAAGGCGAGCCGTTCGACCGGCGGCGTGACCGGCAGGAGGCGCTGGACGACGCGGTGGACCTGGGCGCGGAGGTCGTCCGGGTGGAGACGACCGACGTCGTCGCGGCCCTGGAGCAGGTGGTGCGCGCCCGCGGCGCCACGCACGTGGTCGTGGCCCACTCGGAGCAGCCGGGGCTGGCGCCGGGTGACCGAGCGTCCGCTCGTGGACCGGATCGTGGCCCGGATGCCGGACGTCGAGGTCCATGTCGTGGGTCCCGGCACCCGCCCCTGATCCGGGACGCACCAGCAGGCCGGCCCGACAGTGCAATGCCGCCGGGCCGATCCAACAGCGGTCAGACCGTGGGCCGTCCGCGCGTCGCCCAGCCGGGGATGGCCCGCCAGGCGGCGTTCAGCCCGTCCAGCGGAACGGGACGTCGGCGACCAGGATCCCCGGGTGACCCGTGAGGGCATCGCGGATCCGGTGCGCGTTCTGGTTGTAGAGAACGCGCTCCCACCAGTGCGTGATGACCCGCTCCGGCACGAGGACGATCGTCACCTCGTCGGCATGGCGCGCGGACGTGACCTCCAGGTAGCGGATCAGCGGCTGGACGAGCTCCCGGTACGGGGATTCGACGATGACGAGCTCGACGTCCGGGACCTGGCGGTGGAACCGTTCCCGAAGCTGCTGGGCGGCCACGAGATCGTCGGTCACGTGCACGACGATCACGTCGTCCGACAGGGTCAGCCCGAACTTGATCGCCTGGACGACGTCGCGCCGCATGTCCTGCATCGGCACGATGACGCGCTGACGACGGGTCGGCCTGCTGATGACGCTGTCCTCGCGGACGTAGAGCTCCTGCTCCGCGCTCGCGTACTCGCGGTGGATGAGGAGCATGGCGATGACCAGGATCGGGACGATGATGATCACCACCCATGCCCCGAGACCGAACTTCGCGATGGCAAACACCACGGCGACGATCCCGGTCGCGACGGCACCCACGCCGTTGATCACCGCGCTCCGCCGCCAGCCTTCCTCGCGTTCCGAGAGCCAGTGCCGGACCATGCCGGCCTGGGACAGCGTGAACGCCGTGAACACCCCGATCGCATACAGGGGAATCAGCGCCTCGACCCTCCCCTTGAACGCGACCACGACGACGATCGCGATCGCGGCCAGGGCGACGATCCCGGAGTTGAACGCGAGGCGCTCGCCCCGGAAGGCGAACTGGCGGGGCATGAACCCGTCCCGCGCCAGGATCGAGGCCAGCCTCGGGA
This sequence comes from uncultured Chloroflexia bacterium, assembly GCA_963789865.1. Classification (GTDB taxonomy): domain Bacteria; phylum Chloroflexota; class Limnocylindria; order Limnocylindrales; family CSP1-4; genus CAIXZV01. Next base: position 64,045 of record CAWBMD010000009.1, read on the forward strand.
AGTCCGCAAAGCTCGTCTGGGCCGCGAGGACGAGGATCCCCATCGTGGAGAAGATGAGGATGTAGTAGATCGGCCCCGTCCCGAAGACCGCCTCGCCGATCTGGGACAGGACGGACTCGTGCTCGCTGGGGACCGCGCCGCTCACGCCGGCCAGGTACGAGATCCCCAGGAAGACGACCGCCAGGATGACCGCCATGGCCACCATCGTCGTCTGGGCGTTCTTCCACTCCGGCGGCTTGAATGCGGGCGTCCCGTTGGAGATCGCCTCGGTGCCGGTCATCGCGCTGCAGCCGTCCGCGAACGCCCGCATGAGCAGGAGCAGGCTCATGCTCTCCACCGGCACGGACAGCGGGGTCACCCCGGTCACGACCGGCGGCTGGCCGAGCATGGTCCGCGCGACGCCGACCCCGACGAGCAACAGGACGCTGGCGATGAAGATATACGTCGGGAGGGCGAAGATCGTCCCGCTCTCGCTGATGCCGCGCAGGTTGACGGCCATCACGAGGAGGATGAAGACGACGATCAGGGGAACCGTGAAGTCCTGGAGCTCCGGGATCGCCGATGCCAGGTTGAACACGCCGCTCGAGACGCTCACCGCCACGGTCAGGACGTAGTCCGTCAGCAGGGCACCGGCCGCGATGAGGCCGGGGAGCACGCCGAGGTTGGAACGGGCGACGATATAGCTGCCGCCGCCGCTGGGGTACGCCCGGATGGTCTGGCGGTAGGAGAAGGTGACCAGGAACAGCAGGGCGATGATCAGGACCGAGATGGGCATGAGGTACACGAATGCGACCGTGCCGACCGCGAGCAGAGTGAACATGCTCGCCTCGGTCGCATAGGCGACGGAGCTCATCACGTCGCTGGAGAAGACGGCGAGCGCCTTCCACTTCGGCAGTCGCTGTTCCAGCTCCTCGTGGGAGGAGAGGACCCTCCCGAACAGCACCCGTCGGGCTCCGAACCCGACCCGCCCCGGGAGCGTCTGCGGCTGGATCGCGGCCGCCTTGGCCACCATCGTCCCGGCGGTCGGCCCATAGCGGAAGTAGCGGGCCTCGGGCCGGGCGATCACGGCCCGGCGGTCCCCCGGCTTGTTGCCGCGCTTGAGGGGCTGCGCCTCCGGCGGCGGGTCCTCCGTGCTCACCAGCGACGCACCGCGAACCCGTGCGTGCGCGCCTCGACCGGCTCGAGCCGCCGGACCGCGACGCGGCCGGCGGTGGCGAGGGCGTCGAGGTCGCGGTCGATCGGGCCGGCCGCGTCGATGTTGACCACGTCGACCTTCGGGTACCGGCCGTCCGCCACCAGGGCAATGGCCGCCATCACCAGGTCGTGCTCGAACGTGGACCGACGCGCGGTCTGGCACGCGCACGTGGGCGGGCCGGAGGAGGGCGCGGGCGTCCCAACTGCATCCATGTCCCCAACCTAGCCTCCACCTCCAAGAGGCGGCGATGGCCGGCGGACGCTGCGGCGCTCAACATGCGCTCAAGACGGCAGAGCGGGCACACGGCGGCAGGCGTTCGCGGAAGCGTGCCGGGGGGCGTCAGTCGGATGCCTTCTCCGGCTCGCCAACCCGGTAGCCCACGCCGGGCTCCGCGACGATCAGCCCCTTGACCCACCCGCTCGGGTCGGCCGCTGCGAGCTTCCTGCGCAGCCGCGACACGTAGACGTGGAGGTAGTGGCCCTCGTCCGTGTAGGCGGTGCCCCAGACCGCGCGCAGGAGCCGTCCGCGGGTGATGAGCCGGCCCGGGTTGCCCAGGATCACCTTGAGGAGCTCGTACTCGTGCGGCGTCAGGTCAAGCGCCTCGCCATGGACCGTGACGACGTGCCGGGCGACATCGAGCACGACCGGCCCGATCGCGACGATTCCCGTCGGGTCTGCCGCGGGCCCCGCGGCGCGACGGAGCAGCGCACCGATGCGCGCCCGCAGCTCCCCCACCCCGAACGGCTTGACCACGTAGTCGTCGGCACCGGCCTCGAGGGCCCTGATCTTGTCCACCTCGCGGTCTCGCGCGGACAGGACGAGGATCGGTGTCGTCGCGTCCCTCCGGATCCGGACGATCACGGCGGTCCCGTCCATGTCCGGCAGGCCCAGGTCCAGGATCACGAGGTCCGGGCGCGCCGCCTCCCAGCGACGAAGGGCGGCAGCCGCGTCCCCGGCCTCGGCCACGCGGTAGCCGTGTGCCGACAGGTTCCTTGCGAGCGCCCGGCGGGTGGCGTCGTCGTCCTCGACGATCAGCAGCACCGCCTCACCCATCGGCCGGCTCCGCCATGGCGCCCGCGAGAGTGGCGGGCGGGGCGGTATCCGGGCTCCCCGCCGCGAGAAGGGTCATCCTGACCGCAAGGCCGCCGAGCTTCGAGGAACCGAGCTCCACCGTCCCACCCATGGCCTCCACGAACCCGCGCACGATCGTCATGCCGACTCCCAGGCCGTGACGGGCGGTCTCGCCGTCGGAGGGCGCCCGGTGGAACCGCTCGAACAGCAGCGGCAGCTCCTCCGCGGGAACACCCGGCCCACCGTCGTCCACGGTCAGCTCGATGCCCGTGGCCGCCGCTCCGCTCCGTGCGCCGTCCGCCGGCGACCACTTGACCGCCCTGGCCGTGATCCGGATCGGAGCCGGCGCGGGCGCGTACCGGACCGCGTTGTCGAGGACGTTGCCGAGCGCCGCATCGAACATGACGGCGTCGACGAGGACCAGCGGCAGCTCCTCCTCGAGGGTGACGTCGAGGGAGCGACCGGCCAGGAGCGGCACGCGTGCCACCGTGCCGTCCACGAGCTCGCCGAGCTCGAACAGCTCGAGCGCCGGCCGCAGCGCGCCCGCCTGGACCCGACTCACATCGAGCAGGCTGCGGACGAGCTCGCCCAGCCGCGCAGCCTCGAGATCGACCGCGGCGGCCAGCTCCCGGCGTTCGGCCGGTCCCGGCTCGGCCGCCGGGTCCATCAGGATGCCCGCGATCGCGCGAATGCTGGACAGCGGCGTCCGAAGGTCGTGTGACACGGAGTCGAGCAGGGCACCCTTGAGCCTGTCGCTCTCGCTGTCGATCTCGGCCTGGATCACGTCGTCCCGCAGCTGCTCGCGGACCATTGCCAGGCCAAGCTGGTCCGCGGCCATCGCGAGAATCCGGCGTGCACCCCTGCCGGGCCGCGGGTCCTCGAGGTCTCGCGTCGCCCAGAGGGACCCGAGCACCTCGGCCTCCGTCTCGATCGGGACGCGGTAGATGACCAGCCCGGCGGCTTCCTCGCTCGGGGGCCGTACCGCCGGCGTCGACGTGCTGACACGCGCCCACTCCGCAGCTTCGTCGCCGGGCCGGCGGAGGAGGATCCACGGCTCCGGGAAAGGGTCCGCGGAGCGTCGGCCGTCGTCGGCGAGCGGCACCGTCTCCGGCCCGTCGTCGTCGCCGAGCGTGATCCAGACCCGCGCCATCTCGGTGTCACGCCGGAGGCGCGGGACGATCTCGGTGGCCGCCGCCTCGACCGAGATCGCGGTTGCGATCTCTCGGCTGATCGCCACCAGCGCCAGCGCCTCGCCGGTCCGCCGATCTGCGGTCTCGGCGCGCTCGCGGAGGAGCCCCGCGAGCCGGCCGATCACGACGGCCACGGCGAGGAACAGCAGCAGGCTGAGCCACTCCTGGGGATCGGCAACGACCAGGGTGAAGCGCGGCACCGTGAACAGGAAGTCGTAGAGGAAGACGGCGACCACGGAGACGGCCACCGCCGGCCACGCCCCGAACAGGCCCGCGACCACGACGACGGCCAGCAGGTAGACCGGCGACGCATCGGAGACCCCGAGGAGGTCCTCCAGCCCGACGACGGCGATCGTCGCAAGCAGCAGCGACACGACGGCCACTGCCAGCGGGAACAGCGCGGCAGCGGCCACGCCGCGGCCGGGTCTCGTCATCCCGGCCTCCTGCAGGGAACCCATGATTCGATGCTACGCCCGCACGGCTCGTCCCGCTGCCGACTCCGGCTACGGGTAGACTGCCCGCCATGACGACTCGACGGGATGCGCTCCGGGCGACCCTGGGCAGGATCGGGGTCTGGAGCTTCGGCCTCCAGGCAAACCACGCCGCGGACGCACAGGCGGGCATCGCGGCATACGAGGGTCTTGGCTACACCGCCACGTGGTTCCCGGAGAGCATCGGCAGCAAGGAAGCGCTGTCGCACGCCGCGCTGCTCCTGGCGGGCGGGCCGCGAATGGTCGTCGCCACCGGGATCGCGAACATCTACGCCCGCGACGCGGCAGCCATGATCAGCGGGGCCCGGACGCTCGCGGATGCCTACCCCGGCCGGTTCGTGCTGGGCATCGGGGTCAGCCACGCTCCGTCGGTGGCGACCCGGGGCGGCAGCTACGGGCCGCCGATCGAGGCCATGTCCGCGTACCTGGACGCGATGGATGCGGCGGCGTGGAGCGGCCCCGCGCTCCCCGACCGGCCGCCGGTCGTCCTGGCCGCGCTGGGGCCGCGGATGCTGGACCTCGCCGCAGAGCGGGCCGACGGCGCGCACCCCTACTTCGTGCCCGTCGAGCACACCCGCATCGCGCGCGAGCGCCTGGGGCCCGACCCGGTGCTCGCGGTGGAGGTGACGGCCGTCCTGGACGCGGACGCGAGCCGCGCCCGCCAGACGGCACGCGCGTTCGCCACCCGGTACCTCGCGGCCGTGAACTACGCCAACAATCTCCGCCGCCTCGGCTGGTCGGACGAGGATGTCGCGGGTGGCGGCAGCGACCGGCTGCTCGACGCGGTGGTGGTCCAGGGTGACGCTGCGGCGATCGCGTCGCGGGTCCGGGAACACCTCGCTGCCGGCGCCGACCACGTGTGCGTGCAGGTCCGATCGTCAGACCCCGCCGACCTGTGCCTGGAGGCGTACTCGGAGCTCCGGGACGCGCTCGGGGAGGTCATGGCCCAGACATAGGGGTCATCGACCCGGGTGCCACGGGTGCGGAAGGGCGGTCAAGGCAGCGGAGGAGGGCCGTCGGCCGCCGACGCCTCCTCGTCGGTGATCACGATCGCCGGCGTCCCGGGATCGCCGCGAACCTACGCCGAGGTGACGACCCCGATCGTGCCGTCCGCGCGCTCGATGAGCGCCGGGTCGCCGCGCTCGGCACGCAGGCGGTTCGCGTACTCGATGCTTCCCTTGGCGGCCGGGGCGACATCGCGGCGCGAGGGCACCACCCTGTTGTTGTAGTCGCGGTGCGCGACGGGCCCCAGGACGCAGCGGCCGTCCTCGAGCGCGTTGACGATGGCGCGACTGAGCGCGCCCTCTGCCTGCCAGCCCTCGCCGTTGTCGATCAGGTTCTGGAGAAACGCCACCGGGTAGTTGTTCAGCCCGTCGCGCTCGGCCACGAGCTCCGGATCGATCGTCATGAGGACCCCTTGTTCGGCAGTGGGCTCCGGCCGCGGTGCGGGCGGCTCGGGCGCGTCGATTGTAGTTGGCGACCGGGCGGCGGGGATGGCGGGCCCGGTGCGGGCTGCCGCGCCGTGGGGCTGTCAGACGTCGGCGTCGAAGGGGGCGCCGATCCTCACCGCGAGGAAGGCGAGCCGCGTCACGGCGTCGATCCCGCGCGTCGACCCCAGCGGCGCCACCACCACCGCGCCGGCCCGGAACGGGAGCGCCTCGCCATCGAGGTGGAACACCCCCTCGCCCTCGAGCGCGTGGTAGACGGCCCGTCGCTCGGGGTGTGGCGGGATCTGCCCGCCGGGCTCCAGGCCGCCCACCAGCACCCTGAGGTCCTCCTCGTCGATGAGCAGTGCCGGCTGCGGGCGTGGTGCGGCATACGTCACGACGTCGCGCCAGTCGGGGGTGAATCTCCTCGGGTCCATGGCGTCTCCGTTGCAGGCGGGTTCTGGTGGCGGATGAAATCAGTACTACTCCGGTCAGATTACCGCCTATTCTTCAGTGACTCCCCGCGATGCCGGGCCGGGGCCCGGCGTGCGCCTCAGGTCGACACGGGGTCCGCGATGTCGCGCATCGCGGCGATCGCAAGGTCGACCTCCTCGGCGGTCGTGAACGCCCCGAGACTGAACCGGACCGCGCCCCGATCAGCCGTTCCGAGGTCCCGGTGGACCAGCGGTGCGCAGTGGACGCCCACGCGCACTGCGATGCCGAAGTCGCCGTCCAGGATCGCGCCCACGTCCTGGGGGTGGATGCCGGCGACATTCGCGGAGAGCACCGGCACGTACCTCGGCCGGGTCCGCGCCCACGTCCTGGGCCCCATAAAGGATGATGCCGGGGTGGCCCGACAGACCGTCACGGAGCCGGGAGAGCAGGGCCATCTCGCGGGCGTGGAGCACCTCGACCCCCTGCCGCTCGACGAAGTCCATGCCGAGGGCCAGGCCGATCACGCCCAGGAGGTTGAGCGTCCCGGCCTCGAGCCGCAGCGGCCAGGCCTGACTGTGGATGAGGCTGGCCGAGTCCATGCCCGTGCCCCCGAACCTCGTGGTCGCGACGTCCATGCCGGGCATCACGACCAGCCCGCCGATCCCCGACGGCCCGTAGAGCGACTTGTGACCCGTGAACGCGACCGCGGCGATACCGAGCGACGTCATGTCGATCTGGACCAGGCCCGCGGACTGGGCGGCGTCCACGACCAGGGGCACGCCCCGCTCCGCGCAGCGCCGGGCGATCTCGCCGACAGGCTGGACGGTTCCCAGCACGTTGGAGGCGTGGGTCATGACCACCGCGCGCGTGTTCGGCCGCAGGAGCGCGGCGACCGCATCCGGGTCCACGAAGCCGCGGTCGTCGAAGGGCGCCAGGTCCCAGGTGATCACCCCGGCCTCGGCGAGGTGGTGGAGCGGCCGCAGGACGGAGTTGTGGTCCAGCCGCGTGGCCACGACGTGGTCGCCCGGCCGGACCAGCCCGCCGATCACGGTGTTGAGGGCGTCGGTGGCGTTCGCCCCGAAGACGACCCGGGTGGGGTCCGGCGCCCCGAAGAAGCGGGCGACCCGGACGCGGGTGGCCTCCACGAGGTCGCCGGCCTGCGTGGCCAGGTCGTGGTTGCCGCGGCCGGGCGAGACCCCGATCCGGGCGTAGGTCTCCACCATCTCCCGCAGCGCCCCGGGGGCCTTGGGAAAGGTGGTGGCCGCGTTGTCGAGGTAGATCATCGGTTGGGTCATGCGAGTGTCCCCGGCTCTAGTCCAGGCACGTCCTGGGGTTCGGGAGCCCGGCGAGGCGCCGGGCGCCGAGCTTGATCCCGTCGGGGAAGAGTCGTTCCAGCTCCAGGAGGCTCAGCTCCGTGCCGGCCCTCAGCTCGCGGTTCAGGGGCGCCCGGCCGTGGTAGAGGTAGTAGGAGCGGAGGAACCGGATGACACGCCATCGAACCTCGTCCAGCCGCGCCATGCCACTCTCGCGGGCCAGCTCCTCGGCGGCGCGCCTCGGTCCAGTCGTCCGGGTCCCAGAAGAACCCCTCGTCGTCGAAGAAGACGGCCCGGCCGGCGACGGTGCGCACGGCGCGGGAGCGGGCCGGCTCCGTCATCAGCCGCGGATGGCGATCACGTCGCGGCGGCGGCCGGCTCGCGCACCGGCGCGGCGGCCGCGGCGGCGAGCGCCGCCTTCACCCGATCCGGCGTGGCCGGCAGCTCGAAGACCATCGCGCCGCACGCATCCCGGATGGCATTCACGATCGCGGGTGCCGTGGACACCATCGCCATCTCGCCGATCCCGACGGAGCCCAGCGTGCCGAGCTCGCGGGGCGTCTCGACGAGGATCGTCTCCATGTCCACGGCATGGCGGATGTTCGGGAACTTGAACGTGACCCAGTCCCTGGTCTTGCCGGCGATGTACTCCTCGCGGAGCGCGAACCCGACGCCCATGTCCATGCCACCGTGGAGCTGGCCCTCGACGTTGACCGGGTGGATGATCCGGCCGGGGTCGGCGGCCGACGTCATCCGCAGGACCCTGACATCGCCGGTCTCGATGTCGACCTCCACCTCGGCCATCTGGACCGAGAAGACCTGGACCTCGAACGACGGGCCGAGGCCGGTCTCCGGGTCGAGCGGCGCCGTCTCGAGCGTGGTCCGCTTGCCCGAGTAGCGGACGGGCTTGCCGGCGGCCGTGAACGCGGCGTGGGTCCGCGCCCCCAGCTCGTCCATCGCCTCGCGCAGGTGCTGGGCGGCGTCAACCGCGGCACCGCCGAGCATGTAGGTGGCGCGGCTGCCCGACACCGGGCCGGAGGCGGCGGTGTCCGCGGTGCTCCGGGTGCGCAGCCGGACCTTGTCCAGCCGCAGGTCGAGGACCGACGCAACCAGCTGGCTGATCATCGAGTCGTTGCCCTCGCCCGGGTCGCCGGCGGCCATGTACACCGTCACGCCGTCGTCGGGATCGAGCTCCACGAAGCCGACGGACTTGTCGCCCGGCATCGCGATGCCGAACGCGGCCGCGCCGAGGCCGATCCCGCGACGGACCGGGCCCCCGGTGCCGGCGGCGGCCGCGTCCCGGCGGGCAGCCTCGTAGCGCGGCCGGATCGCGTCGCACAGCGCCGGGAACGGCCACTCCGTGACGACGTGACCGGTCGCCTTGGCCTCGCCGGGCCTGAGCGAGTTGCGCCGCCGGAACTCGAGCGGGTCGATGCCCATCTTCTCGGCCAGCATGTCCACCGCACACTCGAGCGCGTAGTGGGTCTGCGGGGGACCGGCCCCACGGGCGGCGCTGCCCCACGGGTTGTTGGTGTAGACGAGCCGGGATGTCACGGTCAGGTTCGGGACCAGGTAGGAGCTGGTGAGCATGTGGAGAGCCCGGTTGAGGATGACCCGGCCCAGCGACATGTATGCGCCGTTGTCCACCGTGATGTCCATCGCCATCGCCGTCAGGCGCCCGTCCGCGTCCGCAGCGAGCCTGGTGTGGATCTCCATGGGGTGGCGCTTGGAGGTGGCCAGCATCGACTCGGCGAGGCTGGGGACGTATCGCACCGCGCGGTGGAAGTGCAGGGCCGCGGCCCCGGCGATGCCCTCGGTGATGACCTCCACCTTGATGCCGAACTGGCCGCCCGAGAACGGCTCCTCGTAGCGGATGGCCTCCCAGCCGAGGGCCTCCTGGAGCGTCTGCATGTGGAGGTGGATGTTGATGCTGCGCCCGACGACGACGAGCTCGGCGTCCTCGCCCTCGCCCTCCATCCAGGCGAGGCTCACCTCGGGCTCCAGGGGCGCCTGGTGGACGATCTGGGTCCTGAAACGTCCCTCGACCACGGCGGCAGACTTGGCGAAGGCAGCGGCCGCGTCGCCCTTGATGATCGGCTGGCTGTAGCAGAGGTTCGGGGAGCCCTCGTGGACCCGCGGCGCGCCGTCCGCGAGGGCGGCATCGGGTGAGGAGAGCACCGGCAGCGGCTCGTAGTCCACGACGACCGCTTCGGCCGCAGCGAGCGCCTGGTCCCTGGTCGCGGCGCCCACGATCGCGACCGCGTCGCCCAGCGTGTGGACCTTGGTGTCGCACAGGATCGGGCGGTCCGAGGCCTGGTACTTGAGGCGGTTCGTGCCCCGGATGTCCTGCGCCGTCATCACGCCCGCGACGCCCGGCATGGCGGCCGCGGCGGACGTGTCGATCCGGAGGATCCGGGCGTGCGCGTGGGGGCTCCGGACCGCGGCGATCTCGAGCGCGCCGGGCAGCCGGATGTCGGCACCGAACAGCGCCGTGCCCGTGGCCTTGGCCATCGCGCTGGGACGCACGAACGACGTGCCGATCTTGGGCGCGTCGGGGTCCGGCATCAGCTCGGCGGGGCTGATCTCGCCGCGGATGAAGCGGCCCGCCAGCTGGACGGCGTCGATGATCTTCACGTAGCCCGTGCACCGGCACAGGTTGCGCCGCAGCGCTCGCCTGACCTCGGCACGGGTGGGATCCGGGTTGGCCGCGAGGAGCTCCTCCGCGGTCACGATCATGCCCGGGATGCAGAAGCCGCACTGGACGGCGCCGGCGAGGACGAAGGCCTGCTGGACCAGGTTCGGGCGGTCCGGCGTGCCGAGGCCCTCGATCGTGGTGACGTCCGCGCCCTCCAGCGAGCCCACCCTCGTGATGCACGACAGGACGGCCTTGCCATCGACGAGGACCATGCACGTCCCGCACTGGCCCTTGCGGTCGCAGGACTGCTTCGTGCCCGTCAGCCCCAGGTCCTCGCGGATGACGTCGAGCAGGACCGTCCGCTGGTCACCGGCGACGACGTGCACCGGCCGGGCGTTGATGGTGAGACCGACGCTGTTCACGAGACGCTCGTCCTCCGCGTCCTGGTGTGCCCGGCGATCCCTTCGCCGGCGCAGGCGGGCTCCCGACCCCCCGCGCGACCGCAGGCTCCGATCTTAGCCAGCGACCGGGGCGCGGGACCCGTGACCTTGGTCACGAAACCCGCGGGTCCCGCCGTGCGCGCAGGACGACCCCGCCCGAGGATCGACACGAGCAGGCCCGTCGATCACACCTGGGTGAGCACGGCCTCGCCGCCGGCCGGGCGTGTAGTAGCGGCGGTACTCGCCCGGCGACATCGCGCAGGAGCGGTAGAAGACCTTGTAGAACTGGTTCAGGTTCGTGTAGCTGACCGCCGCGGGCGATCTCCGCGACGGACAGGTCCGTGCCCAGCAGGAGCCGCTTCGCCTCGGCGACCCGGACCTGCGTGACGTACTCCTTGAAGCTCACGCCGGTGACGTCCTTGAACACGTGGCGGACGCGCGACGGGCTGACGTGGACGACCTCGGCGACGTCGTCGAGGGTGATGCTCTCGCGGCAGTGGCGGTCCACGTAGGCGAGCACCGGCCGGATCTGCTCGCGGCGGTCCGCGGCCGCGCGGGCGGCGGCCGCGCCGGATCGCGGCGCCGGGCTCGCCGGTTCACGAGCGCCGAGCGCCAGGCGCAGCGTCGCGTCGACCAGGTGGCGCTCGGCCGGGTCGTGCCGCTCCCAGGTCGTCGCGGAGCTCGTGCAGGACCGGGGCCACCTCCGCGGCGAGCGTCCGACGTCCCGCGGATCCGCGGCGACGCGATCCGCTCGTCCACCCGGAACGGCGCCAGGTAGCCGAGGTCCAGCTCCCGGCAGCCCGGGCCGGCGATCAGCTCCGGCCGGAACAGGACGAGGAGCAGGCGGAGCGACGTCCCCGGGTCCGCGAGCGCGACGTGCGGCTGCGAGTTGTCGATGAAGAAGATGTCGCCGGCGCTCCGCCGGCAGCGCCCGCCGGCCGAACATGAAGGCGCCGCGGCCCTCGAGGACGAGGGCGATCTCGAGGTGGTCGTGCCAGTGCATCGGGTCGCCGTCGCCGTGCGCGGCGTACTCGAGCACGGCGAGCGGGAAGTCGGGCTCCAGGTCCTGCTGCCAGACGTAGACGGCCATGGGCGGACGATCGCAGTCGGGCAGCCGCATCGGACAGGGCCATTTGGAGCGATCCGGCGGGCCCCATCGGGCCCGGCAGCCGCTTCTGCCACTTCATCGACCCGCTCTGGCATTGCCCGGGCGCCGGCCTGGCGGCGACGCATCGAGGCGTCGAGATCTGCCCGTCCGCCAGGAGAGATCCGGCCATGGCCTTCCCGCACCTGTTCAGCCCGCTCCAGCTGGGGAACATCGAGCTCCCCAACCGCATCGTCCACGTGCCGACGGACATCAGCTCGTCGCACGCCGACGGCGAGGTGAGCGAGCGCGACATCCACCACCACGGCGACATCGCGCGCGGCGGCACCGGGCTTCGTCATCGTCGGCGCCACGACGCCGGACATGAAGACCGGCCGGCCGACGGTCACCTGCCTCGTGGCCGACGGCGACAACTACGTCCCGGGCCTCGCCCGCCTGGCCGAGAGCATGCACCGCTACGGCGCGAAGTGCGCGGTCCAGCTCCAGCACCCCGGCCGCCAGTGCGCGATCCCGCGCTACAACACGCTCGGCGCCACGGACCGCGTCCTCAAGCTGCCGTGGTCGGCGGGCCACGAGATCGTCTACGAGAACGCCGAGGAGAAGGGCAAGGAGATCCGCGAGGCCTCGATCGCCGAGATCCTCGAGCTCGTCGACCTGTTCAGCGAGGCGGCCTGGCGGGTGAAGCAGGCCGGCTTCGACGCCGTCGAGCTCCACGCCGCCCACGGCTACCTGCTGTCGGAGTTCATGAGCCCGTACCTCAACATGCGGACCGACCGGTTCGGCGGCAGCTTCGAGAACCGGATGCGCTTCCCGCTCGCGGTCATCGACTCGATCCAGAAGAAGTGCGGCAAGGGCTTCCCGGTCCTCGTCCGCTACTCGTTCGAGGAGTGGTGCGAGGGCGGCCGCGGGATGGAGGAGGGCGTCGAGACCGCGCGCGTCCTGGAGCGGGCCGGCTGCGCGGCGATCGACCTCTCGCAGGGGATGCAGGAGAGCCCGGGCGCCGGCTTCGACCCGATGCAGTACCCGCAGGGCTGGGCGACGTACGCCGCCGAGGCGATGAAGAAGGTCGTGCGGATCCCGGTCATCACGAGCCACTCGCTGCGCGACCCGGACTACTGCGAGCAGATCCTCGCCGAGGGCAAGACCGACCTCGTCGGGCCTCGCCCGCCAGCTCCTCGCGGACCCGTACTGGCCGGTCAAGGCGCAGTACGGCAAGGTCAGGTCGATCCGGCGGTGCATCTCCTGCCTGGGCGGCTGCTGGCAGGAGTCGCTGATGGCCAAGCACGAGATCGCCTGCTCGATCAACGCGGCCTGCGGCAACCCGGCCTACGCGGACATGAAGCGGACGACGAAGCCGGTGACGGTGGCGGTCGTCGGCGGCGGGCCCGGCGGGCATGGAGGCGGCCCGGATCGCGACCGAGCGCGGCCACCACGTGACGCTGTTCGAGAAGGACGCCGAGCTCGGCGGCGCGATGCTGTACGTCTGCCTCGTCCCGGGCAAGGAGAAGATGCGCTGGTACCTGGACTGGATCCGGGACCAGCTGCTCGACCTGAACGTGGACATCCGGCTCAACCACGCGCCGACGGTGGACGAGCTGCGCGGCTTCGACGTCGTGCTCAACGCGACCGGCGCCGCGCTCGTACGTGCCCGAGGTCGCCGGCGACGCGTCGCGCGTCGTGCCGTTCGAGGAGGCGATGGCCTGCCCGAAGGTCGCCTGCGAGTGCCACCCGGGCGGCCGGAAGATGCGCAAGCTCGGCGCGCGCGTGCTGCTCTGGGGCGACGGCTACGCCGCGACGGACACCGCGGCGTTGCTCGCCGACATCGGGAAGCAGGTCACGATCGTGACCGAGAACCGCGAGTTCGCCGCGGAGTGCGAGGTCATCCACATGTACGTCCTGCGCAAGCGCTTCGCGCAGGGCGACGCCGAGGTCCTCCACTCGCGGCCGTACAGGCACCCGGTGACGGTGATCACGAGCACGACCGTGGCGGAGATCCGCGACGGCGAGGTCGTCCTCCAGGACAACGGACTTCGAGCGGACGATCGTCGAGGTCGACGACGTGGTCACCTGCCACACGCGGCCGGAGCGCGGCGCTGTTCGCGGAGCTGCGGGCCGCCGGCGTGCACGTGCTCAACGTCGGCGACTCGGTGCGGCCGCGGAACCTGTACCACGCGGTCAAGGAAGGGCTCCGCGTTCGGGCTCGCCGTGGACGAGCACCTGCTGTTCAACTCGAACGGCGCGATCCTCGACGACCTGCCGATCGACGTCCTCGCCCAGCTCACGCGCGACGAGGGACCGTCCTACACGGCCGAAGCGGATGGCCGAGCTGGCCCTCGCCGCGGGGCCCGGCACCCGGTAGAACACTGCCGCACCGAAGCGGGCCGGCTCGTGTTCCCGCCCAGGGCCGGCCGCCTTCGGATCCCCGCGGATCCGATCGCCGGGCTCAGCCCGGGAGCCGCCACTCCGCCGTCGCGTGCGACGCGGACGACCCGGAGGTCGTCGTCGAGCTCGACGAGGTCGGCGCGCTGGCCGACCTCGATCCGGCCGCGGTCGGTCACGCCGAGCAGCGCCGCGGGTTCGCGAGGCCGCCGCGACCGCCGACCGGGAGCGGGACGCCGGCGCGGGCGAGGTTGCGGACCGCCATGTCGACGGCGATGACCGACCCGGCCAGCGTGTCTGCGTGCCCGGCAGGGTCGCCCGGCTCCCGCGCACCTCGACGTCGAGGCCGCCGACGAGCCCGCGCCCGTCGCCCATGCCCGGCCAGGGACATCGCGTCGCTGACGAGGATCAGCCGGTCGGCCGGCTTGGTCCGCAGGATGATCGGCCACAGGGCGCGGATGGACGTGGTGGCCGTCGGCGACGAGCTCGACGTACGCCGTCGTCGTCCGTCAGCGCCGCGACCGCGAGGCCCGGGCGGCGGTGGTCCACGCCGGTCATCGCGTTGAACAGGTGCGTCGTCGTCTCGGCGCGCCGGCGCGCGATAGCCGGCCCGCGCCTCGTCGAGCGTCGCGGCGGAGTGGCCCAGCGACGGCGACGATCCCCGAGCGCGGCCAGCCGCCGATGAGCTCCAGCGCCCCGGGCAGCTCGGGCGCGATCGTCATGATCCGCAGCCCGTCGAGCGAGCGCGTCGACGAGCGTCCGGGTCGATGTCCGCCGGCGTGCGCAGCAGCGCGGGGTCGTGGGCGCCCTTGCGCGCCGGGCGCGATGAACGGACCCTCGAGGTTGAAACCGAGCGGCTCCGCACCGTCCGCCGGCGCCACCGGCATCCACTCGCGCACCCGCGCCGCGAAGCGCGGGCATCTCCTGCTCGGGCAGCGTGACGGCGCCGTCGGCAGGAACGAGGTCACGCCCTGGCGGAGCAGCGCCCGGGCCATCCCCGACGAGGGCCGTCGGCGTCGCCCGTGGCGTCGTGGCCGCCCCAGCCGTGGACGTGGACGTCGATGAACCCGGGGGCCACGAGCGGTCCTGCGGCCCACGCGGCGTTCCCGGGATCGATCACCACGTCCGTGATCCAGCCGTTCTCGACGACCAGGCGCCCGGGAACCACGTCGTCCGCGAGCACGAGCCGTCCCTCGACGAGGCTCACGCATCGTCCGCCTCCCTGAGCGCGGCCCGCATCGCGAGGATGTTCTCGGCGGGCACGTTGGGCTGAATGTTGTGGACGGCCGCGAACACGAACCCGCCGCCGGCGCGCAGGTCGTCGACGCGCCGCAGGACCTCGACCCGGACCTCGGCCGGCGTGCCGCCGCCCAGGACCCGCTGCGTGTCGACGCCGCCGCCCCAGAAGACGATGTCGCGCCCGAACTCGCGCTTGAGCTCCGCGCCGTCCATCCCGGTCGCCGAGACCTGGACCGGGTTGAGGATGTCCACGCCGATCTCGATCAGGTCCGGGATCAGCTCCCGGATCGCGCCGCAGCTGTGGAAGAAGACCCTGGCGGACGTCCGCGAGTGGATGAACGAGAACAGCTCGCGCTGGAGCGGCTTCACGAGCGCCCGGTACGTGGCGGGCGCGAACAGCGGCCGGTCCTGGCCGCCCAGGTCGTCCGCCTCGCCGATGACGTCCACGCTGTCACCGAGCTCCGCCAGCGCCCTATCCCAGTAGGCGAGCTTGATCTCGAGGATCCTCTCCATGACCTGCCGGGCGCGGTCGGGCTCCGCGGCCAGGTCCATGTACCCGTCCTCGAACCCCCGCATCTTGAACAGGCCCTCGGAGAGTCCGCCGCAGATCGAGCCGACGAGGACCGCGCGACCCTCCTCGTCAACGATCCGCCTCGCAGCCGCCGCGAGGCCGGCGTACCGCGCCGGGTCGGTGGGATCCGGCCACGGGAACGCATCGATCGACTGCCGCGTCCACCTCGCCGCCGAGCGGCGACCCGAACGTGTCGAAGTACATCCCGCCGTCGAGCGGCATCCGGCGCCCCGCGCCCCACTCGTCGCGGAACGAGACGTAGCCGTCCGCCTCGACCATCTCGCGGCGGTAGCCGGACGCCGGCCGCGGGCCGATGACGCGCACGTCGCAGCCGAGGAGGTCCATCACGTCCGTGTCGACCTCGGCCAGCTGCTGGGTCAGGTCCCCGACACGGACGTCCACGGGCGGCAGGCCGAGGGAGTCCCGCAGACGCCGCGTAAGCGCGGACGTGGATGCCGGTCATCCGGGAGCCGCCCAGGTCGAACGGGATCCGGTCGGGCTCGCGGTGATCCAGCGTCGCCTGGACGCGCTCGCGGGACGACATGGCAGCCTGCGTCATCGGATCTCGGGCAGGCTCGCGGCCGCCACGGCCTGGCCGTGACGCTTCTGGCGCTCGTCGGCCAGGTGGAACCTGATCGCCTCCGCCGCCTCGGGATCCTCGGCCGCGAGCACGGCGCGTGCGGTCTCGATGATCGCGTCCCCACCGGCGCCGGTCATGACGCGTCCCAGCAGGAGGAGGTGGTCCAGGTCGTACTCCTCCCGGTAGGTCAGCAGCCCGTACCCGAGGTAGCTGCCGACCGTGCGGTAGACGAGGGCGGCGCGCGGATCCCCCGCGGCCATCAGGTCCTGGACGTGGACGAGCCGCTCCGGGAGGGGTGTCGAGCCGTCGACCTCGATGCCGGCCGAGGCCATCAGCCGCGCCGTGGCCTGCTGGGAGAAGTACTGGACGCCGCAGCCGCGGTCGCCGGACCACTCGTCGACCGGGGCATCCGGCGC
Source organism: uncultured Chloroflexia bacterium (assembly GCA_963789865.1). Taxonomy (GTDB): domain Bacteria; phylum Chloroflexota; class Limnocylindria; order Limnocylindrales; family CSP1-4; genus CAIXZV01. Next base: position 80,532 of record CAWBMD010000009.1, read on the forward strand.
AACATCGACCGGCGCGAACGCGAGCTCGTCGATCCGCGACGTCAGGCGGCCCTGGCGGTCCACGTACCCCGCGGCCTGGCTGGATCCCATCGCGATCCCGAGCAGCCCACCTGAGCCCGCCATCATCGAGCCGGCCAGCGCGGTCACCTCCCCGTCGTTCACGACGACGAACGGGATGTCTCGCCAGGCGTGCCGGAGCTCGCGGAAGAGTCCCCGCACGCGTGCCTCGAACGCCTCCGGCGGGACGGACCGGAACAGCGACGCGGCCCGAACCTCGTTGTCCACGTAGGCCCCGGCCGAGCTGCCGCCGATGGCATCCACTCGCGGCAGGTGGACTGCGGCGCGGCGCAGCGAGTCCATGACCCCGTCGAAGTGCCACTGCGGATCCGCGTGGAGCGAAGGGTCCCAGGGGATCTCCTCGCTGAACACGACCTCGCCGTCGATCACGGCGGCCGCCTTGCGATCGCTCGCGCCGAGGTCGAAGCCGATCCGGCACCCGTCGAGGTGGCGGCCCAGGGCGACGGACGCCTCGCGCTCCGCCGGGAAGTCGGCCTCCGGGACGGCCACGACCTCGAACGGCGTGCCGAACAGCTGGGGGCCCATGAAGGCGGCATCGAATACGCCAGCGGGGTCGGCCGCATAGTGCCGGGTGAGGAAGGTGACGAGCGACGGGGGCCCGTCGACGTACAGGCGCGATCCGCCGCGCGACCACAGGAGGAACTTGCACAGCCGCTCCACCGCGCGATGGGACGCGGCCTCGTGCGGGTGGCCGGGCGGGTAGACGTGCGTCTCGCGCCGCCACGCGGAGCCGGCCGGCTGCTCGACGGCGAGCGCAACGCGGGTCCCGGAGCCCGTCGCCCGTATGCCGGCGTCCAGGCCTGCTCGCGCCAGGGCGAGGGGCCGGAAGCTGGCGTCCAACGGCGGCGGCACGCGGAGCTCGCGCACCGGCAGGGCCCCGCTCATCGTGCGCCGTCCGGGACGCCGTCGTCCACGTCGAACCGCACGTCCAGCGCATACCGGTTGCCCGGGTACCGCGACTCGGTCGCCTCGATCGCACGGCCCTGGACGTCGGCGATGACGCGCCGCTCGACCAGGAGGGGCTCACCCTCGCTCACCGCCAGCAGGCGTGCGTCCTCGAGCGTGGCCGCCTCGGCCGTGATCGTGGCCTTCCCCCGGCGGAGCTGGAGTCCCGCCCGGGCGAGCGCCTCGTGCATCGATCCCGTCTCGAGGTCGGCCGCCATCACCGCCTCGGCCGTGCGACTGACGAGCACCGCCGTCTCGATCGCGATCGGCCGGCCGTCGGCCAGGCGCAGGCGGCGGACCAGCACGACCGGGTCCCCGGCGCGCACCTCCAGCGACCGCGCCTCGCCATCGGTGGCGGGGCGGATCTCCCGGGCGAGCAGCCGTGAGCCGGGCGCGCGGCCCTGGCGCTCCATCTCGTGCGAGAACGCCATCAGGCGATCGGCATACCGGTGTGCCGGAGGCTCGGCCACGAACGTGCCCCGCCCGGGGATCCGCTCCACCAGGCCGTCCTCGGCCAGGCGCTGCATCGCGTTGCGGGCGGTCATCCGGCTCACCCCGAACTCCCGGCACAGGTCGCTGTCCGAGGGCAGGCGCTCGCCCGGCCGGAGCGTCGGGACCCGGGCGCGGAGGACCAGCTCGATCTGGCGGTAGTGCGGCAGCCAGGCGTTCGGGGGTATCACCTCGCCGCCGCCCGTTCTGCCCCGTGGACGGCCGCACCGATCGAGCCGGCCCACGTGCCGAGCTCTGCGGCGACCAGGGTCACCGGTTCGAGGGAGGTGATGTGGACGCGGCGCCGGACCTCGGCCCAGATGGGCTCGAACAGGAGGTCTCCCGCAGCTGCGATCCCACCGCCGATGACGACCCGGTCCGGCGTGATCACCGCGATCATGTTGGCGATCCCGATCCCCAGGTACCGCCCCACGTCGGCGAGACCGGCCAGCGCACGGGCATCGCCCGCCCTGGCCGCGCGGACCGCCTCCTCTGCGGTCTCCGTCCCGCAGGCCGCCGCGATCTGGTCGGCCCGGGCAAATGCCTCCATGCAGCCACGGTTGCCGCAGCCGCACCAGGGCCCGTCGGGATCGATCGTCTGGTGGCCGAGCTCGCCGCCCGTCCCGTCGTGCCCCAGGTGGACGCGGCCGTCAACGGCGAACACCCCGCCCACGCCCGTCCCCAGCGTCAGCCCGACCATGGACGACGCCCCCCGCCCGGCACCGAGCCGCAGCTCGGCGAGCCCGAACGCCCGCGCATCGTTGATGAGGTGGGCCGCCACCCCCGTCGCGTCGGCCACGGGCCCGGCCACGGGGTGGCCCGCCCACGGTCCCGGGATGTTGGGCAGGAACCTCGCGCAGCCCGTCGCCGGGTCGTACAGGCCCGGGATCCCGATGCCGATGCTGGCCACGGGCCCCCAGGTGCCGATCGCCGCGACGGCGACCTCCGCCAGCTGGGCGACAACGCTGTCCGGCACGGCCTCCGGGTCCGTCACGATGCGTGTCGGAACCTGGTCACGGGCGACGGTGGTCCACGTGCCGTCCGCGTGCTCGACCACGGCCCACTTGAGGTTCGTGGCTCCCAGGTCCAGGCCCAGGTGGCGCGTCGCCGGCCCCGCGGTCATCGGTGCTCCTCCCCCGTCGCTCGCTCAGGACTCCGCCGTGACCCGGGTGTAGGCCGCCGCGACGGCGACGATGATCGCCCCGAACAGGATCTGGCGGACGGCCTCCGGGAACCCGAGCGACGACAGGAGCGAGGTCACGACGGTCAGGATCAGCACGCCGACGATCGTGCCTCCGTAGCCGCCGCGGCCGCCCATGATCGACGTCCCGCCGATCACCGCGGCCGCGACGGACGGCAGCACCGCCGTGTCGACGAGCGACACGCTCGCGACGTTGGTCAGCCCGGAGTACAGGAACCCGGCGACTGCGGCCAGGACTGCCGAGATCACGTACAGGACGATCAGGACCTGCCACGAGCGGGCGCCCGGACAGGCGCGAGGCAACCGGGTTGTCGCCGATCGCGTAGAGCAGCCGGCCGTAGCCGGTCCGGCGCAGGCTGAACAGGATCAGGGCGGCGACCGGCACGAAGACGAGCAGGCTGTTGGGAGATCACCAGGAACGCGCCGCTCCGAGCCGATCCAGCGCAGCTCCGGGCACGCCCGACCCGGTCTTGACCATCTGCAGCTGCCAGACGTTGGCGAGCGCCGAGGACGACCAGGCTCATGCCCAGGGTCATGATCAGCGGGTGGACCCTGAACACGCCGACGCCGATGCCCGTGACGAGGCCGGCCAGCGCCGCGGCGATCGAGCGCGATGACGATCGCCGACACGGCGTCCCAGGGCCGGTGACCATCGTCGCCACGACGAAGCCCGCCATCGAGGCGACGGCCCCGACCGACAGGTCGATGCCGCCGGTCAGCATCGTGAGCGTCTGGCACGCCGGCAAGGATCGCGAGCGGGCACCGCCGCACGGAGGATCACGCCGACCCAGTCGGGACTGACGATGTCCGGGCGTGACGACCTCGCTCAGGACGACGAGGATGGCGAGCAGCCCGAGCAGCGGGATGACCGGCCGGTCGCGGAACAGGGCGCGCCAGGCGGCGGCCGTGAGCCAGCGGCTGCGAGCGCCCGGGGCGCCGGCGACGCCACTCATGCGCGCGCCCGTCCGGATCTGGAGCAGGCTGCCGATCATGACGACTCCGATCAGGATGACCCCCTGCAACGACGATCGCGAGGTTGCGTGTTGATGTTGAGGAACGTCATGTCGGTCCGGATCATCTGGAGGATCAGCACCGCGACGATCGGCCCGAACACGCCACCGCGCCCGCCGGCGAGGCTGACGCCGCCGAGGACGACCGCGGCGACGCTCGACCAGCGTGTAGCGGACCCGGGACCGGCGTCCCGATCCCGGTGCTCGCCGTGAGCGACAGGCCGGCGAGCGCGGCGAACAGGCCGCGTGAGCGATGTAGGCGACTGATCTTGGTCCGGCCGACGGGCACGCCGCTCCGGAACGCCGCGAGGCTGGTTGCTGCCGATCGCGTAGATCGACAGGCCGAGGCGCGACCGCCGCAGCGGGATCCAGACGAGGGCGACGACGACGATCAGGACGACCGCGGCCTTCGGGATCCACTCGTTGCCGAGCGACCCGAGGACGAGGTCCTTGAGCCACGTCGCCGAGCCGCCGCCAGGAGTCTTGAGCACCAGCAGCGCGCAGCCGGCCCAGACGAATGACATCGCCAGCGTCACGACGATGTCCGGCACCCGGGTGACCACGACGAGCCCACCGTTGACGCGCCGAGCACGAGGCCGAGGAGCGAGCACGCCGATGACGACGGCGACGCCGAACTCCTCGGACTGCGCCCTTCATCAGGGCGGCCGAGACGACGCTGGTCAGGGCCATCATCGCGCCGATCGAGAGGTCGATCCCGCCCGAGATGACCACGATCGCCTGGCGCGACGGCCGCCAGCGCCAGGGGCAGGACCGAGATCGCCGAGGCCCTGGACGCCCGTTCACCCCGTAGCTCGGCTGGATGAGCTTGGTGAAGACGAGGAGGATGGCGAGGAACGCAACGAGGCCGAGCGGCCACGCGTTGCCGGCCCAGCGATGCCGAGCGCGTCGAGCGAGACCGCGCGCGGACATCGCCGGCGTCGGCGGTCACGGCGCTCATCGGTCGCCCTGCCGGCTGGTGAGCCGTCCGCGTCGACGGGCGACGCGACGACGGGAGCGGACGTCGCGTCGGCTCGGGCCCGGCTGTCGCAGGTCCGGCAGTCTCGAGATCCTGCGCTCGCGCGGGTCCGGGCCGCGGCCCGCGACCCGGCCGCGACGAGCTCGGCTGCAGCGTCTTCGGGAAGGGACGCGTCGGACCGCAGGTTGTAGGCGGCGCGCAGCAGCGCCGGCTCGTCGGCGTCCGCGCCGGCGATCTCCGCCACCACCCGGCCGCCGAAGATGACGATCGCCCGGTCGCAGACCAGCTGGATCTCCTTCAGCTCGGATGTGTAGAGCAGCACGGCGGCGCCGGCCTCCGCGAGGTCGCGCAGCAGCACGTAGATCTGGTGCTTGGTGCGGATGTCGATGCCGCGGGTCGGGTCGAAGCAGAGCATCGTGCGCACGCCGCCGGCGACCCAGCGCGCGATCGTCACCTTCTGCTGGTTGCCGCCCGAGAGCCGGCGGACCTCGCCGTGCGCCCGCGTGTCGATCTGCAGGGTCTCGATCGCGCTCGCGACCTTCTTGCGCTCCTCCGCCGGAGTTGATCAGCCCCCACTTGCGCATCGGCGTCGTGAACGGCAGCGCGATGTTCTCGCGCACGGAGCGCTGCATGAGCAGCGCCTCGGCGCGGTCGGCCGGCACGTACACGAGGCCGGCCCGGATGGCGTCGGCCGGGTGGTGGAAGGAGACGGGCGAGCCGTCCACCAGCAGCTCGCCGCTCGCTGGGCGCTCCGAGCCGGCGAGGATGTCGAACAGCTCGTCCTGGCCCTGGCCCTCGAGCGCCGACGACGCCGAGCACCTCGCCTGGGTAGAGGTCGAACGAGACGTCGTGCAGCTTCGCCCGTGCCGCGAGGCCGCGCGCCGAGATACGCGGTTTGGCGTCGGCCGCGCGGGCGCGCGGCGGCCGTCCGCTCGGCGACCGCCGGCATGTCCTCGACGATCTGGCCGAGCATGAGCTCGACGATCCGCTCCTCGGAGCCCTCGGTGACGTCGACGACACCGACGGTCTCGCCCTCGCGCAGGACGGTCGCCCGGTCGCAGACGGCGGCGATCTCGATCATGCCGGTGGGAGATGAAGATGACCGAGCGGTCGCCGCCCCGCTGGCGGCCGACGACCTCGAGCACCCGCTCGGTGAGGTTCGCGGGCAGTGCGGCGGTCATCTCGTCGAGCATCAGCACGTCGGGCTCGATCGCGAGGGCGCGGGCGAGGTCGATGATCCGGAGCGAGGCCAGCGGCACGCGCCGCGCCAGGCTCGACAGGTCGAGGTTCTCGAGGCCCAGCTCGCGGACCCAGTGGCGGAACGGCTCGAGCGGCGTGTCGGTCAGGCGCAGGTTCGACCCGGATGTCCAGGTCCGGGATCAGCGCCGGCTCCTGGTAGACGGAGACGAGGCCGCCGCGGCGCGCCTCGGCCGGCGAGTGGACGATGCGCTCGCGGCCGCGCACGGCGATCGTGCCGCCGTCGGGCCGGACGGCGCCCGTCAGGATCTTGACGAGGGTGCTCTTGCCGGCGCCGTTGGCGCCCATGAGCGCGTGGACCTCGCCCGGGCGCACGGCCAGGGACGCGGACTTCAGCGCGACGACCGCGCCGTAGGTCTTCGAGATGCCCGTGGCCTCGAGCAGGAGGTCGGTAGTGACGAGGGTCATCGGTCCCGTCGGGAGGTGGAGGTGGAGGATGCCGGCGAGCCGGCATCCCCCAGCGGGTCGCTTCAGGGCGCGGGGAGGTCTACTCGCCCGGGCCCTTGCAGGCGACGGCCTGGTCGGCGGTGTACGTGGTCCAGCCGTCGATCTTGAGGCCGAGCGGCCACAGCGGGTCGAGGCCCTTGACCTGCCAGGACTTGAGCAGGGCCTTGCCGGCGTCGGTCACGTTGTCGGCCGCGACCGGCTTCAGGAGGACGGTGTTGGGCTGGGCGGCGGACGGATCCGTCTGCGACCGTCTCGCCGTTGAGGAGCTTGAGCGCCAGCGCCACGCCCGCGCCGCCGACGGCGGCGGTGTTGGTGACGGCGACGCCCTTGAGGCCCGGGTAGTTCGTGGGGTCGAGCAGCTGGGCTTGACGAACGCGCCGAGGTCGGCGCCGACGATCGGCACGAACTGCTTGTTGGCGGCCTTGATGGCGTCGACGACCTGCGAGTCCATGCCCGACGTCCAGATGCCCTGGATCTTGTCGTACTGGCCGCTGGCGATGAAGTCGTTGATGAGCTGGGTGGTGGTCGCCGGGTCCCAGCCGGTGGCGACGCCGTCAGCGTTCGGGACGACCTTGATGTTCGGGTACTCCGTCGAGGCCTTCTTGAAGCCCATGTCGCGGTCGTTGTCGGCCGGGTGGCCGGCGAGGCCGCGCATGTAGTACACGTTGCCCTTGCCGCCGAGCTGCTCGAACAGCCACTTGGCGCCGAGGTACGGCGTACTCGATCTGGTTGTTGTACAGGTTGTAGGTGTTCGGGTCGGTGACGTAGGCGTCGACCGAGACGGTCTTGATGCCGGCGGCCTTCGCCTCTGCGAGGGCCGGGTTGAGGGCATCGGGAGTCGTTCGGGTTGAAGACGATCGCGTTGACGCCCTTGGCGATCAGGTCGCGGATGTCCTGGAGCTGGCCGGCGGCATCCGTGTTGCGGTGGATCATGGTGAGCCCGCCGGCGGCAACCTGGCCGGACGCGAGGGCCTGCGCCTTGGCGGTGCAGACCTGCTCCTCGCGGAAGCCGTTGCCGACGCCGCCGCCGTTCGAGTAGCCGATCTTGAACGTCTTCGCCGCCGCGGACGCCGGAGCGGTCGTCGCGGCACTGCTGCCGCACGCACCCACGATGACCGCGATCGCGCCGATGGCGACCAGGCCGCGGGTCAAACCCAAGTGCTTCATGAACTGACTCTCCTCCTTGCGGCGGCCGGGCGCTCCATCGTGGAGCAAGGTCCGCCAAGAACGTCGAGCGCTGCATCGACCTCGTTGGTCCGTCACCCACCTCCTGACTGGTCGATCGCACGGGCGAGCCGCCGCGCATGCTCTCGATAGGCTTCGTCGAACAGGGTCCTCGACCGCTCGGCGCCCACGGCGCTCGCGCGCGTGATGACCGGGGGCATCGCCCCGCGCTCCACGAGGAGCTCGGCGGTCCGGACCTTGATGGCGTTGACGATGGCGACTGCACCGATCGTGGACCCCGGTCCAACCGGACTGTCCAGGCCGCCGATGGTCACCATTGCGTCCGCATGCGGCGTGCAGACGTCGAGGACGAGGTCCGCGACCTCGAGCAGGCGCTCGCCCGCGGCGGGCTCCGGCTCGGCGGACATCGACTGCGCGACGGACGTGACGGCGATCACGCGCAGGCCACGCGCCTTCGCGCCGCGGGCCATCTCCACGGGCACCGCGGTCAAGCCCGCTGGCGGAGAAGACCATCATCACGTCGTGGGCGCCGAAGCGGAAGTTGGACAGGATGACCTCGGCGAGGCCCGGGACGCGCTCGATGAACATCGCCTGGCGCTGTCCGTTGGCCCCCACGACCTGTGTGTGGAACGTCATGGACAGCTCGACGATCGGGTTGAACCCCGGGTAGGACCCGTAGCGCGGGAACATCTCCTCGACCGGGATCCGCGAGTGGCCGGTGCCGAACAGGTGGACGAGGCCGTCCGCGGCGATCGCATCGGCACACCACCGGCTGGCGGTCTCGATGCCGTCGGCCTGCGTCTCGGTCACGCGCTCGAGGACCCCGGCCGCCGCGCGCAGCCAGGTCGCGGCGGCGGTCACGCGACCGGTCCCACGTTCGCGGTCCCACTCGCTCCCGTGACGGGTCCGGCGGTCGCCGCCAGCAGGGCGTCGTCCAGGGCAACGGGCTCCCAGCGCCCGCTGCGGATGGAGCGGTAGGCGGCGTCCAGGATGCCGTTGACGACGTAGCCGTCGCGGAACGTCTCACCGCGGGGCGCGGCCCGTCGCGGAAGGCCTCGATGACGTCGGCCATCATCAGGTCGTGGCCGTGGACGCGGACCTCGTCCGGGACCGGGAAGACCCAGCCCGTCTCGGCGTCCGCCTTCTCGACGAGGTAGCCGGCCGGCCGCTCGATGAACGCCTTCATCGAGCCGACGCTGATGTCCTCGACCATGCGGCCCGCGTCGCCGTAGACCTCGAAGCGGCCCTCCAGGCCACCCTGGGAGGACCACGAGACGTCGCACGTGGCGGCGCGGCCGTCCTCGAAGCGCATCACCATCACCGCGTTGTCCTCGCCGGTGGTCCTCGCGCCGTGGACCAGCGTGTCGCCCCACGCGAACACCTCGGTGACCGCCAGGTCCTTGCCGAACAGGTAGCGCGCGACCTCGACGCCGTGGGACGCCATGTCCAGCAGCGCGCCACCGCCGGCGAGCTCCGCGTCCCAGAAGTGGGCCGCGTGCGGGTCCGCTGTGGCCCTCGCGGGCCCGGAACGTCGTGACCCGGCCGATGGCGCCCGCCTCGACCATGTCGCGCATCCGCAGGATGTCCGGGTTGAAGACGACGTTCTCGAGGTAGGCGCTGAACACGCCGGCCGCGGCGACCGCGCGCAGCATGTCGGCCGACTCGTCGGCGTTCCGGCCCAGCGGCTTGGTGCATGCGACGCGCCTTGCCCGCGGCCGCCGCGGCAAGGACGGCCTCGCGGTGGAGGTGGTTCGGCAGCGAGACGACGACGAGGTCCACCTCCGGATCCGCGCACAGCTCCTCGATCGAGGCGCACGGCCGGCAGCCGAACCGCGCGGCGAACGCCTCGCGCCGGTCCGGGCTCGCGTCGCAGTCGGCGACGACCCGGGCATCGGGCACGTAGCGCAGCCCGAGCGTGTGGAACTCGCCGATGAAGCCCGGAGCCGAGCATCCCGACGCCGACGGGTCGCATCAGTAGCCGCCCGCCTCGCCGGTCGTCGGCGCCCACGGGCGCGGTCGCCGGCCTTGCGGGCCCGGAAGTCGAGGATGATCGCCTCGGTGGCCGTGGCGCCGATCCGCGTCACGCCCAGCTCCATCACGGCGAGCAGCGCGTCCAGCGTCCGGACGCCGCCCGCCGCCTTGACCTGGACGTGCGGCGAGGTGTTCGCCCGCATCAGGCGCAGGTCGTCGTGGGTGGCACCGGACGGCGCGAAGCCCGTGCTCGTCTTGACGAAGTCGCCACCGGCGGCCTCGGTGAGATGGCAGGCGCGGACCTTCTCGTCGTCGGTGAGGTAGGCGTTCTCGAAGATCACCTTGACGATGGCGCCGGCCGCGTGCGCGACCTCGACCACGGCCCGGATGTCCGCCTCCACGTCGGCGTCGCGGCCGGACTTGAGCGCCCCGATCTGGATCACCATGTCCAGCTCCGTCGCGCCGTCGGCCAGGGCCTGCCGCGCCTCGGCCACCTTGATCGCGGTCACGTGGTTGCCGTGCGGGAAGCCGATCGTGGTCCCGACGGCGACGTCCGTGCCGTCGAGGATCGCCTTCGCCCGCCGCACGTCCGCCGGGCGGCACGCAGACGGACGCGACGTCGTACGTCGCCGCCAGCCGGCAGCCGTCCTCGACGAACGCGTCGTCCAGCTCGGGCCGCAGCAGGCAGTGGTCGATGGTCTTCGCGATGTCGCGCTCGGTGAGGTTGTCGATGGAGAGGGTCATGGGGCTCCTGTGGGGACGGCGCTACCGGCAGTACGGGCGGAGGACGTCGCGGGCGATGAGGAAGCCCTGCTTGACCTTCTCGTCGGTGCCCTCGAACCGCCGGTCCTCGTGCTCGATGATGCAGTCGCCCTCGAAGCCCTGCCGGTAGAGCTCGCGAGAACACGACGGACCAGTCCACCTCGCCCAGGCCCGGGATGCGCGGGATCTGCCAGCCGATGCCCATGGAGAACACGCCGCGCTCGTAGAGCCCGTCGAGGTCGATCATCAGGTCCTTGGCCTGGTAGTGGAGGACGTGCGGCCCGAACTCCTTGAGGAACCGGCGCATGTCGATCATCTGGAGGACCAGGTGGCTCGGGTCGAAGTTGAGCCCGATCGTGCCGCCCCACTGCTCCAGGATCCGGCGCCACATCCGCGGCGTCGTGGCGATGTTGTGGCCGCCCGGCCACTCGTCGTTGCTGAACAGCATCGGGCAGTTCTCGAGCGTGATCTTCCGGCCGTGGTCCTGCGCGAAGCCGACGATGTCCGGCCAGACCTCGCAGGGCCTCCTCCCAGTTCTGGTCCTGGTTCTTCGCCCCGTCGCCGCCCATGAACGTGTTCACGAGCGGGACGTCCATCTTCTCGGCGGCCTCGATGACGTGCTTGAGGTGGCCGATGACCGCCGCCCGGTGCTCCGGGTCCGGGTGGAGCGGGTTCGGGTAGAAGCCGAGGCCGGAGATGGCGAGGCCCTTCGCGTCGAGCTCGCCGCGGATCTCCGTCGCCTGCGACGCCGACAGGTTGGCGACGTCGATGTGGCTGGTGCCCGCGTACCGGCGGGTGGGACCCGCAGCGCGCGGCCAGCAGGCGATCTCGAGGACCTCGAAGCCCGCTGGCGGCGGCCCAGTCGGCCACCTCCATGAGCGGCGTCTCCGGGAACGGGGCGGTCAGGAAGCCGAGCTTCATCGCGGCGGCTCCTCCTGGGCGTGACGGGTACGGAACACGGTGGTCATGCCGGTGCGCGACCTCGACCCAGCGGCCGGTGCGGGCGCTCTCGAGCACCGCGTCGCCGACGAGCATCTCCTCGTGGCCGTCGGCGAACGAGGCGTAGGCGCGGCCTCCGGACGGCGCCCCGGCGACGACGTCGTCGTAGATCGCTGAGAACACGGCACCGAACGTGTCGGCGAAGCCCTCCACGTGGCCCGCCGGGCAGCCGGGCCGCGGCGGCGCCGGCCCGCGTTCATCAGCGCCGGGTTCCGGAGCAGGAGCTCGTTGGGACGGTCGCGATGACCGATCCACAGCTGATCCGGCTGCTCCGAATCCCAGGCGACGGCGGAGGAGGAGCCGTCGATCTGGTAGGCGAGGCTGTTCTTGCGACCCGGGCTCAGCTGCGAGATCGCGACGCTGCCGCGTGCCCCGCCCTCGAAGCGCAGGAGGATCGTGGCGACGTCCTCCGTGTGGATCTCGACCGGGATCGTCTCGGCGGCTCGCTCCGTGGAGAACGTGAGCACCGGGCCCGCCGGCTTCTGCCGCACCGGGATGAACGTGGTCAGGTCCGCCATGACGGCCTCGACCCGGAGCCCCGTGAGGAAGGTCGTCAGGTCCAGCCAGTGCGAGCCGATGTCCCCGACCGCCCGCAGCGCGCCGCCCTGGTCCTTCTCGAGGCGCCAGTTCCAGTCCGTGTCGTACAGCAGCCAGTCCTGGAAGTAGCGGCCGGTGACCAGGCGGACGTCGCCGAGCCCGCCGTCGCGGACGAGCGACGCGACGTGCTGGTTGAGCGGGTAGAAGCGGATGTTGAAGTTGACCGCGTTGACGAGCCCGCTCGCGGCGGCCAGCGCGACCAGCTCGGCCGACTCCGCCGAGGTCATCGCCAGCGGCTTCTCGCAGACGACGTGGCGGCCCGCGGCGAGGATCTGCCTGACCTGCGGGTGGTGAAGCTCGTTGGGCGACGTGACGTGGACGACCTGGACGGCGTCGTCAGCCAGGAGGCCTTCCAGGCTGGCATAGGCCCGCGGCAGGCCGAGCTCCCCGGCGCGCCGCGCCCCGAGCTCCGGGGAGGACTCGAGCAGGCCCGTGACGCGCACGCCGATGCGGCGCAGTGCCTCGATGTGCACGGTGCCGATGAACCCGCTGCCGATGACGGCGGTGCCGATGTCACTGCGTCGTGTCATGGGGCGCGGACGTCCTCCGTCTGGGGTACGGGTGCTCCGTGGCGCAATGATGTCGTACCCCTGCCACAACCAGTCTATACGACTAGATTGCTCCGCCGGGGCCTTCAGCCGCGCGGTGGCGCGGGCGACACGGGTCGTCGCCCGACCCTGGCCGGGCAGGCGCCGGGCCGTCGCCGGTTGCCGGGCCGAGGGGCGGGCTGTCGCCGGGCCGTCGCCGGTTGCCGTCGCCGGGTCGGCCAGCGACCGAACCAGGCGGCGGCGCGCCGTTTCCGCCGCAGGGAGACCGAGAGCTGCCCGAGCTCAAGACCACAATGCACGAATCCGCCGGCGCGGGACTGGCTGGCCACGACGTGCGCCGGTTCGGTCGCCGGGCGGCGTGAGCGGCAGCGAAACGCGGCGTGAGTCCCACGTGAGGAACGGGTGTCAGGATTTGTTCCATGGGAACACGCCAGCGAGCCAGCGACCTCGGAGCCGCGGACGCACGCCGTCATCTCGTCGTTGCGGCACGAGAGATCCGTGATGCCCGGCTCACCCTCGGAATGAGCCAGGATGTCGCGGCGCGTCGAGCCGGCATGTCACCCTCGCAACTGGGCCGGATCGAGCGAGCCGTGATCCGCCGCCCGACGTGCGACCAGATATGTCGTGCCGCGCGCGCCGTCGGCCTCGAGGCGTCACTGCGGCTGTTCCCGTCCGGGACGCCGGTCCGAGACAGTGGACAGCTCGCGCTGCTCGGGCGATTCGAGGTGCTCCTGGCCCGGCCCCTGGTCATGCGCCGCGAGGTCGGCCTGCCGCGCGCCGGCGATCAGCGCGCCTGGGACGGACGGATACTCGGCGGCGAACGGCCCGCGTCGGTGGAGGGCGAGTCGCGGCTCCATGACACCCAGGCGGTGGCGAGGCGAATCGATCTCAAGCGGCGCGACGACCCGGACGCGGGCGTCGTCATCCTGGTGGTGGCGCGGACGGCCCACAACCGGCGGGTGCTCGCGGAGGGCCGTGAAGCGCTACGGCTCCAGTTCCCGCTGGACGGAGCGGCGATCGCCCGCGATCTCCGTCACGGGCGTGTGCCACGGGCCAGCGGGATCATCGTGCTGTGAGGTCACCGACTCGCCCCGAGACGACCCAACGGCGCACTCCCGTTCGATGTCGACCGGTGGATGACCAGGATCGGCGACGCGGTGGTCGCGCCCGTGAGATCCCAGTCCTGGGGCGACTCTATCGTGAAGGGACCGCTTGGTTCGGTCGCCGGGCGACCAGACGCGGCCGGTGCGGGCGACCAGACGCGGCCGGTGCGGGCGATTCCAGACCCGGCCGGTGCGGGCGACCAGACGCGGCCGGTGCGGGCGACCAGACGCGGCCGGCGCGGGCCGCGCGTGAGACGGTGGCGACCCCAGACCCGGCCCGCCCGGGCGACCAGACGCGGCCGGCGCGGGCGACCCCAGACCCGGCCCGCCCGGGCGACCAGACGCGGCCGGTGCGGGCGACCAGACGCGGCCGGTGCGGGTGATTCCAGACCCGGCCGGCGCGGGCCGCGCGTGAGGCGATGCCCGCCGTCAGTGACCCAACAGGCCCGCCGCGGCGTCGTCCGCGAGCACCAGCAGGTTCGGGTGACGGCGCAGGTATGACGCCGGGCAGTCCGGGCTCTCGGGGTCGTGGAGCGCGCGCCGCAAGACCGCCGCCTTGCCCACGCCTGTGACCAGCAGCCAGACCTCGCGGGCGGCGAGGATCCGGTCCATGCCGATCGTGATACCCGCCGCCGGCACGGCCCGGGACCCGTACCGCGCGCGGGCGGCGTCCCGCGACGCGTCGGTCAGCGGCAAGACCCGCGTCGGGCTGTCCGGCATCGAGCCCGGCTCGTTGAAGCCGACGTGCCCGTTCATCCCGAGCCCCAGGACCACGAGGTCCAGGTCCCGGGCGACCTCATCGTGGCGCCCGGCGGCGGCCTCCGCTGACGGGTCGTCGGCGTCGATGACGTGGAGCGCGGCGGGTGGCGCGGGCAGCCGGTCGATCAGGGCTGCGTGGATGCGCGTGTCGCAGCGGGCCGGGTCGCCGGGCGCGAGGCCCACCCATTCGTCCAGGAGCACGACCGTGGCACGCTCGAACGAGCACGCGCGCGCCCACGCCAGCTCCACCACCGCGTCGTAGACCGGGACGGGGGTGTCGCCCGTCGGCAGGCAGACGCGCAGCGACGGGTTCGTGCGCAGCCGCTCGGCCAGGAGCCCAGCGACCGCGCCGGCCCAGGCGGCCGCCTCGAACACCGCGGGCCTGGTCGTCACCCGCCGGCGACGACCCGGTCGACATAGTTGCCGGTCGCGGTCTCCTTGAGGATCAGCTTCACGCGGCCATCGGGGAGGATCTCACGCTTGATCACCACGTCGCCCTCGTACAGCTGCGGCTGGCGGGCGATCCGGGGGGTCGAACCGCCGCGCCAGTCGAGGTCGACCGTCTCCCACGCCCCGCTCTTCGCCGAGCGGTACGCCGCGTCCATGACCGCGTTGACCACGTAGCCGTCGTAGAGGGTCTCCTGGGGCGCCCGGCCCTCCTCCATCGCCGTGAACATGTCGGTGAACATGTCCACGTAGCCGAGCTCGGACACCTCGTCGCCCACAGGGAACAGCCAGCCGCCCGTCGTCTCGGCCTTCTCGGCGACGTACCCGGCGGTCTCGCTCGCCGAGAACATCTCGAAACCGGTTCGCAGGAAGTGGTTGATCCAGATCGTCCCATCGGTCCCGGCGACCTCGTCCCGAAGGTCCATGCCGCCGCGGAACGTCCAGCTCACCTCGAACTGGCCGACGGCACCCGACTCGAACCGGATCAGCGCGATCGCGTTGTCCTCGTCGTCGATCGGATGGACGAGGGTGTCCGTATGGCACATCACCGCGACCGGCCGGTTGCCCTTGCCGACGAAGTTGCGCGAGATCTCGATGCAGTGGCAGCCGAGGTCGATGATCGCGCCGCCTCCGGTGAGCCGTCCGTCCCAGAACCAGGCGCTGTGCGGACCGGGGTGCGTCTCGCGGGAGCGGACCCAGGTCACGTCCCCGATCTGGCCCGCCCGGACGGAACGGATCGCCTTGAGGGTCTTGGGCGTGTAGCAGAGGTCCTCGAGATAGCCGCCGAAGACACCTGCCGCCTCGACGGCGTCCAGCATCCGCTTGGCCTCGGCGGCGTTCCGGCCCAGCGGCTTGGTGCAGAGAACGGCCTTGCCGGCTGCGGCGACGGCCTTGACCGCATCCTCGTGGAGGTGGTTCGGGAGGGCCACGACGACGACATCGGTCTCCGGGTGGCGGATCGCCTCCGCCATGTCGGTCGTGAACTCGGGGATGTCCCAGCGCTCGCTGAAGGCCTGCCCACGGGACTCGCTGCGGGAGTACACGACACGGACCCGGTCCCGACCACGCTGACCATGCAGCGTCATGGTGTAGAAATCCGAGATGAGCCCTGTGCCGAGCATCGTGATCGCGTGGGCCTGCATGAGGGTCGGCTCCTTGTCGTGCGGCGTCTGGTCTCGAGCAGCGAGCGGGTCCCGATGATCGATCGTCACCCGGCGGAATTGTAGGGACACCCGTCGGCCGACCGAACGTCAGTACCCGACGGACGGCATCCAGGCGCCGGCGGGCTCCTGGTAGATCCCGATCGTCATCATGTTGGTGACGAAGAACACCCGGAGTCCATGCGCGAGGCACCAGCGGAACAGGTCCGAGTTCCGGAGGGGGACGAGGAACCCGGGGGTGCCGAAGTCGGTCGCGGCACCGATCATCGCCCGGAGATCGTCGTTCGTCTCCGCGACGGAGTGGGCGAAGTAGTTGATCCCGGCCGTGTAGCCGGTGATCCGCCCGAGGCGCTCCACCACCTGCGCGGTGCCGGACGCGATCGCCTCGCTGACCTCGCCGTGGCGCGTGTGGCCATGGACGAGAAGGCAGAGGGAGTTGCAGGCGGCCTCGTCGTCCGTCGTGGCCGGGCGGACGTGGTAACCCGGCATCGCCAGGCCGATTGGCGGGCCGTACATGGCGCCGAATGCCTCCCGGACGTCGAAACCGAGCTTCGCGTACAGGCTGAGCGACCGGTTGTGGTAGCTGATCTGGACCAGGCGGACGCCGGGGGCGCGACGCACGGCGGCCCGGTCCAGCATCGCGGCCATCAGCACGCGGCCCACATTGTGGTCCTGCGCGGTCGGATCGACACTGACCGGCCCGATCGCGAAGATGGTCGAGCGCTCGTCCAGGAAGCTGCTGCCCAGGATCCGCCCGCCGCCCTCCGCGACGACGCCGTAGACCTGCGGGTGGTTGATGAGCCAGCGGATGGGTTCGGATGCGGCCGCGATCGACGGGAAGTCGTGGGGAAAGCCGTGACGGTCCGCGAGAGTCGCGAACGCCTCGTAGCAGATCCGACCGGCCTCCACCCAGTCGCCGTCCACCGCCTCGCGAACCGTGACGTCCATCCACCTGCTCCCGATTCTCTGCGCCACCGGCCCACCAGGCCCCGGCCTTCACGCCGGGCGATCGTTGGGCCCGGGTGGTCAAGCCGATAGTGCCGAGGGACCCGGCGACGCCGGGTCGGTCGTCAGCGAGTCCCGGGTGAGCCCGTCCCCTGTTCGGCGACCGCGTGTCGCCTGCAGACCAACGACCTCGCGCCGGGCAGGCGCTCAGCGCGTGAGCGTGACCTTCGAGATCGTGCGCGGCGCCTCCGTGTCCAGCCCGCGCGCCCTGGCCAGGTGGTAGGCGAACAGCTGGGCCGGCAAGATCGTCACGATCGGGGCCAGCCACTCGGGCACGCCCGCGGGGACTGCGATTCCGTCCCCCAGGGCGCACAGGGCAGGGTCGTCGGACAGGACCAGAAGCCGCGCCCGCACATCGCGGAGCCGCGTGAGCAAGGCATGCATGTCCCCGAGCAGGGGCCCCGCCGTGGCCACCGCGAGCACCGGGAATCCCGGCTCCACGAGGGCGATGGGGCCGTGCTCGAAGTCCGCGCCCGAATAGGGGTCCGCGAGGACGTACGCGAGCTCCTTGAGCTTGAGCGCCCACTCCCTGGCCGTCGCGTACTGGAAGCCTCGGGCGAGGACGGCGCAGCGGTCCTCCGCTGCCCAGTCCCCGGCGATCCGGGCAACGGCGTCCTCGACCTCGAGGGCTGCGCGCATCGCCACCGGCAGCGCCAGGAGCTCAGCCGACGAAGCCGCGTCGCCGGAGATCGCCGCGGAGAGCATCGCGAGCAGCGCCACCTCCGCGACGTACGTCTTCGTCGCCGCCACGGCGCGCTCGGGTCCGGCACCAAGCTCGATGACATGGGCGGCAACATCCGCGAGCTCGGAGGCCGGATCGTTGGTGAGGGCGACCGTGATCGCCCCCTGCCGGTGGGCATCCTCGAGCACTGCCACGACATCGGGCGAGCGGCCCGACTGCGAGATGCCGATCACGAGCGCGTTCCGCACCCTGGGCGCGCGACCGTACACGGACGTGAGCGAGGGGGCCGCCAGGGCCACCGGGAGGCCGTTGCGGGCGCCGAGGACGTACTGTGCGTAGATCGCGGCGTGGTCCGAGGTGCCGCGCGCCGCGATCAGGACGAGGTCCACGTCCCGCTCGCGGACGAGTCGCGCGACATCCGCGATCGGGCCTGCCGTCCGCTCCAGGAGCGCGGCGACAACGCCAGGGGCCTCGCCGAGCTCGCTGCGCATGCTCATCCCCGGAGCGTACCGCAGTCCGCCGCGCGGCTTCGGGCGTACCGTCAGAGACACGACCGTCCGCCAGCAACCGATGGAGACCGCCATGCGCATGTCACGCCTCGTGCTCGCCGCCCTGTTCGCACTGGTCGGCCTGGTCTGGATCAGCCAGGGGACCGGGGCAATCGGAGGGAGCGCCATGTCCGGCAGCCCGTTCTGGGCAGTCGTGGGTGCGATCCTGGTGGTGGTTGCCGTGGTGATCGTGATCCTCGAGCGGCGGCCGCGCGCCCGGGGCTGACCCCCGGGGTCGCGACTGGGTTCGCGTAGCGAAAGCGGGCTCGCCTCGCGCACCTGGGCTGGCCTCTCGCGCCTGACCTCCTGCCTCACCCCGCGCGCCCGGCCGCGGTGTAACACTTGCGCCCGGATTGCGATGTCCCGCTCCCCTCCCGGGACCGGTGCGGTTGATCAGGGGTCACGCCGTGCAGCGCAAGTGGCTCATCCTCTCGGCGGTCTCGCTCGGGTCGCTCATGTCGACCCTCGACGGCAGCATCGTCAACGTCGCACTGCCGTCGATCCAGCGCGACTTCGGGATCGACCTGACCGCCGTCGAATGGGTGTCCGTTGCGTATCTCCTGGTGGTCGGCAGCCTGCTGCTGCCCTTCGGCAGGCTCGGCGAGGTTCTCACCTTCCGGCGGGTCTACCTCGTGGGCTTCGCGATCTTCACGCTCGCCAGCGTCTTCTGCGGCGCCTCGCCGACCCCGGCGGCGCTGGTCGCGTTCCGCGCTGTCCAGGGGGTGGGGGCGGCGATGATCATGGCCATGGGTCCCGCGATCGTGGCCCGGACGTTCCCCGCGTCCGAGCGTGGACGAGCCCTGGGTCTCAACGGCGTGAGCGTCTCAATCGGCCTCACCCTCGGACCGGTGCTGGGCGGGATCCTCACCCAGGTCGGCACGTGGCGGGCGATCTTCCTGATCAACGTCCCGATCGGCGTGCTGGCCATCATCTGGGCCGCCCGCGTCCTCCCCGCGGAGACGCCGGGCAAGGGCCAGTCGTTCGATGCCCGGGGTGCGGCGCTCTCGGCCGTCGCCCTGTTCGCGCTCCTGCTCGCGCTCAGCGAGGGCCAGTCCTGGGGCTGGACGAGCCCGGCGACCATCGGCCTCGTGGGTGCCTTCATCGTCCTCGGCCTGGCGTTCCTCAGGGTGGAACGCGCCGCGATCCAGCCGATGATCGACCTGGCCCTGTTCCGGATCCGCGCATTCGCCGCCGGCCTGGCCAGCACGGTGGTGGCGTTCGCCGGCCTGTTCACCGCGACCTTCCTTCTGCCGTTCCTGCTCCAGGAGGGATCCGGCTACTCCCCCATCGAGGCCGGCCTCCTGATGACCCCGGTGCCGATCACGATGGCCATCGTGGCTCCCTTCAGCGGGGCAGCGTCCGACCGGTTCGGGCCCCGGATCCTGGCCAGCGCAGGCATGGCCATCATGGCCGTCGCGCTGCTCAGCCTGACGCAGCTCCCGGTGGACTTCACGCTCGCGGACCTGGCCTGGCGGCTCGTCCTGCTGGGCCTGGGGCAGGGGATGTTCATGAGCCCGAACAGCAGCGCCGTGATCGGCTCCGTGCCACGGGTGCGAATCGGCACGGCATCCGGAATCCTGGCCCAGATGCGCGTCGTCGGCCAGGCTCTGGGGATCGCGCTCAGTGCCGCCATCGTGGCGACACGTCTGCCCGTCCACCTGCAGGCGGGAGGCACCGGGACGCCGGCAGCCCAGGCGAGCGCGGCGCTGGCCGCCGCGATCCACGACGCGTTCGTGATCGCCGCGATCATCTGCTGCTTCGGGATCGTGACCAGCCTCGTGCGCGGGTCGGGACAGCCGCCGGGCAGGGAGCCGGTGCCGGCGGCGCCGGCGGGTCCGGTCGAGGGGTAGCGGCCGGCGCTCCGCTGTCGCCGGGTCAGACCTGGCGGCGGCTCCAGCGGCGGCCCTGCTGGAACAGAAGCACGTTGAGCCAGGCGACGAACAGGCAGAGGCCGGTCCCGATCGCCGCCCCACCCGTCAGGACGATGGCGCTCCTCCGGTCGGCCGCGGCGACCCGCTCCCGGCCGGACTCCAGCCAGGTGTCCACCTCGGCGACCGTCGAGGCGATCGCCTGGATCCGCTCCCCTGCTGCGGCCGCCCGCTCCGACACGGTGGCTGCGACGCCGGGCTCCGCGAGGTCGGCCGGTTCCAGAGCGGTCAGCGCCGTCATGGACGCGTCGATCTCGAGCATTCGTGCGTCGATCTCCGAGAATTGGTCGGCGACCACGCCGGCGACGGCAAGGACGGGGACGGCCCTGCCGATGCCGCGCATGGCGTCGCTCGCGTTCAGCACCCGCTCGCGGAGCCCCGCGTAGACGGAGCGCAGCCGCGCGTAGGGCCCCGTGATGAACGCGTCGACGGCCGTCGCGAGGTCGGTCGCCGCGGCCGCGTCGAGAGTGGGCGCCCGGACCAGCCCGTCCGCCTTCGCCTTGATGTCGACGATCCCGTCGGATGCCTCGCCCAGCCAGTCCGCGGCCGCGCCGGTCACGGCTCCGGCCGCCTCGAGGCCCATGTCCGGGATGGCCAGGAGGTCCCTGGCCCGTCCCCGGAGATCGGCGCGCAGCACCCATGTCAGCGGCGCCAGCCCGTTGAACACGACCACACCGATGAGCCCCGCGGCGGAGGCCAGCCATCCCATGAACCGCATCATCCGCCTCACGTACAGGCCTCAAGCATAGGCCCCGTCACCGGGCGCCCGCCACGCTGAGCATCGGGGCCCGCCACGACTCGCCCGGTGCACTGCAGGACCCGGAACGGGATGAGACGCCGGAACGGGATGAGACGCCGGGTACGGGATGAGACGCCGGAACGGGCTGAGACGCCGGAACGGGAACGGCCACCCTGCGGGACGAGCCCACGGGTGGCCGGACGTTCCTGGACTCCCGGGTCAGGGAAACCGGTTGAACCACACGGCGGCGAGGCCGGCGCCGGCCACCACGAGCAGGAGGGCGCCGGCGGCGAACCACTGGGTGACCTCCTGCTGCTCCTGGGTGTACCCCACCTTCGTCCCGAGGCTCTGGTAGATCGTCGCGAGGTCGGTCGCGGTGGGCGCCTGGAAGGAGCGCGCGCCGGTGGTCTCTGCGATCGAGGCGAGGGTCTCGGGGTCCGGCGGGACGGACAGGTGGTGGATGACGCCCTGGTTGTCCCGGATGTCGACCACGCCATCGGCGGTGCCGAGCGCGATCGTGTAGACCGGGACCCCGGCGGCGGCAGCCTGCGAGGCGGCCTGGAGGGGCTCCAGGTTGCCCGTGGAGTTGGCGCCATCCGAGAGGAGCACGGTTGCCGCGAGCGGCGCCGCACCAGGCGTGGACGAGCCCGGCGCAGACGAGCCGGGTGTGGACGAGGCGTCCGGGGCAGGTGATGGGGCGGGAACGGTCGCGCCCGCGCCCTTCACGGTCCCCGCCTGGCCGGTGTGCGCGGCCTGGACGGACAGCGCGATGGCATCCCCCAGCGCCGTGCCACCGCCGGCGGTCAGGTTGGCGATGGCGTCATGGACCTGGGCGCGGTCGCCTGTGGGAGCGAGGACGATCCGGGCCTCGGTGGCGAAGGCCACGAGGCCCACCCGGAAGCCGGCCGGAAGCTGATCGACGAAGGCCGTGGCCGCCGCCTTGGCCGCGTCGAGACGGCTGGGGCTGACGTCCGTGGCCATCATCGACCCGGAGACGTCCATGGTCAGGATCACCGTCGCCTCATCGCGGGGGACGTCGACGGTCATCGACGGCCGCGCGAGCGCGATGCCGAGCGCGGCGATGGCGACGAGATAGAGCGCTGGCGGCACGTGGCGCCGCCAGCGGGGCGACCTGGGGACGATGTTCGCCAGCAGGTCCACGTTGGTGAATCGGACGGCGTAGCGGGAGCGGCGGCGCTGGACGAGGAGGTAGACGGCGAGCGCCACCGGCACGAGGAGCAGCGCCAACAGGAAGAGCGGGCTGGCGAAGGTCATGCGACGAGCCCCCGGGTGTGCAGCTGGGCCGCCAGGGAGCGCAGCCAGCTGCCCGACGTCGACAGCACGATGTGACGGGCGCCGAGCGCACTGAGCTCGCGGGCGAGGGTCTCGCGTTCGCGGGCCGCCTCCTCGGCGAACCGCTCACGGATACGCCGGGACGACGTATCCACGCGCACCTCGCGGCCGGTCTCGCTGTCGATGAGGGTGAGGTCCCCGACGTCGGTGAGCTCGTCCTCACGCGGGTCGCGGACCTCGACCGCGAGGAGCTGGTGGCGCGCCGCGGTGGCGGCCAGCAGCGGATGCCAGTCACGCGGCCCGCGGAAGTCGGAGACGAGGACGACGAGCCCGCCCCGTGCGGCGCCTCCCGCCACGAACCGCAACGCGGCCGCCGGCGACGAGACGGCGTGGGTCCCGGGCTCGGCGTCGCCGGGTCGCGCAGCGAGCGCGGCGAGCAATCCCGCCCGGCCACCGCGGGGCGCCGAGCGACGGTCGACGGGACCACCGAACGTGAGGACGCCCAGCCGGTTGCCGTGGCGCGTGGACAGGTGGCCGATCGCCAGGGCCACGCCCTCGGCGACGTCCGCCTTGCGCCGGTCCGCCGTCCCGAAGGTCATCGACGGCGAGGCATCCAGGAGGAGCCACGTCGTCAGCGACCGCTCGGGGATGTGGACGCGCACGTGCGGGGTCGCCATCCGGGCGGTGACGTTCCAGTCGATCCGGCGGACGTCGTCGCCGGGCTCGTACGGGCGGACCTGCGCGAGCTCGGTGCCGCCGCCCATCTCGTGCGCCCGGAACTCCCCCGGCACGAGCCCGTGGATCCGGCGGCCGATCGTGACGTCGAGCGCTCGCAGAAGGGCCTCGGGCGTCGGTCCCGGCCCGGGACGCGCGGGCGATCGCTCCGGGACGAGGGCATGGAGGGCCGGGCCGGTCACGCCGACCGCTCCTCGGTCATCCTGCGCGGGGCCGGGACGGCGGGGATGATCGCGTCGAGCAGGCGGTCTGTGGAGACCTCCTCGGCCAGGGCGGTGAAGCTCGGGACCAGGCGGTGCCGGAGCACGTCCGGGGCGAGCTCGGCGACGTCGCTCGGCAGCACGTACCGGCGTCCCCGGATCAGCGCCAGGGCGCGGGCGGCATGGATGAGGTTGATCGATCCCCGCGGGCTGGCGCCGAACGCGATGTAGGGCTTCAGGTTCGGACAGCCCCACGCGGCCGGGTTCCCGGGTCGCGGCGACGATCGAGACCGCATACGCCACGATCGCCGGATCGACGTAGATCCCTGGCGTCGCCGCCTGGAGCTCGGCGAGGCCGTCGGCCGTCAGCACCGTCCGCACCTCCGGCGCCGGGCGCAACGACCGCTCCACGACGGTGGCCTCCTCGGCCGGCGTGGGATAGCCGACCACCACTTTCATCATGAAGCGGTCGACCTGCGCCTCCGGCAGAGGGTAGGTGCCCTCTAATTCGATGGGGTTCTGGGTCGCCATCACCAGGAACGGCCGCGGCACCGGGTGGCTCTCGTGGCCGATCGTGACCTGGCGCTCCTGCATCACCTCGAGCAGCGCGGACTGCACCTTGGCGGGCGCCCGGTTGATCTCGTCGGCGAGGAGGAAGTTGCAGAAGACGGGACCGAGCTCGGTGTCGAAGGTGCCCGAGTCGGGCCGGTAGATCCGCGTCCCAACCAGGTCGCCGGGGACCAGGTCCGGCGTGAACTGGATCCGGCGGAACGAGGCGTCGAGGGCGTCCGCGAGCGTCCGGATCGTCAGCGTCTTGGCGAGCCCGGGCACGCCCTCCAGCAGCAGGTGGCCGCCGGACAGCAGCGCCACGAGGATCCGCTCGAGCATCGCGTCCTGGCCGACGATCACGCGCCGGATCTCAAACAGGACGGCCTCTGCGGTCGTCCGGGGATCAAGGGGATCCGGCACGGCGACGGGCACGCTGAATCCACGGGGGGAGTCGGTCATGGAATCTCCTGCGCCCGTGGGCCCGGGCTCGGTCTGCGGTTGGCCCGAGCGGTCGGCACCCTCATGTGAACGCGGTCGGTCAGTTGCATCTTCGGGGACGCCGATGAGAGTTGCATGAGGGCGAGGGCGCGATCGAGGCGGCCCGGCCCTTCACCGAGGCACAATCGAAGGCGGGACCGTCGGGGTCGACGGTCCCGCCTTCGGGACGGGGGATCCTGTGCCGTCAGCTGACGGCGTGGAGCTACTGCGTCGTCGGGCGGGTCCCGAGCGTCACCTTGACCTGGGTGGTCTGGCCGTTCCGGAGCACGTCGAGCGTGATCTCCTGGCCGGGTGCGTGCTGGCTCATCACGAGGTCGAGCGGGTGGGTCGCGTCGAGCGCCGTGCCGTCGACCGCGGTGAGGATGTCGCCTGCCTGGAGGCCGGCCTTGTCCGCGGGGCCGCCCGCGACGATCGAGCTCGTGATCCCGGCCGAGCCGCCGGTCCCGCCCTGGGCGTTCGGGTCCTGGGCGTTCGGGTCGAAGGGGTTCGTCCCCTGGCCGCCCTGCGCGTTCGGGTCCAGGCCGCTGCTCCCCTGGCGGGAGAGCGCCGAAGCGTCCGGGATCCAGGCGCCGTTGTCCACCGGGAGCTTGGCCTCCTGCTTGATCGCAGGGGTGATCGTCTCGAACCTGACTCCCAGCCACGGGCGCGCCAGCGCCTGGCCGGCCGAGGCCTGGGCCAGCAGCGGGCGTGCGATGTTGATCGGGATCGCGAAGCCGATGCCCTGGCTGGAGCTGGCGACGGCGGTGTTGATGCCGATGACCGCACCGCTCGGATCAAGGAGCGGCCCGCCGCTGTTGCCGGGGTTGATCGCCGTGTCGGTCTGGATGAGGTTGGTCAGGCTCTCGGTCCCGGTGTCGATGCTGCGTCCGAGGGCGGAGATGATCCCGCTCGTGACCGAGTCCGTGAACTCGCCCAGCGGGCTGCCGATGGCGATCGCCTGCTGGCCGACCTGGATCGTCGAGGAGTCGCCGATCGGAGCGGTCGGGAGGCCGGTCGCATCGACCTTGACGATGGCGAGGTCCGTGAGCGTGTCCACGCCGTAGACCTTCGCGTCGAACGAGCGGCCGTCCTTGAGGTGGACGGTGAGCTTGGAGGGGCTGCCCTCGACGACGTGGTGGTTGGTGAGTATCAGGCCGTTCGCGTCGAAGATGACACCGGAGCCGGTCGCGGTCCCGGTGCCGGTCTGCCCGGTGGAGGGATCGGTCTCCGTGACGCCGTCGGCGACGATCGTGACGACGGCCGGACTGACGGCCTTGACGATGTTGACGACGTTCGCCTGACCGCCCGCGGCCGGGGCGACCGGGGCCACGGGCGCGGCCGTCGCTGCCGGGGCCTGCGTGCCCTGGCCCGCCGCCGCCGGGGCCTGCGTCGGCCTGGTGCCGGGGCCGGCGGCGGTCGTGGTGAAGCCCGGCGGCTGGGTTGCGGCGGTGTTGCCGTCACCGGCGGCACGCAGCGCGAGGTAGGTCCCGCCGGACGTGAGAACCGCCGTCGCGAGAACGGCGCCCACGACCATGCCGACACCGGCGGAGCGGCGGGGGGCGGGAGCCTTCGGGGCAGGTCCTGCGGGCTCAGGCTGGGCGAACGAGGGCTGTGCGAACGACGGCTGGCTCCAGGGTGCAGGCGCGGGGTCCGCCGGGGCGGCAAAGGTCGGCGGAACCACCGGCGGGGCGAAGGTCGGGACGAACGGATCGGTCGGTGACTCGGCCGGGGCCGGAGCCCACGGGGGCGGGGGCGGGACGAGCCCGTCCGGGTGCTGCTGCGGCGCGCCGGTCGGCACGGCGTTCGGGTCAGTCATGCGGGGCTTCCTCTGGCCCGGGGCGCCGACACCTGTCGGCGCACATGATCACGGGCTGTCTGGGTCCCACGCTCATCGGACTGTCTGAGAGTTCGGTGATAGGTGATGCCTCCTTGCGATTCCTTATCCGGATCGCAGCGTTATCGGATCGCAGCGTCGCCCGGACAGAGAGAGGCCGCTGCCGGCACCGTGCCCGCAGCGGCCTTGACGTCGTCGAGGACCTACTTGTAGGTGAGAGTGCCCTCGTCCTTGAGCGTGATGGTCAGCTGGCTGCTGGCGATCGCGTAGCTCGCGGTGTTGCTGAGGGCGACGATGTAGAGATCCGAGTACGAGCCGTCGGCACAGGCGGCGAGCGTCGCCGGACCGAGGACGAGCGTCAGGTCACCCGAGGCACTCGTCGGATCGGCGGTGGTGAAGGTGCCCGAGAGGTTGTTGCAGTCGGCCTTGGCCGAGAACGTCCCGTCGGTCTTGAACTCGATGGTGTAGTTCGCCTGCTGGTCGGCCGGGACCACGCCCTGGAAGGCCGGGGTCTTCTCGGTGATGGCAGTCAGCTGCCAGGCCTTGCCGATCAGGCCGGTGACCGGGCTGGGCGCGGGGGTCGCCCCGGGGGCCGTGGTCGGAGCCGCGGTCGGCTTCGTCGTGGGCTTGGCGGTCGGTGCCGCGGTCGGCTTGGCGGTGGGGGCCGGCGTCGGCTTGGCGGTGGCCGCGGCGGTGGCCGCAGCAGAGGCCGCGGGCGCGGCCGTGGCCGCCTTGGCCTCGACGAAGGTCATCGTGCCCTCGTTGGTGAGGGTGATCGTCAGGCCGTCAGCCCCGATGGCCCAGGTGGAGGCCTGGCCGAGGCCGTGCACGAACAGGGTGTCGAACGAGCCGTCCGGGCAGAGCGCCATGGTGGAGATGCCGGGCGTGATGGAGATCTTGTTCGAGCCGCTCGTCTTGTAGGTGCCGGCGATCTGGTTGCAGTCGGCCGTCCCGGTGAACGTGCCGTCGGTGTTGAAGATGACCTGGTACTTGTCCTGATCGGCCGGCGGGATGACACCCTGGAACGCCGGGACCTTCTCGGTGATCGCGGTCAGCTGCCAGGTCTTGCCCGTGAGGGCGTCCGAGTTGCCCCCGCCGCAGGCGGCGAGGATGGCGGTTGCGCCGATGGCGAGGGCGAGAAGTGCGAGTCTGCGCATGGAAGCTCCTGAGCTCGTGGGGTGTCGCCAGGTGAACCGCGGGGCGCTCACGGCGGGTGCGATCGGGCCCCGACACGCTGGTGACGTTGGTCTGCCGGACGCGCCGCTGAGGCATTGTCCGAATCGGATGACGGCAGGCGAGCGCCAGCCTACCCCGGATCCGCCTCTGCCGTCCGTCACGAGCCGCATTGAGCGCTCACGCCTGCCCGGCGGGCTCCCTGCCCAGCACGATACGCACACGGTGCGTCGTGCCGTCGTTTGACAGCGGGATGGACGCCCCGGGTCCGTCGAGGATCTGTCCGTCCAGCCAGGTCGAGGCGATGCCGCCGCTCACGCCGTGCGGGTTCTCGACGACGACCTCGTAGCGACTCGAGTGGTAGCGGAAGTCGATCTCGTAGCCGGGCCAGGCCCGCGGGATGGAGGGCGAGACCAGGAGCACGGTCCCGCGTACCCTGAAACCGAGGATCGATCCGATGCCCGCCTGGTACATCCATCCGGCCGACCCCGTGTACCAGGTCCAGCCGCCCCGTCCGAGGTGCGAGGGCTCGGCGTACACGTCCGCGGCCATCACATACGGCTCGACCTTGTAGCGGTGCACGCCGGCGCGCGTGCTCGCATGGTTGATCGGGTTCAGCAGCGTGAACAGCTCCCCCGCCTTGTCCCCGTCGCCGAGCTCCGCGAACGCCAGCGCCGACCAGATGGCGGCGTGCGTGTACTGGCCGCCGTTCTCGCGAACGCCCGGCAGGTAGCCCTTGATGTACCCGGGGTCGACCTCGGACCGGTCGAACGGCGGGGCGAACAGCAGGACGAGGCCATCCCCGCGGCGGACGAGGAACTCCTCGACGGCCGCCATCGCCCGACGGGCGCGGTCCGGATCCCCGGCGCTGGATAGAACGCTCCAGGACTGGGCGATGGAGTCGATCCGGCATTCCGCGTTCACGGCGGATCCGAGCGGCGTGCCATCGTCGAAGAACGCGCGGCGGTACCAATCGCCATCCCAGCCATCGGCCTCCAGGGCTTGCCTGATGGCCTCCGCGTGGGCCCGCCAGCGGGACACGCGCTGCTGCTCACCGCGCGTCTCGGCGATGGGCCCGAACTCGCTGATCACCACGTGCAGGAACCATGCGAGCCAGACGCTCTCGCCACGCCCATCCTGCCCGACCCGGTTCATGCCGTCGTTCCAGTCGCCGGACCCCATCAGCGGCAGGCCGTGCGCGCCCACGCCGAGGCTCGCGTCGATCGCCCTGGCGCAATGCTCGAACAGGGATGCAGACTCGGCGGAGACCTCCGGCTGGAAGTACGAATCCACCTGACCGGCGCCGAGCCCCGGCCCCTCGATGAACGCCACCACCTCGTCCAGGACCGTGGGATCGGCCGTCACCGCCAGGTAGCGGGCGGCCACGTAGGGCAGCCACAGGCGGTCGTCCGAGATCCGGGTCCGAACCCCACGACCGGACGGCGGATGCCACCAGTGCTGGACATCACCCTCGCGGAACTGGTGGGCAGCGGCCCGCAGCAGCTGCTCCCTGGTCAGGTCTGGCCGCGCCGTCGTGAGTGCCATCACGTCCTGCAGCTGGTCGCGGAACCCGTACGCGCCCCCGGCCTGGTACAGGGCCGTCCTCGCCCAGACCCTGCACGACAGCGTCTGGTAGAGCAGCCAGGCGTTGAGCATGATGTCCATCGACCGGTCCGGTGTCCGGACCTGCACGTTGGCCACCAGGTCGTCCCAGCGCGTCCTCACCGCGCGCAGAGTCGCCGCATGATCTGACGCCCGAGCCCGAGCGATCAGCTGCGTCGCCTCGCCGGCGCTGGCGGCCTCCCCGAGCAGGATGACAACCTGCGTGCGCTCGCCGGCGGCCAGCTCGAAGCTCGTCTGCAGCGCGGCGCAGGGATCCAGCCCGGCGCCCACAGCCCCCAGCAGCCGGTGGCCTCGCTCGAGCCCGGCCGGCCGGTCCAGGGTGCCATTGCGTCCCACGAACTCCGTCCTGTCCGCCGTCCAGGCGGTCTGGCGCCCACCGAGGTCCAGGAACGCCACCCGGCCCTTGAACTCCGTGTTCCAGGCGTTGCGGGCGAGGATCGCGCCGGTCGTCGCATCGAGCGCGGTGACGATCTGCGGCGCGGCGGCGCCTCGTGCGGTGCCGAGCACCCACTCCGCGTACGCGGTCACGGACAGGCGCCGGGGGCGGCCGGAGCGGTTCTCGATGGTCAGCACCGAGACCTTCACCGGCTCATCCGACGGCACGAACTGCACAAGGTCGAGACGCACCCCGGCGCGCTCGTGCTCGAACCGGCTGTAGCCCATCCCGTGGCCGGCAAGGTACGTCGACTCCTCGTCGCGGATCGGGATCGCCCCGGCGCTCCACAGAGCGCCGTCCTCGTCGTCGCGGATGTAGATCACCTCGCCCGGCGGATCGGTCACCGGGTCGTTGGACCACGGGGTGAGCTGGTTCTCGCGGCTGTTCCCGGACCAGGTGTACCCGGAGCCGGACTCCGAGACGGTGAACCCGAAGGTCTCGTTCGCGATGACGTTGAGCCATGGCGCCGGCGTGGACTGCCCGGGGCCGAGGACGGTGACGTACTCCCGTCCCTCCTCGGCGAACCCGCCGAGCCCGTTGAAGAACTCGAGCTCCGGCCGGGGCGGCGTGACCGGCGAGTCGCGGCGTACGGCGGCCGGCACGGTTCGCGGACGGACCCTCCTCACCGGCCGCTCGAGCCGCAGCACCTGGTCGGCCAGCGTCCCTCCCCTGCTCAGGAGGACTGCCCGGGCGACCGCCTGCAGGAGCGTCCGATCGTCGGTCGAGAGCTGGTCCCCGCGCAGCACGTACACCCTGCCCCGGGCGTAGGAGTGCTCGGGCCGAATGGTGGACTGGCTCGTCCGGACCGCGGTCTCGAGCGCGTCCTGGAGCTCCTCCGCGTACGAGGCCCCGTGCTCGTTGACGATCACGAGGTCCACGTCGAGGAGCTTCAGGCGCCAGTATTCGTGCGCACGCAGGAGCTGGCGCACGATGTCGATGTCATCGGCCTGGTCGATCCGGACCAGGACGATCGGCAGGTCACCCGAGATGCCATGGGCCCACAGCCCCGGCGCGCCTCTCTCGTTGCGTGCCAGCACGCTCGGCGCCGGCCGGAGCGTGAGATCCGAGTAGAGGACCCGGTTCGCGAGGCGCTGGAACAGGTGCGCCTCGTCTCCCTCGATGCCCAGGTGCCGGAGCTGGACCTGCGCCTGGGTCCAGGCCAGGGTCGCCGCGCGCTCGAATGTGGCGCTCTCGCGGTACTTGTCCGCCAGATCGAGGACATCACCACGCGACTCCGCGACGACGGTCGAGAACGTGACGTGCGCCGTCTCGCCGGCCGCCACCGCCACGCGGCAGCGGAGGCTGAAGATCGGATCCAGCACGGCGCCGACCGTGTTCGACAGGGGCCGGCCATCCAGCACCGAGACGGGCGACCGGACGGTCCGGCCTCGCCCGAGGAAGCGGGCCCGGTCCGTCTCGTACTGCAGGGGCGCGGGCGCCTGGTTCTCCACCACCAGGACGTGCGCCGCCCAGACCTGTCGCTCGTCACTCGATCGGGGCCGCCGGGTGGCGAGGATCGCGCCGATCTCGGGCACGTATTCCGTCTGCACGAACAGGTTCCCGAAGGCCGGGTGTGCAAGGTCGGCGGCGAACGGCGCGAGGACGATCTCCGCGTATGACGTGAGGTCGATCTCGCGCGCCTGCGACCCGAGGTTGGTCAACGACACGCGACGGATCTCGGCATCGTGCTCCGCGGACACCACGATGGTCATGGCCGTCACGATCGAGCCATCCCGGCGCGAGAACTCGGCATGCTCCTCCGAGTAGCGGACGTCGTAGCTGTCCGCCTCGACGCCGCTCGGCTGATGCCCGGCGGACCACACGGCCCCGCTCCCCGTGTCCCGCAGGAAGAGGTAGCTGCCCCACGAGTCGCGGGTCACGTCCTCGCGCCAGCGGGTCACCGCAAGATCACCCCACCGGCTGTAGCCAGACCCCGCGGCCGTCACCATCACCGCGTAGCGGCCATTCGAGAGCAGGTGCGTCCTGGGCGTCTGGTCATGCGGCGAGGTGAAGCGACGCAGGACGGGCGGGACGAGGTCTCGCACCTCCGCGGCGCTCTTGACCTCGTCGGCGCGCGGGCGGGCGACGAGGACATCACGCGGCACGCGCTCCTGGAGGAGCAGCTCGGTTGCCTGGACGATCGGCTCGGCGTGGAAGCGACGCACCATCGCACGGCCGTTGAGAACGTTGCCGATCGCGACCAGGGCCATGCCCTGGTGGTGCGCCATGTAGCTCTTCACCACCGCCACGGACTCCCCTTCGGGCAACCGTCGCGGGGTGTAGTCGAGCGCCTCGTGGAGCCCGTAGCGCCCGGTCGCGCCGGCCGCGCCGAGGCGGACGATGTTCGCGACGGCAGCCTCCGGCTGGATCATCGCGGCGAGCGCCGTCGCGTACGGGGCGATCACGACGTCATCGGCGAGACCGCGCTTCAGGCCCAGGCCGGGAATGCCGAAGCTCGAGTACTGGTAGGTCCGCTCGAGGTCGCGCGCGTTGAGGGCCGATTCGGAGATCCCCCACGGCACGCCTCGCTCGGTCGCGTAGCTCATCTGGCGCGCGACGACGAGCTCGTAGGTCTGGTCGAGCAGGCTGCCGGCAGGCGCGTCCATCACCAGCGCGGGCATCAGGTATTCGAACATCGACCCCGACCAGGAGATGAGCGCCGAGCCCCGCCCCACGGGTGTCAGGTTCCGGCCGAGGTGGAACCAGTGCTCGACGGGCACGTCACCCTTGGCGATCGCGAGGAAGCTCGTCGTCCGGGCCTCCGACGCGAGCATGTCGTAGTAGCTGGGATCGAGCGATCCATCGGTTACCCGGTACCCGATCGAGAAGAGCTTGCGGGTCGGGTCGAAGAGGAACCCGAACTCCGTCTCCGCGAACAGCTCCATTGCGCGGCGGGAGATCGTGGCCAGCCGGCGGGCGACGACGACACCGACGGACCCGCCGGCCCCGGGATCCACGGTTTGCATGTCGAGCAGCTCGCCCAGGGTGGGGAACCCTGCCGGCCCGGCTTCCCCGGGGCGGGCGGCCACGGCCGGCCGCAGCAGCTCAAGGTCACGCGCGTGGCTCTCGACGGTCCGGCGGGTGCTCTCGGTCCACGTCGCGAGCTCGCCGCCGTCACCGTCGCCGCGCTCGGCGATGAGGGCGGACGCCACGTCGGCGAGGGTCCTCGAATCCGTCCCGAGCCGGCCCAGCATGTCTCCCCATGCCGCGGGCGTCCCAGGATCCGCGATCTCCGCGAAGGCCGCCAGAGCGTCCGCGAGGTCGCGCGTGCCCACCGTCTGCGTCCGCCGCTCGTCGCCCATCGCCGTGGCCGCCTGCCGGGCGAGGTCGAGGGCGTCGCCGACGCCGGCCAGGGCCTCCGAGACCGGGAGCGGCCGCTCCAGCATCTCGTAGCACCCGTTCGCGACCACCAGCAGCGCCGCGCACAGGTTGCCGCTGTCGACCGACGAGACGTACGGCGGGTCGAGCGGGCGCAGGTCCCGGGTGTCGTACCAGTTGTACAGATGACCCCGGTGGCGCTCCAGCCGGGCGATCGTTCCCAGGGTCGCCTCCAGCCGCTCGATGGCCTCCAGCGTCCCGATCCATCCGAAGTCGCGAGCGGTCAGGACCGCCAGCAGGTACATGCCGATGTTCGTCGGTGACGTGCGATGGGCGACGACCTCCTGGGGTTCCTCCTGGATGTTGTCGGGCGGAAGCGCGTGGTCCGCGGGGCCCACGAACTCCTCGAAGAACCGCCACGTCCGCCGGCCCAGGAGGCGGAGGCTCTGCGCGTCGACCGTGGTGAGCTGGTGCCCCGACGTGGCGGGGGGCGGCATGCTGACCCAGCGGGCGATCGCCGGGGAAAGGAGCCAGAGCACGAGGAAGGGCAGCGCGACCGGGAGGGCCGACGGCTTCAGCACCACGATCGCGAGGCCGGACGCGGCCGCGATGAGGACTCCGCCGGCCATCCGGCGGTAGAACCCTGCGAGGCCCAGGCCGAGGCTGCCCCTGGTCTGCGACGCCGTCGTCCACTCCAGGAGGTTGCGGCGCGTGACGGCGAGCCGCACCAGCGTGCGCACGATGGCGTCCGCCATCAGGGCGGCCTGGTGGGCGAGGAGCGTGAGGTCGAGGCCGACCTGCGTGGCTGCGACGGCCATGTCAGAGCCGACGGCGCGAACGTGGCTGCGCTTCGAGATCCCCTGGCGGCGGGGCAGGAGGCCCTGGGCGACGGGGATCGCAGCCGGGACGATCAGGGCCCCGAGGACGAACGCGGTCCAGGCCGCAGCGGGCACGGAGGGGAGGATCCACGCGACGACCAGGGTCGCGACCGTGAGGGGGGCGGACATCGTGCGCCGCAGGTTGTCCAGCATCTTCCAGCGTGCAAGGCCTGGAACCGATCCGCGGGCGCGGGCTCCGTCGGCATCCCGCGCGCGCCCGAGGATCCATGGCAGGAGCTGCCAGTCGCCGCGCGCCCAGCGGTGCTGGCGGGCGGCTGCCTCGAGGTAGTGCGACGGGAACTCGTCGAACAGCTCCACGTCGGTGACAAGCCCTGAGCGCGCGAACGTGCCCTCGAACAGGTCGTGGCTCAGCAGGGCGTTCTCGGGGACCCGCCCGTCCATCGCTCCCTCGAACGCGTCGACGTCGTAGATGCCCTTGCCCGTGTAGCTCCCCTCGCCGAACAGGTCCTGGTAGACGTCCGAGACGGCCGACGAGTAGGGATCGATGCCCGCGGGGCCCGAGTAGACGCGCTGGAACACCGAGGCGTCTCGCTCTGCCGGGAGCGTGGGCGTGATGCGCGGCTGGAGGATGCCGTACCCGTGCGTGACCCGGCCGCGGACCCGATCGAGCCTGGGCCGGTTCAGGGGATGGGCAATCGTGCCGACAAGACTGGCCACGGCCCCGCGCGGCAGGCGGGTGTCGGCGTCGAGCGTCACGACGTACCTGACGCCCTCGGGCGGCGTCGATGCGGCGCGCGCCGACGTGAGGAAGTCGGTCTCGCGCGAGCCGCGGAGCAGGGCGTTCAGCTCGTGCAGCTTCCCCCGCTTGCGCTCCCAGCCCATCCAGCGACCCGCGACCTCGTTCCAGCGCCGGCGGCGGTGGAACAGGAGGAACCGCGCCCCACCGCCGGGGGCCTCGCCGTGCCGGGCGTTCAGGCCGTCGATCGCGGCCGCCGCCGCGGACAGCAGCTCCTCGTCGCCGTCCACGCTCCCCGTCGGGGCATCCAGCCAGTCCGACAGCAGGGCGAACCGGATGTCCCCGTCCGGATTGCCCAGGAAGTGGAGCTCCAGGCCGCGGACCTGCTCCTCGACGTCTTCCTCGCTCACCAGGAGCGTCGGGACGGCGACCAGCGTGCGCAGGTCCATCGGGACGCCGTCCTTCAGCTCGAGCCGGGGGAACGCCGCCGGACCGAGCCGGCGGGTGACGACCCGGTTGACCAGCGCCATCGCGAGGTCGGACGCGGGTCCGAGCGCCACGATGCCCAGCAGGACCAGCGCGGGGCCCTGCCCTGCGGCACCCACGAGGATCGGGAAGGCGACCAGCATCAGGGTCACCAGCACGATGGACGCGACGTAGGGTCGCGCCGATGCGGCGAACGTCCGTCGCACCATATCGCCCAGCTGCTCGGGTGCGCCCAGCGACTTCGCGAAGGCGGATCGTCCCTCGCCGATGAGGTAGTGGCCGGCGTCCGCCTCGCTCGTCCGGTCCGCGGCGGGCCGATCTTGCCCGGCGGGCCGGCCTTCCCCGTCGGTCCCCAGCGGACCGGCGCCCGCGGCCTCGGCCGCCTCGGCCGCCTCGGCTGCCTCGGCTCTGAGGACCGCCTCTGCCGCGACGGCGACCTCGGTGCGACCGGATCGTCGCGCCAGCACCTCGACCGCATGGCGGTACCGGTCCCGCGTGGCGAAGTCCATCGCCCCGAACAGGCCCCCGGAACGGAGTGCCTCGTCGACCAGGCTGGTGCTCTCGACGAAGGTGGCCCAATCGAACCACGAGAGCAGCCGCATGCTCATGATCACGTTGCGCACGGTCACGTTCATCTCGGCCTGGCGCTGGTGCTCGCCGCGGACCGTCTCCTCGGCCGTCGTCCCCTCGGCGACGAGATGCTCCTCGAGCCAGCCGAGCGCGGGGGTCGTGGCGGGATCCTGGTCACGGAGCCGCTGGAACAGCTGCACGCGAGCCGCGGTCGGGAGCCGGACGTCGCTGAGCCGCGGCAGCGCCGACGTCCGGGCGCCCGGTCCCGGGCCGTCGAGGCCGAGCAGGCGGTCGGCGAGCCGGTCGGCCATCTCCCGCGCCGACCGGCTCTGGACGATCCGCTCGGTCGAGCGCCGGAGGTTCTCGACGAGGACGATGCGCAGGCTGATCGCGATCGCCCACAGCTCGCCGATCGTCAGCGGCTCGACCCGCTGGTAGGCCGCCACCATCCTGCGCAGGGTCTCCGGATCGAAGCGGCTGTCGGTGTGCGCGACGTATGCCCACGCGAGGCCGATGACGCGCGGGTAGCCCGCGAGCGGTCCGTCGGCGAGCTTGGGCAGCTCCCGGTAGTAGGTGTCGGGGAGGTCGTCCCGGATCTCGCGGACCTGCTCCTCGACGATGTGGAAGTTGTCGACGAGCCATTCGGCGGCCGGCGTGATCGACCGCTCGTCCCGGATCGAGCCGGCCAGCGTGCGGTACGCCTCCAGGAGGAAGCGCCCGTTGTCGGCCAGCCGGGGGAGGATCGGCCGGCCCCGGCCGGGTTCGTCCGTGACCGTCTGGGCCGCGGCCAGCGATTCGGCGTGCTGCTCCAGGCGCTCCGCGCTGAACAGCTCCGCGACGATCGGCTCCCCGGGATCACCGAGCGCATCGGGCGCCTTGCTGATCGACCATCGAGCCATCGATTCGCCCGTCCCGGCGATCGCGAGGGGATCGCGCCGACGCCTCAGGACGCGGCCGGGTCTCGCCAGATCGCCGTCTCCATGTTCACGGCCCGATCATACAGGGGACGGTATGCCGGCTCCCGCGAGCCCTCCTGCCCGGCGCGAACCGGCGCTCCGCTCCCCGGGGCCGGCAGGACTTTCGTTCGATAGCCGAACGTGACGTTTGGTGCTTCGCTTCCAGCGTGCGACGGCCAAGCAGCCCCGGGATCCGCGAGGGCATTCTGCATGACCGAAACCGGCGCCACGGCCCGCCCGTCCCGCCCCTCCCCGTCCGCACCGGGGACCCCCGCCAGCGGCCCGCGGTTCGGGGCCGCCCGGAGACCAGCCCGGTGAGCATCCACGGGACCGAGTGGGGAGGCTTTCTCGCATGCCGTCCGTCAAAGCGGGTCCGAACCAGTACCTGTTGGTGGGCCGCAAGGGAACGCTGGAGAACCGGGGCTCGGCGGTCTCGGTGTTCCTGCGCCCGGGGACGATCTTCGTGCTCGTGCCCAGCACCAAGCAGGAGGCCGCCTTCGAGTTCACCCAGGAGACAAGGGACGGCATCCCCCTGCGGTTCAAGGGCATCGTCATCTACCGGATCATCGATCCGGGTGCTGCGGCGCGCCTGTTCGACTTCAGCTCCGGGGCAGGTGTGGGACAGATCAGCACGCTGCTCACGCACATCTGCCTGGGCGAGCTGCGCCACGCCGTCTCCCACATGACGATGGCCGAGTGCATCGAGCAGCGCAAGACGACCCTGAGCGGGGTCGTCGAGGCCGCCCTGCAGGCGACCATTCACGGCGAGGGTGCGCAGGCGGGCGCGTGGGGCATCGAGGTCGAGGTTGCCCGGGTGGCGCAGGTCTTCATCGTCGACGCCCAGCTGCGCCAGCAGCTCGAGGCCGAGGTCCGCAACGAGATCAAGCTCAAGAGCGACCAGTCCAACATCCGGTCGCAGGAGGAGATCCGGCTTGCGGAGCTGACGTCGGACGGCCGGGTGCAGGAGAAGAAGCTGGCTGCCGATCGCGACACGCTGCGACGCCAGGAGGAGATGGAGCTGGCGCAGCTGGCCCGCGAGCGCCGGATGCAGGCCGAGAGCCTCGCGACCGACCAGCAGGCCCTCAAGCTGGAGCAGGAGCGCCTGCACAGCCAGATGGATGCCGAGCGGGACCGGGTGAACGCCGAGGCGCCGGTTCGCCTGCTCAGGATCGCGACGGAGAGCGGGATCCTGCGCGAGGAGCTGGAGCTGCGCAGGCTGCAGAACCAGGTCAAGGCGTTCGATGTCGAGACCGACCTCCTGCTCGAACGTGCACGCCAGGAGCTGCGTCTCGAGATGCTGCCCGTGGAACAGGCGCCGCAGATCGTGGAGGCCGCCTCCAGGGTGCTCCACGGCACGAACTTGTCGATCTATGGCGCGAACGGCCAGCTGCTCGACCAGGTCGCCCCGATCTTCGATGTCCTGGCGCGGGCCGTGCAGCACGCGACGCAGGGTGGGCCACAGCGGTCGCCCGAGCCAATCACCGCCGACTGACGCCGCAGGCGACCGGGGCCGGCCCCCAGGGCGAGGCACACGGTGCCTCCGGCCCACCGCACGGGCGCGGATGTACCCTGCGTCTCGCGATGGCTGCACGCGATGTCCCGCCGATCCAGGTCCCGGACGACTTCACGGTCTGGGCGGGCAGCGACCTGCACGGACAGCTGCGCGCGGTCGACCGGCTGCTCGCCAGGGCAGGCCTGACCGACGGCGCCGACCGATGGATCGCACCGGCCCGCACGGCACTCGTCATCACCGGCGACGTGGTGGACCGCGGGCCCGACTCGGTGGGGCTCGTCCGGCGGCTCGCGTCCCTCCGCGCGCAGGCGCCCCGGGCCGGCGGGACGGTCGCCATCCTCGAGGGCAACCACGAAGCACAGGTGCTGGGCGGGCTGGGCGGCCAGCCGGAGATCTTCCGCGCGCTGATGACGTTTGGCGGCGGGGCGACCCTGCTGGCCGCGGGCATGCACCCGGAGGAGTGGGCGGGCCGGACGTGGGGCGAGATCGCCGCCCGCGTCGCCGAGCTGGTTCCCGACCTCGTGCCGACCCTCTGGACGTTCGCGCCGTACGCCCGCTGGAGGGACGTGCTGCTCGTCCACGGCGGACCGGTCCCTTTCCAGGAGCTGGAGCGGTTCGAGCGCAGCGCCGACCGGCTGTGGATCCGGAGCAGGTTCTTCGACTCTCCCGACCTCTTTCCGGACGCCGACGCGTGGGAGCCGTACCGTCGGGCAGGGATCGCCCGGGTCGTCTTCGGCCATACCCCGGTGGACGGGCCGACGCTGAGCCACGACGGGCGCGCGCTGAATCTTGATACGTGGCGCGGCCAGCAGGTCACCCTCGCCCGGCTCAGGCCGGGAGAGGAGCTGCGGGAGGCGATGTTCCTCGCGGAGGCGGCGGAGCCGCGGGCGATCACCGACGCACGCGTCACGTCCGAGGAGATCAGGCGCTTCGATGCCGAGCTCCCGGCGATCGTGGACGGATGGGTGGCGGCAAACGGACCCGGAGTCCCGGACCCCCACTGACCTCGTCAGCCTCACGGACCCGGTCGGCGACGCGGATTTGGTCCGGCCCGTCGTCCGGCCGATCCCGTGGGATACGCTGTCCCGGTGACCCCTTCAGCCGGCACTCGGGCCGTGACGCCCTCCGCCGTTCACAGCCGCAAGGCTGCGCTCACCCTCCTGGTCCTGCTCTCGCTCGTCTGGGGCGTGCACTGGGCGGTGGTGAAGAAGGGCCTCGACTACATGCCGCCGCTCACGTATGCGGCTCTCCGGCTGGCGGCCGGCCTGCTCACGATGGTCGCGATCCTGGGGGCCAGGCGCCGGCTCAGGAGGCCGCCCCGGTCCGACGTGCCGATCGTGCTGTCGGTGGGCCTGGCCCAGATCGGCGCCGGCGTGCTGATCATGAACCTCGCCCTCCAGGCGGTCCCGGCCGGCCGCTCCTCGGTGCTCCTGTACGCGATGCCGCTGTGGGTGGCGGTCCTCATGTGGCTCTTCTTCCGCGTGAAGCCGCGGCGCAACGAGACCATCGGGCTGGTCCTGGGACTGGGTGGAATCCTGGTCCTCATCAACCCGACGGTCATCAACTGGGGCGTCCCCGCGGAGCTCCTCGGGACGCTCGCGCTGATCTTCGACGCGATCCTGTGGGCCGGCGTCACGATCCATATCCGGCGCCATACGTGGGCGTCGAGCCCGCTGGACCTCCAGCCGTGGATGCTCCTGGTCGCGCTCATCCCTGTGGCGGTCGTCGCGCTGCTGCTGGAGCCGGGTCGAGCGATCCACTGGGACATCGCCACCGTCCTCGTGCTGCTCTACAGCGGACCGGTCGCCACGGCATTCGCCAACTGGGCCAGCCAGTCCATCACGCGCTCGCTCGGACCCCTGACCTCGGCGATGGGCTTCCTCGCGATCCCGGTGGTCGGGCTTGTCGCGGGCGCCGTGTTCCTCCAGGAGTCACTCGGGCCCATCGACATCGCGGGCTTCGCCCTGGTGCTCGCAGGGATCGCCGCCACGTCGCTGGTGCCCCCCGCGACGACGCCCGGACCCGTCGCGCGCGAGCCCGCCGTCGCCGAGCTCACCGCGACGGGCGACCAGGAACCCGCTGCGACCGCGAAGGCCTAGCGGGCGATCCGCGCCCCGCCGCCACGAACCACCTGCTCCACCTCGGACCGGGTGGCCATGGACGTGTCGCCCGGCGTGGTCATGGCCAGGGCGCCGTGCGCGGCACCGTACTCGACCGCCGCCTGCGGACCGAGCCCCTCGAGGAAGCCGAAGATCAGCCCTGAGGCGAAGCTGTCTCCGCCGCCGACACGATCGAGGATCTCGAGGTCCTCGCGCCGGGGTGCCTCGTACAGGGCCCCGTCGGCCCAGCACACGGCGCCCCAGTCGTTGCGCGTGGCCGTCCTCGCGTTGCGCAGCGTCGTCGCGATCACGCGGAGGTTCGGGTACGCCGCGGCGACCTCCCCGATCATCCGCCCGAAGTTCGCCGGATCCAGCGCGGAGAGACCGGGGTCGAGTCCCTCGACCCCGAACCCGAGCGCGGCCGTGAAGTCCTCCTCGTTGCCCAGGAGGACGTCCACCAGGCCGACGAGGTCGCGGTTGACGGCGCGGGCGCGAGCCTGGCCCCCGATCCCCGCCCAGAGTGACGGCCGGTAGTTGAGATCGTAGGAGACGACGGTCCCGTGCCGGCGGGCTGCCTCCATCGCCTCGCGGGCGACCGCCTGCGTCGTGTCGGAGAGCCCGGCGAAGATCCCTCCCGTGTGCAGCCACCGCGACCCGTGGCCCCCGAGGAGGGTCTCCCAGTCCACCTCGCCGGGCCGCATCTGCGACGCGGCGGTGTGGCCGCGATCCGACATGCCGAGCGCGGCGCGGACGCCGAACCCGCGCTCCGTGAAGTTCAGGCCGTTGCGCACCGACCGGCCGACGCCGTCGTACGGCACCCACCGCACCAGCGACCCGTCCACGCCGCCCTGCCGGATGAGATCCTCGATCAACCGCCCGACCGGGTTGTCGGCGAGCGCCGTGACGACGGCCGATCGCAGCCCGAAGCAGCGCGCCAGGCCCCGGGCGACGTTGTACTCGCCTCCGCCCTCCCACGCCTCGAACCGGCGCGTCGTCGCGATGCGGCCCTCGCCCGGGTCGAGCCGCAGCATGACCTCGCCCAGCGCGACGAGGTCCCAGCGCGACGATGCCGGGGAACGGATCTCGAGCGGTGCCATCGGCTCAGACCTTGCGGTCCGGCTCGTCGGTGGCGTCGAACGCCCTGTGCATCATCGCCGAGCGACGGGTCGGGTCCCTTGAAGCCGACCAGGTACTCGAGCCGGATCGGCGCGAAGCACTCGTAGAACACGACGTCCTCGTCGCCCAGCTGGCGGAACGCGTGCACCCAGTTCGACGGGATGACCAGCAGGCTGCCGGGCCCGACCTCGCGCCTCCTCGTCGGCGACCTTCGCCCACAGCCGCCCCGCTCGACGAGCATGATCTGCTCGGCCTCGTGGCGTGTGCTCGGGGATCACCACGCCGTCGCGGTACACGATGCGGGTCATCATGATCTTCTCGCCCGAGACCGCCTGGCGGTACACGCCCCGGACGTACTCGACCGTCGGGAACTCGTCCCAGGTGGTGATCTGGCTCACGTGCTGCTCCTTGCTGGGCGATCTGGTGGTCGTGGGCCGCCGGCGTCTCGTGGGGCGCCGGGCGTCCCGTCGGCGAGGGCCTCGAGGCCGCGCAGGATCGCCTCCGGCGTGACCGGCAGGTTGTCGATGCGCACCCCGCACGCGTGGTAGATGGCGTTGACGATGGCCGGGATCGGCGAGTTCGCGGTCATCTCGCCGACGCCCTTGACCCCGTACGGGCCGTTGGCCGACGGCATCTCCAGGACCACGCAGTCGATCTCGGGCACCTCCGCTCGGCCCTGGCATCAGGTACTCGGCGAAGTCCTTGGGGCTGTGGTCGCGGCTCGGGTAGTAGGGCTCGGTCGTCTCGTACAGTGCGTGGGACATGCCCATCCACGCGCCGCCCACGATCTGGCCCCGGACCAGCGCCGGGTTGACCTGGCGGCCGACCTCGTAGGCGCTCCGGATGCTGAGCACGGCGACCTCGCCGGTCTCGGTGTCCACCTCCACCTCGGCGACGGTGCAGGCGTGCGCCTCGGTCGAGTCCGGGTCCATGGCGCCGGTCTCCGGATCGACGCCGCTCTTGGGCTTCATGTAGCTGCCGCGGCCCGCGATGGTGCGGCCGTACTGGAACTGGGCTCGCGACGCGAGGTCCGCGATCCGCAGGGAGCGGCTGGGCACGCCGTTCACGAGGACGTTGCCACGCCCGTCGAGTCACGAGGTCCTCGACGGCCGCCTCCAGCTCCTCGGCGGCGAGCTCGAGCACCGCCTGGCGGGCCTCGAGGGCCGCGGCCTTCACGGCGTTGCCCACGCGGTGGGTCGCCCGGCTCGCGAACGTGCCCATGTCGTGCGGGCCGGTGTCGGTGTCGGCGGTGTCGATCACGATCTCCTCGTAGGCGACCCCGAGCGTCTCGGCGGCGATCTGGGCGATCACGGTCCTGCAGACCCTGGCCGAGGTCGGTCGCGGACGAGCGTCACGATGAAGGAGCCGCTCGTCGTGGCGTGGACGAGCGCCTGGGACGGGTCGCCGCCCAGGTTCATCCCGGTGGGGTAGTTGACGGCGGCCATCCCGGTGCCGCGCAGCCTGGCCATCGCGAGCGCCCTCCTTCCTGGCGTCGCGTCGGGGATCGGAGGTCATCGCCCTGCAAGCCCTCGGGCAGGTCGTGGCCGACGAGGACCGCGGCCGCCTGCATCGTCTCGATCAGGGTCGCGTCCTCGGCCGGCTTGCGGTGCGGCTTGATGTCCCCGTTGCGGTAGGCGTTGAGGAAGCGGATCGTCCACGGATCCACGCCTACCCGCTCGGCGATCCTGTCCATCTGCACCTCGATGGCGAACGACGCCATCGTGACGCCGAAGCCGCGCATCGCGCTGGTCGGCGTCCGGTTCGTGTAGACGCAGTAGGCGTCGATCCACACGTTCGGGATCGCGTACGGGCCCGCGGCGTTGGCGGCGTGCTTGGTGAGCGCGTACGGGGTCTGGCGGCTGTAGGCGCCGCGAGTCCGCGTAGCTGGTGACCTTGCGGGCGATGATCCGGCCGTCGCTGGTCACGCCGTCCTTGATCCGGATCTTCCAGGCGCTGCGCGTGGACGACACCTGCATCTCCTCGGAGCGGCTGTAGACGTAACGGACGGGCCGGTTCGTCTTCATGGCGCCCAGGGTCGCGAGCGGCTCGACGATCACGTCGACCTTGCCGCCGAACCCGCCGCCCACCGTGCCGCCGATGAAGTGCAGCCGGTTGCCGGGGACCTGGAGGATGATCGAGGTGTTGTCGAGGCTGAAGTAGAGCGCCTGCGTGTTGGTGTAGACGGTGAAGCGGCCGTTGGCCTCCGGCACGCGCGATGCAGCCCGTCGTCTCGAGCGGCGCGTGCTCGATCGGGCTGGTGCTGTAGACGCCCTCGACGATGTGGTCGGCCTCGGCGAAGCCCTGCTCCACGTCGCCGAAGCGCACGCGGCGGCAGTTGTGCCCCTCGAACATGAAGGTGTTGTTGCCCCAGTGGGTCACGACCGGCGCGCCCGGGCCGGAGCGCCTCCTCCACGTCGAAGACCGCCGGCAGCTCCTCGAGGTCGAGGCGGACCCTCGCGACGGCCTCCATTGCCGCGGCCTCGGTCTCGGCGAGGATCGCGACGATCGGCTCGCCCTTGTAGCGGACGCGGTCGACGGCCAGGACGAACTCCTCCTCGGGCTCGACGCCGATGAGGCCCAGGATCGTGTAGACGTTGTGCGGGACGTCGGCGTGCGTGAGCGCCCGGACGAAGCCCGGCACCTTCTCCGCCTCGGACAGGTCGACGCCCTTCAGCAGCGCGTGGTGGACCGGGCTGCGGACCATCTTGAGGTGGAGCATCCCGGGGAACGAGCGGTCGGCGGTGTACAGGCGTCCGCCCGGTGACGAATCCGACCCCGTCGCTGCGCGCCACGGACTGCCCGACGACGTGCAGCTCGGTCGTCATGCTCGCGCCTCCTGCTGGCCGGCGGCCCGGACCGCGGCCTCGATCGCCTCGATGATCGGCAGGTAGCCGGTGCAGCGGCAGACGTTGCCCGCTCAGCGCGTCGACGATCTCGTCGCGGCTCGGGCTCGGGTTGTGGTCGAGCAGTGCCTTGGCGAGCATGATCATGCCCGGCGTGCAGTAGCCGCACTGGAAGCCGTTCGTGTCGAGGAATGCCTGCTGGATCGGGTGCAGGCCCTCGGCCGGGGTGATGCCCTCGAGCGTGGTCACGCTCCGGCCCGCGACGTCCTCGACCGGCAGCAGGCACGACATCATCGGCTCGCCGTCGACGAGGACGGTGCAGCTGCCGCAGCCACCCTGCCGACAGCCGTCCTTGACCGCCGTGTGGCCGAGCTGGTTCCGGAGGACGGACTGCAGCGTCGTCATCGGGCTGACCATGACCTCCACGTCCCGCCCGGAGAGCTCGAAGGTGACGATGAGCGAGTCCATGACTACGCACCCCCGCCGATCGCCGGCCCGGCCGCCGTGGCCAGCTCCGTGAGCGCCAGGTCCGTCAGCGACCGCTTGACGAACACCTCCACCATCCTCCGCCGGTACCACTCGCTGGCCACGCCGTCGGTGAACGCCAGGCACTCGCGCGCCGCGGCCGCCGCCGCCTCCGCGATCGCCTCCGGCTCGAGCGAAGATCCGGTGATCGCAGCTTCGGCCCCGGGCGC
Source organism: uncultured Chloroflexia bacterium (assembly GCA_963789865.1). Classification (GTDB taxonomy): domain Bacteria; phylum Chloroflexota; class Limnocylindria; order Limnocylindrales; family CSP1-4; genus CAIXZV01. Next base: position 124,859 of record CAWBMD010000009.1, read on the forward strand.
GCGCATCGGGTGCGGGCCCGCGGCCCCCAGTGCGATCCGCGCGCCGGCCACCGTCCCGCCCTGGATGTCCAGGTGCACGGCGACCGTCACCACGGCGGGCGTGTTGGCGTGCTTCCGCCCGAACTTCACGAAGGTCGTCGCGCCGGGCTCGATGGGTACGGTGATCGAGGTGAGGAGCTCGTCGGGGCGCAGGTCGCTGGTCATGAAGCCCGTCCAGAACGTCGACAGCGGCACGGTCCGCGCGGCCCGGGGGCCGGTCAGGGTCACCCGCGCGTCGAGGGCCAGCAGGGCCACGGCGACGTCCCCACCCGGCGGCGGCGTGAACAGGTTGCCACCGACGGTGCCCATGTTCCGGATCGACCAGCTCGCGGTCCGGCCGGCCGCCTGCCGGAGCATCGGGATCGTGTCCTGCTCGAGGAGCCGCGTCAGGGTCACGGTCGCCCCGATACGGAGGTCATCGCCCACGCGCTCGATGCGATCGAGCCCGGCCCGTCGCAGCCCCATCACCACCTGGGGCAGCGAGATGCCCTCGTTGATGAGCGGCATGGCGACGGTCCCCCCGGCCATGACGAGGAGCGAGGCCGAGTGCGTCTCGAGGAGGCCCAGCGCCTCGGGCACGGAGGCCGGGAGGAAGTAGCTGGTGACGGTCACTCGGACACCTCCGTGGTCGGCCGCAGCCCGCCGGGGCTGGGGTTCTGCGTTGCTTCCCGGGCGAGGCGAAGGTTGAGCGCCCGGAGCCCCTGGGAGATCAGCGATTCGGCGAGACGCTCGGCGAAGCGGGAATCCAGCCGGGCCAGGGGCCCCTGGATCACGCCACTCCCGGTGTAGTCGATGGCGGTCGCACCGGGGGCGTCCGTGGTCTCGCCCAGGACGAAGTCGGCGCGGCCCACGATCGAGCCCATCGACCCCTCGAGACGGCCCTCCATCCCCGAACGCTCGGGCGCCGCCGCGTCCACCAGCCGGACGGTCGTTCGATATGTGCCGACCACTCCCGGGAGTCGCAGGGTGATCACGCCGCTGTACTCCGTGGGGCTCACCTGCTCGATGGCGTCGCACCCGGGGATGATCTCCATGAGGACCCTCGGGTCGCAGATGGCCCGGAACACCTGCTCGCGTGGCGCATCGAGGCGGGCAGTGCCGCTCACGTTCACGTGGCCGCGGCCTCGAGCGCGTGCTCCACGTGGTCGAGGTGAGCCTGCATCGCCCGCGCGGCCGCGTCCGGGTCACCTGCCCTGAGCGCCCCCACCAACGGCTCGTGGTCGCGAAGGGCACGCTCACGCACCACGCGCGACGCGCCCGTCCGTTCCCGGCTGACCTTGGCCAGCGTGTTGATGATGCTCATGAACTGCGCCAGGAGGAAGTTGCCCGCTGCGTCACACACCGCGTTGTGGAAGGCGATGTCGAGGGTGCTGAACAGGTCGGCGTCGTCCACCGCGGCCCGCATCTCGCCGAGGAGCGCCTCGAGCCGCTCGACCTGGTGCGGTTCGATCCGGACGGCGGCCAGGCGGACGTTGCCCACCTCGAGCACCCGCCGCGCCTCCAGGACCTTGGCGAGGGCGACCGTGTCCTTGGAGAACACGAAGTCGAGGTGTGACACGAGCTGCTGTGGCTCGAGGGACGTGATGTACGTGCCCGATCCCTGGCGGATCTCCACCACCTTCATGATGGCGAGGGCGCGAAGGGCCTCCCGGAGCACCGGCCGGCTGACCTGCATCTCGGCCGCCAGGCTCCGCTCCGCAGGGAGCTTGTCGCCGGGCCGGAGCCGCTCCGCCTTGATCAGCTCGAGGAGGCGGTTGGCGATCTCCTCCGGCAGCGTGCTCCGGTCCAGGACGGCGAACACCGGCCAGCCCTGGGCGCCGTCCCCGGCCGACCCACGACCGGCCCCAGGCTCGTCCATGCCCACCCGTGCGACCTCCTCGACGCTGCTCCGTACCCGTGGCGCGATGCTATGGCGATCTGATAAGGTCGTCAACTGGTCAGACCACTTGCATGGGTCACCGCCACGGGTATGGAGGCATCGCGATGATCGAGCGGCACATCACCTTCGACGTGCGTCCGGACAGGACGGCGGAGTTCGAGCGCTTCTTCGCCGACGACTACCGGCCACCGGTGACCCAGGTGCCGGGCTTCATCGCGTGCGACCTCCTCCGGGAGATCGAGCACCCCGACCGCTACCAGATGGTCTTCCGCTGGGAGCATGCCGATGCCGCGGTGGCATGGCGCACGTCCGACGTCCACCAGGGCCTCCAGCCCACCCTGAACGCGCTGGTCGTGTCCATGGACATCGTCGCCTACACGACGGTCGGCTGAGCGCCGCGGGCGCCGCAACGGTTGCCGGCGACACTGGAGGGCGTGGTGCCTGACGAGCGATACCTGATCACGGGCGGCACCGGGTGCATCGGCGCGTGGGTCGTCCGGAACCTCGTCCGGGAGTCGGTCCCGGTCACCGTGCTGGCGGCGCGCCGCCGGTTCGATCGCCTGCAGCTGCTCCTGACGGACGCGGAGCTCGGCAGGATGAGCGTCCTCAACGGCGACATCAACGATCTCGATGCACTCCTGGAGGCGTCGCGCCGCATCGGGATCAACACCATCATCCACCTCGCAGCCCTGCAGTTCCCGTTCTGCGCGGCAGACCCCATCGCTGGCGCGCGGGTCAACGTGCAGGGCACGGTCACGATGTTCGAGCTCGCCCGCCGTCTCGAGATCGGCCGCCTTGTCTATGCCAGCAGCGCGGCGGTCTACGGGCCCAGGTCGCACTACCGGGACGAGGTGCTGGGTCCCGATGCGGAGCTCTTCCCGACCTCGCACTACGGCGTGTTCAAGGTTGCCAACGAGCAGGGCGCGAGGGTCTCATGGGAGACGCAGGGCGTCTCGAGCATCGGGCTGCGCCCCCACTCCGTGTACGGTCCCGGCAGGGACCAGGGTGTCACCTCGAAGCCGACCCTCGCGATGATCGCCGCGGCGGCCGGGCGGTCCTACCACGTCAACTTCGGCGGCCGCGCCCAGTTCCAGTTCGCCGACGACGTCGCGCGGGCATTCATCGCCGCCGCGCGATCCACGCTCACGGGCGCGCAGGTGTTCAGCATCGGCGGACCCGGGATCGGGGTCGACGAGATCATCGGAGCGATCGAAGCCGTGGAACCGGGCGCGCGGGGCAGCATCACGTCCGAGGAGCGGGCTCTGCCCTTCCCGGAGGCATTCGACGGTGGACCCATCGAGGCCGCCCTCGGCGTCCAGTTCGAGACGGCCCTGGAGGACGGGGTCCGCCAGACGATCGACTCCTACCGCCGCGCGATCCGGGATGGCCGGATCGGTGACCCCTACCTGGACCGGGTCCTCGCGCCGTAGGCGGCGCGGCGCCGGGGCCCAGGAGCCGCGCAGGTCAATGGCCGCGTCCGGGCCCAGGAGCCGCCTCCGGGCTCAGAAGCCGCGCAGGTCGGTGCTGGTCCGCCTCGGCAGGCCCCCGTGGGGCTTCCGCCGGAGGACGACGTAGTCGAGGCCGTGGGCGCGGCAGAACTCGCGCTTCTCCGGCCTGTCACCGTCCTCGTTCACGACGTACACGTGGGGCGCGATCGAATCGATCTCCGGCTCGGCGTCCATCCAGCCGCTCCCCGTCGACACGAGACCGCGGTGCACGCTGCGGACAGCCTGGACCATGTACCGCCGCTCGTCCTGGTGCTGGAGCGGATGCCCGGGACCCTTGAGCAGCTCGACGTTCCTGTCGCTGCCGACCACCACGTGCAGCTCGCCCAGCGTGGCAGCTTCCCTGAAGAACTGGACGTGGCCGGAGTGGAGCCAGTCGAAGCACCCCGTGACCACGACCCGCGGCGTGCCGCTCGAAGGCGGCAGGACCTCGTCGGCGAATGGCGGGAACCCGCCGAGGTCGGCGGGTCGGATGACCCGGTAGTCGACCCCCCGCGCCTGGCACCGGGCGCGCAGGTCGTGGTCGTCCTCGTCCGATCCGACCACCAGCGTGTCGCCGCGCGACACGATGTCCGTGAGGACCTCCGCCGGGTCCCGGTGCACCACGCCGGCGCTGTCGACGCAGCGCAGGGCACGTGCGAGGAACAGCCGCTCCCGCTGCGGAAAAGCTGGCGGCCTCCCGGTCCGGGACTCGATCGCCGTGTCGGACCAGAGCCGACGTGGACGGCCCAGGCGCGCGACCTCCTGGAGGAACCGGACGTGCGACGGACCGCAGGTTGTCGAGGCTCGCGGAGACGACGACCCGGGACTCCATCGCGAGCGCTCGCGGCGGGCCGTCGGCCCCACGTCGCTCATCGGCGCTCCTCTACCCCGTCCGCACCGTGATGCGGAGCGATCCGGGCACGTCCTCCTCGGACGCGACGACGAGGTAGCCGCCGCCGCACCCCGAGTACATCGCGCCGTCGTACCGCGCCTCGTACCCGGCGAGGAGCGCCTTGAGGTCGAGCTCGATGGTCGGGTGCGCCGAGCGTCTGCGGCAGGAGCGCGTCCCAGCACCGGGTGCACTCGTTCAGCGAGACTCACCCAGCGCGATCAGGTCCTGGCGGCGGATGGCGTCGAAGCAGTCCTGCGCCGCTCTGGCCGAGGCGCCGGATCCAGTCCGGGTCCAGGCGCTTCACGCCGAGCGGGCCGTAGCCCGCGGGCCGCGGCGCCACGGGGACGAGGTGGATGACCCGCTCGAGCCAGCGAGCGATCGGCCGGGTCGCGACGTGGATCTCGACGTCGGCCGGGAACCAGCCGCCGTCGACCGCGGCGTCGTAGTCGAGGCGGCTGATCGCCGGGGAAGATGAGGCCGATCATGTCCTGCGAGCCGGACGGCTCGACCCTGTCGGCGTTCTCGGCCGCGTACAGCTCGCGGACGAGGCTCGGCCGGCGAGCGGTCCCGGCGGGAAGGCGTCGCCCCACAGCGCCGCGGCCATCGCCCGGGTCCCGGTCGCCATGCCGCAGCGGTCCATGAACCGGACGGTCGGCTGCCAGCGAGACGACGACCATGGAGCCCGGGCGGCTCCGGGTCGAGCGCTGACACGAACGGCTGGTCGATCCAGCCGCCGGCCAGCTGCGAGCCGGTACGGCAGGCCGCCGATCGGGGCGGCCGGAGCTCGGACCGGCGGCGCGGCGGCGCGACTCGGGCCATCGCTGCCGTCCGCGTCCATGGCCCCGTCAGCCTTCGACGACCGGCCGGCCGGCCTTGCGGGCCGCGTACTGGTCCTCGATCCAGGCGTAGGTCGCGGCCATCCCGTCGCGCAGCGGCGTGTTCGGCTCCCAGCCGAGGACGCTGCTGGATGAAGGTGTTGTCGCTGTTGCGGCCGGCGACGCCCTTGGGCGCGCCGAGGTCGTACGTGCGCTCCAGCTTCACGCCGGCGATCTCCTCGACGATCGACACCAGCTCGTTGATCGACACCAGCTCGCTCGAGCCGAGGTTGATCGGGCGTGGCGATCAGGTCGTCGCAGTGCATGATCCGGTCGATGCCGTGGAGGCAGTCGTCGATGTACATGAAGCTGCGCGTCTGCGTGCCGTCGCCCCAGATCTCGATCCTCAGGTCGCCGCTGTCCTTGGCCTCGATGACCTTGCGGCACATGGCGGCCGGCGCCTTCTCGCGGCCGCCGTCCCAGGTGCCGTTCGGGCCGTAGACGTTGTGGAAGCGGGCGATGTGGGTCTTCAGGCCGCGCTCGGCCCAGTACTCCTGGCAGAACATCTCCGAGATCAGCTTCTCCCAGCCGTAGCCGCGCTCGGCCATCGCCGGGTAGGCGTCGGACTCCTTGAGCGCCGGGCACCTCGGGGTCTTCTGGAGGTCCGTGTTGTAGGCGCAGGCGGACGAGGAGAAGAAGTAGCGCTGCACGCCGGCCCGGTACGCGGCCTCGATCATGTGCGTGTTGATCGAGGATGCTGCGGAGGCACTCGACGCGGAAGCGCTCGATGAAGCCCATGCCGCCCATGTCGGCCGCCAGGTTGTAGACCTCGGTCGGCGCCCTCGACGGCGCGGATGGCGTTCTGCCTCGTGGCTCAGGTCCATCGAGAGGCACTCGACGCCCGGGACGCGCTGGTACCACTCGGGCAGCGGCTTCTTGTCGACCGCCCGGATGCGGGTGAAGCCCTGGTCGTGGAAGTAGCGCACCAGCGAGCCGGCGATGAACCCGCCGGCGCCGGCGATGACGATCAGGTCGTCGCGTTCGATCCAGGCCCCGCTCGGACCGGCCGGTGCCCGGGCGTCCGTCGGTCATGTCGAACATCGGTTGTCATCGCTGCATGCGCCGAGTTTCGGGTCAGGGGCAGGTGTGGTGCCGGGTCGGCCAGCGCGTCGCCACTCGAGCGTCGGACAACCAGGTTCGTGGGGAGGACGACCTCCTCGAACGAGCGTCTCGGAGTGGACAGGCGATCGAGCAGGACGGCGACGCTGCGCCGGCCCATCTCCTCGGCCGGCTGCGCCGACACGGTCAGGAAGGGGAACATCACCATCGCGGGCGGCAGGTCGTCGAAGCCGACGACGGCAGACGTCTTCCGGGACCCGGATCTCCAGCCCGTCCAGCGCGTGCAGGACGCCAATCGCGATGAAGTTGTTCGCAGCGAACAGGGCCGTCGGCCTGCGGGGTCGCCGACATGGCCGCGATGGCCATCTCGCCGGCCGCTCTCGATCGTGTACCCGCCCCAGTAGACGGCGGGCGGTGGCAGCGGTCCCGCCCCGGCGAGTGCCTCGCTGAAGCCCGGCCACGCGATCGTCGGCCGTCGACACGTTCCTGGACCCTGTCAGCACCGCGGTCGTCCTGTGCCCGAGGGACACGAGCAGGCGGCCGAGCTCGAAGGCGCCCTCCCTCGAATCGCTCCGGACGACGTCCGGCGACGCCGCCCTCGAGGCGCCGGTCCACGACCACGACCGGCGTTCCCTGCTCCCGGCACAGCCGGATCGCCTCGGTGCCGCTTCCGGCCGGTACCAGGAGGATTCCGTCGACGCGGCGCTGGAGCAGCATCCGGACGTGGCGCCACTCGTCGGCGTCGCGCTCGCCCGTGTTGCAGATGATGAGCATCCGCCCGGCATCGCTGGCGGCGGACTCCGCCCCTCGCGCCACGGTGGTGAAGAACGGGTTGGTCATGTCGGTGACCACGAGTGCGATCGTGTCCGTCCGGCTCGACCGCAGGCTCCGGGCAACGCCGTTGGGCACGTAGCCGATCTCGGCGATCGCGTGTTCGACCCGGGCGCGGGTGGGCCGGCTCACCGGGCCCGAGTCGTTCACGACCCTGGACACCGTGATGGCCGAGACACCGGCGAGCTTCGCAACGTCGACGATGGTTGGCTTCGACACAACCCTGAACCCTTCGGATGCTGACGGGAGACTGCTCGATCGAGCGGTGGTAGCGTCAGCATGGTAACGCTACCATCTGGCGATGCCCGCGTCCAGCGTCACTCGGACAGACGGCCGGGCCGCCCACGCGTGTCTCGGCAACGCGTCAGCGCGGCCTGTCGGGGACGTCGCCTATCCTTGGTCGGACGACGCCGTGCCGACTCGTTGCACGGCGCCTGAGTCCACACGCATGGAGCCGTCGATGTTCTCCGTCCTGCGCCCAGAGCCCGACATGAGCGTCCGCCCGTGGGGCGGGACGCGGCTGGGCGGCGCATCGCCGGCCGGGCCGATCGGCGAGGCGTGGGTCGCCGGCCCGGCGACCCGTGTCCCTGCCGGGCAGGCTGGCGCCGGTCCCGGGTCCGGCACCTCGCAAGCGGATGGCTCGGTGAGCCTGGACGAGCTGGCTGCCGTGCACGGCCGCGCATTCGTCGGGAGCCGTTCGCCGTGGCCCGACCGGTTCCCGCTCCTGGTCAAGCTCATCGACCCTGTCGCGTGGCTCTCGGTCCAGGTCCACCCCGACGACCGTCTCGCCCGCCAGCTGGTTGGCCCGGAGGCCGTCGGCAAGACGGAGGCCTGGTTCGTGCTGGAGGCGGATCCATCCTCGGCGCTGCTCGTCGGGGTGCGGCCAGGCGTGACCGACGCCCAGGTGCGGGGAGCGATCCGTGACGGCGGCCTCGCGTCCCTCCTGCAGCGGATCTCGCCGTCACCCGGCGACACCGTGCTGCTCCCGGCCGGGACGCTCCACGCGGTTGGTCCGGGGCTCTTCCTGTACGAGGTCCAGGAGCCGTCCGACCTGACCTACCGCGCCGACGACTGGGGACGGCCCGCGACCCCCGGGCGCCCGTTGCACGTCACCGAGACGCTCGCCGCGTGGAAGCCCGACGCCGTCGCCGTCTTCGGGCATGCAATCGCCGCGATCGACGGGCGATCATCGAGGACGGCCCTGGTCGAGTGCGAGCATTTCGTGCTCGAAGCGGTCCGGGCTCGGCCGGACCATCCGGTCGCGCTCGACACCACCGGCGCAAGCCCGCACGTCGTCACCGCCCTCCCTGGACCGGGGATCACCATCTCCGGGACCGGGTGGCGTGAGACGCTGCACCCGCTCGAGACCGCCGTCGTCTCGGCAGGCGCGGGTCCGTACGAGGTCATCGCCGGGGCGGGTCTGGCCGCCGCGGCACTCATCGCCCGCCTGCCCGGGTGACCGCGGCCCGGGTCCACCCGACACCATCACCGGAGGCACCTGTGCTCTCGTTCCTGCGCCGCCTCGGCGGGCCGTCCATCGAAATCGCGGAGCTCGACGCGCTCCTCCAGCAGGGCGCCATCCGCGTCCTCGACGTCCGGGAGGAGTCCGAGTTCAGGAGCGGTCACCTGGCCGGGGCGATCCATATCCCCGTGAAGAAGCTGCCGGACCGCCTGCCCAAGCTCAAGCACGACAAGCCGTACGCGGTCATCTGCCAGTCGGGCAGCCGGAGCCGGGGCGCCACCGACTTCCTCATCGACAAGGGGTTCAAGGGGGCCGTCTCCGTGCGGGGTGGGACCAGCGCATGGGCGAGGAGCGGCCGGCCGATCGTGCGGTGATCCGTGTGGACCGGCGGTGGTCCTGGCGGACCTGATCGCGTCGCCAGGCGGTCGAGCGCTCGCTCGCCGGTGGTGTCGACCCGGGCGGAGGCCGGACACGAACCGGCGACATCGACGGATCGGCCGAGGCGAGAGGCCTCAGGCCCGAAATTTCTCCTGAACGTCCCGATCGGGTTCGGGACGCGGGCATTCGCCGGGGCGACTCCCCGTGCGGATGACCGGCCGATCCCCTCCCGATGGCCCTTATCGGCGGTCCCCCTCACCGCCTAGCGTCGTGCCAACGCCGTGCATCCTGCGGGCCCCGTCTTTGCACCGGCCCGCGAGGCATGGCTTTCGCATGGAGAGCTCGATGACCACCGGACTGGTGACGGCGCTTCCGCACGTCGAGGACCAGGACCTGATCGACCGGATCATCGGCGATCAGGCCGGTCACCCCGGCGCGCTGCTCGGCATCCTGGAGAAGCTGCAGGATCACAACCGCTACAAGTACCTGCCGATGGAAACGCTCGAATACGTGGCCATCCGGACGGGCATTCCCCAGGCGCAGGTCTACGGCGTGGCGACGTTCTTCGCGCTGTTCAACCTCGAGCCACAGGGCACGCACACGGTGGCCATCTGCCGGGGCACTGCCTGCCATACCCGCGGCTCGCGTGCGCTGCTCGAGCGCGTGAAGCTCCAGCTGAGCCTGCACGATGCCCCCGACGGGGCCGACAAGCTCACGCTCACGACACCGGACCGGCGCTTCACGCTCCGCACCGTGGCCTGCTTCGGCCAGTGCGCGCTCGCCCCGGTCGTCGAGGTCGACCACGCGATCCGTGGGCACGTCAAGGAACAGGCCCTGATCCGAGAGGTCGAGGCGCTGCGCAAGGAGAGCGCGCGATGAAGATCCAGGACATCGCCGCGTTCGCAGCCGTGCGCGAGGCAGGCCTCGCGAAGCTGCTTCCCAGCAAGCCGCGCATCGCCGTCGGCGTGGGCACCTGCGGCACGGGCAACGGCGCCGAGGCCGTCTACCACGCCTTCGCCTCCGAGATCGACGCCCGCGGCCTGGCCGTGCAGCTGGCACCGGTGGGTTGCTTCGGCTACTGCGCCGAAGAGCCGCTCGTCAACGTCTGGGTGCCGGGCCGCCCGCTGCTGATGCTGCGCCGGGTCCAGCCGAACCACGTGGACGACATCCTCCACGGTCTCGCCCAGGGGCAGCTCCCACCGGCCGAGCTCATCCTGTGCAAGGTCGAGGAGTGGGATCACCTCACCGGCCACGTCAAGTACGGCTACGGCTACCCGGACGTTCCCAGCTGGAACGAGATCCCGTTCTTCGATGGCCAGGTCAAGATCGTCCTGCGCAACTGCGGGCTGATCAACCCCGACGACATCGAGGAGTACATCGCGATCGGCGGCTACCAGGCCCTGTACAAGGTCCTGATCGACCAGAACCCCGCCTTCGTGATCGAGCAGATCAAGGCCGCCAAGCTGCGCGGCCGTGGTGGCGCCGGCTACCTGACCGGCAACAAGTGGGAGTTCCTGTACAAGGCGCCGGGGCCCGAGAAGTACCTCATCTGCAACGCGGACGAGGGCGACCCGGGCGCGTACATGAACCGCAACGAGATCGAGTCCGATCCCCAGGCCCTGATCGAGGGCATGCTGATCGCCGGCTACGTCACCGGCGCCTCCGCGGGGATCATCTACGTTCGCGCCGAGTATCCCCTCGCGGTGCTGCGCCTCGAGCGGGCGCTCGCGCAGGCCCGGGACTACGGAGTCCTCGGCAGCAACGTGCTCGGACGCGGCTTCAACTTCGACATCGAGCTGGTCGAAGGCGCCGGCGCCTTCGTGTGCGGCGAGGAGACGGCGCTCATCGCGTCGCTGGAGGGCCACTCCGGCCGTCCGCGGTCGCGCCCGCCGTTCCCGGCCCAGAAGGGCCTGTACGGCAAGCCCACCAACATCAACAACGTCGAGACCTGGTACAACATCGCGCCGATCGTGTCCAAGGGACCAGCCTGGTTCACGGAGACCGGCAGCACCAAGAGCGCGGGCACCAAGGTCTTCTCGCTGGTGGGCAAGGTGAAGAGCACCGGCCTGGTCGAGATGCCGCTCGGCACGCCGCTCGCGAAGTTCATCTACGACATCGGTGGCGGCACCACCAGCGGCCGCGAGATCAAGGCCGTGCAGACGGGCGGTCCCTCGGGCGGGTGCATCCCGGTGGACATGTTCGACACGCCCGTCGATTACGAGACGCTCCAGCAGCTCGGCTCGATCATGGGCTCGGGCGGCATGGTGGTCATGGACGAAGACAACTGCATGGTTGACGTCGCCCGCTACTTCATCGAGTTCACCCACTCGGAGAGCTGCGGCAAGTGCGTCCCGTGCCGGGTCGGTCTCGACAAGGCCCTGCGCATCCTCAACCGCCTGACGATCGGGGCGGCCAAGCAGGAGGACCTCGCGACGCTCGACGAGCTGTGCCGGATGATCCGGGACACCTCGCTCTGCGCGCTCGGCGGAAGCGCTCCCAACCCGGTGCTGACCACCCTGCGCCACTTCCGCAACGAGTTCGAGGACCACATCCTGGCCAAGCGCTGCCGCGCCGGCGTGTGCGAGGACCTGGCGCTCTCGCCGTGCGAGAACTCCTGCCCGCTGCACATGAACATCCCGCGCTTCCTGCAGCTGTACAAGGAGGGGCGTGTCGAGGACGCGTTCCTGTCGGTGATCCTGGACAACCCGCTGCCGGCCTCCACGGGCCGCGTCTGCCAGCACCCGTGCGACAACCGGTGTCGCCGCGCCGGCATCGACGAGTCGGTGAACATGCGCGACGTGCACCGCCTGATCGCGGACCAGGTGTACTTCTCCGACAAGTTCGAGAGCGTGGTCGACCGCATCCGCGAGCGCCGGCTCGAGCCGACCGGGCGCGAGGTCGCGGTCGTCGGGGCCGGTCCGACCGGCCTCACCTGCGCGTACTACCTCGCGCTGTTCGGGCACAGCGTGACCGTCTACGACTCCCGGCCAGCGGCGGGCGGCATGCTGCGCTATGCGCTGCCCGAGTACCGGCTGCCCAAGGCGGCGCTCGACAAGGAGGTCGAGCTGATCGAACGCCTGGGCGTCCGGTTCGTGTTCAACGTGAACGTGGGCGAGGAGCCGACGCTCAACGACCTGGCCCACCAGTACGACTCGGTGTTCCTCGCGATCGGCACCTGGAAGGAGGCCTGGGTCTACCTGCCCGGCACCGAGCTCCGGGGCGTGATCCCGGCCCTCCCGTTCCTGGAGGCCGTGTCGCGCGACCAGGAGGTCCCGGTCGGCAAGAAGGTCGTCGTCATCGGCGGCGGCAACGCTGCCATCGACTCCGCGCGCACGGCCCGCCGGCTGGGCGCGGACGTGACGATCGTCTACCGCCGGGAGCGGAAGGACATGCCGGCGATCCAGGAGGAGATCGAGGCGGCCGAGCACGAGGGTGCGAAGCTGGCCTACCTCGCCGCTCCTCACCGGATCGTCGGGGACCGGAACGGCCAGGTGCGTGCGCTCGAGGCGGTCCGGACGAAGCTCGGCGAGTTCGACACCTCGGGCCGCCGGCGGCCCGTGCCCACGGACGAGGTGATCCGCATCGAGTGCGACACCGTGATCCTCGCCGTCGGCAAATCCGTCGACCTCGACTTCTGCCGGGCCTCGGGCCTGCTGGTCAAGGAGGAGGGGACGATCGACGTCGACCGCTTCTCCCTCGAGACCAGCCGCGAGCGCTTCTACGCCGGCGGTGACCTGATCACCGGGGCGTCGAACGTCTCGAACGCCATGGGCTACGGCAAGAAGGCTGCCAGCAACATCGACAAGAAGCTGATGGGGCAGAGGCGCTTCCTCAGCCTGTTCCCGGAGTTCCAGTACCACATGGAGCCACCCGAGACGCCGAGCGAGAGCGCACGGCATGTGCCGGGCGAGCGAGTCGCCACCGAGCGGGTGCGTTCGAACGTCGAGGTCTCGCTTGGCCTCACGCCGGTGGCTGCGATGGAGGAAACGTCCCGCTGCCTGCGCTGCGACATCCGCAGCGTCGAGAGATAGGGAGATCGCCTTGACCGAGAAGGTGAAGGTCCGCATCGACGGCGAGGTGATCGCGGCCACTCCCGGCCAATCGATCCTCGAGGTCGCGCGAGCCAACAACAAGTACATCCCGGCCCTCTGCTACATGGAGGGCCTCAGCTCTGTCGGTGCGTGCCGGCTGTGCATGGTGGAGGTCGCCGGCGTCGCGCGCCTCGTGCCTGCCTGCACCACACCGGTCCAGGAGGGCCAGGCGGTCGCCACCAGCTCGCCGCAGCTCGAGTCCTATCGGAAGATCGCGCTCGAGCTCCTGTTCACGGAGCGCAATCACGTCTGCTCCGTGTGCGTGTCCTCCGGACACTGCGAGCTGCAGACCCTGGCGCAGGAGCAGGGCATCACGCATGCCCGCTACTCGTACAACTTCCCGCGGCTCTCTGTCGACACGACGCACCCGCGCTACGTGCTCGACCACAACCGCTGTGTGCTGTGCACGCGCTGCGTGCGAGCGTGCGCCGAGATCGAGGGTGCACACGTGTGGGACATCGCTGGTCGCGGCATCGGGTCGCGGCTCGTCTCCGAGCTCCAGCGACCATGGGGTGAGGCGACCTCCTGCACGAGCTGTGGCAAGTGCGTCCAGGCCTGCCCGACGGGCGCGATGGCGGAGAAGGGATGGGGGGTCGAGGAGATGACCAAGCAGCGGGCGGTGGTGACGCGCCTGACCTCCATGCGCGGAGGCCAGTGATGGACAAGGTCAAGATCGGTACCTGCTGGCTGGACGGCTGCTCCGGCTGCCACATGTCGCTGCTCGACATCGACGAGGGAATCGTCGCCGTGCTCAAGAAGGCCGACATCGTGTTCGGCCCGCTGGTCGACGCGCAGGAATGGCCGGAAGGCGTCGACGTGGCCGTGATCGAGGGGGCCGTCAGCAGCCAGGACGACCTCAAGCTCGCGCAGGTCGCGCGGGCGCGCAGCAAGTTCGTGATCGCGCTCGGCGATTGCGCGGTGACGGGCAACGTGCCGTCGATGCGCAACGGCATCCCCACCCGGAAGCTGCTCGAGCGCGTCTACGTGGAGGGTGCGACCGCGACGCCGGGCGTGCCGACAGACGGCGTGCCCGGGTTGCTCAAGCAGGCGGGTCCGCTGCACGAGGCGATCGAGGTGGACCTCCACGTCCCGGGCTGCCCACCCAAGGCCAACGCGATCCTGCTGGTCCTGAGCGAGCTGCTCGAGGGCCGCAAGCCGGACCTCGGCTCCAAGCTCCGGTTCGGGTAGGGCGCGCCATGACGACCAGGAAGGCAACACCAGGAACGGCGGGGCGCGCGGCGCGCGCCCCGATAGGCCATGAGCCCGCCGCCGCTGCGCCCGTGGAACAGCCGGTGGAGGCCAGGAGACCAGTCATGAGCACGATCACGATCCCCCACGTGTCGCGCATCGAGGGTCACGCCAAGATCACGATCAAGCTCGATGACGCCGGCGAGGTGGTCGACACCCAGTTCCACGTCACCCAGATCCGCGGCTTCGAGAGGTTCATCGAGGGTCGGCCGTACTACGAGATGCCGTCGATCACGGCGCGAATCTGCGGCATCTGCCCGGTGAGCCACCTCCTTGCCTCGTCCAAGGCCTGCGACGAGATCATGGCCGTGCGCATCCCCACGTCGGCCGCGAAGCTGCGCGAGCTGCTTCATTGCGCGCAGTTCGTGCAGTCGCATGCGCTGTCCTTCTTCCATCTCTCGGCCCCTGACCTGCTGCTGGGCATGGACTTCGATCCCGCCAAGCGCAACGTGGCGGGGCTGCTCGAGGAGCATCCCGATGCCCTGCGCGACGGGATCGCGCTGCGCAAGTTCGGCCAGCAGGTGATCGAGCGCCTCGGCAAGGAGCGCATCCACCCCTCGTGGACCGTGCCCGGCGGCGTCAACGCCCCGCTGGATCCGCATGCCCGGGACAAGACGCTCGCCGAGCTGCCTGCCGCCAAGGCCATCGTGCGGCGCACGCTCGAGCTGTGGAAGCGCACGCTCGACAGCTTCCCGAACGAGATCGAGTCCTTCTCGAACTTCCCGACGATGTACTGCGGCCTCGTCGGGCCGGACGGCTCACTGCGGCTGTACGACGGCAACCTGCGCTTCGTCGGTGCGGATGGAAGCATCGTCGCGGACCAGGTGAAGCCGGCGGACTATGCGACCTGGATCGGCGAGGCGAGCCTCTCGGACTCCTACCTCAAGGCGCCGTACTTCAAGCCGGTCGGGTACCCCGACGGCATCTACCGTGTCGGCCCGCTGGCGCGCCTCAACGTGGCCGACCGATGCGGCACGCCGGAGGCCGACGCGGAGCTCGAGGAGTACCGGGGGCGCCTGGGCCGCATCGTCCAGAGCGGCTTCCACTACCACTACGCTCGCCTGATCGAGGCCCTGTACGGTCTCGAGCGGATGCAGGAGCTGCTCGACGACCCGGCCATCCTCGGGACCAAGGTCCGCGCCCACGCGGGCGTCAACAACCTCGAGGGTGTCGGCGTCATCGAGGCTCCTCGTGGCACGCTCATCCACCACTACAGGGTGGACGACAACGGCGCGATGACCTGGGCCAACCTGATCGTCGCCACCGGCCACAACAACCTCGCCATCGGTCGCGGCATCCTGCAGGTGGCCCGGCGGTTCGTCGACGGCACGAAGATCCAGGAGGGAGCCCTCAACCGCGTCTCCGCACTGGTCCGTGCCTACGACCCCTGCCTCAGCTGCTCCACGCACGCGCTTGGCATGGTCCCGATGGTGCTGCAGCTTCGGGGACCGGACGGCGAGCTGCTGGACGAGGTGGGGACGGCGTAATCGCGGTCGCAGCACGCGGTCCGCGAGGCGGATGAGCCTGTCCGGGTCCAGCTGGTCCGGGTCGGGGCGGTCCCGGCTCCGGACCGATATGCTCAGGTGGCCGTCCATGCCGGGGGGCCCGCGGCTCACGGCAGCATCGGCCGATTCCGCTCGTGGAGGAGATCGTGCGACCTGGCGGCTTCGCGCTGCTCGCGACCCGCCGGCTGCTGGCCGATCGCACCGTGGCAGTGCTCGCCGGGCTGCTGCTGGCGGCAGCCGTCGCCCTGCCGGCGACCGGGACCCTCTACGCTGACAGGGCGGCGCTCGCCGGCCTCCGCTCCTCGTTCGTGGCAGCCGCACCGGCAGACACGGTCCGTGCGTGTCGCGATCGATGCGCCGGTCGAGGAGGTCGCCCGTGTCGACTCCGGCGTCTCCGCCGAGATCGGGGCCGCGATCGCGCCGGCCACGGTGCCGGTTCCCGACGCAGCGGGCCCGCCGGCCGGGGTGGAGCGGGTCATCCGCTCGAACGGCCTGGTGCTCGATGGAACGCCGGCCGGCGACCTCGCCGTCATCTCCTCCTTCGACCACCTCGCGGACCACGCCTCGCTCGCCGAGGGTGCCTGGGCCCGGCCCGGCCAGGTGCCCGTGGAGGCGTCGCTCTCGGTCGGGGCCGCGACCGCCCTTGGTCTCCGGGTGGGCGACGTCGTCACCCTCCACGACCCTCGGGACGCCCGGCAGGCCGTGGCGCTCCGGCTGGCGGGGACGTGGCTGCCAGACGCGACGGACCCTTTCTGGGAGGCAGACCCACTTGACCTGACGGGCAGCCAGACCGTGCGCCTGACAACCCGGGGGCCGTTCGTCGTCGCCCGCGACGACCTGGTGGCGTCTCTCCCGGGTGCGGGCGTGCACGCCGAGTGGCGTGGCTTCCCGGACGCCGCGGCTCTCACCCCGGAGGCGTCCGACACGCTCCGGACGGACCTCGTGCGCCTCCCCGGACGCGTCCGGTCGATCGTCGACACCGACCGCGCGGTGACGGTGGCGACCGGCCTCCCCGCCCTCCTGCTCCGGCTGTCGCAGGCCGGTCTGGTCGCCCGCCAGACGATCCTGCTGCTGGTCACCGAGCTGGTCGTGCTCGCGGTCTACGCGCTCGTGCTCGTGGGTGGCGTGGTGGCCGCCCGCCGGCGGCGCGAGGACGCGCTCCTCCGCGGACGCGGTGGTACCAGCGCGGGTCTGGCCGGGACCATGCTGCTGGAAGGGCTGTTCCTCGGGCTGCCGGCCGTGGTCGCGGCAATCGCGATCGCCGGGGCCGGCGCCGGGTGGCTCGTTGGAGCGACGGTCGGACCGGCCCCCGGGATGCCGTCAGGGGTGGACGGCGCGACCGTCGCGATCGCCATCCTTGCCGCGGTGGTCGGGGCCGCAGCATTGACCGCTCCCTCGGTGCGGCCGGCCTCGAGCCTGGTCACGCTCCGGACCGCGCTCGGACGGCGCGTCGGGCGCACCTTGGGCAGCCGGCTCGGCCTCGACGTCGCGCTGCTCGTGCTCGGCATCATCGCCATCTGGCAGCTCCGCTCCTACGGGACGTCGCTCGTCTCGGGCGGATCGGCCGCAACCGGCGCCGCGGGCGGCAGTCCGGGCGATGCCGGTCGCTCCGTCGATCTCGTCCTCGTCCTGGCTCCCGCGCTCGGCCTCGTCGCCGGGGCCACGGTGGTGATCCGACTGGTCCCGCGGATCGCGGAGGTCGCCGAACGGGGTCTCGGAGGGCTTCGTGGGCTCGTCCTGTCCTTGGGGGGCAGGGAGGTCGCCCGGCGGCCGCAGCGCTCGACCCGCATCGCCCTCCTGGTGGTGCTCGCGGCCGCGCTCGGGACCCTGGCCGCGACCCATGCGGCGACATGGGCGCAGTCGCAACGCGACCAGGCTGCCTACACCGTCCCGCCCGATGTCCGGGTCGGCGCGGGTCCCGCCGCGGCGCTCCCGGGCTGGCTGGCCGGACCGGCATACCGGGACCTGCCCGGCGTCTCCGGCGCGACACCGGTCCTCGTGCGGACCGTGGACTCGGGACCCGCGGCCGGGGCACAGCTTCTCGCCGTCGATGCGGCGGCGGCCGGCGCGCTCGCGGGCCGCGACGGCGCTCCCGCCAGCCTCGCGGCGCTGCGGCCGGAGCTCGCGGGGCTCTCGTCCGCGCTGCCGGGCGACGGCGGTATCGCGATCCCCGACGGCACACGCGGCCTGAGCGTGACGATCGACGCTGGACTCGAGGCCCGCAGTTCCGACGCGGCGGCGGGTACGCCAGGTCCCGCGTTGCCGGGAGTCGACGTCCGCCTGGTCGTCCGGGACGCCGCCGGACGGATCAGCCGGATCGAGGCCGGACGCGCCGGTCCTGCCGGGTCCACCACGCTCGAGGTACCGCTCGCCCGAAGCCTTGCCTCCCCCGGCGGACAGGGTTCCGGCGGGACGTCGCGGGCTGGGCCGGTCGCGCCCGACCCCGGGCTTCGCCTGCTCGGGATCGAGGTCGCGATCCCCACGCCGTCGGATGTCGTCGCGGTCGGCCGGACGGACCTCGTCTCCGTTCGTGCGACGGGAGTCGACCCGGGAGCCGGCGCCATTTGGGCCGACCTGGCCGTCGAGCCGGCGGCGAGCGGCTGGACATGGACGCGCGTCGAGGACGCACGAGCCATCGCCTACGCGCCACCACCCGCGGCGTGGGGCAGGATCCTCCTCGGCGCGGGCCCGGGCCCGGGTGGACCTGCGGGCACGTCGAGGCTGCCGACGCGGTTCGAGCTGGCCCCGGCCCGATCGACGCCGGCGCCCGTGCCCGTCCTCGTCAACGACGCCTTCCTCGCCGCCACCGGCGCCGCCGTCGGCGACACGCTCGACGGTGGGATGATCGGGGACGGCGTCCGCCTGCGGGTCGTGGCGGTCAGCGACCTGTTCCCTCCCCTCGACCCGGCGCGCCCGTTCATGGTGGTGGACCGGCCGTGGTTCGAGCTGGCCCGGTGGGCCTCCGGGGGCACACCAGTGGATCCCGACGAGTGGTGGCTGACGACGGACTCCACCAGCGCCGCGAGCACGGCTGCGCTTGCCGCCACCCTCGTGGCGGACCCGTTCAATGCGCGGAGCGTGGAGGCACGGACCGCGGTCGCAGCGGCCTCGGCCGGCGATCCGATCTCGCTCGGCAGCATCGGCGCCCTTGCCCTGGGGGCGTTCGCGGCGCTCGTCTTCTCGACGCTCGGCTACATCGTCCACGCCGCGATCTCGACCCGCGAGGTGATCGGGGAGCTCGCCCTGCTCCGGGCCCTGGGGACCTCGGGCCGGCAGGTGCTGGGCTGGCTGTGGGTGGCCCACGCATCGCTGCTGGCCTTCTCCCTGGCCGCCGGCGCCGCGCTCGGCCTCGTCCTCGCGTGGCTGATCGTGCCGACCGCGACCGTCACCGCGGCCGGCCGGGCGCCCGTTCCGTCACCGGCCATCATGGTGCCGGTCGAATTCGTCGTCGGGCTCGTGGCGGCGGCCGTCACGCTCCTTGCGATCGCCCTCGCGATCGTGGCGCGGCAGGTCGGGCGGCTCGACCTCGCGACGACCCTGCGGGACGGCGGGGGCTGACGGCGTGACCTGGCTCCGCTCCGCGATGCGACGGCTGGCCACGGCGCGCGTCCCGGCCCTGGGCCTCGGCCTGCTCGTGTTCGTGACGGCCTTCGTGTTCGCGGCCGCGCCGCGCATCCTCGACATCGTGGCGGACCGGACCCTCCACTCGGAGCTCGGCATGGCGACGCCGGTGGCCGGCAATCTCGAGCTCACCCAGGTCGGCAACATTCCGGCCTCGGGGACCGGCTCCCCGTTCGACGGTGTCCGGGCGAGCGGAGCGGCGCTTGGGGCCCAGCTGCCATCCGCGGTCGCGCGGGTGATCGCCGGGCACAGCACGCTCGCCGACTCGGCGCGCTGGACCGTCGACGCGCCGCTCGCGGAGCCGGCGACCGTGACGTTCCGGTTCCAGGACGGCGCCGCCGAGCGGGTCGACATCACCTCGGGTCGCTCGCCCACCGGCGATGTCTCCACCGCGCCAGACCCGAACCCGCCGGGCGGCTCGCCGGGCGACCCGGCGTCCCCCACCATGACCGTGTTCGAGGGCGCGCTGTCCGAGGATGCGGCAGCGCTGCTCGGCATCGGGCTCGGTGACGTCGTCCCGCTCGGCCTGGACCAGACCGACACACTGGCGCGCCTGGGGTACGCCCCGCACACGCGATGGGCCGTCCGGGTCGTCGGGCTGTTGCGGGCGCGTGATCCCGCCGACGCCTTCTGGTACGGGGAGAACGGCATCCTGCACCCGAGCACGCGCGTCTTCAGCCCGTCGCTCGCGATCAACGACGTTCGCGTGCTGGTGGATCAGGCCGCGTACGCACCCATGGCGGCCCGGAGCGAGGCCGCGGGGCTCCCGATGCGCTACCACTGGCGCTCCTTCGTCGACCCGGGTGCGATCGCGATGGCGGACACCGGGGCACTGGTCGGCGCGCTTCGGCAGGCCGAATTGATCTTCCCGCGATCCGCGTCCGCCGCCGCCACCCCCGGGACCACGCGCATGACGACGGACCTCGCCGTGCTGCTCGCCGACTCGCGGACCCGCTGGTCGTTTGCCGTCACCGTGATGGCGGCAGGCGCGGCGGGCGCGGCCGCGATGGCGATGGCGTCGCTGGGCCTCGTCGCCCTGCTCGGGGCACGGCGACGCCGCACGTCCGTGGCCGCCTGGAGGACCCGCGGCGCCTCGACCCCGCAGGTCCTGCGGGCGACGCTGGGCGAGGGGCTCGCGTGTGCGGTGCCCGGTGCAGTGCTTGCCACGGGCCTCGCGATCGCGCTGATCCCCGGGACGCAGCCGGCAACGAGCATCGCCGCGGGCACGGCCGTCGTGATCGCCGCCGTGCTGGCGGTCGGGCTGCTGGAGATCCCGCCCGCCCTGGGGCCGAAGGGCGGCGCGCGCGCCGGGCATGGTGCCGGGCCGGGGGATGGCGTCGCGCGCGGCGGCGCGGCCACGAGCCGGCGCCTTGCGACAGAGATCGTCGTCCTGGTCCTGGCCATCTCGGCGATCGTGCTCCTGCGTGGACGGGACGCGGCGGTCGCGGCGGTCGCGACGGGTGCAGGTGCGAGGGTCCCACGGGGAGGACCCGGAGCCGTGCTGGGCGGAGGGGCTGACCTCAATCCCCTGCTGGCGCTGGCGCCGACCCTGGTGGCGTTCGCCGCGGCGCTCATCGTCGTGCGCCTGGTCCCGGTCGCCCTGCGCGGGGTTGCCTGGGCGTCGGCCCGCCGCCGCGACCTCGTGGCGACCCTCGCGATGCGGCGCGCGGCGCGCCAGGGCGGCTCGACCGCCGTGGTCCTGGTGCTCTTCGCCTGCACGGCCATCACCACCTTCGCGGCGGTCACCGTGCAGACGCTCGACCAGGGCGCCGACGTCGTTGCCTGGCAGCAGACCGGCGCCGACGACCACCTGCTCTCCACGCTCGGCAGCCTGCCTCCTGTGCTCGTGAACGGGCCCCTGCCGGGGGTGACCGCGAGGGCCCCGGCCGTCCGGGGCACGGCTGGGGTGGCGACCGATCTCGGCGGATACGACCTGCTCGCTGTCGCGATGCCTGCCTACGTCCCGCTTGTCGCCGGCACCCCCGGTGATCCCGGCGTGCCGGCCGAGCTGCTCGAGCCGGACCCGGCGTCGCTGCCCGTGGTCCTGTCCCCGGCGCTTGCAGGCCGGACCGGGGTGACGAGGATCGGCCAGCCGTTCCGGCTCATGTTCCAGAACCACCCCATCTCCGCCCACCTCGCGGGCCTGCGCGACTGGTGGCCGACACTCCAGCCGAACGGCACGTTCATCGTGGTCTCGCTCGACCAGCTGACCGGGTTCATCCCCGTCGGACTGCCCGCGCCGACAGACGAGTTCCTGGCGGTCCCCGCGGGAGGGGGCGACGCGCTCCTTGCTACGCTGGCGCCGTCGGGACCGGGCGTCACGCTGGTCAGCCGGACGGACGTCGCCGCCGCGATCCGGGACCGGCCGGTGAACCGGGCGGTGGAGATCGTCATGCTGGGCGCCGTCCTCGTCGGCACGGCGTACGCCGTGCTCGCCCTTATCGTCGGCCTGGTCCTCGCCGGGTCGGCCCGCCTGAACGAGGTTGGACACCTGCGCATGCTCGGACTCGGCCGGCGCGACCCGATCGCGCTCCTCGCCCTTGAATACGGCCCCGTCCTGGGCGCCACGCTGGTCGTCGCCGCCGGCCTCGGTATCGGCCTGTTCGTCCTGCTGGAGAGCACTCTCGGGCTGGGCGTCCTGCTCGGATCGCCACTCGAGATCCCGCTCGCCCTGGACCCCGCCGTGCTGCTGCTGGTGCTCGGCGCCGGCCTCGGGCTCATTGCGATCTCGATCGCCCTGGCGAGCCTGCTCGGGTCGCGAGGCGTGGCCGCCAGCGCGATCCGGGAGGGGATCGAATGAGCGGGCGACCCGGCTCCCCTGCGCTCGGCCGACCTCCCGCAATCGTCTGCGAGAACCTCGTCCGGATCTTCAAGGTGGCGGACCTCGAGGTCGTCGCGCTACAGGGTCTGGACCTCGTGGTCCAGGCGGGCGAGATCGTGGCGATCGTCGGCGCGTCCGGGAGCGGCAAGTCCACCCTCATGGGGATCCTCGGCGGGATGGACCTCCCGTCGGCCGGGAGCGTCACCGTCGCCGGTCACGACCTCACGCGCATGAGCCGGGACGAGCGCACCACCTACCGGAGGCGGGTGGTGGGTGTCATCGGCCAGCAGACGGAACGGAACCTGCTCCCCTACCTGACCGCCGTCGAGAACGTCGAGGTCCCCATGATCCTCGACGGGGTCCGCCACACGCGGGCACGTGCGCTGGAGCTGCTCCAGCTCGTCGGGCTCGAGGAACGTGGTGACCACCGGCCGGACCGGCTGTCCGGCGGTGAGCAGCAGCGGGTCGCGGCCGCCATCGCGCTGGCCAACGGGCCAGCAGTGCTGCTCGCCGACGAACCCACAGGGGAGCTCGACAGTGCGACCGCCGCCGAGGTGTTCGGCGTCCTCCGGCTTGCGAACCGGGAGCTCGGGACGACGATCCTCGTGGTCACCCACGATCCGCTCGTCGCGGAGCACGTCGAGCGGACGGTCGCCATCCGTGACGGCCGGACGAGCACCGAGACGCTGCGCCGCCGCGTGACCTCCGACGACGGGCGCCACGAGGTGATCGCCGAGGAGTACGCGGTCCTCGACCGCGCCGGCCGCGTCCAGCTGCCGCGGGGGCACGTTGCGCAGCTCGGGCTGCGGGATCGCGTCCAGCTCCGCCTCCAGGCCGACCACGTGGGGATCTGGCCGGACAGCACGCGGGCGGATGGGGCAGCCGGTGGAGCGGCTGATCACGCGGCCGGTGAGCCCAAGGACGGTGAGCCCGCGGCCCAGGCGGCGGCAGGAGCGGCGACGGACGATGCTGCCTCGGACGGAGCCGTGGCGGACGAACCGGAGGCTCCCGCGTGACGCCGCCGCCCGTGATCCCGGTCGTGGAGGCGCATTCACTGACCCGCGACTTCGCCTTCGGCGGCGCCACCGTCCATGCGCTGCGCGGCGTCGACCTGGCGGTCACCCCCGGCGAGATGGTCGCGGTGGCCGGCAGGTCGGGGAGCGGCAAGACGACCCTGCTCAACCTCCTCGGCGGAATCGACCGGCCCACCAGCGGACGCGTGGTCTTCCTCGGCGACCGGGAGGTGTCGTCGATGACGGAGGAGGACCTGGTCGACCTGCGCCGCCACCATGTCGCCTACATCTTCCAGACCTTCGGGCTGCTCCCGTACCTGAGCGCCGCGGAGAACGTGGAGATCCCGCTCCGTCTCCGGCGCGAGGAGCCCCGGGAGCGTGACCGCCGCGTGCTCGAGCTGCTCGACCTGGTGGGCCTCGCGGACCGGGCGCATCACCGGCCGATGGAGATGTCCGGCGGCGAACAGCAGCGGGTCGCGATCGCGCGTGCGCTCGCCGGAGACCCGAAGCTCCTCCTCGCCGACGAGCCCACCGGCCAGCTCGATTCGGAGACGGCGCTGCGGATCGTCCTGTTGCTCCGTGAGGTCATGCGCTGGCGCGACCTGACGGTCGTGGTCGCGACGCACGACCGTCACCTGCTCGACGTCGCGGACCGCGTGCTCGAGCTGCACGACGGGCAGCTCGCGGGCGAGGGCTGAGGCCCGTCCGCGGAGCGCGATAATCAGCCATCGCGCATGAAGCTTTCGCCGTCATGAGAGGGTGACCCGATGAAGCATGCCGTTGTGACCGGCGGGGCAAAGGGGATCGGGCTCGGGGTGGTGCGGGAGCTGACGGAGGAAGGGTGGACCTGCAGCATCCTGGACGCCGATCCCGCCGGTCAGGTCGTGGCCGACGAGATCGGCGGAGCCTTCGTCCGGGTGGACGTGACCCGGCCGCCTGACCTCCAGCGGGCGTTCACGGAGGTCGCCGGCCGGTTCGGGCCGCTCCTGGGCCTCGTGAACAGCGCCGGGATCAACCGGACCGGGCCGTCGGCAGAGCTCGCCAGCGCCGACTGGCAGCGGGTCATCGACATTGACCTCTCCGGGACGTTCTACGCCTGCCAGGCCGCCTACCCGCACCTTGCGCCGGGGGCGGCGATCGTCAACCTCGCCTCCGTCTTCGCGATGCGGGCGCTGCCGGGCCGGGTCGCCTATGCCGCGGCCAAGCACGGCGTGGTCGGGATCACCCGCGTTCTCGCGGTCGAGTGGGCTGACCGGCCGATCCGGGTGAACGCGGTGGCGCCGTCGTGGACCGACACGCCGCTGATCAGCGACCAGGTCGCGGCCGGGACCCTCGACCTCTCCGTGCTCGAGCACGTCCCGTTCCGCCGCCTCGCCCGGGTGGAGGACGTCGCCGGGGCGATCGCCTTCCTCCTCGGCGAGAAGGCGTCATTCATCACGGGCCAGACGCTGTACGTGGACGGCGGCTACACCTGGGCCGGGTAGCAGCGGAGCGGTAGCGGCCGGGCAGGCGCGGGAGGCGTGCCACGGGCGTCTGTCCACGGGCGCGCGCGACCGACACGCGGCAGCTCGCCGTCAGCCGGCCGGGGCCCGCGCCCACCCGCGCGGACGGACCCGGCCCGGCCGTCCGCGCCACCGATGCGGGGCAGGTCGCCTGCCCCGCCGGCTCACTTCGGGCCGAGGACCACCTGGGTGGCACCGGACGCATCGCGGAGCGTCACGGTCGCGCCCGACGTCTCGACCTTCGTCGGCGTCTGGAGGGCTGCCAGGAACTGGGTCTCCTGGTCCATGATCGCCTGCTCGCAAGCCTTCATGGTCGTGGCCAGCGGACCGACCGTCAGCGACGTGCCGTCGAGCTTGTACGAGCCGCTGTAGCTGTTGCAGCCCGCGTTGCCACCCACCTCACCGGCGGCCGTGAACGTCGCCGTGAGCGTCGTACCCGTCATCGGCGACGTGACGGCCTGCTTGCCGTTGTTGTAGCCGGTCACGTTCCACTCGCCCTCGAGCGGGTTGGCGGATGCCGCACCGTAGGCGAGCACCTGCTTGCCGTCGCTCCCGAAGATCGTGAGTGCGTCGGCAGTCGCGGTGAAGGTCGCGGCCTTGGCAAGGTTCGCGAGGTAGGCCGTCTCGACCTTGGTCACGGCCGGATCGCAGGCCATCGCCGTCGTCGCGAGCGGGCCGATCGTGAGGGTCGCCCCCGAGACGGTGGCCGAACCCGCGTAGGTGTTGCAGCCGGCGAAGCCCGAGATCCTGCCGGAGGCGAACTTCGCGTCGACGACCGTCCCCGTCGGCGGGGTGGTCGCGGTGCCGCCGACGTCGTAGGTCTTGAGGGTCCAGGAGGTCCCGTCGAGCGTCCCGCCGGTCCCACCCGCCGAGGAGGAGCCCCCGCCGGTCGAGGAGCACGCGGCGGCAAGGAGGCCGATGGTCACGATGCCGAGTCCGATGAGCAAGCGGCGCACGAGCCGTCCTCCGAAGCGGGGATGATCGACCGGGAGAGGACGCAGGCGCGTCCGGTACTGACTCTATCCCAACCGGCTCCCAACCGGCGACACCCGTCCGGGACAACAATGCGGCACGCATGCATACTCCGCTCTCGCACTGGGTCGGCGTCCCTGCCCTCAGGCATCCTGGCGCGCAACCCGAAGGAGTCGGCATGCCGAAGGTCGTCATCATGCACAGGGTCGAGGACATCGACCGCTGGCTGGCTGGGAGCGCAGAGCGGGCCGCCGTCATCGGGAGCTACGCCACGCAGGTGACCGACTACGTCGCAGCGGACGGGAGCAACAACATCGCCGTCACCGCGGATGTCCACGACCTGGCGGGCGCCCAGGCGATGATGGCCTCGCCGTCGCCCGAGGACGCGGCCGCGATGGGCCGCCACGGCGTCATCCCCCCGCTGGCGGTCTACGTCGAGAGGTAGTCCGACCCGGACGGCAAGGGCGTCGCAGAACCTCAGGACTCGCGGCGCCCCGCCCGATCCCGATTGGCCGCCGGTCCTACGTCCGGACCCAGGGCGTCGCGCCGGGCCCGGAGACACCGGGACCGATCGCGAACACGGCCCCCGCGTGCCGCTGGTCGGCGAGGTCACGGTCGGCCAGCCCGTGGGCCGCCGAGGTGATGACGAGCACGTCGCCGGCGAAGCAGCAGCTGGTCGGCTTGCTCACGGGCATCCGGACGGCACCGACCTGGCGGCCGTCGGGCGCATACCGGCGAACCTCCCAGCCGTCCCACATGGCAACCCAGAGGCAGCCCTCGGCATCGACGCACATCCCGTCCGGGCTGCCCTCGGCGTCGGCCAGGTCGACGAGGGTCCGCCGGGTCCCCAGGGTCCCGGACGCCGCGTCGAAGTCGAGGGCATGGATGTGCGCTGCCGCGGTGTCGATGAAGTACATGGTCCGCGAATCCGGGCTCCAGCCGAGCCCGTTCGAGAGGCCGATACCGGTGATCGCCTCCGCGGCCTCGCTCCCCACGAGCCGGTAGAGGACGCCCCGGCCGGGGCCGGGCCCGTAGGGCATCGTCCCCGCCCATGCACGGCCGGCCGGATCGCACTTCCCGTCGTTGAACCGGAGCTCGGGCTGGTCCCGGAGGGGCAGAGCCAGCTCTTCCGTGGTGCCATCGACCTCGAGCCGCACGAAGCCATCGCGCCGGGCAACCAGGAACCCTCCACCCGTGGCGGGGAGCGCGGCACCCACATGTGCCCCGACCTCGAGCACGTCGACGACCCGTTCCAGGTTCGCCACGAAGACCTGCCCGGCCAGGATGTCCACGAACGACAGGCGACCGGCAGCCGCGTCCCAGCTCGGACCCTCGCCCAGGTCCAGCCCGAGGTCGAACAGGACGTCGGGAGCGCCGTGGTCACGGATCACGCCGGCCTCGCCGTCCACACCCGCCTCGCCCGCCTCGCCCGCCTCCCCCGCGTCCCGGGGCCGGCGTCAGGCCGGCTCGATGGTCTCATCCGGCCGATCCTCGTTGGGCGCCACCGCCGCCAGCATGACCATCGGACCACCGGGGCCGACCCTGATGAGGTGGCGGACCCCCCGCAGGGCGAGGACCAGCTCTCCGGGTCCCACCTCGCGCTCCGGCTCCCCACCGATCGTGAACAGCGCCCGGCCGCTGACGACCTTGAAGATCTCCTCGGCATGGGGATGACGATGCGGCACCGTGGAGTACCCCGCCGGCAAGCCATGGAAGGTCACCCGCAGGCCGGGAGTCCCGACCAGGGGCAGGCGCCACGGGGCCTCGCCCGCCTCCAGGGCGAGCGCCTCCAGGTCCTGGATCGGCAAGTTCAAGGCTTCTGTCAGCGATACGAACGGCATGTGCGACTCCGGTCTGGGCGTGGACTGCACGGGGGATCGTCCCGCGGCGCCGCCCGGGCCCCGCGGGGGACGATCAGCCGGGCGGGTGGAGCACGATCCGCATCAGACCTGCTTCCCCCCGGTGAAGGGAGTCGAAGGCCTGCTGGCCTTCCGCCAGGGGCTGGGTGCGGCCGATGAGCTCCGTGACGCGCAGGCGCCCGTCAGCGATCCGCTCGATGCAGTCCGGGAACTCCCCGGCGCTGGCCGACGAGCCGCGGATGGTGAGCTCGCCGGAGACGATCCCCTGGAGATCCTGCTCGATCCTCGGCCGGACGTTGCCGATGAGCGTGAGGCTGCCGCCCGGCCGCGTCAGGGCCGTCGCGGTGTCGATCGTCGCCTGGATGCCCACCGCCTCTACCACTACGTCGGCGGTCCGGCGCCCGGTCGCTCGCTCCAGGGATGTGGCGGGGTCGCCCGCGGACGGGTCGATCACGACGTCCGCGCCCAGGCGACGCGCCAGCTCCAGGCGCTCCGGTACGACGTCGGCAATCGCCACGACCCCGGCGCCCAGCGACTTCGCCGCCTGCAGGGCGAGGTTGCCGATCAGCCCGGCGCCGACCACGACCACGAGGTCACCCGGTTCGATCCCGCTGATCCTCGCCGCGTGCATGGCGACGGCGGCTGGCTCGACCATCGCTCCCTCATCGAACGAGACCGCGCCGGGGAGCCGGTGGAGCAGACGTGCGGGAACGACGACGTACTCCGCCATCGCGCCGTCCCTGCAGAAGGACGGCGTCGAGACGCCGAACGTCTGGCGGGTCTCGCACAGGTTCGTGCGCCCGGCGCGACAGGGTGGGCAGTCGCCGCACCAGGCGATCGAGTCGAACGTGACGCGCGTGCCGGCGGCCCACGCCTCCGCGCCGGGGCCCGTAGCCTCGATCATGCCCGAAGCCTCGTGGCCCATGATCACGGGCGGGATGCGACGTCCGGTGGTCCCCGTGTAGCCGTGGACATCCGAGCCGCAGATGGCGACCGCCCTGACCCTGACCAGCACCTCCGAGGCTCCGGGGACGGGATCGGGGCGGTCCGTGTACTCGAGGCGCAGGGGGCCGGCGTAGACGAGCGCCTTCATCGGGGAGTCCCCTCGCGAGCTGTTGGGGGCAACCATGTGGCGGTCAGCACCGCGGATCCACGTGGATCTTGGGCGCATGGCCCCACGCAGGCTCGCGGCCGCCCGCGAGGACTCCGGCGACCTCGTCCAGGGAGACCGTGGCCGCGACGAGCGGGCAAGGGTCCACGGCGCCGGCGGCGTACAGGTCGATGATTCCCTCCAGGCCTCCGGAGGCGCTGAGCACGCCCACCGCGGTGACGTCCTTGAGCGCCATCGTGCGCGTGTCGATGAGGCTCGGCTGGCCGGCAAGACCGATGTACACCACGCGGCGGCCGGGCTCCACGAGATCCAGCGCGAGGGCCGGCAGGCCTGGCGCGTTGGAGGCATCGACGACAGCGTCGAACGGCAGGTCGGGAAGCGTGTCGCCCGTCCAGATGTTCTCGAAGCCGACCGTCCGCGCGAAGGCGCGTGACCTTTCGCTGCGACCCACCAGGTGGACCTCGATGCCCTGTGCGGCAGCGATCCGGGCGACGAGCAGCCCGATCGCCCCCGGTCCCAGCACGAGCAGTCGCTCGCCCGCCACGAGCCCGGCCCCTCGCACGGCCCGGAGCGCATTGCCGCCGGGCTCGACCATGGCGCCGGCGGTCCATCCCACCGCGTCGGGCAGCGGCACCAGCGCCCCGACGGGCACGGGGAGCTGCTCGGCCAGCGCACCGGGCCAGCCGTTGCGGACGCCGATCTCGTGGCGGTCCGCGCACAGGTGCTGGCGCCCAGCCCCGCACCGCCGGCAGCGGCCACAGCCCAGCATCGTGTCGCCCGTCACCCGGCGCCCGATCCACGACGGGTCCACACCCTCTCCCGACGGAGGCAACCACACCGGCCCATTCGTGCCCGATGCGGATCGGATACGCGGCCTGACCCGTGTGCAGGTAGGCCATCTCGCCGGTGAAGAACTCGACGTCCGTGCCGCAGACGCCCGCCCGCTCGACGTCGACGATCACCTCGCCCGCGCGCGGCTCGGGCGGGGGAGATCGCGGACCTCGGCAGCGCCCGGGCCGACGATCACGAACGCTCGCATTGTCACCACCATGCTGTGACCTGGTTTCGGCGACCGCCGGCCGGTCAACCCTTCAGTCCGGTATCCGTCGGCCCTCGCACCTCCATCGAGCGACGAGAGGAGCCACCGGGAATCCTGATCGCCCACGCGCAGGCCGAGCGAGGCGGATCTCCGGTCAGCAGGCGGCCATCTGACCCGACGGTCCTGCCGTTCATGACCATCCCGGGCGCCTCGAGCCGATCCGCGGGCCGAACGGGCCTGTGCGGCAGCCGGGTCCGCCTCCAGGCTCGACGGCGAGGCCGCGTGTCCGGCCTGTCCGCAGTGAGGAGACTCCGACGCCTGCTGTCCCCGGCGAGCCGCTCGCCATCCCGTCGATCCCCAACCTGCGGGACGTGGGCGGCTGTCTGACGCGCTCCGGTGGCCGTGTGCGTACGGGCATCCTGTACCGATCGTCCGGCCTCGGCGCGGTTGCCGAGGCGGATTCGGGCGCGCTCGCAGCCCTGGCGATCCGGACGGTGTATGACCTGCGCATGGCCCGTGAGCAGGCAGAGGCGCCGGACCGGCTCCCGGCCGGGACCCGCCACCTGCCGGTGGACGTGCTTGCCGGGTGGACCGAGGGCGGCCCGAACCAGGTGTTCGCCTGGTTCGAGGATCCGGAAGCCGCACGGACGGGGCTGAGCGACGGAGGCGCCCAGGCCCTCTGGTGCGAGCAGTACCGCGCCTTCGTCCACCTGCCGGGTGCGCGCGCCGCGTACGGGACGCTGTTCCGCGACCTGGCGGCCGAGGCGCGTCGGCCGGCGCTGGTGCATTGCACCACCGGGAAGGACCGCACCGGCTGGGCTGCGGCGGCGCTCCAGCTCCTGCTGGACGTGCCGGAGGACGCGGTGATGGACCACTACCTGGAGAGCCGGCGGCATCTCGAGCCGCTGGTGGAGCCGTTCCTCGCCGCGGTCGCGGAGCGCGGCGGAGACCCGGACCTGTTCCGCCCCATCCTGGACGTCCGTCCGAGCTACCTCGAGGCCGCGCGCGATGAGGTCCGGCGCGGGTACGGGACGATCGAACGCTACTTCCGGGAGGGCCTGGGCGTGGACGAGGCCTCGCAGGAAGCCCTGCGGACGGCCTTCACCGGTTGAGGAGGAGACCGGGTCGGCACAGCGTGGGGGTGTCGGAGGGTCGTTGCCTCACCCTGCGGCTCGCCCGCAGGGCCGGGAGGCCGCCGGTGTGGCGATAGACACGCTATGCGGTCGGAGGCGCTCCTGGAGCTGATGGCGGCGTCGTCGGTCCGGCCGGATAGCCGAGGGCGCGCTTCGCGGTCTCGAACTCGTCGAGAGTGATGTCACCACGGGCGAACCGGTCGCGCAGGACGTCGAGCGGCTCGGGTCGGGCGGGCGGGGGCGCGACGTAGGGGCCTGGCGTGGGCGGCGGCGAAGGTCGATGGGTCAGGCGACGCAGCGTCACCTCCCTGCTGATGACGTAGACGACGACCCCGACGAGGCCGAGGACGAGGAGCGACCACAGCCAGTCGCCACCGCCCATGTCCCACCTGTAATCCATCATCGCGCCCTTCCACTGGAGGGGTCCCGGCCCCCGTTGGTGGACTGTAGCCCCGTTTCACCCGCGCCGCCGTGACGCGCCCGGCGTTTGGGGCCCGGCGAGCCCGGCTTGCCGGCGGGCGCGCGCCCGGAGCGTCGGAGCGGCGAATGACGGTATGGTCTCGGGCGTGCACCGCCTCTCCTTGACGGTGGCCTGAGGTGGCGAGATGACCTTGCTCGGCGAATTCGATCCAGACGACCAGCTGCTGCTGCTCCAGGGCCTCGAAGCAGCCGCCGTGCTGATCTCGACGGCGAGCCCCGGACGCAAGGAGGAGACGGTGAGCGAGGGGTTCGCGATGGCCGACTTCGTGCTGAACAGCGAACGGGACCACATCGCGCAGCCGCTCCTGATGTCGATCATCCAGAGGCTCAAGGACCGGGCGTCCGAGCGCGGGTCGTTCCCCGACTACGGCAAGGTTGTGGCGGCTTCCGGTGCCCGTGACCGGGCGATGGGTATCGTGCGGTCTGTGGTGACCATCGTCGACACGGGCGCGACGCCGGACGAGGCGTCGGCGTACAAGGCCTGGCTGCTCGGAATCGCGACCGTGGTCGCGCAGGCCGGCAAGGAGGACCAGGGGTTCCTCGGCAGTGGCGGCGTCATGGTCAACGACGCGGAACGGGCCGCGCTGCGCGAGCTGGCGGGGCTTCTCGGTCTCGAGGCGCCAGCGGTCTGACCGACCGGCGAAGAGCGGTTGGCACGGAGAGTCGGGGAACGGGAGATGACGACATGACGACGCCGATGGCGCGGCCCTCGGTCCAGCTCTACACGGTCAGGGAGGCGCTGGCCGCGGACATGTCCGGAGCCCTCGCCCGGCTGGCCCGGATCGGGTTCGAGCGCGTCGAGGGGTTCGACCTCGTCGATCTCCAGGACCGTTACGCGGACGCCCTTCCGCGGGCCGGACTCACCATGCCCAGCGCCCACGTCACCCTCCTCGGCGCCGACCTCGACCTCGTCTTTGCCGCCGCTCACCGCCTGGGCGTGACGACGGTCATCGATCCGTGGGCAGATCCCGTGCGGTGGGGCCGTCGAGAGGACGTGCAGGCGATCGCCGCCGAGCTCTCCGCGATCGCCGCTCGCGCCGAGGACGCGGGTCTCCGGATCGGCTACCACAACCACTGGTTCGAGCTGGAGAACCGTTTCGACGGCGTGACCGCGCTCGAGGCGCTCGCGGACGCGCTCGATCCGCGGGTGGTGCTGGAGGTCGACACATTCTGGGCGGAGGTCGGCGGCGAGCCCGCCCCGGCGCTGCTGCGGCGCCTCGGCGCCCGGGTACAGCTCCTGCACGTCAAGGACGGCCCGCGCGTCCGGGACACGTCCACGCAGACCGCGGTCGGATCGGGGAGCCTGCCGATCGCCGCCATCCTCGCCGCGGCGCCGCATGCCGTGCGGGTGATCGAGCTCGACGCCTACGGCGCCGGCGACGTCTTCGACGCCCTGGCGGACAGCTGGCGCTTCCTGTCCGGGGCAATCGCCTAGGTCCGCGCGGGCGCCCCTCCGGATGAGCCCGGGCTCAGTGCACGCGTTCCTCCAGGCCCTGCCAGAACGGCTCGCGGAGCTCCGCCTTGAGCACCTTGCCGGTGCCCCCCTTGGGCAGCGACTCGCGGAAGTGGAACTCGCGCGGGACCTTGAACCGGGCGAGGTGCTGCTTGCACCAGGCCTTGAGGTCGTTGGACGTCGCGATCGCGCCCGGCTTGAGGACCACGATCGCGATCGGCGCCTCACCGAACCGCTCGTCGGGCGCCGCGACCACCGCACACTCCAGCACAGCCGGGTGGGCCGCCAGCGCGTTCTCCACGTCGACCGACGAGATGTTCTCGCCGCCGCGGATGATCAGGTCCTTGGAGCGATCCTTGATGACCACGTAGCCCGCGTCGTCGATTGTCGCCATGTCGCCGGTGTGCAGCCAGCCGTCGTGGATCACCGCCGCCGTCCCGTCCGGATCGCGGTAGTAGCCCTGCATGACGGTGTTGCCACGGACGATGATCTCGCCGATCTGCTCGCCGTCCGAACGGATGTCCGCCCCACCCGACGCGACGACCCGCATGGAGACCCCCGGGATCGGCCAGCCCGTCATCGCCTGGCGCTCGGAGCGACGCTCCGGCGGCTCCTTCGCCGTGACCACGGATCGCGGCTGCGCGAGCGTGAGGATCGGGCTGGTCTCGGTCATCCCGTAGCCGACGATCGCCTGGACGCCGAACTCGTCCTCGAGGGCCCGGATCAGCGCCGGTGACGACGGCGATCCACCGACGATCAGCTGGCGCAGGCTCGAGAGGTCGAAGCTCGGCCGTTCGTGGTGATGCAGGACGGCGTTGAAGATCGCAGGAACGCCCAGCAGGCGCGTCACCCGGTGGCGCTCGACATGCTGCATGAGGCTCACCGGATCGAACCGGCGGAGCATGACGTGCCGTCCACCGATCAGCGTGACGAAGTGGGGCACGCCCCAGCCGTTGACGTGGAACATCGGCACGACGTGCAGCACCACGTCGTCCTCGTCGAAGCGGAGGGCGATCTGGGCGTTGAGGGCGTGGAGGTAGAGGGCTCGCTGGGTGAGCGCGACGCCCTTTGGGAGACCCGTCGACCCGCTCGTGTAGAACAGCTCCGAGATGGCGTTCTCGTCCACCTGCGGGTGGCGCGGCTCCGCGGACCCGCCGGCAAGCAGGGCCTCGTACTCGTCGGTCGCGACGCCTTCACGGGGTCCGTCCATGACCACGAACCGGGGCCGCGTCGTCAGCTGGGGGATGATCGCCTCCACCAGCGGCATGAAGTCCCTGTGGAAGAAGACCACGCGCGAGCCGGCGTCCTCCAGGATGTACGCGATCTCGTGCGGCGTGAGGCGGATGTTGATCGGGTTCAGCACCGCGCCCGCCTCGAGGACCCCGTAGTAGCCCTCGAGCAGGTGGTGGGTGTTGTAGGTGATGAACGACACGCGATCACCCGGGCCCACCCCGAGGTCGACGAGCGCGTTGGCCAGCTGGTGCGTGCGCGCGCCCCAGGCGCGATAGGTCAGGGCGGTGTCCCCGTCGATGACGCCGATCTTGTCCCCGAAATAGGTCGCCGCGCGGTCGCGGAACTCGAGGACGGACAGGGGAACGATCACCGGAGACCTCCTGGCGCGCTGGTCGATACCGTTGCGGTGCAGTGTCGCGCAACGCGACGATCGGCGGGGGCGCGCGATCGATGCCGGGTCGACGTCGTCGAGATCGACCGAGGTCGCCTCGCGGGCCGCCCTGATCAGCGCAGCGAGGCGGCCACCACCGCCAGCTGGCCGGCCACCCGCCCCAACCGGGATCGTCGTCCCAGCCCAGGAGTGATGGCGCGCCAGTCGGCCTCGAATCGCGCGTGCGCCGTCCACTCTGCCGGGCTCGGAAGGGGAGCGAGTGGCATGCCCATGCCGCGGGCGATGCCGCATGCCAGCACGAAGTCGGCGAGGTGCGGGTTCCGCGGCAGCAACGGGCCGTGGAGATACGTGCCGATTCGCAGGCCGGCGATCCCTCCGGCACCGGGGAGGGCGATTGCGCCTTCGGTCGCGCCCGCCGTCGTCGTTGCCGCGGCCGACCACGACGCGCCCGAGCGGCTGCAGCGTCGATCCCAGGCTCGTCCGGCCCGCGTGGTTCTCGAAGCCCACGAGGCGGTTGGCCCCTGCCCCTGTGCCGTCGCCCGACCCGTCCCCGGCGGCGACGATCGGCGAGTCCGGCCCGAGCTCGATGACGAGGCCGCCGACGAGCCTCTCGCCTTCCGCAGGAACCTCCGTCTCGACGTCGAGCAGCCCGGGCCCGCGGAGCTCGCCGACCAGCCTCGAGCGATACACATGGCCCAGGCTCTGGTAGCCGGCGCAGACGGCCAGGAGGGCGGCTCCATCTGCAACCGCGGCCCGGAGCGGCTCCGAGAGCGCCACGAGCGCGTCCGCTACCAGGCGCTGGTGGTGGTCGGCACCTCCGCCGACGAAGATGACGTCGACGTCGCGCAGCGCGCTCGCGTCGCCAGGGTTCACGCGCCTCACCTCTGTCGGCAGCCCGCGCCAGGTCGCGCGCCGGACCAGCGTCTCCACGTTCCCGCGGTCGCCGTAGAGGTTCAGCAGGTCCGGGAACAGGTGCGCGATCACCACCCTGCCGGGCCGCGACCGGCTCATCGGGGCATCGCGGGGACAATGGCCCGTCCCGCCAACGACGCCCGGATCGAGAGAAGCGCGGTGTAGGTTGCTGCGACCAGCACGTCACCGCCGACGGGCGTGGCGTCGACCGCGCTCGCCAGGCCCTGGACGGGGTCGCTCACCAGGGCTGCCAGCCCCGGAGGTGACTCGTCGGGGTGGTCGAGGATCGCGTAGCGGACGCGCAGCAGGAAGTCCTCCGCGCGCCGTCCGGCAATCACGAACCGCCGGCCGGCCAGGAGCGCACGCCGGGGAGCAGTCCCAGTACCACGACACGTCTCGCCCATCGGCGAAGGCGTCGTTGAGCGCGACCAGCACGGTGTCGATCCGCGAGTGGATGGCGATGCGGGTGAGCTCCTCCATGCTCGCGGGGTTCTTCAGCAGCGAGAGGGTGACCCGGCGACCGTCAATCTCCGCTCGCTCGAGCCGGCCGAACGGCGGCGCACTGGCCTCGAGCGACCGGATCGCTGCTCGCATCGGGATCCCGAGGAGCGCCGCGGCGCATGACCGCAGCGGCGGCGTTGCAGGCGTTCCCTCGCCCTGGCAGGGCGACGTCCACCGTCTCCGTCGCGCCGCCGGCCCACGTGAAGCGGAGCGTCTGCCCGCCCAGCCCGCGGTCGTCGACGATGGTCACGACGCAGTCGGGCTCGGGACGCCGGAATCCGCACGAGTCACAGGCATAGTCGGCGACCCGTCCCATGCCGCTCCTGGCCAACGACAGCCCGTGGTGGCACCGCGGGCACGTCGACGACTCCGCGGTGAGCTGCGCGCCCGGGCCGATCGGCGGCGGACCCTCGAGACCGAACCCGTGGAGCGGTACCCCGGCGTCCGCCACCAGGGCGGTGAGGCGCGGGTCGTCCACGCAGTACACGAGGCCGCCTCGTGGTGGCCGCTCCGCCAGCATCGTCGACCACAGGCGCACCAGGTGGTCCGTCTCGCCGTACCGATCGAGCTGGTCACGGAAGAGATTGGTCAGGACGAGCACGGACCCCGGGAGCCAACCGGCGACGGTCGGAAGCGCCGCCTCGTCGGCCTCGAGCACCGCGACGGCCGAAGGGTCGCGGACGGTCGCACCAATCGTGGCGCTGGTCGCGACCACGGTCGCGATCCCCTGGCGCAGGTTCGCGCCGGAGGCATTCCTCACCAGCGTCTCGCCCGCCTCCATGAGGATCGTGGACAAGAGGCTCGAGGTGCCGGTCTTGCCGTTGGTGCCGCTGACCAGCACGGAGCGCCCGATCGTGGATGCGATGCGACCCTCGATCCCGGGCGAGATCCGGGCGGCGACCAGCCCGGGCAGGGAGGTGGCCCCGCGACCGGCGGCCCGCATCAGTGCAGAGGCCCCCCTCGCCCCGACGATCGCCGCGGCATCCCGGATCGCGGTGGGGGCAGGACGTCGATCCCGGATGGCGTGGCTGGCGGCGGGCCGCATGGCGGCAGGACGGTCCGGGGAAGGACTCGCCGAGCCCGCGAGGGATCCGGAGGTCGACGCGGCCGGCCAAGTGTCGGGGACAGACATCGCGGGTCGGTGGCCTCATGAGCCACCCTGCCGGCGGCTTCTGGATCGAGGGTGAGCGCCAATCCTGTGGCCTGCGTGTGACCACGATGTGAAGGCCTTTCGGCGGTGGAGACCGTCAGATCAGCCACAGCTCCGTCTGGCGGCCGTCGAGGAACGAGCAGCCTGCGTCGTCGAACCAGGCCGCGGAGCCGCCACTCCACGCCGGCGGAGGGGTCGCGCGCGACGGCCATCCGCCTGAATGACCCCCTACCCAACCCCCAACCGCTCGTGCATACTCCGCCGACCGGCCGGGAGGCACGGGGGCCCGCGGGCTCCTGCCAGCGCGGCGTCCCCACACGGTCGCCTCGACCGTCGCGCAGGGCCAATGGCGAGACCGAGCCCGTCCGGACGGGCGCGTGCGGCGCCCAGAAAGGGGTGCTGTGGCCTCGTCAACGGATCACGCGGCGACTGCGCGACGCCTCTACCAGCTGATCAGTGCCGGGGACATCGGGGGGTTCGCGAACCACCTGGCGGATGACTTCATCGATCACGAGGAGACACCGGGCCTCACACCGACCAAGTCAGGCGTCGAGGCGTTCTTCCGGATGCAGCTCGCGGCGTTCCCGGACCTGAGCCTGGACGTGGAGGACACCGTCGCGGACGGTGACAAGGTCGTCGCCCGTGTGAGGTATACCGCGACCAACCGGGGCGAGTTCATGGGCATGCCGGCGACCGGGAAGCGCGTCGACGTACAGCTGATCGACATCTTCCGCTTCGGTGGCGACGGCCTCGTGCACGAGCACTGGGGGGTCATGGATGCCCTGGCGTTGATGCAGCAGCTCGGGGCCGTGCCGGCGGGGGCTCCCGCCTGAGCCGGAGGGCGTCACGTCGGGCGACCTGCCGGCTGCGCAGGCGCCGGCCATGACGCCGGTCGGACCTGTCCGGTCCGTTCCTTCCACCGGTGGCGCCCCGGGTGCGCGGAGGGCTGGACGGTCGAAGGCCAGGGTTTGGCTGGCATCCCTTTCATCGGTTGAGGTGATGACGATGCTCTCCGAGTTCATGGCTGTCACGACGCTGGTCGTGACGGACGTCGACCAGGCCAAGCCGTTCTACGAGGGACAGCTTGGCCTGACGCTCCTGGAAGAGACCCCGGCAGGCTGTCGGTTCGGCGCCGGCAGAGGGTCACAGCTGACCATCCGGCGTGGGCAGCCGCCTGTCGGCGGTCAGACGGTCATGCACTTCGAGGTCGACGACATCGAAGCAGTCGTCAGAGACCTGAGCTCCCGCGGGGTGCGCTTCGAGGAATACGAGACGCCGAAGACGGTCGACTTCATCGCCCGCTTCGGTCAGGTGCGCGGTGCCTGGTTCAAGGATCCAGCCGGCAACGTGCTCGGCTTGCGCGAGGGGCCGTTCCCCGGCGCCGGCTAGGGTCGCAGCGCCGGCCGCGCCGCGCGGCGTCCAGGCCGGCAATGAAGAGGAGGCAATCGATGACGGAGGCGTCCGCGTCGCTGCAGCGCCGATGGCGATACGGCATGCATCCGCGTGCCGCAGGTCTACAGGTCCGCTCGCTGGGGCGCGTCGATCTCCCGCTCGGCGAGGCGCTACGCCTCGAGATGGTCGACGCCGATCCCGGTGGACCGGAGATGGTCCACCTCCAGTACCACATCGCCACGGACCTCGGCCCGTGGGCGCTCTGGTTCTCGTGCACGCGCGAGGACCTCGCCGGCTACGAGGCCGCTCTTCGGGAGATCGTTCCTCCGCTTGCGGGCGATGCCGGGGAGTGAGCCCCTCTTCCGTGGGCATGCAGGCGGACGCGGCCCGGGCGATGAGCGCTGCCCCGGTCGTCCCCTGTCGGCCAAGGGGCGGTCCGGCACTGGGACGGGCCAGGGAAGTCCGGCTACGGTGCAGTGGTGACAGTCACGGCACGCCGCGCTCTCGCACGACACGCTGGGTCACGGACGCATGAGGCACGGACAGGCATGAAGGGCTTCGTTGACGACATCGGGCGGCTCACGGAGGGCAATGCGGACTTCCGCCGCGTGCTCTACACCGGTCGCAACCTCCAGCTCGTGCTGATGACCCTCGCGCCCGGCGAGGAGATCGGCGAGGAAGTGCACGAGGACCGCGACCAGTTCTTCCGCGTCGAAGCCGGCGATGGCGAGATCACCATCGACGGCGTGACCCAGCGCGTGACGGCCGAGTTCGCGATGATCGTGCCGGCCGGCGCGCGCCACAACGTGCGCAGCGTCGGCGCCGAGCCGCTCAAGCTGTACACGCTCTACGGCCCGCCTGAGCATCGTGACGGTGTCAGGTTCCGGACGAAGGCAGAGGCAGAGGCCGCCCACGAGCACTTCGACGGCAGAACCACCGAGTGACGCCAGCCTGAGCCTGCCCGGTCCCGGCAGATTGCCGCCTCATGGCGGGGGAAGCGGGCCCACGACGGTCACCCATGGATGGACCAGCAGCTCGAACGTCGGGTTCGGGATGAGCGACCGGTAGCGCATCGCCATCCACACGTTCCAGAGCGCGACGAGGCCATGCCGCGCCGCCTCGCCACCACTCTCCAGTGCCGCGGCGGCCCGCGACTCCTCCGGGCGGGAGACCCACTGGCCGAAGATCGCGCCGAGGCCACCCTTCCGCGGGGCCGGTTCCCCGGTTCTGAGGTCCCGCCCTGTCAGGATGCCGGCGACGGTGACCTCGAGCTCGGTGAAGTCGCGGAACATCACCTCGTGCTCCTTCCGCGGCAGCCGCACGCCCGCGTCCCAGGCGATGCCGAAGCCCCGGCCGACATCCGGCGGAGATCCCGCGGCCAGCATCTGCCCGACGACCCGCCCGAGCGACAGGATCTCGCCGGGTGAGAGCCTGCCTGCCCACCCGAACGCCACCTCCGGCCCCAGTCCCGTCCGCTCCGACGACGGCAGCGCCGCGGCCCGGGCGAGGAGCGAGGACGAGACGGGAACCGGCACGGAGCCGTCGGGGCTGGCCGTGGAGCGACCGTCGGCCGGGGAGACGCCTGGTACATCGACTTCGAGAAGCGTCACGCGATCGGCCTCCCCGGCTCCGATCATCTCGAGCAGGTGGCGCGCCTGGTCCGGGCGCTCCAGGCCGAGCCGCATGCCGGCGCTGAGCCAGTGATAGTCCGGCGGCGCCTCGAACGCGGCGCGATCCACGTCAGGGAGCCCGGCCAGCGCGTCGTCCAGCGCACGTTCGAGCGCCTCCGTGTCGCGCGTCGCGTCATCGCCCTCAGTCTGCATCGAACGCTCGCTCTCCGTCGGGATGATGGCACCGAGCATACGGCCGGAACGGGCCGGGTCCAACGTCCCTCGGGACGGGCCGGGTCCAACGTCGCTCGGGACAGGAATGGGGCGCATCGCCAGGGCGTCGTCGTGATGTAGCCTGACGGCCGAGCGGGTGACCGCGGCCGGGCGCCCGCGCCGGCCATT
This sequence comes from uncultured Chloroflexia bacterium, assembly GCA_963789865.1. GTDB lineage: Bacteria > Chloroflexota > Limnocylindria > Limnocylindrales > CSP1-4 > CAIXZV01. The sequence continues at coordinate 165,200 of CAWBMD010000009.1, forward strand.
GCCCATCCCACGATCAAGGACCAGTCCCGTGCCCAACATCCTGCAGAGCCTCCCGGTCGGCGAGCGGGTCGGCATCGCGTTCTCCGGGCGGGCTCGACACGAGCGCCGCCCTGCACTGGATGCGCGCCCACGGCTCGATCCCCTACGCCTACACGGCGCACCTCGGGCAGCCCGACGAGGACGACTACGAGTCGATCCCGCGCAAGGCGATGGCCTACGGCGCCGAGAAGGCCCGCCTGATCGAGTGCCGCCCGCAGCTGGTCGCCGAGGGCATCGCCGCCCTGCAGGCCGGCGCCTTCCACATCTCGACCGCCGGGCAGCTGTACTTCAACACCACGCCGCTCGGCCGCGCGGTCACCGGGACGATGCTCGTCTCGGCGATGCAGGAGGACGGCGTCAACATCTGGGGCGACGGCAGCACCTACAAGGGCAACGACATCGAGCGGTTCTACCGGTACGGCCTGCTCGTCAACCCGGGGCTGCAGATCTACAAGCCCTGGCTCGACCAGCAGTTCATCGACGAGCTGGGCGGCCGCGCGGAGATGTCCGCCTACCTCGACGGCGCCGGGCTCGAGTACAAGATGAGCGCCGACAAGGCGTACTCCACGGACTCGAACATCCTGGGCGCCACGCACGAGGCGAAGGACCTCGAGTTCCTCGACAAGGGCGTCTCCATCGTCAACCCGATCATGGGCGTCGCCTCGTGGCGCGCCGACGTGGCGGTGGCGCCGGAGACGGTCAGCGTCCGCTTCGAGGAGGGCGAGCCGGTCGCGCTCAACGGGCAGACCTTCGAGACGCCGCTCGCGCTGTTCACCGAGGCCAACGTCATCGGCGGCCGCCACGGCCTCGGCGTCTCCGACCAGATCGAGAACCGGATCATCGAGGCCAAGAGCCGCGGGATCTACGAGGCGCCCGGCATGGCGCTGCTCCACGTCGCCTACGAGCGCCTGGTCACCGGCATCCACAACGAGGACACGATCGACCAGTACCGCAGCAACGGGCGGCGCCTGGGCCGGCTGCTCTACCAGGGCCGCTGGTTCGACCCGCAGGCGCTGATGCTCCGCGAGACGGCGCAGCGCTGGGTGGCGCGGCGCGATCACCGGCGAGGTGACCCTCGAGCTGCGGCGCGGCAACGACTACTCGATCCTCGACACGACGAGCCCGAACCTGACCTACCACCCGGAGCGGCTGACGATGGAGAAGGGCGAGGAGGTCTTCTTCACGCCCCAGGACCGCATCGGCCAGCTGACGATGCGCAACCTGGACATCGCCGACACGCGCGAGAAGATCCGCGTCTACCACCAGGTCGGGCTGATGGGCACCACGCCGCACGACGGCCTGCCGCTGCTCCCGGCCGCCGCCCCGGAGCCCGGCTCGCCGGAGTAGGCGGCCAGCCGCGCCCTCGGGGACGTGGCTGACGCGAGGAAGACGACTCGGCCGACGTCCCGCCCGTCATCGCTTCCGGGCGGGCGGGCCACCAAGCTGTGCGGGTCGGCGGTCCGACGGGCCTGCATTGAGGTAGGGTTCGCCCATGACCACGTCTCCCCTGGACGACCCCCTCGCCCCGCCCCATCCCACCCGCGTCGCCATCGTCGGCACCGGCGCCGTTGGCTCGACGTTCGCCTTCGGGCTGCTGCTCTCGGGGCTGGTCTCCGAGATCGTCCTGTCGGACGCGAATGCACGCAAGGCCGAGGGCGAGGCGATGGACCTCCTGCACGCCGTCCCTTTCGCCCACACCGCGCGCGTCTGGGCGGGGCCGATCGCCGACTGTCGCGGTGCGGCGGTGACCGTGATCGCCGCGGGCGCGGCGCAGAAGCCCGGCGAGAGCCGGATCGACCTCGTCCAGAAGAACGCGAGGATCTTCGGCGAGCTGGTCCCGCAGATCGCGGAGGCGAACCCGGACGGGATCATCCTCGTCGCCACGAACCCGGTCGACGTGCTCGCGTACCTGACGTACAGGATCGCCGGCCTTCCCGCGGAGCGCGTGATCGGCTCGGGGACGATCCTGGACACGGCGCGCTACCGGATGCTCCTGGCGGACCACTACGGGGTGGACCCGCGCTCGGTTCACGCGCATATCGTCGGCGAGCACGGCGACTCCGAGGTGCCCGTCTGGTCGTCCGCGAACATCGCCGGCATGCCGATCGCCGACTTCGCCGCCTCCGCAGGCATCGGCCACGAGGACGAGGCCCTCCGCGCCATCTTCGAGGGCACCCGCGACGCGGCGTACCAGATCATCGAGCGCAAGGGCGCGACCTACTACGGGGTTGCAGCCGGCCTCGTCCGCATCGTGGAGGCGATCCTGCGCGACCAGCGGACCGTCCTGTCCGTGAGCTCGCTGATCAGCGACTACTACGGGATCGACGACCTGTACCTGTCGCTGCCGACGATCGTCGGGCGGCGCGGCGTCGAGCGTACCCTCCGGCTTGGGCTCTCGGCCGAGGAGGCGTCCGGCCTGCGGCGCTCGGCAGTGATCCTGCGCGAGGCGATCGAGGCCATCGGCCTGTAGCCCAGCCGGCGAGCGGACGTCGGGCAGACTCGCGGGCGACAGGCGGGGCGTCGGTCCGCTCGATCATCATCCCGCAGGCGGGCCCGCGGGGACCCGGGTGGCCCGGTTCGGGCTGATGGGCACCACGCCCCACGACGGCCTGCCGCTGCTCCCGGCTGCGGCCCCGGAGCCCGGGCGCCGGAGTAGAGGCGCCGGCGCCTCCGGCACGACAGGACAGCGTTCGCGCTGGCGCACATCACCACGAACGGCCTCTGCGCGTTGGCCCAGGTGGCCCTATGCACCGCACCCGATCATGACCCCGTATCCGAAAGCGAGGGCTGGACATCAGTGGGACGGCCCCTCACACTCCGCGGAATGGCGAGGCGCGGCACGATGCAGTGCTTCCCCGCAACCGGAAGGAAGGTCGTCCTGTTTCCCCCTGACTTCGGAACGCACAAGATCATCGCCGCTCCGGAAGCTGCGCATCGCGAGCGGCACCTCGAGCACATCCGTGCGCGGGTCACCGGACGGATCGTGTCGCGGGCGGAGGAGGAGTGGGATGCGGCCCGAAAGGCGTGGAACCTCGCCGCCCCCCAGCGTCCTCCCCTGGTCGCCTTTCCCGAATTGGCCCACGATATCGTCGAGCTCGTGACATTCGCGCGGAGCCACGGGCTGGGCGTGGCACCCCAGGGAACGGGACATGGAGCGGCAGCCCTGGGCGCGATCGAGGATTCCCTGCTCATCAGGCCATCCCGGATGCAGGAGATCACGATCGACGCGAGTCGGCGTCGCGTCCGGGTCGGGGCCGGGGCGGTCTGGGGCGACGTGCAGAGGGCCGCTGCCGTGCATGGCCTGTCGGGGCTGGTCGGCTCCTCGCCCGCAGTCGGAGTCATGGGCTACACCCTGGGCGGCGGGCTGGGGTGGCTGGCGCGGCGCCACGGGCTGGCCTGCAACAGCGTGCTCGCCGCGGACGTCGTGACCGCCGATGGCCGGCGGCTGCGCGTCGACCGCGAGCACCAGCCGGATCTCTTCTGGGCGCTCCGCGGCGGTGGAGGCAGCTTCGCGGTCGTCACCGCGCTCGAGTTCGCCCTCTACCCTGTCCGCGAGCTGTATGCGGGTGCGCTGATCTGGCCCCAGGAACGCGCGTCCGAGGTGCTGGAGGCCTGGCGGGCGTGGACCGCGGGCGTCCCCGACACGGTCACATCGATCGGCCGGCTGTTGAACCTCCCGTCCGCCCCGGGGATCCCGGAGAGACTGCGGGGCCGTTCGGTCGTCCTCGTCGAAGCGGCCTGCCTCGTGGCCGAGGGCGATGGCATGGAGCTGCTGCGCCCACTCCGGGAGCTCGGGCCGGAGATCGACACGTTCGCCATGCTGCCGCCGACAGAGCTCGGCACGTTGCACATGGACCCGGTCGAGCCCACGCCGGTCTTCTTCGATGGCTGGCTGCTCGGGGACCTGCCGCCGACGGCGATCGATGCCCTCATCGCGGCCGCGGGTCCCGGATCGGGGTCGCCGCTGCTCTCGTTCGAGCTGCGGCACCTGGGAGGTGCACTGGCCGACGCTGCACCTGATCACGGGGCCCTCGCCTCGCTCGACGCCGGGTTCGCAGCCGTCACCCTCAGCCCGGTTTCAAACGAGAACGAGGCCGAACTGGAGCGTCGCGCCGCGATCGTGCGGTCCGCGCTGGCACCGTGGGAGGCGGAGCGGAACTATCCCAACTTCGCCGAGCGATCCTTCTCCGTGGCGGATCTCTTCTCGCCTGCGGCGAGCGAACGGCTCGTTCGCGTCAAGACCCAGTACGACCCGGAGGATCTCATCCGATCCACGCATCCGGTCCCGACGGTTCCCGCGCCCGCCCGCACGGCCCAGCTGGGGCTCGCGCCCGAAGAGACCAGGCTCGGTGACGCCATCGCATAGTCGGCCCTGGCCGGTGACGTCCTGTCGCGTATGGCGGCCGGCGTTGACACCTCCAGGGCGTTGGTGCTCCAGGTTCCGGGCCCCTGGCGTAGGCCTATCGACGATGCCACGGTGGGCGAATCAGGTGGTTTGACGGATCGCCGTCATCGCTTAGGTTCAGATCACCCAATCGAACCTGGGCGTCATGGCCACCCCACGTGGTCGGGCGCACACCGGTGCCGACCTCGTGGCGTGTCTCCACGTCGCCTCGGCCGCAGCTTGTGACCATGACCTCTCGCCTTCGCCCCTTCACCCTCGCCGTGATCGCCGTCCTGCTCCTCATGACCCTCGTCGTTCCTGCCGTGGATGCTCGCGCGCCCCGAGCGACGCGATACCACGTCGGCGGCCGGATCACCCTCGACACGAACCTGCTGTCCACGAGCGGGGTCGCGGCCTGGGCGATCGACGAGTACCTGAAGGCGACGACGCCGCTGCCAGCGCTCGGGGCTGCATTCCTGAGCGCCGAGAAGAAGTACGGGGTCAATGCCCGCTTCCTCCTCGCCGCGGCCATGCACGAGTCGGGCTGGGGAACCAGCTACATCTCGCGGGCCAAGCACAACCTGTTCGGGTACAACGCCTTTGACCGGGACCCGGTGCGATACGCGAATGCCTACGCCACGTACGCCGCCAACATCGATGCCACCGCGAGGTTCATCAAGGACTTCTACTTGACGCCGGGTGGTCGCTGGTGGGGCGGCCAGCCGACCCTGCGGAGCATGCAGCAGTTCTGGTCCTCGTCCCACACGTGGGGCGTGGGCGTGAGCCGGATCGCGACCTCGATCCACCTCGGCTCGATCGCCCATCGATCGATCACCTTCGCCGCCCCGGTGTCGAGCGGCCCGCTGCACGGCGGCAGCCAGGCCAGGGTCCGCCTCACGTGGACGGGCGGCGCAGTCCCCAAGGGGGTCGAATTCGTCGCGAGCTGGCAACCGATCTCGCTCGACTCGGACGTGGTAGCGGCGGCGACCTCGGGCCCTGCGACCGGCGCCGCCGACGGCGCGACCCCGCCGACCGGGGATCCGCGCGGACCGACGCGCGTTGCCGCGCGCCGGGTCGGGACCACCACCCGCTCGATCACGCTCGCGGTTGCCGCGCCGGGTGAACCGGGAACGTACCTGCTCGACCTTGAGATGCGCGACGCCGGCCGCGGGCCGCTCCCCGCTGCGGAACGGCTCGATATCCCCGGCGCCGAGGTCCGAGTCTGGGGCGACCGGGCGGCCAGCTACGACCTCGCGTCGAGCCCGGACGGCACGGGTGCCGTCGTCCGGATCACCAACACCGGACGCGCCGCGATCCCTGCCGTTCCGAGCCAGGCCTCGCCTGGACCACGTGACCCCGAAGCGCGCGCAGCGCGCACCATCGTCACGGTGACCGCGTCCTCGAGCGACGCCGTGAACCCGCGGCCGGTCGTGCTCCTCACGGCGCCGCTCACCGCAGACCTGGCGCCGGGTGCCTCGGTCAGTTTGGGCATGCCCGCGATCGAGGCCGCGACCGGCAGGAAGACGAACTGGCTGTCGGTCAACCTGAGCGTCCTCGGTGACGCGACCTGGCTGGCGGCGTCCTCGACTGGCGGTGGGTGGTTCTCGAATGCGGGGCCCAAGGCCCTCGGGTCGACGGGAACCGCGGGACAGGGCGGGACCGCCGCACACGACACCGCGCCGACCGTTGCCCAGGCGCCCCCGCAGGCCCCCACGCCGACGCCCAGGCCAGGCCCCACGCAGACACCCAGGCCGCGCACAGCGACCGTGGCGCCGCCGCCGGCTCCGCGGCCAACCCCGAAGCCGGTGGTCACGGTCACGGCCAGCCCCGCTGCCGCACCGGCGGCGACGCCGGCCCCGGCGCGAGTCACCAGGAGCTACTCCGAGCACAGCGGGGCGATCGCCTATCACGGCAACTGGGGCGACGCGCCGTACGGCGGCTACATCGGCGGCAGCGTCGCCTGGTCGAAGACCCCAGGATCGACGGCGACGTTCACCTTCACCGGCTCCGCGGTGAGCTGGCTCGGACCCAAGGGACCGACCCGGGGCATGGCGCTCGTCCTTCTCGACGGGCGGGCCGTCGCGCGTGTGGACATGTGGCGCTCATCCTTCGTCGCGCGTGGCGTGCTCTACCAGCACTCCTTCGGTGCCACCGGCCGGCACACGCTCACGATCAAGGTGCTCCGGACGCCAAACCACCCGTGCGTGGCGATCGACGGGTTCACCGTCAGGTCCTGAACTCCAGGTCGACCGGTTCGCGCCTTCGCCGGCTGCACCCGATGTCGTGCCACGGCATCCGCCCGCCGCTCCTGCACGAAGAAGAGGACAACCGGATTGGCCAGGTGAGCGAGGTGCGGGGCCGCGATGCCCGATGACGAGTACGACCACGCGGGACGACCGGACGCGGCCGTGTTCGCCGTGTCGCGCCCCCGCAGCAGCCAGGCGGTGCCGGGCAGCGTGATCGTCGCGCTCGCGGTGGGCGTCCTCGCGTTCCTGGGCGGCATCGCCGTGGCATCGAGAGGTCCGGCTCAGCCACCGCAACCCGCCACCGTCTCGGCAGGCGTGCCCGCGGCCAGCGGTGTGCCTCCCGCCGACGGCACCCCGGCCGGACCGTCCGCGATCGCCTTCGCGCCCGCGGCGTCCCCGTCGGACCTCGCACCCAGCGCCACTGCCGCGCCGGACTCCAGCGCCTTTGCAAGGCGGTTTGCACCCGGAATGCTCGTGGCGGGCCTGCCGGGCGGCTCGAGCTGCGTGACGGGAGAGCCACGGTCCAAGGTGGTACCGCGGACGCGCCTCGACGGCCCGCGGTTGACGTCCCAGCAGTCGTGGCTGATCTGGTGCCCGGTCACTGCCGCTCGACGCCAGACGTTCCTGCTCGCACTCTTCAACGAGCTCGTGGCCCGCGTCCCGGCGCAGACCTACGGCTACAGCACGGGCGACGCTGGCGCAGGCGACGCCCTGTTCCCCTACGCCGAGGCGCCCTTCGCCGGCACGGTCGCGGTGACGGCGGACGCCGCGGGCTCCGGGTTCTCGATCGCCATCGTGCTGCAGGAGTGGCTCGTCCAATAGTGGTTGCGCCGACGGAGGCCGGATGAACGTGGCCCGTGACCTGCCGGAGAGCAGCCATCCGACACGCAAACGCAGAACCGGGTACGGATCGGGAGCCGTACTCCGGATTGACCCTCTCGTGTCCATGATTGCCGGGTAGCGGTCAGGGACGACACGGGCTGACAGACGGGCAACGCCACACGGGCCGAGGCTCGGAAGGGCATGGAGGACCGAGACCATGCAGACACCGGCACCAACCTTCGACGTCGATATCAAGCCACTGTTCCGCGAGCGCGACCGGCGGTCGATGACCTTCCTGTTCGACCTCTGGGACTACGAGGCCGTCAGGTCCAACGCCGACGCGATCCTCGCTGCAACCGCGGGGGGCGACATGCCCTGCGACGGGGCGTGGCCTGCCGAGCGGGTCGACCTGCTCCGGCGCTGGATCGAGGAGGGCTGTCGGCCATAGGCTGCCGAATCCCTGCGCGCGGTCCATCGCGGTGAGCGATCAGCGGCGCGTCCTCATGTCCCGGCCGTCGATGCCCAGCGATGTGAGAGCCTCGCCGAGCCCGTCCAGGTCATCGACGGTGAGGTACAGATCGGTGACGCTGAGGCGCCCAACGTGCACGGCCTCGCGGAGATGCACGCACAAGCCGCCGTGCGCACTCCCTCCGAAGGACAGGTCGTGCGTGCCGAGGGTGCGCCTGACCCCGACCGCCCGCCACCAACGATACGGCCCCGTGATGTCCCAGCGCGAGATGTTGGCGACCGGCGTCTCCGCGCCGAAGAACCCGAAGCGCGCCACGAGGCGCTCGCTGTCGAGGCGGACGGTGGCCCGGTCTGGCCGCACGCCGAAGAGGAGCAGGAGCGGCCGCAGGCCGGGCTGAAGGCGGATGGGGAACTCCATGACCGTGGACGGCCCCGACCCCGTCCCCTGGCTCACCGGCGCCACTCGGTGCGCTCGAGCACGACAACCTGGATGACGCGGGTGATCCTGCCGCGATACGTGGCGACGTTCGGGCTGGTGGCGACGCCGTCGGCGAACCGGCCGTCACGCTCGGCGGACGCAGCGCGGGAGTCAGGATCAAGCATGGGCACCATCGTAGCGGGCATGCCAAGCCGAGCTGTTGGCGGGTCCACGTATCGGACACCGCGAATCAAGGAGGGTCGCCCCACATCGTTCAAGGATGCGGTCTCGGTGCCCGGGCCCACCTGCAGGTTCGACCCGGGCACCGAGACCGTCTGGGCAGCGCCGTCACGGGGGAGGCGACGACGTGCTCAAGGCGCGCTGCACGCCGGTCCGGGGACCAGCGTTGCTCGATCAGGAGCCCGCGACGCCGACGGTCTGTCGCGCTTCGGTCGACGTGGTCGCCAGGACGCGCTCGAGGAGGACGACAGCACTCCGGCTCGCCCATGACGGATGGTTGGCCAGATCGATGGCGCTCACGCGCCATCCATCCGCACCGAACCTGTTCAGATGCTCGACGAGCTGCTCGGCGTCAGGACGGCCGCCTGTGAGCTTCACTTCCTCAATCCGGTACTCCGTGCGCTGCATGACACACCTGCCTTTCCGCCGCCGGTGCCTGGATACCGCACGGGCGGCTCACTTAGACGCTTATCCTATGACAATAGTTGCCATAGTGCAGGAACATCGGAGGGATGACTTGGAGAACGAGGCCGGGAACACCAGGCTGGTCGAGGTGATCGAGCGATTGATGCGCTCGGCAGTCGGCCTGACCACTCGTGCCTACGTCGAATCCGGGCCGGACGCGGATCTGCCACTCCAGCAATGGCGGGCGCTCGCGATCGTGATGGAGTCCGAGCCGTCGGGCGTCCCGGTCGGTCAGCTCGGCCGTCGGCTCGGGGTAGCGACACCCGGCGCCAGCCGCCTGGTCGCCCGCCTCGAGCGACGCGCGCTGGTCACTCTGCGCCGCGGGGTGGTTGACCGTCGAACGGCGCTCGTGCACCCGACGGACTCGGGTCGCGGTCTGTGGACGGCCGTCGTGGAGCGCAGGCGAGCCCTGATCCGCGCCGCCCTCGATGCGGCCGATCCGGCCGTCGACCCCGCGGCCGCGGACCTCGTCCAGGCCCTGGTCACTGTGCTCGCGGCCGAGGCTTGAGCTCGAGTCGGCAGTCGAGCCGTGGACCCTGGACCCATCATGTCGATCACCCGGGTCGCCGGTGGCATCGACGGCATGGCACTCGGGCCAGCGGCGGCGGCCTCAGGGCCTCGGGCCCGATCGGACTGCCCGACACCGGCGCCGGGTCGCGGCGAGGGCGGAGGCGAGGACCGGCGAACCCGACCTGCCCGAGCGTCCCGTTCACGGCCGCATGAAGCGGTTTCCAGGCGGTGGTCGACAGGGAGCTGAGCGGCAACAGCATCACCGCGGACGGCTTCAGCGCGGGGCGCCCAGGGCTTCGGCGAGACGGATCTCCACCATGAGGTCGCCGGCCAGTCGCTCCAGGCCCTGGCGGACGGAGGTCACGTCCACGGTGTCGGGGATGATGACGCGGATGTCGGCATGGAACATGCGGTCGCCGGAGTGGGCCGCCGCGGGGCGGTCGGTGGCCAGCTCCTCGACGTTGATCCGGTGCGCCGCGAGCAGGGCTGAGATCTCGTGGACCAGGCCTGGGCGGTCGACGCCGAGCAGCTCGATCTCCATGGCGTGCTGATGGGGGGCCTCCGCGGGAGCGCTTCGCTCGACGATGACCGTCAGACCGCTGACCCCGAGACGGCCGAGCGCCTCCTCGAGCGCTGGCGCCTGCTCGTCGTCGACCTCGACGCACAGCACGCCGGCGAACTTGCCGGCGAGGTGCGCCATCCGGCTCTCGAGCCAGTTGCCTCCGTGGGCGGCGACCACCTCCGACACCGAGTCGACGATTCCGGGGTGGTCCGGACCGATGAGCGTGAGCACGAGGTCGATCATGGGGGAATCGTAGCGCCTGGCCCGCGGCCGTGTCGTTCGGCCACCGTGCCCGTCGTGCGCTTCGGGGCGCCGCGTCACACCGTCAGATCTCGAGGACCTTCCGCTTTGCCGCGGCAAACTCACCGTCCGTCAGGACCCCGTCGGCGTGGAGCTTCGCGAGCCCGACGAGCCGATCGCTGAGTGACGGGGCGGCAGGAGGGATCACGGCATGCGCCGGTTGCGCCGCCACCGTTGCGGGCGAGGGGATCGTGGGAGCCGGGCGGACCACCTGCGTGCCCGATGGGCCGACGCCGAGCGTCCTCCAGAAGCGCTCGACGTGGGCCTGATAGCGGTCCTCGGGGAGGGTGCGCCGCCGGAACTGCAAGGTGACCCCACGCATCTGCTCGACCGCCGGCCGGTTCTCGGGTCGGAGCTGCAGACCGCTGCGGCAGATCGGGCATGCCAGGTACTCGTTGCTCCCATACGGAACGATCGGGATGAAGTAGAGGCTGATCCGCTTCTCGCTGCGGATGTGGTGCAGGAAGACGTGGTTGTGGCAGTTCGGGCAGGTAGCCGGAGCAACCTCGCCGAGGTCCTGGGCCTCTCCCGCACCCCACCCGACGATCATGACCATCACGCCGAACCTCCAAGGTCGTGCCGGTTGTACCACGATCCCCTGACCGACGTACCGCTTGCGCCGCCCCGCTGCGCCGTTGGCGTGGACGTCTGCAGCCCAGGTGTCATCCAGCGACGGGCCGCCGTTGCGTGCACCCGATTGCGGCGGGTCGGGGCGGGTGGTCGGCGCCGCGGAGCCTGTCCCATGTCGCGACTGCCTGGTCTGGCACCGTCATACTCCGCCGATGACCGACGTCGAGATCGTCCCCCGCGGCCCGTTCAGCCTCGCCGCCGCCCGTGGCTTCGCCGGCGGCTTTCCCGCCGGGATCGGCGGCGGGGGCGTCGGCCCCGAGTCGATCACGCTCGCCTTCCCGGTCGAGGGCACGGACCGGAGCGCCGCGCTCGAGCTCTGGCAGGACGCCGACGGCGTCGTCCGCGGGCGCACCGACGCCGCGGATGCGATCGTCGCCGCGGCGCTCCGCCAGGCGACCCGCTCGCTCTCGCTCGACCACGACGGCTCCGGCTGGCCCGCGGTCGGCGACCGGGACCCGGTCGTGGGCACGGCGCAGCGGGAGCTCGACGACCTGCGCCCCGTCTGCTTCTACTCGGCCTACGAGGCCGCGACGTCATTCGTGATCGGCCAGCGGATCGCGCGCCGCCAAGCCGCCGCGATCAAGCGCGACCTGTCCGAGCGCCTTGGCGATGGGCCCACCGTCGGGGGCATGCCGGTCCCCGCCTTCCCGCGGCCGGAGCGGCTCCTCGAGCTGCGCGACGCGCGCGGCCTGACCCCGGTCAAGGTCGAGCGGCTCCACGGGCTCGCCCGGGCGGCGCTCGACTGCCGGCTCGACACGGAGACCCTGCGGGTGCTGCCGCCCGACGAGGCGCTGCCCCGGCTGCTCGAGCTGCCGGGCGTCGGGCCGTTCACCGCGGAGGGCGTCTACTACCGCGGCTGCGGCGTGGCCGACGGGATCCCCGACACTGACGAGATCGGGCGCGAGGTCGTCCGCGACCTGTACGGGATCGCCGGTGCCGGCTCCGCCGACGTCCTCCGCCTCGCAGACGCCTGGCGGCCGTACCGGATGTGGGCGGTCGTCCTGCTCAGGGTTGCGTGGGGCCGCCGCCAGGGCGGGTCCGTGAGCTACCGGCGTGATGCTTCGGGCTCGGCCGGCCGCACGCCCTCCTAGGGCCTCACTCTCTTACCCATCGCCCTGCCACTCCACAGGGCCCCGCATTGGGCCCCGCCGCCCGGGCCGGCGTGGGTGGTCCGGCGGGCGATCGGCCTACGCCTCCAGGACCTCGGGGTGCAGGCGCCCGAACGCGCGCACGGCCTCGAGCACGGGCGCCACGTCACGGCCGGCTGCGGTGAGGCGGTACGAGACGCCCACGGGAGGGCCCGGCGCGACCACGCGCACCACGAGCCCTCGGGCGCACAGCTCGCGAAGCCGCGCGGACAGCATGCCGTCGGTCACGCCCGGGATCGCCCTGGCCATGTCGTTGAAGCGCTCGTGCCCGTCGAGGATCGCCTGGACGACAGCGCCGGCCCACGCGCGCCCCAGGATCCCCATCACGTCCTCGATGACCGCGCATTCCCCGGCCACGGCCTTCACGACGATGCCTCCGGGTCATGCTCGGGCGGGGACGCTGGCCGAGCAGACGACCGGGCGTCGAGACCCGACACCTGCGGCCGGTTGGCCGCCAGCAGGTCGGCGAAGGGCACGAGCTCCGGGCTCGGCGCGATCCGGGTGATGCCCCCGGCGAGCAGGTCCGCCAATTCCTGCGCCGCGCGCCCGATGCGATCGGCCAGCGCCGCGCTTCCTCCGCCGCCGAAGTCAGCGGTTGCCGCATACACCCCTGTCGGGACCGTGAGCGCCCCGAGATAGGTGAACAGTGGGCGCAGCGCGTGCTCGATGACGAGCGAGTGGCGCTCGGTCCCGCCGGTGGCGGCGAGCACGACCGGCATGCCCCGCAGCGTTCCGGCTTCAACGAGGTCCATGAAGGACTTGAACAACCCGCTGTATGACCCCTGGAAGGTCGGCGCGACGACGACCAGGGCATCGGCCCCCGTGACATCGGCGAGCGCGTCGCGCAACGCCCCGGCCGCGAAGCCCGTGAGCAATGCGTCGGTGATCGCGTGTGCATGCTCCCGGATCTCGACGTGCCGCACATCGACCGCGACGCCGGCACCGACCAGCGCCGCACGGGCCGCCGTGGCGATCTGGTCGGCCAGCAGGCGGGTCGACGACGGCGTGCGCAGGCCGCCGCTCACGACCGTGAGGATCCGATCGAGCCATGCGTGACGCCTCACCCGCGCAGGCTCAGGAGAGCGCCGCGGCGTTGGCGTCCTCGGCCCGGGTGCCGGTCCACCGGTCGACGGCGGGGCCTGCCTCCGCCGGGTCGTCGTCGGAGGCCGCCGAACCCGACGCAGCCCGGGCTGCCCCGAGGCGCGCCGCGTGCGTCGGGCCGTCGGGTACGTGCGCCGGTCGCAACGCGTCGAACTCCTTCCGCAGCACCGGCACGACCTCCGTGCCGAGCAGGTCGAGCTGCTCCAGGACGGTCTTGAGCGGCAGGCCGGCATGATCCACGAGGAACAGCTGGCGCTGGTAGTCGCCCACGTAGTCGCGGAAGCCGAGGGTCCGCTCGATCACGTGCGCAGGGGAGCCGACCGTCAGCGGCGTCTCGCGGGTGAAGTCCTCCAGGCTGAGGGCCGCCGCCGTACACGGGCGCGCTGTCGAAGTACGGCCGGAACTCGCGGACCGCGTCCTGGCTGTTCGGACGCATGAAGACCTGGCCACCGAGACCCACGATCGCCTGGTCGGCCCGGCCGTGCCCATAATGCTCGAACCGCTCGCGGTAGAGCCGGACCATCGTCTCGGTGTGCTCCTTCGGCCAGAAGATGTGGTTCGCGAAGAAGCCGTCGCCGTAGTACGCGGCCTGCTCCGCGATCTCGGGCGTTCGAATCGACCCGTGCCACACGAACGGCGGGATGCCGTCGAGCGGACGGGGCGTCGAGGTGAAGCCCTGGAGCGCCGTGCGGAACCGGCCCTCCCAGTCGACGACGTTCTCGCGCCACAGCCGATGCAGCAGGGCGTAGTTCTCGATCGCGAGCTGGACGCCGAGGCGGATGTCCTTGCCGAACCACGGGTACACCGGCCCGGTGTTGCCGCGGCCGAGCATCAGGTCCATCCGCCCGTCGACAAGGTGCTGGAGCGTTCGCGTAGTCCTCGGCGATGCGGACGGGGTCCGTCGTCGTGATGAGCGTCGTGGCCGTCGAGACGATCACCCGGGTGGTCTGCGCCGCGACGAAGGCCATCGTCGTGGTTGGTGCCGACGCGACAAACGGCGGATTGTGGTGCTGGCCGAAGGCGACGACGTCGAGGCCAACCTCGTCGGCGTGCTTCGCGATCTCGACCTGGGCCTTGATTCGCTCGTGCTCGGTGGGCGTGCGACCAGTCGTCGGGTCGGTGGTCACGTCACCGACGGAGAAGATGCCGAACTGCATGAAGACGCTCTCGTGCTGCGTGCCCCGCTTCCTGGACGGAGCTGCCGGGGCGGGACTACGACATTCATAGTAACTACCGACACCGTGGTCGGCAAGACCTCTCCCAGAGCGTGCCGCGCTCGGGGCGATTGCAGCCTTGGCGACCGGCAACGGGTGGTCGTGGGGCGCGTTCCGCGGGCGTCCCAGGTCGTGATTGGTCGGGCACCTCCTCGCGGCGTCGCCCCGCGCCCGGGATCAGTCTGTGGCCCGCTGGCCGGGATCAGTCTGCGGCCAGGCCGTCGCTCGACAGGGTCGGGATGAAGCGATAGCCGCGTCCGGGGACGGTGGCGATGAATCGCGGGTGCCGGTAGTCGTTCTGGAGCTTGCTGCGCAGGCTTCGGACGTGGCGGTCGACGATGTTGCTCTCGGCGACGAAGTCGGTGCCCCAGACCGTGTCGAGGATCTCGTCACGCGTCACGATCTGCCCGGCCCTGCTGGCCAGCAGGTACAGCAGGCTCTGCTCGATGCTGGACAGGTGGACGATCGACGACCCGGCCCGCACCTCGCGACTCAGGATATCGATCTCGATCTCGCCCACGGAGATCACCGGCCTGAGTGGCAGGCCCATCCCGCTCGCGCGGCGGGTGATGACGATCGCCCGTGCGAGCAGCTCCTCGGGGGAGAACGGCACCGTGAGGATGTCGTCCACGCCGAGGTCGAACGCCCGCAGCTTCGTCTTGAGGTCGCCTCGGCGCGTGAGGCCCATGGCAGGTGTCACGCGCCGGGTTCGCTCGTTCGAGGCGCCCAGCCGTCCCAAGAGAGCCTCACTGTCGTCGTGGTCCATGTCGACCACGGCCAGGTGGGGCCGCGCAACGTCGAGGATCGCCTCCGCTTCGGACAGGTTGCGGGCAACCTGGACGACGAAGCGACCGTGGTTGAGCGTCAGCTCGATCAGGTTCACGACCAGCGGACGATCATGGAGCACGAGGGCGCGCTGGGCTTCGACGTGTTCGGGGTTCCGGTAATCGGCAGTTGTGCTCATGGCGAGCCCCACGTTGTGGAATCCCGGAACCCGCAGGGCGATCCCCTTCTGGGGCCCCGGCCACGGCGATTCTAACCGTGCCGCACATGAATGCAATCCCACGATGCGGCGGTCGCCGCGCCGTCTGGCAATGCTCGCCCAAGCCACACGTGAGGCGCCCGGCCGGGCCCTCGCAGATCCCTCCCAACGTCAGACAACTCGCGACGCCGCCCGGGCACGGCACGGCCCCCGCCAGGTGCGTCCCATCCCGGCGAGGGCCGAATGCCCCGACCAGCGTTTCGGGGGGGCGCGGTCAGGGCGGATATGGTCCCGAGCATGAGCACGCCGTTCGAGCGAAACCAGGACGCGTCGATGGCTGTCGTCGTGCTCTCTATCGAAGTGCGGACGAATCTCCTCCACGGGAGGCTTCGTGTCATGACCGTCCTGTCATCGAGCGGTCGTCGGGCGACGGGCGACGCCGCCGAGCCCCGACATCGGCTGGCCCGGACGCTGTGGCGGCACTGAACGTCGACCCGATGACCATGATCGTGGTGACCGACGGGCTCGCGCGTTCCGCAGGCGCTGGAGCACCAGCAGGAGGCGCGCATCGAGGAGGCGCCGGGGCTCGCCCACATGGGCACGCTCAATGACGTTGATGGAGTTCGGGCCTGCGTCAGAATGGTGCGGTCAGCAGGCTCGGCTAGGCAGGGAAGGTCACATGGAGTTCATTCGATCCGCAGATGGCACGGCGATCGCATTCGAGCGGAGCGGTTCGGGTCCTGCGCTGGTCATCGTGAATGGCGCGCTGTCGGTCGGGACGACCACCAACCCGCTCGGCCCCCGCCTCGAAGGGCAGTTCACCCTGGTTCGCTACGACCGGCGCGGTCGCGGAGCGAGCGGCGACGCGGAGGCCTATGCCCCCGAGCGCGAGATCGAGGACCTCCAGGCGGTCGTTGCGGCCGTCGCAGGTGCCGGAGACCGCGGGCCGTTCGTCTTCGGGCATTCGGCCGGCGCCCGCCTCTCTCTCGAGGCAGCGATGAGGGGCCTTCCGATCGCGAAGCTCGCGGTCAACGAGCCGCCCTACATCATCGAGGGGACGAGGCCCCTTCCGTCCCCCCGGATCGTCGCCGAGCTCCGCGCCATGCTGGCCGCCGGGGATCGGGAGGGGGCGCTCCGTCATTTCCTCGTCGACCAGGTCATGCTGCCCGGGTTCGCGATCGATCAGGTTCGGGCGACGCCCGTGTGGGAGCAGTGGCTCGGGATCGCGCACACCGTGGCGTACGACTCGGAACTGGCGATTGACAACGCGATGCCCGTCGACCGCCTGGCGCGACTCGACTTGCCGGTGCTCGTGACACGCGGTGGCGCAAGCTTCCCATGGATCGGCGAAAGCGCTGGCGCCCTTGCGCGGGTGCTGCCGCACGCAGAATTCGTCGTTCTCGAGGGCCAGCCCCATTCACCCGCGCCGGACGTCATCGCCCCCCAGCTGAGCCGGTTCTTGCTGCAATAGGCGCGATCGGCTCGCCTGTCGGCCACTGGTCCTGAGCGCCGGAGGGAGGGACGTCCGTCCCCTTGGACTCGACACCAGCTGCTGGCTGGCACCCGGCCCGCGGCACGAACGCCAGACTCCAACTCCAGCGACGCACCCGACGTCGCGTGACATCGGTCCTCGCACATGGGTCGTGCCCGTCAGGAAACGAGAAGCGTCTTCCGCGGCGACGGGCAACAATCACGACGCGGGCCAGTCTCGTCACCGTTTGACATGTCGGCCGTCCAGGCGATCACCTCACGTGAACGCGCGAGCGTTGCCAGGTGTCGGGCGTCTCCCCGAAACGAAAGGAGCGTGTCATGTCCTATGTCGTGGACTTCAACAACGTCTCGACCACCGGCCTGGAGTCGTCACCAGTCGCGCCCGCGCTCGCCGGCCTGCGGGCGAACGAGGCTCGCTACTTCAAGAACAAGTACGACCACGCGTTCATCGTGGAGGCGGCGGGCGACGCCGACGAGACCGTCCACTGGGTGCATCGCATCCTCAAGGAGGAGCGCGACCTCGTCATCGCGGCCCGGCCCCTCGAGGCGACAGGGTTCCAGGTCGAGAACATCCGGATGGCGTACGTGTTCTACGAGAGCGGCCTGTCGATCAACGTGATGTACACCATCGACGACGCCACGAAGCGGGCGGTCGGGTTCAAGCTCTCCGATGGGATGGAGGTCCCCGCCGAGCTCGCCTCGCGGTTCAAGTTCGCACGCCAGAAGTCGAAGCTGGCCGGAACCATCCGCGGCTCGTTCTTCGTGATCAAGGGCGAGTACTGATCGCGGCAGCGGCGCCCGTGCTCGAGGAACAAGAGGACAGGACGGCGAATTGACCGGCCACGCTCCGTCGGGCGTCGTTGCGTTGGCGATGGTCGCCGGACAGGCGGTCGCCATCGTCTCCTGATCGTCGTGGCAGATGTGACCGGTCGTCGCCGGGCCCGCCCATGCCAGGGGGCCGGCGACGTCGAGCGAGTCGGGCCGACCACCTCGCGGGGCAGCGCGCCGGCTCTCTCCCGGTCGTGTCACACGCATGTCATCGAGCCGTCATCGCGACATCACGGTGGACCGGCAGCCTTCGACCACGACTCGGCACGGCGCCGATCAACACGGAGGAAGCCCGATGCGGTTTCGACAACTACTCGGCGGCATGACCACCGTTGGGGCGGTGCTGGCGTTGTCAATCCCCGGCGTCGCGACGGCGCACAACCCCGCCGCCGGCTTTGTCTACACGGAGACGAACGCGGCCGGTGGCAATGCGGTCCTTGGCTACGCGCGGAATGGCGACGGCAGCCTGTCCGCGATCGGATCATTCGCGACGGCAGGCCTCGGCTCGGGCGGCGGCCTTGGGTCGCAGGGCGCCCTGACCCTCGCAGGCGGTGGGCGCTGGCTGCTGGCCGTCAATGCCGGTAGCAACGACGTCAGTCTCTTCCGGGTCCGCGACGACGGACACCTCGTGCTCACCGACCGTTCGGACGCGGGCGGAACAGACCCGATCAGCATCAGCGCGCACGACGGCACGGCGTACGTGCTCGACGCCGGCGGCGCGGGCAACATCGCGGGCTTCCGCCTGGAGGGCGGCCACCTGCATCGGATCCGCGGGTCCTGGCGGCCGCTGAGCGGCTCGGGCACCAACCCGGCCGAGGTCGCCTTCAGCACCGACGGCCGTTTCCTCGTGGTCACCGAGCGCGCGACGAACCTGATCGACACCTACCGTGTCAATCATGAGGGTCGCGCGGGCGCGCCCATCACCACGGCCTCGTCAGGCCCAGTCCCATACGGGTTCGCGTTCGACCGGCATGACCACCCGATCGTGTCCGAGGCGGCCAACAGCACTCTGTCGTCCTACAGGCTCGGCGCAGGCGGCGCCACCGTCATCTCGGCGAGCGTGCCCACCGGCGGCCTCGCGGCCTGCTGGGTCGCCGTGTCCCCGAACGGCCGCTGGGCCTTCGACTCGAATGCCCACGGCGGGACGATCTCGTCCTTCGCGGTCGGCAACGACGGCACGATCAGCCTGACGCATTCGATCGCAGCCGACACGGGCGCGGGCAGCACCCCGCTCGACCTCGGGGTCAGCTCGGACGGACGGTTCCTCTACGTCGTCGACGCAGGCGCGCACACGCTCGACGGCTACGCGATCGGCGCGGGCGGAACGCTGGTCGCCGTCATGGGTGCGGCGGCCATTCCCGCAGGGACGAGCGGGATCGCCGTCTCCTGAAACCGCTGGCGGCCGGGCGGCCGGGAGGCTTCGGCCCCCGGCCGCCCTGCCCCGTCGACCCTCCGTGTCTCCCGGTGCGGACACGAGTCGTCGTCCAGTCCGAGGGACTTCGCTGACGGATGGGCGCGGTTGACGACCGCCGCGGTCGCTCGTGAGGACGACGCGATCGCGATGGGCGCATGCTGTCAGTCCACTTGGAGTCGACTGGAGATCGGAGCATGAACTTCAACAACATACTCATCGGATCCGAGGACTCGGGCCGGCTGGCCGAGTACTACACGAAGCTCCTCGGCGAGCCGACGATGAACCAGGGCGGGTACACCGGCTGGCTGATCGGCACCGGCTTCGTGACAGTGGGGCCACACTCCGAGGTCAAGGGCAAGAACCCGAGCCCGGGTCGGCTCATCTGGAACATCGAATCGACCGATGTCCGAGGCGACTTCGATCGGTTCAAGGCGGCCGGCGCGATCGTGATCACCGAGCCCTACAGCTTTGACGAGGTCCCGGGCTCGCTGATCGCTACCCTGGCGGACCCGGACGGCAACTACTTCCAGCTCACCAGTCCGTTCGAGATGTAGCGGTTCTCGGGGCGTCGGGGAAGAGCACACAAAGGGGCAGGCGCCCGCGGATCAACGGACGAACACCGCGCTCCGGCAAGGTCGGAGCGCGGTGGGGCGGGGCGGCGCCGCTCGCAGCGACTCAGACGCGCACTTGGAGGATCGCCCCGGGCCACCCCTCGTCGACGTAGGCGTCGCACTCCTCGAACCCAAGGTCCTGGTAGTAGGCGCGAAGCCGAGCATTCTCCGCCCAGCAGTCGAGCCGCAGGTAGGTCACGCCGAGCCTGCGCGCCTCGCCGAGCGCCCACGCGAGGAGGCTCCGCCCGGCCCCCCGCGATGCGGGCCTCATGCGGCTTGCGACCGTGTACACGTAGTAGGCGTCCTCGACTGCGCGCCTTGCGACGATCGGGTCCATGTATGGAGGCGGGAGGCTGCCGGTGACCGCATAGCCGTGCGCGTCACCGTTCGGGTCGATGGCGACCACCACCTCCCCGGCGCTGATCCAGGACGACACGCGCGCGACGAAGGCCGGCTCGGACGACGGCGGCTCGGCCCCCCACTGCCCGGACAGACCGTGCTCGACGAGCCACGCGGTGGCCTCGTCGGACACAGACAGAATGAGCCTCGGCATCGCCGGGCACGGCGGGTCGTATCTGCCACGTGGCGGCCAGGACCGGGACTCCTTGCAGACTGGCGGGCCCGGAGGACCCGAGAGCGCTCTGCCGACCATCGTAGTCGCGCGCGTTGGGGGATATCGGGCGTCGTCCGCGGGTCCGCGTTGTCGGGGCACGACGAGCGGGTGCACGACGAGCGGGCGAACGAACACCTCCTGACGGGCCGCCGGTCGGGCCACCCCGCTGGAGTCGCACGTCGCCACCCGACCTGACGGCGACGGCACCGGTCCCTGAGAACCAAGGCGGCGGCACCGGCGTATGGCAACTGCGTCGAGCACGCTCCACCACCTGCAGCAGAGGAGACCCGAGACCATGATGCGAACCGACCGAACGAGCACCGGGCTGAGGGTGGCATCGCTCATGGCCGCCACGGCCTTCCTCCTCGCTGCCTGTAGTGGCGCCGCCGCCACCGCGGCACCCACCGCGGCACCCACCGCCGCCCCGTCGCAAGCGTCGCCGCGCCGGCCGCGGCCGTCCAGGTGAAGGTCGCCCAGGACCCGAAGCTCGGCGCCTACCTGACCGGCGCGGACGGGAGGTCGCTCTACCTGCTCACGTCGGACACGATGAACACCACGACCTGCACCGGCGGCTGCGCCGCGGCATGGCCTGCGTTCGAGGTCGCCGCGAGCGGGGACGTCACGGCCGGCGACGGCGTGACGGGCACCCTCGCCACGATCACCCGCGCCGACGACGGCAAGGCGCAGGTCACCTACAACGGCATCCCGCTCTACTACTTCGCCAAGGACGCGAAGGCCGGCGACATCAACGGCCAGGGCGTCAAGGGCGTCTGGTTCCTCGCCGGGCCGGCGTCGACGGCGCAGGGCGGGCCGATCACGGGCGGCGTCGGCCAGGGCGCGGCTGCCGCGCCGTCGGCGGCTCCCTCGCAATCCGCTTCGGGCGGCTACACCCGTGGCCCCGCAACCTCTCCGTCGGCGGCAGCCGGCGGTGCCGCCGCGGCGTCCGCCCAGATTGCGAACTTCGCGTTCGCGCCGGCAGGCCTCACTGTCAAGGTCGGCGGGACGGTGACCTGGACGAACGCCGACAGCGCGACGCACACGGTCACCGCCGACAACGGATCCTTCGACAGCGGCCACCTCGCCCCCGGGACCACCTTCAAGCAGACGTTTGCCAAGGCGGGCACCTACGCCTACCACTGCTCGATCCACTCCTCGATGACCGGCACGATCACCGTGACGCCGTAGGAACCTGACTTGACCGCACGAACCGCGACATGGGCATCCGCGCATGAGGCCGGCGTCCCCCGGCTCCTGCGCGTCGCGGGCGCGATGACGGCGATCCCGTCCGCGCCCGGCGACGCGGAGCTGGTCGCCCGGATCGCCGCCGGAGACGAGGCGGCTTTCGGCGCGGTCTACGACCGGCACGCCGACGTCGTCTACGGGACGGTCATGCGGTTCCTCCACGACCGTGAGGCGGCAGAGGAAGTCGTCCAGGACGCCTACCTCGCCGTCTGGCGGCACGCCGGGCAATACACTCCGACCGCCGGCAGCCTGCTCGGCTGGCTGCTCGGGATCGCCCGCAACAAGGCGATCGACCGGATGCGGGCCGCCGCCCGAAGGCCGAGACTCGTCGTCCTCGGCGATCCGGACGACGGCCGGGAGGCTGCACTGGAGCGGGCGATGGCGACTGGCCGGCCCGTCGGGGGTCTCGGCACAGGCGACTTGGGACCCGAGGAGGCGGCGGCACGCGCCTGGACCAGGGCGGTGGTCACGACGGCGATGTCGGCCATGCCGGCCCCGGAGCGGCAGGCGATCCGGCTCGCATACGACGAAGGGCTGACCCAGGTCGAGATCGCGGAGCGCCTCGGGTGGCCCCTCGGCACGGTCAAGACGCGGACACGGCGTGGGCTCGCGACACTGCGGGCCGCGCTCGAGGGCGTGCCGGACCTCGGCGGCAACGCGGGCGTCTCCGCCGGTCGCCTCCCGGCCACCACGGCCGCGCGGCCACGGGCGATGGGAGGCCTCGATGCAGCACGCTGAGGCGCAGGAGCGGCTCTCGGACCTCGCCCTGGAGCCCCGTCGCCTCGCGCGGCTCGATGACGACCCGTCGCCCGAGGCAGGTGCGCTGCGCGGGCACCTGGCGGAGTGCGGGCCGTGCTCGGCCGACCTCGCGAACTGGCGTCTGACCTGGGCGCAGGTCGCCGCCGCGCTCCAGGATCCAGGGCCGGCCGACGACGGCGACATGCGCCACGACGGCGCGATGACGGACGAGGCCGATGTGCTGCGCGCCCCGGCGTCGCTCCGGGCGAAGACCCTGGCGAGGATCGCGGCCGATGGAACCTCCTCCGCAGATCTCCCGGGACGGGACGCTCCCAGCCGCGAGAAGGCGGGCCTCGCCTGGCCCGCCGGCGAACCGCCCTCGACGGGTCGGCACGCGCCGGGCCAGCGCCGGCGAACGCGTCGGCAGTGGACGCCATGGGTTGCGATGGCCGCAGCCCTCGTGATCGCGGTCGGCGCCGGCTCGCTCGCCTTGACGCGAACGCGCGACCTCGACCGCGCCCAGGCGGAGAACGCGGGCCTCACGGCAACGATGGCCAGCCTGGATCGCGTCCTCGGGACCCCCGCCCACTGGACCGTGACGCTGCGGACGCCCGACGGCGTGGACGGCGGCACGGTGGCGTGGTCGGGCTCCGAGATCGCGGTGATCACGACTGCCCTGCCGGGTCCGGCGGGCGGCCAGTCCTACCGCTGCTGGGTCGAGCGCGACGGCGTCCGCACGCCGATGGGGCCGATGTGGTTCAGTGGGTCCACCGGCTATTGGGCGGGTGCGATCGACGGATGGGGGCCGTTGCTGACGCCCGGGGCCCGGCTCGGCGTGAGCCTGGTCCCGGCGGGGGGCGGGCCCGCCGCGCCCGTGCTGATCGGAACGCTCTGACCGACGACGGCTTCGCGGAGAGCACGGCATCGCTCCTGGGGTCGATGCGAACCACGGCGTTGATGTTCGCGACATCCGTCCAGATCGAGCCGGCCCCGCTCACAATCCATTGCGGACCTGCCTGGGAGTCGTGGCCCACAGGGATGACGTCGACGACCTTCATCGTCCGCGGATCCACCTTGGCGATTGACGTGACGGGCTTCCCGTCGTGATCGGCGACCCACACGTAGCCGTCAGCGGCGACGACACCGACGGGGCCGCTGCCCGCCGAGGCGAGCGAGATCGTCTTCGTCGCCCGGTTCGTGGTCGGATCGATCCGGGTGAGGCTGTTGCCCGGAAAGCTCGTGACGAACAGCGCGCCGCCACCGCTTGACAGCACCGACGCCGGGTCAGGAACGTGGACGACCGCCTGCACCTCGGCAGTCGACGGATCGAGCCTCGTCACCGTGGCCGCTGGGCCGTTCGAGACCCAGATCGATCCGAACGCGGAGGTCACATCGCGGGGGGAGGCCAGCGCGACGGTGGCCGCGAGCCTGCCCGGGCTGGAGACGGAAGGCGGCGCACTGGCCATCGGCGTTGCCGACACGCCGGCGGACGAGGGTGAGGCCGGTGGCGCGGCGCTGGCCACGTAGAGCCACCGGCGCACCCGGCGGCCGCGAGAACGATCCCGGCTGCGAGCGCCGGGCTCCGCCAGCGGACGGTCCGAGGATGCTGCGGATGGACTGCTGCTCCCCCCATGTGGCACCTCGCGATGGCTGACGTCGCCCGATGCGACGACCTCCCGGGACCGTATCCACCGCGGGCGCCCGTGGCACCCGGGCTGGCACTGGATCCGCCACGGGGCTGGCACGGAAGAAGGCCGGACCGCACGGCCCGGCTTCGCGAGGCCTGGCGCGCCTCCCCGTCCTGCTCGCCTCCGCGGAGCCCGTCGGATGAGGCCAGGTCGTCCGGGCACAGCTGCAGCTCGGGGTCTGCAGGGCCGCGGCCGGCCGGATCTCTGCGTCAGGTCGCTGCCAGGCGCTCGAGGGCCCTGGCGGACGGCGGTCACCTCCACCGTCCCGGGCTGGCCAGTGATGTGGGCGTGGCTTGGGACAGGGAGCCGGGCGCAAGGTGCTGTAAGGTGATCCTCATGCTGTTTGCGTCCTTGGTCGGCCGCGCTCGCTCGCGGGACAGGCAATGAACCACGCCGCGGTGAACGAGGACATCGTCATCACCAGGCCCGGCTACACGCTGCCCTCGACGATCGCTTTGGCGGCGAGCGACGGCGCCGCGCCATGCGTCGTGTTCTTCGCGGGGAGCGGGCCGACCGACCGCGACTGGACGTCGCCCCTCCTGCCCGGCAGGAACGGCAGCGGCGCGCAGCTCGCGCTCGCACTGCAATCGCGCGGGGTCGGATCGATCCGCTTCGACAAGGTCGGCTCCGGCGTCAACATGCCGAGGAGCGTTGCGCCGGCGGATCTGAAGATGCTCGACGTGCTGTCGCTGGCCCACTACGTCGACGAGGCCACCGCCGCGTTCGACGAGCTCGCGAAGCGCGACCGGTGCGGCAGGATCTTCCTTCTCGGCCACAGCGAGGGATCGATCCACGCCTCGTCGGCAGCCATCGCGAAGCAGGCGGACCCGCGATTCGGCGGCCTCATCAGCCTGTCCGGGCCCTCGCGCTCGCTCCTGGAGACGGCGATCGAGCAGATCCGGGCGATGCGCATCAAGGCGGGGGCCGACGGGGCCGTCGTGGACACAGCGCTCGGGAACTTCCGCGCGGCAATGCTGGCGCCAGACGCACCGGCGCCCGATCTGTCCGCGCTCCCCGAGGCCGCGGGCCTGTGGCAGGCGACGCACGACCCGCTTCAGCAGAAGGTCGCACGCGAGCTGATCCTCGCCGAGCCTCTCGCGGCCCTGCACGCCTACCGCGCTCGCGCCCTTGTGGTCTCGGCCGCCAACGACGCCCAGGTGCCCGGGCCCGATGCAGACAGGATCTTCGCGGCCCTGGGGAGCGACCCGAAGGACAAGTCGAGGGTGACGATCGCCAACGCCAACCACGTCTACAAGTCGGAGGCCCGGGCGCCGTCGATGATCAGCCAGGGCGAGATCGTCGCCGGCTACACCGACGACAACCACGCGCTTGCCGACGGCCTCGTCGATGCGATCGTGGGCTTCGTCACAACGCAGTAGCCGCGGCTCCCGTGTGTGTGGATGACCTGCAATCCGATCCGAGGAGAGGACCGCGTCGACCGATCTCGGGCTCCCGGGGCTCCCGGCCTGTTGCGACCCCGCTGCGTCCGCGCCGTCTCCCGAGCCCGATCACCGGTGACGACGCCGGCGTGGTCGGGATCGTGCAGCGGGATCCCGGCCCGAGTCCTGACAAGCTCGGTTGGCAGCGACGATTGGCATACTGACGTGAGTGCGCAAGCAGTCACCGTGGAGGAATGTCGATGGCCGTACGTGTTGACCTGAACATCTCCCTGGACGGCTTCGCGACAACGACCGACCAGACGCGCGATAACCCGTTCGGGCACGACTGGGCGCGCCTGGTCGGGGCCTACGTCGCGACCCGCACGTTCCGGGCCCGAGTGCTGCACGAGACGTCCGGCGAGGGAACCACCGGCGTCGACGATCAGTACGCGCAGGCGTACTTCGCCGAGGTCGGTGCGGAGATCATGGGTGCCGGCATGTTCGGGCTCCACGCCGCCCGAGACGATCCGGACTGGCGGGGCTGGTGGGGCGACGAGCCTCCGTTCCACGTCCCGGTGTTCGTGCTCACCCACAGCCCGCGCCCCGTGCTCGAGATGGCGGGCGGCACGACCTTCCGCTTCCTCGCCGCGACGCCCCGCGAGGCGCTCGATCTCGCGCTTGAAGCCGCGGGCGGCAAGGACGTGCGGATCGGCGGCGGCGCGACCGTGGTGCGCGAGTTCCTCAGAGCCGGACTCGTCGACCGGCTCCACGTCGCCATCGTCCCGATCCTGCTCGGCCGCGGCATCCGCCTCTGGGACGACCTCCGCGGGTTCGAGGAGGGCTACCGCGTGACGTCGGAAGTCGCCTCAAGCGGGACAACGCACTTGACCTTCTCGCGCTGAACGTCCGGGTCTTCAAGCTCAGAGCCCCGGCCGAGCCCTCGGGAAGCCGCACTGTCGCCGGGCACGCACTCAGGCACGGAGGTCAGGCGGCGGCGATCTCCACCAGCAGGGCGCCCGCCCGCTGCCATTCCACGGTCACGACCAGACCGGCGTCTCGAACAGCCCGCAGGACAGCATGATCCAGCCGGGAGCCCCCGCTGATTCGGGCCCACGTGGGCGCCGACCGCTCCTGGAGCGCACCAATCGCCCGGTTCCGGGCACGGGCGTGCTCGAGCAGGCGGATGGTTCCGCCCTGGCGCAGCACCCTGCGGGCCTCGCGCAGGCTCTGGTCGGCGTGAAGGCGAGCCTCGGCGGCTGCGACCGCGTCCCCATCGCCACAACGCGCCAGAGACGCGACGGCCGCGCCGGCAAATCCGCCCCGGCGGCGGCAACACCATGACGTCGCCGGCTACGACCCGCCGCGTCATCCGGGCGCTGCTCGTCCTGACCACCGTCTCGCTCGCCTTCGTGGCGATCTCGCTGGCATCCTCGCTGTCGAGGTCGAGCCGGGCTGGATCCCCGTGGACCAGCCGGGCGTCGCGCAGACGGTGATCGGCGTCGCCATCCTCGCGCTCTCGTTCCCGCTCGTCGGCTGGGTCATCCTCCGCTGGATGCCCACCAACCCTGGGCGCTGACTCCCACCTCCTCCACGAACGTGCCGAAGGCGACGGGAAGATGTCGATAACGTTCGATCCGATTGACGGGCCGCCCTCGCGGCGCCTAGGCTCTGGTCAACGGCGCTGCGCCGCAGGCGCGAGGCTGCCCGAGGGAATGGAGGCTCGCAATGATTCGGCGGATCACCGGGATCATCCTTGGAGTGGCGGCGTTCTTCATCGTCTACTGGCTCTCTGGAGGGTTGGCGACACCGGCCACGCCCAACTGGGCACTGGCGATCCTCGTCGGCCTCGTGGTGGCGCTCATCTGGCCGTGGATCATGGGCCTGATCGTCGTCAGGCGCGCTCGGCAGCGCCGCCAGAACGAGATCGACAAGGAGGTCCAGAAGCAGGTCGCGCAGCAGCAGAACAACCCGCCGCGTTCCTGATCCCCGGGCGGAGCGTCCCGCACGCCTGACGGCCGTTGAGCGTGCGCGCGTTGGTGTTGATGAGCGAGGGAGTGGATCGAACCACACGGCCACAGGTCGAGGACGGCGTCGGTGGGTGTTGACGACGACCTCGTCGTCGATCGCACCGACCTCCGCGATCTCGCTCGACCGGCGCAGCGCGCAACCTGCTGGTCAGTCGGGAGGATTTCCCGTGAGATGCCCGTCGTGGCCTCGCGGGGAGCCGTGTGCCTGAGTCGAGACCACGCCGTGCTGACCGTGCATCGCCGGCGGTACCGTCCATCGGCGTCTATGTGGGTGGTGTGCTCACGATGGGCAGGGGCGTGTCCCACTTTCCCGTCCCGATCGACACCGCCACAAGCGCCGCGGCGAGCCGACGACGAAGCTCGCTCGCGACGGGCCCCTGGGCACCCGTCGGGACCCGCTGCTGGAGCCTGATCGAGGCACCGTCCATGCCGATGCCGGTGACCCAGACGTCGGTCGGAGCATCCACGAGGAAGCTGTCCGCCCAGGCGGCGTCCGCACGCATCTCGCCCGCGACCCGCGCCGAGGTTGCCAGGGCGGCGTCAAGGTCGCCCGCATGCAGGACGTGGAGGTCCACCACCGCCATCGAGAACAGGCGTGTCTGGTTGGAGGACAGCCGGATGAACCCGTTCGAGACGGCGTGCGACGAGCCCATGCCGTCGCGCAGCTGCGTCCGGCGCAGGCCGATCTCCTCGACGATCCCTTCGAAGCCCGGGTGCCCACCGACGACCACGTAGTCGCCCTTGAAGAACGGGCCCTCGATCAGGATCAGGAACCCCATCACGTAGTCCAGGACGACATCCCGGGTGGCGAACACGATGGCCACGAGGACGAGGACGATGGCGGCGAGGATGCTCCACAGCTCGAACACGGCCAGGATCATGACGATGAACCCCGCCAGCACGCCCATGCGAAGGAGCCTGAGCAGGAGATCCTCGATCGTCCTGATCCGCTTGCCCACCTCCTCGTCGGAGCTCGACCCGGACGGAAGATGGGCCGCCTGGGCATGGATGACGGTGGGCACGAGGCGGTGGATTGCGGAGACTCCCACCCGGTAGACCACCAGCAGCACCAGCGTGCCGATCAGCAGGCTCGCTCCGTGACCAAGGATCCAGCGAAGGGTCTCCCCGTTCAGGTCCATGTCAAACCCTCGGCGCTCGTCACCTGCCGGCACCCGATACCGGTGGTGTCACGGCTGCCCCGCCCACCAGGGCACGACAACCAAACCAGATGTCCCGATGGCGTCGCTGACGTCGACCCACGATGTGGTCAGCCGTGCTCCGTCGACGGCCGACAGCGCAAGACGCCCCCGACCAGCATGGCCGAGGGCGTCCCGGTTGGCGTCCCTGCTGGCGGTGCCGTCGGCAGGGGCTTCGTCGACTGTCTACGCCTTCGTCGAAGCGATGTAGCGCCTCAGTCCTGCCCAGTCGCCCGCGGCGGCGAGCTTGGCCTGGCGGGGCCAGGTGGCGGCGTTCTGGCCGGCAACCTCCGGCAGGTTCGCCTTGGCCAGCATCTCTTCGATGGCCTCGGGTGTCATGGCAGCGACCTGGGCAAACGTGGTCACGCCGGCACTGCGCAGCGCGTCGGAGATCACGGGGCCGATCCCGTCGATGACGGTCAGGTCGTCGCCTGCGGCCACCTCGGCGGCCTCGACGGCGGGGACAGCCTCCTCGACCTCGGCCTGGACCTCCTCGGTCACCTCGTGGACCTCCGTGGTCCCACCGAGCTCGGTCAGCTTGTCCTTGACGAGCCATGCCCGGTCAGCGCTCGCGAGCACCCCGACCGCGGCCTTGCCACCGGCGAGATTCGCCGCGATCCGGTCACGGTCGTCGGTGTTGAGGCCGAGACCCTTGTGATGGAAGGCGCCCAGGAGGCCGCCGCCGATGGCGCCGGCGAGGAGGGTCGGCGGGGCGATCACCGCGAGCAGGATGCCGATGCCGGCACCCTTGCCAACGCTCCGCTTGCCGAGCTTGTGCGTCTTGATCTTGCCGTTGTCGTCGAGGACCATGACGCCGATGGCGTTGAGCTTGATGTCGTTGTCCGCCTTTTCCCAGGCCTTCAGCGACTCGACCGCATCGTCCGCGGCCACCTCGTCATTGAAGAACGCCAGGACGACGGTCTTGTCTGCCATACGACGACTCCTTGGTGCGCATCGGCGCCTGCTCGCCCTCGCCAACGGGCACGAGGGTGGAGGCTCACGCGGATTGTGCACGTCAGGCGGGGCCAGCGCAAGACTCAGGCACACCAGAGCCTTCCGTCACAATCTCGCGGGCGGCTGAGCTGGTCAAGGGCCGCCGGCGCGAGCGGAGCAACCTCCGCGAAGACCGCCTGCTCCCGAACATCCATCGCATCCCACGGGCCTTCGCGCTCCTCCTCTGACGTGCGCGAAGAGGACGTGTCGCCCGTCTGGCGGCCGCCGTGGCTGGGCCTGACTGATCGCTCGTGGCCCGGTCAACGCCCGCATTGACCTCAGTTCCGGGTCCGGCTCGATCCGACCTGCGACGCCTGCAGCCGCGACCGCCTGGATCGGCATGCCGTCGATGTCGGTGAACGGGGACCCGATCACCCCGATCGGCCGAAACGAGACCGGGTCCCCGCCGTCAATCCTCGACCGCGAGCATGACCTCGGTCGACTTGATGACCGCCACGACGCGCCTGCCCGGCTCGAGGCCGAGGCGCCGCGCCAATTCGGCGGTGATCGCCGAGACGATCTCGTGGCCACCGTCGACCTCGACGACAACCGCGGCCATGACGGCCCCCTCGGTCACCTCCTTGACCGTACCGGGAGCTGGTTCCGGGCGCTGATTCGCATGGTTCTGCTCTTGCCTGCAACGGGGCAATCGCCGAGATCGAGCCACCGGGCGGTCTCGTGGTCGGCGTGACGTCTCGGGAGCGTCGGCAGGCAGCCGAGCTCTCAGTGACGACGGTATGCCTCCGCAGCCAGACACGCAGGTCGTCACGCGACGCCTCGGATGTCGAGGATCCGTCCCCAGTGGAAGACGCGGACGGCGACCAGGACCCCGAATGCCGCCAGCACAAGGATTGCGGCGGCGGCGATCGAAGCGTCCAGGCCACCACCCTGGAACTCGCTGTAGACCACGAGCGGGAGCGTCTGGGTCCGGCCCTGGACGTTGCCGGCAAACATGATCGTCGCGCCGAACTCGCCGAGCGATCGGGCCCACGCCATGACCAGGCCGCCGGCCAGTGCCGCCCCTGCGAGCGGGACCGTGATGGACCGGAACAGGTGACGCTCCGAGGCGCCGTCGACCCGCGCGGCATCCTCGAGGTCGCGATCCACGCCGGCGATGCCGATCCGCGCAGAGCGGACGAAGAACGGGGCCGAGACGAAGGTCATCGCGAGGACCACCGCGACCGTCGTGAACGGCACCGAGATGCCGAGGAGCTCGAACGGCGCCGCGAGCAGGCCGCGCCGCCCGAACACGAGCAGCAGCGCGAGCCCGGCGACCGACGGCGGGAGGACGATCGGCAGGTCAACCACCGCCTCCACGATGCCTTTGCCTCGGAACTGTCGACGCGCGAGCACCACGGCCAGCGGCAGGCCGAGCGTCACCGTGAGGACGAGGCTGATGGCGGTCGTGACGAGGCTGAGCCAGAGGGCATCGAGGACCTCGGGCGAGGCGAGCGCGACCCGGAGCGACCCATCGAGGATCGCCCGCGCCACGAGGGTCGCGACCGGAAGGCCGAGAAACAGCGCGAACAGGCCGGCGAGCGCAAGGAGCGACCACTCACCCCATCGCCCGCGGCGCGCTGCGACCGGTGCGGGATGATGGGTCGCAGGCGCGCGGTCCCCGGAGCGCCCTGGAGGCGTCCTCGATCATGACGGAGGCAGGAACCCGAAGCCGCTCAGGATCGCCTGGCCGCCGGGACCGGCGAACCACGTCAGGAATGCCTGGGCTGCGGCCGGGTTCGGCGATGCCTTGATCGTGACACCGTCATAGGTCGCGATCACGTTCGCGGATTCGGGGACGTCGACGGTCGCGACCTTCGTCGAAGCCTTCGCATCGGTCACGTAGACGATCGCCGCATCGCCTTCGCCCAGCTCGAGCTTGGCAACCACGGCCTTGACGTTGTCCTCCTTGGACACGATGTTGGCGTGGTAGGCGGCGTCGAAATTGGCCGGGTAGCCAGGCTCCTTGGCGAGGTTCGCCACGAGCTGGTTGGCGTACTTCGTGATGGGCACGGCGTCTCCGGCCGCGATGATCTTGACGCCTGACTTGGCCAGGTCGGCCGGGGTCCTGATGCCGGCCGGGTTGCCGGTCGGCACGATCACGGTGAGCTTGTTGGTGGCGAAGGTGACCGGCGGCGCGGCGGCAAGACCCTTGTCGACGAGCGTCTGCGGGTTCTTGGTATCGGCCGACAGGAACACGTCGGCCGGGGCACCCTGCTCGATCTGCGTCTCGAGCGCAGATGACGCGTCCGTCGAGATCGTCAGCGTGACGCCCGGGTTGGCGGCCTCGTAGGCGGTCTTGGCCGCGGCGAGCGCGCCCTTGAGCGACGCTGCGCCGTAGACCGTCAGGTCGACCGCGGCCGCCGACGGCGAGGCAGGAGCGACGGACGCGGGCGTCGTCCCCGGCGCGGCGGTCGGCGCCGCGGTCGCCGGAGCGACCGACGGTGCGCCGCTCGGTGACGGCGATGCGCCACTGCTCGAACAGGCCGCGAGCACCAGAACCATCGCGCTGATGAACACGACGAGGCGGGACGTCATGCTCGCGACTCCCTGGCCGATGGGATCTCGACGATGACGTTGGTGGCCTTGACGACGCAGACCGCCTCATCGCCAACCTTGAGGTCCAGCTCCTCCACGGCCTCCGCGGTCATCAGGCTCACCAGCCGGTGCGGCCCAGCGATGACCTCGACCACGGCGGCGACGCCATCGCGCTCGACCCTCGTGACGATGCCCGGGAACCGGTTGCGCGCCGACTGGGCGACAATCGGCCGGTCTGCCGCGGACCTGCGCCTCTCGTCGAGCAGGCGCGAGACCTGCTCGATGTCGACCAGGCGCTGGCCGCCCTCTGACCGCTCCATCCTGAGGCGGCCCTCGGTCTCCCAGCGTCGGAGGGTCTCGACCGTGACGCCGAGCATCTCGGCGGCCTGACCGACGCGGAGGCGAGGGACCGAGGAGTCGCTGATCTGTGTCATACAGCGGAGTATCCGTCTGTTTGGGCATACGTGTCTAGGTGTCTGCTGGGTTGCATACAGGAACGGCATCCGTACGATGGACGACACGGACGTCGACGCTTGCGCGCCGGATGCGGCCCGCTGGCGGCGATGGCTCACGACGGCCCGGCGATCGAGGGTCCCGCCAAGCGCGACGCTCCAGATGCGGATCAGGCCCGCCTGCAAGGTGAGCCGGAAACAGAGGAGCTTGTGCGACGAAATCGGCTAGCGGACCTCAGTCCGTCCGGACCATCGTCGATACGCCCGGATCGCGTCGAATGCGAGCACGGAACCGGCGGTGAACGCCCAGACCGTTGCGGCCACTTCGATGACCTCCTGCCGCCCCGGGGCAAACAGCAGGATCACGCCGAGAACGACCTCCAGCATCCCGAGGAGCAGGTGCCCGGCGGGCCACCGGTCGACGCGCTCGCCGACCATGAACCCGCCAACGAGGTGCAGCACACCGGTCAGGCCGATCACCAGCCCGAGCCCCATCAGGACCTGGTCCCGGGGTGGGAACTGGCCACCGGCGATCCCGTAGATCATGACGCCCGTCCCCGTGACGACACCGACGCATCCCGAGCCGAAGGCGAGGCGCCGCAGCACGGGCCCGCGTCGTGCCCACGCGAGGCTGAACAGACCGCTGACGAGAAAGTACGCCCCCATGAAGCCAGCGACGGCCTCCTCGCCGCGATCCGGTACAAGCAGCAGGGCGATCCCGATCGCGAACGCAAGCACCGCGCGCAGGGACGTGGTCAGCACGACGAACCGGAGATGCTTCGGGCGCCCGATCAAGGGCGTCGCCCCGGTACTCATGCTGCGGCCCTGCTCGCGGACGCCATGCCCTCGACCGCGCGTCGCTACTCCCGCGACAGCATCGCGACGGCTTCGCGTTCCAGGTCGACGTACGGTTCGCCGCTCACGTCGACCGCGACCCGATGGATCACCCCGCCCGTGAAGCGAAACGGCGCCACCCCGGGGTAGTCGGCGGTGACCGGGTCGCTGCTGTCGCGCCCGACGCACAGGCCCTCGCCCGCGAGGCTGAACATGCCCGGCTGGGTCTTGATGCGTCCTTCGCCCACCTTCGTGTCGCCGTGGTAGAGCGACAGGATCCCGGTCGAGACGTGGGGCGGATCCTCACCGTCCTTCGCGAAGGACGCTGCGAGGATGAGGTTCTGGCCAGTCGGCAGGTCCTCGGTCGCGACGATCTTCTGCTCGAACATCCCGACGAAGCTGTTGACGTAGTGGAGCCGGTTCTCCTTGATGTACAGCGAGTGCCCTCCGAAGCGCGCGCCCTGGGCGAACAGCACGCCCTGGGCACCCGGCGCCGGGATGTCAACGAGCGCCCCGATCGTGAATGAGCGGTTGCGGATGTTGACCGACTGGGCCTCGGGGATCTCGGCGGTGTCCGGGTAGTACACGTACCGATTGCGCGGGCTGGCCAGCTGCGGGCGCGGGGTCAGGATGATCTCGAGCGGCGATCGATCGTCGAGCGGGAAGCCGTCGTTGCGGCCGGCCTCGGCGTACCACAGGTTCACCAGGTCGCGCAGCATCCCGGGATGCTCCTGCGCGAGGTCATGGAGCTCGGAGCGGTCCACGTCCGTGTGGTACAGCTCCCAGACATCGTCACCGAAGTGGCCCCAGCCGCTCAGGGTCGGGTGTGTCGTGATCGCCTTCCAGCCGTCGTGCCAGATCGCCCGCGAGCCGAGCATCGAGTAGAACTGGGTGTGTCGGGGGGACGGCGCGGAGGGGTCCGCGAGGCTGGACCGCATGCTCACGCCGTCGAAGTGGCTCTGCACGTGGCCCTTGATCTTCTCGGGGGCCTCGACGCCCAGGAGGTCGAGAATCGTGGGCACGAGGTCCACCGCGTGGTGGTACTGCTCCCGGACCTGGCCCGCGGCCGCCTCGTTGCCCGGCCAGCTGATGATGCACGGGTCGGACGTGCCGCCGTTGAACTCGTAGCGCTTCCACATCTTGAACGGCGTGTTGAAGGCCATCGCCCAGCCGTTCGTGTAGTGGTTGTAGGTCGAAGGCCCGCCCAGCTCGTCGAGCATCCGGAGGGCCGACTGAAGGTCGTCGGGAGCGCCGTTGAACAGCCTGTTCTCGTTGACGGACCCATCCGGACCGCCCTCGCCCGACGCGCCGTTGTCCGACACGAGGATGACGAGGGTGTTCTGGCGCTGGCCGGTCTCCTCGAGGTAGTCGAGGAGCCGGCCGATCTGGTGGTCGGCGTGCGCGAGGAAGCCGGCGTAGACCTCGGCCATGCGGGAGAACAGCTGCTTCTCGTCGTCCGAGAGCGTGTCCCAAGGCTTCGTGTACTCGAGCGGCGGGAACGGCTGTCCGTCCGGCCCCTGCCGCGTCTGCGCGGTGCCGATCGGGTTGAGGGGCGGCAGCTCCGTGTCGGCGGGGACGAGGCCCATCGCCTTCTGGCGGGCGAGCGTCTCCTCGCGCATTGCCTCATAGCCCATGTCGAAGCGGCCCTTGTATTTGTCGCTCCACTCCTTCGGTGCGTGGTGCGGCGCATGCGCCGCGCCGGGTGCGTAGTAGAGGAAGAAGGGCTTGTCGGGCGCGACGGACTTGGCGTCCTTGATGAACTCGAGCGCCTTGTCCGTGATGTCGACCGAGAAGTGGTAGCCCTCCTCGGGCGTCTTCGGCGGGTCCACCGGGTGGTTGTCGTAGACGAGGTCCGGGAACCACTGGTTGGTCTCTGCGCCGAGGAACCCGTACCAGCGCTCGAAGCCGCGGCCGCTCGGCCAGTTGCGGCGCGTGGAGGCGAGGTTCATCTCCACGGTCGGGCACAGGTGCCACTTGCCGACCATGTACGTGTTCCAGCCGAGCTCGCCCAGGATCTCGGGCAGCATGCCGTTCTCGGGCGGGATCGTGCCGCTGGCGTTGGGATACCCGCCGGCGGCCTCGGTGATGCAGGCCATGCTGTTGCGGGTGTGGTTGCGGCCGGTCAGGAGGCAGGAACGTGTCGGCGAGCACAGCGCCGTCGTGTGCCACTGCGTGTAGCGCACGCCCTCCGCGGCGATGCGGTCGATGTTCGGGGTCTCGATCGGCCCGCCGTACGAGCTCATCGCGGAGAAGCCGACGTCGTCCAGGACGATGTACACGATGCTCGGCGCACCGTCGGGCGCCTTCGGTGGCTGGAAGGGCGTCCAGTCGGAGACCGAGTCGCGGATGTCGACGCTGATCTTGCCCTGGAACGGCTTGCCCATCGCATCACTCCCATTGCCGGCACCAACCGGCGCCTCGTCGCGTCACGTGAAAGCCCGGCCGGCATTGCAAATCCGGCAGATCGGCCAGGTCCGGATCCTACCCCACGGCCCTCAGCAGCCAACATCCTGACATCGATCCACCCCGCGTGCGGGCAATTCGTCCCGGGATCGCGAGGTGCGATACGGGCCGAGGAACCGTTCCACCGGGCTTGCGATCGGCGGCGGCGGTCGAGGCAGCCAGGCCGAGGCACCCGTTGCAGTCTGGCTCGACCGGAGCCGCGGCAGCGACCGCCTCGAGCGCTTCGTCGGTCACCCGTGGGCCTCGATGTCGCCGCCGAGCTCGGTCAGCGCCCGGGATTGCGTCGGCCTGCTCATCAGCTGCGAGAACAGCGAACGCCTCGTCGGCGAAGACCCCGAGGACTTGTCTGCCGTGTCTGCTCTCCATCAATCCTGATCCGTCGCAGGAGCCATCCTCGTCCGGCGTGACACCTGGCGGGCATCGAAGTGGAGCGTCAGTTGCCCCCGTCACGCCAGGTACCCGGCGTGATACCCGTCGCCTTCTTGAACGCCCGGCTGAACGCGGCCTCCGACTCGTAACCCGCCTCCTGGGCGGCCTCGGCGACGGTCGCCCCGGGCCGGGCGAGCCGGTCGGCGGCCAGGCGCATCCGCCGGGCGGCGAGGTAACGCATCGGTGGCTGACCGACCAGCCGGGTGAACCGATCGGCGAGCGTTGACCGCGAGACACCGGCCTGGCGGGCGAGCGATGCCGTGGTCCACGGCTCGGCCGGGGCCGCGTGGATCAGGCTCAACGCCCGGCCGACGACCGGGTCGCCGAGCCCGTCGAGCCAGCCCGGCGCGCCGAGCGCCAGGTGCGACCGCACTGTCTCGATGAACATCGACTCGCTCAGGCGCTCCCGCACAGATGCACCGCCCGCCCCGTCGACCTCGGCCAGGGCGAGCTCGACCAGGCGCTCGAGGCGCCCACTGGCGCGGCGTACGACGAGCATCCGGGGCAGGGCCTGGAGCAACGGGTTGAACGGCGGCGCATCGCAGCCGAGGAAGCCGCAAACGAACCGCGTCCGATCGGCGTCCGCCGGGCCGCGGCTGAAGGTGGCCGGGATCGAGCCGTCCGAGACGCCCGCCAGGAGCCCGCGCAACGCCGCCGCATCCGCGCCCCCATGCGGCGGAGTGGCCGGGTCGGGCGCCAGGAAGTAGGCATCGCCGCGCGGATAGACCACCACGTCTCCGGGCCCGAGAGCGACCGGCGCCATTGCTCCCCCGCCGTCGCCCATCTCCAGGCCCGACCAGCACCCGCCCTCGACGATCACGTGATACGACAGCACGGTCCGGGTGTGGGCGCCCAGGCTCGAGGCCAGCTCGGCCCCCGGCGGAACCTGGATGACCGGCCACGGACCCGCGGCATCGACGGTGTAGTAGATGGCACGGGTGAAGTGGATGGCGCGGAGGATCTCCGACAGCGGGTCCGGCGCGGCGCCGGCTGGACGGTCGGGCAGGAATCCCGGACGCTCGGTCATGGACATGGCTGGCTCACCGCGCCCATTCTCGCGCCATGGAGACCACAGCCGTCAACCGAACTGATTCGGACGCGCAATCCGAGGTTCGTGAGCGCCTCGCGGAGATCTGGCCGACCGCCGCGGCCAGGGATTTCGAGCGCCTCGAGTCCTTCCACCTGTACGGGCCCACGTTCACCGAGTTCAAGGATGGCAAACCACGCGGTGACGCAGCGTCGTGCGCCGCGGGCGAGCGGGCGACCTTCAGCCGCCTCGAACAACCGTCCGTGGACATGAACGACCTGGCCGTCAACGTCTTCGGGGATATTGCCCTCGCGACCTTCAACGGGCACTTCACCGGCCAGATCGCGGGCAACGACGTGGCGCTCGACCAGCAGTGCACGATGGTCTTCATCCGAGTCGACGGTGACTGGAAGATCATCCACGAGCACATGTCCCCACTCGGCGGGCCAGGTGCCAGTGGACCACCTCCCGGCGCGGGTGCGCCGCCGCGGAGCTGACTGTTCCGGCCTGGTCGGCTCGCCTCAACGGTCGGCGAACGGTGCCGCCCCGTCCAGCAGATCAGCGACGGCTCGTCGGCTCGTGACCGAGGCGCCCTGCAGGCTCTACCCCTGTGACGAGGTCGGCACCAGTCGCGCGTCGTCGATCGACAGGAGGTTGCCGTCCGGGTCCCTGAACCACGCGACCTTCTCCGGCCCGAAGTCCGCGATCCCGGCGACGGTCGTGATGCCTGGCAGGTCGTACTCATCGAACACGACGCCCCTCCTGCGAAGCTCTGCCACGACCGCCTCGATGTCGTCGACGCCGCTGAACGTGCCCAGGGTATGGCCGGCCTTGCCAGCGGCGTCAGTCTCGTAGATCCCGAAGAGCGTGTCGCCGGCGCGGTAGATGATCTCCCTCTCCTGTATCCGGATCGGCGTGACGCCGAGGATGTCTTCGTAGAACCTGCGGGCGATTGCTACGTTCCTGACCGGAATGTTGGCGCCGAAGCGAACGTCACCAAGCACGAGTCCCTCCGCCCTGCATCCTCTCGGAGAGCAGTGTCTCTTCTTCGCGCCCGCCCTGCAAACGCGGCGGGCCCTTCTCCCGGCCGACGACAACGGCCGTCGCCAGCCACGTCCCGGTGGGTGGCCGACGCACGCTCACCGGCCGGCATCAGTCGGGTCCCGCCGAGGGTCGGCGGGACGGTTGCCTGTTCGACGCCCGGCGGGCTCCATGACCACCGACGCGGTAGACTCCCGCGGCGGGACAGGCGGTCCCCGATCAAGAGTCCGCAGGTGACTGATATGAGTGAGATGGGACCGACGGAGTCGGCCGATCCGGCGACCGATGCGCCGTCCGTGGGACCGACCCAGGCCGAGATCGACGAGTGGGCGGCCCGGGAGAGGGCGCGCCGGGAGGCCTGGCTGCACGGGCCGACCGAAGAGGAGCGCGCGGCGTACGCGAAACGGGTCCGGAACCGAATGCTCTCAGATGCGTTCGACGAGAGCGAGCATCGCCTGGAGGCGAGCGTCCGCCGGGGCCTGCACTACGGTCGGGAAGGCCAGCTCGCCGCGGAGGGCGCGGCAAGCCTCTTCCGCAGGTGGTCGCAACACATGCTGGCCGAGCTCGTTCGAGCAGGCCGGCAGTGGGAGGAGGAGACGGAGCTGCCGACCCGTCGTCGTCGCGTCCCGTTGGATGAGGACGTCGACTGACCGAGCGGACGGCGACGGACGCGGCAACCGGGCCAGCCGCTGACCGGCCGACTGCCACATGAGGACGCTGTTCAGGCACCCCCGTCGGGTCGGTCACGTCCTGGCCGTCTTCTTCCGCCTGTTCATCGCTCCGGCGCTGCACCTGCCGAACGCCGACCAACGACCCGGTCCGGTGAGGATGCGGCTCGCGTTCGAGCAGCTCGGCGGAGCCTGGGTGAAGCTCGGGCAGATGCTGGCCCTCAGATACGACCTCCTGCCGGTCGCCTATTGCGACGAGCTGTTCGGGCTCCTCAACCAGGTCGCGCCGTTCGGCTACGACGAGGTCAGCGCCATCATCCGCGAGGATCTCGGGGCAGCGCCCGAGGTCGTCTTCGCCGCATTCGATCAGGCGTCGTTCGCGGCTGCGTCGATCGGCCAGGTGCACCGCGCGGTCCTGCGCAACGGCGACCGAGTCGCGGTCAAGGTCCAGCGACCGGGCATCCGCGAAAGGCTCCAGGCCGACATCAACCTCATGTATGCGCTGACCTGGCTGCTCGACTGGACCCGCGTGTTCGGCGCCACCGCGAGCCGCGAGGTGATCGACGAGTTCGCCCGCTGGACGGGTGACGAGCTGGACTACCTCGTCGAGGCCCGGCAGGCCGTCCTCCTCCACGATCATGCGAAGGGCGACCGGCACGAGCGGATCGCCCGCGTCTACCGCGATTACACGACATCGCGCGTGCTGACCACGGAGCTGATCGAGGGGATCCCGCTCATCGACGTGATGGTCGCCAAGCGCGACGGGGATCGCGCCTACCTCGACCAACTCGCGACGTCGGGCCACGACCTCGACCAGATCTGCCGTCACCTCGACTGGAACATGCTCAACCAGGTCTTCGTGTTCGGCTACTTCCACGCGGACCTCCACCCGGCAAACCTCATCGTGCTGCCCGATGACGCCATCGGCTACGTGGACTTCGGGATCGTGGGCCAGCTCCCCAACCGCATTCGCGAGTCGCTGACCCGCTACAGCTGGCTGCTGTTCCGGGGCGAGATCGAGGCCGCCGTCCGCGAGCTCATGCGCTGGCTGGC